>CAWJWO010000016.1:0-15092 GCA_963846585.1 uncultured Bacteroidota bacterium
ATAACACTTCTTTCTTTACATTTAGTAAAAATTCAAATTAACTTAGACAGTAATCATACAAAATGAATAACAAGGAACAAATAAATTTAGCTAATCGTAATTTCAATACAATTAGTCCATCTGCTAAATCATTATTGTTAATGAAAGGGTATACGAATATTCCTTTTGCCAGACAAACAGCTGAATTGATAAATTATCCGGAAAAATATAATCCTGACTTTGCTAAAAAGGATATGACATTTTGGGCAAGAATAATGCATTTTGAAAATAGGTACTGGAGTATTGATCAATTATTGAAAGATTTAGCAATAAAAAATATTTTAGAATTGTCTTCAGGGTTTTCTTTTCGCGGTTTAGAGACTGCAAAACAGAAGGGATTTCATTACATTGATACCGATTTACCTGATATTATAAAAATGAAAGTGGATTTTATACCTACTTTAAAAAACGAAATTATTAATATATTAGGTACATTAGAATTATTACCGTTAAATGCCCTAGATGATGAACAATTTCATGAAATAGTAAATCGTTTTCCAGTTGGAGAAATTGTAATTGTTAACGAAGGATTATTAATGTATTTGGATACAAAAGAGAAAGAAAAACTTTGCAGTATTATTCATAAAATATTAATGGAGAGAGGTGGTTATTGGATAACAGCAGATATATATAAAAAAAAACAACACGAAAAACTCAATCTCAAAAAAAATAAAGAAAAAAATGATTTTTTTGAGCAACATAAAATTGAAGATAATAAATTTGATAGTTTTGAAGATGCCGAAGCCTTTTTTAGGAGAATGGGTTTTGAGATTGAAAAAAAAGCAAATATTAATCGTTCCAATTTGAGTTCTATGAAATATTTTCTAAAAAATACATCAATAAAACACCTGTTATATTTTAGAAAAGCACCTAAGATGCAAGCAACTTGGCGTTTAAAGATAGCTGCCAATTGATAAAAAAAAACGACAACAACTTATTGCGGTATGTTGCTTATGAACATAATATTTACAAAAGTAACTAATGATGAAATTAAAATGTTTACTACTTGTTAATTTGCTAATTTGTGTTTCATTTTTTATAAAAGGTCAAAATCGTCAAATAGTTTCTCTTGTTGGAATTTGGAGATTTGCTATTGATTCAACAAATCAGGGAATGAAAGAAAATTGGCAGAATGGAATACCTTTTCAAAGTGCGCACGAAGTAAAAGTACCTCATACCTGGAATATTGAATCCGGCATAGAGGATTATGCAGGATTAGGTTGGTATCAGAAAAATTTGACTCTGCTTAACGAATGGAAAAACAAAAATATACGCTTAAAATTTAACGCCGTTTACCACGATGCAACAGTTTATATCAACGGGAAAAAGGCCGGTGAAAATCTGAACTCCGGGTTTACTCCATTTATGATAGATATAACTAAATATGTTAATTTCAAAAGTAGTAATACAATTGTAGTTAAAGTAAATAATGAATATTCCGAAAATATGTTCCCTTATAAGAAATCTTTTGATTGGGTAAATGATGGGGGAATAATTCGACCAGTTTCTATTGAAATTACAGGAAATCCTTCATTAAGATATGTCCATATAACTCCTAAATTAAATTTACGGGACAGCCTAGGTGAAGCGACAGTTTCTCTCAAACTGTGGGGGGAAAATATTAAAAATGCGACATTTAAATTTGTTTTTAAAGAAAAAAAATCAGGAAAAGTAATTCAATCAATTACTTCAAAATTATACTCACTTCACGGAGTATTTTCAAATTCATTTAATCTGGGAAAAATAAGACCATGGCATTTTGATTTTCCTAATTTATATGAACTCGAAACTTATATCATCACCCAGGATGGAATTTCAGATAATGAGATTTCCACTTTTGGTTTTAGACAACTGGAAATAAAGGATGACAAACTTTTCTTAAACGGAGAAAATATCAGATTACCCGGATTAGAGTATATGCCATCCAGTAACCCAAATTATGGAGCTGCTGAAACATTCAGTTATATGGATTCAGTGGTTCGTACAATGAAAGACCTGAATATTTGTATCACACGGTTTCATTGGCAGCAAGATGATTATATGTTAAGTTTGATGGATGAATATGGCATACTTGTTCAGGAAGAAATGCCCTGGTGGCAGAACCCTGGAAATTTATCGGCCGAACTTATGAACACTGCATATAAACAATTAGAAGGCAATATTGAAGCCCATTATAATCATCCTTGTATTTTTGCATGGGGATTGAGTAACGAGGTATATGGCAATACAGACAAAAGCATTTTTGTAAAACTTCGTAATTTTACTAAAGGTTTAGATTCTACACGTTTTGTTACTGTAGTGTCAAACGAAATCTGGGTAAGACAAAAGGATGATGAGTCACTTATATGTGATATTCCGACATGGAATGAATATATGGGTACATGGCATGGTAAGAGTCGAAATGAGATTCCGGGAAAATTTGATATAATTAAAGGAGTAATAGGCAATAGACCTTTGCTTATTACAGAACATGGATTATGTGAGCCTGTTTTCCCAGGTGGTGATGCACGAAGAATTGATGAAATGCTATTCCACACTAAGGAATGGGCAAAACAGCCCTTTGTTATCGGGTATATCTATTTTTGTTTAAATGATTACCGCACACAAATGGGTGAAGAAGGAATTGGCAAATTCAAAATACGAAGGCATGGTTTAACAGATATTTACTTGGCACCGAAACCATCCTATTATGTTTTAAAACAAATTGCCTCACCTGTTGATATTACTAAAGTTGAAAGATTGGGCAAATCCGATGCAAAAATAGAAATTAATGTAAAGGAAAGCATTCCGGATTATATATTGCGTTCTTATAAAATCCAATTCAATACTATTGACAATAAACAAATTGAAATATCATTGCCTGATTTAAAGCCTGGTGATACTTATTCAACAGTATTAAGCCAAGTCAATTCAAGGTTTGCATTTAAAGTATTAAGACCAAATGGGTTTTGTGTAATCCAATATTAGCATTCAAATGTAAACAATCAGTTATGTACATACCCGGATGGATACTTTTTAACGATAACAACTGGACAAACTATAATGCTATGGTATAATTAAATTGAAAATTATATAACATATTTTTATAACATACATTTATTAACGAAACTAAACGGCCGTTTAAAATAATCATACTACGGAACTTTTTGTACTTTCTTTTAAATTACCCCATATTTGGTTACATCGCTTTGTAGTTTACTTAATTTTTAACTTAATGGAACCGGAACAAACATCTCCTTCTTCAACGCCATCTGTCCATTGTTTTAGCTCTTTAACTCTATTACTAGTAAGTTCTTCCAAGTAATAGTATTTACACATAGGCAATACACTTTCGTTAGCATTAGGGTAAATAGGATATTTCATTTTTACTTGTGAATCTCTAAATTTAACCCATTGTCTTTGAGCTTCTTTCATATTTCTTATAAAGACCGAATCACTTTTATAATCTTGTAATAGTTTCTGATAAACTTGATTTAACTCCTTATCTACAGTTTCATATTCTGTTTTAGCTTTAGTATTCATTTCAATTTGAGTTTGCCCAAACAAATTAGCAAACAAAATACTAATAATACTCACTAACATTATTTTTTTCATATACTTATTGTTTTTAATAATTCCCATATAAAAATAAATTAGATTCTGCTTGTCGCCTATTAGTTAGACCTTTTACAGGCGATAACACTCCATTAATTCTAGCTTTATTCCATAACATAAAAGACCTATTGATAGAAAGATTATTTCCTGCATTAACATTTTTCAATAAAGAAGATTTCGATAAAGAACCTGCTCCTACATTAAAAGTAAAACTAGTCAATGCATCAAATTGGTTTTGAGTTAGTGGGACTTTAACATATTTATTAAGTGCATTAACAGCAAATGATGCATCATTTTTTAATAGCTGTATTGCTGCTTGTTTATTTAAAGTACCAAAACTTTCGCCGCTTGTTATTAGGTGTCCGTATCCAATTGTTGGTAATCCTGCAACATCATTATAAGTAGTTGCTGAGTAACCTTCGTAGGCAGAAATAAAATTAAGTCCAGCACTACTTACGTCATTGACCCCAGAAATACCTCCGATCATTGAAGTAGTATTACCTAACTGAATATGATACATGTCAGTCACCGGCCCATAGTTAGCAGAAAGTGAAATAGATATCGGTCCATATGACCCATCACTTAATGATTGTTGATTATTGTCTCCACCACTATTGGTAATATTTATTGTTGGATTTGAACCTTGATTACTAAAGGTTACTGATCCTCCTCCACCGTTAGAATAACCACCTCCGTTAGAATAACCAGTAGTAATTGAGTATGATCCACTACCACCATAATTACCGCCATTGCTAAGTTCCCAATCCAGGTATCCAGTCGAAGATACAGGTGTTCCAGAATCATCTATTGGTATATCATAGTCTCCAAACCCAAAAGATATATTTCCACTTTTCCATTGTTGTACAAACCAATTTCCAATGCTGTTCCAAAAGCTGGTCCAGGATTCACCGCTTGGGTCAGAATATGCAAACGGGTTATTGAGGCAATAGGCATATCTGTTAAAGCTTTGAGTATAATCCGGAGCCTGTATATCATTATCAGGGCTTAGGAACCTACACAGCAATGGATCATAAACCCGACCATTCATGTTAATAAGGTTGAATGCATCAAGATGTTCATGTCCAGTGTAACCTCTTGAAAATAACGAATGCGCAGGCATATTATTATATGTCCAGGTTTTTGGATTTCGTCGCTGTCCCCAGGCGTCAAAACTATAACTTTGTACAACTGCTCCGTTCCCGTTTGTAATTACATCGTATGAGCCTAACAGGTCAGTATGTATATAAAACATAGTATCTGCACCATTATTTTCTACGTAAATTGCGCCCAGGCCGTCGCCCCCTGGAATATAATTAAGCTGACGGGTATTACTTCCTATAGTTTCAACTTCATAATTGTCAAAATAATAGGTATTTTTTTGAATAGCTTTGTTAATATATAATTTAGAAATTGACCGCTGCCTGGTACCATCGTAAGTGTATTGCAGGCTGTCTCTTTGGGTACTGGGGCCATCAGCAATATAACTTACTTTTTTAAAAGGAGTATATAGGATATTTTGAGTATTGGATGATATTAAATTTAAAGGATTGGTTACCTGGATAACCGCATGTGGTTGACCACTGCCATATGTGTAAGTTCCGGCGTTTGTACCTGTGGTAATATTACCTGTCTTATCAAAGGTTATTTCCAGTGACGCCGGACCATTCACTCCTGTTAACCTGTTGAGGTTATCATAAGTGAATGTTTCAGTAAGGTTTAATAATGTATTTGAACGGCTCAATAAGTTTCCTGAAAGCGGATCTATATTGTAGTTCAGGTTTTGAACCAAACCTATTTTTGTAGTAATACCGGTATTTATGTTTGAAAGGAGACCAATATTACTATAGGTTTTTGTAGTCGTTAAACCATCTCCACTCTGGTATTGAGTAAATTGATTAAAAGCATTTGCTGTCTTTGCATCCCAAATCGGGCTAGCTTCAGGGTTCTGTGGATTAGTAACCTCGGTCAGGTTCCCTCCTTTCTGATCATAAGAATTATTTATTATAAACCCGGAAGGATAGGTCATACTTATTACCCGGTTCTGCGCATCATAACTGTAACTGTAATTGTAGGTATTTGCAGTGGAATTGTCAATTATTGTTTTAGTTTTGGTGATTACCCTGCCATAAGTATCATAAGTGTATGAATCACTCCCAGTCGGGTATGTTACGGAACTTAAAAGTCCCGGGTTGCCTGCTGGGTCGTAATTGTATTTTGTTATGCCTTCATTGGTATTAATCCTTAATGAATCCCTCACAAGTACACCATATAACATTGTATATTGATTTCCTTTGGCGTCAGTTTGAGTACTTATTTCATTATAATTGTCATAGGTATAAGTTGAAGTCCCTGCATCAGGGTCTGTTAATGTTAATTGATTGCCGTATGCGTCATAGGTCATCGAAATTTTCGATCCATTTGTTGCAATCGATGCTGGTTTCCCTACACTATAATATGTGTAAACCACTGAACCTAATGGATCTGTAGAAGACATGAGGTTCCCTTGGGAATCAACAGTTTTACTTGTAATTAGCCCGTTACTGTTTTCTGTTTGAGTTGTCTTTCCATTATAAGTATATGCATTTGTACCATTTGGCCCGTCATCAAGTATTAATCTATTATAATAATCATACGTATAATTTCTTGCAAGTGCTTGCTGACCTGAAAAAAAAGGCAAACTCTTTTGTATTACCAGTCCTGCTGCATTATATTCGATTGAAGTATATATTTGTTGGCCATACAAACCCGATTTTTGTGAGCGTAAAACCCTCCCGAAGCCATCATAGTATTCTGTATCCGAAGGTAACCCTGTGCTTGTTGAACTAATATAATATAATGAATTGGTTGGACGTGTCCCTGTGGCCCAATTATAAGAAATCGCAACTGTTTGTCCTGTAGGCAATGTGCTACCTGTTTGTTTTCCGAAATTATCATATGTATAACTGGTAACATTGCCATTTGGAGCTGTTTTAGTAAGCACATTTCCCGTGGCACCATCATAGGTATATTGTGTGTGTTGGCTTAAGGCATTATATTTATCAGTTACAAAAATACCATTCGCATCATATCCAAATCTATTTGTCCGCCTGGTATTGCCATCTGTGGTAGTAACATTATTGGGTGTCCCGTTAGTATTATAAAGGTAAGTAGTAGTGGTTAGAAGAGTACTGGTTGTACCTGGAACTAACACCCCTGTTGTATTAAGCAATCCTGTTGTGGGATAATATGTATTAATTGTGGATAATGAAAATGTTGGTTGAACACCATATTCCTTTGTTATTGTAACATTTTGAGGATGCACCGGCATCCATGATCCTGCACTTGAATAATATGAATACGTTATAGTATTGTAGGAGCCATCGTCATATGTATCTTTTGAAGATGTAATATTGCCGTCATTATCAACAGAGCTTGTAGTTGTTTTTATAGGAGTGGACTCAATTAAATAATTATAATAAACAGCGTTACTTATATAGGGATAAAAGGGGCTTACATTGCCCACATATGATATATATGTATTTGAGTTTGTTAATAGTGTTGTAGTGTAATCAATCTGCGAAATTTGATTAGCATTACTAGTAACCCCTGAACTTACAATTGAATTTACAATTTTCTGATTTAATGTGACATGGAAATATGTTTGGTCATATCCATATATGGACATTGTTGAAAGATTATGAACCGGGTTGGTAGAATTTACTTGTTGAAAGCCTAAAAAACCTTTCCCCTGTAGTTGTGTTTGGCCAGTGCTATAAGTAAAATTGGTTACATCAGGCGTTCCTGGAATATCATCAGCCGATACGGAAGAAACTACATACATTGGTCCCTGGTAATCCATAACAGGATAAGTAGCGCTTGTACCCTTTGTATATATTGAATTATTTGTTATTGGTGAATAGGTAAAATTTGTATTTAAGCCAAACCCATTGGTAACAGTTTGTATATAATTTTGAACTTTCCCATTATTAATGTTATAAATTTGACTATAAGGCGTTGAGACATCATCATTATTATATATTGGCGTTGATCCATTATCATAAAGAATATCAGTAGTCCCATCCCCATTGAAATCCCCAAAAGTAAAATAATTGTTATCGAAAGAATAATTATCTACATTTCCAACTGGTTGTATTGTATTCAAAGTAAATGGATCAGTATTACTGTTAATCGATCCATTACTATAAGCTATAAAAAACTTTACCGGATTTGGAGGATTAGTCCCATTTTCTTCTCCATTTCCAACAGCAATAAAATCACTCTTTCCATCGCCATCAATATCTTCAACATAATAAAAATTTTGAGTCCAATATTGATAACTTTCTTCTGGCACCACTACATCAGCAATACCTTTAAATACATTTGTAGTTATTTTATTAAATGTAGTGCCGGTAGACACAAATACAGAAAAACTACCATCACCACCAACTGTGTAGATATCTGATTTCTCATCTCCATTAAAATCACCAATTAAAATTTGATGCCAGCAAGGGAAACTTGAATAACTACAAATCTGGTTTATTGATCCATTCCCATACTCATATACCAACATGGTCGAACCTGATATATTTGGGCATATCATAATATCAGCCTTGCCATTACCTTTCATATATAGCACACCTTGTTCAGATGGATATACAAAATTACTAACTGTAAGATTAGTTGCTGCTAACACAGGAGTTGAAGGAGTAGTGGTAAGTCCTTTAATATTATGCATAACACAATTGTTTGTTGGTGATCCTGCACTATATAAAACGATGTAATCGTCTATTCCATCACCGTCATAATCTCCAATCCAATATGTTGGAGTAGATGAAGTAGCATCAGAAGTATTTAAATCAATAGTTGTAAACCCGGTACCTGTCGACCTGAGAACATAAAGTTCATATGTTTTCCCAGTATTAGCTGCTACAAATAAATCCTCTAGCCCGTCACCATCAAAATCTCCTTTTAAAATATAAGTTGTTCCGGTTGGTAAAGTTATATTGTTAGGGGTAGCATTTGTAAATGTTCCATCACCATTTGAAGTATATAATGTTAATGTTGTCATTGCATTATTTACAATTACATAGTCCATTTTACCATCTCCATTAAAATCGCCCAGAATTCGAATATTTTCATCAGCACTAATTCCATTACCATTTTTAAAAGTTGTTCCTGTAGGAACGTTAGTTGAAGGATTGGCGGTACCCCAGGTTACAGTAGTTGAGTTTAATGTATTTGAAATTGATGTATTACTGTTGTCACCGGTTTCTGTGATTTGGGTCAATCTGTAGCTATTATTAGTAGTAGTATTATATGTAAATTGATACTCGCTTACCTGATTCCCTCCATTTGTAATAGTAATATTGCTTAAATAGGAATTTAATGTAACTGCATAACCTGAAATATAATTCGTAACAGGTATATTTCTGGTTTTATAATTAAATTGGATAGTGTTAAATGGTTCGACATTACTGTTGCCAGTATAATTAATTGTAGAGGGATAATACTCGCCGGTTGTATTGTTTTGATAATATGTTGCCGTTATATAATTCCCGCTAACATCAGATATTTGATTAACATTCCATGCCAAAACTACTGTTGATGATCCCTGGGCTAAAATTCTTGAATCAGTTGTATAACCGTAATACAAGGTCCTTCCATCTTTTGTTTGTACAACCCAGTATTGCGGGTTATACACAGTACCTCCATAGGCAGTAATTCTTGAATACGTTTCAACTTCAGTTCTAAATTCAATATCACCGTTCGTTGCTAAAACCGGTATTAATCTCTGGCCATCTAATTCAAACCTACAATAATCTGATTGTGGGGGAGGAGGTGAAGAAAACATTACACTTGTTATTAATCCATCATGATACAGATCACATCCTACTCTGGTAATGCCGGATAACCCTGAAACACCCCATCCTAGACCCATTGTGCCCTCACCTGCATTACTGTTATAGCATATTGAAAGATTAGGTACCACACCATTTATTCCAGGGGGCACCTTTATTGGTATAGTGTAGATGGCCGCTCCGGTAGAGCCCACACTCCAGCTGCCTGAAATCGACCCTACAGCATTGCTTGTGTTTATCGTTGGCGTTGAACTGATTGGTTCAGAGAAATTATAGGCCGTTGTTCCGGCAGGTACTATCTCTGCCTTGAATGAGTTTGATCCTTGTCCGGTATAAGAAAAACCGGGAGACAAAGTAACTACTTCCGTAACCTTATCCAACACATTTCCGGTAGTTTGGCTATTAACATCAAGAATAGTTGGTTGACTAAACGACAATTGATCGGTTATACTAATGAATATTATTGATAATAATATTATCTGGTATATTTTTTTCATAAGTCTTTATTATTTATTCACTTAATATGGATTTTTTAAATAGTTAGTTATGGTAAATCATTAACTTATTTAATCCTTTATAACTTTCCAAACGTATCCCCCCGACCAACCCCATATATGAGGTCATAATCAAGCTTGGTAACTTTACCCCAAAAATAAAAACATGGGGAGCAATTTAAGGGGAAAAAGCGAGAAAGAAAAATTTGCATTTGTAAAGTCCTGCATCGAAAGCGGAATGGTAAAGAAATTATATTGCAAAGAACACGGAGTAAGTTCAGCTACCTTTTACAATTGGCACAAGAAATACAGGGAAGCTGAATTAAAAACCGAAGAGAAATTTATTCCGGTCGTTATATCCTCACCGACCAAACAGCCTGAACAAACCATTGCAAAGAATATTGAAATCGAGATCAGCTATCCCAATGGAGTAAGAGTAAAATTAAATCAGGAAATGGATTTACCAATGTTGCGATCCCTGATCAGTTTACTGTAAAGGACTATGTTTTCGCTGACATCCACCCACCAATATTATTTATATTCATCCCCCACGGATATGCGTGGCGGTTTTGATTCTTTATGCGGGATTGTGCGTAACAAATTAGAACGTAATCCCACCTGTGGAGAAGTGTATGTTTTTTTTAACCGACGCCGGAACCAGGTAAAACTTCTTCATTGGGAAAACGGAGGTTTTGTACTTTACTGGAAAAGGTTGGAAAGAGGCAACTTTGAAATTCCGGTAATTACCGAAGGTAGCCTTGATTGGTCAAAACTTGTCATGATTATAGAAGGGTTATCGTTGAAGAATGTGACAATGCGTAAACGATATTTGTTAAAAAAAGGAGCTTAAAAGTGTTTTGATATAAGATTTTTTATAGAAACCGCAAGTATATATACATAATACATATGGTGATGTAATAAAAATCCTTTATTTTACAAGCATTACGGATGGTTGCATGATACCTTACCAGCCCATTAACCCATATACCGAAAAATTAAAACAGAAGAGATTTAACAGCTTCAAAAAAGGATTTTTTTCAGGGGTGTTTTATTAAATCAACGATCAAAAAATCAGGCTATTTTAAAGAAAAATAATCCATTAAAACGTTAATGAAATCAATACTTTTGGCTATATTTATGCTATGCAAACAGAGCAAAATATACCTCATGAATTTTTAAAAGAAAAACTTTTTCTTTTGGAAAATCTTGCTCAAAAAGAATTGGCAATTTCTAATCTTGCTGCTGAAATCACAAAACTAACTTCAACTATAGAAGATCAGAATGTAACAATAGAGGATCAGAATGTAACAATAGAGGATCAGAATGTAACAATAGAGGATCAGAATGTAACAATAGAGGATCAGAATGTAACAATAGAGGATCAGAATGTAACAATAGAGGATCAGAATATTACGATAGAAGATCAGAAATTTCAAATAGCCCAGTTTCAAAGGATGCTCTTTGGTTCCAAACGGGAGCGTTTTGAATCGAATGAGCATCCAGACCAGCTAACGATCCCTTTTGAATTTGGGGATGAAAAGATAGAAGCGGTAATAGAAGCTGACAAGCAACAAATTAGCTATGAACGGACAAAACCTTCCAAGCCACACCCTGGACGTTTTGAAATACCATCCCATATACCAGTAGAAAAGGTACTGCTGGAACCAACAGAGGATGTTTCAGGTATGGATAAAATAGGCGAGCAAATCACCTCTGAATTAGAATATATTCCTGGAAGATTAAAGAGAATTGATTATATACGTGGCGTTTATATCACTAAAGAAGATGAAACAGGTGCTCAAAGACAGGTCATCGCCCCTTTGAATCGACCCATTCCAAAATGTATGGCCGG
Organism: uncultured Bacteroidota bacterium; assembly: GCA_963846585.1. Taxonomy (GTDB): domain Bacteria; phylum Bacteroidota; class Bacteroidia; order Bacteroidales; family JAAUTT01; genus JAAUTT01. The sequence goes on from CAWJWO010000016.1 coordinate 11,817, forward strand.
ACCGGGTTTGCTTTCCAATATCACGGTAGATAAATTTGTATATCACATACCACTACACAGGAAAATACAAATGTTTAAACAAGAGGGTGTTCATGTTCCTGCCTCCACAATGGATTCATGGGTTAGCTTGACATCCAATCATATTCGTCTACTATATACAGTTCATAAGGCTTACGTTTTAGAAAACCCTTATTTGCAAGTAGACGAAAGCCCTATAAAAGTTCTGGATCGTGATAAACCGGGAGCCACCCATCAGGGATATATGTGGGTGTACAATGCACCAATGCAAAATGCGGTATTTTTCGATTATCACAAAGGAAGGGGACTGGATGCCCCATTAAAAAATCTAGCGACTTATAAAGGATATTTACAAACAGATGGGTATGCCGTTTACGAACACTTTGCACGAAACGAGGGTGTAACACATCTTGGTTGCATGGCACATGCCAGGCGGATGGTAGAGAGAGCCCTGGAAAACGATAAGGAAAGGGCATCCACTGTTATGATATTGATTCAAAAGTTATATTCTATTGAGAGAACTGCACGTGAAGATGGGTTATCGGCCCAAATGCGGCATGCTTTGAGGCTGGATAAATCATTGCCCATATTAAACGAAATGAGTAAGTTTATAGCAGCTAACAGGGACAAAGTATTACCCAAAAGTCCCATAGGCAAAGCATTTGATTATTGTATAAACCGTTGGGATACGTTGATGAATTATCTTAAAGATGGTAACTTGGAGATAGACAATAACTTAATCGAAAACTCTATTAGAGCTCTGGCTTTGGGGAGGAAAAATTATATGTTCGCCGGATCGCACCATGGAGCCGAAAATATAGCTATGTTTTATAGCTTCTTTGGAACCTGCAAAAAACATGGTATCAATCCTCAAAAATGGCTGGAATATGTGATCAGAAATATTAACGATACCAAAAAATCTCAGCTCAAATATCTGCTACCGCAATTTATAGATAAAAATTTATTGGTGTAAGATGGGGTTGGTCGGGTGGATACGTAGTACTAACTATGACAATTACTGTAAGATTTAACTATAACTATCATATTATATGTTTGTTAAATCCTAAATCGAAAATCGCCAATCGCGATTCGCAAATCATCTTTAATCTGTCTTCTGACCTCTGTTTTCTTACCTCTGTTTTCTTACCTCTTTAATCTTTTATCTTTCAACTTTCTACTTCCCACCTACACCCTCCGTTTTAGTATCACTTTCACCTTCTTCCTTATGAACAATTTTCTTTACAGTTTTACCCTTATTGAACTTATATGTATACGACACCATAATAAAATTTGAAACATTAAAGCCTGAACTGTTTTGCGACCAGGTTGCCATGCTCGTGCTGCTGGCAGGTGTATTTGTAGTTGTATTCGACATTGTTATGTTATTGCGAAAAGGCATAAGGTAAAAAATACCAATTGTATGATTACCTGCAATTTTTTGAGCTCCAATACCATAAAAGGGAGTACTTGTGGTTCGGCTATAAGCATTAATGCTTGGACCATTGTAATTAATAAATGCAAATGCATTTATTTTCCAGGGTAGAGGTGCAAAGACATAACTATTAAGAGCAAATGAAGAATAATTTTTGGCAGGTATCGGTATTGGAAGGTTATTTACAGCATTATAATGCCCCTGGTAAAACCTTGCATTTATATTAAAAAACAATAGCATTCCATTAATTCCAAAACCTTCTTCGTAACCTGTCAGCAGGTTCTTTGGCTGTGTAAGAAAAAATCCTGAACCAGGCGATAGAAAAGTCATTTCAGTACTTTTTTTATCGGTTATAATTGTGTAATAAACATTGGGAGAGAGATAATTCTTGCCAAAATTCAATGTGTATGTAAGTTGAAACTTATCATAATATTCCGGTTTAAGTGCAGGGTTACCTTTTGACTCACTATATTGGGATATTATAGTGTTTGGATTCATGTCCCCTATCGCCGGACGCACAATACGGCGGTTATAGTTGAGTTTTACATTTTGTTTTGAAGAAAATTTATACTGTAAATTGACATTTGGTAAAAAAGATGTATATCCAAATGAACCACTGGTATCCTTCATGTTAATAATACTGTTTTCAACACGAAGGGTAGCCTGGAAACTCCATTTATTGATATTTTCAATAAACCCGGCGTATGCTGCATTCCTCACTTCATTATATGTAAATAACGAACCTGATTTGTAGAATTGCGTTCCCTGGGAATAGCTATAAGTAAATGACTGGTTGAAATTTATTGTTATAAACTGATCATAAAACTGGTAGCCGGTTTCAATCCTTGCGGATATCCCAATAGGTTGCACGTAATCCACTTTGAATGTGTATGCGCTCCGGTCGTTATAAGTATTGTTGTTATTTCCAAATGACATTGAATATCCGTTAGTGGAAAGGGTATCTGATAAATAACTTTCAACATTGGAATGAAACCTGTAGAAACGGGACTCAGCGGTTAGTTCCTTTATTGGTTTTTTATAGGACCTTTTATAAAACAGAGAAGCAGTGCCCTCGTCACTTAACGTTTGACTATGCGCTATCTGATTTGATGACAAAATAAAATAAGAAACTTTATTTTTAAGTGAATCAGTACTTCCTGTTGATGGTACGTTTGATTCATTTACAACAGGCCGGAAGTTAAGGTTAAGGTTAAGGTTGTTCCTGTCATTTATATAAAAATCCATGCCTGTATTAACAGAACTGGATGATATTTTAAACCTTCCTGTACCGGCCATTGACCTTGAGCTAAGTGTATCCATGTAACTGCTTTGATTGTTAATATTCAGCTCCTGTAACCAAGTGTAGGCTGTAGCATAAAATGTTAATTTTCCCGTTCCATAATCTATTCCTCCCGAAGCACTTCCTGATGGTAAAACCGAAGTGCGGATTGATCCGCCTATATTCCCATTAATACCAGCACGTGCCTCTTTTTTAAGTATTACGTTGATTACTCCGTCAATATCGCCTTCATACTTGCCAGATGGATTATTTATAATTTCTATGGATTCTATATCTGTTGGGTTCAGCTTAGCAAGAAATTCCTTGTCACGAATTTTCCCATCCACCTGGATAATGAAATTGGTACTTCCGTTTAGTGTGACATTATTGTTAAAGTCAACCTGTATAGATGGAATTTTCTTTAAAATTTCATACCCATTAGCTGATGTTTTGGCAATTTCACCTGGTATATTATAAACCGTTCTGTCGACCAATTCTTTAGCCTCTATGCGCGCACCTGTCACAGTTACTTCCTTAATCTGCTGAG
>CAWJWO010000017.1:0-351369 GCA_963846585.1 uncultured Bacteroidota bacterium
TATTGCTATATAATTTAAAATAAACAATAATCCATACCAGATTGTTTATCGTATTTATGATAATACATTGACAAAAAAATAATTATATGATATATAATCATATTATATAACCCGGAAAGCGATCTCACCCAAATGGAAAATACAAAATACCAAAATATTCTGTTTTCATCTCTCTCTTCATTTCACCGGTTACTTTTTTATGGTTTATTTGTTGCCAATCTGTTAAGTATTATTTATTTTATAATGCTTGGTTATTACAACAGGCTGGCTATTGACGATTACTGTTACCAGACGGCCCAAAATGAATATGGTTTTTTTAGCCCGTTTACATTCTGGTACCAGAATTACCAGGGTCGTTTCGCACCTCAATTTTTTATTAACCTCACAACAAAAATTTTTGGATTAACCAATACTTTATTGCCTTTTACAATTTTATTTCTAATCCTGTTCACTTGGGTCATATATAAATTACTTAAAAAGATTGCACCCGCATTAAGCAATTTTGAACTCTTAAATTTAGGCATTTTCGTTTTTAGCCTGGTTGTAATAAATAATTACGAATTCAACACTTTTTTTTGGTTAAATGCCTCAGCAATGTATTTCGGAGGTGTTTTATTCCTGCTTATTGGGATCAATGAAATTCTTTCTTCTAAAAAAAATCTCCTGACCTATTTACTGATCATTTTCTGCGGGGTTTATGTTGGAAGTTCTTCCGAAACTTTTGCCCTTATCTGGAGTATTTTAGCCGGACTGTCCCTTATTTTTTTCGCCAGCAGGTTTAAATTTGATTATAGGATGTTTGTTGCTGACATTCATTTTAAAAAATTGATTGTTGCCTTTATATGTTGTTCTATAAGCTTAATAGCTATGTATTTAGCACCTGGTAATGATGTTCGCCTGAAAATTACGGCGATTAATATGCACCAGCAAATACCATTGCCATTACACAAGTTATATCCTGCTGCAATAAATGCTTTTATAGTATTTGGCAGTAATACCGTTTTTAAACTCCCCTTTTGGGTATTGCTTTCTTTGCCCTTTTTTTATATTGGCATTTATTTAAAAGATACAATTCCCTTATATAATAAGGTTATTAACATAAAGTTGTTATCATTGTGTTTTGGCATTTTTCTTTTGATTTGTCTTATCCCAACCGTTTATATGCAAGGCGATATCGGGCCGAAAAGGGCTTTAACTCACGTGGCTTGTTACATTGCTTTTTATGTAGTAATTTTTTCGTTTGTAACAGGTCTGAAATTAAAACTTAATCAACATACTTTTCTTTGGGTAGCGGTCATTTCCATTGCATTTTGGATTTTTATTATTATTGGCCGTTTGAAAAATGAAATTCCGGATGTTAAAAGGTATGCCCATAGCGAAGATATTCGTATAGCATATTTAAAATCTTTTGAAAACAGGGGTTTATACGATACAACTATCCTTACATACCCATATCAACCGGTTTCGGACCTGAGAGAGCATTTGAAATTGTTTGCCCAAAAGCCTTTAAATAAGCCGAAACTGACCAATTCCGGCGCGAATAAGATCTTAGACGATACCCTTGAACTTACTCCCTTGTATCTTCCGGTTTCCTCAGACGTGAGCGAACATTTGAAATTGTTTATTCAAAAGGCTTTAAACAAGCGGAACCTGAATAATTCCATTTTTTCAAAATCGTTAGGGCAAAATCATACCCATTATATATTGATGCCGAATGAAATAAGGCCTGCACCGCAAGATTTTGTAAATGATTGTATATGTAACGCCTTGCACCTGGAGTTTCATTTAAAGCTAAAAAATTGATTTCCACAGTTAATAATATATTTGAACACATTTTACAGCTGCATTGTTTAATAAATGGTATCAAATATTTATCATTGTCATGGATAAAAATAAATACGAAGTCTTTTGGATAAGCAAAGTCCTGCTTTCCAAAAAGGTGATTTTTGGATTGCTTATTTGTGTAACACTCGTTTATCTGGCAGCTTCACCTTTGTTCACAAAACCTCTTTATGAATCGGAAATAATCGTCTATGTTCCCCTGACAATTTTATCGCAACAACTAAACCAGCAAGGTATTGGTTTTGCCAATAGTAATGAAATTGATTTCTATATACAAAATCTGAAATCACATATGTTACTGGATAGCCTTATTAAGCGATTTTCCTTAAAAGATAATGAATGTCATCCGAATTATTCAGTTTATAAGAAATTGGAATCAAGGATAGATATTGAAAAGACCCGCTATAATTCTGTTTCCATAAAAGTTCGTGACAGCAACCCAAACAAAGCAGCAGCCATGGCTAATTATATGGTTTCAATGGGAGAACTTGTAAAACAGCAACTTTTATATCCTAACAGAAAAGAAGCGCTGAACTATTCTAAGAGTCTTTTAGAACAAAAAAATGTGCAGGTTTCTATTATTGAGAATGAGATTGATTCAATTGAGAGAAATGATGCATCCAAAAACAGCAAGCCTTATATCCGGTTAATGAGTATTTATAATCAGGAACTCCAGGAACTGATAACAAGAAAAAATCAATATGAGCGTGCACAAAAGGATTTCAACACACCACTCCCAAAGGTATACATTGTTTCAGGTGCTTTTGCATCTAATAAACCTGTATGGCCTCATCCATGGATGCTCTGTGCAATTGGTTTATTCGGTTATTTATTCATTATCATTATCATAGAAATTATTAAACGTGATTACAAGCAATTGGAAACTTAAATATTACAGAGTTATTCCTGTATTACTAATTCCGCTGACGATCGCTTTGAGTTTATGGTTTGCTCAAAATGAAACAGTTGTAACCATAGTGGGTATCTTGTTATTTATTTTAATTTGTTCATGGCTGGTTTCTAAGTTTGAGTGGCAGCATACTCTGATAATGATTCTTGCAGTTCTTCTTCCATTTTCATTTGAGATAACTGCGGGCAATGGATTTAATGTTAATGTACCTTCAGAGCCATTGCTTGGTATTGCCATTTTTTCAATTGGTTTTGATTTTCTCCGAAAACCGGGGTCGCTTAAGCAATTTATTGGAACTGAAAATGTTTGGGTTTTTCCATATTTACTGAGTTTTGTGATCGGTACTATATTTTCGAGCATGCATTGGGTATCAATTAAATGTACCATTGTAAATGTTAGTTATATCATGGTATTCTTTATTTGGCAGCAACAATTGTTTCGTGCAAAACCAAAATTGTTCCCAAAACTTATAGGGTTATATACCATATCACTTTTTGGGGTTTTGGCCTTTTCAATTTACCAGCTTCACCGGTATGATTGGAATCCGGCCACCATCAAAGGAATTTTCAGGCCATTTTATAAGGATCATACTATTTTTGGGGCTACCAGCGCATTCATTGCTACCTTCTGGCTTGCTTATGGTTTAACAAGGAAAATATTAACTTCTAAAATATTATTTCTGATTCTGGGATTTTTATTTTTGGGGTGTGTAATACTTAGTACTAGTCGGGCTGCAATAATCAGTGTGATTGTTTTTGGTATTGTCTGGCTTGTACTGCGTATGCGTATTCGTCTGATAAAACATGTAGCTATTGGTGTTTTAACGATTAGTTTAATTCTATTTATATTTCGAAGCCAGGTTTATAATATTCTTATTGAAAATAAGCATTTATCACATAATTCTCAATTGGATTACAAGGAACAATTGGAATCATCATCAAATATAAGTTCCGATATTTCTAACAGGGAACGCATAAACCGTTGGATAGCCGGGTTCGGGATGTTTACCGAAAGGCCTTATATGGGATTTGGTCCCGGTACTTATCAGTTTGTTTACATACCCTTTCAACGTCAGGAATTCATGAACAGATTAACAGTGCACGATCCATGGCATATTCCGGAGAATTCCGGTGGTACCGCTCATTCGGAATACCTGCTTGCAATTAGTGAAATGGGAATAATAGGCTTAATTGCATTGTTTATTATGCTGGGAAGGTGGATTTGGATCGCTTTTGAGGGCTCCCTCCGTCATCCGGAGCGAACTACAATCATACTTATTTTTGCCATTCTTTCTACTTATTTGTTTCATGCTTTGTTCAACAATTTTCTTACTACCGACAAGGTTGCATTCCTTTTTTGGGGTTTGGCAGCATGGATGGTAGTTTACTTTAAACCTAAACACGTTTCAAATCATGGAGTATTATAAAGAAATAGGCATGTATTATGACAAAGATGCCTGCGATTACGATTCCAGATATTGGAATAACCATGTAGTTCAACAAATGAGACAATCGTTTCGCGAACATGTAAAACAATTTCCAGCCAAATCGATGCTTGAAATTGGGTTCGGTACCGGATTGGATTTGGTACATTTCGGGAAAACACATCCCGACAGACTAATATGTGGAATAGACCTGTCTGCCGAAATGGTAAATATCACCAGGGACAGGATAGTAAGCAGCAAATGCAGGAATATCGAAATCTTTCAGGGTAGTGTTGAGGATATTGGAATTCTATTCCCAAATTATCAATTCGATGTTATTTACGTTTTTTTTGGAGCTTTAAATACAGTGGAAGATTTAAATCTTGCTGCAAATAAATTAATAACTGTACTCAATCCCAATGGAGTGATTGTAGTTACGTTTATTAATAAATGGTATTTGGCAGGTATGTTAATCGAGATTATCAGATGCCGGTTTTTAAAAGTATTTTCAAGATTAAAAACAACCTGGGGTGGTTATTCGCCATCTCATTTCCTGGCAAGCCGATGTTATACTCCTGGCCGGGTGAAAGTGGCATTTCCCGGTATGAAAGTTTTACAAAAGCATGGATATACTATTGTTCATCCCGCCTGGTTTTATACTAAAATCAACAGTAAACTTGGTACGCGATTCAGCCGCCTTCTATGGAGTTTCGATAACTTACTTTCCAAAACCTTTTTATGGCGTTGGGGAGAATACGGACTTTTGGTGTTTAAGAACAAATAGGGCCTGTGTCAATATGGTTTTTAAATCAGGATACCGGAAGGAATAGTTGCTTGCCAGAGCCGGATATTTTGTGCTTAATGGTATCGACGTATTAAATGCTTGTGAAACTATCCTTCCATATTTTCGGATAAGTACTTCAATCTGTATAGGTTCGGTATCAACTTCCAAAAGACCTGCTAATGTCTCTGAAAATATTTGCTGTGTGACAGGATTACCACAAAAAATATTAAAATTCTGGTTTGTCCCGCCAAGGTTGGCGAGGTGGATTATCTGTCCCGCACAATCCTCTACATGAATAATCGACATTAACTGATTTCCATCGCCGTACATAGGGACTTTGCCGGTTTTAAGAAACGGATTCCAATAAAATGATTTAAACCACGAATCACTTCCAGCAATCCACCCTGGTCGTGCAAAACGGATATCTAATACTTTTTTTTGCTGAGTTTCTATCCAGGGTTTCTCACCGTTAATATAGGTTTTTGCATATGAAACTGGCGACAGTGTTGCGGACTCATCCGCAAAGTTTCCATTCTCCTGATGACCATACATGAGCGAACCTGAAACATAAACAACAATCGGTGGAGATTTCATTTGGGATAAAAATGAAATCAAACGGGTATTTGCTTTTGCCCCTTTTCGGGATGCAAGGGAGCGGGTGAGAAAATTACTTCCTCCGAGTCGGGCCAAATGATAAATAACATCGGGAGGGTATTTATCCAACCATTCCAAATCGAAACCTGCGAGGCTTCCTGTGAATGTATTAAAATATTCGAGATGCTGATAGGGAATGTTTTTATGAATAAGTAAATGCAGATTATTCTGAGAATCATTTGATAGTTGATTCACCAAAGCCTTCCCAATAAATCCGGTGCCGCCAAGTATCCAGATATTTTTTTTTGCAAGATTCATCTTTGGTTAAATAAGTTGATCACTTATTGCAGGATAATACCTGTCGATTCCTCATATATGCTTATCTTTTCCTTATATTTATTTACCACTACTTCCTGAAAGGCATTTGGATGATGTTTTGATACATTCTTCTTCGACCGGAAATTCAGTAAAAAGCTTTCCCGGGAATAAGTTATAAATTTCTTTTCCCAAAAACCTTTAAACACAGAAAAACTTTTCTGATCCAACCAGTTACCAATTTGGTTGTTTAATAGAAATTCCAATAAGATTCTCAAATGAAAGGACTTAATTATGTTGCCCTTATCCCTTTCTGAAATGTTAGGATACTCTGACCGATACCATTGGTTTGCCGTCATAAACTCCTTGTAAAGGGTGTAATTGTACATTGGAAGCAAAAAAGCTATTTCAGTGGCTGTAAAGATGTTTTTGTCTGAAATTTCAAGGTTTTCGGAATCAATAAAATAATTAATGCAAAAATTATGATGTGAATTTCCTAGGAACACTTTTTTGAAAAAGGTTAAAAAAGCCCTGCATATCCACAACCGGTTTGGTTTTGTAATTATGAAAAAATCAATGTCACTGTCGGGTTTCATAACATGTTTTGACAAGGATCCTGAAATAAATACAGCACGTACATATGGAAAATTTGAAATAAGGCCGGCATATCGCCTTGCTGTGCTCATCCGGTTCGATGCCAGGCGATTATATTCTATCCTGTTCTTAACTTTAGAAACATCATTCCCCAAATAATAGAAACCTCCGTGAAAACTCAACAGATTATTGCTTTTAAGACAGGTTAGTACACGATTGCAATCTTCTGCCCGGATATCAGGATAACTGCAATAATGTATAATTTCATCTGATAGCAAAGGATGTGCGAAGATGTCAAAATAAATAAGTGTTTTAATGACTGATCTGGCAATCTCCTGATCTTCTCCAATGATTCCTTTCATTTCAGTAATAAGCAGATGAAATTTATAACCTAAATATGTTTCAGAAAAGTACAAAAATAATACCAAATTCTTTAATTTTTATAGTTAACATTCAATGAATACTTAGGGATATTAGAAATAAATTTTGATATTTGCATTATTATCGGGAAAGCGAACTCAGGATTTTGAATAGCTGTATTAAAAAATTTAATAACCAATTATATATTAAATTAATGAAATTTAAATATTTTCTCAGCGTTGTTGTTGGAAGCCTTCTGACGGCCAATATTCTATATGCACAACATTCACAATATTACATATTACCAAACGGAAACGGGTTTGGTAAAATTTCAAACGATGGAGATACCATTTACATTCAGGGCGGCCTGGATAATGCCGGAAATTTTGAGACTGTTGTAAATGGCGATACCGTTATGGTAAGTGCAACAACAATAGGACAAAGGGCTTACCCAAACCGTATTTACGTGTTGGAAGCTGGTCAGGGTGCTAATAGTTTATATTTTCAGAATATAGCATTAAAAGTTACTGACACTGCATGTACTATTACAATTATTGGACTTCCGCTTGGAGCACAACGACCTGTACTGATAAAACAGGAAGATCATGGTCCGGTTGGCTGTAACCAGCTCAACTGTAACCTGACAATAAAAAATATTCAATATGAAAGTGAAGATTTGAGTAATGCATTTCCTCCTTCCGCATTAGAGTGGAATATTACAGGGAGTAACCATACTCTCGATGCTGAAAATAATTTATTTGAATTTTGCGGTACTGCATTATTTGGTATGCAGAATGTAACGCAAGGCGCCAAAGCTTTTTTAAGAGGCAATTATTTCCGCGATTACTTTAATGGTACCCAATGGTGGGGTGGCAGTGCTTTATATGCTGAAGTGCCTGTTGATACTTTAATCTATGAAAATAATACTTCTACCGGTTCAGGTATTCTTGTACATTCACAAAATTCACTTACAGCCTATGCTTTAATTAATCATAATACCATTATCAACAACATTAAATATCCATTTTTGGATGCTTATTACCTGGAATGTTATTTTACAAATAACCTTATTATAAATAATAATCTGGCCGGCGATGATTCTGTAAATATAATTGCTTTTGAAAAAGAAGATCCTGATGGGTTGCGTGTGGGAGTAATTGGGGTTGATACTATATTTTGTAAAAATATTCAGGCTAAATACCAGATGGATACTTCGGTAATTATTCAGGAGAATTTGGATACCACTATAAATGGTAAAGATACTACTATTGTTATTGAAAAAGATACTGTTATTGTTATTGATAATCAGAAATTAGTTGGTCTTCCCCGGATTAAATTTTATGCGGCCGACAATTATTTGGTACAGGACACAACAAAGGCATTGGTTAATTATTTCAATGGCCTCCCATATGACAGTATCAGAGAAGCTGCAGCTTCATATTTAAACTGGGCAGGGAAAACAGGGCCTTTCCCGATTGTAAATTTTCCCATAACCTTTATAAATTCAAGAGGTATTGCACTGGCGAATGATTATAAGAATATAGTAATTTCATTGACACACCCTAACTCCGTATATGAAATACAAACAAATGCTCTTGGCATGAATACTCCGACAATGGATACCATTAAGGCTGATTATTGGGTTCAATTTAACAGAAATACATATTCAGTTCCTGGTATAGCCACTCCGGGGGCTTTTGGCAGTAACCCCAGTCCGGCCGCAAGGTTTGCTTTTGGAGATTTTAATCCGGCTACCATCCCGGGTCAGGGTGGCCTGGAAGTAAATTATTATACATCAACTGGTGGAATCGTTAAATTCACTGATTTAAAAGAAAATTTTGCAATTAATTCATCTATTCGTTCAGATATTGACGGTTTACCAATTGGTTCTTTAATCTGGTTATATACACCTGTTTCTTTGGATGAATCAACTGATACTGCACTTATTAATGAAGCCTTCAGGGCTGAAGCAGCGACAAAAACAATACCGAATTCTGTTAATAATGAAACAGGTGTAACTTATGTTACAGTAAGTGTCAATCCTAATCCATTTAGCAATACAACTACAATAGTATTTACACTTCCAAATCCTACGCATGTTAAATTAACGGTTTTCGATTTGTCAGGAAAAGTTATTTCTACCCTTATAAATGAGGATATGCCAAATGGTTCACAATCTGTGCAATATACTTCTGCCGGATTAGCAAGCGGCATATATATTTACATGTTAACTACAAATGAGACGGTAGCGACTGGAAAAATGATATTGCAGAATAATTAATGGTGCTTAGTGCATAGTGCTTGGTGCATAGAATATTCCGAACAAAGAATAATTCTGATTAGTTGTTGGTTGTTGGTTGTTAGTTGTTGGTGGCAAGCCAACTTATCTTTTTTAAGTACCACCTTAAGTCGATTTGCTCTATTACCATTATTGCCAACCCCTGCTAATGATATTTCAAAGAAATTTTGTACTATGAACTATTCCTGAATTTAAATTGTTATATATTTAAAATTAATCTAATTTAAACTTTATTCACTTAAAGCCCATTTTTATGAAAAAATCACCTTTGTTAATAACTATATTAGTATTTATCATATTTAACTTCTTTAGTTGCAAAAAATCAGACAATAGTACATCTAATTCTTCAGGAATTCTGGTGAATCTTGCAACAAGCAATACTTTAGGCCAGTACCTGGTTGATCAAAATGGCTATGCCTTGTATTTCTATTCAGACGATTACCTTGGCCGAAATAGTTGTTCAGGCGGTTGTGAAGGTTATTGGCCATACTTTTATGCCGGGACAATCACACAGTCAAACCTGGCTACCGGCTTAAATTTGAGTGATTTTGATACTATCCATGTTGGTAGTTCCATTCAGACCCGGTACAAAGGTTGGCCATTATATTATTATTCTCCAAACGGAAATGGTGTAAAAGAATCAGCAAATCAAATTTCAGGAGATGGATCAAATGGTGTTTGGTTTGTTGCTAAACCTAATTATTCAATTATGCTTGCAAATGGCCAGTTGCTCGGTCTCAACGGAAGTGATTATACAAGTTCATATGTAGTAGGTACCGGAACAACCATATATATGACCGATGCTAAAGGATTAACATTATATACTTTCGCAAATGACAGTTTTAATATCAATAAATATACAAATTTATCATTTTCAAATAACGGATCCTGGCCTATTTATGACACTACATTGATAGTAGTACCCTCAGTTTTGAATAAAAGCAATTTTGCCACTGCAACTATAGATGGACATATGCAACTTACCTATAATGGCTGGCCCTTATATTATTTCGGAGAAGATAATGAAGTTAGAGGAAGCAATAAAGGAGTAAGTTTAGGCCTTACAGGTACAACTCCTAAATGGCCGGTTCCGGTTGAAAGTATGTCACCTGCCCCTAAATAGTGTTTGTCCATAAAGTCCGTAGCCTTTGTTACGCTTGCCTAAAAACCAGTCATTTACTATAGTAAACTCCTGATTTTTAGGCTTCGCAAGCCTCGGCTACGAACTTTATGATCCAAACACTTGACTTTAAATACATACTAAATAATAAAATACATTATTTAGGAACAGTATTTACTATCGAACAGCGGTTCAGGACAACATCCATCAAAAAGCCACTGCATAATCCTTTTGCAGTAATGTTTCTTCCGGGACTTATGGATGATTTATCAACTGTTGTTTTATCAAAACTACAGGATACACCGGCTGTTGCTCCATCATTTTTTAAAATAACAGTAATATCTTTGTCATTAACAGTCTGGCTATTTATTATGCCTGACACTGCAACTACCTTGTTGAGATATTTAATATTGGCCTTGTTTTCATCTGTTTCAAATTCTTTTACCATTTCTGTTGCCGGTACCACAATATCAGCTTTACGGGAACCTACACTTTTTTCCTGCTCCCTGAATACCCATTTCCATGTCAATATACAAGCCAATGCAACAATCAATATGACAATAATAATAATTCGTTTAATCACTTTACTCATATTTATTTTATTTTTGTTCATATCTATTATTCCTCTAAAAAATAGGGCATATTTATTCACTGATAAGGACTATACGTTAGTTCGACGGTAACATCCATGGCTTTGGCAATTTTATTTTCAACAATTGAAGGAATTTGAATATCATAATCTTTTGGAATTAGCTGAAATTTGGCCTTTGCACTTATAATTCCTTCTTTTACATCAATTGACCCGGTAGTAGTTATTGGTTTTGAAACTCCATGAATAGTTATTGTTCCGGTAATTTCCGCCACATATTCGCCATCCTTTGTGAATGATATTTTATCAAGGTTTGTAATCTTTCCTTTGAAGGAGGCTTTTGGAATTTTATCAGATTCCATATAGTTTTCATTAAAATGCTCCTGCATCAACTTCCTTTTAAATTCGAATGATTTAATCAGCAAGTTAAAAGCCAGTTCACCCGAATTAATATTCAGCAGGCTGACACATTGACGATTATGTGCTTCAATTTCTTCCATAGGCGTTTGAGAATAAAACCAAATGTGCCCGGTCTTTGAAATGTATTTTTGGCAAAATGCTGCCGAGGCTATCATAATCAATATTATAAACAAAATATACTTTTTCATATTCCTTCCGTTTAAATGATATTATTTATTAAAAATTAAAGTAATTGAAGACAACTAAGTGTCTCAATTTAAAACAGGTGTTTGGATCATAAAGTTCGTAGCTGAGGCCTGCGAAGTTTAAAAATCAGGAGTTTACTATAGTAAATGACTGATTTTTAAACGAGCGTAACGAAAGCTACGGACTTTATGGCCAAACACTACTTTAAAGCAAATACGCGGGATATATTAAATCCAAAATATATAGCCCCCTTCCTCCAGTTATAAGTTGTATTTGTAATATAAGCACTTTCAATCATTGCATCCGAATTGGTTAAAAAAAGCTGAAAAACATGGCCTCCGGTTTCAATATCAAAACCTATTGATAATGGCGGATAAATTTTAATACTGGGATCGTTTCTAAAAGGTGGCACCAGGTAATAATATTCGATATTCAAAGAAACCCTTTTCGAAAGCTTGAAACGTCCTCCCATACCAAGTGATAATATATCATTTGGATCCAATTCTGTACCTACCATATTTCTGTGTACAAGGGTGGGATTCAATTCAAGTGACAAATTTTCATTGAATTTACGGGCTATCAGTACCTGGTAAACATAGCTGAAACGATCCCAGAAATAAAACTTTGGGACTCCCATATCTGCATCATCCAGTGAATTAATTGCAGATGATACAAAAAATGAAAGTGATATCGGCATATTAGCGGCTCCTTTTGATTGTCGGAGGATAGAAAATTTAAGAAACTCATCATAGGTTTTCTGGTAAGTCCCCCTTCCTATTCCGACCATCATCCAGTTTGTAATTCCATAATCCAACCCAAAATGGATAAATGCCTGGTCCAAACCCCAAAGATCATAAGGCCCGGTATTCAATTGTCCAAAATGATGCGAAAAACGCACATCCAGCTGTCCTGCCTGCATTCTTTCGATGGATTGACATGTAACAATATGTGTGGATTTAAATGTTGCAGCTGTATAATCAGTTTTTGAATTTGCTGCATCATTTAATATTTGGTCTAAATCCTGACCTGGTGACAAAGTACAGGACAATAAAATAGAACCTGATAAGAAAATTCTGTCGATATAAAACATATTATGAATGAGTTTATTAAGTTACTCAAATAAAATCTGTGGCATTTTCTTAATGACACTAATTATCGGGCGCACCTGCATTAATCCACTTGGTAATAGCGCCTAGTTCGCAATTATCCAGCTGCCCCCCGGTTAATGGCATATGTGGTACATTTCCATCAGGTGAAATACTGTTTAGCAATTTACTATTTTTGACTTGTATAAGTACTCCCGGATAGGTGGAAAGATCAATTCCACTTGTGGAATTTGCACCGGTATGACAGTTTAGGCAATTTTGACTTAGTATTGACGAGATAGTTGTTGAATATTTAACCGTGTCAACGGTATCAGTGCAGGCAGTTTTAGGGTATAAATATTCCTCACTGTCATAGTAACAACTATTCATAATTAAAAGATAAAAGATAAATACTACCAGGACAACAGGCATTTTTTTTATCTTTAAAAATAGTTTTATTATATCACTGCCACTCATCATATCAGTTATTAAGAGTACCTTGCTGAACCCAAAGTTCAATGGTTCTGGTATTGCAAAGAGATAGTTTTGCACCTGACTTAGGCATAGAAGGAAAATCATTATTTCCATTGATAACACCAATCAACAGGCTAATGTTCGACAATTGTGTTGATGCAATATGTTCGATAGCAGAATAATTGCTCAGATTGTATCCTCCTCCTGTAGAATTATAATCAGAACCATGACATATAATACAATTACTTGAAATTACAGGCATAACCTGATTGGCAAAGGAGATGGTTCCGGTTGTATCGCATTTTGAACCTGTTGTGTTACTAGTATCTACAGGCGTGGTAGATGATGAACATCTGGTATCTTTTGCACCTTGTTCTATCCATACTTCAATAAATGTTCTTTGCTGCAATGTTAAAGGGGTATGAGGCGAAGGAGGCATCATATCAGGATTATCGGGACTGCTGACAATGGTATAAATCTTACTTTTCCAGGCATTGCCCGGTGTAACGTATTTTATGATGCTGCTGTACGAAGTTGCATTAAACCTGCTTTTATGTGAAATAGAATCGTGACAACGGGATAAAGCACAAGAAGAAGTAAATGTCGGAAGAACCTGAGTATTAAAACAAACAGTATCAAGAGCATCCAAACCAACTGGTTCGTTTTTGCACGACTCAAACTGAAATGCAATGCTAAAAAAAACAATCAGGATGATTAATAACTTAATATTTTTCATGTATTTCAAAATTCCCTGAAAATTAATATTTTTTTGAACCAATTAAAACACTTCATTCAAATTAAATGAAAAACCCTTGGACCCACCGGTTCCTATACCATAATCAATACAAAGATTGGTACTTGCTGATTTATTCATTTTAATTCTTAAGCCAGCTCCGTTACCCGGATTTATTTTTTCAAACCTGTTATCCGGCCATTCGGAAACTGATGATACATTTGAAAATAATACTCCTCCAAGCAATCCGTTGGTTAATATCCGAAACCTGAATTCTGCTTCTAAATCTATAAGATTAAGTCCGCGAAACCTGCCTTCAATATAGCTTCTTGCCGTATTATTATACGAATCTTCGCCGGTACACGGTAAATCAAGGTAGGGAGGCATACCTGACAGGGTGAACCAGTCATAACTCCAAAATGCCAATACATTACCTGAATTTTCAGACAGTTGAATATAATGCCTGGCATCAATTATTAATGATTGCCAGTTATTATTGCTTCCAAATGTTTTCAGATTATCTCTTGCCTGAATAAAGATATAAGTGCCTTTCTCCGGATTATTCGAATTTAAACGGTTGTCATATTGAAAGTTTAAGGAAATACCGGAAGAAACCGATGATTTGGTTAAATGATATTCATCATCAAAATCAGGTGTTATATTTGGCGGATTAAGTATTTCTTTAATATCCCAATAACTATCGTAATTAAACCCAATGCCTCCAAATAAGTTTCTGGCGATTTTACCCATTGCAACTTCATAAAATCTAAGCCGGAAATAATCAATTGCATCAGCATCATTTAAAGAGGTTTTACTTCCAAGGCCGTAAGTATAGGTAGGAAATCGGTAAAAACGCCAGTCACCGGTTAAATTAATAGTTTCATGATTAAGCCAAATATTTGAATTGATGATGTTCATGAACTGTTTATATTGGGAATAAATATTGCTCATTAATATAGAAGAGATTTTTGCATCATCCCCTTTATGCGCAAAAAAAGAAACATTACTTGATAAACCTAAAAGATACCCCGTAACCATTGCATATCCCGGATATGGTAGCAAAGTATAAAAAGGCCCAAGTAAATTTCGTTTTGAAGAATCGTTTTTGACAATAACCGGTTTTTTGAAAATTAACCGGTACAAATCACCGGCATCCATTTGTACTTTTTTACCGGATAAAAATTTGGATGTATCATTATCAATATGCTGTGCTTTAATAACATTACTATGAAATAAATATAAAAAAGGCAGGAGAATAATAATTCTTTTTATTTTAAATATCATATATCAGGCAATCACTCCATATCTAATTTTATAAACAATTCAATTTATATTTTGATTGTTGCAACCTGTAACTAACAACCAGCAACTAACAACTAACAACTAACAATTAACAACTATAAACTGTTGTGTTGAATACTCATTTCCTTCAGCAGATATCCTGCTCCGGCAAACTTATCTATAATAAAAAGTATATATCTTATATCCACTGAAATATTGCGACACATCTTTGGATCGTAAAGTACTTCATCCATTGTTCCTTCCCAGGTGCGGTCGAAATTAAGGCCGATTAATTCGCCTTTGGCATTTAATACCGGACTACCCGAACTTCCTCCTGAAGTATGGTTCGATGCAATAAAACATACGCCCATTTTACCATCCTTGCGGGCATAAGGACCATAATCTTTTTTTAAGTAAAGTTCTTTTAATTTTAAAGGAACATGATAATCGTAACTTGCAGAATCGTCTTTTTGAATAACCCCATCCAAGGTGGTATTATATAAATAATCCACAGCATCGGCAACATGATAACCTTCTACTTTACCATAACTTACTCTAAGTGATTGATTAGCTTCCGGATATAAAATTTCGTCTTTATTTTTAATCATTATTGCCGCTGTATAAAGACGGGTAAGGCTATCTTTAATAACGCCCAACCTGACAAATGGTTCCAAAACTTTGTCCTTAAACACTTTACCAAAACTTTGATATATTATAACAGCGGGATCTTTAAGCATTTCCTTAGCCTTAGACAAAGTAACATGATTCAGAAAATTCCATAATTTATCCTTGCCGGTAAACATGGATTTTTTATAAACATCCACCGCCCAGCGGTCAAAATTACCTTTATATTTTTTTTTTACTTCATTGAATATTTCCGGTTGGTAACGCTCATCAATATTAAGGCAATAACTTTGCATTAACACAGAGAATGTTTGCTCATCAATTGGCAAGTCAAAATTATTATAGAAATCAATTAATCCGTTTCTGTATGCTGTTATCTCCTGTCTTAGTTTTGCTGAATCGTCCCATGTTGCATTCCTGATAAAACTGTTAAATTTTCCAGCCACACTGAGCAAATCAATTGATTGAAATGTTTCAGATGAATAGCTGTTTATAAAATTGTAAAAGGCATATTCAGGAAAAACCCTGCTAAATTCGTCAATTAACTTTCCATACTTAATTTTTAACGTATCGTTATTATTTAACCATTCCAGATACTCTGTTTCCTTTTGTTTTTTAACCGCAATTGCATCCGAATGCAACAGCCCACTAAATTCACCCTGCCATTTTTCCCAGGATGACTTTATTCCGTAATACCTTTGTGAATATTGTTTCTGTACCTTTGGGTCCTTTTCCATATTCTGTTCAATAATGATAAGCCGCTTTGCCCGTAGGTTTATCAATTGAGGAAGTTCTTTTTTCATTAAATATTCAGTTTCAATTGAAGTGAGAAAAGGCTGATCAGAAGCCGGATAACCATAAACTATAGTAAAATCGTTTTCTTCAATTCCACCTATTGAAACAGGCAAAAATTTCTTTGGTTTGTAAGGAATATTAACAGGTGAATACGGTGCCGGATTATTATTTTTATCGGCATACACACGAAAAACAGAGAAATCTCCGGTATGACGGGGCCATATCCAGTTATCCGATTCACCACCGAATTTTCCAATATCTGAAGGCGGGGCACCTACAAGACGGACATCTTGAAAAACTTCATATTCATAAAGGAAAAACTGATTCCCATTGTATAAAGGTTTAATTATTATGCTATGGCCCTGGGTTTTTCCGGTTTCTTCCTTCTCAAGCGATTCTATGTTTTTCAAAAGAATCAAGTTACGCCTTATTTCGCCTGTGGTATCAGTTATTCCTCTTAAAATTATTGCAGTAACATTTTCCATTCTGACGAGGAACGAAACTGTAAGTCCTGGATTCGGCAATTCTTCCTTTTGAGACATTGCCCAAAATCCATTGGTTATATAATCATGGGCAATACTATTATGACTTTGAATAAATCTGATCCCACAATGGTAATTAGTTATCAGCAATCCCATATCTGAGACAATAACCCCTGAACAATTCCTGTTAAATAATACAACAGCATCTTTAATGCTGGAATGGTTTATACTGTATATGTCATCTGCTGAAAGCTGACAACCTTTTTCTTTCATCCGTTCAAAACACGATTGGTTTAAAAGTAAAGGAACCCACATTCCTTCATCAGCCATTGAATAATAAACTATTGAAAATGATGCAATTACTGAAATTATAGAATGTTTTATAATACCCATCATAATATTAATTATTGACTATTGATTATTGATTATTGATTAACAATTATTTAAATATTTTATCCTGGCTCCTGGCTCTTGGTTCTTGGCTCTTAGTTCTATTATTGAAAATTGAAAATTGAATTTAGCAAAAATATGAAATATAATATTTAAAATTGTACCCTGATAAAGTTGTATTGGTTGTCAATAATGAGCAGTTGTAAAAACCAGCAACTAACAACCAGCCACCAACAACATATATGCAAATTAGTATTAAACCAAATAAAGTAAAATAATTATGAAAATTGAAAAAGTACAAGCATTCGAAATCCTTGATTCAAGAGGTAATCCTACCGTGGAAGTAAATTTGGAATTGGAAGATGGAACAAGCGCACGTGCTATGGTTCCCAGTGGCGCATCTACAGGTGAACGGGAAGCCTGCGAATTGAGAGACGGAGATAAAAAACGCTATGGCGGAAAAGGTGTGCTGAAAGCTGTTGATAACGTCAATAAAATAATAGCCAGGGAGATAGTTGATAAGTGCTTTGTTAATCAGCGTGAACTTGACTATATTATGATTAAGCTGGATGGTACTCCAAATAAGTCGAAATTGGGTGCAAATGCTATCCTTGGAGTATCGATGGCATATGCCAGAGCAGAAGCTGAAAGTGCCGGGCTCCCTCTATACCAGTATTTAGGCGGAAGCAATGCCCATTTGTTGCCTGTTCCATGTTTGAATATCATAAATGGCGGAAAACATGCCGATAATAATGTCGATTTTCAGGAATTTATGATTGCCCCTCACAATGCTTCAACTTTTTCGGAATCAATTCGCATAGGAATAGAGGTGTTCCATACCCTGAAATCGGTACTGCATTCAAAAGGTTATAGTACCGGAGTTGGTGATGAGGGTGGTTTTGCTCCTGACCTGAAATCTAATGAAGAAGCTGTGGAAGTTATTCTTGAAGCTATTACAAAAGCCGGATATAAACCTGGTAATGATGTAAGTATTTGTCTTGACCCTGCCGCAAGCGAGCTTTGGGAAAATGGAAAATACAAAATGTTTAAAAGTTCAGGCAAATTATTGTCAAGTGATGAACTTATTAAACTTTGGGAAAGCTGGGCAAACCAATATCCAATTGTTTTAATTGAAGATGGTTTGGCTGAAAATGACTGGACAGGATGGAAAAACCTTACACAGACACTTGGCAATAAAATTGAAATTGTCGGGGATGACCTTTTCTGCACTAATAAAGCCATATTAGCCGAAGGCATTGAAAAAGGCGTGGCTAATTCTATTCTGATCAAACTGAATCAAATTGGTACTGTCAGCGAAACATTGGAAACCATCGAACTTGCTAACAAAAACAGTTATAATTGTTTTGTATCGCATCGCAGTGGCGAAACACCCGACAGTTTTATTGCCGACCTTACCGTAGCGGTTAATGCCGGTCATTTAAAAACAGGAAGTGGTTGCCGTGGCGAACGGATCGAAAAATTCAACCAGTTGATGCGTATAGAACATGAACTTGGAATTAGTGCCAGGTTTGCAGGCATAAAAGCCTTCAAAAACATGTAATGTCTAAATAAAATGCCAATTTTTTTTTAGACATTAATTTACAGAGTAGGTATTGAAGGAAAAAGATTATAAATTTATTTCCTTCTTTACCTTCTTTTCATTATTTTCATTATTTCTTATTACAGATTCCCTCATTTTCAAATTAACAAATTTTCAAATTTTCAAATTGTTTTTACATATACTTCAGGTGGACAACTTTCAAAAATTTCTCTTCAAGTGTCCTTAGGATTCTTCTGGATACAGTTGGCCGTACTTCCAATTCAAGTGATAGCCCGGGCACATGATGTGCCTGGTTTATGCGCATTCCAATAAGCAAAAATATCTCGTCACTTTCAAGAATTAACCTTACAATTTGATCGGCAGGACCTTTTCCCCATCCATCCGATTTATTATGCGTCTTAAGGAGTTCGTCTACTCTGCTTAGTGTGAGTATGCCTTCGGTAACCAGTTCGATCCCTTCCATATATGAAATAGGTGGTAAATCAGAACTTTCAATAGGGTTACCAGGTTTAACAGGAATATTTAGCTGATGTGAAATAATATCACTCGTAGTTGCCCCGCAAATGATCCTCACGCCTTTAAAGTTATTTAATATTTCAGCCATTTCATGATCGTTGACAGGCTCTACGGGTGGACCGCTGCAAAGTAACAAAGGCCTGGGGTCCCTTAAATAGATATTTGCACAGGAGGTATCATCCTTGCTAGAATAATCGTCATTTTGATAAGCTATGTTTACCAGTTTCGAAGATAGAGCCTTTGCCGAAATTGATAAATTTTTAGAAATCATTTTGCCTATATACTCTATAACCCGGCTACGTTCCCATCCGGTAGGATATTTCACAGATCCTGTACCAGACTGGCTTACTCCGTCTGTGAAAAATATTATCCTGTCTTCCTTTTGAGATTTAAACCTACAGGTTGTAATTTCTTTGCCGGCATTAATTCCTGTTAATAATACACACTGCCATTCAGGTTCAAATACCTTGGTTTCCCTGAAAATAACACATTGTGGATTTCCATATTCTATTATTTGTGTTGTTCCGTCAAACTCAATATCTACTATGGTAAATGTTGAATAACTTAATTTCCGGTCGCTGCATACCGGCAATGCCTTCATTACAGTTTCGGCAATAATATTAGTTTCTTTGTGTTCCTTTGTAAAATTCAGAGCAAGAGTAGATGTTAAAGTTGCCAGTACATTTGCTTTAACACCATGACCCATACCATCTGAAAGTATAGCAATAATGCGATTCTCTTCAGGAATCTTTCTTGACAGGAATACATCTCCTGAAATACGCTGACCTTCATAATTTTTCTGATGACAATAAACCTCTATGTAAAAATTACTGCTCATGATTTAGCTGTTTTATAAAACTCCATTATGCTATTTAGCATCTGTTCGGTTTCAGCAGCACCCTCACCCAATAAAAATCCAATTTTCTGCACCATTTCAAGGTTCTTATCAATAGCTTCCGTTACACGTTTGATAACCTCTTCCTTTCTGATTTCAGGAGCATACATGTCACGTATAACTGCACCAACAATTTTATTTTTCTTTACAGAAAACACTGAAATATTAAACAACTCATTATTAATATGTACATCCCTGTTTTGAATATCTTCGCCATTTGCTATTGCATAGGAAAAAAGATTATATACATTATATGGCATCAAAGTTTTGATGTCAGCGCCTACCAGGCCTGGAATTATTTCACTTATCTCCTGAACTTCGGGACCAAGTATTTTTATCAGGCTTTCATTGGCTCTCATTATATGTAGGTTCTCGTCAACTATGACTATGCTTGTCGGTAGTTTTTGCAATACATTTTCCATAGTTTGCATTGCTTCATGTGCAAGTTGTTGTTCTTCCCTTGCAAGCTTTTCCGATTCCTGCAATGCCTTTTGGGTAACAGTAAGTTTTTCATTGGTAAATCTCAAATTTTTTACATATTCCTGACGGTTTTGAAATGAATAAGTTACACACATATCAGGTTTGGTAAGACCCATAGCTACTAAAGATGCAAACTCCCGACAAGAAGTAAATCCACAAGATCCGCAATCCTGTGTTTCTTCCAGATTTTCCTTTCCCATGCTTTTTAGAATATTCTTTATTTCTTCTTCAGAAGGCATAGGTAATCGTTGATCATCAACCTTAAAAGATGTGCTTAAATCGAGGTCGCCGTACAATCGAAGGTTTTTTGCCCATTCCTTTTTATTAAGATTACGCAACCTTTTACGTGTATAACTTACAATTAAAGTTTGCCTCAGATAACGTTTACCACCTTTCGTTGTGCCGGGTCCCATTATACAACCTTCATCATAAAAAAGGTTAAAATGACGTTTTATATTTACAGGAAGCTGTTCAAATTCCCTTACTGCCTTTAACATATTTTCCTTGCCTTCAACTGTAATTACATTTCCGAACATCAAATCTTCGCTTATATTGGCAGATTGCAATAAACCATTACTTATTGGATACAGCGAACCTTTGTTGCCAAATGGAGGATCGTAGTCTGAAAACTCAGACATGTTTTCCTTAATATTAAATTCTGAAAGAAGTTCGCGTAATTCACGAAATGTAAGAACTGAATCTACTTGACCATCAGTATTTTCGTAACGAATTGCTTCCATTTTTGTGGCTATGCACGGACCTATATAAACTATTTTGGTATCAGGGCCATATTTCCGATGAACCATTTTAGCAGCTGCTATCATTGGTGACACTATTGGTGCAAGGTTTTCCAACAATTCCGGATGAAATTTTTCTATATAATAAAAAACCGGGGGACAGGTTGATGTAAAATAATATTTGCCCTTATGATGTTGAAAAAGTTCTGCATATTTCTGTGCTACGAGGTCTATTGCAAAAGAAGCTTCAACAATGTATGAAAACCCCAATCTACGGATCATCTCAACAAATCGCCGGTAATCGACAATATCTGAGAATTCACCTGAAATGCTTAGAGCCAATACGGCGGCGACTTTTTGCCCCGATTCAAGCAATAATTTTGTTTCAGCCCTTGAATCCTGGTAAACAATTGCTTCAGGTGAACAAATGGTGACACAGCTTCCGCATCCAATACACCGGTTGTGCAAAATCTGCGGATATTCGCCACTTACATCCACTTTTATAGCATTTGTCGGACATGCTCTGACACATGCATTACATCTGTTACATTTTTGGTTAACAACATTAATCAATGTCATATCCAGAGATTTTAGATTTTAGATTTTAGGTTTTAGAAAAATCTAAGTTACAAAATCCAAACCACAATTTATAAATTATTGAAAACAAATAACCAGGAACCAGAAACTAAAGTCTTGGTTCCTGGTTCTTGGTTCTTGGCTCTATTAATTTAATTCATTATCTTTGATACAAACTTATCAAATTAATGTTTTTACCAGAAAAGACTGTTGAACGTTTAAGCCAATATCGCCGGATGTTACTTAATTGCAGCGCTAAAGGACAGACATATATTTTTTCACATGAACTTGCCGCATTATTAAACATTACTGCTGTTCAGGTGCGACGGGATATCATGTTTTTAGGTTATTCCAGTTTACAACGCAAAGGATATGATATTAAAGACCTGATACGTACAATAGGAAATGTACTCGATAACCTTGAAATAATAAATGTTGCAGTTGTTGGTCTGGGTAATCTCGGAACTGCCATCACTACTTACTTTAAAGGTAAAAGAGATAAATTGGAGATTGTTGCCGCATTTGATATTAATCCTGAAAAAATTGGGAAGGTAATAGCAGATGTAACATGTTATCCTCTTAATGAATTAAATAAAATTGTGAAACAACTGAATATAACAATAGGCATGATAACCGTTCCGCCTGAACAAGCATCCGATGTTGCTTATAAACTGGCAGAAGCAGGGATAAAAGGGATATTAAATTTTACAACGGTTCCCCTGAATGTTTCTTCAAATGTTTATCTGGAAGAGTATGATATGATCACATCACTCGAAAAAGTAGCTTATTTTGTGAAAAAGTAGAATTAATTTATAAACAATGATTTATCACCCTCAAAAATATATTATTCCTGACATCAGGATGCAGTCATTTATAAATCCCTCTGAAATTTGGGAATTTATAAACAATGCAAGTACAGACAAAATAAAAGTCAGGGATATAATACAGAAATCACTTGAGAAGAACCGGCTATCACTGGACGAAACTGCCACTCTTGTTCAGGCTGCCGAACCCGGGATTATTGAAGAAATTAAGGCAGGTGCCCGTGAACTTAAAAAACGCATTTATGGCGACCGCATTGTATTGTTTGCACCTCTTTATATAGGTAACCTGTGTATAAACAATTGCGCATATTGTGGTTTCAGGACAGGTAATCCCAATCAGAAAAGATCGACACTCACCCTTGAAGAACTGATTCAGCAAGTTGTTATACTTGAAGATACAGGGCAAAAACGTCTTATACTTGTATATGGCGAACATCCGCGGTATAATGCAGAATTCATTGCTGAAACAGTAAAGACTGTATATTCAGTGAAAAGTAAAAACGGCGAAATAAGAAGGGTTAACATAAACGCTGCTCCATTTGATATTGAAGGATTCAGTACTATTCACGATGCTAAAATAGGAACTTATCAGGTTTTTCAGGAAACCTATCACGAAGAGACTTATAGTGAAGTACACCTTGATGGTAAAAAACGAGATTTCAACTGGCGGCTAACTGCCCTGGACCGTGCCCAGGAAGCCGGTATAGACGATGTCGGTATTGGAGCACTTATAGGGCTTTACGATTGGAGATTCGAAGTATTAGGCCTGGTAAGGCATGTAAACCATTTTGAGGCTGTATACAATGTCGGCCCCCATACTATATCATTTCCCCGTTTACAAAATGCTTCCGGCCTTAATTTCAATAAAAAATATCTTGCCAGCGATGCCGATTTTACTAAACTTATAGCAATTTTACGCCTGGCAGTCCCATATACAGGCATGATACTTACTGCCCGTGAACCAGCTCATATCAGGGATGAAATTCTTGAGTTCGGGATATCTCAAATCGATGGAGGCACCAATATTCAGATTAAGGGCTATACGAAAGACAACACTATTCAGAACCTTGATGAAGAGCAGTTTCAAATTAATGATGACCGTTCACTCAACGAAATAGTAGATGACCTAATCTCAAAGGAGATGATCCCTTCATTTTGTACTTCCTGTTACAGGCTGGGGCGTACAGGTGAGCATTTCATGGAATTCTCAGTACCTGGATTTATCAAGAGATTTTGTCAGCCAAACGCTATCCTTACTATGGCAGAATACCTCGAAGATTATGCACCTCCATCGACAAAAGAAAAAGGTTATTCGCTTATCGAAAAAAAAATTATTGAACTGGAAGATCCGCCATTAGTAGGAAGCTTAAAAGAGAAATTATCCCAAATAAAACTGGGTAAAAGGGACCTGTATTATTGAGAGCCAAGAACCAAGAACCAAGAACCAAGAGCCAAGAACCAAGAGCCAAGAACCAAGAACCAAGAGCCAAGAGCCAGGAGACGTGAGACGTGAGACGTGAGACGTAAGACGTAAGACGTGAGACTTGAGAAATAAAACATGAATCAGGAGCCAGGATTTTAGTTGTTAGTTGTGAGTTGTTAGTTGTTAGTTGTGAGTTGTGAGTTGTGAGTTGTGAGTTGTTAGTTGTGAGTTGCTGGTTGTTAGTTGTGAGTTGTGAGTTGCTGGTTGCTGGTTGTTAGTTGCTGGTTGTTAGTTTATTATGATAAACAGAATTCATTTTTCAGCCTGTTTCAGAATTATAAAAATGAGCTATTAAGTTAATTTTAAGATGAGAAAATTTGAACTTGTATGTCTTCAAAACAATTGGCACCAATCAATACTAAAAAATTTAGTTGTTAAAGTGGAATTAAAACAACTTCCAATTTTTCATCATCAAAAACTATCCGTTAATCAATTTGTTTTAACATTGGCAATTTAAGAACGTAAATGTTTTAGAATTAAAAAAAACGGCCATGAAAACAATAGCTACCTTTACATCCTTAATAATATCAGGTTTGTTTATGTTCCAGACAGCTAAATGCCAGGATATAAATGACAGAACCTACACGATGAATTTAACGGCTGCAAAAGCTGAAAAAAATTTTAATTCGATTAATGAAACTGAAAGCACACCGGTTGTGAAAAAGGAAGATGTAGTTGTCAATATGGCAATGATTGAAAGCTTTAGAAAATTTTATGATAAAATTCAACCATTTTCACTTACAGATTTTTTCAGGGGTGAACCTGCTGAAATCAGTGTTAAATATATGGCTTATATGAAGGTGCGTCTTAATAATTCCTCAGAAACATCAGCAAACTTTGAAAAGGCCCTTAACATCGAAATAGAAAAGATCAATTCAGATATGATAGAAAATAAGACATTTAATGCCTCAGTCGCCTATTCTGAACCCAAAGCTGCCGAACAACATGCATTATCGGCAAAAAATGAAAAACCATCCGATTTAAAAGAAAAGACTGTAAATACCGGTAAGGATAAGTCCAAAAATGTAAAATGGACCCATATTAAAAGTTAAATAATTACTTATCTTTGCATCCTAATTTTGAAAAATTAGGATGATTAAAATAACCTTCCCCGATCAAACAGTCCGTGAATACCACGAAGGTATTACCGGTTATGAAATTGCAACGCAGCTGAGCAACAGTCTTGCCCGTGAGGTACTTTCCATTACCGTTAACGGAGACCTTTGGGATTTGACACGTCCAATTAAAACTGATTCCACTATAAAATTACATACCTGGGACGACGACCAGGGCAAACATGCTTTCTGGCATTCATCAGCCCATCTTATGGCCGAGGCTCTTGAAAATATTTATCCGGGCGTTAAATTCGGAATCGGCCCTGCTATTGAAAATGGTTTCTATTACGATGTCGATCTTGGCGGCCAAAGTATTTCAGAAGCCGACCTGCCTAAGATAGAATCAAAAATGGCAGAACTTGTAAAAACAAAATCTCCCTACATCCGTTCCGAAGTTACCAAAGCAAATGCATTAAAATACTTTAAAGAAAAAGGGGATCAATATAAACTGGAACTCATTAACGATTTGGTTGATGGTACTATTTCATTCTATAAACAGGGTAATTTTACAGATCTCTGCCGCGGCCCTCATATACCTGACACAAGCCCGATAAAAGCCATAAAAGTATTATCCCTTGCAGGAGCATATTGGCGCGGAAATGAAAAAAACAAACAATTAACCCGTATTTACGGGATTACATTCCCAAAACAAAAAATGCTCGACGAGTACCTCGTAATGCTCGAACAGGCAAAATTGCGCGATCATCGGAAGTTAGGCCGTGAAATGGAATTATTTATGTTTTCGCAAAAAGTCGGACAAGGCTTGCCAATGTGGTTGCCAAAAGGGACTAAGGTAAGGGAACAACTTGAAAACTATTTACGTAAGGTTCAGCAGGAATATGGTTATGAACAGGTAATTACACCACATATAGGCCAAAAGGAATTATACGTTACTTCCGGTCATTACGAAAAATATGGAAAGGATTCCTTTAAACCAATTACTACACCTGCCGAAAATGAGGAATTCCTGCTTAAACCCATGAATTGTCCACACCATTGTGAAATTTATAAATACAAACCACATTCATACAAAGATTTACCTGTTCGTTTGGCCGAGTTCGGTACAGTATACCGGTATGAACAGAGCGGTGAATTGCATGGCCTGACGCGTGTTCGTGGTTTTACGCAGGACGATGCTCATCTATTTTGCAGGCCTGACCAAATTAAAGATGAATTTTGCAAGGTAATAGATATTATTTTCCGTATTTTCAAGGCACTTGATTTCAAAGACTATATAGCACAGATTTCACTTCGGGACCCATCAAATAAAGAAAAATATATAGGTACTGATGAAAATTGGGAAAAAGCAGAAAGTGCTATTATTGAAGCTGCTAAAGAAAAAGGCCTTCAAACAACAATAGAAATAGGAGAAGCTGCATTTTACGGCCCCAAACTTGACTTTATGATAAGGGATGCTATCGGCAGAAAATGGCAATTGGGTACCATTCAGGTCGATTATAATCTGCCGGAAAGATTTGAACTTGAATACATGGGTTCAGATAATCAAAAACATCGTCCTGTAATGATTCATCGTGCTCCTTTTGGATCAATGGAACGATTTGTAGCGGTTTTACTGGAACACACTGCCGGAAAATTCCCGCTTTGGCTTGCACCCGACCAGGTAGTTGTCCTTCCTATAAGCGAAAAATATGAGGATTACTCTAAAAAAGTTTTTAATTTTCTAAATAATTGCGATATTCGCACCTTGTTAGACGACAGAAATGAAAAGATAGGTAAAAAGATAAGGGACAACGAGTTAAAGAAAATTCCCTATTTAATTATCGTGGGTGAAAAAGAATTAGAAAGCAATTCAGTAGCTGTCAGAAGACAAGGAGAAGGTGATAAAGGCACCATGAAACTAAATGAATTTGTAAGTTTTATTGAAAATGAGATCAAAGAACAATTAAAAGCTTTATAAATAATTTATTACTAACCTAAATTTGAATTTATTTGGAAAATAGACCTGCACGAAAGATGCTTAACCTGGCTTCAAGAAATCAAGAACCTAAAAATGCTTTAAATGAAGGCATCAGAGCAAAGCAAGTCCGATTAGTTGGCGAAAACATTGTAAACCCGGGAGTTTATTCTACAATTGAAGCGTTGAAAATGGCCCAGGAGATGGAGCTCGATCTTGTTGAAATATCGCCTGCAGTTGATCCCCCGGTATGTAAAATTATTGATTATCAAAAATTTCTTTATCAACAGAAAAAGAAACAGAAGGAAATCAAGGCTAAAACAACAAAAATTGTAATTAAAGAAATTCGTTTTGGCCCTAATACAGACGATCATGACTACAATTTTAAACTAAAACACGCTATCAATTTCCTTGAGGACGGTTCAAAAGTTAAAGCTTTTGTATTCTTCAAAGGTCGTTCAATATTATACAAGGAACAGGGTGAAATACTTTTACTCCGTTTTGCACAGGAACTTGAAGAATATGGTAAAGTTGAACAATTACCAAAACTTGAGGGCAAACGAATGATAATGACTCTTTCGCCTAAACCCAAAAAAAAGTGATTTTTATAAATTAAATTATATCATATGCCTAAAATGAAAACAAATTCCGGTGCAAAGAAAAGGTTCACCCTTACCGGCACTGGTAAAATTAAACGTAAACAAGCGTTTAAAAGCCATATCCTCACTAAAAAAACAACTGTACAGAAACGCCGGTTAACAGGTTTTACTCTTGTACATAAAAGTGACGTAGGAAACGTTAAACATATGTTGGGATTAAAGTAGGCGATTAGGTGATTAGTTATATATTAACAATAATTATTAACCAGAATGACAAGCAATAAAGAGTCCTTTATTTAGGAACGCTTCCATTCGATAAAATTAAAAAAATGCCAAGATCAGTAAATTCAGTTGCGTCACGGGCAAGACGTAAAAAACTGCTCGCCCTTACGAAAGGAAATTTTCTTTCACGTAAAAATGTTTGGACTGTAGCCAAAAACACATGGGAAAAAGGTCAGCAATATGCTTACAGGGACAGAAAAAACAAAAAGAGAAGTTTCCGCGGATTATGGATACAACGTATTAACGCTGCAGTACGCCCTTACGATTTATCATATTCGGAATTTATAGGAAAGATGAACAAAATGGGTTTAACTCTCAACCGTAAAACTTTAGCCGATCTGGCTATGAATAACCCTCAGGCATTTGAAGCAGTCGTAAATAAAGTCAAAGAAGCGATGAAGTGATGAAGTGATGAAGTAAAAATATTATGATGGACTTGGACTTAAGATGAATGAACAAATCATAAGAAGAAGCAATAAATTATTTGAATATGTAAATTAACTAATTATAAACTTACCTCATACCTCATCACCTCATCACCTCATCACTTCATCACCTTTTACTGACAACTAACAACTATTTTGCATTATTACATGAAGATTGCAATAATCGGATACGGAAAGATGGGCAAGGAAATAGAACAGGTTGCCCTTGCAAGGAAACATTCTGTACCTGTTATTATTGACATTAATAATGCAAACGAGTTAACAACGGAAAACCTCAAAAAGGCCGGGGTTGCCATTGAATTTTCAAATCCCGGATCGGTGGTAAATAACATTCGTGCATGTTTCGAAGCTAACATCCCGGTAGTTTGTGGCACTACAGGATGGCTTGAACATTTTGAAACCATAAAAAATGAATGTATCGACGGGAAAAAATCTTTATTCTACTCATCCAATTATAGCCTGGGAATGAATATTTTCTTCAGATTAAACCAGCACCTTGCAAAATTAATGAACAACTTCCCGCAATATGAAGTTGAAATGGAGGAAACCCACCATATTCAAAAACTCGATGCCCCTTCAGGAACAGCCATAACATTAGCAAAAGATATTCTAAAGGTAATTGATAGGAAAACTATCTGGCAACTTAATGGCCAGGATGAAACCGGCAACCTGAAAATAAATGCAATCCGCAGGGATACCGTTCCCGGCATACATACAATTAAATACGGATCACCGGAAGATTTAATAGAAATAACCCACAGTGCTAAAAACCGTCACGGACTTGCCATAGGTGCAGTTCTGGCTGCTGAGTTCCTTTCTGGAAAAACAGGTGTTTTTTCAATGGACGATTTATTAAAATTATAAACTTATGAAAATAATTACCAATAAATATCTGAAATTTGGAATTGCTGCAGTTTTATTCATCTTATGGGTAATATGGGTTGGAAATTTCTGGTTAATTACAGGCTTGCCAATTATTTTCGACATATATATAAGCAAAAAAGTCAACTGGACCCCGTGGAAGAAAAAAAACCGGAAAAACAGCGCTCTGGTTGAATGGATCGATGCTTTAATTTTCGCCGTTGTTGCAGTTACCCTTATCAATATTTTCCTTTTCCAGAATTATAAAATCCCGACAGGATCAATGGAAAAATCACTGCTTATAGGCGACCATCTTTATGTAACCAAACTAAAGTACGGACCGAAAATCCCCAATACACCAATAGCTTTCCCATTTACACAGAACACCCTGCCATTAACTAAAAGCACCAAATCCTATCTCGACTGGCCCAACTGGGGGTACAAACGTTTAAAGGGCTTTACTCATATAAAAAATGATGATATTGTTGTATTTAATTTTCCTGATGGTGATACGGTGATTTCTGAAATGCCTACACTTGACTATTATGAAGTAGTAAGGCAACATTCCGGCGAACTTATTGAAATGGACAGGCGAAGCAACCGCCCGATAAAAAGTAGACAGGAATATTTGTCTTTATCAAGAGAAAATATCTGGAACCAGTACAATGTAGTTTCACGGCCTATTGACAGAAGAGATAACTATATCAAGCGATGTGCCGCTATCCCGGGTGATACCCTTAAAATTGTAGCCGGACAGGCTTATATAAATGGGAAAGCGCAAAAAGTATTCCCTGACATGCAATATAAATACAGAGTAATTACTGATAATACTCCCATTAATCCTGAAGCATTGGACCGTCTTGCCATATACCCTATAGACGTTATTGAATCCTCATTTGGTTATGAAATATATTTAACAAAAGAAATCGCTGAAAAAATTCGTGGTTTTAAAAATGTAAAATCAGTTGAAAAAATTATAATGCCACAAGGACAATATTCGGATGAAATATTCCCTCATAATCCTTCTTATCAATGGAATTTAGATAATTTTGGACCTCTATGGATACCAAAGAAGGGTGTAACCATTAAACTGACGATAAATAACCTTTGCCTTTATGAACGTATAATTAATACATATGAAGGCAATAAATTGGAAGTTAAAGGGAATGTTATTTATATAAACGACAAACCTGTAGAAACATACACCTTTAAAATGGACTATTATTTTATGATGGGGGATAACCGTCATAATTCCCTTGATGGCAGATTTTGGGGATTTGTTCCAGAAAATCATATCGTTGGCGCCCCTAAATTCATTTGGCTTTCACTCGACCCCACAAAGAGCTTCCCTGCAAATATAAGATGGAAAAGGTTTTTTACTCCGGCCTCGGATTGAAAACAATGTGCAAATTAACAGATGTGCAAATGAAAAGGAACCAGGAACAAAGAGCCAGGAACCAAGACAGAAGACAGAAAACAGAAAAAAAAGATAAAAGATAAAAGATTTGAGAATCTTGATTTGAGATTTTAAAATTATAAGTTTGGTAGTACTATTTAAATCTTAAATCGCTAATCACAAATCTTAAATCTTAAATCACCTGTCCTGGTTCCTGGTTCTTGGTCCTTAAAAATTAATCAATCTTTGAAAGGTATAATATATTCAGTCATAGCAGCCCTAATGTGGGGTATATTGGCAATTGCACTTAAAGTATCGAACAAATACCTGTCAACTCTTGACATTGTCTGGATTAGGTTCGCAATTGCATTTGTAATTATTTTTGCTTTTCATCTCCTTAAACGTCCATATGCATTCTCAATATTCAAAAAACCACCTTTAAAGTTAGTAATTGCAACTATCTGCCTGGCTATAAATTATTATGGTTTTATGAAAGGCCTTGAATTGACTACTCCGTCTACGGCCCAGGTATTCATTCAATTAGGCCCGGTATTATTTGCACTTGCAGGAATATATATTTTCAAAGAGAAGATTACCTGGCAACATATAGTTGGTTTTATTATTGTAGTAGCCGGATTTGGATTATTCTACCGTGAACAATTAGTGACAACAGTATCACAAAAACAATTGGCTGAAGGTATTATTATGCTTGTATTAGCATCAGTTGGCTGGGCAATTTATGCTGTTTATCAGAAAGAATTAACAAAAACCTGGTCAACTAATCAGTTAAACCTGTTTATATATGGGTTTAGCACTGTTCTGTTTGCGCCATTTGTTCATTACACAAGTTATGTATCATTAACTTTCGGATCGTGGTTACTTGTTATTTTTCTGGGTTTAAATACCCTTATAGCATATGGAGCGATAGCTTTAGCATTTCGGCATCTTGAGGCAAATAAAGTTAGCGTTATAATTATCCTGAATCCTATAATTACATTATTTTTAATGTATATATGTAATTTAATGGATGTTACTTGGATAAAACCCGAACATTTTTCTATTATGATGGTTACAGGTGCCTCTATGGCGCTTGGTGGCGGAGTGTTCGTTATCCTGTTTACCAGTAATAATTCAAAATAACCTTTATACCCATTATTATTTTTGAATTAAGATTCGAGATTCTAGATTTAAGATTTTAGATTTTAGATTGGCGATTAGCGATTGGCGATTGGCGATTTGTGATTATAAATTTTATTACGGAATCCAAATCTTAATTCCCGAATCTTAAATCTGGATTCTTAAATTCCTTCTGTCCTCTGTCCTCTGTCCTCTGTCCTCTGTCCTCTGTCTTCTTTCTTTTATCTTTTATCTTTTATCTTTCATCTCTCATCTTATATCTTACATCTTTTTCACAGTCTTCATTCCATGTAACAATGCCTCCCTGTTTTGGGGTATCGTATGATGATGTCTGGCGGGTAAAGATTTTCCCAATCCCTTTATAATATTATCGAGTTCAACAACAGGTTTAATTTTCAAAAATGCTCCCAGAACTATCATATTAAACGATTTAGCCATTGATAACCGTAAAGCATCCTTAGATGCATCAACAAAATAAATATCAATATCAGTCCTTACAGGATAACGAGTTATGCCATTATCGTCAAATAAAAGTGTCCCGCCTTTTTTCACCATTGGTTCAAACTTATCAAGCGATTGTTGGTTTAAAATAATTGCCGTATCGAATTCATTCAGTATTGGAGAACTTATACGTTCATCCCCTAAAATAACTGTTACATTTGCTGTACCTCCCCGCATCTCGGGACCATAGGAAGGCATCCAGCTCACCTCCATATTTTGAATCATCCCGGAGTATGCTAAAATTTTACCCATCGACAGTACTCCCTGTCCACCAAATCCGGCTATAATAATCTCTTCAGTCATATTAAATTAGTTGTTAGTTGTTAGTTGTTGGTTGTTAGTATATATAGTTTATTTGTTTATGTGTTTATGCGTTTATTTGATTAATAAGTTTATAAGGTTTATAAAGTTATAAAGATTATAGGTTTTAGGTGTCTAGTAGCCTACGATTTTAGATTCTGGATTTAAGATTTGTGATTTAAAATCTAATAATTTTTACTTTGGTCAAATTTTCTAAATCTTAATTCTCAATTCTAGATTCTAAAATCTCAAATCTTTTATCTTTTATCTTTTATCTTATGCTATTTTTTTTACCAACACCCCATCCACCTTGATATCTCCCAATGGATAATATGGTAACATATTTTTTTCCAGCCATTTATTCGATTGGTTTGGAGTTAGTTTCCAGTTAGAATTACAATTAGAAACAATTTCAATAAATGAAACTCCCCGATTAAGTTTTTGATTTTCAAATCCTTTCCTTATTGCCTTCTTTGCTTTATTAACATTCACAGCATTATGAACTGAATGTCTGGTCACATAATAAGTACCTTCAAGTTGAGCCACCATTTCTGTTATCCTGAGAGGATGTCCCATTGTATGTACATCTCTCCCTTTGGGTGAGGTGGTAGTTAACATACCTTCAATACTTGTCGGAGCCATTTGACCTCCAGTCATTCCATAAATTCCATTATTTACAAAAATTATTGTTATGTTTTCTCCACGATTGCATGTATGGATTGTTTCAGAAGTCCCTATAGCAGCAAGGTCTCCATCTCCCTGGTATGTAAACACATATTTATCAGGAAGTACTCTTTTAATTGCTGTTGCTACTGCAGGAGCCCTCCCGTGTGCAGCACCAGTCATATCCAATTCCATAAATTCATAAGCCAATACTGCACATCCAACAGGTGCCACTCCTATAGTTTCCGACTGTATGCCCATTTCCTGGATTACCTCCATTATAATTTTATGCGTGGTACCATGACCACATCCGGGACAAAAAGAAAGAACTTTATCATTTAACAAAGCTGATTTCTTGTACACAAGGTTTTCGGGTTGTATTATTTCGTTAATTTCCATGTCATTTAGTGCTTGGTTATTAGTGCTTAGTGCTTAGTGCAAAGTTACTAGTTGTTAGTTGTTAGTTGTTAGTTGTCAGTTGCTAGTTGTTAGTAAAAAAAAAGTATTTTATCCTCATTTTCAAATTTGCACATTTTCAAATTTTCAAATTATTTTCATGTCCTTTTTCACGTCTCATGTCTTTTATCTTCTATCTTCTATCTTTTATCATTTCTTCCAATGCATTCAATACTTCTAATGGTGAATGTACAATCCCCCCGTAACGGCCAAAATGTTTAACAGGGATTTTACATTCTACTGCAAGGCGTATATCTTCTATCATTTGTCCGGCATTCATTTCTACTGATAATATACCTTTAACCTTACCTATCATTTCGTAAAGTTGTTTTTTAGGAAAGGGAAATAAAGTCTGTGGACGGAATAGCCCTGCTTTAATTCCTTTTGCACGGGCCAGTTGAACTGCTTTCTGGCAAATTCTTGCAGAGGCCCCATAAGCTACTACAACATATTCAGCATCAATGCAGTCAATAATTTCGAATCTAACTTCGTTTTCTTCCATCAGCCTGTACTTTGATTGAAGATGTTGATTATGTCTCTCCATGCCAAGAGAATCGAGATCAAGTGAGGTAATAGTATTTTTATTTCTGTGAGCAGGTTTTCCTGTTAATGCCCATGTATCATCAACCTTTGTCAGCCGTGCCATCTGATCAAATAACTCCACTTTTTCCATCATTTGTCCGATTACTCCATCTGTTAATATAAGTGCCGGATTACGGTATTTAAAAGCAAGTTCAAAGGCTAAAGGGACAAAATCCGCCATTTCCTGTACCGAAGCAGGAGCAAGCACAATTAACCTGTAATCGCCATGCCCGCCTCCCTTGACAGACTGGAAGTAATCGGCCTGCGAAGGTTGTATTGTACCAAGACCCGGTCCTCCCCTGACTACGTTAACAATTAAGCAAGGCAATTCGGCTCCTGCAATATATGATATCCCCTCCTGCATTAAGCTAATTCCCGGACTCGAGGATGAAGTCATTATCTTTTTGCCTGTACATGCTGCACCATAAACCATATTTATTGCAGCAAGTTCACTTTCAGCCTGTAGAACCACCATTCCGGTCCTTGAAGCAGCGTCTTCAATCATTAAATATTCTAAAATTTCTGATTGCGGGGTAATCGGATATCCGAAATAAGCATCTGCTCCGGCACGTATTGCAGCTTCTGCAATAGCTTCGTTACCCTTCAT
The DNA here is from genome assembly GCA_963846585.1 of uncultured Bacteroidota bacterium. GTDB lineage: Bacteria > Bacteroidota > Bacteroidia > Bacteroidales > JAAUTT01 > JAAUTT01. The sequence goes on from CAWJWO010000017.1 coordinate 35,233, forward strand.
TAATTTTATTTCCGGCATTTGGTCTTTATCTATTTTAGTACTATTTTAATTAGTGATGAAGTTATGAGGTAATGAAGTGATGAAGTAACTAAAAATATTTATCTTAAGTCATCATGTCCCATGTCTCACGTCTCACGTCTTTTTTACATTAGTTATTAGTAATCAGTAATTTGTCGCCATTTTCAAATTATCAAATTATCAAATTATCAAATTATTTTCTTTTTATACACCGTTATTACCGAGTCAGGACAAACCATTGCACAGTTAGCACAGCCAGTACATAAATCCGGCTTTTCCATTTTTGCATATGGATAGCCTTTACTATTAACTTTAATTTCCATACTAATTACGCCTGGTGAACAATTTGCTATACAGACCTCACATCCTTTGCATCGTTCAATGTCAACCACAATAGCCCCCTGAATTTTTGCCATCTGTTATTTTATTATTATCAAATTATAATTATATGTTAGAATAAACTTTTGCGTCAATGCAAAAATAGTTGTAAAGGTTGTAAAATTGTATAGGTTGTAAAATATATTTCTAATATTTACCTCTTAACCATTATAACATAATAACCTTTACAACTTTATAACCTTTATAACTTATTGTATTAATTTTAGGGTTAAACACTTATAACAGGATGATGTTCCCTGAATAGTTTCAATCTATCCCCCAGCTCATCTGACTGATTTATCTTAAATTGAGATACACAGGCACGGATACCTTCTTTATCGCTTCCCGTGATATCGAGGGTTACTGAGCTAATGCCATAATAAATAAGTTCCTCCATAAGCTGTCCACCCTTAAACCCAGGATAGTTTACTGTAAAATAAAAACCATCGCCAAGTGGCTTGTCTTCATCTTTATCGTATACAAGATAAAACCCGTTTTCAATAAAAAGGTTCTTCATTATCCTTGCACGTTTTTCATATTCACGAATTTCTTCAATAAAATTGAATTTTCCATCATTCGCGGCCTTAAGCATGGCAGCCATAGCATATTGTGCTGAATGTGCCGTTCCTGCTGATAATGAATATAATGACCCATAAATTATAGCATGTCCTAATTCATCGGTACCAAAAAATTGTTTTAAATTAGCTGCTTTGCGATTAAAAAGACTATCGGGTAATGCCATCACCCCGATACGCTGGCCTGCATAACTGAATATTTTAGAACCTGAAATAATTAAAATGCAATTTTCAGTATATCTTCTTATTGTAGGTTGAAATGGCAGTTGACCAGGCTTACCTATGTTATTCCTGAAATCCATCCCAAAATAAGCCAGATCTTCAATGGCGATAACATCATATTTTTCAATAAGTTGAGCTATAAACTGCAATTCTTTTTCTGATAAACAAATCCATGAAGGATTATTTGGATTCGAATAGAGAACTGAAGAAATATCGCCTTTTTCAAAATAAGATTCCAGCTTATCTTTTAATTTTGTTCCCCTATAGTTAAATATATCAAACGATTCGAATTGTAATCCAAGCGCCTTAACCTGAAGTTTATGTACAGGAAAACCAGGATCAATAAAAAGGGTCTTATTTTTTGACGGGTCAAGATGGCTAATTATCATATGAGAAGCCATTGAAGCCTCCATAGAACCTACAGTTGGAATACATCCTCCGGGAGTAAAATCAGCATTTGCAAAAAGCTTCAGGAAACGTGCAGTTTCAAATTTTAATTCTGAAATACCTTCCATAGGAGGATAAACAGAACATACCCCGCATTTGATAGATTCAAGTTCAGCATCAGTTCCGATAGCAGAACCCGGTAATCCCGGAACGCCCATTTCCATCCTGAAAAACCTTATATCCGATTCTTTTTCAATAGCGTTTACCAGACGAACCATTTCACGGATCGAACTTTTTCCGACATCTTTGATGCCAAATTCTCTTACTTTGTCTTTAACAATTTCTTTTTTTACAGGTGTACTCACGTAAAATAATTGTTTATTGTTTATTGTAATTATAGAATCAAGAGCCAAGAACCAGGAACCAAGACTTAGAATCTAATTGTTGGTTGTTTTTTAGTGTAATAAGAAAACCAAAAATTATAATAAAATTTTTATTAAATATTGAATCCATTTTTATTTATCTTTTATCTTTTATCTTTATTTCTGTCCTCTGACCTCTGTCCTCTGTCTTCTGTCCTCTGTCTTGGTTCCTGGTTCCTTTTCATTTGCACATTTGCACATCTTCTATTAGTATTTCCTCTTATCTATCACACGTCTTGCCTTGCCTTCTGATCGTTCGATTGTTTTTGGTTCAACAAGTTTTACTGCAATACTAAGTCCCAGAGTGCTTTCAAGGTTTCCCTGTAATTTTTTAGCTAATTTTTGAAGTTCACTTATTTTGTCCTGGAAAAATTCCTGTTCAACTTCCACCTGAAGTTCAAGTGTATCCAAATTGTTAATTCTATCAACTATCAATAAGTAATGAGGCTTTGTTTCGCTCATATCCAGCAATACACTTTCAATTTGAGATGGGAAAAGGTTAACTCCCCTGATAATCAACATATCATCACTTCGTCCCAGGCATTTTTTCATTCGCACCAGTGTCCTGCCACATTTACAAGGTGCATAATTAATTACTGATAAATCACGCGTCCGGTATCGTAATAATGGTAATCCTTCTTTGGTAATTGTTGTAAATACCAATTCGCCTTCGCTTCCCTCCGGTAATACTTCTAATGTTTCAGGGTCGATGATTTCAGGAATAAAATGATCTTCATAAACATGCAAACCATCCTGAAATTCACATTCGCAGGAAACTCCCGGTCCTATTATCTCACTTAATCCAAATATGTCAATCGCTTTAATTTTCCATTTCTCTTCAATTTCACGACGCATATTTTCAGTCCAGGGTTCAGCGCCAAAAATACCAACCCTTAGCTTAAACTCATCACGATTATATCCTTCTTCTTCAACTGATTCAGAAAGATACAGGGCATATGACGGGGTACATGCCAGGACAGTGCTTCCGAAATCATGCATTATCTGCATTTGCCGTTTTGTATTTCCTCCTGAAACCGGTATTACAGTTGCACCAATTTTTTCACTTCCGTAATGAAGTCCGAGTCCTCCGGTAAATAAACCATATCCATATGCTATGTGTACCATATCGTGTTTATGCGCACCGGCACTAACAAGGCTTCGGGCTACTACTTCACTCCAAATTGACAAATCGCGGCGTGTATATCCCACTACAGTGGGTTTTCCTGTGGTACCTGATGATGCATGAACCCTTACTATCTCACTTTGAGGAACTGCAAACAACCCAAAAGGATAATTATCTCGTAAATCCTGCTTAGTGGTGAATGGGAGTCTTTTTATATCATCAATACTTTTAATATCCTCCGGATGCAATCCTGATTCCTGCATTTTACTCCTGTAAAACGGAACATTATGATAAACACGATCCACCATATCGATAAGCCTTTCAGACTGACAATTTTTCATATCACTCCGGCTCATACATTCGAAACTTTTATTCCAGATCATCATATAAAATTATAGTAGTAAGTCGTAAGTAGTAAGTCGTATGTATCTTAATCCAATATACACGATCAAAATAAAATACAACAAAATACTAAATATTTTAAATTAGGTTAATTCTCTGTTTATATATCTTGAATTTTAAATATGTTAATTTAAGAGTTATATAAGTATTAGTTATCAAGTCTTACGACTTACGACTTATTACTTACGACTAATTTTTACATTTTTTCCAAATCCTCAGCAGTTAAAATCCTGTATTTATTTTTAACAAGTATTGGTAATGCCAGTTCAATATTTTCAGGCCTGATTATGAGAACCGCATTAGTGCTCCATTTAAATGCATACATGTATTCAATACTTATATTTTTGTCAGCCAACGCTTTTAACACGCCGGCAAATGAACCAGCCTGATTAGAAACTGATAATGCAATAACTTCAGTGGTAGTAACTGCAAATTCTTTGGATTTTAAAATTTTTATCGCATATTCAGAATCACTCACTATTAACCGGAGGATTCCATATTCAGAAGTATCAGCGATAGTCAACGCGTTAATTTTCACGTTTTCCTGTCCCAGGCTTCCAAGTACTTCAGCCAAACGTCCCGATTTATTTTCGAGGAAAACTGATATTTGTTTAATATGCTCCATTGTTTAGTTGTTAGTTTTAATACAGACCGCCAATATATGCATCATTTTTTAGAAAAACCAAAACAACAGGTAAAAAATCTAATTATTAGATTTTTTTAATTTATCTAATTTTTTGGTAAAATATCTTAACCAAAATTTTAAATTTTCCGTATAAACATAAAAAAGAAAGTAACTTAAGATAATATTATATTTACAAATCTGCCTTTATAAATAACTTATATTTACATATGAAAACGTCAATTGCCAATAGACTTAAATTATTTACATATCAAAAAGCTTTAAAGCCTTTGGCATTTTTCGTTATTTTATTCTTCACCCAGGCTAATATTCACGCAGCTGCACCCACTACTCAAGCCAGTAATTTAATTTTTAGCAGTATTCAGACTAATCAGCTCACTGCAACCTGGACAAATGGTAACGGTACAGGCCGTGCAGTATTTATATACAGGGTGATTCCGGTAGTGCCGCTCCTGTTAATAATACCACCTACACTGCAAATACCGTTTATGGAAGTGGAACACAAATAGGAAGCCTCAGGATGGTATTGCATTTACAATGGTGCAGGGAACTGAGCGTGGTATTACTGTTACCGGGTTAACTCCCAGTTACCAGCTATAGGATCATGGTATGCGAATATAATACCGGGCCTACATACCTTAAAACCACTGCACGGAACCAATGTCGCAAACATTGTAACATACATTGCCCCTGCCACTCAAGCCAGTAATTTAGACTTATAGTAACATTCAGACTGACCACAGCTTACTGCAACCTGGAACAAATGGTAACGGTACAGGCCGTGCCGTATTTATATATCAGGGTAATTCCGGTAGTGCCGCTCCTGTTAATAATACCACCTACACTGCAAATACCATTTATGGAAGTGGAACACAAATAGGAGCCTCAGGATGGTATTGCATTTATACTGGTATTGGTACTACGGTTACTGTTACAGGGTTAACTCCAGGTACCAGCTATAGGATCATGGTATGCGAATATAATGCCGGGCCTACATACCTTACCACTGCCGGAACAAATGTCTCAAATACTTTAACATACATTGCCCCTGCCACTCAAGCCAGTAATTTAAATTTTAGCAACATACAGACAACACAGCTCACAGCTTCCTGGACTAACGGTAATGGAGCAGACCGTGCTGTTTTCATTTATAAAGGTTCTTCCGGAAGTGCCGCTCCCGTTAACAATACCACCTACACTGCAAATACCGTTTATGGAAGTGGCACACAAATAGGAGCCTCAGGATGGTATTGCATATACAATGGTATAGGGACTACGGTAACTGTTACAGGGTTAGCCGTTGGTACAAGTTATATGGTAATGGTATGCGAATATAATGCTGGTCCAACGTACCTGACTACTGCCGGAACCAATGTTGCAAACACTACTACTTTAAAGTTAAATCAGACTATAACCTTTACACTGGCATCTCCTAAAGCTTTTTCAGCTGGTACCCTGGCTTTAACAGCCACAGCAACCTCTGGGCTTGGTGTTACATATTCAAGTTCAAATACCAGCGTTGCTACAGTGACAGGCAGTACCTTAACATATGTGGGACTTGGGAAAACAGGAATTACGGCATCTCAGGCCGGGAATGCCAGTTATAATGCAGCAACCCAGGTAACGGATACCTTGGTCGTTACTGTTGGGTCACAAACTATAACATTCCCGGGCATCGCAGCCAAACTTCTCACAAGTCCAGATTTTTCTCCCGGGGCAACAACAAATTCCGGACTTAAATTATCTTATACAAGCAATAATCTTGGTGTAGCTACAATTACAGCTGGCGGGCTCATTCATATTGTTGGTGCCGGAACAGCTAGCATTACTGCTTTCCAGGGTGGTAATGCCAATTTTAATCCTGCTGCTCCGGTAACAAGTACTTTTTCAGTAACAGCAGGTACTGCTCAAACAATTACTTTTAATGCCCTGCCTACCAATAAATTACCTGGCAGCGCTGACTTTAGCCCTGGCGCTACCGCATCTTCAGGTCTGACTGTAACCTATACCAGTAGTAATCTTAGTGTTGCTACAATTACTGCAGTAAATTTAATCCATATCGTCGGATTCGGATCTGCAAATATAACTGCCATTCAACCTGGCAATGTCTCTTATAGCCCGGCGGCCCCGGTAACTAAACCATTAACAGTTGGCGTTCAAACTATAACTTTCTCTGCCATTCCTGTCCAAATACCCACAAACGCTGATTTTTCTCCCGGTGCCTCTGCTTCTTCAGGTCTGCTGGTGACTTACTCCAGTAGTAACCTTAGCGTAGCTACAATTACCGCCGGAGGATTTATTCACTTAGTCGGGGTTGGAACATCTACCATCACTGCAAGCCAGAATGGAAATTCATCCTGGGGTGCGGCAACACCTGTAAATCAAACTTTAACTGTATCAGGTCAAACAATAACATTCCCCGCAATTCCTGCCCAATTACTTACTTCACCGGATTTTTCACCGGGTGCAACAGCATCCTCAGGCCTGCAGGTTACTTACACCAGTAATAATTATAGTGTGGCTACTATTACCGCAGGCGGATTAATTCATATAGTTGGCGGCGGAACAGCAAACATAACAGCCAGTCAGCCTGGAAATACCTCTGTTGGAGCGGCTGCTTCGATTACAAATCCTTTGACAGTAGGCGTTCAAACAATTACTTTCCCTGCATTGCCTGCTAATAAGATAGTTGGCAGTGCCGACTTCAGTCCCGGGGCAACAGTAGCTCCATCAGGATTAACGATAAGCTACACGAGCAGCAACCCAGGTGTTGCAACTATAACAGCCGGCGGATTGATTCATATCATTGGGGTTGGAACAACAAACATTACAGCCAGCCAGGCAGGTAATACCTCATACAGCGCTGCCATTCCAGTTATGCAAAGTTTAACCGTTGGTGTTCAAACAATTACATTCGTGGCATTTCCTGCAAATCTGCCTCTAAATTCTTATTATTACCCTGGTGCAACATCATCCTCCGGTTTACCTGTTACCTATACGAGTGATAATACCAGTGTTGCCGTAATTACATCAGATTCCATCTATATCGTCGGCAATGGAACAGCCAATATAACGGCCAGCCAGGCCGGCAATGCCACTTATGCTCCTGCTGCACCGGTAACGAAAGCGCTAACAGTAGGTATGCAAACAATTACTTTCCCTACCCTGCCTGTCAATTTAGCTGTTGGTGCAAAAATTAATCCAGGGGCTACAGCATCTTCGGGTTTACAAGTAACATACACAAGCAGTAACTATAGTGTAGCTGCAATTGTTAATGATTCTGTTTATATAGTTGGCATTGGAACTGCTAATATAACTGCATTCCAGGTGGGTAATGCAAATTATAGTCCTGCTGCACAGATAACTAATCCTATTACAACTATTGGCGCACAAGCTATTACTTTCCCAAATTTACCTGTAAATGAAGTTTTAGGCAGCCCTGAATTTAATCCGGGAGCTACGGCATCCTCGGGTTTACAGGTAACATACACAAGCAGTAACCTGAGTGTTGCGACAATAGTAAATGATTCAATTCGTATTGTTGGAAGCGGAACCACCATCATTACAGCCAGCCAGGCAGGTAACGCCTCTTGGGGAGCAGCCACACCATTAACACAAAACTTAAATGTTGGTGTCCAGACAATAACTTTCCCTAATATAGCTACCCAAATACTCGGAAATCCAGATTTTTCTCCTGGGGCAACTTCATCTTCGGGATTACAGGTTTCTTACACAAGCAGTAACCTTGGTGTCGCTACAATTACCGCCGGGGGACTTATACACATAGTTGGAATTGGTACTTCCACCATTACCGCAAGCCAGCCGGGCAATGCTTCATACAGTGCGGCCGTAATTCAAACTAAAACATTAACTGTTGCAGGTCAGATAATAACTTTCCCCGCAATACCGGCCCAACTTTTAAATTCCCCTGATTTTTCTCCGGGTGCTACAGCATCATCAGGATTAACTGTGACTTACACAAGCAGTAATACCAGTGTAGCAACCATTACTGCGGCAGGATTGATACATATAGTTGGAGGAGGTACAGCTAATATTACGGCGAACCAGGCTGGCAATGCCTCAATTAGCGCAGCTGCTGCGGTAACAAACAGTTTAACAGTTGGTGTACAAACCATAACATTTCCGGCCATAGCTGCCAAAACCCTTGCTTCCCTGAATTTTTCTCCAGGTGCAACAGCATCACCTTCAGGTTTAACAGTAATTTACACAAGTAGTAACCCTAGTGTAGCTACCATAGTTAATGATTCGGTACATATAGTCGGACTTGGAACTTCCCAGATTACAGCCAGCCAACCCGGAAATGCATCATACAGTGCAGCCGCTCCGGTTATACAAGTTTTAACAGTAGGTGGTCAGACAATAACATTTAATGCCTTTCCTGTAAATATTCCGGCAGGTACAAATATTAATCCGGGAGCAACTGCTTCTTCGGGATTACAGGTGACTTATACAAGTGATAACACCAGTGTCGCAACTGTTGTAGGAAATATGATTGATATTGTCGGCATAGGTACTGCAGATATCACAGCCAGCCAGGCAGGAAATGCAACATACAACGCTGCTGTGCCTGTAGTACAAAGTTTAAAAGCCGGATACCAAATCATCACATTCCCTGCAATACCTTTAAAAATACTTACAAGCGCTAATTTCTCCCCGGCAGCTACAGCATCTTCAGGTTTACCGGTAACTTATTCGAGCGATAATCTTAGTGTAGCCACCATAGTTAATGATTCAGTTCATATAGTCGGAGGCGGAACCGCAAATATAACTGCAAATCAAAGTGGTAATGCCTCATTTGGTGCAGCTGCTCCAGTAATTAAGGGTTTAACAGTTGGTGTTCAGACTATTACATTTACTGCAATCCCTGCCAAGCTCCTTAATTCACCTAACTTTTCTCCGGGTGCAACAGCCTCTTCGGGATTACCAGTTATTTACACGAGCAGTAACCTTAGTGTAGCCACAATAGTTAATGATTCAGTCCGTATCGTTGGAAGCGGAACCACCACTATAACTGCAAGCCAACCCGGCAATGCTTTTTACAGTGCAGCAACTCCGGCAACACAAAACTTTACTGCAGGCGTTCAAACTATAACCTTCCCTAACATCCCTGTGCAAATTCCTACTAATCCTGATTTTTCTCCCGGTGCAACAGCATCTTCGGGATTACCCGTAACATACACAAGTAGCATCCTAACCGTAGCCACAATAACTGCAGCAGGCCTTATTCATATAGTTGGAACTGGATCATCAACAATTACTGCTATGCAGGCAGGAAATGCCTCTTATGGCGAGGCAACTAATCAAGCCAAAACATTAACTGTAGCAAGCCAATTCATCACGTTCCCAGCCATATCAGCCAAGCTCCTGAATTCTCCAAATTTTTCGCCAGGAGCAACTGCTTCGTCAGGATTACCAGTGACCTACACTAGCAGTAACCTTAGTGTGGCAACCATTGTTAACGATTCTGTTCATATAGTCGGAGGTGGAACCACAAACATTACAGCCAACCAGCCTGGCAATGGAACTTATGGTGCGGCAACTTCGGTGACAAATAATTTTACCGTAGGAGTTCAAACTATAACATTCCCAGGTATTGCTGGCAAAACTCTTGCCAGTGTTGATTTTTCACCAGGGGCTACGGCATCACCTTCAGGATTACCTGTAACTTATACAAGCAGTAATACTTCTGTTGCAACAATTACAGCAGGCGGAATGGTTCATATTGTTGGTAATGGTACGTCAACTATAACGGCCAATCAGTCCGGTAACGCATCATATAGTGCTGCTACCCCTGCAACACAAGTTTTAACAGTAGGGGGCCAGACAATTACTTTTCCACTCTTCCCTGTCAATCTGCCCTTAAATGTTTATATATCTCCGGGGGCAACAGCTTCTTCGGGATTAGCAGTGACTTACACCAGTAGTAACTCAAGTATTGCAACTATAGTCGGAAATATGGTATATATTGTTGATACAGGAAAAGTCATTATTACTGCCAATCAGGCAGGAAATGCAACCTGGACTGCGGCTACCCCAGTAACACAAAGTTTAAATGTTGGAGTTCAAACTATCACATTTCCTGGCATTCCTGCAAAACTGCTTAATTCTCCTGATTTTTCTCCGGGTGCAACTGCATCTTCCGGATTAACTGTAACATATTCAAGTAATAATATTTCAGTTGCTACTGTAACCGCCGGTGGTTTGATTCATATTGTAGGAGGAGGCCAAGTGACCATAACAGCCAGTCAGCCAGGGAATAGTTCTTATAGTGCGGCTACACCGCAAACCATGAGTTTTAATGCAGGAGTACAGACAATAACTTTTCCGCCATTACCGACCAATGATGTGGTAGGCAGCCCTTATATAAATCCAGGCGCTACATCCACATCCGGCCTGACGGTAAACTACTCCAGTAGCAATTCAAATGTGGCTGAAATTGTTGGTGGCCTTATTCTTATTGATGGAGTTGGCACTGCTACCATTACTGCATCACAGTCAGGTAATGCCAGTTATGCTCCGGCTACAAATGCAACACAAAACATAACTGTGCTTGAATCTAATCAAACAATTACATTTCCACCTTTAGTATCCGTAGAGATTATTCATGCAGATTTTAATCCAGGTGCCACGGCTTCATCACTTCTTCCCGTAAGCTATACAACAAGCAACCCACTGGTTGCTACCATAGTAAACGGGATGATACATCTTGTCGGAGTAGGTACAGTTAATATTATTGCTTCTCAGTCAGGTGATCAAAATTATTATGCAGCTCCCAATGTTTCTCAACCTTTAGTAGTTACGATAGCAAACCAGACACTTTATTTCAACCCCTTGCCTGAAAAAACTTATGGTGACCCCAACTTTAGCCCGGGAGCCACAGTGACTTCAAATTTACTTATTACCTATACCAGCGATAATACTAATGTAGCTGCCATTGTTAATGACTCTATACATATTACGGGTGCAGGAACAGCAAATATAAAAGCTTCACAACCCGGAAATAATAATTACAATCCTGCCAACAGTATCACACAGCTATTGACAGTTTTTCAGAAATCTCAATATATTAACTTTCAAACTTTTACAGGTAAATATTATGGTACACCTGATTTTTCTCCCGGAGCTTCAGCCACTTCCGGATTGACTGTTGCCTATACAAGCAGAAATGCTAATGTAGCAACCATTGTAAACGGAAAGGTTCATATTAATGAACCGGGAACTGTTGATATAACGGCTTCTCAGGCTGGTGACACTGATTACCTTCCTGCATCGGAAGTTACTCATGTGTTGACTATATATCAGGATACCCAGGTTATTACATTTAATTCAATTAACGCTTTAGATACACTCACATACCTTGATCCTGATGTAAGCCTTGTTGCGACCACTACAGCGCCCCTCCTGGCTGTTTCATTCTCAAGCAATAATACTTCAATTGCGACAATTGTAAATAATAAATTGCATATTATTAAACCCGGAAGTGTTGCCATTATCGCTTCACAACCAGGAAATATTTATTACGCTCCGGCAACAGAAGTAAAACAAATAATAACAATTAATAAGGCAAAACAGGCCATTTCATTTGAAGCTTTACCGTCAATAAATTTCAGTGATACTACCATTGTTCCTGCTGTTTCTTCTTCCAGTGGGTTAACAATTACATTGTCGAGTGATGATCCGTCAGTAGCTTCTATTTATAATGGAAAAATCCAGGTACATTCGGCAGGATCAATAAATATTACAGCTTCACAAACAGGTAATGCATATTACGATACCGCTTTAAACGTTGTCCAGACTCTTACAATTAATAAAGCCAATCAGGTAATCACATTTGGCCCAATACCTCTAAAAACTTATGGAAATCCGGATTTTGACCCCGGGGCAAAATCACAAGTAGGATTGCCAATATATTATATAAGCGGGGATACTAATATCGTGGATATAGTAAACGGTAAAGCCCATATAATAAAAGCCGGTACAACAACAATAACAGCAATGACTAATGGAAATGGAAACTACAATCCAACATCTTATACTCAAATCATTACAATTGATAAAGCTTCTCAAATATTGACATTTACAGCATTACCGACCAAATCGTTTGGTGATTCTGCATTTAATTTAAATGCCTGGGTAAATACTGGTTTACCAATAAATTACACTAGTAATGATACAAATGTTGCAAAAATTGTTGGAGGATTAGTTAATATTATTGGAACAGGTACTGCTAAAATAACTGCAAATCAACCTGGTAATACAGACTATATGGCAATTAGCGCAGTTCAGGTTTTAACTGTTTATAAAGAATTACAAACCATTACTTTTAACCCGCTGCCAACAGAAACATATGGGGATCCGGATTTTAGCCCAGGGGCATTCTCAAGTTCCGGCTTACAGGTATCATATTCAAGTGATAACACTGATGTTGCTACCATATTGAATGGCTCTATTCATATAGTAGGCGCAGGTACTGCTAATATTAAAGCCTATCAATCAGGAAATATTAATTTCAGCCAGGCAATTAGTTTGACAGAACAGTTGACTGTTAACCCGGTTAATCAAACCATAACTTTTAACGCATTACCAATAAAAACATTTGGAGATGCTGATTTTAGCGTTACTGCCACTTCAAGTTCAGGTTTAAAGGTTTATTTCTCAAGTGATAATGCTAGTGTTGCTACAATAGTAAACGGGAATATCCATATCACAGGCGCAGGCATTGCAAATATAATTGCATCTGTTAACAATGATTCGGACTACTATTCAGGGTCAGTTGTAAAACAACAGCTTACAATTAATAAGGAAAACCAGGTCATTGCATTTGCAAATCTTCCTGTAAAAACTTACGGAGATTCTGATTTTAATGCAAATGCGACATCAACTTCAGGGCTTGACATAAGTTATACCAGTGATAATGATAGCGTTGCTATAATTGTTAACAATTTAATTCATATTGTAGGAGCAGGCTCAGCACATATAACTGCCTCTCAATATGGAAATAATGATTATGATGCGGCATTAAATAATACACAATTCTTAAATGTAACTAAAGCTTCACAAACAATAACTTTCGGTATAATACCAAATCAATTTTATGGTAATAATGATTTTAAGCCCGGAGCAGTTTCCAGTTCCGGCCTGCCAATCAATTATTCCAGTAATAACAGCAATGTTGCAACAATTGAAGATGGCTTAATTCATATTATCGGTGTAGGAACTGCCATAATTACTGCTACTCAACCGGGTAATACAAATTTTAACACTGTTACAGTTAACCCTCAACAGACATTAACAGTTGATAAAGCTATTTTGACAGTTACTGCAAATAATGCATCCAGGAAATACGGAGATCCTAACCCGGCATTTACATGTTGGTATATTGGGTTCGTAAACAGTGATGATTATACTGATCTTGTAACGGCACCTGTTATTACAACCGATGCAACTATTTCAAGCCTTCCCGGAAAATATGATATTATTCCGGAAGGAGGTACTGATAATAACTATCAATTTGTTTATGTAAACGGAGAATTGACAATTGGGTCGAATCCGCCATTAAAACCTGGAACCCCAGCAGGACCTGAAAATATTTGCATAAACTCTCCGAACCAGGTTTTCACAACAACAGGTGCTGGTAATGCAAATTCCTATATTTGGAGTATTTCTCCTTCAGATGCTGGAATTTTTAGTGGAACTGGAAAATCAGTATCGTTAACCTTTAGTAATAATTTTGCCGGACAATGCGCAATTTCCGTAACAGGCCAAAACCCTTCAGGAATAGGTGAAAGCTCTGATTCGCTTGTTGTCAGCGTAGTTCCATTGCCCGATAGTGTAAATATTTCTATGAAAGGAACATTTTGCAGCAATCAATCCGGGGACAGCATAAAAATTCTGAATTCGGAAAATGGATATATTTATCAGTTATATTATGAAGGAAGAAGAATAGATACCGCCATACATGGTAAAGGTGGTGAAATTGAATGGGTAGATCTGAAACAGGGCACCTATAATATTATGGAAAATGTTTGCAATGTACCGGTAGCTAACAATCTTGTAATTAAAGAAATTGCTAACAATTCATTTAAGCCTGCTATTACTGAAAAATGGAACAATGTGGTTATCTGCCTGGTTAACACGGATTCAGTAACTTCTTATGAATGGTTTCAAAATTACATCCCTGTTTCCGGGGCACACCAACAATACTACTGGACCCAGCAACAACAAGGATATTATTCGGTAAAAACAACTGATTTAAACGGTTGCCAGTCACTTATGTCTGATTCAATATTTATTCAGGCTGCACTTGGAACTATATACCCCAATCCTTGTCAGGGTGAATTTACAATTACCCTTTCGGATTTTGATAATGGCAAAGTCTCCGTTAAATTGTACAGCCTAAATAGTGCACTTCTTAAAAGCTTTAATTTTGATAAAGAAGGGGAATCATTTCAGCAGCAAATAAATGTATCAGGATTAGCTGCCGGTGCTTATTTTGTAGAAGTAGATTTAAACAGTCAAATAGTTATCTTTGAAAAATTAATAATACAATAAAAAATAATTGATTATTGATTATTGATTATTGATTATTGAAAACTAAATTTATTAAAGTGACTTGGTATATGCATTTAAAATCATGGTTAACTATTATAATAATATTATTATTATCAATTAATGCATATTCACAGGATAAAATAGATGCAGGATTTCACATTACTCCTACTCTTTCTAAAATTGAACCATCATTCCCGCAAAGTTTATCTGGTAGTGCATTTCAAAAAAGCGATGTAATTGATTTCGGTTTTGATATCAGGTACTTTTTTACAAATTTTATCGGGATAGAATCTGGTCTTGGTATGTTAACCTATAAATCGAAATTTAAGGCTGCATCATCAACGGATGATTTTGAAACAATTGATTCTGAAAACGTTTCTTATGAACGTGAAATAAATGGAACCAATATTTCAGAAACAGCTGTTTTGCGCTCTGTAAACTTACCTGTCCACCTGGTAATAAAATCATGGATTTCTAAAAATTTAGTTGTAAAAGTTAGTGTTGGGCCTGGCATTTTTATTCCTGTTCAAAACCAGTCCATTGGTATAGGAACGTTTTCATATATAGGGTATTACCCAAGCCTTGCCGGAGTCCATTTAGATTCAATTCCCGAAGAAGGTTTTAACAAAAACGTACCTGTAAATGTAAAACGAAATATTCCGGCTAAATTTATTAATGTAGATTTTGGATGTTCGTTGGGAATAAATTACAGTTTAAATAATAAATATGAACTTTTTGCTTCAGTTAATTATTCAACTCCAATAACAAATACATTCAGGCGGGTTAATAATTATCACATATCCAATGAATTGGGGAGTTATTATACCATATTAAGTTATGGGAATGACAAAATTTATAATCTTTCATTCAGTGTTGGAATCCAAATGAATTTTGGATGGTTTCCGAAGTTCAGATAATTTGTAATTAGCTTAAATGGTTTATAAATATTTATTGAATAACAGTATACTTTCAACTAACAACTATTCACTATGCACTACGCACTATCATGCCTGTGCAGTTGGACCTCCAAAATTCATAGGAATTGCAGTCCCTCCCATTCCTTCGGCACTTTTTATTGGTCCCTGAACAGATTCGAATTTTGCAATATTTTCCTTTAATGCAAACAACAAACGTTTGGCATGTTCTGGTGTAAGAATAATTCTTGATTTCACTTCTGCTTTCGGAACACCAGGCATTATTCTTACGAAATCGATAACAAATTCTGATGTCGAATGTGTAATAATTGCAAGGTTACTGTAAATCCCCTGTGCAATATCTTCTTTCAGTTCAATGTCAATTTTATTATTTTCTACATTTTCTGCCATAATAAATAGTGCTTAGTAAATAGTGCTTAGTGCATAGATGTTTGAGGTTGCAGGTTGCAAGTTGCAAGTTGCAGGTCACAAATTATTACGTCCTTTTTCACGACTTTTACATGTCTTCATGTCCTTTTAACCGCAGAAATTGGCTTCTTGGCTCCAATAATCAATTGTCAATAATCAATAATCAATTATTTTTACCTTTCTTTTTCCTCTTCATAAATTTCTTCATCAATAGGAGTCCGCTTTACATTGATTAATTTTTCGTAATCTTCCATTGATCCAACAATTAACCTCTGGTATTCGCGGGAACCTGTCCCGGCAGGAATTAAATGACCAACAATGACATTTTCTTTAAGTCCTTCGAGAGTATCTACCTTTCCATTAATAGAGGCTTCGTTAAGTACTTTGGTGGTTTCCTGGAAAGATGCTGCTGATATAAAGCTTTGTGTCTGCAATGCGGCCCTGGTAATTCCCTGTAAAATCTGGTTTGAAGTAGCAGGAACGGCATCACGGGCTTCAATTAGCTTTGCATCCCTGCGCTTTAACAATGAGTTATCGTCCCTTAATTTTCTTGCTGTGATAATCATTCCGGCTTTCAGGTTTGAATCTCCCGGTTCTATGATTACTTTCTTACCATAAATATAATCGTTTTCATCCATGAATTCCCATTTATCAACCACTTGTTTTTCGAGGAATTTTGTGTCGCCCGGATCAAGTATTTCAACCTTACGCATCATTTGACGGACAATTACTTCAAAGTGCTTGTCATTTATTTTGACGCCCTGCATTCGGTATACTTCCTGAACTTCATTTACTATATATTCCTGCACAGCTGTAGGTCCTTTAATTGCTAAAATATCCGAAGGTGTAGTTGCACCATCAGAAAGAGGAGTACCTGCTTTAACATAGTCATTTTCCTGAACCAGTATTTGCCTTGAAAGAGGAACCAGGTATTTTTTAATTTCTCCGCTTTTGGATGTTACAGTAATTTCGCGGTTCCCTCTTTTAACCTTACCAAAGATAACTTCGCCATCAATTTCTGAAACTACGGCAGGGTTGGAAGGGTTTCGGGCTTCAAACAGTTCTGTAACACGTGGTAAACCACCTGTGATATCGCCAGTTTTCCCAACAGCACGCGGAATCTTAACTAATATATCGCCTGCTGATACCTTATCACCTTCGTTAACTACTATATGTGCACCAACCGGAAGGTTATATGATTTATGAGAATCTCCTGCCGAAGCATTTATTTTAATCATAGGATTTTTAGTCTTATCCCTGGTTTCAATAATAACTTTTTCCCTGTACCCGGTTTGTTCATCTGATTCGTCACGGAATGTTATTCCATCGACAAGCGCTTCAAATTCAACACTACCGGCCACTTCAGAAATAATAACAGCATTATATGGGTCCCATTCGCATATTAGTTTGCCCTTTTTAACTTCATCGCCACTATTTGCATATAATTTTGAACCATATGGAAGGTTATGTGTGGATAATGTAATTTTTGTATTTTTATCAATTATTCTCATTTCACCTAAGCGGCCAAGAACAATTGAAAATTTCTTTCCCAATTCATCAATTCGTTCGAGGGAACGAAGTTCTTCAATTTCTGCAATTCCATCATATTTTGTTATAATACTGGATTCGGCAGTAATATTTGAAGCCGTGCCGCCAACGTGAAAAGTTCGTAAAGTCAGCTGAGTACCAGGTTCACCAATTGATTGTGCAGCTATTACACCAACTGCTTCACCCATTTGGACCATCCTGCCGGTCGCCAGGTTTCGTCCGTAACACTTTGCACAAACTCCCTTTTTTGATTCGCAGGTAAGTACTGACCGAATTTCAACCTGTTCAATAGGAGATTCTTCAATTAAATCAGCTAAGTTTTCTGTAATCTCATCTCCGGATGCTACAATTAATTTACCCGTTAACGGGTGGTAAACATCGTGAACAGTTGTACGTCCGAGAATACGTTCTGTTAATGATTCAACAGTTTCTTCATTATTTTTAATTGCAATGGCTATAAGACCTCTCAATGTTCCACAATCAGGTTCTGAAATTATTACATCCTGTGAAACGTCAACCAGCCGACGGGTAAGGTAACCAGCGTCCGCTGTCTTCAGGGCAGTATCTGCCAAACCTTTACGGGCACCATGGGTAGAGATAAAATATTCGAGTACCGATAATCCTTCCTTAAAATTTGAAAGAATAGGATTTTCAATTATTTCAGAACTTGTTGATCCTGATTTTTGAGGTTTTGCCATCAAACCCCTCATTCCTGAAAGCTGGCGGATCTGTTCTTTTGAACCACGGGCACCTGAATCCAGCATCATATATACAGGGTTAAATCCCTGTTTATCTTTTGATAATTTATTCATCAGGATATGGGTAAGCTTGGCATTTGTATGTGTCCAGATATCAATTATCTGATTATAACGTTCGTTATTAGTTATAAACCCTAAATTATAATTATTTAATACCTCGTCAACCTGCGCATATCCTTCCTGAACCAAAATTTCCTTTTCAGGAGGCACAATAACATCGTCAAGGTTAAATGATAATCCTCCACGAAATGCCATTTGAAAACCTAAACTTTTAATATCATCCAGGAATCTTGCCGTACGGGCAGTTCCAGCTTTTTTCAACACAGTGCTTATTATTTCCCTTAAAGATTTTTTGGTAAGTATTTCATCTAAAAATCCTACTTCGCTTGGGACCAGTTCGTTAAACAGTACTCGTCCAACTGAAGTTTCAATGATTTTATGAGTCGAAATGCCATCTGTAACGGTTTCAATACGAACCTTAATCATTGCATGCAAATCAACTTGTTTTTCATTAAATGCAATGGTTACTTCTTCAGGTGAATAAAAAGTCATTCCTTCTCCGCGAACCTTCAATTCCGGAGTACTCTTTTTCTGTTTGGTGATATAATACAATCCAAGCACCATGTCCTGAGAAGGAACTGTTATAGGTGCTCCATTGGCAGGGTTAAGGATATTATGGGCCGCCAGCATAAGTACCTGGGCTTCAAGGATAGCAGCATTGCCAAGTGGAACGTGAACAGCCATCTGGTCGCCATCAAAGTCAGCGTTAAATGCAGTACATACAAGAGGATGCAATTGAATAGCTTTCCCTTCGATAAGTTTTGGCTGGAATGACTGAATGCCTAAACGGTGCAATGTAGGAGCACGATTTAATAAGACAGGGTGGCCCTTCAGTACGTTTTCAAGAATATCCCATACCACCGGATCTTTCCTGTCAACTATTTTCTTTGCTGATTTTACTGTTTTTACAATTCCTCTTTCAATCAGTTTTCGGATAATGAAAGGTTTGTAAAGTTCAGCGGCCATATCTTTTGGCAAACCGCATTCATGTAACTGAAGTTCAGGTCCTACAACTATTACAGAACGTGCAGAGTAGTCGACACGTTTGCCAAGAAGATTCTGCCGGAACCTTCCTTGTTTACCTTTTAAACTGTCGCTTAAAGATTTCAAAGGTCGGTTTGAATCCGTTTTTACAGCATTTGATTTGCGTGAATTATCGAATAATGAATCAACAGCTTCCTGAAGCATACGTTTTTCATTTCGTAAAATTACTTCCGGAGCCTTAATTTCAATAAGCCGTTTTAGACGGTTATTGCGGATTATAACACGGCGATAAAGATCGTTCAGGTCAGAAGTAGCAAAACGGCCACCATCAAGGGGAACCAATGGACGCAATTCTGGTGGGATAACCGGTATTACTTTCATTATCATCCATTCAGGTTTATTAACAAGTTTTGATTCGCGAAATGCTTCAACAACATTTAAACGTTTCAAAGCTTCACTCTTTCTTTGCTGAGAAGTTTCTGTATTGGCTTTGTTTCGAAGATCGTACGAAAGTTCATCTAACTGAATGCGCTGTAGCAATTTAAATAATGATTCGGCACCCATATCAGCAATAAACTTATTCGGATCATTATCATCAAGATACTGATTATCTTTTGGCAGGGATTCTATAATATCCAAATATTCCTCTTCGGTTAGAAAATCAAGATATTTAACACCATCAACAGCTTTAACGCCAGGATTAATTACAACATATCTTTCATAATAAATAATAGCATCAAGTTTTTTTGTTGGTAAACCAAGTAAATACCCTATTTTATTTGGTAATGAACGAAAATACCAAATATGAGCTACCGGTACAACCAACTGAATATGTCCCATTCGTTCGCGACGAACTTTTTTTTCAGTTACTTCTACACCGCACCTGTCACATACAATACCTTTATATCGGATCCGTTTGTATTTGCCACAATGACATTCATAGTCCTTTACCGGACCAAATATCCGTTCGCAGAACAATCCATCCCGCTCTGGTTTGTATGTTCGGTAATTAATAGTCTCAGGTTTTAATACTTCACCACTTGAATGTTCCAGAACTTCTTCCGGAGAAGCAAGCCCGATAGAGATTTTGGTAAATGTTGATTTTACTTTATTCTCTTTTCTATATGACATAGTCGTTGTATTAAATTTTATAAATGAATTATTGTCGTAAGTAGTAAGTCGTAAGTATGCAGTTACTACCGGTTACAGGTTACATGTTACAGTTCGCATGGCACACTTCCTGGTTCCCGGTTCCTGGTTCCTGGTTCCATTTTTTCATTTGCGCATCATTTTATTGCAGGTTGATGCTCAAACCAAGCCCTCTCAATTCATGCAACAGAACGTTAAATGATTCAGGTACGCCGGGTGTCGGCATCGGGTCTCCTTTAACTATAGCCTCGTATGTTTTTGCTCTTCCAATTACATCATCAGATTTTACAGTAAGGATTTCCTGTAAAATATTTGCTGCACCAAATGCCTCTAAGGCCCAAACTTCCATTTCTCCGAATCGCTGACCTCCGAATTGTGCTTTGCCTCCGAGAGGCTGTTGAGTGATAAGGGAATAAGGCCCAATAGACCGGGCATGCATTTTATCGTCAACCATATGACCCAGTTTCAACATATAAATTACACCTACTGTTGCAGGCTGATCGAAACGTTCTCCGGTACCTCCGTCATACAGGTAGGTTTTCCCATAGCGTGGCAATTCAGCTTTATCAGTCCACTCATTAATTTCATTAACTGAAGCACCATCGAAAATGGGTGATGCAAACTTAACATTTAACACCTGTCCAACCCAACCTAAAACAGTTTCGTAAATCTGGCCAAGGTTCATACGGGAAGGCACACCCAAAGGGTTAAGAACTATGTCAACCGGGCTGCCGTCTTCGAGGAAAGGCATATCTTCTTCACGTACGATCCTTGAAACAATACCTTTATTACCATGACGGCCTGCCATCTTGTCTCCAACTTTTACCTTACGTTTTTTGGCAATATAAACTTTAGCCAATTGTACTATTCCCGCAGGTAGCTCATCTCCGATAGTAATATTATATTTTTTCCTTTTGAAAATAGCATCGATTTCTTTAAAACGATTCATATAGTTGTTTAACAACTCCTTTATCTGGTCGTTTTTTTGTTTATCAGTAGTCCATTTACCTGGATTAATATTCTCATAATCGAGTTCCTGTAATTGTTTTATAGTAAATTTTGAACCCTTTGTTATAATTTCAACATTATTATAGTCCTTTACCCCCTGTGATGTCTTACCATTAACAAGAATAAAAAGTTTTTCAATAAGACGGGTTTTTAAATCTTCTGAATTTTTAATAAACTCATCTTCAACCTTTTGAAGAAGTACTTTTTCAGATGTTTTCCCTTTTTTATCCTTCATTGCCCTTGAAAATAACATCTTATCGACTACAACCCCAAATAAGGCCGGGGGTGCTTTCAGTGATGCATCTTTCACATCTCCTGCTTTATCCCCAAAAATAGCCCTTAATAGTTTTTCTTCAGGTGAAGGATCTGATTCTCCTTTAGGAGTAATTTTACCAATTAGTATATCTCCTGGCTCAACATGAGCCCCAATCCTGATTAGTCCATTTTCATCAAGATTTCGTGTAGCTTCTTCACTTACGTTTGGGATATCAGATGTCAATTCTTCCAAACCTCGCTTAGTATCACGAACTTCAAGCAAATATTCATCAATATGCACCGAAGTGAAAATATCTTCACGAACAACTTTTTCATTTATAACAATAGCATCTTCAAAGTTATATCCTTTCCATGGCATAAATGCCACACGCAGGTTACGACCCAGTGCAAGTTCACCATCGCTGGTTCCATAGCCTTCTGTAAGGATATGTCCTTTTTCAACCCTGTCTCCTTTATTAACAATTGGTCGAAGGTTTAAACATGTATTCTGATTAGTTTTCTTATATTTTGGTAGTTTATACCGTTTAATATCATCTTCAAAACTAAGAAATTTCTGTTCATCTGTGCGATCGTATTCAACTACTATTTCGTCTGCATCAACAAACCTTATTATTCCACTCCCTTCGGCAGCTACCATTAACCTTGAATCGCAAACTACATAACCTTCAATGCCAGTTCCTACAATAGGAGATTCCGGACGAAGCAATGGTACGGCCTGACGCATCATATTTGAACCCATCAGGGCACGGTTAGCATCATCGTGTTCAAGAAATGGAATAAGTGATGCAGCTATAGAAGCAATTTGATTAGGTGCTACATCAATAAGTTCAACAGTATCCTTTTCCGAAAATGGGAAGTCCCCATTATACCTGGACTTTATTCTTGGAGTTTGGAAGTCTCCATCAATGTTTACTTCTGCATTAGCCTGGGCAATTATTTTTGATTCCTCTTCTTCTGCACTAAGATATATGATACCTTCATCGTTCAAATTAACATTACCTCCGTTAACCTTACGGTAAGGAGTTTCAATAAATCCAAGCTTATTAATTTTAGCAAATACACAAAGTGAAGAAATAAGTCCAATATTCGGGCCTTCAGGTGTTTCGATCGGGCAAAGACGTCCATAATGGGTAAAGTGCACGTCACGAACCTCAAAACCTGCACGTTCTCTTGATAAACCACCTGGTCCAAGTGCAGACAAACGACGCTTATGTGTCATTTCACTAAGAGGGTTTGTCTGATCCATGAACTGCGATAATTGATTTGTCCCAAAAAATGAATTTATTACCGATGATAATGTTTTTGAATTGATAAGATCAATTGGCGTAAAAACTTCGTTATCACGTACATTCATACGTTCACGAATTGTACGTGCCATACGTGCCAGGCCAACACTAAACTGATTGCCTAACTGTTCACCAACTGTACGTACCCTGCGGTTACTTAAATGGTCTATATCATCAACATCAGTTTTAGAGTTAATCAGCTGAATAAGGTATTTAATAATTGCTATCATATCCTCTCTGGTAAGTACCTTAGTGTCAATAGCAATATTTAAACCCAATTTCTTATTTATTCTGTAACGGCCCACATCTCCCAAATCGTACCGTTTATCTGAGAAAAACAATTTGTCAATTACATCACGTGCTGTAGCCTCATCAGGAGGTTCTGAATTACGTAATTGCCGGTATATATGTAATACGGCTTCTTTTTCTGAGTTGCACGGATCCTTTTGAAGCGTATTATAAATAATTGCAAAATCTGATAAGTTTTGATTTTCCTTGTGTAACAATATTGTTGGTGCACCTGAATCAACAATCATATCTACATGTTCATTCTCGATGATAGTTTCCCTGTCAATAACGACTTCATTACGTTCAATTGAAACTACTTCACCTGTATCTTCATCAACGAAATCTTCAACCCATGATTTAAGCACCCTCGCTGCAAGTTTTCGACCCACTACTTTTTTAATCCCTGTTTTAGAGACTTTTAATTCATCAGCAAGATCAAAAATTTCAAGAATATCCTTATCGCTTTCATAACCAATAGCACGCAACAAAGTTGTCACAGGAAGTTTTTTCTTTCTGTCGATGTATGCATACATCACATTATTTATATCTGTGGCAAATTCTATCCAGGAGCCTTTAAAAGGAATAATACGTGCAGAATATAATTTGGTGCCGTTAGCATGGGTACTTTGACCGAAAAATACTCCCGGAGAACGGTGAAGTTGCGAAACAACAACACGTTCAGCCCCGTTTATCACGAAAGAACCTCTTGGGGTCATATACGGAACCGTGCCAAGATAAACATCCTGGATTACAGTATCAAAGTCTTCATGTTCAGGATCAGTACAAAAAAGCTTAAGTTTAGCCTTTAACGGTACACTGTATGTTAAACCTCTTTCGATGCTCTCTTCAATGGAATATCGTGGTGGATCAATGAAATAATCGATGAATTCCAGCACAAAGTTATTTCGTGTATCAGTAATAGGAAAATTTTCTGCAAAAACCTTAAACAGACCTTCACCTTTGCGATTTTCAGGACTTGTATCTATCTGGAAAAAGTCATAAAACGACTTTAATTGAATCTCCAAAAAATCCGGATATGCAAATTGTTTTTTTGAAGAAGAAAAATTTATTCTTTCAGTTTTCTCGGACGACATGTATAATAGGATTAATTGAACTTAAAATATTAATAATAGTCAGTTATGGAATCTTACATTTCGGATTCAATACCTGACATATTCAATTTGACTTATTTGTCAAATTATTTAAGTTCAACCTCTGCCCCGGCTTCTATTAATTGAGCTTTTAATGATTCTGCGTCATCTTTGGAAACACCTTCTTTTACAGCTTTAGGACAAGCATCTACCAATTCTTTTGCTTCTTTTAGCCCAAGGCCAGTCAATTCCTTAACTAATTTAACAACTTGTAATTTAGCTCCACCCGGTGCTTTTAAAATTACATCAAATGTGTTTTTTTCAACAGCTGCTGCGGGCTCACTTCCGCTTGCTGCCGGTCCTGCCGCTACTACAGCTGCAGCAGCTGGTTCAATACCATATTCATCTTTTAATATTTTGGCTAATTCATTAACTTCTTTAACAGTTAAGTTAACTAATTGTTCTGCAAAAGCTTTTATATCTGCCATTTTATCTATTTATTTAAAAATTAAATTCTATTTTACGTTCTATTTTCTAATGTTTTAACAATGCCTGCCAGTTTACCTCCACTTGATTGTAAGCCGGAAATAACATTTTTAGCCGGTGATTTCAATATACCTATAATATCACCAATAAGTTCTAACCTTGATTTAATATTTATCAATAAATCAATCTGGTTATCACCTACATATACACATTCCTCAACATATGCTGCCTTTAATACAGGTTTTGCATGTTTTCGACGGAAATCTTTAATAAGCTTAGCCGGAACATTTCCTGCCTCAGTAAACATTATCGATGTTGGTGTTTTCAATATTCCATAAAGTTCCTTGTAATTACCATTGCTACGTTCCAAAGCAGTTTTTAAAAGTGTATTTTTAACAACTTCAAGCTTTATGTTTTTCTCGAAACATTTCCTTCTTAAGTCGCTGGTATCAGCTGCATTAAGTTCTGAAATATCAGCCAGATAGAAATTCTTATATACATCGATTTTTGCAATCAGGCTTTCAATAATTTTATTTTTATCCTCTTTTATCATGATTTTAACATTCAAAAAAAATTAATTTAAAGCCTCAACTGACTTAGTGTCAATTTTTAATCCTGGACTCATGGTACTTGATAAGTATACACTTTTAATATAAGTACCTTTAGCTGATGATGGTTTGAGTTTTACTATCATATGAATAAATTCCCTGGCATTATCAACTAATTGATCAGAAGTAAAAGAAACTTTCCCGATAGATGTATGAACAATTCCAAACTTATCAACCTTGAAATCGATCTTACCCATTTTCACTTCTTTCACGGCTTTACCAACTTCAACAGTAACAGTTCCCGACTTTGGATTAGGCATCAACCCCCTGGGGCCAAGAATCCGGCCTAATGCTCCTATTTTAGCCATAACAGACGGCATAGTAATAATAACATCCACATCTGTCCAACCACCCTTGATTTTTTCGATATAATCATCCAATCCGATAAAATCAGCTCCCGAAGCTTTGGCTTCATCTTCCTTATCAGGTGTGCAAAGAACTAAAACTCTGACTTGTCTTCCTGTACCATGAGGCAAAGTAACTACACCACGTACCATTTGATTTGCCTTCCTTGGATCTACGCCTAAACGGACATCTAAATCTATGGAAGCATCAAATTTGGTAGTAGATATCTCTTTCAACAGCGTAGCAGCATCGGATAACTTATATCCTTTATCAGCTTCTATTTTCTGTATTGCTAACTTCCTGTTTTTAGTAAGTTTTGTCATTTTTTAAGTTACAAATTTATTTATTTACTAAAAGGAGCAGTACCTTCAACTGTAATTCCCATACTGCGAGCTGTCCCTGCAACCATTCTCATAGCTGATTCAATAGTAAATGCATTCAAATCCTGCATTTTATCCTCAGCAATTGATTTAACCTGCTCCCATGATACTGAACCGACTTTTTTACGGTTGGGCTCTGCAGATCCTGATTTAATTTTTGAACTCTCAAGCAATTGTATTGCAACAGGGGGAGTTTTTGTAACAAAATCGAATGACTTGTCAGAATACACAGTAATAACAACAGGTATTACTTTACCCGCTTTATCCTGGGTCCTTGCATTAAATTGTTTGCAAAAATCCATGATATTCACACCTTTAGAACCTAGTGCCGGTCCTACAGGCGGTGACGGGTTTGCACCACCACCTTTAATCTGCAATTTTATTAATCCAGCAATTTCCTTTGCCATAATATTTAGATTCTTAATAATTTGACAGTTATCTTTGGAAGCAAAAATACTGTCCGTTTATGTTAAGTGCGTAACATTCAATAATAATGGTTGATTTTATTCTTTTTCAACCTGCATAAAGCTTAATTCCAATGGCGTTTTTCTACCGAAAATCTTAACCATTACCTTGAGCTTTTTCTTTTCTTCGTTAACTTCCTCTATTACACCAGTAAAACTATTAAATGGGCCATCTGTAACTTTTACCATTTCACCAATAAAAAATGGCACATTAAGTTCCTCTTCGCTCGCGGATAGTTCATCAACTTTTCCAAGTATCCTGTTTACTTCCGACTGCCGTAATGGAACAGGTTCCTCGTTTTTACCTCCTAAAAAACCAACAACATTTGGCACATTTCTTAAAATATGAGGAATTTCACCTGTCAAATTTGCTTCAATTAAGATATATCCGGGAAAATAGTTTCGTTCCTTACTAATCTTTTTACCATTTCTGATCTGGTATATTTTCTCATGGGGAATTAATACCTGGGAAACATACTCCTGAAGATTTAAGCCGGCAATTTCATTATCAATATATTCTTTAACTTTTTTTTCTTTTCCGCCTACAGCTCTCAGAACATACCACTTTTTTTCTGATTCGCTCATATTTTTTTCAGGGTATAAATTATTGTAAGTTTAAATCTAATTTTCAATTAGAAAATTATGTAATTTCTTTTTAAATTTTGTGTTTGAATCATAATGTTCGTAACCGAGGCTTGCGAAGTTTAAAAATCAGGAGTTTACTTGTGTAAATGACTGATTTGTAAACGAGCTTAACGAAGGTTACGGACATTATGGACAAACACATATTAGAACATTCCGTATATTGCATTTACAACATGCTGGAATAAAAAATCCATTAAAAATATTATGATAGCAATAATAAGCGATGCAACCATCACAACTATTCCACTTGCCTGTAATTCTGACCATGTCGGCCAGGATACTTTATGAACAAGTTCAGTATAACAATCCTTAATATAAGCTTGAATATTCATAAATAAAATTCTTTGCACGGGAGGAGAGACTCGAACTCCCAACCAACGGTTTTGGAGACCGCTACTCTACCAATTGAGCTACACCCGTGTTTACACTCTATTCAACAATTTCAATCACCTGGCCTGCACCAACTGTTCGCCCGCCTTCACGTATGGCAAACCTTAAACCCTGATTAATAGCCACAGGATAAATCAGTTTTACAGTAATGGTTACATTATCTCCTGGCATTACCATTTCCCTGCCGGAAGGTAATTCAATTTCACCGGTTACATCAAGGGTACGTAAATAAAATTGAGGACGGTAATTATTATGAAAAGGAGTGTGGCGGCCTCCTTCTTCTTTCTTTAAAACGTATACCTCAGCTTTAAATGTTGTGTGTGGAGTAATTGAACCTGGTTTTGCAATAACCATACCACGTTTAATTTCTTTTTTGTCTATACCTCTAAGCAACAGACCAACATTATCACCGGCTTCCCCACGATCCAGAATCTTGCGGAACATTTCAACACCGGTAACTACAGATTTCTTCTTTTCAGCACCTAATCCAACGAGTTCCATTTCATCGCCTGTATTCACTACTCCGGTTTCAATTCTGCCTGTAGCAACTGTACCACGGCCAGTGATTGAGAAAACATCTTCAACAGGCATCAGAAAAGGTTTTTCATTTTCACGGGGTGGAATGGGAATATATGCATCTACAGCATCCATCAATTCCATTACCTTTTCTTCCCACTGAGCTTCACCATGCAAAGCTCCAAGCGCTGAGCCACGAATTACCGGGGCATTATCCCCGTCATATTTATAGAATGTGAGCAATTCGCGAACTTCCATTTCTACAAGGTCAAGGATTTCAGGATCTTCAACCATATCAACCTTGTTCATAAAACATACAATTCTAGGCACATTTACCTGACGTGCCAATAATATATGTTCACGGGTTTGAGGCATAGGACCATCTGTAGCAGCAACTACTATAATAGCCCCGTCCATTTGAGCTGCACCTGTAACCATGTTCTTAATATAGTCAGCGTGACCGGGACAATCAACATGTGCATAGTGCCGTTTCGCCGTCTGGTATTCAATATGAGCTGTATTAATGGTAATACCGCGTTCTTTTTCTTCCGGAGCATTATCAATTGAATCAAAAGACCTTATTTCTGAAAGCCCCTTTTTTGCAAGTACCATTGTAATTGCTGCAGTTAAAGTGGTTTTCCCGTGGTCTACGTGACCGATTGTTCCTACGTTGACATGAGGTTTTGACCTGTCAAATTTTTCTTTAGCCATAACACTAGTTTTAAATAATGTTTTTTATAATTAATTACTTATTGGTTAATAAATTAGCAAACCGTTGAGCTGATGATGGGAATTGAACCCATGACCTCTTCCTTACCAAGGAAGTGCTCTACCCCTGAGCTACATCAGCAGACCAGAGCGGGAGACGAGGCTCGAACCCGCGACCCTAACCTTGGAAGGGTTATGCTCTACCAACTGAGCTACTCCCGCTTATATATATTGCCTGAAGGCATTATACAGGTTATCCGCATTTCAGTTTACATCCCAGGGACAATAAAATTTAAACCGTGGGGAGAGGAGGAATCGAACCTCCGAAGGCATAAGCCAACAGATTTACAGTCTGCCCCATTTGACCGCTCTGGAATCTCCCCGGAAAATTATGTGGTTCGACGGTTCCTTATTATTGAATCAATAACTTATTCTAAAAATAATTATCCCAATAGAATAATAATTCTTTACGATCCATTTATGAGAGCCGATGGAGGGATTCGAACCCCCGACCAGCTGATTACAAATCAGCTGCTCTGGCCAACTGAGCTACATCGGCGAATTCTCGGCAGAACCGTATAAATTCACCCCCCCCTTTAAATTTGAGTTCGCAAATGTATGAATTTTTATTTTTCTCACAAATTCTTTATTATTATTTTTTGAAAATATTATACCCCTTTAATTTTATCTTTATGCTTAATAATTTGCTGACGCAATGCTTCTACAGCATTATCAGTAGCTTCCTCAAAAGATTTTGATTGTTTTTTGGCAAAAAAATCACTACCGGAAATAATAATCTTTATTTCCACGATTTTATTTTCCAATTCCTGGGTATTTTCAAGTCGAAGAAATACTTCTGCTCCAATAATGCTTTCATAAAATTTAGCTAATTTGTTGATTTTATTATTTACAAATTTCAATAATTTCTTATCTGCATCAAAATGTACAGAGTTAATTTTAATATCCATTTCTACCTCCTAAGTTTTATGCTCTGGGGTGAGCCTGATTATATACTTTTTTTAATTTTTCAAACGAATTATGCGTATAAATTTGGGTAGCAGCCAGATTTGAATGGCCCAGCAATTCTTTAATTGCCCCAATAGCCGCACCATTATTTAACATTAAAGTTGCAAAAGTGTGTCTCCAAACATGTGGACTTCGTTTGTCCAAAGTAGTTACCATTGACAAATATTTATTAACCAGCCTATAAACTAATTTAGGATATAGTTTTAACCCCTTTACGGTAACAAGCAGAAAATTATATTTCAACCGGTCAATTGTCCTTTTACGGTAATCGAAATAGTTATCAATTTCAGTTAAAAGGCCTTTATCTATAGGTATAAGCCTTTCCTTTTTTCGTTTGCCATAAACCTTTAGCGTAAGGTTAAATCTATCTATATCGGTATCGCGGATGTTAATCAATTCTGAAAGCCTTATTCCGGTCTGGTAAAATATTTCAAGAATTAACCTGTTCCTTACACCTGCAAAATCAGATTCAAATTCAACATCATTAAATAATACATTAATCTGGTTATCAGTGATAAAACCTGGTAATCTTTTTTTTGCCTTTAATGAATCAATTTTAATCAGCGGACTTTTTTGAATAGTACCTTGCCGAATTAAATACTTATAAAATGATTTTAATGCTGATATTTTTCTGTTAACCGAACGATTTTCACATCCCTTTTCAATAAGAAATATAATCCATTCTCTTACCAATTTTGAATCAACGTGTTGGATGTCATTAACTGAATTGTTCCTGCAAAAAGTCCTGAATTGCAAAATATCAGTTTTATAGGAAGTAATTGTGCGCTTTGAATATCGGTTTTCAAATTCTAAATGATTTAAAAACGAAAGGATTGTATCCATAAACACCCAAAAAAGTATATGATATTAAACAAATTGAAAAAACATCCTTACATCTTATAGTTACTTATTGCAGAAAATTAAGTGACTGATAAAAAAGTGCCAAGAACGAGGTTTACGAAGTTAGAAAAAGCGCAGTTTACATTTAGTAAATGAGCATTTTTCTAAAGAGTATAACGAAGTTATTGGCGCTTTTTTGCAGGCACTTACTCTTCTTTTTGCTGAAGCTTCTGGATATAAACAGCCCTTTTAATTTGTTCCCTGCGTTTTACTGAAGGTTTTGTAAATTCCTGGCGATTTCTTAACTCCTTAACAATCCCTGTCTTTTCGAATTTTCTCTTAAACTTTTTTAAAGCCCTCTCAATATTTTCGCCTTCTTTTAAAGGTACAATAATCATAATATAACCAAATTAAAAATGAGGTGCAAATTTATGAATAGTATCTAATTTTTCAAACTTTATTTGCAATTATATTAAAATTATTCTAAAAACAATTTAAATAGTTGCAGGTTGCAGGTTGCAGGTTACAGGTTGCAGATTGAAAGTGATGAATTGATAAGGTGATGAGGTAATTTGCCATTTTCAAATTTGCACATTTTCAAATTTTCAAATTATTATTTGTCATTAGTAATCAGTAATCTGTAATTAACATTTTTACCTGTAATTAATATAAGGTGCTATTTTTTCTAACTCCGTTTTTGAAAAAATATCCAAATATTCCAACTGTGTGTATGATTGAATTGGACGTATTTGGCGATACCTGATTATTTTTTTTGCCTGTTCATCTGTAATGTAAGGATGATTTATTAATTCATTATAAGTAGCAGTATTTATTGATAACCTGAATATTTTTGCATGATCTGTTTTTTCGGATATAGTTTCTTTCCCTAATTGTTTAACGTCAATTCCGGGTTTTGAAGAGGAGTGGATTTCTATGACACTAATAATTATATAAATTATTAAAATTCCTGCCATTAAAATAAGTATACCGTTTCGCTCACTGTGCGAAAATGAAAAATATTCCTTAATGTAATAGTAGAATTTTCCCTTATTCATTATACCTGTTTTAGGCTGCAGGATGCAGGTTGCAGGTTACGTCCTATGCACTATGCACTATGCACTATGCACTAATTATCAGAACGGATACCCAATCGCAAGTCCCCAATTAATAATGCTTTGATTGGCAGGAGGACGAATATCCTCAAATATCCATCGTTTACCAGGATCTTTTGACGGATCTTTTGTTTTAACAGCAAAATCAAGCCTTATTATAAAGTAAGTTACATTTAAACGTAACCCAACACCGGAAGCAATTGCCAAATCCTTATAAAACTTGTCCCACTGGAATAGAATTCCTACTCTCTTATCAGTTGGAGCTTGGGTAATTGCCCAGATATTACCGGCATCGGTAAATAAAGCACCTTCAAAATCCCAGATGATTTTAAACCTGTATTCAATATTTGACTCAAGTTTTATATCTCCTGTATTGTTTGGAAAAATTTTCCCTTGAGAACCTGTATCGCCGAATTGATATGATCCTGGCCCTAAAAACCTTGGATTCCAGCCTCTTATACTAGTCGGGCCACCTGAATAATACTCCTTTTCAAGTGGTATTACATCAGAATTACCATAAGGAACTGCAACTCCGGCAAAAACACGATATGCTATTGAGCTTTTTAGATCTATAAAATGATCAAACATATATTCAACATCGGTTTTAAAATATTGTGAATATTGTTTCCTTAATAATGTGTAAAAATTATTAAATGGGGGAGGGTTAATAGTTTTTGAAGTATTAAAAACATCATTTAATAATGTTAATAAATTGCCTGCTATCTCCAGATTCCATTTAAAAAAATGGTAATCCCTTATCTTTTGAGGGATTTGATTATTATAAGTGTAATTATAGGCAGAACCCAGAATATATTGGCTTGTATAAATATTTTTAAGATAGGTATTGCTTATTAAGATGTTGTAGGAAGGATCAGTAATATTAACATCAACCCAGGAAAATTCAACAGGTAATATGCTATGTGTAATATAAGTACCACTCTTCCAGTTGTAGCCAAATGAAAAGTTAGCGACTCTCTCATATAATTGGGGCAATGTTGAATAATTATAAGATAATGCAAATGAAGTTTTAGGATTGTACTTTCTAACCAACCCAGGTGAAGTATAAAAAGGAAATAAAAATTTGGGGACGTTTATAGTAGCCACAGATCCTAAATCAAGAGTACTGTAATTTTTTGAACTATATTTTACCACTGATTTTCCACCGGTTAACTTTAGATTAAGGTTTTCAGCATTTCCAAACAAGCTTCTATTCAGATAATTCAGGCCCAAATCACCTCCCAGGAAAAAATTCACGCTGCTCGAAGTTAATTCTCCGGTTAGGGAATACGATTGAATTTTTAACGGAGTTAACCGGATATTGCAGTTTAAATAATTAAACTTTGAAGTATCCGATGGTGCGAGCTCTTCAAAGTAAATATTAACCAAACTATATGTATTTAAAGCTGACAGATGTTTTTTAGTTTCCTCAACATCTTTAAGACAATACAGATTCCCGGGATAAAGATAATTCTGAAGTAAAATCGTGGATGGGCTCACCCAAAAATTTTCAGGATATATAAATTCAACACCATTTTTAATCATTGTATCTTTTTTTGCAAAAGGGAGAGCAACCTTATCATGATTTGAAAAATCATATTCATTCCTGATTAGTACTTTGTTTATCCTGTAACATTTATATGCCTGTGCTATTGAAGGTGTACTTTGAATATCAGAAAGATTTCTTACAATCATTTTCAAATCCACAATATTAGGATTATTTATAGAATCAACATTATATTCAAACCTTATTAAATCTTTGCTAAACTGATAATAACCTTTATTTTTAAGATATGTTTCAATTCGTACGCACTCACTTTTCAAAACATCTTCATCAAATAAATTCCTTTTTTTTATTAAGGTATTTAACGTATCCTGTAATAATACCTTTTTAATTGTTGTATCTTCAAAAATATAACTGCAATTACCTATCCTGTAAGGAACATGTGAGGTAATCCTGTATATTACATCCGCCTTCCTGTTAAAAAACCTGATTGAATCGGTTACATCGGCATTATAATAACCTCTGATTTCCACGTAACGCTTTAGCTGCCTTACTGAACGTTCAGTCATTTCCGGTTCCCAAATTACAGGTTCTTCGCCAAGGTGCCGGAGATATTTTTGAAACCAGTTATGCTTATTTGTATCGGAAAGATTATATAACCCCAGATACAGCCGAATACCAAACAGATGTTTGTTTGGCCTTTGTTTAATGTAAAATTTAAGATCTTCCTTTTTAACACTATTGTTATCAACTTTTAATTTTACATTATTTAATAAATACTTATCCTTTGGAACATACTTTGTTGTATTGCATCCAACCGCAATTAAAATAATTAAAACAAATAAAAAATTGACCCTTAAGAAATTATATTTATTTGACATTAACAAAGTATGAATATTTGAATACGTAGTTAGATAAAATAAAATAATTTTACAAAAATAATAACATGTTTGTTATTGAATCACAAAAACCATGCTAAGCAAAAATAAAATAAAACTTATAAAATCTCTAGAAATAAAAAAGAACAGGGATAATGCCGGACTTTTTGTTGCAGAGGGTGATAAAATGGTGCTGGAGATGATTTCTTCAAACCTCAGGGTTAATTATATTGCAGCCACAGAGGATTGGTTCGGGCAAAACGACCATTTAAAAATAAAAAAATATACTGAAAAAGAAATAGTGGATAAGAGTGAACTAATTAAAGCAAGTTTATTAAAAAGTCCACAAAATGCATTATGTGTGGTGGAAATTCCACACTTTCAATTTTACCTGCCTGAACTTTATAATAAATTATCAATTATACTTGATAAAGTACAGGATCCGGGTAATTTAGGTACAATTATCCGGATAGCCGACTGGTTTGGAATTGAACATATTATTTGCAGTAATGATACTGCTGACCTTTATAACCCTAAGGTAGTGCAATCAACAATGGGTGCTATTGCAAGGGTAAAGGTTCATTATAACGATTTAAATGAAGTTCTCGGTAAAATTAAACATAAGGGAATGTTTGTATTTGGAACTGACCTTAGAGGTGAAAACATTTATACCTGTCAATTGCCTTCAAGGGGATTTATTTTACTTGGAAACGAATCAAAAGGAATTAAGCCGGAACTTCAGACATATTTTACGAAAAAACTGTTCATCCCATATTTCCCTGAACATTTAAAAAGATCCGAATCACTTAATGTTGCAATAGCAGCGGCTATTGTTTGTTCAGAGTTCCGTCGCAGAATGTAGTGCTTAGTGCTCAGTGCTAAGTGCTTAGTATGTCAATCCGGCCTAACGGTTAAAAATTTTTAATGGTAAAACTTCATAACCCCATTACTTCATCACCTAATCACTTAATCACTTAATCACTTAATTTTTGCTTTCTCCTGATTTCTTAGTCCTTCTGCTGTATTAAGATAAGCCTTAACTGATCCGATCAATATTTTTGCTTCGACAAGAACCGGTATTCTGTTATCATCATCTGTAACATATATAATCATATCTTCACCTCCTTTAAATATTGTACCTGCAACTAACAAAACTGAAAATTTAATACATTGGTATTTCTGTTTTCCGTCATGTATTATTATTTTGTCTTTCCCCAGGTATCGAATGTATAAGGAATATATTTTATTGTCAATTATCAGGTTAAATGGTATTTTATCGCCAATATTATAAGATGCAAAATCTAAGTTGCGGCAATAATAAATACCTGACAAAACATCAAACGTACAATTAACTAGGTTGACAGAATCCTTCCTGACATGTTTCTTTGATGTTTCATGATTTATATAAACTTTCTGATTT
This sequence comes from uncultured Bacteroidota bacterium, assembly GCA_963846585.1. GTDB lineage: Bacteria > Bacteroidota > Bacteroidia > Bacteroidales > JAAUTT01 > JAAUTT01. The sequence goes on from CAWJWO010000017.1 coordinate 71,085, forward strand.
ATATTTGAAAATAAATAGGATTGACTGACTTTAACCCCATCCTCATTTGTATTTTGATCAAAAAACAAAGGTGTAAAAGTCTCTATATCAACTAATGATTCATATTTATCCCTCACTTTATATGCCCAATCATAAGAAGGGATTGTCATTCCATCTGCCTCAAACTGGTAAACTTTTTTATTGTCATAATTTTTTTGATCCACGGAAAATCTTAAATCCCCGGCATGAATCCATATAAAACCCCAGTTATAATATGCCTGATAAGTTAGCAGTTCTCCCTGTGAAAAAGAGGTAACTTTGGAATTACATTGTGGAAAGGCTGAAATTTCAATTAAAAATAAAGTAATGCTTATAGTTAAGGCTCTATAAAAAATCATTAATTGATATTAAGTTTCGGACACTGATTAATTCTTTAACTAATACAGGTTCTTCAACTTTAATCTGTGAAATACGAAGTTCCGAAGCCTGAAGTATCATTTCAAGAAGTTTAGAATAGCTTATATCACTTATACTTGCCATTTTTGCCAGGTGACCATCCCAACACCAACCTGGGTTTGGATTAACTTCCAACAATTTAGGAACTCCATTTGTATCCAGCCGCAAGTCAAAACGGCAATAATCCCTACAGTCCAAACGGGCAAATAGTTTTACGCAATTTTCAATTACAGATTTTTCATCGTCGTCAGGTAAAACTGCAGGTATTGATTTCAACAGCTTAAAGTAAGGTGAATCAGGCAGCCACTTAGCTTCATAACCGCAAATTTTTGGTAAATTGGCAGGAAGCTGAGAATAATCCTCCTCAACGATAGGCAAAATTGTATATGATTCAGGTGGATTTCCAATAATTCCAATACTTATTTCTTTACCAGTAAGAAACTCCTCTACTAAAATAGGATTTTCATATCCAAAATTATGCCTTATTTTAAGAATAGCATCGTTCAATTCTTCAATAGAATTAGCAACGCTTTGTTGTGTTATCCCAAAACTACTGTCCCCAAAATTAGGTTTCGCAATAACAGGAAAATCAATTTGAAGATCAAAAACATTATCTTCTGCCTTAACGAAAAAAGCCTCAGCCACCGGAATCCCCATTTCTTTAGCAATACCCCGGATTAAAGATTTATCATAACAATATGCTAGGCATTGTGGACCTGACCCTGTATAAGGAATATCAAGCATTTCCAGTAAAGCCGGAACATGAAGTTCCTTTCTCGCTTCATTATTAAACCCTTCGTCACAAAGATTTAATACAAAATCAATTTTAGCTCTCTGTCTCAACAAATCGTTATAAAAAGTATGATGGGCATTTAAAAAAGTAAACCTGTACCCAGGGAGCATTTGTACTGCGTCTTTAAGCTTGCCTATTGTAATAAAATCATCGTCATCGAAAACATTTGAAGGTTTAATTATATCAGGTTTAGTAGGATCACCCAATAAAACTACTACATTTTTAGCATCAGTTTTTTTGGATTTCTCAGGTGTCCAGGATTTAATTACACTGGCAGTAACTAATATCCTGCGTTCCATCATACCCAGATCCTGGTTTCGAAGGGAATTTGTTTCTATGGAACCATGAAAATTTATTTTTTTATACCCCACTTCCGAGAACATTTTTCCCAGAATATCCTTGGTATACAAACGTTCAGCGTAAAACTGGTCCACCAATACTCCTTTTTCAACATGTGAAATCACTTCGCGTGAAATCAATCGTTCATCATCTTTTGCCAATGAACGTTCCCTGCAAACAAAGTGTTTTTTATCAATCCATTCCCAGCTTCTTGGCAAATAATTTTTTTTAAGGTAAGCACCATCAGCAACATCGATTAAAAAAATCCCTCCGGGTTTTAAAATCCGGTATACTTCTTTCAAAATTTTTACATCATCTTCAGTACTTTCAAAATACCCAAAACTATTACCCAATATCATAACAACATCAAACATATCAGTTGGAAATGGTAGTTTGCGTGCGTCACCTTCTTTAAAATTAACTTTCAGGCCTTCCTGCTGCATTATGGATTTTGCTTTTCTAATAAGGTAATGCGACCTATCCAGCCCAAAAACATTTAAAAACCCCTGCCTGGACAATTCCAGGGAATGACGTCCTTGTCCGCAGGCAAGATCTAAAATGGTACTATCCTTCGAAACCTGTAATAACGAAGTAAACAAGTCAACTTCATTCTTTGTTATTGATTTATCCTCAACCACATCAGCATCAGTCTTGAGGTACATAGAGTTAAATATCCGTCTCCACCAATCAGGACGTAAATGCAATTCAAGATTTTCTACAGGACCCAGAACAGCAGACCCGTTTTTCCCGTTTTTCTTAACTGGGATAATTTTAATATTTCGTTTGCTCATTATTTTATCAGAAATAATTGATTTAATTAAAGACGAAATTATTATAAAAAACAAACAAGGGGAACTTGCAAACAACATTTTTTACCTTAAATACTAAATAGTTTTCAACAATTTAATTAACTTTTTTATCAATTTATGTTAATAAAAAATGGGTAAGCCCCTTATATCGCACCGCTCAACCACATACCCTTGCTTTCTTCCGAACCTGGGGGAGTTCAGCAGGAGCTGGTCGTATAAGACTTACCCGTTGCAAAAATATACATTTTATGATTCAAAACAAAATACAAATCTTTTCAGTCCAATATGTAAATAATAGTTAAAACAAATATCTTTGCAACTACTAGCAACTAACAACTAATATATGGTACAAAACAATCATAATTTGTGGAAAAGCACCATGACATCGGGGGCAATGCTAGGTTTAGCATTAATAATTTATTCGGTTATTATAGTTTTTTTAGATTATACAAGTTTCAGCTATTTAACAATTTCATTCTTGAATTTCCTATACTTAATAATTTTAATAATCGGTGTTGTATGGGGAACAAAAAAATATCGGGACAAAGTCCTGGATGGAAAAATTTCATATAGTAATGCATTAGTTGCAGGTACCACAATTGTTTTTTTTGCTGCTATTATATGCGCATTTTTTTCATATATTTTTAACCAATTCATTGATCCGGCTTATGCTGAACGATCGGCTAAAGCTGTATCAGAAAAAATAATCCCTTTTTTACAGGAACATAGATTCCCGACTGATTATATTGACACAATTACCGAGCAGTTAAAGACTAAAACTTTACCTACTCCGGCAGAGTCTGCAATAGGTTTAATACCTTTCAGTACGCTTATTGGATTAATGATATCTTTAATTACTTCCATATTCATTAAGAAGAATAATAATACTGCTACTTATAACAGATGACGTGGGACGTGAGACGTGGGACGTGAAAAAGGACGTGAAAAGGACGTAAAGACGTGAAAAATGACGAGAAAATAATTTGATAATTTGACCCTTCGACTACGCTCAGGGCAAGAAATGTGCAAATTTGAAAATGATGATGAATTACTGATTACAAATTACCAATGACAAATGATAATTTACTTAATCACTTCATCACTTCATCACTTTCAATCTGCAACCTGTAACCGGTAACTTATAACTAACAACAACTAGCAACTAACAACTATAAATAATGGATATTTCTGTCGTTATACCTCTGTACAATGAAGAGGATTCGTTACAGGAGCTTGCAACCTGGATTGAACGTGTAATGAATATAAATACATTATCATACGAGATTATAATGGTTGATGATGGAAGTTCCGATTCATCATGGGATGTAATTAAAAATCTATCCGGGTCAAATAAATGTATACGAGCCATTCATTTACGCCGGAATTACGGAAAATCTGCTGCACTTTATTGTGGATTTAAAATTGCCAAATCGGATGTGGTAATTACTATGGACGCCGACCTGCAGGACAGCCCCGATGAAATTCCTGAATTGTTCCGAATGATAAAAGAAGAACATCTCGACCTGGTATCTGGTTGGAAAAAAGTTCGTCACGATCCGCTGTCAAAGACCATACCAACAAAAATTTATAATGGGACACTTCGTGCTATGAGTGGTATTAAACTGCATGATTTTAACTGTGGATTAAAGGCTTATCGGCATGAGGTAATAAAATGTGTTGAGGTTTATGGTGAAATGCATCGCTATATTCCATATATGGCGAAAAAAGCCGGATTTGAAAAAATAGGAGAAAAAATAGTAAGCCATCAAAAAAGAAAATACGGAAAAACTAAATTTGGAATTGAACGTTTTATAAATGGCCCGCTCGACTTATTAACCATAATGTTTATCTCAAAATTTGGGAAACGGCCGATGCATTTCTTTGGCTTATTGGGTTCACTAATGTTTGGACTTGGTTTATGTTCCTCAATTTATTTAGGAGCCCACAAACTATACAGCCTGAGCCATCATCTGAAACAAGGATTATTGACTGAAAGTGCATATTTTTACCTTGCCCTCGCCTCTATGATAATAGGAACTCAATTGTTTCTTGCAGGGTTTATCGGAGAACTAGTTTCGCGAAATTCTTCTGAAAGAAATAATTATATGATTGATAAAGAGATTTAGTTGTTGGTTGTTGGTTGTTGGTTTTTAGTTTTTAGTGGAAGAATAATATTAGTTAACTCTCATTATTAACAATTAAATCAGGATAACATTGGAAAAGCTCTCTATTAAAGAAAAAGTCGGATATGCACTTGGCGATGGTGCAGCAAATATAGCATGGCGCGGTGTGACTACTTTTTTGTTTATTTTTTACACCGATGTATTTGGGCTAAACCCTGCAGTTGTTGGTTTGCTTATGTTAATTGCACGTTTCAGCGATGGAATTATTGACATTATAATGGGGATTATCTGTGACAGGACAAATTCCAGATATGGCAAATTCCGACCCTGGATATTATGGACTGCAATTCCATTGGGAATAACCCTTTCCCTGTTATTTACTTCTCCTGACCTGAGTCCCGCCGGGAAAGTTGTTTACGCTTACGCTACCTACCTGCTGTTTTTCTTTATTTACACTGCTAATAATATACCTTACGGTGCATTAATGGCTGTAATGACACCTGATAACAAAGAACGCACAAGCCTGGGTTCTTACCGGATGACCGGTGCGTTTGCAGGTGGTATGGTAGTTCAGGGTGCACTTTTGTTCTTAGTCGGTCACTTTGGCAATATTAATCCTACAATTAACGTCACCAGGCTGGAAATAAAAAAATATGAAGTAACAGTGTCATCAAATAATAATATTAAAAATGTAAACATAAATACCAAAGGAGGAATTGCCATGTTTACCTGGACTCACTCCCAGAAAGCAGACAGCCTCAATGTTCCTACCCAGGGTAAAAGCTTTTCAATGGAAGCACAAAAAAAATACTCTTTTATTTTAAGCGGGGAAGAAAACCTGAAAGCCTCCAGATTATTCATAATCGACCAGAAAAAAGGTTATAGCAAAGCCATTTATTTTTTATCAGTGTTCCTGTCTTTTTTTATGATTTTAACATTTTTATCTACAAAGGAAAGGGTTAAACCTCCAAAAGATCAGGAAACAAATCTGATTAAAGACCTTAAAGATCTGGTACGTAACAGGCCATGGATTATACTCCTTGTAATCGGGATGCTTTTTAATGTGTACAACGCTATAAAACAAGGTATTGTAGTAATTTACTTTTCTCATTATTTGCATAATCAATTGCTGGCAGCTTCTTATATGGTTGCACTGGCACTGGCTTCTATTGCGGGTGCAATAATAACAACTCCTTTGGGGAAACGTTACGGAAAACGCAACCTGTTTGTTTATGCCCTGCTTTTCTCCGGCGTCGTGAATGCAATGTTATATTTTTGCAATCCCGGGAATTATTTGGGAATTTTCATTATTGGTATCATGTCAGAAATTGGAGCCGCTATATTTCCAACTCTGTTCTTTGCAATGCTTGGTGATGCTGCAGATTATTCTGAATACAAAAATGGGCGCAGGGCTACAGGCTTGGTGTATTCTGCCGGCTCATTTGCCACAAAGTTTGGGGGAGGAATCGCTGGCGCAATTATCGGCCTGGTATTATCTGCATTCCATTATAACGGACAGGATGAAGTCAGCATCCAGGGTGCAATTCCGGGTATCATTATGCTTATGAGCTGGATACCTGCAATTATTGCAATTTTTGCGGCCGGGGTAATGACCCTTTATCCGTTAAATCAAAAGAAGATGGATAGCATCAATCTTGAATTGAACAGCAGAAGGGCACAGGAGATATAGTTGTAGTTGTTGGTTGCAATTAAAAAGTGATGAGGTGATGAATTGATGAAGTTATTTATTTAATCAGTAATAGTATCAGTAATTTGTAATTTGCATTTGCACATCTGCACATCTGCACATACCTTTATTTTCCCTCGTTATCAACATATTTTAATAGCTCATCAATAAGTATTTGCAATAACACAATTATACGTGATAAATTAGCCAAACAAGTTTATATTCAAATCTTAATTATGTGCAATTATTAAATCAAAAAAACCTTAATATTTTAACCTATCTAACAAAATCCAATATGTTAAAAAAAACTACTATTTCAATTTTATGTGCTTGTATGTTAAACATTACAAATGCTCAATGGCAAAAAACGACAATAACTGGTGGCCAAATTAATTGTTTAACCACAAATGGTAATATTATTCTTGCAGGTACTTATTTAAACGGGGGAGTTTATTTATCTAATGATAGTGCAAAGAATTGGACATGCAAACCCATAAATAATTTTGTACCGGGTGATAATGCCTGGGCTGCCTCAATAGTTAATCCAATACTAATTGTAGGTTCCAATATATATGCCGGTACTGGAGATGGCATTTATTTATCCGCCGATACAGGCAATAATTGGATACCGGTAAATAATGGATTAACTAATATGCGATTTTATACACTGGCATTTCAAAATAAAATTCTTTATGCAGGTACAAATGAAGGGTTGTTTTTATCAACCGATAGCGCTAAAAACTGGATCGAAGTAGATAGTGGAATTTCTGGTGTACCAATTACTTCTATTGCATTTATGGGATCATATATATTTGCAGGGACTTTTTCCGGTGGTGTATATTTATCGACCGATACGTGTAAAACATGGAATGCCGTTAATAATGGAATAACAGGTACTTATATTGCCAATCTAACAGTAAGTAACAACTATATTTTTGCAGGAACACTAGATTATGGGTTATTTTTATCATCTGACTCTGCTAAAACCTGGAAACCAATAAATAATGGTTTAACAAATCTTCTCTATCCTTACATTACCTCACTGGCAATTGATGGGAAAAAAATTTATGCAGGAACTCAATCAGGAATTTTCTTATCAACTGATACAGGGAGTAATTGGGTGAGTACTAGTTCAGGGTTTGGAAATCAGTATGTTACTGCTTTGGCTATTAGTCATAATAATGTCTTTGCAGGAACTAACAATGCCGGTGTTTTTTTATCTGTTGATAGTGGCCAAAACTGGAAATCTGTCAATAATAATTTAACTGCCCAATCTGTCACTTCATTCGATACAATTGATAATGATATATTTGCTATTACTGATATTGGTAATTTATTTATATCCAGGGATTCAGGGAACAATTGGGTATCCCAAAGTCATGGAATATCAAGTTCTGTTTCATCTATAGCAGCCATTGGCAATAATATTATTGTAGGTGATGAAGGTAATGGTATTTTTTTGTCATCTGACACCGGGAAAAACTGGATTATAATGAATTCAGGATTGCCATACTACTCCCGGAATATTTTTTCCCTTGCTATTGCAGGTGATACCATTTATGCCGGAACAGCAAATGGAGTGTATGTTTCTACTGACACATGTAACAATTGGTCAATCTTTGGAGGAGGAGGATTGCCCTCACAGGATTTACAATGTTTCGATATCAGGGGGAATAACATTTTTGCAGGTTATACTGTAAGTGGCATATTTCTATCTTCCCAAGGTAATCAGTGGCAGGCGGTTAATAAAGGTTTGCCTATATTTCCTTCACCATATTTTGCAGTGAATTCTTTATTGAATTATGGTAATTATATATTTGCAGGAACCACATTAGGCGTATTTTCATCTGATAATAACGGTTTATCGTGGAATGAAGCTGATAGCGGAATGACAAATCTTAATATTAATGCCATGACGATGATAGAAAACAATCTAATTGCCGGAACAGCAGATGGTGTTTTTATTTCTGCTGATACAGCTAAAAGCTGGACATCCTTTAATGATGGAATAGATAGTGCTTTGGGAAATACTCAAACAAAAAAAACCACCATGTTAAAAAGTGAAAATGTTAACCCAACTGCAGGTAAATACATTGGTACGTTAATTAGAAAAGGCAATTATCTTTATGCAGGAACAAATAATGGTATTATTTGGAAACGCAAAATAGAAAATACTATAAAACCTACGGATGTAATTAATATTTCAAAATCATCCGTAACGCTTTATCCGGTTCCTGTTTCAAATATTTTGAATATCGGCTATGATAATCCTCCTGAGCAAACAAGTTATGTAATTTATAACCTGAATGGAATTGAAGTGTATTCATCAAACATTTCAAATAATATAACTACTTTGGATATGAGTGATTTTGCTCCAGGTATGTACATAATCAGAATTACCTCACCCGCAGGCAGTGTGATTGCAAAGAAAATAATAAAACTATAAAAGAATTTGAAAGTGTGCTAAATTGAAAATTTGAAAATTAAAACAAATGATCATAATATATTATATAAAATATTTATAATCAATTAAAAATTCAATAATCTCAAAATTTGTCTCTATAATAAATATTTATTATTTTCATTTCCAAATCAGCATATTTTCAAATTTTCAAATTATTTTATCCCGTAATGGTCCTCAAGTATTTTAAAGAACCAGCTATCAGGTAAAATATACTTAAGAACCACTGCAAGCTTTTGTTCGAATGTAGCTACTATATAGCGTGAACCAGGTTTTTTCTTTTGAAGGATTTTAAATATTTTTTGTGCCATTTTTGCCGGAGGCAACCCTCCCTTTTCATCCTTTTCAATTACTGCAAGGGTTTTTCTAAATTGAGCTTCATACGGACTATCACTTCCAGCTTTAGATATAATCTGCCTGTTGGCTGTGAAATTTGTGAAGAAATCGCCGGGATTTATTAGTACTACATTAATATTAAATTGTTTTAGTTCCATACGTAAACGATTCACTCATACCCTCTATAGCAAATTTGCTGGCAGCATAAAATCCCTGAAAAGGAAGGCCCATAAGGCCACCTATAGAACTTAAATTAATTATGGTACCGTTGCCCTGTTTTCGCATAGCCGGCAGGACAGCCTGTATTACATGAACCATACCATAAAAATTTGTGTCCATTTGCAATCTTGCTTCGTCTGGTGTAACGTCTTCTATTGCACCTGAAATACCCATACCGGCATTGTTGATTAATACGTCAATCCTGCCTTCCTTATCAAGGATACTTTTAACTCCTTCATGAATAGATGCAGTATTGGTTACATCCATTGCAATAATATTTACACCGGATGCCGGTTCAATTTTTTTACGGCTGGTTCCATAAACTACATAACCATTTTTTGCCAGTAACTCAACCGTGGATTTTCCAAAACCTGAAGATACCCCGGTAATTAATACTATTTTTGACATACTTGAAAGAATTGATAATTGAATATTGATTAATAGAGCCAGGAACCAAGAGCCAGGAACCAAGATAACGAATTAATCTTTAGTAGTATTTAATAATTTTTTCTGTCTTCTGTTTTCTGTCTTCTGTTTTCTGTTTTCAGTCTTCTTTACTTACGACTTACGACTATTTACTATTTAGGCAATAGCGGAAGAAGTTAAAACCCCTAATTTTTTAGCTACTTTTTCAAATTTATCCAAAGCTTGCTGAACCTGCTCAAATGTGTGGGTTGCCATCAAAGAAAACCTTATCATGCTGTCTTCCTTAGGTACGGCGGGAGAAACCACAGGGTTCACAAATACACCCTCGTCGAGCAGCATCCGCGTCATCTTTAATGCCTTGATATCATCCCTGATGAAAAGAGGAATTATTGGAGTTTCAGCTTTCCCCGTATTAAAGCCCATGTCTTTAAAACCTTTTAAAGCATAATGAGATACATCCCATAAATGTTGAATACGTTCAGGCTCACTTTCCATAATATCCATTGCCGCCAGTACACTTGCAGCAGCTGATGGGGTCATGCTGGCGCTGAATATAAGCGAACGTGAATTATGTTTGAGATAGTTTATAGTTTCTTTATCTGAAGCAATGAAACCTCCTAAAGATGCAAGCGATTTTGAAAATGTCCCCATTATAAGATCAACCTCATCAGTTAATCCATAATGCGATGCAGTTCCTGAACCTTTTTCGCCTATAACACCAATTGAATGAGCATCGTCAACCATTATTGATGCATTATATTTATCAGCCAGAGTAACTATTTCAGGAAGGTTTACAATATCACCTTCCATGGAAAATATTCCATCTACTACAATAAGTTTAATACGTTCAGGATCACAAACTTTTAATTTGCTTTCCAGTGATTCCATATCATTATGGCTGAATTTTAAAACCTTGGAAAAAGAAAGACGGCTGCCTTCAATAATAGAAGCATGATCATATTCATCAAGCAATATATAATCATTACGGTCAGTTAATGCTGAAACAACACCGATATTTACCTGAAATCCGGTACTATAACAAATAGCCCCTTCCTTTTTTACCAATTTTGCCAGCCTGTTTTCCAATTCAATGTGAATGTCAAGTGTTCCATTAAGGAAACGGGAACCTGCACACCCGGTTCCATATTTATCAATTGCTTTTTTTGCAGCTTCCTTAATTTTCGGATGATTAGTTAAACCCAGATAACTGTTCGATCCGAACATTAATACTTTTTTGCCATCCATTAATACAACAGTATCCTGGTCTGATTGAATTGCCCTGAAATAAGGATAATAGCCTGCAGCCATTACCTTTTGAGGAGCATCATATTGCGCTAGTTTAGCCTGAAGTAATCTCATAGTTGATCAGGTTGATTAAGATAATATTAAAAATTAATAAAAAACCTGCCAAAAATAGCAAAAATTTAATCATTCGTTATTTTTTTTTTTGTAACGAGTGAAAATGTGCTTATTTGTTTATACGTTTATGCGTTTATAATATTTTTTTATGAAAATTGTAGCTGATAATAACATTCCTTATTTAAAAGGAGTGCTGGAACCTTTTACTGATGTGGAATATATTGAAGGAAAAAAAATTTCCCATGAGCATTTAATTGATGCAGATGCTTTAATTACACGTACACGTACAACATGCAATGAAAAACTTCTGAAAGGTACTAAAGTTAAATTTATAGCAACGGCTACAATAGGTTTTGATCATATAGATACTGATTGGTGCGAAAACAATGGCATAATATGGACTAATGCCCCCGGGTGCAATGCTGGCTCGGTATATCAGTATGTAGCATCATCGCTTGTAGCAATTTCTAAAAAATATGGGCTTAATTTTGAGGATCGTTCACTTGGCATTATAGGAGTCGGTAATGTCGGGAGAAAAATAGTAAAACTTGGTGAGTGGCTGGGTATGAGAGTATTATTATGTGATCCCCCAAAATCAAGAATAGAAGGTAATTGTGGATATGTATCATTTGAAGGCATATTGCGTGAAAGTGATATTATTTCCTGCCATGTTCCTTTAAACATGTCCGGACAGGATAAAACCTATCATTTATTTGATGAGATGGTATTTCAAATATTAAATGCAGGCACAATATTGATTAATACTTCAAGGGGTGAAGTTGTGGATAATGCAGCTTTGAAAAATGCACTAAAATCAGGCCAAAAACTCTGTGCATCAATATTGGACGTGTGGGAAAATGAACCACATATTGATAAAGGGTTAGTAGATCATCTGGATATAGCAACGCCTCACATTGCAGGTTATTCTGCAGACGGAAAAGCCAATGCTACAGCAATGGTTGTTCAATCATTAAGCAAATTCTTCAATATTCCGCTTTCCGGATGGATTCCTGAAAATCTGCCTGTTCCTGACTGTACTGAATTAACTATCGATTGCAATGGCAAATCATATCAGGATATTTTATCTGAAGCAATAGAATTCTCATATCAGATAACTGAAGATGACAAAAGACTTAGATCATCACTTAATGAATTTGAATTTCAAAGAAGTAATTACCCTCTTCGAAGAGAATTTAAAACATATACAATTCATTTGCAAAATGGAACAAATGAGGTATGGAAAAGTCTTACAGGGTTAGGATTTAATGTTAAGGAAGATAAAAGTTTAAAGTTAAAAGATTAAAGATAAGAGACAGAAGACTTAAGGCAGTTACAGAAGACTTGGGGCGTGGGACATGGGACATGGGACATGAAAAAGGACGTGGAAATAATTTGAAAATGTGCAGATATGCAGTTGATGACAAATTACTGATTACAAATCAATAGTGTCTCGTTAAAATAGATTGAGTGTTAATTGTTTATAATTAGGTTCTTTGACATTTTAGTAATTAATATTTGTAAGTAGTTCTCTTACTGTCGTTTTATCCAGTAATGAGATAACTAAAATTTGTAAAATTTCGTAGGTTGTTCATTCAATTTTGAGTTCCTTAACTACAATTGCAACTAAACAATGAAGTTATATCATTTCGGACTAAGTAAATGAATAGCAACAAACTAAATAGATTCCTCCCTTCGGTCGGAATGACGACCCACAATTATGGTTATGTGGAGGGGAAGAGAGAAATCTCAAAAAAGCAGATTACTATTGAAATCGGCACGCAACAAAAACCTATACAAATAATTAATTATCAAATATATCAAAGAACATTTTAAATATTAAACGAGACACTATTGATTACAAATGACTAATTAAATTTGGTTGTAAAGGTTATAAAGTTGTAAAGGTAAATTACAACGTCTACAACCTTTACAACATCATACAACCTCTATAACTTTTCATTAACCTGCAACCTGTAACATGGTACTAACTATCGGGATAATTTCTATACACCAAGCACTATACTTACCCATTAAACCCTATAGGCCGTGAATAAGTATCCTTGATATTTAAATAAAACGCTTTATATTTAATAAAATGATTGCCTCTCTCGTATTCCCATATTACATTTTTAGCCTTATAGATTTTACCTATGCAGGCTTCGAAAATTTGAGTGTAATGGATACCCGTAGCCTTTGAGGCTTCCATGATGGAATTAAAGCGTACCCTTCTATCTGCAAAATGGCCTATAACCGGTAAATAATACTTACGTTGAGAACGTTTTGCAAAAATTCGTTCTTTTATTTCTTCCGAATTGATGTTATGTCCTGCCATGTTATTTGTTATTATTATTCAAAATTAACACTTTTTTATATTTTAATCAAGTTTACGTAAATTCAATAATATTGTTTTACACTGACTTCTGTCTTTAATCCACTTTAACCTTTGCTTCAGGTGACCCTGCATTTTTTAAAGGAATTCTGATCATAATAATAGCAATAATAATAATAATTGACATTCCAATTAAAAAATGTGGTTCAAAAAAATGTTGCTTGAATTTTATATTTGCGATTTTCAAAGGTGCAAATATTAGTCCTGTTATAGCTTCACCTGCAATAAGACCGGAAGCAATTAAAATACCGATATTTTCAACCCGTATTTTTTGAGCTTCAGTATGTTTTTTCCGATCTGAAATAATATCTACAATACCTTTTATTAATCCTCCGATGAAAATGGCAAAAGTAGTCTCAAGAGGCAAATACATACCTACAGCGATTAACATTGGACTTTTTACCTGCATCAAAATGAGAGCAAAACCTAAAAACATTCCAAAAATAATTAATGGCCATATCATATCCCCTCCAATTATTCCTTTTGAAAGCATTGCCATTAAGCCGGCCTGCGGAGCTGCCAGATTTTTGCTACCAAAACCACCAATATAATGTTCACTCAAACCTTGAGCAATATCAGCCCTGTTCAAATAATCCAACACAATAAACATTACAGAACCGGCAAGAACGACTCCGATTAAATCACCAACCTGCATTTTCCAGGGAGTTCCACCCAATATATGACCAGCTTTTAAATCCTGGAGCATTTCTCCGGCAACGGCTGCCGAAACACAAACAATAGCAGCAACTCCAAGAACAGCTATTACACCACCACTATGTGAGGTAACACCAATGCTTACCAAAATAAGTGCTGTAACAACCAGTGCCGTTAATGTTAAACCACTGATAGGATTATTGCTTGATCCCATAATACCAACCAGATAACCAGAAATAGCAGCAAAGAAAAAAGCAAGTATTATCATAACAGTTGATGCTACAATTGCAGGTAATAATGCCGTTTTAAATATAAAAAAGGTAATTAAAAAGGTCAGAATGGCTACAAGACAAATACCCAATAATATAATTTTGAATGAAATATCTTTTTCAGTTCTAAGTGTATTTAATCCTCCCAAGGCTGCTTTTTTTACATCTGAGATCGATCGTGAAATTCCTGTACCTAAACTATTGCGCATTTTAAATAACGTAAAAAGTGCACCCATTAACATACCTCCTATTGCAATTGGTCTTACAATAAGCAACCAAATCTGTCCGATCTGGAACTGAGGATCGTTTACATAAGAGTTGGCATCAGCAACCGGGATTCTTGGATGGGCCAGGATAAAATTATGAGCCCATTCAGTTAAATAATCAGGTGTAAAATACGGAGAAACAAACAGATAAATTAAAGGCGCCAGTAATCCCCAGGCAATCAACCCGCCACTAAAGTTAAGCGCCCCAAGTTTTGGCCCAATAATATATCCTACCCCCATATAGGCAGGACTAACAGCTGGAGCACTCAAAAGAGCACCACCTTTGACTTTAATGGCAGTACTTTTTAAAATTTGACTTTTAAAAGCAATAAACTTATCAAATGAAATATGAAAAAAATTAGTTTGGCCCAGGGCTTGAATTAATGATCCTATTCCCATTGCACTAAAAAGAAATTTTGAACTTCCTTCACCTGATCTGCTGCTTTTATGAATTTCTGCAGCTGCTACTGACTCAGGGAATGGAAGTTCCGCATCATCTACCATTACCTTTCGAAGTAAAGCAACAAACATTATTCCTAATGTACCACCGCCTAAAAGTATTAAAGTTGAAGTGATATAGTGGCCGGGTGTAAAAAATGGATCCCATATGCCTGCTACAAAAAATGCTGGCAATGTAAAAATCGCACCGGCAGCTACTGATTCACCAATAGAACCAACGGTTCGCGCAAAATTTTCCTCAAGAATTGTCCCTTTAAGGCCTTTTAAAACAGCCATACCAATAACTGCCGCCGGATAAGTAGCGGCAATGGTCATACCAGCCCTGAGCCCCAGGTATGCATTGGCAGCTCCAAGGACCACTGCCATTATCAAACCTATAATTAAAGCTTTAACTGTAAATTCTGACATCCTGGTGCCAGGTGAAACGAATGGTATAAACTTCTTCTTATCTGCCATTTTCCCTTTTATTGAATTATTTATTAATAAGATATATTTTCTTTTATCATTTATCATTTATCTTTTATCTTCTGTCCTCTGCCATCTGTCTTCTGTCTTCTGTCTTCTTACTAATTTTACATATTTAAAGATATTAATTTATAGGATATTTTTGATTGGATTGCATCAAATAATATTAGTATTTTTGTTTCCCTAAAAATAGTTTATTATGATAAAATATATATTAATATTTGGTTTATTGATTTGTAAGGTGCAATTTACTAAATGTCAATCAATTGATGATAATAAATTGAAATGGTATACTATTAAAGAAGTCATAGAATTGCAGAAAAAAGAGCCCCGGAAAATAGTCATTGACATGTATACGGATTGGTGTGGCTGGTGTAAAAAAATGGACCGTGAAACTTTCAGTCATCCAGTTATAACAGCCTATCTGAATAAATATTTTTATGCAGTTAAATTTAATGCTGAATCATTTGATTCGGTAATATTTGAGGGACATACCTTTATAAATGAAGGCAAAGGCATACGTCCCACACACCAGTTAGCCCTTGCGTTCTTTCAATCTACCAAACAACAGGTTGCTTATCCTACAACTTTTTATCTCGATGAAAAAATGCAATTAATCTTTCCATGGGCTGGCTACCTGAATGCTAATCAACTGGAAGTTTTACTGCATTATATTGTCGATGAAAAGTACAAACCAACAACTATTGATGAGTATAAAAAAACTTTTATAAGCAGTATAAAATGATAAGAGATAAAAGATAAAAGAAGACGGAGGACAGAGGACAGAGGACAGAGGACAGAAGGCAGACAGAAGATGTGGTAGGTGGGACATAAAAGGACGTGAAAAAGGACGTGAAAGGACGTGAAAATAATTTGAAAATTTGAAAATGAGCTAATTTGATAATGGTAAATCGCTTCATCACTTTCAACCTGCAACCTGGAACCTGTAACTTGCAACTAATAACAACTAACAACCAGCAACTGACAACTAGCAACTAGCAACTAAGCACTAAGCACTAAGCACGAATCCTGATGATTGAAGATTTAAAATTCGACTGCATTCATTTTAAGGGCCATATACCTTGTGTACCAAATAAACTAAGAAATAAAGTATGTATGGATTGTAATGAGTACCTGCCTATTTCAAAGCATATACTTATTATTAAACTTGGGGCTATAGGTGACGTAATTCGCACTACACCGCTCATTGTAAAATATCGTCAGCTTTACCCTGAATGCCACATTACATGGATTACCCATTCTCCCGAAGTTGTTCCGGCAGATCAGGTAAATACAATTTATAACTTCGATTTTGCTTCAGTATATACCGTAAAGAATAAACTTTATGATATTGCTGTCAACCTTGATAAGGAACCGGAAGCATGTATATTGCTCAAAGATGTTAAATCAAAAGAAAAATATGGCTTTATTTGGAAAAATAACCATTTGGATGTATCTACCACTAATGCCGGACATAAATTAATCACAGGATTATTCGATAATATTTCAAAAAATAATACAAAAAATTACCTTGAAGAAATATTTGAAATATGCCATTTAAATTTTAACGATGAGCCCTACATGCTTAATGTTGATATTACACTAAAAACCAAATGGAATTCTTTAAACACACTTTCCAAGGGCAATAAAATTATTGGATTAAATACAGGCTGTGGCAAACGTTGGACCACCAGGTTATGGCCAAATGAATATTGGCTTGAATTAATTAAAGAATTGTTAAAGTATGGCTACTTCCCTGTTTTACTGGGTGGTGAAGCTGAGGATGAAAATAATCAGAAACTCTCTCATTTATCTGCCGCTTATTATCCTGGTTTTTATAGTCTTAAGGAATTCATTGCCTTAACATCTAACTGTGATATTGTTGTTACTCAAGTTTCTATGATGATGCATATTGTAATTGCGTTGAAAATTCCTTTAGTACTAATGAACAATATATTTAACCGTCACGAGTTTTATCTTTACAACAAAGGATTAATTATTGAACCTGCCTCAGGCTGTGACTGTTATTACGGAAATACCTGTATACGTGAACGCAGCTGCATGCACGATATTTCACCTGATATGATTTTTGAGGCAGTGAAAACAATGTTCAAATAAAATAATTTGAAAATGTGCAAATTTGAAAATTTGAAAATGGAAAATAGAGCCAGGAACCAGGGAAAAAGGACATGGGACGTGAGACGTGAGACTTGATACATGAAACTTTAACCGGTAACCTGCAACCTGTAACTTGTAACCTGCAACCTGTAACCTGCAACCTGCAACCTGCAACCTGTAACTAACACCCTAGTCCCTAGTCCCTAGCCCCTAACCCCTTTACCATGAGAATCGCTTACCTTTCAACATTCTATCCTTTCAGAGGTGGTATTGCACAGTTTAATGCATCTCTTTTTCGCGAACTCGAAAAACAACACATTATAAAAGCTTATACTTTTTCACGACAGTACCCGGATTTCCTGTTCCCCGGAAAAACACAATACTTATCAAATGACGAAAAGGCTGATGTTATTCCTGCTTCAACTTTATTAGATTCAATTAACCCTATAACTTATTTATCTACTGCACAAACCATAAAAGCATTTAAGCCCGATTTGCTTATTATGAAATTTTGGATGTCCTTTTTTGGCCCCTCTTTGGGAACTGTTGCTAAACTATTGCCCTCTTCAGTTAAAGTTGTCTCAATTTTGGATAATATTATCCCTCATGAAAAACGATTTTTCGATAATATATTTACAAATTTTTTCATACGGCAAAACGATGGTTTTGTGGTAATGAGCGATTCTGTGAAAAACGACCTGCTAAGTTTAGCCCCTGATGCGAAATTTTTAAGGAAGGATCATCCACTTTATAATCATTTCGGGGAAAAAATAGATAAGATAAACGCACGTAATCAGCTCAAATTGCATCCAAACAGAAAAACGATGCTCTTTTTTGGTTTTATTCGTGATTACAAGGGACTTGATATATTATTAAAAGCTTTTGGCATGCTCGATGATTCTTATCAGTTAGTAATTGCAGGTGAAACTTACGGAAGTTTTGATAAATATTATAACATTATAAATTCTCTTAAAAACAAGGACAAGGTTTTTGTTTTTAACGATTATATAAGTGATGAACAAGTGCCGGTTTTCTTTTCTGCATCAGATGTCTGTATATTGCCTTATAAATCAGCTACTCAAAGTGGTATAACTTCTATCGCGTATCACTTTGATGTACCTTTAATAGCTACAAATGCAGGTGGATTAAAAGAATCTGTACATCATAATGAAACAGGGTTAATTGTTCAATTATGCGATCCTGAATCTATTGCGGCCTCAATTAAAGATTATTTTGAAAATCAGATGTCCGACAGGTTCATTAACGGTATACAAAAAATTAAAGCAAACTTATCCTGGTATGGTTTTGCAAATAATATTATCGATTTTACTGCAATATTGTAAATACCATTTTTTTTAATTATTTTCAACAAACAATTCATAGGTAATAAAATTATGGCCAAAATAAAACCCAATATTTTTGTCGTGGAAGATGATAATTTTTATAATTCTGTCATTTCCAATTATCTTAAAGTTAAAGGTTATACTGTTTATTCATTTTTAACAGGTGAAGAGTGTTTAGCGAAAAATGATGTCATACCTGACATTGTTTACCTCGATTATATATTGCCGGGAATGGACGGCATTGAAGTCTTGTGCAAATTAAAACCTAAATATCCAAAGGCGGAATTTATATTATTATCAGGCCAGACCGATGTAAAGGTAGTCCTTGAAGCAATGCACGAAGGCGCCTATGATTATATCGTAAAAGATAGCCATGCTAAAGAAAATGCTTTAAACAAAATTGACCAGATTCTCCGTTACCGTAAAATTATTAAAGAAAAGGAATATTACAGGAAATCTATTTATATTGTAGTTTCTGTATTAGTGTTGACCTGGCTCGTTTTGTTTATAATATACCAGATAAACAAATAGGGGTTAGGGGCTGGGGACCAGGGGCTAGGGATTGTTACTAATTTCGAACATCGAATTTCCAACACCGAAGGCCGAAGTTAATTTCACTTCATCATTCATTATTCGACATTCGATATTCAGCATTCAATTTTCTTGTTTTATGTTAAATTTCATTCGTAATTAATAATCAGTAATTTGTCATCATTTTCAAATTTGCACATTTCTTGCCCTGAGCGCAGTCGAAGGGTCAAATTTTCAAATTAATCATTTTCACCTTTATAAAAAATATGGATACTTCCGAAAAAACTCCAGTTGAGGAAAATAATGTCAAGGATAATATTATGAGATTATGCAGGGTTTCCGGAAAAATAATAAATGAAGGATTGAATGTAGGTTTTATGTACCGTGAAGAACCCGACAACAGTTCTGATAGCGGATGGAGGTTTCTTTCAGGAACTGAAACTCAAAAATATATTGACGACGAAAAAAATAGCTATATAGTTGATTTAGAATTGGCAATAAAGCATGATCAGGCCATAATACCTTTCCTCGATCGTCCTTTTGGTACTGATTTGGAAAGAATTGAAGGGTCAGATAATTTTCAGGTAATCTAAATATAGAACCAAGAGCCAAGAACCAGGAGCCAAGACTCTTTGATTTTAGATTTAAGATTCTAGATTTAAGATTTTAACAGTCTTACGAAATTGTAAATCTTAAATCTTGATTCTCAAATCTCAAATCTATTATCTGTCTTCTGCATTCTGCAGATCTAAGCACTATGCACTATGCACTAAGCACTATTTTTCCTATTAATGACCGGTAGAAAAACAAATGCAGCCAATCCGAAAATTAAGTAAATGAGATTAGTCGAAGTATGAGCCACAAGAGCAAAAATTTTCCCGTTTTCTTCAGCAATACCATACAATAACAGAGATTTTATTACCATATAATGCCATGCCCCTATACCTGCCTGTACGGGGGCTAACATCGCCAAACCTCCCATAAGAAAAGTAAACATCCCTGCTTCAATCGAAAGATGTGATGTTGGAGGATATGCCTTAAATACTGCATATAACATGAACAACCATAATGCAAAAATGAAAAATGTATATCCGATAAAATACCAGCGGTTCTCAAGAACTAATATTGATTTAACCCCTTCAATTAAACCATGTTTGATTCTTTTTAGCCTTTCACCAAATTTGGTGTTTTTGAATGGCTTTAAAACAAAGAATAAAATAACGATAAGAATTATAACTGTTACCCCTAATATGATGTTAGTAATTGATAGTAATCTTATAAGGTTTGAAGTAATTTTAGGATTTTGAATAAAAAATTCCTTAACAATTCCAAGGTTAATGATAAAAACTATGATTACCAGTAAAATCATGGTTATCATATCAGCAATCCGTTCAACAATCATAGTACCAATTAATTTGGATGCAGGTATCTTCTCGTATCTGGCCAAAACAGTACACCGGGCAACTTCACCTGCTCTGGGCACTATAAGATTCGTAAAATACATGATTAATACCGATAAAAATATATTGCTAACCTTAGGGTTGTATCCCATAGGCTTAATTAACATCTTCCATCTGATTGAACGGATATAATGGCTATACAATCCCAATATAATTGAAACTATTATCCAGTAATAATTTGTAATTAATAACCCCCTTTTTAACTTTACCCAGTCCAAATCCCTGTAAAGCCACCAAAATAGCGTAACGCCCAGCAAAAACAAAAAAGAATACAACAGAATTTTTTGATATAATTTCATGGCCCGATTTTTATTGGCCCCAAAAATAAGTATAAAAGCAATATGACTCCTAAAGAAATTAAAAATTAATACTTATTATTACCATGGAGGAAGTTTTAATGTCTTCACGGTTATTGCAGAAACCTGGAAATAACCTAAAGCATAATCATTCGGATTGTTAGCATTATATACATTTCCTATAAGGGGAACATTTGAATTAACCGTACTGTTATATTGTGCCGGAATTGTTTGCTCCTGAAGTAAATTCCAAAAGTTAAAAGCATTTTCGGACAGTGAATAAACATACAATATGAAGTTAAAACCTAAATCACCTGTCCAGCCTTTATTTACAATATCGTTTTTAATATACTCCCCATTAATATATTTATCGTTAAATACTGAAAACCAATTTTGATTTGGATGTGTTGCACCATAATAATTATAAGCGGCAGTCCATAGATAATAATTAGCAATATTCGGGGGATCTTGCCAATCGGCATAAATGGTATAATTCTTCAATGTTGAATTTCCAGGATAGGGACTATAAGCAGAATAAATTGTATCTATCGGAGGTACGGCTGCCATTACTTCAAAGTCTGACTTATAATGTTGCCCTTCTTTGGTATAAATATCAACTTTATACCCCCTGCCGATTACACCTTTAATTATATTATAATTAATATCATATCTCCCATTCATAACTTCAGGTAAAGTATCAATATTGCCAATGTTATCTGTAAGGATTACTTTTGCACCTGTTTCATAATCCGGTGTTGTGTCCTTGTAAATATATTGCGAGGATCTGCTTAGTACAAAACTACTAGGCGCAACAAGCAAAGTAGTGTCATTTGTAATTAATCCGTGAACTACCAATCGTGGGTTTTCGAGAGGCAGATCCAATTGGATAACTTTAGTACAACCAATCACAAAAAAAAGTAAAATAATAGTGATAATTTTCATGATTTTAGAATTTAATAGTACATGATGCGCTTGGAAATACAGTCATTAACCATATTTCATTAGCCTGTGTATTCTGGGTACCCCAATATATTCGCTGTATATAAATCGAATAGGCGTTTTCACGTCCATATACATTATAAATAGAAAAGTTCCAGAAACCTTCCCATTTCCTGTTTGGCTTTTTTTTGCTATGTAATACCATACCAATATCCAAACGGTTATAATCGGGGTATCTTTGTAAATTTACATTTGAATAATAAGGAATTAAATACCCGAAATATGTATATTGTCCTGATGGAAGAGTAATTGGCCTGCCGGTCATATAGCTGAAATCAATTGTAAAACTTATCCTGCTGGTCAGTTTATATTCTCCGGCGACGCTTATTTTATCAGGTATATCATATAAAGAAGGGTACCAATTCCCGTTATTGATTGTTTCCTGAAGATAAGGATTAACAACCTTTTGCAAACTCCTCGAAAATGCATAACTAATCATTCCCGTGAGCTTTCCTTTGGTTTTATTAACCATTAATTCACATCCGAAAGCCCTGCCTTTACCTTGCAATAAATCTGCATCAAGGGTTGTGTCTAACGTTATGTTGGCTCCCGGTCTTACTTGTATTACATTTTGCAACAACTTATAATAGGCTTCAATAGAAAATTCAATTGTATTTTTATATAAATCAGAGAAATATCCGATTGAAAATTGATTCCCAATCAATGGTTTTATGTAATTATTACTCGGCTTCCACATATCGAAAGGCAATGGTACTTCAGTATCCGATATCTGCTGAATATATTGTGACAACTTATTATATGATAGTTTTAATGAATTGTTATCATTTATGCTATATTTAATTGAAAGCCGCGGCTCAAGATTGTTATAAGACTTAATTACCTGGTTTCGTTTATAACTTATTGTTCCAATAATATTTGGAAGAGCACCGTTTGAATATTCATTTACAACCTGGGGCCCCAAATAACAAAAATCCGAAGCCCTTAAACCATATTGCATCTCAATTTTTGAATTAATATGAAAATTATCACTAAGGTACACTGCTGATTCAATGGAATATTGATCGGGAATTACAATTTTTTTCATATCCGATGAGTCGTTCATGGGGCTCAATTCACCTGGATGAAATAAATAGTCAATGATATTAATACCAAATTCTATTTTATGTTTAGGTATGAAATACATAAAGCTATTTTTAAATTCATAATTATTAAGTCCCAGGTTAGCATTATAAGAATATGGATTGGCAGATTCGTTATCTGTCATTTTATACTTGCTAAAAATCAACGAAGTATTCGAAAATAGTTTCCGGTTAAAAATATGGTTATATCTCAAAGTGCTTGTAATATTTCCATATTCTTCATTTTCAGATAGTACATTTGTGATATCATTTCCGGAATAAAAAGAGAAATAAATTCTATTATTATTATTTATTATAATATTTAATTTTGAATTTAAATCGTAGAAGTAAGTTTTTGTATTTTTGAGTTCTGTGAAAAATGGGAAAAACAAATCTATATATGACCTCCTTAATGCTATAATGAAAGAACTCTTATCTTTAGCTATGGGACCTTCAAGTGAAATATCTGAACTAATTAAACCTATGCCTGCACTGCCATGAAAGGAATTCATATTTCCATCTTTTTGAGTAATATCCATTACCGACGATAATCTTCCGCCATAAGAGGCTGGAATCCCACTTGTATAAAATTTTACATCTTTAATAATATTGGTATTAAAAACAGAATACAATCCTATTAAATGATATGGGTTGTAAACGATTGCTTCATCCAAAAGCATTAAATTCTGATCAGCCCCTCCTCCCCGTACATTAAAACCTCCGCCAAGTTCTGTAGGACTTGTCACCCCCGGAAGCAACTGAATATTCCTGAGGATATCCGGTTCGCCTAATGCAGGCAATTCTTTTACGGATGTTACATCAATATTAGTCATCCGCGTTTCAATTTTACTTAAATCATTATTCTTTTGGGTTATTACAACTTCATCCATCTCACGATTTTTTATCTGCAATATTTCCTCTGACCTTATATCATTATCCAGAACAATTATTTTTGTATTATCCTTATATCCCACACATTTATATTCCAAATGGTATGTTCCTGCCGGAAGTGTTATAGAATAAAAACCATATGGATTTGACTGGACTCCTAAACCGGTACCTTCTATATAAATACTAACATAAGGTAATGTTTCACCTGAAAAGCCATCTTTTATTATTCCGCTGATTGTAAAATTTCCCTTAACTTTTTGAATAAAGTTATTTGATTTATCAGGATTTTGTTTTTCAGCATCCGGTTCAATTATTATTACATCATCAATAATGCTGAACTTTAGTTCTTTTCCTTCCAGTATCTTTCTCAGGGCATCTTCAAGTGTGGCATTTTTCAATTCTATAGTTTCATTTGTGAATTTATCTATAAGGTTATTATTGTAAAGAATATTTTTACCGCTCAGTTCTTTTATTTTCTTTAAAATTTCGTGCAGGCTCACATTCTGCATTGTAAGGTTAAGCAGAGGTGTTTCTGCTGATAAATGCAAGATGTTAAAACATAACAATACAGAAAAAAAACATTTTAATAAATAATGATAAAGCCCTGAAAAAGTGTTAGATACAATTAACATATTGGTTATTATTGATTTGGATGTTGTATTTATGATATTCATTATGACTATTATCTCCTAAATTCAGGAATAATGCTATTTATGCCTGGCCTATTCACTATTAACAATTATTATTTTTCCTTTCGGCGAAAACTTCACATTTGATGAAATAGAAATCATATTCAATATTTTATTAATATTATCATATCTTCCAAGGCTTATTGTAAATCGTAAATTTTTAGTGTTTTCACCATTATATTCAAAATCAACATCGTACCAACGCGACATTACCTTTAAAATATTCTCAATAGGTTCGTTTTCGAATACAAACATGCCTTTTGTCCATGCAATAAACTGTCCGGCATTAACTTCCTTTGTATTGCTTATGCCTGTTGCTTTATTATAAGTAAATTGCTGATCAGGTTTGATTTTTTGTTCAGGATCTGACCTGGTTTTTAAACTAACTCCCACGCTGCCTTCCACTAATGTAGTTTGCACCAGGCTTTCATTACTATAAGCCGACACATTAAATATTGTACCGTATACTTTAACATTGATATTGTAGGCCTTCACAATAAATGGTGTAATATCCGACTTTGCAACCTTAAAAAATGCCTCCCCTTCCAGGGTTACTTCACGTGTATTTCCTATAAATATAACAGGATAAATTAATTTTGAATCTGCATTTAGTTTTACAGTGGTACCATCAGATAAAACCAGGGTATATTCACCTCCGCGCGGGGTTATTAAAGTGTTATATGCTATAATATCTGCAGAATTGTTGATAGAATCATTTTTAGTATAACTAAGAACAGAACCTGAATTCACAATTTCAGCCAGGTCATTTTTGATAATTTGTTTGTTATTGGTGCTATCGAGCACAATTTTCTGATTGTTAGCTGTAACCAAAATAGCTTTTTGTGAGCCCTGAACAATGTTTATGACATAATGCGGTGTTTCCGGCTTATGGATTTTTAATATGAGCAAATATGAACAAATAACCAATGCAGCAATTGCCGCAGCATATTTTATATAATTTGGGTTAATTCTGTTTACTTTAAAAAGTAACCTTTTTGCCGAAATGTTTTCTTCAACTTTTTCAAATGCCTTTTCCGGATCAAATTTTCCCAATTCATTTAGTTCAATAACAAGCTTTTCTCCATTTTGAAGTTTATTATAGATAACTTTATTGTCAGGGGATTCCGCAAGCCAGTTTTGCAATACCAGGGTTTCCTGATCCAACAATTTATCATATTTTTCCTTGGCAATTATTTCTGATATCTTTATTAAAGGTTGAAGATTATCCATAATATTGACTATTATTGATTATGTTGCAGGTTGCAGGTTGCACGTCCTTTTTCCCTGGTTCCTGGTTCTAATATTTATACAACTGAATTAAAAAAACGGGTGTATAACTTCAGGTAAATTTTTAAAATGTATCTATCCATAAATTTATTGATAATTGAATACTGAAAGTTGAAAAATCATAATATCTTTGATAATCAATAAATGATATTAATAAAAAATAGTTATGAAGAATTTACTCTTTTTAGCATTAATGAGCCTGAGTTCCATGACATTTTCCCAACAAATTGTTGTGTTTGGCAAGGAGGAATTATGTGATCTGAATACGAATAATAGTATTTGTATGACTTCCGATAAAAATAAGCAGGATTTTATAAACCTGTTTAAAATTTCCAATTTTCAGGATACTGCCCAAATAAATAAAGTTGAGTTTATAACGCCTCCTTTGCAATGGGGAAGAAATATTAGTAATGCAGTAAAATATGGTGAAGTCATATTTTATAAATCACAAGTGAACGGGTTTATTTTTAATATAAAACTCATGAATCTTTTACCCGACCATAACTATATTTTTACCCTGAATGGCAATCCTAAATTAGAAGGGAATAATTTATTGCCAGATACCGTCCCAAATTTAAAAGCCGAAAAATATTATGATTTTTTATTTGTAAGGACAAATGCTGTTGGGGAATATACCGGTAAAATAGGAGTTTACCTCTTAAAAGGCGATTATCATGTAAGGTTTTACGTTAAGGACCACGATGATTTTAAAATAGTATTATACCACGACTATTTTAAGTTCAAAATAAAATAAATATTAAGGATAATTTTTCGCGAAGCTGTTTATAGGCAATCTTCTTTTGCTGTTTAACTGTATTGATTGATATATCCATATTATCAGCAATTTCTTCGTTTTTTAAACCTTGCAGGCATAGTTTTATTATTTGCTTTCTTTGTACGGGAAGTTTATTTATTGCATTATTTAAATTTTGTATTACTTCAGTTTCAATTACAGCCTCTTCAAAAAAAACCTCATTATCCTCCAATATTATTTGACTGTACTTCTCCCTGATTTTTATATGCCTGTTGAAATTAATGCACCTGTTTTTTATAGAAGTGTAGATAAAAGCTTTTATATGATCAATGCTTTCAAATTTTCCCTTTTGATGCCACAATTCAATAAAAACTTCCTGTGTTATATCTTCCGATTCATTATAATCATTAATAAATTTCGTGGCAAACAAACACATGGTTGAGTACAGCATATCAAATATTAAACGATACGACTCTTTATCGCCCTGCTGAAATGCTTTTATAGTTTTCTCCTGCATGACCTCTTCTTAGAAGTTTAGACATACAAAATAAACCAAAATATTACGCCAATTGTATTATTATTGGTACTTTTAATTTTTGAAATAAAACTGCACAATTATGACAACACTATTGAATAGTTTGGAACCGGCATTATTATGGAAAAATTTTGATAGCATCTGCAAAATACCCCGCACTTCCAGAAATGAAGAAAAAGCTATCGATTTTGTAGTAAATTTTGCTGTCAAACATAATCTCAAGTATAAGAAGGACCAGGTAGGCAATGTTGTTATCAGCAAACCTGCCACCAGGGGTAATGAAAACAAACCCGGTATAGTCCTTCAGGCACATCTTGATATGGTGCCTCAAAAAAACGCATCTTCGTCGCATGATTTCAGTAAGGACCCTATTCAAACATATATGGATGGCGAATGGGTGCATGCAAAAGACACTACACTTGGTGCCGATAATGGTATTGGTGTATCAGCAGGATTGGCAGTACTGGAAGCTGACAATATATCACACGGTCCGGTGGAAGTATTGTTCACAATTGACGAAGAAACAGGTATGACCGGTGCCATGAATCTTGCGGCTGATTTCGTGAAAGGCCGTATTCTTATGAATCTTGACTCTGAAGACGAAGGGGAACTATATATAGGTTGCGCTGGCGGAATAAACACTTCTGTAAAATTTACCTTTGAGCCTGAACAATTACCGGCAGGTACATTAGCTTTCAATATCAAAATTACCGGTCTCAAAGGCGGGCACTCAGGTGTAGACATAAATCTTGGCCGCGGAAACGCTAACAAATTGATGAACAGGCTACTTTGGAATGCATCCCGTGAACTTGGGCTGAGGCTTGCCGGCTTAGAAGGCGGAAGCGTACGTAATGCCATTCCGCGTGAATCTTTTGCTACCATAGTGTTGCCTACTGATAAAGAAAAGGCATTCAAAAGTATGGTTGAAGGCTACCTGCGGGATGTGATAAATGAATTGTCGTCAGTAGATCCGGGAATAAAAATTGATGTTACTGAAACTGATTTACCAAAGTTTATTATTAATAAAAATATCCAGGCTAAGTTTCTTAATGCCATATATGCCTTTCCTGACGGGGTTACAAGGATGTCGGCCGACATGCCCGGAATTGTTGAAACATCTACAAACCTTTCAATAATAAAATCTTTTAATAATTATATCGAAATAAGTTGTTTGTCACGCAGTTCGGTTGATACGGCCAAAACGGACATCTGCAATGCAATTACCAGTGTTTTTGAACTGGCAGGTGCCAATGTCATTCACGAAGGAGCTTACCCGGGTTGGAAACCAAATGTTAATTCCCCGGTTTTAGCTACCATGAAAAAGATATATAAGGATAAATTCGGCAATTTACCGGAAATAAAGGTCATCCATGCCGGACTGGAATGCGGTTTAATTGGCGACGTTTATAAAGGAATGGATATGATATCATTTGGCCCCACTATAAAGAATGCCCATTCACCCGATGAAAAGGTAAATATACCTTCAGTTCAGAAATTTTGGGTTTATCTGACGGAAGCGTTGGGAAAAATAAAGTGAAAAGGAATAGAAGAAGGTAAGGGAATGTAAAGAATGAGCGACTATTTATTGCTACTTTAGAAATTTAATAATGGTCAAAGCCAACCAAAACAAATTAATTATATTTTAGCTTAAATATTAATAATATGCATACATACCGTATTATATTGACACAGGAACCGGAAGGAGGATATACGGTAACTGTACCATCCCTTTCCGGCTGTATTACTTATGGAAATAATATTAACCACGCTATTGAAATGGCTAAAGAAGCCATTGAAGGATATTTGGAAATTTTAAAAGAACAAGGTGAAAACATACCCGATGACAGCCACACCCTGGAATATTCTTTGACTTTAGCTTCGTGAGCATGAGTAACTTTCCATCTCTAACCCCGAAGGAACTTATAAAGAATCTTGAAAGTAAAGGTTTTGTTTTAAAAGGTATTCATGGAAGCCATCATTATTATATACATCAAGTTACAGGTAAAATTACTGTAGTACCAATGCATAATAAAGACCTTGCAAAAGGTACATTAAATGCTATACTTAAACAAGCTGGTATTGATAGAAATGACATTTAAAATATTTTAATTTAATATAGTTAAAAAAGTATAAACCTTATAAAACTCATTTTCAAATTAGCACATTTATTGCCCTGAGCGTAGTCGAAGGGTCAAATATTCAAATTACATTTGTCATTAGTAATCAGTAATTTGTCATCATTTCACCAGCGTCTCGAATATCTCCACTATCGCCCTAGATTTGTTCAGGGTATAAAAATGAATGCCCGGTGCTCCCCCGTCAAGCAGGTCACGACATTGTTCAATCGAGTAATCCATTCCTATCTGGTAAATTTTTTCGCTGTTATTTTGATACGGTTCCATTGCCTGGATTAATTCACCCGGAATGTTGGCACCGCTTAACTGCCCGAAACGTTTTATCTGTCCGTATGAAGTAATTGGAATTATTCCTGGTATAATCCTGGCAGTTATTCCTATAGCTTTAACCTTTTCCAGGAACCTGAAATAAGCTTCATTGATAAAAAACAATTGTGTAACGAGAAAATCGATGCCTGCATCAACCTTTTTCTTTAAAAACTGAATATCAACATCAAGACTTGCCGCCTCCGGATGCTTTTCAGGGTATGCCCCTCCTCCGACACAAAATGAATGTTGCTGTTTGACAAATGCCACCAGCTCATTGCTATTGGCAAATCCATCCGGGTGAGGTATAAAAACACCCTGGCCTTTTGGAGGATCTCCGCGCAAAAGCATAAGGTTTTCAATACCGATATTTTTTAAATACTTAATGTCTTCAGCCACCTTATCCCGTGATACGTTAACACAGGTGTAATGTGCAACCGTAGTTATGCCGATCCTATTCTGCAGGTAATCTACCAGGGCAAACGACCTTTCGTGAGTTGATCCCCCTGCCCCATAAGTAACTGTTAAAAAGGATGGGTTTAGTTTTAATAGTTGCCCTACATTGATCCCAAAATCAACGGCAGCAATTTCATCTTTAGGCGTAAAAAATTCAAAGGAAAATGTCCGGCTTTGTTGTTTAAAAATATCTGTTATTTTCATTCGGTTGTACTAAATATTTTTTATAATAATAATTTGTAATTACAGAGCCAGGAACCAAGAGCCAGGAACCAAGACAATTTGAAAATTAAAAAATGTGCAAATTTGAAAATAATAATAATAAATTTCTGATTAATGATCACTGAACACCTTTTATCTTTTATCTTTTATCTTTTATCTTTTATCTTCTGTATTTTGTATTCTGTCTTGGTTCCTGGTTCTTGGCTCTTGGTTCTATATATAATTCAGATTCCCAGGCAGCCACCTTTCAACCTGTGCTGTCGATACGCCTTTGCGCCGGGCATAATCTTCAACCTGGTCGCGGGAGATTTTATCCACAAAGAAATACCGGCTTTGAGGATGGGCGAATATCAAACCGCTTACAGAAGCGGCCGGCATCATTGAAAAGTTTTCGGTTAATTTTATACCCGCTGTTTCTTCTGCCCTGAGCATATCGAATAACACTCTCTTCTCGGAATGGTCGGGACAGGCCGGGTATCCATGTGCAGGTCGTATACCTGTGTATTTCTCAAGTAAAAGTTCTTCTAAAGGCATTGATTCATTAGGAACATATCCCCAGAATTCTTTTCTTACCCTTAAATGAATAAGTTCTGTAAAGGCCTCGGCCAATCTGTCTGCTAATGCTTTTACCATTATAGAATTGTAATCGTCAAGTTGTTTTTCAAATGCTGTTGCAATATCACTAACCCCAATTCCTGCTGTTACAGCAAACATGCCAAGATAATCGGTAATACCGCTTTCCCTGGGTGCAATAAAATCCGACAGGCACAGGTTTGGCAACCCTGTTTCCTTCTGCGTTTGGTTACGTAGATTATGAAATATCTTAATGACTTCCTTACGGCTTTCGTCCCTGTATACCTCAATATCGTCACCCACCGAATTAGCCGGTAAAATACCAATTATACCGTTAGCGGTAATCTGTTTTTTTGAAATAATCTCATCCAGAAGTTTATTGGCATCGGCAAATAACCTTCTCGCTGTTTCTCCCTGTTGGGGGTCGTCAAGGATCTGGGGAAATTTACCCTTCAACTGCCATACTATGAAAAAGAATATCCAGCTTATATATCCCCTTATCTCCCCAAGCGGATAATCCTGAAATTCCTTGAAACCAGTATACTTTGGTATTACAGGCGGTTGTGCATTCCAGTCAATTTTAAACCTGTTGGCACGTGCCTCATCAAGGGTGATGTATTTTATATTCACTTTTTTGCCTGCATATGACTCCCGTAATTCCTGGTATTCATTCTTTACCTCATTGGCATACTTTAGGTTATGGTCAGATGAAAGCAAACTGCTTACTATTTGAACACTTTTGGACGCATCCTTAACATAAACCACAGGATTTGAATATTTTGATGATATTTTTATAGCTGTATGTATTTTTGAAGTAGTTGCACCACCAATTATCAAAGGTTGTTTCATCCCTGTGCGTTCCATTTCCTCTGCCACATGCACCATTTCTTCAAGTGAAGGGGTTATAAGGCCGCTTAACCCAATTATATCCGCATTTATTTCTTGGGCAGCATTTAAAATTTTTTCACAGGGTACCATCACCCCTAAATCAACTATTTCATAATTATTGCAACCCAAAACCACACCTACAATATTTTTTCCAATATCATGCACATCGCCTTTTACGGTTGCAAGCAATATTTTACCGGCGGAGGATTTTTTCCCGCTTTCAGCTTTTTCAGCTTCAATATATGGAAGCAACTGCGCAACGGCCTTTTTCATTACACGGGCACTTTTAACTACCTGTGGCAAAAACATTTTACCGGCACCAAAAAGGTCTCCAACAATATTCATCCCAACCATCAACGGCCCTTCAATAATATCCAGCGAATATTTATGTTCCTTACGGGCCTCCTCCATATCCTGTTCAACATGGCTATCTATACCTCGTACAAGTGAATGGGAAATCCTTTCCTGAAGGGTACCTTTTCTCCATTCATCGTCAGCAGTGATAGTAACCTGAGAGTCCTGTCCCTTGTATTTTTCAGCAAACTCTACCAGGCGCTCGGTGGCATCGCCCCGTTTATTCAGGACAACATCCTCAACTTTTTCCAGTAATTCTTTCGGGATCTCATCATAAACCTGCAGCATGCCAGGGTTAACAATGCCCATATCTAGACCGGCCTGTA
Organism: uncultured Bacteroidota bacterium; assembly: GCA_963846585.1. GTDB lineage: Bacteria > Bacteroidota > Bacteroidia > Bacteroidales > JAAUTT01 > JAAUTT01. The sequence goes on from CAWJWO010000017.1 coordinate 103,816, forward strand.
TAGCATAAAACAGAAATACGGAATGTATTGCCTCACGAACGACATCATTGCCCCTGAAAGAAAATGAAAGGTTACTAATACCTCCGCTCAGCCTGGCATGTGGGAGGTTCTCCTTAATCCATCGCGCTGTCCTTATAAAATCAACCGCATAATTATTGTGTTCTTCAATACCTGTAGCAATGGCAAGCACGTTGGTATCAAAAATTATGTCCTGGGGAGGAAAATGTATCTCTTCCGTAAGAATTTTATACGCCCGGGAACAAATTTCAATTCTTCGTTCAAATGAGTCGGCCTGGCCTTTTTCATCAAAAGCCATGATAACTGCAGCGGCACCATAATTTCTTATTTTGCGGGCAGTAACTTTAAAGGGCCCCTCCCCTTCCTTCATACTTATTGAATTCACAATGGATTTTCCCTGTACACATTTCAATCCGGCTTCTATCACCGACCATTTAGATGAATCGATCATTATTGGAAGTCTCGATATCTCAGGTTCCGAAGCTATCAGATGCAAAAATTTAACCATGCATTTTTCGGACTCGAGCATCGCATCATCCATGTTAACATCAATTATCTGCGCTCCGCCTTCAACCTGGTTTCGGGCAATAGTAAGTGCTTCATCATATTTTTCATCGCGAATGAGCCTTGCAAATTTTTTAGAACCGGCAACATTGGTACGTTCTCCTATATTGATGAAGTTGGATTCTTTATTAATATTTAAAGGTTCCAGACCCGAAAGGTGCAAATCGGATGACAACTGAACAGGTTTATGGATAATAGAATTTTTAGCAAGTCCGGCAAATTTTTTAATATGTTCAGGTGTAGTACCGCAACAACCGCCAATTATATTAACAAAACCATGACTAAGAAAATCATGTACATGATAACCCATTTGCTCCGGCGATTCGTCATATTCACCAAATTGGTTCGGTAATCCGGCATTAGGATGGGCGCTCACATAAAACGGGGATTTTTTTGCCAGTTCTTCAATATATGGCCTCATCTCCCTGGCCCCTAAAGCACAATTAATACCAATGCTCAATAAGTTTACATGAGAAACTGAATACAAAAAAGCTTCGACGGTTTGTCCAGACAGGGTTCGACCGCTTGCATCCGTAATAGTTACTGAAACTGAAACCGGAATTTGGGAATTTCTGCTTTTTAAAAGTTCGCTGATACCAAACAGGGCCGCTTTCGCGTTGAGGGTATCAAAAACGGTTTCAACCAATAACAGGTCCACTCCACCATCTAACAGCCCTTTAGCCTGTTCAGTATATATCTCTGCCAGGCCGTCAAACGAAACTGCCCTGTAGCCAGGATCATTTACGTCAGGAGAAAGGGAAGCTGTTTTGTTGGTTGGTCCGATACTCCCTGCAACATACCTCGGTTTCGAAGGATCGGCCCGGGTGAATTTATCAGCAGCTGAACGTGCAATGCGGGCACTGGCAAGGTTAAGTTCATAAGACAAATTACCCAGGGCATAGTCGGATTGTGATATGCGATTGGCATTAAAAGTATTTGTTTCTATTATATCTGCTCCGGCTTCAAGGTATTGTTCGTGAATACTCTGAATAATATCAGGCCTGGTAATAGATAATAAATCATTGTCACCCTTAAGATCTGACGGATGGTTACTGAAACGTTCCCCCCGAAAATCCCGTTCAGAAAGACGAAGTTGCTGAATCATGGTTCCCATGGCACCATCAAGCACCAGAACACGTTTCTGTAATTCTTCCTTTATATTTGGTTTAAGCAATGTCATCGTTTAGAATACAAGTGAATTGCAAAGATAATAAGAATGGAGTAAAAAGTGATAAGTGATTAAGTAATTAAGTATATTTCACCTAATCACCTAATCACTTAATTACCTAATCACCTAATTTCTTATTGTAACCTGAAATGATACCTTATCGTTCCTTTCTCCCGCAGTGATCCGGGTTTCTGATCAAAATGTGCTTTTAAGGCAGCCTGCCGGGCAGCATCCAAAAGACTTTGTTCAAGAGTGGTGGAACCTTTAACTCCTGGAATAGCTTCAATAACAACTCCATCACTGTTAACAGTTACGCTGACAACTACAACCCCTTCAACCTGCTGATTATATAAAGGTAATGGTAAAACAGGATTACGTTCCTGAAGATTAGCACTTGCTGTAGGTCCGTTACCGGAACCATTTCCTGATCCTTGTCCGCCTCCTGTTCCATCTCCGGTGCCTCCTTTACCATTCTGGCCTCCAAAGGCTTTTGCTCCCAGGTTACCATTCGGATTACCCTGATTACCAGAGATGTTACTGTTAGGATCAGTTCCATTTTGATTTTTCACAGGATGATACATTGCCTTGTTGTTAACCTGAGGTTTTGGGGATTCTTTTTGTATTTTGGAAGGAACTGTAATTTCTTTTGGCGTGGTCTTTTTGTTCTTTTTTGTTTTAACTTCTTTATCATTTAAGGTAGGGGCGTCTTCAACATCCTGGGTAAGAATCTTTTCATTCCTGGATTCCGGTTTAATTTTTGGTTCGGCCTTATCAATTTCAGGTTGTGATGCCAGATCCTGAGGATTATTTTCTGCAGAGGCTATTGAAAACCCAAGGTTCAGTTCAATACCATTACCGGAGCCCCCTCCTTCTTCAGGATATGGAGGGACAGGTGTACGTAATAAGATCAGCAATAATATAGAAATTACCAGTCCGCTGACAAAAATAGTACACAATATAGCCAACCAGCATGAACGTCTGCTTATCGGATATTTTTCAACCATTAGGACTTTTTGTTGCTAAAATCATCTTAATCTTAAGCTTACTACCTATTTGCATAACATCTACGAGGTTTTGAACCGGAATTTCATGATCGCACCGTATAACAATTGTTGGATCCTTTAAAGTTTGAACGGATCTTGAAAGTTCGTTTTCAATAAGGTTAAAAGCTATTTCTTTGTTATTTAAATAATATTTCAAATCCTTCGTGATAGATATGGAAATTTCCGTTTTACGCATAGTTTGGTTATGCTGCGATTTAGGCAAAGTAAGCTTTATAACACTTGGATTTACAAGTGTAGAGGCAATCAGGAAAAACAACATCAGGAAAAACATGATATCGTTAAATGATGAAGTACTAACCTCTGCCCTGAATTTATTTTTTGCCCGAAGATTCATTTTATAGGTTCCTGAAGTAAGTCAATAAAGTTCATTGCATTCTGTTCAAGTGTATGCACTACCTTTTCTATCATTACATTTAACCAGTGATAGGCAATAAATGCAATTATACCGACCAGCAATCCGGCAGCACTCGTAATCATTTTTTCATACAATCCTCCTGCAATCAATCCAATACTAATGTTATCGGCAAGGGAGATGTTATAAAAAATTTTTATTACTCCCGCGATGGTACCTATAAAACCAAACATTGGGGCTATTCCGGCTATAACACCCAAAATGACCAGATTTTTCTCCAACTTGTAAACTTCAAATTTCCCAACTATTTCAATTGATTCTTCAATTTCTTTTAAAGGTCGTCCTATACGTTTAATACCTTTTTCTATCATCCTGGCCACAGGCATATTTGTAGCCTGGCATAAATTAAGCGCCGAATCTATTTTTGCCTGATGTATATATTCACGTATCCTGCTCATGAAATCAGAATCGGTTTTTGCGGCAAGCCTGATGTAAAAATATCTCTCAAAAAAAATATACACTGCCACCAAAAAGAGGATTCCTATAGGAACCATAATCCATCCTCCTTTAATAATCAAATCCAGCAAAGACATAGTACTTTCCCTGGGTGTAATTTTTGCCAATGCATTTGACAGGGAATCAGTTGCAGCTTTCTGAACATTTATTTGTAAAAAGAATAAAGTTGTATTTATCATATTTCAAAATATAAGTCGTAAGTAGTAAGATGTGAAGACATGAGATTTAGACGTGGGACGTGAAGACATGAAGTCATGATACGATACACTTAGATAATTATTTATAAATAACGAATAAATGTACAAATTATTAGCATGATGTTAAAAATGTAAAGTAATTTGAAAATATGAAAATGTGCAAATTTGAAAATAATGACAAATTACCTCATCACCTCATAACTTCATCACTTCATTACTTATCAGATCTTTTATCTTTTATCTTTCATCTTCTGTCTTCTGACTTCTGACTTCTCATGTCCATTTTTTCACGTCCCATGTCTCACGTCCCATGTTCTTTTCAACCTTAATTATTGTCATTACTATCATCCGATTCCGCTTCTTCTTTAACCGGACTAACTTTTCCCTTACGTTTGAATATTGATGAATAATAATGTTTAATCAGATCAAAAAAAGAATTGAAATCTTCCTTATAAACAATACCTACACCCTGTGTAGATGGTGAAACAGCATCAATACTTTGGTTTGGCCTGGTAAAAGTTTTAAACTGAAGCTTTCCATTATTGGTGAGTTTATAATCCAGCTCTGCATCCGGAATAGGGGTATTAGTATAAGTTGTGGCAGTAGGTGTGAGCGGCTGGGTTGTTGGATCACCACCAATATCCACGTTACCGGTAAAACTGACTTTTGAATTTATCTGGGTTGTAAAACCTGCTTGTAAATCCTGTTTAGCATTAATATCAGCGGGCCTGTAGTTTACATTTATGTTGAAAGTATTCCCCATCTGGGAAAACCAGTTCGATAATTGGTTTGACAGTAATTCCATACTTGTTGCATATGCTGCAGTAGTACCTGTACCTTGGGACGGCATATCTGAAGATGGTAAAAAAGTACCTGCAAGCATTAAAAATGCAAATTGTTTATATTTTTCTTCATCAGTACTTATAGCAGACATTACAAGATCCTGTGTACTCTGGTCGGCATTTGGGAGGGTAATATCTAATTTTATGTTTGGTTGCATAAGTTTGTCAGTCAATTTTACAATACAATTCACTTTAATTTTTCCTGTTTGGGTTCCTGTTTGGGTTGTTATCGTAGACAAATCCTGCAGTGAGGCATATATCTGATAATAAGCCTCCATATTTATAATTGCATCCAAGGGGTTACCATCCCAGGTGATTGTTCCACCCTGGTTAAGTATAAAATGTTTATTGAATACATTTCCCAAAGTATACAGGTAATTTCCTTTTTCAATAGTATAGTTGCCGTACATTGAGAAATTACCGTTTTCATATTTCATATTCAGATTTCCAATTCCTGTTCCCTCGATAAGATCACCAATTTTTTCATCGAATATCAATTGTAACTGTGCATTTGTATTTACGTTGAATGTAATATCCAGCTTAACACCTCCTGAATTAAAACTTACCTTATTGTCTGCCGATTCTGTATCTATCTCGTATTTTTCAAATGGTTTCTCTGGTTTACGATTACTAACTTTTTGAATAAAGTTTGATTCTGCAAGGTCCGATTTGGTTTGAAAAGGTAAGTATATTTTTGTTTCTTTATCAGTTACAATATTTTTGGACGTTATATCAATATTATGTGTTGGACCTTTTATTGATAATTTACCAGTCCCAAATCCGGTACCGTAAAATATATTATTATCCTTTTCACTAGTATTCAGGCATTCAAGATTTCGTGCATCAATGGAAAGATCAATAAATACTTCTTTGAACTGACCTACATCAATTTTCCCGTTTACAAAAGCTATGTGCTCATCATTTGAACTTTTATTGTACTTATCGAATACTTCAATATTTTTTAATATAAACTTGTTCCTGTCAACTTTTACATCACCATCAAAATGGTATCCTGTTTTAAGGTAATTCACTATGAATGAAACCTGATCCATACGTAACGATCCATTTAATACCGGTGACTTGATGGTGCCCGACAAAGTAACATTTCCGGATGCGGCACCGTGAATATCTGAAAATACAGTTGACACAAATGGATCAAATAAATTAATCTGCAAATTATGTGTGTTAATATCAAAATCAATTTTCCCGGATTCAATCGAATACAATCCTTTGGCAGATACTATTATATTGCCGCCCCGAATTGCACTAGCCTCTAAATTTATATTTTTATCAGAATTATCAAAAACTGTTTTAATATTCGCCATTCCAAACTTCTGGTCATTAATTGATAAACTGTCAACTCTTAACCCGGCGTGAAATCTTAAATTGCCATATAAATTTGCAAATTCGGCCTTACCATTAAGTATACCTTCAGGGTTCCATTTTTTAGCATTTATAAGGTTAGTAAAATTGCTGATATTAACATCTTCAAATTCTAACATTAATGTTTTGTCTTTATTGCGGGAAATATTTCCATATGCTTTTATATATTGATTCTGATGAACAGCCATAAAATTATCAATTCCAATATCAGATGAATCAACCCTGATTAATCCTGAGTGTATACTCCAAAGAGAATCATTCAGAATTATTTCCGAAGGTTTTAAGAGTATATTAACTAATGGCCATTTATCCTTACCGGATCTGTTAACAGTTGTAAGTAATGATATATTACCTTTATTTACAATTGAATCCCAATTATTCCACTTAAATCTGGATTGAATCGAATCGTTTTTTACATCTGTTGTAATAGTTAAATTTTCCAATGCATTTGATTTATCTATATTTAAACTGTTACATCCTGAAATAAAGGAATATACCTTGCCGATCGATTTGCCGGAAATGTAAGCATTATACCATTTCTTCGTCTTATGTTGTAAAAGTGGAATTGTGGCAAGAAAATTCAGTTCATTACTTAATGAATTATAATTGCCGGTTATCTTCGTGTCTTTTGAGATGTATAAACCAGGCATAAAATAATCTGTGAGCTGACGTGTATTTTTAAGGTCAATACTGAATTTAAATGTATTAACTTCTGAAACAGCAACTATGCTATCAGTTATAATTGATGGCAGATAATTTTTTACAAACATTTTACAGGAATTTACCAACTCCTTGTAATGATAAATGCCTCTGACTTCAACATCTGCTATATCGGAACAAATAACTATACTGTTGGTATCATTAATGTTTTTACTAAATAATAAAAAATCATTTATATGAAATTCTTTATTGGTTTTTCTAAAAGTTAAGTTGCTTATTTTTAATTCGCCTTTAATATCATCGAATGTTTTTCCTTCAAAATCAGCGGTAGTGAATATTGACATGAATGCGCCGGTATCTCTGTTGTCGATTTTTAATTTATAAAGATTAGCTTTTTTAATATCTGCTTTAAAACTATAAACCGGTATTTGATCTGATAGATTTATCCTGCCCTTAAAATCAGCTTCCATATTAGGATCCTCAATTTCTGCCGAGCCATTATAATTTTTATTTGAAACAGTTCCATTTATTTTAATATTCTGGTAATTATAACCATTGAAAAATATATTGCCGATTATTCCGTTCAATTGTCCTTCCAATTTTTTTGATTTGTATATCTCACCGTTAACTATGACATTCAAACTAATATTACCCAAATATTGTTCCTTATAAATAAATGCTCCCAGATTAAAACTTGTTGTAAATAAACGCCCGTTAAACTTAAAATATCCAGTTGTATCTGGCTTAAAAGAAAAGTCAGATTCAATAATGCCTAAATTCGATTTTATAACTCCATTTGCAACAAAATCGTTAAATAACCCGGTAAATTTACCGTTGTAAGTAATGTAATCTATTGATCTGAAATTATCCGGAAGATTTATATGTCCCTGTTTATTACCAGGGATCGTTATATGCTGAATATCATCGGGAGTTGTAATTAAACTTTTGATATCAGCATAGATAAACGCGGACCCAAAATCAGGCAAACCACTAACGTTTATATTGCCTTTAATGATAGTACCATTCCTGTATAATAATTCTATATCCTTCCCTTTCAAGTCGTTCAATACACCTTTTACCTTACCTGATACCTTCGCCTTCAATTTATAATCCTTAAATACAGAAGCAAAATATCCCAAATCGTCTGTAGAAAATTCTGAAGGTTTAATATCTATATCCATTTTGACCTTTTTCCCAAAAATACCAGTGTTAAATTCTTTGAAATCGTTAAATTTAAAATTAACCTTGCTGGCTTTAATATTGCTATTGTCTGTTTTAATCCAAAGATGGTTAAACACCATAAAATATTTATATATTTTAAGTTGTGAAGCAAAATCTCTAAGAATGAACCCTGATTTTTCAGTGCCATTTATATTTCTGATATTCATATCAATCTCTCCTGAATTTACACTTAATCCGGTCACTTTTAAGTTTAAAGGGTTTAGATGAATATCACTAAAATTAATTCCATAGTTTTTAAATGAATGATTATAAGACTTCAGTGTAAAATCAGCCTCTTTTATATTTATATCTCTTATTGTGATTACTAATGGTTTACTTAATTTGTCTGTACTGTTTGATTTAAATTTATTGATAATATATTGAAAATTAATACATCCGGTTGAGTCAATATGAAAATGAATTTGGGGTTTATTCATTGTAACATTCATAATATCAACGTAGCGCGACGATAGTGCAAATGCATTTAAATGAAATGAAAATTCAGGAGTAAACAAAATTGTATCATTATCAGGACCATGTACACATAAATTCTTAAAAGATATATTATTGAATAAATCAATATCTGCATTTGTAATAGTTACGGAAGAACCTAAATATGCTGATAATTTTGCAGAAATTTTCTGAACCAGGAATTGCTGAACCCTTGGTTGTTGTAAAATAAAATAGCTGAACGTTGGTAAAGAAAGCAACGCCAGAAAAAACAATAATAATATCCTGTTTGTTTTTTTAATAATATTACCCTTTATTTTAAAATGAACCAAGAACCAAGAAATGAAAATATACTATTTAATATTGAAATTCAGTAATCAAATACTTTTTGTCTTGATTCCTGGCTCTTGGCTCTTGGCTCCATTAAATCTATAAACAATTAATCTGCAAATATAATTTTAAATATCTACAAAAATCTAATCCATGAGCATTACCATTCTAGGCATAGAATCATCCTGTGATGATACTTCTGCAGCTATAATCAGGGATGGATACCTGTTATCAAATGTGATTGCCAATCAGGAGGTCCATCGCATCTATGGTGGTGTAGTTCCTGAATTGGCTTCGCGTGCACACCAGCTTAACATAATTCCTGTAGTTGACAGATCTATAAAATTAGCAGGAATATTAAAAAATGAAATATCTGCAATTGCATACACACGTGGTCCTGGCCTAATGGGTTCACTATTGGTCGGATCATCATTTGCTAAAGGATTCTCATTATCCCTGCCTGCTCCTTTAATAGAAGTAAACCATCTTCAGGCTCATATTTTATCTAATTTTATACTGGAATATAATCATACAAACCGTGTGCCATCTTTTCCTTTTTTATGCCTTTTAGTATCTGGTGGCCATACTCAATTAATACTTGTAAGTGATCACCTTGAAATGAAAATTGTTGGTCAGACTTTTGATGATGCTGCAGGAGAGGCATTTGATAAATGCGCCAAAATCTTAGGATTACCATTTCCGGGAGGTCCCGAAATTGATAAATTAGCATCGGAAGGGTCTCCAATGTATTTATTCTCAAAGCCAAGAATGAAGGGATATAATTATAGCTTCAGCGGTTTAAAGACATCCTTTTTGTATTTTATAAGGGATCAGTTAAAGCTGTCGCCAACATTTGCAGATGAAAATATTAAACACTTGTGTGCTTCCTTACAAAAATCAATTATTGATTTATTATTGGATAAATTAATTTTAGCTTCTGCAGATTTTGAGATAAAAGAAATTGTACTTGCAGGAGGTGTTTCTGCAAATTCAGGGTTGAGATCTGCAGTTTACAGCGAAGGCGAACAACGAGGTTGGAACTGCTATTTCCCTGCTGTTAAATTTACAACCGATAATGCTGCCATGGTTGCTATTACCGGGTTTTATAAATATAAACAAAACATTTTCGCCAATCATGAATTAACACCTTATGCCAAACTAAGCTTATAGGGAATTTAATGCATTGATAAAAGTTATCAACATTGTTAATAATCTTTTTAATAAACTAATCCATAAACCTTTGAATTAAAAACAAAAAGTATTAAATTTATGGCAATATTTAACAGATGGAAAATCTTTCAATTAAGGGAAATAGCAAAACACCCGATATAGATTTTAATTTGGAAGGCACTATAAAAATTAAAGGAAGGTCAATTCCTGAAGATGCCGGATTATTTTACAACCATTTGTATACATGGATAATAAAATATTGCATGGATCCTAAGCCTAGTACAAAGGTTGACATGGAACTTGAATATATGAATAGCGGTTCTTCAAAATCGATTCTCCAAATATTAAGAGAATTAATCAATATTTCAAATAATAACTGCACGGTAAATATAAATTGGTACTATGAGATAGGTGATGATGATATGCACGAAAAAGGCGAATATTTTGAGGCAATATTAAAACATCCGTTTAATTTTATAGAAACCTATTAAAAATTTGTATAAAACATTATCCAGGCTTCAAACTTACCTTTAAGACTTAATTTAGTCAGTTCAGCAGAAGCTGAATCTTTATTATTATATGAGGCATAGCAAACATAATGCAGATTTCTGATCGTTGCAAATTTTTCTGATAAATAACCCTCAGATTTAAGTTTTTCGACTAACTTGTTCGCGTTTAATTCTTCAGAAAAACATCCTGCAACTATATAATACCGCTTAAAATTATTTATGTCACTTCTATTCTTATTTTCAGTATTATGCTTAATGGATTCAGGTTTTGATTCCGGCTTTGACGAAACACTTACGGTATTACCATGTTCTAAAGGAGGTTTAGAAGTTAATGACGATATTTCAGAATCAGAGTGATTTATAGTATCCGGTTTAGATTTTGCAGTATTTTTAACAAGGGAATTATTCTTTTTTATCAAGGGTATTTTTTCAAATATGGTATCTTTTCCAAATCCATCATTTGCAATCTTCCTTGTTTTAGATTCCTGATGTGTTAATAAGATATACGCTAATACCAGGAAAATAACCAAAAAACCAGCTATTACAATTACATTTTTTGAAGTTATTATGGAAATTAACCGGCTGTGTTTTTCATATTTATTATCACCTGATGAAATTATTGATTCCGGATAATTTGGGGATTCAAATTTTTCTTCTTCATAACCAAAATTAAATTGTTTGTCGGTCTGACTATTTGTCTCAATTATAGTTGGCTGACTCTTATTTTTTTTAATATTCTTTATTCCTGTTTCATTATTTGATTGGAATTTATCCTGATAATTCAAATGAGGGTTTCTTATCTGAATTTTATCATTGTCATCAAGGTAAAGTGTACCAATTCCTTCAACTTCAGCAGTCCGTTCAGCATATAACTTTTTATTTATTTCTTCTGCAAAGGACTTTATGATTTTAGCAGCATCCATTATTTCAATATGTTCCTGATCAGCAACATATCCTAACAATAAACCATCGTTAAATCTTAGAAATTCATTAAAAGATATTGATTTATTTTCCTCTCCCTTTACTAAAAATGCACCTAGCCCGGGAACAATTACACGATTATGTATTTTCAATAATTTACTTATGTAATTACTTATCATGTCAAAATAAATTGTAAATTATTTTTTGGAACCCGAAAAATAATACAATTATTGCCAATATTAAATATTTTGTGTCCAATGTACATAATTTATTTACGAATGTATAAATTATGTAGATGACTGTCGGAAATGAAAAAATGGAGCCAGGAACCAAGAACCAGGGAAAAAGGGACGTGAAAGGACGTGAAAGGACATAGGACGTGAAACCTGCAACCAGCAACTAAGCACTATGCACTAAGCACTATGCACTATAAAGAATAATTCCAATAAAAATCACCCGTCTGAGCTTTCTGATTCCATATTGCCGGAGTAACCAATTTACCATCCATAGATTTTAATGATCGGCTATAAAGCGCATATACAGGATTAAATAATATATCCGTTACTCCAATGGTATAATTATTTTCAATTACACTGATTTCAACTTTGTAGCCACTGCTTTCAAGTATATTCTTCAAAAACGCTGACCGCCGTGATGAAATTCCTTTTTCTACAACCGAACAACGTACTCCGTTAATCTCTTCTATTGTATAATATTTATTTATTGCCATCGGTATAGTTGTTAGTTGTTAGTTGTTAGTTGTTAGTTGTTAGTTGTTAGTTGTTAGTTGTTAGTTGTTAGTTGTTAGTAATTTACACCAAAACTTAAAGAATAAATATAATTATAAATCGGAGCAATAAAACCAATAGATAGTATTCCTATCACACAAATTATCAAAGCGGCCGTTAATGAACGGGTTTTTTCTATTACAATATTGGATTTTTCATCATTATCTAAAAACATTGATCTTATAACCCGCAGGTAATTGTATAAGGATAACACAAGGTTTATGGCGGCTATGCCAAGTAATACATACATTCCATTACCCATACCTGATGATAACAGGAATAATTTCCCAAAAAAACCTGCAGTAGGAGGTATTCCTGCAAGTGAAAATAATGCCAGGGAAAGAATAAGCGAATAAAACCGGTTTGTTTTATAAAATCCTTTATATATACCTGATATGGATTCTTCTCCTGTGGTATCAGTTACGGCCCCAACAACACCAAAAGCAGCAATATTGCTTAGAAGATATATTAATATAAAATATATTGCAGAAGTACTTCCTGTCTTAGAAGCCCCGGCAATTCCTACGAGTACAAACCCAATCTGGGTAATTGAAGAAAATGCTAATAACCGTTTGATGTTATCCTGCCTCATAGCAAACAGATTACCAATTGTCATACTTAATACTCCTAATATTGTTAAGGCATACAGCCAGGCTTCTTTTAAACCGCCAAATACCATATATAATACGGTAATAAATATGAATACCACGGATCCTTTTGAAATTACTGATAAATAATTGGTTACTCCAACCGGGGCCCCTTCGTAAACATCTGGCGTCCACAAGTGGAATGGTACTATCGACATCTTAAAGGCAAACCCGCCAAGGATAAATACAAAAGCAAATAATACCATTGCATTGAAATGCATATTAGCAATAATTGATTCAAAACTCAAATTGCCTACTGCACCGTAAAGAAGCGAAATGCCAAAAAGCATTATACCAGTCGAAAATGCAGATGAAAGGATTAACTTGATACCGGCTTCCGAAGAATTTTTCATACCCTTGTTGTAATTAGCCAGGGCAGCTATTGGAATAGTAGACATTTCAAGCCCCATATATAACATCAGAATATGTCCGCTCGATAACATTGTGTAAACACCCAGCATGCTGCTTAATATCAGAATATAAAATTCTATCCTGTTTTTATTTTTCAACAGGTAGGTATATGTTGACATAGAAATTAGCAAAAGACCTAAATTGAGTATGTTTTTTTCCAGCACTATTAAACCTGCAGACCTGAAAAACCCATTGAATAATATTCCACTGCTAATTGGTAACCAACCTATTGCAAAATTCAATGCTAACAGAATATTTATGGTTAATAGAAACGATGATGCTTTTTTGTCAGCATCAATAAGTTTCATCACAATTAACAAAAAAATAATCAAACTTATTATCCATTCAAATCTTAAAAGTAAAAAAGAATCTAAAGTCATAATTAAATATAAGGATTAGTTAGTCAATGCAAATGAAATAAATTTATTAAAAATTGCAAGAGTATCATTCTGTATTAACTGAATCATCCAAAAAGGGAAAATACCTATTAATACGATACCGGCTATTAGTAATAATGAAGCAGACCGCTCACTCCAGGATGCATCTTTTAATGTTTCAAAATCTTTATTCTGAACACTCCCCCAAATAGCCAAGCCAATGGCTCGCAAAATATACACTGCAGTAACAACAATAGAAGCACATGCTAACAATGTAGCAATCTTATAAAATATACCCGCATGTTCCCACGATCCTATAAATATAGTCATTTCGGCAACAAACCCGCTAAATCCAGGTAACCCCAGAGAAGTTAGCCCTGCTATTATAAATGCTGTACCAATAAAGGGAACTTTTTTTAAAATACCTCCAAGTTCATTTGCCTGGCGTGTATGTGTCCGGTCATATATCATCCCTATGGCAGCAAAGAAAAGAGCCGTCATTATACCGTGTGAAACCATCTGCATTACTGCACCCATAATAGATGCCCTGGTTAGCATCGATATTCCAAGTATTACAAAACCACAATGACTAACTGAAGAATACGCATTCATATATTTCAGGTCCTTCTGCATCATAGTTGCGAATGCCCCATAAATAATTGCAATTGATGCTAATATTATATATATCCACGATAATTCAAATGCTGCATCAGGAAATAAATAAGTAGCTACTCTTAAACATCCGTAACCGCCAAGCTTCATCGAAATTCCTGCAAGAAACATCGAAGCAGCAGTAGGCGCTGAAGAGTGTCCATCCGGAGCCCATGTGTGGAAAGGAAACATAGCAGTAAACACTCCAAACCCCGTAAAAAGCAAAATATACAAAACACGTTGAATTTCAATAGGGAATTTTATTTGAGCTAATTGATTTATATCCCAGGTAGGTACACCACCATATACTCCAGAAGCTATATAAAGCCCTAACATTCCCAGTAAAACCAACGCTGAACCGAACATGAGCATTAACACTAACTTCATTGCACTATATTCCTTTTTACCGCTCCCCCAAATACTAATTAATAAATACTTGGGTATAACTGCAAGCTCAAGAAAGAAAAACATCATAAATAAATCTGCCGAAATAAAGAACCCGTAAGCACCAAGGCCTAATAAAATTATAAGAAAGAAAAATTCTTTTACCAGTTTGTCAATTTTCCACGATATTAGGATACCGGTAACAACAACCATAGCAGTCAATAAAATCATAACTAACGATATGCCGTCAATACCAGTTCGATAATATATATGAAGCGGGGCAAACCATTCAATAATACATGACGATAGCTTTATGCCTGAATTCCTCAGACTAACATAAAATAATGTAAGCCATGCTGAATAAATAAGTTGCAGTATACTGCCTGCCAATGCTATTAATTTAATAGTTATATCCTTTCGTGCAAATAATATGCATGTGGCAGTGATAATGGGTATCAGTAATAAAATCGATATTATATCCATATTTTAGTTGATAGTTGTTAGTTGTTAGTTGGCAAATTTTAATATTAATATGGCAGCAAGCAATAACACCCCACCAAGAAAAAACATAGTGTATGCTTGTAACCTGCCTGATTGTATTCCCTTTATTGACTCTGAAAGATCAGACGAAACAGAAGCAGTACCATTTATCATACCGTCGACAACTTTGCGGTCGAACCAGGCAAAAGGTTTCCCAATCATGTTAAATAGTATCCTTTTGGTAACAAATAAATAAACTTCATCGATATAAAACTTTCGATATATCCAACGGTATAGTCTTCCTAAAATAATAACCACCTTTTCCGGCAATTCGTTTTTCCTGGCATAGAATATATAAGCAATTGTAATTCCGGCAATTCCTATTAAAACAGGGGCAATTGAAAATGTGAGGCGAAATGGCAAATTAACAGGTTTCCCGTTAGAGCTTACAAACAATCCGAAAGGAATTAAACCAGCAAAAACAGTCCCAACTGCTAATAAGATCATAGGTATATTCATTGCCCAGGTATGGGATTCCTGGTTATTACCTTTATCAAGGCCTGCAGGCTTAATATGCCAGAAAATCATGAAATAGAGCCTGAACATATAAAATGCGGTTAACCCGCTTGTAATTAAAGCAATATAAAATACAGCCCTATTCCCAAGATATGCTGATGATAGGATGGCTTCCTTGCTAAAAAATCCTGCGAAAGGAGGTATTCCTGAAATTGCAATACAAGCAAGAAGAAATGTTATATGAGTTATTGGCAACCACTTCCTGAGTCCACCCATATCTCTGATCTCGTTGCTATGAATGTAATGAACTACCGAACCGGCACAAAGAAATAACAAAGCTTTGAAAAAAGCATGAGTTAACAGGTGAAACATCGAGGCTGTAAAACCTTCATTGTGTCCTTCACTCCAGCCTGCAACACCTAAACCAAAAATCATGAATGCAATCTGGGAAATTGTCGAATAAGCCAATACCCTTTTAATATCAGTCTGAGTACATGCAATAATTGCAGCGAATAAAGCAGTGAATGCCCCTGTATATGCTATTATAGTCAAAACTTCAGGGGCTGAAATTGCATATACAGGAAACAACCTGGCCACCAGATATACTCCTGCCACAACCATAGTAGCAGCATGAATTAATGCTGATACAGGGGTTGGACCTTCCATGGCATCAGGCAGCCATATATGAAGTGGGAACATTGCTGATTTACCTGCCCCTCCAATGAACACAAGCAGCAATCCCCAGGATAATCCTGACAGGCCAAGAAAACTGCAACAGTTTAATGACAATAAATATGGTGAACCCGGAGTAGTCAGATGGTTGATAAGTGTAATAAAATCAAGAGTTTTAGCTCCATAACTCAACATTAATATCCCTATAAGAAATCCTAAATCAGCAAAACGGGTCACAATAAATGCTTTTTTCGCTGCTTCTATTGCCGAAGGCTTTGTAAAATAAAACCCGATGAGAAGGAATGATGAAATTCCAACCAATTCCCAAAATATGTACATTTGAAACAGGTTAACAGCCACAACCAATCCTAACATCGAAAAAGAAAACAACGACAGATATGCATAATACAATGTAAAGCGTTCTTCTCCATGCATATATTTGAGGCTGTAGATATGTACCATTGCCGAAATAAAACTTATCACAATAAGCATCATTGCCGAAATTGGATCAATTATGATTCCCAAATCGATAGATAATTTCTCATTGAACTGCAACCAATGAAATTTAGTAACTATTTGTGCTGCATAATTCCCCGATTGACAACCAAATTCAAAGAAATAGCAGTAGGCAGCATAAACCGATAAAACTGCTGTAATACATAGTACTATAGTACCTATTAACCCTGCATATACAGGTTTTATTCCTTTCCCAAAAATTGAAAGAAAAATAAAGCTTGCCAATGGTAAGATCAATATGGATAAAGTGCAATAAATAAAATAATTATTCATATACTAATATTTCATTGTAGTGGTATCTTCTATATCAATAGTATTAAATTTCCTGTAAAGGTTTATAATAATTGCAATTGCCAGCGAAACTTCAGCTGCTGCAATTGTTATAATAAACATAGTGAAAAATATGCCCTCCAACTGATTTGGATATAGATACTTATTAAAAGCTATGAAGTTTAAATTGATCCCGTTAAGAATAAGTTCAACCGACATCAACATGGTTATTAAATTACGACGAAAGAAAAAACCAAAAATTCCCAGGAAAAACAAAGCTGTGCTTAAAATTAATATGTGTAATAGTGGTACGCCGTCCATAGTTGTTAGTTGTTAGTTTTATTTTTTTTCATTGCAATAACTACGCTCCCGATTAATGCAGCAAGTAATAATATACTAACTACTTCAAATGGAAACACATAACCATAATTATTATAATCTAATAATTGACTTCCTATGTTTCTAACAGTAGGTTCAACCGGGGCTTTATCAGATACTTTATAAACATGGTTTATAATTGCCCAAAGTGTAAAAATAAAACCAGAAACAGTCAATAACATCGAAGTTAAAATATTCCAGGGATTGCGTGATGGAAGCCTTTCTCCGGATTGTGCCGTAAGAAAAACTGAAAATATTATCAGTACTACGATGCCTCCTACATAAATAACAATTTGCAAAGCCGCTACAAACTGCATGTCCAAAAGAAAATATATACCTGCAATACCAATAAGAGAAAGTAGCAGATATACTGCTGCCCTGAAAATTCTGCGGGTAAAAACTGTAAGTACTGCAAAAGTCAAAACCAATGTCCCTACTATATAAAATATAATGGCTGATGCGTTCATCATTATTTTTCTTTAAGTTTCGATCCGGGTTTATTGAGTATTTTTATCAAATCATTCCTGTTATATACACTATGTTCAAACGTATTTTTCATGGTAATAGCATCCTGAGGGCAAGCATCTATACACTGTCCGCAAAATGTGCACAAACCAAGGTTGTAAACCCATTTATCAAGCACCTTTTTCTTTTTGCCGTCAATTGTTTCTTTTGTTGCCACAATTATTTTAATAGTACCGTTCGGGCATGCCATTTCACATAAGGTACAGGCATTACAATTATGTTCATTATCATCGTTGTGTATTAATACAACTTCTCCTGCAAAGCGTTCAGGTATATTTATCGTTGTAGTCCTGTTTTCAGGATATTGTTCGGTAATGTTTTCCTTTCGTACATGAGTAAAGTAATAAAGCGTAAGCTTCATTCCTTTCAACAGTGAATAAAACCCAAGTAAAACATCTTTTATATATCGTATTATCTCTTTCATAATTAGTCGTAACTCGTAAGTAAAGTCGTAAGTCGTAAGTCGTAAGTCGTAAGTATATATTTTGTAATCATATAATTAATCGTTAATGAGGTTTATAAGGTTTATAAAGTTTATGCGTTTCAGGTTGCAGGTTACAGGTTACACGTTGCAGGTTGCAGGTTGCAGGTTCCAGGTTGCAGGTTGCAGGTTGCAGGTTCCAGGTTTCACGTCCTTTCACGTCCTTTTTTCACGTCATTTCACGTCCTTTCACGTCATTTTACCTCCCACATCTCACGTCTTATGTCTTCTGTCTTCTTTTATATTTCATCTTTTATCTTTCATCTGTTTTCTGTCTTCTTTCATTTTTAAAAGTGCCACCCCATTACTGTTAAAAATGCCACAAGTAAAAGATTTACAATACTTAACGGTAACAGATATTTCCACTCAAGTTTAAGCAGCTGGTCAATTCTTAATCTTGGAAAAGTCCATCTGAACCACATGATAATAAATATTATACCAAAAACCTTTCCGAAAAACCAAACAAAAGACGGGATAAAATCCATAATATGATTAAAAATAGCAAACCTGAAAATATGGAAAGGCAACCATCCGCCTAAAAATAAAGTTGTTGCAATCATTGAAACCACAATCATATTAATATATTCGGTAAGGTAAAACATTCCGAATTGCATTCCTGAATACTCGGTATGATACCCGGCTGTTAGCTCTGATTCGGCCTCAGCCAGATCAAACGGGGCCCGGTTTAGCTCAGCTGTGGACGCAATCACATATATTACGAATGCAAACATAATCGGCAAATGTCCTTTAAATATCCACCATCCGCTAACCTGTGATAAAATAATATCATGGACAGAAAGGCTTCCGCACATCGCAATTACTGCAATAATAGATAACCCTGCTGAAAGTTCGTAACTAACAATCTGGGCTCCGCTTCTCATTGCCCCTATTAATGAAAACTTGTTATTGCTTGACCAGCCAGCCATAAGGATTCCTATCACACCAAGTGAGGAAACTGCAGAAATATAAAGCACACCAATATTGGAATCCCACATTTGAAGTCCCGGAGCCCATGAAACCGGTGCAAGTGACATTAAAGCCACTGAAAGAACCATAAAAGGCGCCAGATTGAAAAGAAACTTATCAACCCTGTCGGGAGAAAAACTTTCCTTAAGTAAAAGTTTAAACACATCCGCTATCACCTGTAAAGTGCCCCAAATCCCGACACGGTTTGGCCCAATCCGTAATTGCATGAATCCTGCAACTTTGCGCTCCATATAAACCATAATTACAACCATAATCAGGATTACCAGTAATACGGTTATTCCCATAAGAATAAGTTCGGAAATATATGTCAAACCAGGGTTTAGTAACCCTGAAAGACTTTGATGTATCCATTTAGTTATGCCAGAAAAATCAATCATTTTTATTTAGTTGGTCAGTCGGTAATGTAGTCGTAAGTCGTATGTCGTAAGTCATAAGTAAAAAGATGAAAGATAAAAGAAGGTAAGAAGGTAGAGAATGTAGGGAATAATATGTATTTAAAACTTCTGTGAATTATATAATAATTCCCATTCTTTAACTTCTTTATTTCCTCCATTCCTTAATTCTTTTATCTTTTATCTTTTGTCTTTAATCTTCTTCCCTAAGACTTCCATATTCGTAAATACTGTGTATTATGCACTATGCACTAAGCACTATGCACTATCACCTGTCTATATCCGGAATTACCAAATCTATTGTAGCCATGCTTGCCATAAGATCGCCAATTTTTGACCCTATTGTTATAGGTCTTATGGCTGCAAGGTTAGAAAAATTTGGAGACCTGAATTTTACCCTGTAGGGTTTGCTGCCGCCATCGCTTATAATATAAACGCCAAATTCACCTCTTGCAGCTTCAACTCTTTGATAATATTCACCTTCCGGAAGCCTGATTACTCCTTTCATTTTAGCCCGGTAGTCGCCTTCAGGCAAGTTATCAATCAACTGTTCTATTATCAGGATTGATTGCTTCATTTCTTCCATACGTACTTCGTAACGTGCCCAACTGTCGCAACCACTATTTAAAACTTCTTTAAATTCGAGCTTTTCATAACCATCGTATGGGTAATATTTGCGGACATCACAGCTAATTCCTGATGCCCTGGCAACAGGTCCTGAACAACCGAGTGAAATAGCAAGTTCCCTGGGTAAATAACCAACTCCCTTTAACCGGTGCTGAAAAATAACATTTCCGGTAATCAGATTGTCATAATCCTTCAGGTAGTTTTTAACTTTCTTAAGCAGATCTTTAATACTTACTACGAATGAAGGCAATACGTCAAACATTACACCTCCAGGTGTTATATAATTAAAAGTAAGACGGTTTCCTGTATTTGCTTCGAATATTTCAAGAATTCTCTCCCGGTCCCGGAATGCAAGGAAGAAGGGTGTTACTGCACCCAGATCCATTGCACATGAACCCCACCATAACTCATGAGAAGTTAACCTTTGAAGTTCAGCCATAATAATACGTAAAGCTTTTGCACGTGCCGGTATTTCTATCTGTAAGCTTTTTTCTATTGCAAGTGCACATGCCTGGTTGTTAATATGTGCCGAAAGATAATCCATCCGACTGGTAAGGTAAATAAATTGCTTATATCCAAGCGATTCTGTCATTTTTTCAATACCACGGTGAATATAACCTAAATGAGGAATAATATCCTTTATGGTTTCTCCGTCTAACTTTACCTGCAGCCGAAGTACCCCATGAGTGGCAGGATGCTGGGGCCCAATATTTACAACAAACTCTTCCGTTAAATTTTCCAAAGGCAATGAAATATCTATATTTTCCATTTTCTCCTATAACGTTTTAATATTGACATTATCTGTATAATCCTTTCTAAGAGGAAATCCGGGCCATTCATCTCCAAGCATTATACGACGGAGATTAGGATGATTAATGAACCTTATACCAAACATGTCGTATATTTCATTTTCGAATAATTCAGCAGCTTCCCAGAGTGAATTTACAGATTCGATTGAAGCATTATCCATATTTTCAAGTTTTACTTTCAATACCATATCATGGTGAAACTCAGTTGAAGTCAAATGATAAACCACTTCAAAATGAGTTATCCGGTCAATCGCAGTTTCACAAAACAGAAAATCAAAATTTGTTTCATTACTATATTTGAGCCCATGAGCAGTAGAAAAGAGGTTATCCCTGTCAATCCACATCAATGGAAAATCAAATGTCTCCTCAACTTTACAGTTAGGGAATTTTTTTTCCAGATATATTTTTAATTCCTGTTTATTCATGCTCTTTAAATAGAGTTATTACTATTACAGGTTGCTAGTTTATAGTGATTAAGTGATTAATTAACTTTCACTTCCATCATTAGTAATCAGTAATTTGTAATTTGAAATTTGTAATCATAATTTTCAAATTTGCACATTTTCAAATTATTCGTTTTCTAATTCCTTTGGTTTTTCCAACACATAAGCTTTGGATCCCCTTATCTTTTTTTGAAGTGTCATCATTCCGTGTATCAGAGCTTCAGGACGGGGTGGACACCCCGGAATGTATACATCGACAGGTATTATATTGTCAACACCCTTAACCACTGAATATGAATTGAAAAAGAATGGGCCACCGGATATTGCACATGCCCCCATAGCTATCACATATCTTGGTTCCGGCATCTGATTATAAAGCCTCTTGAGAACCGGCGCCATCTTATAAGTTATAGTTCCGGCAACTACAATCAAATCGCATTGCCTGGGACTGGCTCTCATAACCTCGAATCCAAAACGTGACCAGTCGTACTTAGCTGAAACAGTAGACATTAATTCAATTGCACAACAACTGGTCCCAAATGATAATGGCCATAGTGAATTGCTCCTTCCCCAATTAGCAAGTGTGTCAACACTTGTAACAATAAAACTGGTCCTGCCAATTTCATCTTTATATACATCTCCCGGGAAATCAGGGAGAAAATCATTTTTCACATCCATGTCAATGCTTTCATTTTATATGCATACAAAAGACCCATAAAAAGAAAAAGCGTAAAAAATAATATCTCAACAAAGGCTGTCATCCCTATATCCTTTAAAACAGTAGCCCAAGGGTACAGAAATAC
The DNA here is from genome assembly GCA_963846585.1 of uncultured Bacteroidota bacterium. Classification (GTDB taxonomy): domain Bacteria; phylum Bacteroidota; class Bacteroidia; order Bacteroidales; family JAAUTT01; genus JAAUTT01. The sequence goes on from CAWJWO010000017.1 coordinate 126,338, forward strand.
TATTTCGACGTCGAAAACAAGAAATACGAGGGCAAATAAATAATACCCAACATTAAACTGTACCCATGTTGTTCCTTGTGTTTCAATTCCACACTCATATGGTTGGCCTTTTTCAGGATTTGTAGAAGAATTTCCAAAGATTCTGCCAATACCTATAGCTATTACAGCAAAAATTATTCCTGCAAATAATAACACTATAATTGAGACACTTCCCATTATTTACATCGTTAAAAAAGTTTCCAAATTTAATATTTCAGAATAATATCCCCGACATAAATCGCTATAAATTTCACAAAATCATTAGTGTGAAAAAATTCACAATGTCTTTTTTTAAGCAAATCAGATGAATATATCTAAAAATATTTTCATAAATACATTAAATTAGCGTTTGGATTTTAATATCCAAATGGGTTAGGCTATAAAGTTGTCTTAACTAAAATTTTTAATGTATGAATTTTTCGGCCAAACACAGAAAGAGACTTGGTATAGCAATTTTTTTCATTTCAGTCTTGTTTTGGTTTATACTATTTTCACTTCCATTTTTACCTCTTAGCAGTAAAGTGAAAATTACAACAGGCACCATTTGTTTTATTATGGGTGAAATACTTTTCTATTTGGCTGCTTTTGTATTAGGACGGGAGCTGTATTTAAAATATAAATCCCGCCTCAACCCACGTAATTGGTTCAGGAGAAAAAGTGATGAAGCGATGAAGCGATGAAGCGATTAAGTGATTAAGTTAATAATAAATTGAAAATGCAAAACATTGAGATTAACCAAAATATATCATTTATTTTTTGTGATTACCTGAACAGGTACCATTGTGAAAAACTGTTGGAATTAATTGATAATTATATGATCGATCCAATGGGAACAGGTAAACCTTTATCCCATGAAGAACATTTAAAACTTATCTCAGGCCTTAAAAATCATACTTTCTCTTTTGTTCTTTTCATAGTTGTTGAAAATAATATTGTGGGACTGGCAACATGTTTTATTAATTTTTCAACCTTTAAGGCTAAATATTATCTCAATATTCACGATTTAATTGTGTTGAATGAATACCGAGGAAAAGGATTAGGCAGGAAATTACTTGAGAAATGTATAGATATTTCGAGAGAACGCGGTTATTGCAAAATTACCCTCGAGGTAAGGGATGATAATAAAAATGCCCAGGTTTTATATAAAAGTCTCGGCTTTAAAGATAGTGATCCTGTAATGCATTTTTGGACAAAATCGATAAGTACTGTTTGTTCATAAAGCCCGTAGCCTTCGTTACGCTCGCCTAAAAATAAGTCATTTACCAGTAGTGACACCCCACATGGCGTGTCACTACTGGTTGATTTCGCAAGCCTCGAATTATCCATGATTCCTATAAAATCAATTATAGTTATCATGGGTAATCAACAATACCTTAAAAATCAATTATGACATTGTCAATACGAACTTTATGATCCAAACATTTAATTATGAGAAAATTAATTCTAAAATCTTGGTTCCTGGTTCTTGGTTCCTGGTTCTTGGTTCCTGGTTCTTTTTTTGCAACCTGAAACTGATTAATCATAAATTATAAAAACCCCTTTGATAACACCTATTTGTTTTTACCTTTGCAATTTTAAGTTTTATTTCAAATCTGAAATAAATTAACTATCTCATAGTGAATCATATAAAAATATGATTTGCAAATTTATAACGGTAAAAAAGTAAAAATAATTATGAAAACGACTATCATTGGCCAGGCATTGCCAAATCTTCCGTGGGAAGATAAACCATCAGGATGCCAAAGTGTTATATGGAGATATAGCAAAAATCCTTTGATTGGATGGAACCCGACACCTTCTACAGCAAGAATTTATAATAGTGCTGCTTTACAATTTGACGGCAAGTTTGTCGGGGTTTTCAGGGCCGATCATAAAAACGGACGTGCCAATATTCATTTCGGCAGAAGTAACGATGGCCTGAAATGGGATATTGACGACAAGGCAATACCCTGGGTCGACAAAAACGGCAAACCCTGTCCGGTGAGCTATGCCTATGATCCGCGGTTTTTAAGAATTGACGATACCTTTTATGTTTGCTGGTGCGATGATATGCACGGCGCATCAATTGGTATGGGTATGACAAAGGACTTTAAAATCTGGACAAGGTTACCAAATCCGCTGATGCCTTTTAACAGGAATGGAGTTCTATTTCCAAGAAAAATAAATAACAAATACTTACTGCTAAGCCGGCCAAGTGATAGCGGCCATACTCCTTTCGGCGATATATTCATAAGTGAAAGCCCTGACCTTGTTTACTGGGGTAACCATAAATGGCTCATGGGAAAAGGCGGAACAGGATGGTGGCAGGGAACTAAAGTAGGAGCCGGACCTGTCCCTATAGAAACCAGTGCAGGATGGCTACTTTTTTACCACGGGGTTTCCGGCACCTGCAATGGATTTGTATACAGCTTTGGAGCCGTTTTACTCGATATTAACGATCCTTCAAAGGTATTACTGCGTACCCGTGACTATTTGTTAACACCTGAAACTGACTATGAAACACGTGGCTTTGTACCTAATGTTACCTTCCCATGTGCTAACCTGTATGATGCACCATCCGGGAAAATCACCATATATTACGGTGCGGCAGATACTTATACTGCCCTTGCCTTCTGCCAGGTTGACGAATTACTGGATTATATGAAAAATAATTCGGAAGTTTTTTAACAAACATTGTTATTAATTTAGTATTTACAAGAAATTCAACTTCTTAAATCATAATTCAGTTATAGCCCTTTTTTAAGGGGTTGGGGTTATTGATTGCTTATGTAAATGATATTCTGCTTCTTACACTAAATAACACTAAACTACCTACTCATGAATCAAATACAAAAAAAACTAAGCTTTTGGGAAAAATCAGGTTACGGCTGTGGAGATTTGGCTTCTGTATTATTTTGGCAAAATATTACCATGTCTCTGCTTTTTTTCTATACGGATGTATTTGGACTTGCCGCAGCTGCAGCTGGTACTATGATTATGATATCCAGGTTATTCGATGCTGTATTTGATGTAGGTATCGGTATGGCAGCCGACCGGACCGAAACACGATGGGGTAAATTCAGGCCGTACATCCTATGGATGGCAATACCTTTAGCAGTATCAGCTGTTTTGGCATTTTCAACACCACATTTTAATGATACGGGAAAGTTGGTATATGCTTATGCAACATTCATTTTATTCATGTTCTTTTATTCGGCCGTAAATATACCTTATACAGCATTATTGGGTGTAGTCTCGCCTGATCCGATTGAACGTACAAAACTTTCTTCCTTTAAATTTATCGGCGCTTATCTGGCAGGGTTAATTGTATCTTTCACTGCACTCAAAATGGCCCAATATTTTGGAAAGGGACACAGTAACAATCCTCAGGGCTGGCAAACAACAATGATTATTTATGCTGTATTTGCTTTAATATTCTTTTTAATAACTTTTTTATCGACAAAAGAAAGGGTTAAACCAATTCTTAAAGAGAAAACACCCATAAGCAAGGATCTTAAAGACCTGGTAAAAAATGATGCCTGGCTTATGTTATTTGCTATTACTATACTTTTTATTCTTTTTGTCTGCATACGAATAAGCGTTACCACACATTATTTTAAATATTACGTAGGAAGCCAGGATTTTGCCCTTATGGGTAAAATATACCATTTTTCTTTTGAGGATTTAGCATCTGCTTTTAACGGGATCGGACAGACATTATCACTTATCGGGGTAATTATAGTACCTTGGTTTGCAGGTTTTTTTGGGAAGAAAAAAGCTATTATTATTATGTTTATAGTTGCATTGGTTTGTACAGGTGCCTTCTATTTCCTGAAACCGGAAAATCTTTTACTTATGTTTGCTTTCCAAATCGTTGGTTCCATTACCGGAGGCCCGATATCAACCATACTTTGGGCTATGTATGCCGATACTGCAGATTATTCCGAATGGAAAACCGGAAGAAGGGCGACCGGCCTGGTTTTTTCAGCTTCTATAATGTCCACCAAAATAGGATGGGCAGTTGGAGCTGCAATTGCCGGGTTATTACTCGGATTTTATGGATTCAAAGCCAATATGGTCCAGAACATAGCTGTATTGATGGGTTTAAAATCAATGATGAGCTTAATCCCTTGCGTATTAGGTATTATAGCCTTAATTATTCTGATATTTTATAAACTGGACGAACCTTTGGTTAATAAAATTAAAAATGAACTCGAAGCACGTCGCACCAAACCTAGCACTTCTGAATCAGCTTTATAGTGTATTTAAGAAGTATATTTTAAAACATAAAGTTCGTAGCCGAGGCTTGCGAAGCCTAAAAATCAGGAGTTTACTATAGTAAATGACTGGTTTTTAGGCAAGCATAACGAAGGCTACGGACTTTATGGGCAAATACAAAGTTTTTGTAACTAAAAAATATTACAAAAATGGAATTTGGATATTTCGATGATAATAATAAGGAATACGTAATAACCCGCCCCGACACTCCGAAATCATGGAGCAATTATCTGGGATCAACTGATTATGGTGCCATAATAACAAACAATGCCGGTGGTTTCAGCTTTTTCAAGTCGGCCGCCCAGGGAAGGTTCATGCGCTTTCGCTCCAACGCTTTACCTATGGATCAACCTGGCCGTTATATATATTTTCACGACAAGGATAGCAAGGATTTCTGGTCAGCCTCCTGGCAACCTGTTGGTAAACCCCTTGATACTTTCAAGACCGAATGCCGTCACGGAACTGCGTATACGACCATTACTTCAGAATACTCTAAAATTATTTCAGAAACAACCTACTTTGTTCCACTTGGAAAAGAATTCGAATGCTGGGTGGTAAAGGTCAGGAACAACGATAACAAAAAACGCTGCCTCAGCGCATTCTCCTTTGTTGAATATTCAAATTTCTGGCAAATCTGGATGGATATCATTAACCTGCAATACACTCAATATATTACTACCATGAAAGTTGTCGATAATATTATCGATCATGGTATAAATGTTTTTCTGCCCGTTGTAAGAGGCGATTTCATGGCCCATCCCCAATCGCGACACACTTTCATGGCTATGGCAGGCACCGATATCAAGGGTTTTGATACTGACAGGGAAAAATTTATTGGTTCTTATCGTGCTTACCAAAATCCATTGGTTGTTGAAAAAGGCCAATGTTCCAATTCAATAGCTGTCGGGGATAATGCATGCGGTACATTGCAGACCGATCTTGAGCTTGAACCGGGCGAACAAAAACAATTTATCATTTTAATGGGTATTGGTGAAGCTTCTGTGGAAGGCAAAGCAGCATTAAATGAATTCACCAATCCTGAAAAGGTTGTGGAAGAATTCAACAAAGTAAAACAATACTGGCACACACGTATTAAAGGATTAACTGTCGAAACCCCTGATAATGGTTTTAACAGCCAGCTTAATATGTGGAGTCCTTTCAATTGCCTTATTACATTTGCCTGGTCCAGAGCAGTAAGCCTTGTTTATAGTGGTGAGCGCGATGGCTTGGGATATCGTGATACAGTGCAGGATATATTGGGCGTACTGCACACTATTCCTGAAGAAGCTGGCAAACGCCTGGAACTGATGATTACAGGCCAGGTTTCCACCGGAGGCGCTATGCCGGTAGTACAACCATTTAATCATCACCCCGGCAAAGAACCTATGCCCGATGAAAAGGAATACCGGTCCGACGATAGTATGTGGCTTTTCAACACAATTCCGGCTTACGTGAAAGAAACCGGGAATATCGAATTCTTCTATAAAATACTTCCTTATTCCGATAAAGGTCAGGGTACAGTCCTTTCCCACATGAAACAAGCTATAATATTCAACCTTGAACACTCCGGTACACATGGCCTTCCATGTGGATTGCTGGCAGATTGGAACGACTGTCTTGTGCTTGGACATAAAGGAGAATCTGTTTTTGTGGCACTTCAATTAAGGTTTGCCATGGTAACTTACATTGAAATATGCGAAATGCTTGCAAAAACAGAGGAAGTTAAATGGGCTGAAAATAAGCTGGAAATACTTGACAGGAACATTGAACAACATAGCTGGGATGGTGAATGGTATATGCGTGCCTATCGCCACGACGGTTTAAAATTCGGCAGCAAAGAAAACGAGGAGGGCACCATTTGGTTAAACCCTCAGTCATGGGCATTAATAAGCGGCCATGCAACAGGGAAACGTGCTGAACTGGTCATGAATTCTGTTAAAAAACATCTTGCAACAGATTATGGATTAATGATTTGCAACCCGCCTTTTGAAAAAGCTGATCTTAACGTTGTTAAAGCTACACTGTTTAATAAAGGAATGAAAGAGAATGGTGCAATTTTCTGTCACACACAAGGCTGGGCTATTATGGCTGAAACTATGCTGGGACATGGCAGGCAAGCATATGAATATTTTATGTCCTTTATGCCTGCAGCCTTCAATAACAAAGCAGAAATAAGGGAAATTGAACCTTACGTTTATTGCCAGTCGACTCACAGTAAATACAGCCCGCGTTATGGTGCATCAAGATTACCCTGGCTAAGTGGTTCAGCAACCTGGTCATATTATGTTGCAACTCAATATATTCTTGGAATAAGGCCTGATTATAATGGTCTTATTATTGATCCATGTATTACTCCTGAATGGAAAAACTTTAAAATTACCCGTCGCTTCCGTGGTAAAGATTTACATATTGTAATCCAAAACGAAAAAAGGGTACAAAAAGGTGTGCAGAAAATAATCCTGAATGGTTCAGAAATAAAGGGTAATCTGATACCAATAAGCATGATGAAGGATGATAATGATGTCACTGTAGTTATGGGATAAATAAGCAGAAGACGTGGGACGTGGGACGTGGGACTTAGGACTTGGGACGTGAGACGTGGGACCGAGGGACGTGGAAATAATTTGAAAATTTGAAAATGTGCAAATTTGAAAATGATGATAAATTACTGATTACTAATGAAATGTGGTTATTAAGGTTATAAAAGCTATAATGGTTGTAAAATACAACGTCTATAACCTCTACAACTTTTACAACTTCTACTTCGGACTTCGATATTCGATATTCGGTGTTCTTAATTTTCACTAACCCCTGGTACCTAACTAAGCACTAAGCACTGAGCACTAAGCACTAAAAACCATGCAATACGGATATTTTGATGATAAAAACAAAGAATATGTGATTACCAGGCCTGATACTCCAAAATCGTGGAGCAACTACCTGGGTTCAACTGATTATGGCGCTATAATCACCAACAATGCCGGAGGTTATAGCTTTTACAAATCAGGCGGTATGGGACGTTTTACCCGGATCAGGTTTAATGCAGTACCGATGGACCAGCCAGGCCGTTATATATATATTCGTGACAGGGAAAACGGGGATTACTGGTCTGCCTCCTGGCAACCCGTGGGGAAACCGATGGATAAATACAAATCGGAATGCCGGCATGGAAGTGCATATAGCGTTATTAGTTCCGTGTACGAAAAAATACAAACAGAAACAACCTTCTTTATACCTCTTGGACAGATTTTCGAAGCCTGGAAAATTAAGGTAACAAATACAGATACTAAAAACCGGCAATTAAGCTTTTTCTCGTTTGTGGAATACGCGAACTGCTGGAATGCAATGCAGGATTTACTAAATCTTCAATACAACCAATATATTGCTAAAATGAGCGTGGTTGATGGTATTATCAATCATGGCACTAATGTTCACATCCCAAATATGCCTGATAATTTTAGTGAAAACGACCAGGGGCGTCATACTTTCCTTGCATTTCTGGGAGGCGAAATTAAGGGTTATGAAACTGATCTGGAAAATTTCCTGGGTATATACAGAACATACGCAAACCCTTTAACCGTTGAGAAAGGACATTGTTCCAATTTCCTGGCTGAAGGCGATAATGTTTGTGGAACAATCCAGGCAGATATTGACCTTAAGCCTGGCGAATCGAAGGACCTGATTGTACTGATGGGTATTGGCGAAGCTGCAAAAGAAGGTAAAAAGGTAGTAAAAGAATTTGGCCATATTGACCGTCTCGAAAAAGAACTGGCTAACCTTAAAACCTATTGGCACGGACGAATCAATGCAATAACCGTGGAGACACCTGACGCCGGGTTCAACAGTATGCTGAATATGTGGAGCCCTTACAATTGCCTGATGACTTTCAACTGGTCCCGTTCTGCAAGCCTTGTATATACGGCTTCCGAACGCGACGGATTGGGGTATCGTGATAGCGTACAGGATTTATTAGGCGTATTGCCAAACATAACCGAAGAAGCCGGCAAACGTCTCGAACTTATGATTACAGGTCAGGTATCTACAGGTGGTGCCATGCCTGTCATAAATAAGATAAATCACAAGCCGGGTAAGGAAGTCACGACTAAAGAAGAACAATACCGTTCCGATGATTGTCTCTGGCTGTTCAACGCCATTACTGCCTATGTCAAAGAATCCGGTAATATTGCTTTCTATAATAAGGTTTTACCTTATGCAGATAAAGGTGAGGACACAGTTTTAGGACATATGAAAAATGCTATCCGGTTCAACCTCGAAAGAAGTGGAAAACATGGACTACCCTGTGGTTTGGCAGCGGATTGGAACGACTGCTTGCGTTTTGGGCACGATGGAGAAACCATTTTTGTTGCCATGCAATTGCGGCTGGCCTTAAAAATTCATATAGAAGTTGCTGAAATACTCAATAAACCTGAAGAAATAAATTGGGCCAAGCCATTATTGGCCAAACTTGACCAGAACATTCAGAAATATGCCTGGGATGGTGAATGGTTTATGCGCGGTTACCGTGTTGACGGCCTGAAATTCGGATCAAAAGAAAACAATGAAGGAAAAATATATCTGAACCCTCAGACCTGGGCCGTTATGAGCGGTGCTGCAAACAAGGAACAGGCAGAACTGGCCATGAAAAATGTGAAGGAGCAACTGGCCACTGAATATGGTATCGCTCTATGTAATCCACCATACACTTATGGGGCAGATATAAATATAGTGCGTTCTGCCCTTTTTAACAGAAGTATGAAGGAAAACGGCGCCATCTTTACTCATACGCAAGGTTGGGCAGTAATTGCCGAGACCATGCTGGGACACGGTAATCAGGCCTATGAATACTGGCATGCATATATGCCTGCCGCATATAATACACGCGCGGAGATCCGTCAGATTGAACCTTATGTATATAACCAATCAACACATGGAAAATACAGCCCTCGCTTTGGAAACTCCCGTCTGCCATGGTTGAGTGGCTCAGCAACATGGTCGTTTTTTGCTGCTACACAACATATACTTGGAATTCAGCCGGATTACAACGGAATCATTATTGACCCCTGCATTCCATCCGATTGGAAACAATTCAAGGTTAACCGTATCTTCAGGGGCAAAATTTTAAATATCACTGTTAACAATGAAAACGGAGTTGAAAAAGGAATCAAAAAAATCATATTAAACGGTGAAGAAATAAAAGGAACACTGGTGCCAATATCTCTTATGCAGGATAAAAACAAAGTTTTAGTGTTTATGGGATAATTACTTACGCACTGAAAAAAGTGCTTAGTGCTTAGTGCATAGTGCATAGTGTTTTACAGTTGAATTTTTTTTCAGGTTGCAAGTCCCATGTCATCATCACATAATCACATAATCACCACTTCACATTTATCCAAAACTTTCTATTTACTATTTACATATTATTTCTAACTGCATACAAAATATCAATACCGGACACTAAGCACTAAGCACTAAGCACTAAGCACTATGTAAGCACTATGCACTAACTAATCACCCCCCAATCCACAGGCCGGTTTTTATTTCTAAGTAAATATTCTTTAAGGATTTGGTGTTCCTGTTTTTGTAAATCCGGATCATTATTTAAAATTTCAATAGCTTTATCCCTCGCAAATTGCAAAATTTGTCCATCACGGGCAATATCCGCTATCTTAAGGTTGAAAGGCATCCCGCTTTGCATAGTACCTTCCAGGTCACCCGGCCCTCTTAACTTTAAATCCAGTTCGGCCAGTTCAAACCCGTCGCTGGTACGAACCATAGCTTCAATCCGTTTTCGGGCTTCAGTAGTCAATTTATATGATGTCATTAAAATACAGTAGGATTGCTCTGCTCCCCTGCCAACCCTGCCTCGCAGCTGATGAAGCTGTGATAATCCAAATCGTTCCGCACTTTCTATTACCATAACTGATGCATTGGGAACGTCCACTCCTACTTCGATAACAGTTGTCGCAACCATTATCTGGGCTTTTCCCTGAATAAAAAGTTGCATGGCAAATTTCTTATCTTCATTTTTTAACTGGCCGTGAACTGCTGCAATACAATAATCAGGAGCCGGAAATGTACGCGTAATTGCCTCATATCCATCTTCCAGAAACTTTAAATCCAGATTTTCCGATTCCTTTATAAGAGGGTAAACAATATATACCTGACGCCCTGCATCTGTTTGTTTTCTGAGGAACCCAAACATGTTTAGGCGTTGAGAGTCGAAATAATGAATCGTCTTTATCGATTTACGCCCTGGGGGCAATTCATCAATTACAGAAATATCCAGATCACCGTAAAGGGTCATAGCCAGTGTTCTGGGTATTGGAGTTGCAGTCATAACCAAAACATGAGGAATAAGGTTGTTCTTTTGCCACAATTTTGCCCTCTGGGCAACTCCAAACCTGTGTTGCTCATCGATGATTACCAACCCCAGGTTGCTGAATTGTACCACATCTTCAAGCAAAGCGTGTGTCCCCACAAGGATGTGTACTGAGCCATCAAGTAATCCGCTGTGGATCAGTTTACGGCTTGATTTTAAAGTTGAACCGGTTAATAATTTTACCTCAATGCCAATGCCATCCAGATATTTTATAATTGTATTATAATGCTGTTGGGCAAGAATTTCAGTCGGAACCACGAGGCAACTCTGAAAACCGTTTGCAGCTGCCATTAGCATTGTCATGAGTGCTACAAGAGTTTTTCCGCTTCCAACATCACCCTGTAATAATCTGTTCATTTGTTTACCGGAACCTAAATCATGCCTGATTTCCTTTAATACTCTTTTTTGAGCTTCTGTTAACGGAAAAGGGAGATTATTTTTGTAAAATGCATGCAGGTATTCACCCGATGTTTTAAACAATAAACCCTTTACCTTGCTCATTCTTAAAATTTTCTGATGCAATAAATCAAGCTGAATTAAGAACAATTCCTCAAACTTTAGCCTGAGCTGAGCCTTTTTAAGCAGATTATGGCTCTGTGGAAAATGAATATTCAATAATGCATCGTGTAATGAGAGAAGATTAGTATTTTTTACAAGATAATCAGGAAGAGTTTCAGGGATTGTTGAAGTTACCTGTTGCCAAAGCGTTCCAATAATCTTCTGTATGGTTTTTGACGTTATATAGTTCTTTTTAAGCTTTTCAGTAGTGTTATATACCGGTTGAAGATTATATTGAATACCTGCGTTGAATTTTATAGCTTCTTCCAGTTCAGGATGTACAAAATTTAAAGCTCCATTGTATAAAGTAGGTTTACCCAATAAAATATATTCCGTATCAACTTTTAAATTTGATAACATATACGTGATCCCTGAAAAAAATATCAAATCAACGACTCCCGTGCCATCGGTAAATTTTGCTATTAGCCTTTCCTTAGGCCTTTTACCTTCCTTCACAAAGTTCTTTATTTTCCCACGGAGTTGTATATAAGCTATTGATGTATCAATGTCTTTGATAGAATAAAATTTCGACCTGTCAATGTATCTATATGGATAATACCGTAACAAATCTTCCAAAGTAAATATCTGAAGGTCTTTTTTTAAAAGATCTGAACGTTTGGGGCCAACTCCGCTTAAATACTTTATATCTTGCTGAAAATTTTGAACCATCTTTAAAAGTAAACTTCAAATTTAGTAAAGGGAATTTATATTTGCTCAATGATAACGTTTAAACTTAAGAGGATTATTTCCTACATTGCATACAAAATATTCCGACCTCACTATAAGGGACACGGAATACACTCTCCTTTTCTCTATAACTATACTTTAAATGTTCTGAATAAGAAGGATATCCCTCAACAAATCACAGGTATTATTAAATTTCGCCGGCAATTGTTAAAAGATAACTCAGTGTTGCACATAGAAGACATGGGCATGGGTTCCAGGAAATTACACAAGCCTTATCGCAAAATTAATAATATTGCAAAGTATTCTTCTTCAACAGTTAAGTATGGAAAATTGCTTTATAATACTATTGAATATTTTCAACCTGAAAAAGTACTCGAAATTGGCACATGTCTGGGAATGGGAACTTTATTTTTGGCAGCAGCCTGCCCAAAATCAAATATTATTACATTGGAAGGTAATAACCAATTAATTCAACAGGCCAAAAAGAATTTTGAGTACTTCAATATTAATAATATTACAATTATTGAGGGAAATTTTAACGATACTTTACCTGTGGTACTGAATAATAATTCCGGTTTCGGTCTGATATTTATTGATGGTAATCATAACGGGAATGCAACAATTGAATATTTGGAAATTTGCCTGCCACTTATTAAAATACCCGGAATTATTATTATAGATGATATCCGGTGGTCTTCGGACATGTTTGATGCCTGGAACAAAATTATTAATTATGAACAAGTGTCATTATCAGTTGATTTGTTTCAAATGGGTATTATTTTCTTAAACCCTGATCTGCAAAAACAACATTTTCAAATTTATTATTAGGTTAAATTAGTTAAAACCAATTTGTTGAGAATCAGAGTTTACAACGGATTCAATAAAACTTCTGTATGCAGGATAATCAGAAACAGGCACTTCATCCAATTTGTAAATCATTGTTCTGTTTACTACCAGATTTTTACCCTTTACATTAAAAGTCAACATATAATCAGCCTGGTTGCAGGAATAATGAACCGATTTAGGTACCTCAACCAATTTTTTATTTTCAGGAAAAGAAATAATCACCCTTTCAGTCAGTGTATCGCCTCCATTATATTCCCATGCTTCAACCGGAAATTTTCGGTCCTCCAAAGATAAAAAGTCCTTAGGTTCAATTTTATCTGACAGCGGAAGTTTTACTATTGACAAACCGGTTAAATATGTAAATACTTTAGGGGCAATAGAAGAATAGTTATAAGTAAGTGTATCAGAGCAAGACTTAAGAGTTGAATCAAAATTTAAAGATAAAAGTTTAGTATTTGAGTAAGTCCTTGATATGGTTTTTGTGAATTTTTTGTCCTGTTCATCCTTGCCTAAATCGCGATAATTAAAACGCATACTTGCAGCCAGTACTCCTGTCCGTTTACATGATAATGAACTGATTAAACTATCACCTTTGAAGGACACTCTTAATTCCCTGTATATATTATTTGGTTTACGTGTATCAGGTGAAAGTATTTTGGGGATAACATTATTTGCAGTGTCATTGCCTGCATCCAAAACAACGGCTTTTAAATCCTGTTCGCCTAATGCTGCAAAGGGCAGGTAGTTTGATGTAAGTTCAATATAATATACATTCCCATCAAGAATAACCTTTGATATAGCATGGTCAAAGTTAAAGGATGGCAATGTCATCCAATTAATACCATTATTACGCAGCATAACTAAAACTATTCCGGCTTTTATTCCAACTGCCTTACACATGGATGTAAACAGCACCGTAAGATCTTTACAATCGCCAATACGGGTAATAAGAACGTCAGAAGCTTTTTGAGGAACGGTACCATTTTGGCGAAACGGGACATAGCTGTAATGAATATTCTGTTCAATGAAATTATAGAAAATTTGTGCTTTTTGAAATTGAGAAATCTTTTCTTTACCTTTTAAAAGGTCGTTCACTGTTTCAATTACTTCACGGTCAGTCTTTGTCTTTGCATTTGAGATATCGTAATACCATTTTGAAATATAATTCCAGTCCGGCACCGTCGAAATACTAATAACACCACAAACATCAATCAATCCAGGCATATATGACTCAAGCCGGATTGGTTTGTCAGATTTGGCTTTCCATGAATATAACATAAAATCATCTTTTCCCGTTATATCCGGTTCAATATTTAAACGCTCGGTTTTGAAATCAAATTTGACATTTTTAGCAATTAACAAATTGTATTCTACCTTTAATTCCGGAATCCAATTATTTAAAAACCATTTTTCATAAAATTGTTTTGACATCTGATCACTTATCTTTTTGCTTTTTTTATAGATAAGAAATATACCATCACCTGGTTCGAGTGATGTGTAAACAATTTGATTTCCATTAATTTCAGCCCGAAGCCGATTCCCGTTTTTTTTGAGAACCTCTGCCTTTTCAATAGATAATTCTTCATTTGAACTATAACCTATCCTGTATTCTTTTAAGTTATCTATTCCTTTAATTGTTAAAGCTTTACACATTAATATCTGGCGTTCTTCACAACCTCCGTTTTCGTATAGTACTACTTGTTTTTCGTCTGCCAATGATATAATATTATCGGAGGGGTAATCTGAAGCATTAGGAGAATCATCAAAAAGTTTATAATAATCCTTTGAATCAAAATAATCGAATACTTCCTTTTTTGCCTGAAGGGAACGGAGTTTCTTTATTGCCTGGTAATCGTCAGGTTTATATTCAATATTTAATTTATATTCTATTAAGGCTTTATCAGGTTCTCCTGTTTTCAAAAGGACTTTAGCATAATTACCATGGTAGGTTCCAAAATAGGGTGCAATTTTTAAACATGCCTCCAAATAATGTTTGGCTAAAATATTATTGCCCAATTGCAAATAAAGGAGCCCTAATTCTCTGTAATAATCATCATTAAAAGGATGATAACCGATTAACATTTTAAGAATATCAATACATTGGTAAACCTGGCCTGATTCAAGATATTCATCATACAAAACCTTTAAAGCTTCAGCGTTAAAAAATTGTTTTGTATATTTTTTTAATACCTCAACCCCACCCTTTTTATTTTTTTTATTATTTTTTTCAAATTGGAATTTAATATTAACAAAATCGTAATGATAAGGATATTTAGAATAGGATTTATTCACCAGTGCCTCATATTCTTCAGGTTTGTTTTCAGAAGATGCCAATTTCATTTTGTAATAAAGCAAGTCCTCGTTTTCTTTATATAGCTGCTCTTTCTTCTCTGTATATTTACGCGCATCTTTAATATTATTTGAAGAAAATGCAAAATTGATCATGTAATTCAAAACATTAGGATTATCAGGATCAATCGATTTTAGTTTTTCCTGGGTTAAACTGACGGATGTTTTTTTCTTGTCACGAATATAAAGTTCACACAATTGATTTAATATAAAGCTGCAATTTGGTGCAAATTTCTGAGCTTTAAGTATGACATCCATTGCCTCGTGAATTTTATCATTTAATAAATAATCATTGGTAAGAATTAAGTAATTGACAAGCTTGTCCGGGTGTTCACGAATTTGTCCCAGTAAATATTCCTCTTCAAAAGAAGTAATAGCGGTGGGAATATCCTGTACGGTTTTAATATAAGGTTCATATTTAACTGAAAAAGGTATATTTTCAACCAGCTCGCCTTCTTTATTGGTTACCCGCATCATAAAATTACACCTGTCAATTTTACTGCATCCTATTTGTAAAAGGATCCGGTTGTTTCCTTTTGAAATTTTAACAGGAACAACATAGGTGTCAATTTCATTATTACGTTCCTCTTCTTCTTTAAAAATCAATTGATCGTTAATCCATAATTTTAATGATCCGGAAGTCCCGATGCGTAAAAATACTAACTGATCTGAGGGACTGTTACAAAAAGTTTGGGCATATATTAAAGAGTTCTCGCAAAGGAAATTGTATGTGAAATCAATCCATTTCCCGTGAATTTGATTAGAGAGATCGAACCATTTTACATCAGCATTCAATTTATTTTTAAATACAGCTTCGGGTTCAGGATGATTTATTGGTTGGTATTCCTTATCAAATCCGCTGGCTGAAATATTTTCAAAATCACCTGCAATTTGCCAATCCATCACAGCACCAATCCTCGAAAGATATTCCCTTGATTTTTTAATATCGTGAATTGCCTCATAATATTTCCCTAATTCCTCAAATACACTCGCCTTCAATTTTGTATTGAGATCGGGCCTTTTGATAATTCCCTCCAACCAGTTTATTTGTGCTTTAGTTTTCAGATAATCAAATCCCATTACACTGTTGTGATAAAACATTGCCATAGTATATGGATCAGGATTTTTTGAATTATTATAAAAATTTAAAAAATAATTAAATGCAGTATCATTTTCTTTATTGATTGTTGCTAACAGCGAAAGCATTAAATAGGCCTCTGCCTTTGTTTCCTCAACCTGAGAAGCAGTTTTAAAATGCTGATTGGCTTGATTAATATCATTATTAATAAACGATTTATATCCTTCGGAAAGTTCGTCCGCACAAATTTTTGAGATAAATAATAATAATAAAGCAAATGATAGCAGAAACTTTTGCATAATTTCAAAATAAAAAATTAATTTAAATTTCAAAAATAATAAAATAATAAGGCTTTTTTGAAGGATATTAAACTTTGACAGATTATTCTTTTGATTTTTAAATCCAGAAATTATTATTAAAATTAATTCACTTACTTTTGTATTATTTATAATGTTAAAATAACAAACCATTGTTAAGGTTGTTCTCTCAATCCTGGCTCCTGGCTCCTGGCTCCTGGCTCCTGGCTCCTGGCTCCTGGCTCCTGGCTCCTGGCTCCTGGCTCCTGGCTCCTGGCTCCTGGCTCTTGGTTCTAATTAATTATGTTTCAAAAAACTGACAAAGCATATTTATTACTTTCCGGCGGACAGGATTCTTTTGTATGCCTGCTATGGGCATTGGAACTATTCACTGAAGTTGAAGCAGTAAGTATTGACTATGGTCAAAGTCACAGTAAAGAAATAGAATATGCCCATAAAATAGCAGAACATTTTAATATAAAACATACTGTATATAATATTGGAGATTTCTTAAAAAACCTGTCAACCAGTTCTCTTTTAAATACTTCAAATCATAATACCCACCACCGGCAATCTGAAACTTTGCCTGCCAGCTTTGTACCGAACCGTAATGGTCTTTTTCTTACTATTATATCAAGTCATGCTTTCGGACAAAATGAAAAAAGAATAGAATTAATTACAGGGACATGCGAAACTGATTTCTCCGGTTATCCCGATTGCAGGGATACTTATATCAAATCCAAAGAAGTTGAACTTTCCCTCGGTTTGGACAGGCCTGTTACTATTCACACTCCGTTAATGTGGAAAACCAAAGCACAGACATTTGAACTGGCGCAAAAAGCAGGCAAACTTAAAGAACTTATTGAAATGACTCTTACCTGCTATAACGGAATAGAAAAATTAAACGAATGGGGACGTGGTTGCGGTGAGTGCCCGGCCTGTTTGCTTCGAAAAAATGGGTTTGCAGAGTTTAAAAATAGTTGTTAGTAGATGTTTGAAGAAGACAGAGGTCAGAGGTCAGAGGTCAGAAAACAGATGAAAGTTAAAAGATAAAAGAATACAGAATGTTAGACATATGACCTGCAACCTGCAACCTGCAACATATAAACACATAAACACATAAACGTATAAACCTTATAAACTTTATAAACTTCATCACCTAATCACTTCACAGCCAATGAACGATATTACATACAATATTTCCGAGCACTTTGAATCAATACAGGGTGAAGGAAATTTCAGTGGTGTAAAGAGCCTTTTCATCCGGTTTCAATTTTGTAATCTGACATGCTCATGGTGCGACACAAAATATACATGGAACAAATATTCAGGAAATCATAAGCAATATACTGTTAATGATTTAAATGAATTAATCCGGGAGAGTAAATCCGGCCATGTCATATTTACAGGCGGTGAACCATCATTATACAGACTGGACATGCTTGCTGAAGAAAAACGAAAGTACCACGTTGAATCTAACGGAACTATAATCCCTACTCAGCCTCTTAATATTACTTTGCCTGATGGCTCGGTGTTTACCCGGGAAGGTATGGACGAAGCAGTGATCTCCGGCTTTAACTGGGTAATATCACCAAAACTATCAAATTCAAGGCAAAAAATCAATACCGGAAGTATTGAATTTTGGGCTGACAGGAATTGGGGCATTTTTAAATTCATCGCTAAAACAATAGATGATATCGCTGAAATAAATACTTTTATTGAAAAATTCTACATTGAAAAAAGCAGAGTTTATGTAGGGATTGAAGGTTCATCAAGAGAATCGCAGCTAAGACCGGAATTAGCGGATGAAATTATTTTAAACGGTTTTAATTATTCTCCAAGGCTCCATGTATTGCTTTGGGGAGATGTGAGGGGCAGATAGTTGCTAGTTGTTAGTTGTTAGTTGTTGGTTGTTAGTGGTTTGAAGAAGACAGAAGACAGAAGATATGGGACGTGAGACGTGGGACGTGGGACGTGAAAATGTGATAAAGGACGTGAGACATAATATCTGCAACCTGCAACCTGCAACCTGCAACATATAAACGCATAAACAAATAAACTTATAAACCTTATAAACCTCATAAACTTCATAAACCTTATAAACTTCATAAACCTCATAAACGAATAAATTTAATTCACTGACAACTAACAACTATATGAAATATATAATTACAAAGGAATTCACATTCGAGGCTGCCCACAGGCTTCTTAGGAACTACAAAGGAAAATGTACAAATTGTCACGGACATTCCTTTAAAGTGAAATTACATCTTGAAGGGGCCGGACTGGATGAAAAAGATATGCTAATCGATTTTCAGGAAACCAGGATTTTAAAGGCTTGGGTTAATGATTGCTTCGACCACGTTACTATTTTATGGGAAGGCGACCCTCTTATTAAATTACTCAAAGAAACAGGTAATAATGTGCTGATTACAAATAAAAATCCTACTTCTGAACATATAGCAGAGATAATACTTAAAAAGGCACAGGAACTTTTTAATAATTCAATGATTAGGGTTCATTGTGTTGAAATTAACGAGACCTGCACTACTGGTGCCAAAATTTATCCCTAAATAGTTACTGGTTGTCCTGTAACCTGCAACTTAATTAAATATATCCTATTTATGAAAAATAAGAAATTTCAGTTCCTGGGCATAAAAACAATTAAACCATCAAGAATCCTCGATGTTTTTCCCTGTCCTGATAATATTTCAGTTGTAAAATTCGAGAGCAGCGAACTTACAACCTTTTGCCCTGTAACTCACCAGCCCGATTTCAACCATGTTATTATAGAATTTGCACCCGACAGGTTATGTATAGAAAGTAAAAGCCTTAAATTATATTTATGGTCGTTCCGGGATGAGGCTGTTTTCGCCGAAGGATTGGCCGGCCTGATTGCCGAAGATGTATTTAAAGCCATTTCACCATTTTGGTGTAAAATAACTCTAAACCAAAACATCAGAGGTGGCATTCAACTTTCAGCAGTCGCTGAAAAAAAACGATAATGACATGTTGTCATATATTATTAAATGAATATTAAAAATCGAACGATCCCTTGTCATTAATTTCACCGAAATGTCAGTTTTTCGTTACTGGCACAATCATTGAATATATAAGCCTATAACTTTTGAATATAAAACATATAAGATAAATAAGAATATTATGGGCAAAATAATTGGAATAGATTTAGGTACAACCAACTCGTGCGTTGCCGTTATGGAAGGAAACGAACCTGTTGTTATTGCTAACAACGAAGGGAAAAGAACTACTCCTTCCGTAGTGGCATTTCTTGATAATGGAGAACGAAAAGTAGGTGACCCTGCAAAACGTCAGGCAATTACAAATCCAAAACATACTATATACTCCATAAAACGTTTTATGGGTGAAACATACGATAAAGTTGCAGGATTAGAAATTAAAAGAGTCCCTTATGTCGTGGTTCAGGGTGAAAATAATACCCCAAGGGTACAAATTGATGACAGGAAATATTCGCCACAGGAAATTTCAGCAATGATTCTTCAAAAAATGAAAAAAACTGCCGAAGATTATCTTGGACAAGAAATTACCGATGCCGTAATTACTGTTCCTGCCTATTTTAGCGATTCGCAGCGCCAGGCTACAAAAGAAGCCGGAGAAATAGCCGGGCTTAACGTGCGCCGTATTATCAATGAACCAACAGCAGCTGCCTTAGCTTATGGCCTCGACAAAAAACACAAGGACATGAAAATTGCTGTTTATGACCTTGGTGGAGGTACTTTCGATATATCAATCCTCGAATTGGGAGAAGGTGTTTTTGAAGTAAAATCCACAAACGGGGATACCCACCTTGGTGGTGACGATTTTGACCAGGTGATTATCGACTGGCTGGCTGACGAATTTAAAAAAGAAGAAGGAATTGACCTTCGTTTTGACCCAATGGCCCTTCAAAGGCTAAAAGAAGCCGCCGAAAAAGCAAAGATTGAACTTTCAAGCACTACCACTACAGAAATTAATTTACCATATATTATGCCCGTAAATGGTATACCAAAACATCTCGTTAAAACATTAACCCGTGCTCAATTCGAGAAACTGGCTGATTCACTTATTCAAAAAACTGTTGAACCTTGCCGGATGGCTCTTCGCGACGCAGGTCTGAATGCTTCAGATATTGACGAAGTTATACTTGTTGGCGGATCTACCCGGATTCCTGTAATTCAAGCTATTGTTGAAAAAGTATTCGGCAAAGTACCTTCTAAAGGAGTAAACCCCGATGAAGTAGTGGCTGTTGGAGCTGCTATACAAGGTGGCGTGCTTACAGGCGAGGTAAAAGACGTTTTATTACTGGATGTTACTCCTCTTTCACTTGGCATTGAAACGCTTGGAGGTGTTATGACCAGGTTAATTGAATCCAATACAACAATACCGACGAAGAAAACTGAAACATTCACAACAGCTGCCGATAATCAGCCATCAGTTGAAATTCATATCCTTCAGGGAGAACGTTCCATGGCCAAGGATAACAAAACAATCGGCCGCTTCCACCTCGACGGATTACCTTCTGCACCCCGTGGAATACCTCAAATTGAAGTTACCTTTGATATTGATGCCAATGGTATCCTTCACGTATCTGCCAAAGATAAGGGAACAGGAAAATCTCAAAGTATCAGGATCGAAGCATCATCAGGCTTAAGTGATTCGGAAATTGAAAAAATGAAAAGAGAAGCCGCAGCTAATGCAGAAAGCGACCGAATAGCCAAGGAACGTATAGATAAATTAAATCATGCCGACAGTTTAATTTTCCAAACTGAAAAACAATTACATGAATTTGGAGATAAACTTCCTGCTGATAAAAAAGGCCCTATTGAAGATGCGCTTTCTAAACTGAAAGAAGCTCATAAAAACCAGGATATTGAAGGTATTGACAAATATACAAATGAATTAAACGAAGTGTTCCACAAGGCTTCTGAAGAAATGTACAAAAACACCCAGACACAGGAAGGTCCGGGTAATAATGGCCAACCTCAGGGAGGACCAAATACCTCAGGTGAAAGTACTAAAAAAGATGAGGAAGTCACTGATGTGGATTTTGAAGAAGTGAAGTAAAAAATAGTGCCTAGTGCTTAGTGCATGGTGCATAGTTAAAAAAAGTCCGGGTCATTAATTCACCCGGACTTTTTTATTGGCCAGTATTTGATATTAATTTTATTGAATTGTTATCTTTGGAAAACATAATCAAAATTGATTTTATGCGTCATTATCTTTTTATCTTTTTCCTGATATTACCATATATCGCACACTCACAAACTATAGGTAGCCAAAGTGATACTGTATTTAACCAAACTGACAAACAAGGACATAAACAAGGTTATTGGAAGGTGAAATATGATAATGGCCCACTAAAGTATTCAGCTTTTTTTAAAGACGACAAACCTTTGGGTTTGATGAAACGGTATTTTGAAGATGGTACTCTGAAGGCTGTGATGTTTTTCGACCCGTCAGGTATTACAAGGACTAAAATATACTACCAGGATGGGCCAATCGCTGCAGAAGGCAATTATTTAAATTCTGCCAGGGACAGTACATGGAACTATTATAGCTATTATACCAAAACCTTATCAAACCGTGAAACATACATTAACGGCAAAAAAAATGGCAAATCTGTTTGCTTTTTCTCCGACGGGAATATATCGGAAGAATCGGAATGGACCCTTGGCACCAGAAATGGGATATGGAAACAGTATTATGAAAATAACAATTTGAAAATGTCGACATCATTCATAAATGGTAAACGCCATGGTGAATTCATTTTAAATTATCCGAACAAGCTCACCGAATGGAAGGGATATTACAAAAACGATAAACGCGACGGACTTTGGAAACATTTTGATCCTGAAGGCAATAAAAATGTTTCAATTGAATACAGGGACGGTGAACCTGTAAATGCAGCTGAACTGGATGCCAAAGAACAGGAATTTTTAAAAGAAATTGAAAAACAAAAAGGTAAAATTCCGGAACCTGACGAAACAAATTTCCTTCCAGGGGCCAGGGACTAGGGGCCAGGGACTAAGTAAAGAGTTTTAAGAAGACAGTAGGTAGAAGATAGAAGATAATAGATGAAAGAATAAAACATTTGAGAAAGAATAATGAATATCGAAAGCTCCATGAAAGCAATACGCAAACAATCATAAAATCTACCTGGAGTTTCCATCCGACCTTAATAACAAATTATTTTCGGATGAATGTCGAATAATGAATGATGAAGTGAAATTAACTTCGGCTTTCGATGTTCGATATTCGGCGTTCATAATTAAAACTAACCCCTAACCCCTAGCCCCTAGCCCCTAACCCCCATCCCCTCCTATGACTGAAAA
The DNA here is from genome assembly GCA_963846585.1 of uncultured Bacteroidota bacterium. GTDB lineage: Bacteria > Bacteroidota > Bacteroidia > Bacteroidales > JAAUTT01 > JAAUTT01. Next base: position 149,177 of record CAWJWO010000017.1, read on the forward strand.
AAACGCTATCAGCCTTTTTGAACTAAACAAAAGTTTAAAGACCGGCATTAAGAAAGCATTTCCTGATTCTTACTGGGTAATGGCCGAAATTAGCGAATTAAATATCAATCAGAGCGGACATTGCTACCTTGAACTTATTGAAAAAAACTCTGACAATGAGCAAATAATCGCGAAAGCGAGGGCTACCATATGGGCATTTACTTTTAGGATGCTTCGTCCATATTTTGAATCCGTGACAAAACAAAAACTTGCCATAGGGATTAAAATAATGGTGCTGGTGAATATAGAATTTCATGAGCTATATGGCTATAGCCTTAATATTAAGGACATTGAGCCTGTATACACTTTAGGTGATCTTTCAAGGATAAAAGCAGAAATAATTGAACGGTTAACAAAAGAGGGAGTATTTCATCTTAATAAAGAGTTGGAATTAACAATGGTTCCGCAACGCATCGCCGTAATTTCTTCCGAAACAGCTGCCGGTTATGGTGATTTTACTGATCAGCTTAAAAATAACAAAAACGGATATTCATTTTATATAAAGCTTTTCCAGGCGTATATGCAGGGAAACGAAGCTGAACAATCAATCATTCAGGCATTGGAAAACATTTTTCATTCAAAGGAAAACTTCGATTGTGTTGTTATTATCCGGGGAGGAGGATCACAAACCGACCTGAATTGTTTTAACTCATATTGGTTGTGTTACCATATTACCCAGTTTCCGGTACCAGTTATTACCGGTATTGGCCATGAACGTGATGAAACCATTACTGACCTGGTTGCCCATACTTCTTTAAAAACCCCAACTGCCGTGGCAGAATTTCTTCTTGAAAAAGTAACTTCGTTTGATGGTTATTTAGAGGAACTGAAAAATAACCTATTATCCTGTACCAGGGAACAAATTAATCTGTTCAGGACAAAACAGGAACGTTTATCCAGAAGTATTGTATCACTGGTTAAAATCCACATGAATACCCAGAAACAACATATAGCATCGTTGGGTTTGCTCGGTAAACGAGCTTTTAAATCGACACTGCTAAATAATCAGCTTAAATTATCTTCTGTAAAAACAAGGATTATTGCAGGTTTAACACGCTATTTGACAAGAACTTTAGAAAACATCGGGATCATACAAAATAAACTTTTGCTGCTTACCAAAAATACAATCCGCGAAGAAAATAAACGGCTGGGCAGTTTCGAAAATACTGTAAAGTTGCTTGATCCTGCCATGGTCCTTAAAAGAGGATATACCATGACATTCCTGAATGGCACTCTTATAAAAAGCGTTACACAACTCAAACAGGGGGATGCGATTGAAAATGTCTGGCATGATGGCCATGCGTTTAGTACCGTAGGTACTATAAGATTGAATGAAGAAGTTAGACATGACGAAGAGAACCAAGAACCAGGAGCCAAGACTATGGAAATGAAGGCAGAAGACAGAGGGCAGAAGATGAAAGATAAAAGATGAAAGATGAAATAAGATGTGGGACGTGAAGACGTGAAAAAGGACGTGGAAGGACGTGGAAGGACGTGAAAGGACGTGAAACCTGTAACCTGCAACCTGTAACCTGCAACCTGTAACCTGCAACAACTAAGCACTAAGCACTAACAACTAAGCACTATATTCATGGAAACAAAAAAACTTACATACAAAGAAGCGGTAGCCGAAATTGAGGATATCCTCGAAAAGCTGGAAAATGACGAGCTCGATATTGACGAGCTGGCTGTTAAAGTAAAGCGGGTCTCTGTTTTGCTCAGATTTTGCAAGGATAAGCTTACCACTACCGATAAAGAAATCCAATCTATTATTGACGATCTTGAAAAACCCGACAATTAACAATAATGTTTAAAAACGCACATCTGCACATTTGCACATTATTTTTCTATTTTACTAACCGTTACCAAATCAATATAATAATATGCAAGTTTATCTTTTTTAATCCTGTATTGCATGAACTTGCTTAAAGAAGAGGTATCCATTAGTTTATATTTTGTAATCCGGTCATTATAGAAATTACCGATAGTTATATATTCCTCCCCTCCCTTCGCTAAATATGTACCTGTAACTTCTTGCCAATTATCGCGCTCGGTAATTATTACAGAAGTATCAACAGTTACCTGTGGCTTATAATTAAGTACTCCGATAAATGGCAGTGCTTTGGATACCTTTTTTAATATTAGTTCATTTGACAAATACACTCCTAAGCGGTTAATTGCATAAGTTGAGTATGTTGCAATATTGTAATAAAATGAAACTTTATAAAGTTGGTCCTTTTCCAACGGACTATCTAATTTAGCTTCAATATATTCGCGGTAATTTTCTTTTGCCGGAGCCAGTGAATCAGCAGGAGGATTGAATAGTAAAATAATTCCGGCATAGGCTTGCCCATCCTTAGCTAAACAATAACCCATATAATTTTCCGGTACCCCGACCTGAACCCTCGTACAGCTGTTAAAATAGTCGGGCGTTGAACCGGTGGGTATATACCATCCCGGTACCAGCATTTTACGATCAGTTAAAAGATAATTATCCGGGCATTTGTCAAAAATTTCAAAACCCGCATTAGGTACCAGATTTTGCGCATTCATTCTATCTGGTAGCAAAATGCAGGCAAATAGAATAAACTTTATTATTTGATTATATTGCATTTTCAATGACATGAGGTAATGTATTTTCACTTAATCACTTAATCACTTAATCACTTAATCACTTAATCACTTAATCACCTAATCACTTAATCACTGATTATCACTATCACTAAACCCCAGCTTCGGTATATGCCTCCAAAAAATCTGAACACCGAGGCATACCCTCGTATTCTTTGGATCTTGATTATCTTTTGATTCCATTATAATCTCAACCTCAACATTTACATCTGTCGTTTTTTCCATTGCAAATCCAATGAAGCGGTTATAATTGTCCTGTGCATTGTCATATATAACTTCTTTGGTAGTGTTATCTGTAAGTTTAAAATGAAGTGGCTTATAACCCAATTCGGTACATAAACTAAATATAAAATCTTTTTGTCCATACAGGACAACCTGAAACTTATATAATTTATTTACTTCTATAGCTGCGCTTTTTGATTGCCCATAAGCTTTAAATCCTTTAGCTTCTTTTACATAACAGCGGGAGTTATTATAAAAACCCTGGCACGATTGGGTATACGCAGGATTTATAGTATCCAGCAAAAAAAAACAAATAATTAATAATCTGACATTAATTTCCATTAATAATCTCCTTACGGGACTTGATAACATTATCTTTAAAATATTGGAAACTTTTTTCAGTAACAATAATTTCATCTCCTCCTATAATTTCAAAATTCTCTTTGCTTATTTTTTTAATCTTCTTATCACTTGTTTTTATTCCCGATCCTATTAAAATATTTTTAAGATTATCGATCTTTGAAAGAACAGATTTTACATCCGGGTCACGGGAATATTGCGAAGCAAAATCGTATAAATTTGTAAGAACGTACTTTTGTTCAAAAATTTTCTTTGCTACTAACTGATAATCTGAATAATTTGTCACAATCATAGTTGATAAATATAACGATTCAATTAGAGCCCCTGATGCAATCAAAGCATATAAATTATTCCGTTTGGAAGATTCAAGAATTGATAACATATTGTAATATATTTCTTTAGAAATAACATTCAAGGAGTCTTTATTGGTAAGATTAGTTTCCAACCTGTTAATAATTTTTTCATCAAATAATCCATAAATATTTACCTTTTGAGACATCTCCCTGATTACTTTAAAATAATCCAATGCTTCTGATTTACTGTCGTTTAAATTCAGATAAGCAAAATCGGTAATATAAATACCCAGGTTAAGTGCTATATTTTTATTATTCAGGTATTTTTCTGAATTATTTCCAGGGTTAACCAATTCAGGATTAAAAATTAACTTATTGCCAAAAATTTCAGAAAGAATTTCGTCGGGTGATGGTAATAAAAAACTGATATTGCCAGCTGAATCCTGCTTTCCTGTTGATTCGCCTTTTGATGTTGAATCGTTGCCGGAAGTAGTAATAAAAGATGTTGTATCAATTTTATGAATCAAATCGCTTTTCTTGCTTTTGTTTCCTGAATTGCATTGAATAAATAAAGTTACTGTCAAAAATGTTCCAATACATATTACGGTAATTATACCTATATATGACAGTAAATTAATGCGAAACCATTTTACAGGAAGTTTTTCAGATTGATTATTTAATTCGTGCATCATTTTTAGGTTAATCGAAGTTATTTGAAATACCAATTAATATTTTAACCTTTATCTAAAGATTTTACCGAAAGAATCTGAATACCTATACAAATTTTACTTTTCGGAGGATTTTTTTCTTTCGTTAGTATGGTAATTTCCAAATCCAATGGTTGAGTTTTTTCTACAGTAAAATCGAAAGATTCAATATAGTCGAATTTTTTATTATCATATAATACCTGTTTAGTTTTGCTATCAATTATCCTCAGCCATATTTGCCTGTAAAACCTTGCCTCTGCGCAAACTCCAACAATAAAATCTCTCTTTCCAAACAAAATTACTTTATAAATATTTGGTTTCCCAATCTCGGCATATGTGCTTTTTGCCTGGTTGTACAATTCAAAGTCCCTGTCAGGGGGAATATAAACGTAGCAGTCTTTACTTCTATAGAAGTCTTTACAGTCCTGTCCATGACAAAAATTAAAAAATCCTAAGGCAAATGTCATCCATGCTAATGTTCTGGTTATTTTTATCATTTTAAAATTATTCGTTAGAAATATTTACCATTTCGTTTCTAATTATTATCACTTTATTTTTAAATTCATCAAACAATTTTTCATTTACCTTAATATCCTCACCTCCTTTTATATCAAGATGGCTGTTTTTATCACGGATTACTTTTAGCTTTATTGATTTCCGCTCTGCTTTTTCCATAATTTGAATGAGGCTTTGAATTTGATTGTATACAATCCTGATATAAGGATCATCAATATTTATTGATAAAAAGGCGTTTACATTTTTGACTATTTTTTCCTGTTCAAATAATTTTTGTATCACCTTATTATTTTCTGAAAAATCAGAGATATTCATTACAGCCAGGTAAAATGATTCAACTAAAGCACCGCTTGATATTAAAGCATATAATTTGGGACGTTTTGAATTTTCCAGTACATCTGTCATATTATAATACATTTCTTCACTTATATTAATAAGTGAATCCCTGTTAGCCAAATTATCCTCAATCCTGTTGAAAATAGCATCATCAAAACAACCATAAATATTATTTTTTTGAGCCAATCCGCTTATTATTTTAAAGTAATCTAATGAATTGGCTCTGCTTCCTGAAAGGTTCAAATATGCAAAATCCGAAATATAAACACCAAGATTAATAGCCTGATTATTGCTGCTTATGTATTTTAAAGAATTTGCTTTTGAATTAACAATTTCCGTATTAAATTTTTTAGAATCAGTTAATATTTCATTGATAATTTCATTAGGAGAAAGTACAAAATTAATCAGGGCTTTTAATGAATCAGGGTTAACGGTTTTATTATATAATGAATTACTATTTTTATTAACATTATTTCTTTGAGTACACTGTACAAATAACAGTATAACCCCTAAATAAATGAAAATATTAACTTTCATGCCTAAACTATTTTTGTAGTAACTTTTTAGGTTTAATCCTAAAATTAGAAAAAAATATCAATATCACATAAACCAATATTGACATCAACCAAATAGCCATCAGGTTAAATATCATTGTGTCAATCCTCAACCCTAATAATATCTTAGAGGACGAAAGAAATTGTGCCCGTCCGTAATTAGAATCAGGTACCTGATAAATAGGTTCCATTAGCCGTATAATTTGATTATCAGCCATTTCAAAGGATTCAAGATCTTTCCTTTTTAATACTACATCTGCAAGGCTATTATTATAGTATTTGTTTTTAAACTCAAGGTAATGATCCACATTTCCATATTTTGATACAAGAAAATTTGTTATGCTATCCTTTTTATGGCTAAGAGTTGTAAGCCTATCCGGGAGGATATCATTCAATTGGTTAATAACTTTATTAATTTTCAAAATATCTGTATTTCTGTAAGTAATATGCTGAAAATAACTGGCATATTCAGATTTAACCAACATTCCGGTTTCGTGTTTTAAAAATTTCAGATCATTCTGACGATTAATTAAATCATTATAGTTATTTGATTCAAGTTTAAAAATTACTTTTTTAAGCTCCGGCAATACAAATAACAATTTAAATTTATCATTACTTTCCTGCTTTTCGATATCAAAATAGTTTTTCTGATATTCATTATGAACAAATTGCGTTACCATTAATGCTTCATATGCCCAACGTGAAGCCGTTATATCTCCAACAAAGGGTACAAATTCCTTTGATGCGACAATATTATTAAGTTTATTATAATTAACTACTACCCCGCTTAACAATATTTGTGGCACAATAATAAGAGGGACCATTATATATATTGCAACCACAGAGCTGAAAACAGAAGAAATTAACAATCCTAATAAATTTGCAAAACAGGAAGTCGAAAAAAGTATCAGCCAATAGCAAATTAACATCCCGTGTATTCCAAGTATCCAGTTTCCAATAACGACATATAATAAAGTTTGTAATAGGCTAAGGGAAAAAACAAAAACTACTTTTGAATTTATATAACTAAGCCTGCTAAGCTTTAGATACGACTCACGCATGAGAATTTTCCTGTCCCTTATAATTTCCTCAGCACTAATAATCAACCCAACAAATAATGCAACAATTACACTCATGAACAAAAATGAAGGAATGTTATCGTTTGATGCAAATATGTATTTATTCCTGTATTCATCAAAATTAGTGTAACGGCACAGGGAAGCAAGGCAGCAGAGCAAGTAAGGGTGAAATTAACAGAGCCAGGGAAATATATTGTTTATTAGCTAATTTAGTTAATAAATTTCTTTTGCCGAAAATCAGAAACTGTTTAACAGGTTTTGGTTTGTTAAACTGAATCTCAGGCAAATTGTTTTCAATATCATGTTCAATTTCATTATTTCTTTTAGATTTCAAAAAGTATTTATGCCATTCTTCAGGTGATATACGCCTTTCTTTAATATATTCGCCAAATTCATTTGTTTTCTTTTCTTCAAGGATCTTAAATATAGATTCGGGATTTATATTTTCACAAACATTGCAGAAATCGGCAGTAGTACTTATTCGTTGATTAAAATCATTAAAATAATGAATCGAATCTATCGGATTACCAAAATATACAGGATAACCTTCTTTGTCAAGGACAATAATTTTATCAAATAATTTAAATATATCTGATGAAGGTTGATGAATATTTACAACTACTAATCTCCCTTTTGAAGTCTGTTCTGTTAACAATTGCATAATTTCTTCGGAATCGGATGATGATAAACCCGAAGTAGGCTCATCTGCAAAAAGTATCCACGGTTCCCTTATTAATTCAAGTGCAATGTTTAGTTTTTTACGCTGTCCTCCACTTATAAATTTGTTTAGGGGCGAACCAACCTTAAGGTTTCTTGCTTCATATAAATCAAGGTCAACTAAAATGTCATTAACTTTACTTATTAATACATCCTTTGATAAATTATCAAAACAAAGGCTTGCATTTAGCAATAGATTGGTAAATACCGATAATTCCTCTATAAGAAGATCATCCTGAGGAACATACCCAATCAGTCCATCCAATTTTTGACTGTCTTGTTCAAGATCAAGTTTGTTTACCTTAATGTTTCCGTACTGAGGTTTGATATTACCAATTAAAAGATTAATTAATGTAGACTTGCCAACTCCACTTCGCCCAATTATACCTATTAATTGTTTTGATTCCATACTGCAGGTAAGTTCATGAATCCCATTATTACTTTTAGGAAACCTGAACTCAATATTTTCGACCTTAACATTTAAATAAACATCGCTTACAATTTGAAATCTTCGTAAAATCTGATTATAATAAATAGGTTCAATCGACTGGCCTTTTATTGATGATCCCTTATTAAAAAAGTAAATATGATTAGAGAAAATTACCTGGCTATTTAATAAAAGAGTATCATGACCCTTGTAATTAAGAAGAATGGTATTTGTACTATCGACAAACAGGAAAAGCAATTGACCTGGAAATTTATCTCTTTGTAAAAATAAAATATCCATATCATTGCTTTTCCCATCTTCCAGGATAAGAAGACGCTTTTTATTAGGAATCTTATATAGTTTTTCACTTATAAATCCCCTGCAATTCAAATATTCCAAAGTACTTATCTGGAAATTTTCAAGGATTAAATTTAAAATATCATGAAATTCAACCTGTGTTGAACTGGAAGAAATATAATTATGAAGAAGAGTTTTTTCAAATAAAAGTAACCTGATAAGTATTAAAAATTTTTGCTTTCCTGGAATATCTTTGTCAATCAGTTGAATAGTTTGTAATAAAACCTGAAGATTTATCTGATCTTCAGGTAATTTTTTAAGCTCTGAATATTCATTATAATATTCTGTAAACAGATTTATACTCTCACTTTCGATTTCTATGCTTAATTCTTTTAAAACTGATGATTTTAAAAAATCTTTAATATTATCGATTAATAAATGAGGATACAAATTCGCTATTATAGCAAAAATCCGCAATAAATAATCCAGTAATACTATATCCATTTTAAATTCTATACTTTAGAACCAAAAAAATAGTCGTAAGTCATAAGTCGTAAGTCGTAAGTAAAATAGGAAAGCAGAAGAGCAGAAGAGTATTTGTCTTACGACTTACGACTTGCTACTTACGACTTTTTAATTATGACTGTTTACTAAATTCCAATTCTACGCAAGCTCCGGCACCCTCCTGATTGTATATTTGCATTGTGCCTCCGTTTAAATCCATAATCAATTTTACCAAATAGAGACTTATTCCGGATTTTTGGTAACTTTTCCCACTTTCAAACTTAAGCGGATGTACCAGCATTCTTAATTGATCCTGTTTAAAGCCAGGTCCATAATCATTTATTCTGCATAATATCCTGTTTTCATCCTCATTAAAAGTAATATCAATTTTACCTTTCAAAGGTGAATATTCAATTGCATTGTCCAAAATATAAACCAGTGACTTAAAAAGTAAATCCCTGTCTGCATTTATAAACAAATTATTCTGCAATTTCTGGATTTCTACTTCAACAAGCTTACTTTTAATCATGCTATTTAGTTCTAAAACAGCAAATTGCACGAGTTCACGCAAGTGCAGCGGATTTATTTTTAACCAATATTTTTTTTGAGATAATTGAGAAAAAAGAAAAGCTTTATTTGTGTAATTTTCCAATGTCAAAACCGAATCGTTTAAAGTTTCTATTAACTGTTTAATAGCTTTTGAATGATCCTGATTCATAATTAGATTCAATGTACTAACAACTGCATCAAGGGGTGTCCTGATTTGCTGACTAATAAAAACTAAAAATTCAGTTTTTAAATTATCAATATTATTCAATTCAATTTCTGCAGCTTTTCTGTCTGTTATATCCTGAGCGGTAACAACAATAAGTAATTCTCCGTTTTCTTTATGTTTAATCCTGCCTTTAGATAATAATACCCGCTCTTCTCCATTTTGCCGTATAATATTTAATTCAATTTCAAAATCCTGGCTATCCTTTTTCAATTTTTGGAGTGCCTTTAAAAATTTATTCCAATCTGTTAAATTAAAAAATTTACGAAATGAATAAAATTTTGGAGAAACCTTAAGTGGATCAAGCCCATGAATTCGGAATAATTCTTCGGACCATGTTACTTCACCTGATTTTGGATTAAATGTCCAGCTTCCAATATGGGCAACTTTCTGAGCCTCATTAAGCATAAATTGACTTTCTCTCAGGGCTAATTCAGCTGTTTTTATCTCAGTTATGTCAATAATTGAAATCAGTACGCTCGATAAGGAAAACTCATTATTAGGAGTTACTGACCATCTTACAATTATATGCCGGAACTTATTATCAATTGTTTTAACTATCTGATTGAAATCGAATGTCCTGACTCCATCAGCTATCATTGTAAGTTCATATCTGATAGCTGTATATGTTTGTTCAGTAAAAACAATAGTAAGATCGTTAAAAATATCTTCCTTATTAAAAGCATTGTGCAGTTTTAGAACTGCCTTGTTTATATCCAACACCTTAACTTTTTTAATAAGGGATTTTACTATATCAGGATTATTATCAAAAAATATAGAAAAATCATTAACCCCTGATTCCTTTAATTTTTCGATATCAATTTTAACGGCAGAAAAATCCTCTTCCCACATGGGAGTGGGTGAATCCTCGAACAGGCTTTTATACCTTTTCTGACTTTCAGATAAAGCTGTTTCAATTTGCTTTCGTTCTATAGCATAACGGATTGAACGAATAACGAGCTGACCACTAACCTGACCCTTAATTAAATAATCTTGTGCACCCTCCTGAACTGCGCGAATACTAATCATTTCATCATTAAGGCTGGTCAGAATAACTATTGCCAGATCAGGAGCGAATAAATGAACTTTTGTAAATGTTTCTAATCCTTGACTATCAGGTAAGTAAAGATCAATCAGAACAGCATCAAATTTAAGATCTTTGTTTGCCAGCAATTCCATTCCAGCTGAAAGAGTTTCAACACATTCCAGATTAAATCCTTTGTCAATTTCAGTGAAAATCTCCTTTATTAATAACGTATCAACCTGATTATCTTCAATTAATAAAAGTAAAGGTTTAACTGACATTAATAAATAATTAATAAAATGAAATTTAAATTAAGCAGAATTAAGTTAATTCATTTTTTTAATATTACGCTATATAATCTTATAATTTTTATATTCGAAAGTCCTTATCCCTGTATATTTTTTAATTAAATCAGGAATACGCTTTTTTAATGGTAATTTATATTTTGTTTTGGTTAGTTTAAAATGCCAGTTTAAATTGAAAATCAATGGTTGCATAACTAATGGATGAGTTTCATTAAACAGTCTTAGTGAATCGATTTCAGAATAATCAAAAGCCTGAGAATTTCCGATTTTCTTGTCGATCCATTCGTTATTATGCCATAACTTATTAATCTCTTTAAACTTATCCATCATAATATTTGGATTTTTAACCCATCCATAGTGAAATATATAAGCATCCAAAGGCTTTACTTTTAATTTATTGCCATTTTTACGAAATCCCTGGGCATCGAGATAAGAACGAATAGCTTTATCATTTCGGATTATTCTGACTTCATGCGTGTACCACCGAACGCTATCTCCTACATAATCATAGGTCCCCCAAAAATGAAGGTACTTAAAGAGCAACCCTTCTACTATAGGATCATCTTTCCATAATTCCATGCCATTAATTATTGCCGGATAAAATTTTTCATGTATTACCTCATCGCCTTGCAGATAAATACACCAGTCGAATCCATGTTTTATTGCATCAAAAGCTTTGTTGGTCTCAATTGAAAGAACTTTCCCTCCTTCACGGATATTTTCATCCCACACAGTCTCAATAATTTCAATTTTATCTGATTGGATAGACCTGATGTAATCTAACGTATTATCTTCAGAGTCACCAACTGCAATTACAAAATGATCGCATAATGGCAATACCGACTGAATAGATTGTATAATCGGATATCCATATTTTTGAGCATTTCTGATGAAACTAAATCCGCAAACTTTCATACACTAATTAAGAAAACATTTGTAAATCATGGAGCTTTTTGTAAGTCCCTCCTTTTATTAACAATTCGCTGTGTCTTCCCCTTTCAACTATTTTACCATCATGTAAAACACAAATTTCGTCAGCATGAATAACGGTAGAGAGCCTATGTGCTATAACTATTGAAGTGCGGTTTTCCATAAGTTTATTTAATGCGTCCTGAACGAGCCTTTCCGACTCAGTATCTAACGCTGATGTAGCTTCATCAAGGATCATAACAGGGGGATTCTTTAATACTGCCCTGGCGATGGAAATTCTCTGCCTCTGTCCACCGGATAATTTGGACCCCCTGTCACCAATATTTGTTTGATATTCCTCTGAAGTGCCCATGATAAAATCGTGTGCATTGGCAACTTTTGCAGCCGATATTACCTGCTCAAGGTTAGTATTATCCACACCAAATGCTATATTATTGAATATGGTGTCATTAAACAAAATTGATTCCTGATTAACATTGCCCATTAAATTTCTTAAATCATAAAGCTTATAATTTTTAATTGAAATTCCATCTACTAATATTTCTCCCCTGTCAATATCAAAAAATCTGGGTAATAAATCAACCAGGGTTGACTTTCCTGAACCTGATTGTCCAACTATTGCAATAGTCTTGCCTTTATTAATTTTCAGGTTTATATTTTTCAGGACATCATTTTCAACGTATTTAAACGACACATTTTTATATTCAATTGAACCTTTGAATTCTTTTATGGGAATGGCATTTTCTTTTTCCAAAATAGTGTTTTCAGCTTTTAATACCTGATCAATCCTGTCAGCAGAAGCTAATCCTTTTTGAATACTATAATAAGCTGAAGAGAATGATTTTGCCGGATTAATTATCTGTGAAAAAATTACCAGATATGCCATAAACCCAGCTGGAGAAAGGTCACTTGTACCACTTAGTATATAGGAACCTCCATACCACATAACAATAACTACTACAAGTGTTCCTAAAAATTCACTCAATGGTGAGGCGAGTACATTCCTTTTTGAAACTTTAATCAACAGATGTGTATATAAACTATTTTCATCAGTAAACTTTTTATTTATTTTTTTTTCCGAATTAAATGCCTTAATTATCCTTATTCCTCCTAAAGTTTCTTCAACTATTGTATTTAGTGTCCCTAACTTTCGCTGAACCTGTAAAGATTGTTTTCGCAATATTTTTGCCAACCTGCCGATTATTAATCCGGCCAAAGGAAGTAAAACAAGTACTATTAAGGTCATCCTAAAACTTAATATAATTAATGATATAACATAAACTATTATGGTAATAGGTTCCCTGAAAGCTATTTCAAGAGACCGGACGACTGACATTTCAACTTCTGCAACATCATTGGACATCCTCGACATTATATCTCCCTTTTTTTCATTAGTGAAATACCCTATCGGTAATGTTAGTATTTTAATAAATATGCTGTTCCTTAAATCCTTTACTATATTGTTTCTGATATGTACCATAAAATAGTTAGACAAAAACATAAAAAATGTCTTAAATAAAACCATTACAATAACAAACACAATTATTAATAACAGAGAATACTTTTTACCATGATGTACAACAATCTGGCTTAACAGATAATTAAAATTTTGAGCAATTGAATCAATCGATAATTCAAATGGCTCCGGCCTATTAACCAATGGTTGGCTATTAAACAATATTTTTAAAAAGGGGATAACCATAGTAAATGAAAACAGTGAAAAAATAATTGAGAATATATTACAAATAACACTATATAATACTTTTAACTTATAAGGAGTTATATATAAAATAATTTTCCTGATATTGTTCATTTGCTTATTTTGATTGATTTATTGGTTTATGACACCTGTATAATTCATTGGAGTAATATTTCTTAATTCAATTTTAACATTTTCATTTATATTCAGGGTGTCAATAAATTTTGATATATCGTCACGGGTAATAATTTTTGTGGTTCGTGTAAATTCTTTTAACGTTTCATATGGATTAGGGTATTGTTCACGGCGCAATATTGTTTGTATACCCTCCGAAACTACACTCCAGTTGTTTTCCAAATCATGGTTAATCCTTTCATGGTTAACAATCAACTTATCCAATCCTTTCAGTAACGATTTAAAAGCTATCATACTATGTGCAACAGGGACTCCGATGTTTCTCAAAACAGTTGTATCTGTAAGATCACGCTGCAAACGGGAAATTGGTAATTTAGCTGCAAGATGTTCAAAAATTGCATTGGCAATGCCTAAATTACCTTCAGAATTCTCAAAATCAATAGGATTTACCTTATGAGGCATAGTTGAAGAACCAATTTCATTTATATTAATTCTTTGTTTAAAATACTCCATTGAAATATATAACCATATATCTCTGTTCAAATCTATCAGGATATTGTTAATTCTCTTCATTGCATCAAATCCGGCAGCAAGATTGTCATAATGTTCAATCTGAGTGGTATTTTGACTTCTGCTAAGTCCTAAAATACCGTTCACAAATGCATTCCCAAATGACGTCCAGTCAATTTCAGGATATGCAACCAAATGAGCATTGTAATTTCCGGTAGCTCCCCCAAATTTGGCTGAATAAGGTATAGCCATGAATAAATCCAACTGTTTCCGCAATCGTTCAACAAAAACAATTATCTCTTTGCCAAGCCTTGTAGGCGATGCAGGCTGACCATGTGTATGAGCGAGCATTGGAATATATTGCCATTCTGTTCCAAATTGTTCCAGTTTTTTTATTATATCATTAAGTAATGGCAGATACACTTCATTTACGGCCATCTTAAATGAAATTGGAATTGCAGTATTGTTTATATCCTGCGAAGTGAGGCCAAAATGAATAAATTCCCTGTACGATTGTAAATGCAAAACATCAAATTTTTCCTTAAGAAAGTATTCAACAGCTTTAACATCATGATTGGTGATTTTTTCTATGTCCTTAATCCGATGAGCATCTTCTATTTTAATTTCCTGATATATCTGACGTAATTTTTTATAAATTTTCTTATCAAATAGCTTAAGTTGTGGTAAAGGCAAATCAACCAGGGCAATAAAATACTCAACTTCAACAAAAATCCTGTAACGGATTAAAGCAAATTCTGAAAAATATACTGCCAATTCATCAACCTTTGTTCGATATCTCCCGTCAATAGGAGAGATAGCAGTCAACATGGTTATATCCATTGTATTTTTTTTATATCGCACGCAAAGTTAAAAAAAATATTAAGCATCATATATTTAGTTTAAAACTTTAAGCTCCTGATATTGTGATAAAATATTACATAATATTAACATTTGTATACAATATTTTACAATTAAAATTTTGCTAATTGAAAAAAATAATTACGATTTCCTTTTGATGCAATGGATTTTATTATAATTTTGCAGCGTATCTAAAAACAAATTATATTATGAAAAAATTATTATTATCTCTCGCAGTTATAGCTATGATAGCTGTTTCTTGTAATAGTGGCAAAAAAGCTGCTGATAAAGCAAAACAGGATTCAATTATGAAGGCTGATTCATTAGCTAAGGTTGACTCTATTGCAAAAGTTGAAATGGCAAAAGTAGAAAAAGCAAAAGCTGATTCAATTGCAAAAGCTGATTCAATTGCAAAAGCAGAAGCTGCAATGAAAGGAAAAGGTAAAAAGAAATAATTTTACCTTTGGTAAATATAAAAAAGGAGTGAATTTATATTCACTCCTTTTTTTTTACATTGTCAGTAAGAAATCGTCAATATCTGCGTTATGCTCGTCAGAAAAATGCTCATTTACAAAAGTAAACTCCGCTTTTTCTGACATCGCAGGCCTTAATCTTGACGATTTCTTATCTGACAATTTAATTTATTTAAAGTAAATTTTTAACTTTATAGGATTAAGTATTCATTTATCTTTTGTCTTTTGTCTTTTGTCTTTTGTCTTTTACCTTTTATCTTTTCCTATGAGACAAGTCCGTTCCCATTCTAAAGTTGTAGCAACAATTGGCCCTGCATCTTCTTCAAAAAATTTATTAAAAGAACTTTTCCAGGAAGGAGTTGATGTCTGCCGGTTAAATTTTTCACATGGTACTCATGAGGAACATTTACAGGTAATAAATAACATTTTGGAATTAAACCGTGAATTAAATGAAAATGTCGCAATTTTAGCTGACCTGCAAGGACCAAAAATAAGGATAGGAGATGTGGAAAATGACAGGGTTGAACTGGTAGATGGATCTGAAGTATTGTTTGTTACTGATAAATGCATCGGAACTGCTGAAAAATTATATTTAAGCTACCAGGATTTCCCAAAAGATGTATCCGTTGGTGATTTTATCCTTGTTGATGATGGTAAAATTAAGCTGGTTACAATTGAAACAAACCAACTTAACATCGTTAAAGCAAAAGTCATTCATGGTGGTATACTGTCTTCCAAAAAAGGAGTTAACCTTCCAAATACAAAAATTTCGATGCCAAGTCTCACCGAAAAGGACCTGGATGATGCAAATTTTGCCCTTGATTGTAACGTGGATTGGATTGCATTGTCCTTTGTACGTTCGGCTGACGATTTAATTGAATTAAAGGAATTAATACACCGTAAAAAGAAATTTGCCCGCATAATTGCAAAAATCGAAAAGCCTGAAGCACTTGAAGATATCGACAATATAATTGATTCTTCGAATGGAATCATGGTAGCCAGGGGTGACTTGGGTGTTGAAGTGCCATTCGATCAGGTACCTCTTATTCAGAAAGATTTGGTCAAACGTTGCCTTACTAAAGCAAAACCAGTGATAATTGCAACGCAGATGCTTGAAAGTATGATTACAAATTTCAGGCCAACAAGGGCTGAGGCAAACGATGTTGCTAATGCCGTACTTGACGGGGCCGACGCTCTTATGTTAAGCGCTGAAACTTCTGCTGGCAAATATCCGGTGGAATCTATCGCAGCTATGCAAAAAATTATTGACTGGACCGAAAAAGGATTTATTTATAACCATGAAATATTGCCTGTAACAAGTTCACGGTCATTTTTACCCGATTCTATTTGTCTTAATGCCTGTCGCATGGCTAGCCAGACAAACGCCAGAGCCATTGTCACATTTACTTATTCGGGACATACTGCCTTTTCAATATCCAGCCACCGCCCTGAAGCAAAAATATATGTGTTTACACGAAACAAAAACCTCCTTCGGAAAATGTCACTTGTTTGGGGTGTCAGAGCTTTTTATTACGATGAAAATGAAACTATGGACGAGGCTATAAGCTATTCCATTGAATTTTTAAAACAACGCAATTTTATTGAAACCGGCGATGTAGTTGTACATGTAGGAAGTACCCCTTCTGAAGAAAAAGGCACGACTAATATGATAAAACTCAGTTATATTTAGTAAATGAGTGTGTTTGTTTAATTGTCTTCAAATCACCTCATCTAAATCTTCTCCTCAAGGAGAAGACTTTTAATTCCGATTAATAATAATCTTTCTGCTATTGGAACTCCCCTCTCCTTGAGGAAAGGGGCAGGGGGTGAGGTGTTACAATATAAAAACCTATTACTTAAATCGAACTGATGTTAGTTTATATTAATAGTCCCAGTCAATCGGGAATCTATTGATGACCCCCCTATAAAAAAGTTTACAGTTCCCTTTTCCAGAACAAACGAATTTTTACTAGTATCCCAATATTTCAAATCATTGGCATTCAATGGAATGACAACATCCCGTGTTTGTCCTTTAGCCACAAAAACTCTTTTAAAACCTTTGAGTTCTTTTATTGGCCGTTCTACTTCAGAGTCCTGAAAACTTACATAAAGCTGAACAACCTCATCACTGTCATAATTTCCGGTATTTTGAAGTTTAAACGAAATGTTGATGGTTTCCTGATCTTTCAGGTTATTTCTTTCTATTGCTAAGTCCTTGTAAATAAAACTTGTATACGTAAGGCCATAACCAAAAGGAAAAAGCGGGATATGCTTATCGTACATATATGTCCGTCCATGGCGGATATTGTAATCGAGAATTGGCAATAACTCGTCAATTGAAACCGGCCAGGTTTGCACTAATCTGCCGGCAGGACTAACTTTTCCAAAAATAATATCAGCCAGTCCATTACCTAATTCCTGGCTGGATTGTGTTATTTGCAATATTGCAGGTACATGCTGTTTGGACCAAACTATTGAAAAAGGAAAGCTGGACACCATAACCAGCACAGTTTTTGGGTTAGCAGCTAATACCAGTTTGACAAGATCTTCCTGTTCAATCGATATGGCTTGCCGATCCAAATCTTCACGTCCGTCGCTTGCAACAAAACTCTTGCCCCATCCTGCATAGTTCCCTAAAGGGTGATTGCCAATACAAACAATAGCAATATCGGCTTTTTTTGCTGCAATTACAGCCGAATCAGCTTTATTGCCTGTTGCAAATAATACTTCAATCCCGTTGCCAACTGAATTTTTAATTCCATGGAGTACTGAAACAGTATATGGCGGCTTCCCCGAATAATAATCGGGAATAACTACATTAGCCACCGGACCTATTACGGCAATCGTTTTAACCTTATCTTTTTGTATTGGCAGAATTTGGCTGTCGTTTTTAAGCAAAACAACAGATTTAACAGTTGCTTTATAGGCTAACTGGTGGCTTTCGGTTTTTGTCCAGGGATCAATAGTGTCAGCAATACCGATTTTAGAATATGGGTTTTGGGGAGATTGGTCAAGCAATCCAAGTTTAAGCATAACTCTCAGGTTACCTATAACTGATTCATTAATATCTTGTTCTGTAATTAGTTTATTAACAATAGCTTCGTACACATAAATTTTATAATCATCAAGAAACATTGTTATTCCTGCTTTAATGCATGCTGCAGCAGCAGTGGTAAGGTCCGGATAATATTTGTGTGCATTTACCAAAAGCTTAAATGCCCCGCCATCGGTAGTAATTATACCGTTTTGCCCCCACTCTTTAACTGTAATATCTTTTAGCATGGGGTGCACTGCGCAAGGAATACCATTATATTTGTTATAAGCAGCCATATAGGCCCTGGAGCCGCCTTCAGTAACCCCTTTATAAAATCCAAAGGAATAATACTCATGGAATAAACGCTCATCAAAGTCCGAAGAATTTACTGCACGGTTATTTTCGTTGCTGTTTGCAAGGAAGTGCTTCATCAGTGAGGCTGTTTTCCAAAATTTCGGATCGTTTCCCTGCAATCCTTTAACAAATGCAACTGTTAGCCGGGAATTCAGGTAGGCATCTTCTCCATAGCATTCTTCGGTCCTTCCCCAACGAATATCGCGTCCCAAATCAGCATTAGGAGCAAGTACAATTAATCCGGCACTTGAATAATTTTTATTTTGTGCTAAATACCGGCATTCTTCTGCTTCAAGGGATGCTATTTGAGTAATCAGATCAGGGTCCCACATTTGAGCCAATCCATAGGCCTGGGGAAAAGTGGTTGTAGGAGCTTCACCTTTGCCTTTAACTGCCCAATTTGCCGGCCCGCTCAATGCCAACCCATGTAACCCTTCAACTATCTTTGTTCCTTTTATTCCTAAACGTGGTATAGTCAGAGTAGGTGAAAGACAGTTTATTTTTTCGTCCAATGTCATTAATGAAATCAAATTATCCAGACGTTTATCATCCTTTAAATTTGAGTCTTGAAATGGATAGTTTTGGGGAAATACTTCCAGGGAAAGAAAGAAAAAGAAAAATAAAATAAAATAAAATCTCATAATCATAAATTAATTTGGTTTATCTGATATAAAAATCCAGCAAAATGTTATTCTCTATGTAAGCCTGAAGATGATCCCCGATATTAACGGGTCCAACTCCTGCCGGTGTTCCGGTAAATATAAGGTCTCCCATCTTAACGGTAATGTATTTCGAAACATGTGAAACTATTTTGTCGAAAGAAAAAATCATATCTCCGGTGTTGCCTTTTTGAACGGTTTTATCATTAATATCGAGCCGGAATTTGATATTATGGATGTCAGAAATATCTATTTTTTTCATAAAGTTTCCTATAGGGGCTGACCCGTCAAAAGCTTTAGCCACCTCCCACGGTAATCCCTTTTCACGGCAAACATACTGAATATCGCGGGCAGTAAAATCTATTCCTATGCCTATTTCATTGTAATATCTGTGAGCAAACTTTTCATTGATACATTTACCTACTCTGTTCAACTTTAGTACAATTTCAGTTTCATATTGCAGATCGTTTGTGAAATTTGGATAAAAAACCGGTTTGTTGCCCTTAACAATTGAAGAATCAGGCTTCATAAAAAAGACAGGTTCTTCAGGAACCTTGCTCTTCAACTCACTGGCATGGTCAATATAATTGAATCCAATAGCAAATATCTTCATCTGAAAATAAGCAATTTAATGGAACCGATAGCCAAGAGCCAGGAACCAGGAACCAGGAAAATTGTAAAATTATTCAGGCTTTTATCCCCAATCTAATGTATTATGAGTCATGTCTTGGCTCCTGGTTCTTGGTTCCTGGCTCTATTAAGAAATAAGTTACATAATATATAATAAAATACTTACGACTTACGACTTACGACTTACTACTATTCCGATTAAACCCCCTCAATTTAATAGCAGTCAGTACGTTCTTAGTATACAGCGGGAAAT
Source organism: uncultured Bacteroidota bacterium (assembly GCA_963846585.1). Classification (GTDB taxonomy): domain Bacteria; phylum Bacteroidota; class Bacteroidia; order Bacteroidales; family JAAUTT01; genus JAAUTT01. The sequence goes on from CAWJWO010000017.1 coordinate 169,495, forward strand.
CACTGTTCATCATCCATCCGTAATAAGCCGGATCTTTTTGAAAAACATCATCTATTGCCATGCCTTTGTACTTTCCAAAATTAAATATTTCCACGCCCTTTTCATCAAGAATAATTCGCCCCATAAAATCCACATTTTTATTCTGTGAGGAAAAATCTGATAGTTTGTCTATGTCATTTTCCAATTCAGGATATTTATCCAGCTGGGACTGCAAAACTTCGAAGGTTGCTTTTGTGTCCGCTTCCGCAGTATGAGCATTATTGAGATCTTTGTTACAATAAAACTTATATGCAGCTGAAAGTGTACGTTGTTCCATCTTGTGAAATATTACCTGTACATCTATAAACTTACGTTTTTTAAGATCAAAATCTATTTCGCATCTTAATAATTCTTCAGCTAAAAGTGGCAAATCAAACTTATTTGAATTGTAACCGGCAAAGTCGCATCCTTCAAATATATTTGAAAGAGTTTTAGCTAAATCCTTAAACTTTGGAGCATCTTTGAGATCCTCATTTGTTATGCCATGTATTGCAGTAGCTTTGGGATCAATCGGCATTTCAGGATTTACACGATAAGTTTTCGATTCTTCCTTACCATCAGGATATACTTTCAGATATGAGATTTCAATTATCCGGTCGGAAACAATATTTAATCCGGTAGTTTCCAAATCAAAAAAAATAATAGGATTTTTTAATTTCAGCTGCATGATTATAGTGCTTAGTTATTAGTGCTTAGTGCTTAGTGCTTAGTAAAAAGATGAAAGATGAAAGATGAAAGATCAATATTCTGTTATAATTTTCTCATTTAAAATTAATGTCTTAAAGAAATTGGCAAGTTCAAGGCTTGCGCAGACAGAAAAAGCGCAGTTTACTAATAGTAAATGAGCATTTTTCTGGCAAGCATAACGCAGAAATTGGCAATTTCTTTAAGACATTATAGGTTTATCATGAGGGGCATCAGCAACATCAGTATATCCTCGCCTTCAATATCATAACTTGCAGGAATCATTATACCGGCACGTGAAGGATCACTTAACTTAAAAATAACATCTTCAGATGTTATATAAGAAAGAATTTCAACGAGAAATACTGATTTGAACCCTATTTCAAGATCATCACCTTCATACTGGCAACTTAAACGTTCATAGGCAGAAATAGAAAAATCCAAATCCTGGGCTGAAAGAGTAACCTGGTTCCCTGTAAGCGATAGTTTAACCAGGTTGCTGGCTTGATTTGCATATACCGATACCCTTCGAAGGGAGTTATAAAATTCAACCCTGTCGATTGTCATTTCATTTGGATTATCAGTTGGAATAACAGAATTATAAGCCGGGTAATTACCTTCAACCAACCGTGAGACCAAAGTAAAGTTAGTCAATGAAAAAACAGCATTTTTATCATCAAATTCAACTAAAATATCGTTGCTTTCTTTCGGAAGTATGCCTTTTAATAGTGTAGCCGGTTTTTTTGGTAAAATGAAGGAAGCAATTACTCCTGGTTTTACATCATTACGCCTGTATCTTACAAGTTTATGGGCATCTGATGCCACAAATGTAAGGCTGGAGTCTGTCAGTTCTATAAATATTCCGTTCATTACCGGCCTCATATCATCATCAGCTGTAGCAAAAAGAGTCTTGTTTATGCCATTTAACAATACTTCGTAATTAATACGTATTGAATTCTTTATATCGCTTTTTAATTTCGGGACAACAGGAAAATCATTTGAATTTTGTCCAATTATATTAAACTGGCCATTTGTAGAAATTATTACAACTGACAAATTTTCAAGCGAAATATCAAAAGTCAATGGCTGATCAGGAAATTCCTTAAGCGTATCAATAAGTATCTTTGAAGGAATTGCAATACTGCCTGGTTCACTGGTATTTTCAAGCTTCATTCGGGTAATAATCGTTGACTCTAAATCAGAAGCAGTAATTTCTAATTGTTTATCAATCAATTTAAATAAAAAATTATCGAGAATAGGTAACGTATTTTTACTGTTTATAACCCTGCTTATAGCCTGTAAATGAGTAAGCAATTCAAAACTTGATGCAACAAATTTCATGTGTTTCTATATTTAATTATCAAATTCAGTTGAATTTCAATTTATTAATCTTGTCTAATTAACTTCAATAATACAAAAAATAATCGTAGCACCCAATTATCATTTTCCTTTTTTTTATAGGTTAAAAGTCGCTAAACTCTTTTATAATTGGGTCTATATCAATATATTTAACAATTACAGGAATACTATCCCTTTGAAATTGAGCATACATCTTATCCAAATTAAAACCTCCCTTTTTATTAGCTTCCGGAATTTGATAGATATTTACAATATTTACTTGATTATCAATATCAGTAACCTTAATCTTGCAAAATGGAGGTTGATTCGATAACGAGTCGCTCACATATTTTAACCTCGCGGGATAAATCCAATGGAAAGGAACAGATTTAAAATTTAAAAAATATTGCAAACCCTTTTCTTTTGAAATTTTAGTAATTTTATTACTTACAGGAAACTGTTGTAAAAAGTAATCTTCACCTGATACTTTCAGTATAAATGACGATTCTGATTTTTGATTGTAATCTAATGTCACCTCCTTTATTTCGTATGGTTTATAATGGAATAATAATCGTTCCCGCCACATTAATGCATTTGTTGTAAAAATTTTAGACAACTTATTTTCAAAACCTGATGAATGAACAACATATGGTTCATTTTCCCCTTCAATTATGGCAATTGATTCTCCGTTTAATAATTGGCTGTCAATAAACCTGAACATCCTTACTATTTTGCTTTGGGATGAAATACTTACAACTATAGAGCTGTCTCTCATCCGATAAATGATTTCATTTTTCATATGTTTAGGTACAGGTGCAGCAACTTCGACATTTCGGATGCAATCAAGTAACTTATTAATTAAATGAGTATTGGCGTTGTATTTTTTGTTAACTGTCCATCTGCCTGCTTTCCTTTCTAAAACCAAAAATGAATTATTTTTCTGAATTCTTATAGAAATAATATTTAATGTGTCTTTAACCGAAAATCCAGTATAATCAAATTTCAAGGTACCCTTTTTATCAGTCAGTAATAATACTATAGCTATAACGATTAAAACTGAAGTCAGAGTGATGTAATAAATATACTTTTTCATTAATAAAAGTTGTAAATAAAATATAGAGCCAGGAACCAAGAACCAAGAACCAAGATTTGCAAAATACAACTCACAACTTGCAACCTGTAACTTGCAACCTGCAAACTGCAACCTGTAACCTGCAACTATCGGGTATACTTCTTTTTCCTGAAATAACTATAGCCCAGTCCAAACCCAATAACCAGTATAACAGGTAAAAGTGTGTTAATCATTTGCCATTTGAACCTGTTTTGTCTGATTAATTCCTTGTTTAGTATCCTCAGTTTAAAAGCCTTTGCCCTCACTGATGTTAACCCGGATTCATCAGCAAGAAAATTTATTGCGTTAACTATAAAATCTTTGTTTCCAAATGTCTGTCGGGTATATTGATCATAACCCAGCGGAACTTCGACCGGACCATTGGAAGTCATCCTTATATCGTTTGCAATCATATCTCCGTTTGCCACAACAATCATCCTGGTAGGTATACTCTTTGATAAAAAACCTGACCCCGAATTTGGAATAATTGAATTAACTGAACGGTTACGAAATACTGATGTGAACTGTCCTTCAAGCAACACTGCAACAGGAACATTCTTTTTGTTAAATTCGCTTCTTACCGGATTTTTCTTAATTTCTGACAAATTAATATAAACCGGAACATTAATAAGTTTGCAATACTGGGACGATCGTAATAAAAAAGTTTTCTTAACTAAAGTATTAGCGCCAACAGTATCAAGGGGACTGGTAAACCTTGCCAGTACAAGGTTGAGGTTACGCGTAACAGGATGTTCTACTATAGGAGAAAAAATGGGATAGTACAACCAGGGAGCCAATGACCATTGAGGTTTTTCACCTGTTAAAGATGTATTTACAGGTAACAGGCTGCATTGAATATCCTGTAATAAATTGGGATTGATTCGTACACCATATGTAAAAAGCTGATCATCTATATTCAGATTGTTAATAAATGCAAAGGTTGAACCACTTGCCAGGCTATCAATATTCACATTTACTTCATCAACAAACCATATAACTTTTCCACCATGCATTATATACTGATCCAAAACCAGCTTGTCCCTTTCATTAAAAGTATGAACAGGCCGGGCAACTATTACCACCTTATATGGATCCAAAATTCCTAAAGTTCCGTTTATCGCACCCCTGTCCACCTGAAAATATTTGGCCAGTTCCATTGAAATATCTTTTACCTTCAAGTCATTCAATTCACCCTGACCCTCCAGAAACGCTATTTTTTCAACTTTTTTACCTGTTAAACTGTGTATTGTACTTATTAATTCATATTCAATCGTTTGTGCTGCATTATTCAGGTTTTCCTCAGCTGACAAAGTTGTATTATTATGAAGGAAATTCACAGGCATTTCTACACCATTGTATGAAATAAGTGCCCCCGGAAAAACCATTTTGGTGACTGATCCTCCTTCCTTATCAAATGCCTTTATTTCGGCAGGCTTCAGCCCTTTATCATATATCTCTGCATATACCTTATTTCGCGTGGTTTTGTCTGTACTTTCGGACGGATTTATAAACTGATATTGAATATTCTTTTTACCATAAATTCTGAATTCGTCGAGGTAGTCTTTTAAAGAATTGCGCAGTTTTTTGAATCCTGCAGGAAGGTCACCATCCAGATATATTTTAATATAAACAACATCTTCAATATTATTTAATATTGTTTTGGTTTCTTTGGAAAGTGTATAACGATGTTCCGAAGTTAAATCCATTCTGAAAAAAGCTCTGGATGAAATATATGTAACAAGGATAATTATTATAACAGAGAAAGTTAATTGCAGGATATGCTGAGTAATAAGTTTGTTATTCTCCCACTTTCGTGATTCAAGCCTTACTTTTGTCAAAACTATAAAAAAGGCAATTATTGCAAGATAATATATTATATCCCTTGAATCTACGACACCCCTGCTGATTGATTTGTAGTGTTCGCTTACTCCCAGGTTAATTATAAATGTATCGTACCCCTGAAGTGAAGGTATGGCAGCAAGATAATCGAACCCAACATATATTAAAAAGGAAAGTAAAACTGCAATGATGAATGATACAATCTGATTGTCACTTATGGCTGATGTAAATACTCCAATGGAAACATAAATTGCCGCTAAAAAAAACAAACCAATAAATGCGCCGAATATACCACCTGTATCAAGGTTCCCCGGAGGATTCCCCAGGTGAGATACTGACAGGAAATAAATACAACATGGCAATAATGATAAAAATACCAGTATAATCCCTCCCAAATATTTTGATAAAATAATCTGCAGATCAGTTAAAGGTTTGGTAAGTAAAAATTCTAAAGTCCCTGAACGCTTTTCTTCTGCAAATGATCTCATAGTTATTGCCGGTACTAGGAATAGAAATATCCAGGGTGCCATAGTGAAAAATGTATCCAGTGTGGCATACCCTGAATCCAGTATGTTAAGATTTCCGGGGAATACCCACATTAACAGGCTATTGATTAAGAGAAAAACTATTATTACAATATAACCTGTAAGGGAAGAAAAAAAACCTCTGATTTCCTTTAATAACAATATGCGCATGTAAAAAATATTTAAAGTAGGGTAACAAAGTTATAATAATTGCAATATAATTTGAAAATGAAAATGGAACCAGGAACCAAGAACCAGGAACCAAGACAATTAATAATTAGAAATGTGCAATTAGTAATTCATAATTTATTTTCTCAGACATTTTGCAATTAGTTTTTCCCTAAAATTAACAAATAGCTGCTAAAATCTTGGCTCCTGGCTCTTGGCTCTTGGTTCTATGAATAGAATAACTAACTTTAAACATATATATTACATAAAATGCTTATAAAAATATATCCTCAAAATCCTAATCCTAAGCAAATTAGCAAGGTAGTAGATTTGCTTAATTCTGGCGGGGTTGTTATATATCCCACTGATACGGTTTATGGTATCGGATGTGGGATTTATTACCGTAAGGCAATAGATAAAATTGCACGAATTATAGGGATAAAGCATGAGATAACCCGCTTCTCTTTGATATGTTCTGATTTAAGCCAGATATCACAATACACACGCCCAATCAGCAATACTACATTCAAATTGATTAAACGTAACCTGCCCGGGCCATTTACATTTATCTTAACTGCCAATAATAAAGTCCCTGAACTGTTTAAAACAAATAAACAAACAGTAGGTATCCGTATCCCTGGTAATGAGGTTATTTTAGAAATTGTAAGAGAATTTGGAAGTCCAATCCTTACGACCTCGGTGCATGATGATGATCAAGTTGTTGAATACATTACAGATCCGGAACTCATCCATGAAAAATACAAAGATCAGGTTGATATGGTAATCGATGGAGGGTATGGACAAAATGTAGCTTCAACAATCGTTGATTGTACTTCTGCAGAACCAGTTATTGTGCGTCAGGGGATTGGTGAATTAGTGTAATAATATGTTAATTAATTTTTCTGTTGACATCAGGAATATTATTCCTAATAATAAAGTCAGATAATATGCACGTTTTCGCATCAAATACAAAAATCCAAAACAAATAATAAGATATAAAAAAAACACCGTCAATCCTGAATAATAGATTTCATGCGATATTGCGAATGGAATATTCTCTATAAAAGAATCAATATTCATGAGCACCCACACAAAAAAATGAAAAATTTTTCCTAAAATATATCCGGCCCAATAACATCCTGATGCAAATGCCATGCCTGTCGCTAAGAAATAAATTATTGCTGTTAATGGAATTATTAAAATATTTGATAAAAGGAACAGATTTTGAAACTCATGAAAATAATAAATAATTAATGGGAAGGTACCTATTTGGACTGCTATTGAAACTGCAAATAATTTCCAAATCTTTTCAATTATTATATTATTGATATGTAATAAGTTAAGAATATATGGATAAAAAAATACGACACTTAAAATTGACATAACAGATAATTGAAAACCAATGTCAAAAAGGATCCCCGGATTTAAAAAAAGCAAAAGGAAAACTGAAAATGCAAGTGAATGAATAATATTAAAGGGCCGATTGGTTAATTTGCCTGCAATAATAATGGATAATATCACTGTAACCCTTACTACCGGTTCTGAAAAACCTGATATAAACGAGAATATCCAAATTCCGGATAGAACAATTAATGCTTTTAAAAATTTGCTGTATTTTACATAAACAGTAAAAAAAGGAAAATATATTAATATCGCATAAATGAATCCCACACTCAAACCTGAAACCGCAAGAAAATTTATTAATCCTGACGAACTAAAACTTCCTTTTGCAGTTTTATCCAAGCAGGAAGAGTTCCCAAATATTAAAGTTGATGCCAGATTAATTTCATTATTAGTCAACCCTGAATAATAAAATAGCTTTATTAATTTATGCTCTTCAAATCCCGGCGTTTCTGAAGTGTTACTTATAATTTCAACCGATTTATTATTTAATAATAAATTGTTTTTTAATTTATTAACCTGTTGTCCGGAAATCAAAATCCCGAAGGCAAATAAAAATATATTGATAAATATTCCAAACACCCACCGGAATCTAAAATTTTCAAAAATTCTCGTAACTGAAGTTAAACCAATTACTGATCCATATGTTAATACCAGTAAAGAGCAGGAAATTGTTATTGGAATATTTATTTTATGGCCAAAGACTATTCCTGCTGAAAGTGCAAATAACAGACGAATAAAAGGCGTTTGGATTATTTTATTGAACATGAGGTGAATAGTGCTTAGTGCTTAGTGTTTAGTAAATAATTCAACATTGTATTATTAACTATAAATATAATAACTTGTAATAATATTGTTTAATTATTTCAATAAATTAACTAATTTTATATATCACAATACATTATAAATGAAAATAAATAAATTATGACAGATATTAAAACTACCTATGCAGGCCTGAAATTAAAAAATCCTATTATTGTTGGGGCCAGTACATTATCAAGCAATTTTGACAATCTTAAAATGATAGAAGATTCTGGTGCATCTGCAATTGTCTATAAGTCATTGTTCGAAGAGCAGATTCAATTAGAAAAGCTTGAATTAGATGAAGATCTTCACGAATATGAAGAACGTAATGCAGAAATGATACATTTATTTCCGGAACTGGAACATGCAGGGCCAGATGAACATCTAATTAATTTAAGATCAGTAAAAGAAGTAGTAGGTATTCCTGTTATAGCCAGCCTTAATTGTGTTTTTTCCGAAACCTGGGCTGAGTACTCGAAACTTATACAGGAAACAGGCGTTGATGCTCTTGAATTGAATTTTTTTTCTGTTCCAAGAGATCCAAAACTCGAAGGTAAAACTATTCTGAAGAATCAATTGGAGATATTACAATTAGTTAAAAAATCCGTTAAAATCCCTCTCACGATTAAATTGAGCCCATTTTATTCCAATCCATTAAATGTGGTAAATCAATTTGATAATGAAAATATTAACGGAGTTGTTCTTTTTAACAGGTTCCTGCAACCTAATATTGATGTGGATCATGAAATATTCTATAATCACTTCACTCCAAGCAATCAGGAAGAAAACCTTTTACCTATGAAGTATGCGGGATTGCTTTATGGCAGCATAAAAGCCTCAATTTGTTGTAATAGCGGAATATATCAAGGCAAAGATGTAATAAAAATGATTCTGGCAGGTGCTGATGCTGTTCAAATAGTCAGCACTTTGTATAAAAATAAAATATCGCATATTGGTGTTATATTGAATGATTTGACTAACTGGATGGAATCAAGGAATTATCATAACCTGGACGATTTTAAAGGCAAACTCTCAAATAAAAATATAAGGGATCCATTTATATATAAACGTGCCCAGTATATTGATATCCTTTTAAAATCAAGTGAAGGTTTTAAGAAATACTCCTTGAGGTAAAAAATAATGACTAATTACTGATGACTAATTACTAATGACCAATATCAATAATTAGTAATAAGAAATTATCTTGGTTCCTGGCTCTTGGCTCCTGACTCCTATTTCATTTGCACATTTGCACATTATTTGAATATATTTGCGTTCTGATTTTAATATATTACTGAGTTGAGAAAAAGAGGACGGCCTGTCATCATGGTAACTAATGATGATGGATACAGGGCTAAAGGATTACAGGCAATCATCGAGGCAGTTCAGCCTTTTGGCTATTTAGTTATTGTGGCACCAAATCAGCCAAATTCAGGCCAATCACATGCTATTACAGTTAATTTACCATTACGCATGGAAAAAATTGAGGAAAGTGAAGATTATGAATTTTATGTCGTTTCGGGTACACCTGCAGATTGCGTTAAAATTGCAAATAGTCAGTTCTTTCGTTCCGAAAAGCCATCCCTTTTAGTCTCCGGCGTAAACCATGGGGCAAATTCTTCAGCAAGCGTGGTATATTCAGGTACAATGGCTGCTGCTATTGAAGGCAGCCTTTATGAGATACCTTCAATAGGTTTTTCATTGCTCGACTTTTCAAGAGATGCTGATTTTTCTGCTGCTATTCCCTATATTAGAATGATCGTTCAAAATGTACTTAATAATGGTATGTCACACGAAGTCTGTCTGAATGTTAATATCCCGAAAGGCCCTTTGTCAAAAATTGAAGGCATTAGAATTTGCAGGCAAAATAAAGGCTTTTGGAGGGAGGAGTTCAATGTGAGGCTCGATCCAAAAAACCGTGAATATTACTGGCTAACCGGAGAATTTTATAACCTCGAACCCGAAGCTGAAGATACTGATGAATGGGCTTTACATAATAATTATATATCGATTGTACCTGTTCAGGTTGATATGACATCTTACAAGCATATGGCCGAATTTAAGAAATGGAACTGGAAGATGTGAAAATGTGCAGATGTGCAGATGTGCAAATGATGACAAATGACTGATTACTAATTACTAATGACTAATGAAAGAAGGCAGAAGGCAGAAGGCAGAAGTCAGAAGACAGAAGACAGATAAAAGACTAAAGACAAAAGATAAAAATTAAAAGAAGTCAAATATAAATTATTATAAACTTTTATACCTTATAAACAATTTTCAAATTTGCACATTTCTTGCCCTGAGCGCAGTCGAAGGGTCAAATTTTCAAATTCTTTCATCTTTCATCTTTTTACTAACAACGAGCAACGAGCAACTAACAACTAAACTTCAATGGAATCTGAAAACCGACCAATACAGTCCCGTTTCGATGCATTATGGATAGGCCTTGCTTTTGGGTTTATATCACCACTTGTCACACTATTAATGGTTTACAGTTCATCTTTTGCAAGATTTTCATTCACCCATTTTATTAAGTATTCCTTTATATCAGGTTCAATTATTAACATTATTATAAGTTGTATGATCCCTGATTTGCTTATATTTTCCCTGGTTATCTGGAGGGCCCATTATAAATTGGCCAGAGGAATTGTTATAGCATCAGTAAGTCTGACTCTGGCACTGGTGTTGCTTAAGATTGTGCTAATGTTGGTCGGGGGCTAGGGACTAGGGGCTAGGGATCAGGGGTTAGGGACTAGAAATTATGGATTAGGTAACTTGAAATACGAAAATATTTTTAAAATATGTAAATTTAAATATGATGACAAATTACTGATTACTAATGACAAATAAAGTAACAAAGTATCAGAGATTCTCACTGGCCCCTAGTCCCTGGCTCCTAGCAACTTAAATCTGTAACTTGTAACCTTCAAATATTTACTAATGAGATACTACATTATTGCCGGCGAAGCCTCAGGAGACCTTCATGGTTCCAACCTTATAAAAGCTTTGAAGAAAGCCGATCCCAATGCAACAATCCACTGCTGGGGTGGTAATCTGATGAAGGCTGAGGGTGCCACACTGGTAAAACATTACCGTGAAACTGCCTATATGGGACTTTTCGAGGTAATAGCAAATTTTCGTAAAATTTCCCGCAATTTCAGGTTTTGCCATCAGGATATACTGGCCTTTCAGCCAAATGTAGTTATTCTTATTGATTATCCCGGCTTTAATCTTCGTATAGCCCGTTTTGCAAAAGAAAACGGGTTTAAAGTATTTTATTATATCTCGCCTAAAGTATGGGTTTGGAAGGAATCGAGGGTAAAAACCATTAAAAAATATGTTGATAAGATGTTTGTGATATTTCCTTTCGAAAAGCCTTTCTATGCAAAACATCAATTTGAGGTGGATTATGCCGGTAATCCCCTGATAGATGCTATTGAGGAACATAAACTTAAATTTGGTAAACGTGAAGAATTTATTTCAAAAAACGGATTAAATAATCACAATATTATTGCTCTCTTACCTGGAAGCAGAAAACAGGAAATAACCCGTTTGTTGCCTATTATGACATCTGTTAGCAGCCATTTCCCAGGATACCAGTTCGTAATTGCGGGAACATCTACGTTTAGTGAAAAATTTTACCAGGACCATATGGTAAAAAATGTTCCTGTAATTTTTGAACAGACTTATGAGTTGCTTAATTATTCAATTGCCGGTGTAATTGCATCAGGGACTGCTACCCTCGAAACTGCATTGTTTAATGTACCACAGGTAGTCTGTTACCGGATTAATACCGCTACCTTTACTATCGGTCGGCCTTTTATACCAGTAAAATATTTCTCTTTGGTTAATATTATTATGAATGAAGAAGTTGTTAAGGAATTACTTCAATATAACCTCGAAAGAGATATTACAAATGAATTGTCTAAAATTTTGAATAACCAGGAATATCGCCGGCTTATGCTGGATAATTATATAAAACTCCGCGAAAAATGCGGAGGCACCGGAGCGTCAAAACGTGTAGGAGAATTGATGGTGGGGTACTTAAAAAATGATGACAGAAGACAGATGAAAAATGAAAGATGAAAGATAATAGAAAATAGAAGACAGAGGACAGAAAAAAGGAGGCTGAAATATATAAATATTATTAACTACGGATTACCTTCATCAGTAATTAGTAATTTGTAAATAGTAATTCTAAACCTTTTCTACTCTCCTACTTACCTACTTATCTACTAACTAATTATGAATAAATTCAGGAATCTACTAATTATTTATTTATCCTTATTAACAAACTATGCTAACTGCCAAACGGTTTTGATTAGCCTTTTCAATGAATGGCCGGTTAAAAGTGTTATAGTTAGTTCTTTAAATGGAACATACAAGGTTGTAAATGAAAATAATCAGGTTGTAGATGAACTAATGACCGGAGCAATTTACATATCACTTTATAATAACCAGCTTCTGGTTCGTAATTCTGAAAAGCCGATCGGTATTTATACTTCAATTCAGTTTTTAGCATCTGATTCGGGAAATATTCTTAAAATTACACCCGTGGATCCTAAATTGGAACCCCGTCAATATGATGATAACTTACTTGTTTCAGTATCATTTAATCGTATTTTACTTCGTAACCGGATACAAGCTGACCGGTATATATCAGGAGTTGTGGAAGCTGAAGGAGGGCCAAAGGCGTGGCCGGAATTTTATAAAGCACAATCGATCCTTGTCAGGACATATTTGTGTGATCACTTGAAAAATCATGAAACAGAAGGGTTTAACCTTTGCGACGGGGTACATTGCCAGGCCTATCATGGCCGGCCGGTTTTAAATCCTTTGATCAGGGAATATACAAAAGCAACTTCCGGGATTGTAGCCCTTGATGCTGATTCTGATTATATTACAGCGGTATTCCATGCAAATTGCGGGGGAGAAACCGAATCGTCCGGCAATACATGGATAAATGGCAAAAACTACCTTCAGCGTGTAAAAGATCCTTTCTGCAAGAATTCAGCTTCCTTTAAATGGACCGAAACTATCCCACTGAACAGATGGGTAGACTTTCTGCAAAATCAGGGTTTTAAGATTAAACAAATTGCTACTCCCACTGACTTTAATTTTTCCCAAATCAACCGTAAAACCTTCTATAAAATCGGGAACGACTCAATCCCGTTAAAACAAATCCGGAGCGAATTCCATCTGCGATCAACATTCTTCTCAGTCTCTGCAGATAAAGATAAGGTAATACTTAATGGCAGGGGTTTTGGCCATGGGGTCGGGCTATGCCAGGATGGCGCAATACAAATGGCTAAACTTGGATACAAGTACGACGAAATATTAAATTTTTACTTTAAAAATATTTTGATTGTCAGGCGAAGTCCTGAAAATTCTAACTGAAATATGCAACAATAGAAATAAATATTTTAAATCTTTTCCAACCTTTTCTTCTTTTTTGTACACTTTATATTGTAATGCAAAATATGAAGCCTTATAAAATCCCGGAAACTGAAATAGCACTTGTGAAAGCATGCATCACAAACGACCGTAAAGCGCAACATACTCTTTACGATCGTTACAAAAATGCAATGTATACTTCAGCCCTGCGTATCCTGGGAAATATTGACGAGGCTTCGGATGCACTGCAGGAAGCATTTATCGATGTATTCGGACAGATAAATCATTTTCGGTTCGAATCATCGTTAGGCGCCTGGATTAAAACCATAGTGATACGAAAAGCCTTGCACAGGTTAAAGAATATGAAGATTACCGAACCTTTGGATAAAGTTTCAACTGTTGAAGCTTATGAATGGAACAATACAATTGATGCCGGATACCTTGAAAAAGCAATCCAGTCATTGCCTGAAGGGACAAAAGCTGTTTTTCTCCTGATAGAAGTGGAGGGTTATAAACATAAGGAAGTTTCAACTATGCTGAATATAAGCGAAGGAACCTCCAAATCGCAGCTAAACTATGCTAAAAAAATTTTACAAAAAATACTTTACGAATATTATAAAATATGAACAGGAAATATAAAAAGAAATTCAGGAATGCACTTGAAAACCTGTCCCAATATAGCCCCGCCCAACAGGTTTGGGATCGCATTGAAAGGCCAGCTGGGGTTTCAGGAACAATTAACTGCTGCCTGCCGGAATTTACCTGTTTATGAACCTGGTGAACATATCTGGCAAAACATTGAAAGAAAATTGGATAATAAAAAGACTGTAAGTTTATATCCGGTAGTGCTCCGTTATTTATCAATTGCTGCAGGTATAGCCATTATTTTGACTCTAAGCATAACTATTACACAAAGAAAAAATGAAATAATTACTAAAACAATGGAAATTGCTGATAATGGTTCGCCGGTTCAATCAGAAGAATCTGATAACCTATCTGATCAGGCAGTTTATTTTATTGATATGCAATGCAAAAACAGTACATATTTATGCCAGGTACCGGAATTTTCTCAAAAACACCAACAACTTGTCGAAGTAACAATTGAACTTAAGAAATTAAACAAAGAAATGGAAACCCTGGGTAGCTCACCATCACTGTTTCATACAAAAACAAAACTGGAAAACATAAAGGCACAACTTATTAAAGACCTAGTAAAACAAGTAACATCATGAGTACTGGTATAAGAAAATTTTTATTCCTCATATTAATTTCGGGCTATATCCCGGCTTCACTAACTGCCCAGGCTAAAATACAGGTAGTAAGTAAAAGTATTACCCGTACATTTAAATATTCAGCCGGCACTGTGATACAGGTTAATGGAGAAAAAGCCCAAATAAAAGTTCGTCCTTCATTAACAAAACAAATTAACCTTGTAATTACCCTTATTGCCAAAAACCCATCGTTACAGGAAGCAGAAAACGATGTTAAATATTGTAATTATACTATAAATGAAAGCACTGATAAAATTATAATTGCCAATAATTTCGATTTAAAAAAAGGCTATAAGGAAATTTCAAGCAACCTCAGCGCAAAGATTGAACTTGAGATACCAGCTGAACTTTCAATAATTGTACGTAATATTTATGGAATAATTGATCTTAAAGATATACAGGGTAGTATGAATATTACTAACGATTTTGGCCAGCTTATATTCAAAAATACAAAGGGTCCCCTGAATATCAGCTCAAAATATGGCGATATTTCCGGATTGGATGTAAATGCCATAACCGCCATTGATGCTAAAAATTCCGACATTGTCATTAATAATGTTAATAAAATGCTTAACATTAAAGATCAATACGGAACAATAACATTGGAAAGTCTGAAAGCCCCTGTTATTGTCGATTGCGATTTTTCAGTTATAAATGTCGATGCTAAGGAATTAAATAATTGGAGTTGCGATTTTTCAGTGTTAAAAGGGAATATTATAGTTCCAGAGGAATATCAAAAATTTTTACGTGCAAAATCAGGGGAGATTAATTTTAAAACATCACCGGGTAAGATTTCCATTAAATTAAAAACAACCTACAATAACATAACTATTAAATAAAAATCGTATGAACGCTTTACCCAGAAAAGCCATCATTATTGGAATTCAACTGATATTGATCAGTTCATTTAACCAGATGTATTCGCAAACCGACAGTATTAAAACAAGTTACCGGCAGGAATCTGCCGATAGCTCTGACTATTATTATCACAGGAAGTACCAGTACCTGGATATAAATTTGAAGGACGAAACAAATATGTTTAAATTATCAGTTCCGACTTTTAATTTAACTCATACTGTACAAGGTCAAACCGGGATCAATACTGAATATCTTACTTTGTATATCACATACGAAAAAAAAATTAATCCGCTATGGTCCGTGTTAATTGACGAATCAAATACCGATTTTTTGGCAAACTCTGCAGTTCAATTTAATTCACAATTTAATATAGGCGTACGTTACTATTATCTTTTGAAGGACAGGATCAAAAAAGGTACAAGCGGGAATAACTGCAATGGCTTATATACAGATTTTTTTATATTAAACATTATGAATTATAATTATAATAATAATTGGAATGGCTCCAATATTATTAATAATGCAATAAAATATCAATTAAGCCCTCCTGTTGAATTAAATATTGGTTTACAAAAACGATTAAATAATTTCTCCTTTATTGATACCAGAATGTACATTGCATACCAACCCGTTTACCAAGGTAATGGGATTTTCATTTTTGGCCTGGCTTTTAGAATAGGTCTGGGTTGGGGTTGGAAATAACATGTAATTTGTAACTATTAATAACGTAATATAATACTAACATTAAAAACTAATCAACATGAAACGAACATTTTTTTTCCTGGCTATTTCCTTTATAGCGTTTAATAATTTGTATTCACAGGATACAATTGTAAAAAGAGATAATGAACGAATTATCTGTAAAATAAAGGAAATCGGATCCGACGAAATTAAGTATCAGCCATTAAGCGATAACATTATTATTGGTATAGATAAAAACAAAGTTGTGAAAGTGGTTTTAGCATAAGGTATGGTTATGAATTTTCATAATTCTATGGATGACCTGGAAAATTATAAGGATAATAATAAAAATTGCCTTAAGTTCACATTATTATCTCCATTATACGGATATAGCGGTTTTACCTGGGAACATAGCTTAAAGCCAGGATCGAGTTTTGAATGTTCATTGGGAATTATCGGATTGGGTATAAATACTAATGGTAGTAATGATCAATGTACAGGAGCAACATTCCGGTTTGGCTATAAATTTATCAAAACTCCTGATTTCTATTTAAAGGGGTTGCAATATGCCCATGTTTTAAAGGGGTTATATTTCCGCCCTGAAATTATTCTAAGTGATTTTAATCAACCAACAACTAACTATAATTATTCTTATATGAATTATAGTACCTCAACAAATTCAAATAATATTTTTAACGGAGCAATATTATTTAATATGGGTTACCAGTGGATATTTGACAATTCTATTGCAGTTGATATATTTTTTGGTCTTGGTTATGGATTTGGTTCCAGTAGCGATAATATATTGTTAAGTGGAACCCAATATTTTGGATATATTTTAGGTACAAGTAAAGATCCATATGCATTTTCAACAGGATTCAGGATAGGGTTTTTGTTTAAATAAATAGCTTAAAAATAAATATCACCTCAATACCTACTAAAATGAAAATCAAAATCATTGCGGTTTGTTTTGGATTATTATTCTTGTTGATTAAGGGATATAGTCAACATATATTTGAGTTTAAAAATAGAATTACCGGAAAACAATGGGATATAAATAATGATGAAAAAATTAAAGTCTTAACTAAAGATAGTTTAATAATTATTGGAAAAATATACGACATTGATTCTTCAAAAATTAAAAATTGCGAACTTATCCTTAAATCCATCACAAATAAATATTATTGCTATTATAATATAAAAATCAATGAAATAGAAAAAATAGAAACAATTGATGAAAATTTAAAAAAGTTCTTTATAGGTTATGATTTATTAAAAGGAGCAATAGATGAACATTCATTAACTATCGGTTATTATGCTTTTAAAAAACAATTTATCACTTTATCAATAGGATATACATACCCACAATCCTCAGAAAATAGCCTTTCTCCTGATCAGTCAGAATATCCAATTTTTATGTATAAAGGCCCTGTCTTTAGGATGGGATATGAATTTCATCCTATTACAAAATCATTTTCCTATTTTGGGATAGATATATATTATAAACATTTATATTTTAATAATATTACTCTGCATAACGATAACGATGAGAGAGTAAATGATTTTACTCAGAGTGAACTGGCCAACGTTTATGGCTGGCATTTAAATGGTGGTTTTGTACATAACTACAGACATTTTTTCATTAATTTTTTAATTGGGGCTGGCATGACTTTCAAGTTTAGAAATTATTCGATCTATAACTCTAATATAGAACAATATGGCGAATATGACGGCCCATTGGTTAATAACGGAACATTTAAAGAAACACAGCATTATTTATCAGTTATTTTAGGACTTAATATTGGAGTAAGGTTATAGTCAATTTGACATCATTTAATATGACTCTACCTACTTTTTTTAGATTTCGAGCGAAGCGAGAAATCCCTTTACTTTGTTGCATTTCATCAAAATTTCCTATACAAAAATTAAAAAAGTTAATTCCTTATATTGAACTCATTTTAATTAAGATAGTTGTTATAATTTTACTAAATTATATATCATATCTTCCAACCTTTTCTATCTCTTTTTACACTTTATATTAAACAAAACATTTAATAAAATTAATATGAAGTGTCCTTCAATTTCGACCAAAATTAAGAGTAAAATTATTTTGCTATGTTCAATTTTATTTACCTTATTGCCTAATGGTTTTGGACAAAATAATGATTCATCAGTAGTTAAGTATCCTAAAAACGTTATTAAAACTGAATATTTTTCATATATTTTGTTAGAGAGGGTTACATTTAAGGGTCAATCCATTCAAATTTGTTATGGTAATATTATAGAGTTGACTAATTTTTTCAATGGGAGGTTATCAGGACATGAGTATACTGTTGAATATCGTTTTTACACAAGTCACAATGCTCCAAACGGTTTTTATATAGCACCATTTTACCTCATTGCAAAAGGAAATGCATATACAGCCGGATCTGATTATAATGCAAGCGGAACATTTAATCTTGATTGGAAAGGGCCAGGAATTAATTTTGGTTCTCAATGGATAATGGGCAGGTTTTTTTCCTTGAATATTTTTTTAGGACTAGCTGTCTACTCAGCAACTAACTCAAATATGGTCGTTACTGGCAATCAAAATGATGGACCCTTACAAGGATATACCGGATTCCCCTATAGTGGTTTGTCGATTAGCGGAGGCTTCACATTTGGAATTGCATTTTAAGTCAGCTAAAACCAAATTTTCAGTTATCAGAAACCATTTTTTCAATATTAATCTTTTTCGGTTATTAAACAGAAAATTAAATTAATGAAATATCTAATCTTGGTTCCTGGCTCTTGGCTCTAGTTAAAAAATGTTACAAAATATAATTACACTCTAATCTGTGCACCCAGTTCTTTTGTAAATCCTTCTGACAATGCTTTAATTATTTTATCTATTTCAGTGTCAGTCAGTGTTTTATCGGGATGCTGCAAAATGAAACTCAATGCATACGATTTTTTCCCTTCTTCAATATTTTTACCTTCATAAACATCAAAAAGATTTACCTGTTTTAGCAACCTCCTTTCAATTCTCTGCGCCACTTTTCTTAATAGTTCAAATTTAATATCCTTATCCAGCACCATCGATAAATCGCGGCGTACTTCAGGATATCTCGGAAGTTCTTCAAAGATTATACCGTTGTTTTTAATCAGCCCCATAACCGCATTCCAATGAAAGTCGGCATAATAAACCGGGGTTTTGATGTCAAATAACTTTAAAAGGCCATTATTAACAATTCCTGCAGTCAAAATATGCCGCTGGTTGAAATTATAGGATAATCCTTCTGTAAAAATATCGTCCGAAACATCAATAATATCTGACTTATCAGGATTTAACCCAACTCTGCGGAGTACATTTTCGGCATATGATTTAAGGTAATAAAAGTTACTTGTTTCTTCTTTTCCTGTCCAGTTTGGAATATATTTTAAACCTGTAATATATAATGCCAGGTGAAACTCTTCGGTATATCCTGGTATTTGCTGATCTTTATGCTTAGGTTCTTTCTTGTATGTATTTCCAAATTCGTAAAGCTTTAAATCGTTATTACGCCGGTTAATATTATAAATTACTGCCTCTAATCCTTCAAATAAGAGCGTTTGACGCATTGAATCCAAATCCTGGCTGATAGGGTTAAGTATTTTTACAATATTTTCGGGTTTATAGGTCTCCAAAGTCCCGTAATATTGGCTTTTAGTGAGCGAATTGGTCATAATTTCATTAAAACCGTTGCTGCTTAACCAATCTGCAATTGTATTCACAACCTTTTCCCTGTCAGGCTTATCGATATAGCTTAATGTACTATGCACTGAATCAGATATTTCCACATTATTATATCCATAGATGCGTAGAATTTCTTCCACTACATCTGCAGGTCTCTTAACATCAACACGATATGCAGGAATCAAAAGTTTTAAGCCTTTATTTGTTTCCTCTTCAATTTTAATATCCAGGTTTAGCAAAATTTTCTTAATCAGCTCCCGTTCAATAACCTTTCCAATAAGCAAATCCACATAGCTATACTCCAATTCTACCTGAAAATCATTAACCTTGTCGGGATATATATCTATAATGGAAGATGAAATACTACCCCCGGCTATTTCCCTTATCATCACAGAAGCACGCTTTAAAGCGTATATTGTAAGGTTTGGGTCAGTACCCCTTTCATAGCGAAAGGAAGCATCTGTATTCAACTGGTGACGTTTTGAAGTCTTTCGTATATATACCGGGTTAAAATGAGCGCTTTCGAGGAATATATTTTTTGTGCTTTCTGATATACCTGATTCTATGCCACCAAAAACCCCCCCGATACACATACCACCCGACTCATCACAAATCATAAGGTCGTTACCGTCCAGTACCCTTTCTGTACCATCCAGGGTCCTGAATTTTGTTCCTTCCGGTAAAGTTTTAACTATAACCTTGCCCCCTTTGATTTTATCGGCATCGAAAGCATGAAGTGGTTGCCCTAGTTCATGCAGAACATAATTAGTTATGTCCACCACGTTATTAATAGGATGCAACCCGATCGATTTCAAACGGTTTTGCAACCAATCCGGAGAAGGTTTAATTGTAATTCCGGCAATAGTGATTCCGCAATACCTGGGACAGGCTTCCTTATTTTCAACAATTACATCTGTTATACGGCTGTTGTTGTCAGTTTTAAAGTTACTAACAGAAGGCCTGGCAAGCGTAACCTTTTTCTTAAGGTTAATGCAGGCAGCAAGGTCGCGTGCAACACCGAAGTGGGACGCTGCATCTATCCGGTTTGGAGTTAGCCCGATAACAAATATCTTATCAGTTGAAACCTTAAAATAATCTTTTGCAGGCATTCCGGCAATAGCTGATGAATCAAGAACCATTATACCTTCATGAGATGTACAGGTTCCTGTTTCATCTTCGGCGCAAATCATGCCCTCTGAGACTTCTCCGCGAATTTTGGCTTTTTGTATTACAAAGCTCTCTGTTCCTTTATATATTGTAGTGCCAACTGTTGCAACTACTACTTTCTGGCCGGCCGATACATTAGGTGCCCCGCATACAATATGCAACAACTCCGACACCCCTGTATTTACAGTAGTAACACTTAGTTTGTCGGCATTAGGGTGTTTAGCGCAGGTTATGACTTCTCCAATAACAAAACCTTCCAATCCGCCTTTAATGCTCTCAAAATCTTCGATGCTTTCAACTTCAAGGCCAATACTTGTAAGAATTTCTCCGGTTACTTCAGCGGGAAGGTCAATATTTATGTATTCTTTAAGCCAGTTATAAGAAATGTTCATTGTTATCAGTTATCAGTAATCAGTTATCAGTAATAATAGAACCAGGAGCCAAGAGCCAGGAACCAAGACAATTGAATATTCTAATCCAGGAATATGATTCTTAATCTAAGTTATTTATGCAAAAATAAAAGGAATTATAAGATATTCGAAAATTTAAAATAAAGAATTAATATAATTCCAAGTCTTGGTTCCTGGTTCTTGGTTCTTGGTTCCATTTTTCATTATCACATTATCGGGGTACTTTAATCTTATACGAAACATCCACCTTACCCTTTGTTATAGCCATTAACCGCCCGTTTAAAAGCTTTCGCCGTATTGCAGGAATTTTGTCTACAAACAATATCCCTTCGAGATGATCATATTCATGCTGGATTATCCGTGCAGGAACGCCTGCGAAATATTCATCGTGATATATCCAGTTTTCATCATAATACTGAATTCTGATCCTGGGAGGCCTCGACACATCTTCCCTGATATTAGGTATACTGATACATCCTTCATTAAACATTGATTCATCACCCGATCTTTCAACTATTTGAGCGTTAATAAATGTTTTTTTAAATGTTTTTACTTCAGGATCTTCACTTTCCATAGCTGATGAATCAATAACGAAAACCCTGATAGACTTTCCAACCTGAGGTGCAGCTAAACCTATACCGTCTGAATTATACATAGTTTCCCATAAATCATTTATGAAAGCACTTAAACCTGTGTAATTTTTATCAACTACAACTGATTTTTTTCTTAAAACAGGTGAACCATATAAGTATACTGGTAATATCATCTTATCTATTCTATTCTTTAATAATTAGGTTTAAGGGGCTAGGGACTAGGGATCAGGGACTAGGACTGTTGATTTAAGATTTAAGATTGGCGATTTAAGATTTAAAATGTATTACCAAATAATAATTAATAAATCTCAATTCTTCCACCTTCTGTCTTCTGACCTCTGCCTTCTGCTTTCTGCCTTCTTTTATCATTGATCTTTGATCTCACCTCTCATGTTACAATTTCCATTACTTTCCAGATACGACTGCAAAATTATAACCGCACTAACTCCATCAATAATGCTTTATTCCGGCGGTCCTTTTTTTTACTCCTCCGTTTACCATTGATTGGACTGCAATTTTCGAAGTAAAACGCTCA
The DNA here is from genome assembly GCA_963846585.1 of uncultured Bacteroidota bacterium. GTDB lineage: Bacteria > Bacteroidota > Bacteroidia > Bacteroidales > JAAUTT01 > JAAUTT01. The sequence continues at coordinate 192,030 of CAWJWO010000017.1, forward strand.
TCAACATATTCAACAGGTATTTCAGGAAATCTTAAAAGGAATTTTTTTACGAAATCTTTAACATATAACATTGATTCCGACGGCTCATTATTTAATTGCTTTGGTAAGCCAACTATCAACTTTTCCACTGACTCCTTAATAAAATATGCTGCTGAGAAAATCTAGCAATCCTGTAGATTCGATAGTTGTAAGCCTGTTTGCAATAATTTTTAATGGATCGGTAACCGCGATGCCTGTACGTTTGAGTCCGTAATCGATAGCTAAAATTCTTCCCAAATGATATCCCTCTGATATAAAAACACAAAAATAATAAAATAGTTCTAAATGAATAGTGCCTGGTGTTTAGTTGATAAAGGTTGTAAAGTTATAAAGGTTGTAAAAGTTGTATTTTATATCCTCTACAACCTTTACAACCTCTACAACCAGCAATTAGTAACCAACAAACAATTTTATTTAGCGAAATCCAGTTGCGCTAACCTGACATAACTCCTGTACCTCCATTTTGCATTTTCTTCCGCACATTTGAAAAGTTCACCGGCCTCAGCAGGGAAAGTTTTTTTAAGTGAAGAATATCTTACTTCGGACATTAAATAATCCTGGAATTTTGTCCAATCAGGCTCTTTGGAATCAAGCAGGAAAGGATTCTTGCCTTCAGCTTCAAGTAACGGATTAAATCTGTAAAGATGCCAGTACCCCGACGAAACAGCCAATTTGCCTTCTTCCTGGGTTTTGCCCATACCTAACTTTAATCCATGATTAATACAAGGAGCATAAGCAATAATTAACGAAGGTCCTGAGTAGGCTTCAGCTTCTCTGACAGCTTTAAGATATTGGCTTTGATTGGAACCTATTGATACCTGGGCAACATAAACATAACCATAACTCATTGCCATCATACCTAAATCCTTCTTGCGTACCCTTTTACCTGATGCTGCAAATTTTGCAATTGCCCCCAGAGGAGTTGATTTTGAAGCTTGTCCACCTGTATTGGAATATACTTCAGTATCCAAAACAAGTACATTTATATTTTCACCTGAAGCAAGAACATGATCAAGTCCTCCATAACCTATATCGTATGCCCACCCATCACCTCCAAATATCCATACTGATTTTTTAACCAAATATTGTTCTAATGCGATAATTTCAGCTATTGCGGGATTATTTTCCTTATTAAGTGTTTTTATTACCTCAGCTGAAGCAACTTTTGATTTTTCAGCATCTTCTTTACTTTCAAGCCATTGTTGAAAAGCAACCTTTGTATCTTCGGAAACAGAGTCAAGATTTTCTTTCATCAAACGGGCTATTCGTTCGCGAAGTTTTGTCGAACCTGTTGCAAGACCAAACCCATATTCGGCATTATCCTCAAATAACGAATTTGCCCATGCCGGACCTTTACCTTCTTTATTTATAGTATAAGGCGTCGAAGGTGCCGATCCCCCGTATATCGATGAACAACCTGTAGCATTAGCAACAATCATACGATCGCCATACAATTGTGTAATAAGTTTTATATATGGCGTTTCACCACAACCTGCACAGGCTCCTGAAAACTCAAACAACGGTTGAGCAAACTGACTGTTTTTAACAGTTTGTTCTTTTGGTAATAATGTATCCTTATATGTAACTTTATTTGCGAGGTAATTCCAACGGGCTATTTCTTCCTGCTGACTGTCAATAGGTTTCATTACCAACGATTTTTCCTTTGATGGACAAACATCAACACAATTTCCGCAACCTGTACAATCCAAAACACTCACCTGAATACGATAGTTAAGTCCTTCAAGTTGTTTACCAATCGGTTTTTTAACAGTTGTTCCGGAAGGTGCACCTGATAATTCATCAGAATCAAGAAGAAACGGCCGGACTGCTGCATGAGGACAAACATAGGCACATTGATTGCACTGAATACAGTTTTCAATAACCCATTCAGGAACGCTTACGGCAATACCCCTTTTTTCGTAGGCAGCTGTACCCGGAGGAAAAGTCCCGTCTTCCCTTCCTTTGAAAGCGCTTACAGGTAAATCATCTCCCTTTAAATTATTCATTGGGTTGACAATATTCCGGATAAAATCTGGCAAATTATTGTCAATTAATTCGTCTTTCGGATTAAGTTTTTCCCAATCCGGATTAACTTCTATTTCAACAACATCACCGCCACGTATTACAGCAGCAAAATTCATGTTTACAATTTCTTCACCTTTTTTGCCAAAGTCCTTGATTATGGCTTTTTTCATTTGTTCAACTGCCTTTTCGTATGGAATCACATTTGCAATTTTGAAAAATGCCGATTGCATGATTGTATTTGTCCGGTTGCCTAAACCAATTTCTTCTGCAATACCTGTAGCATTAATAATATAAAATTTAATGCTGTTTTCAGCAAGATATTTCTTTACTCCATCAGGAATGTGTTTCAATGTTTCTTCTTTACTCCAGTAACTGTTTAAAAGAAAAGTGCCATTTTTTAACAATCCCTTTAACATGTCGTATTTGTATAGGTATCCGGGCACATGACAAGCTACAAAATCAGGAGTATTAACAAGGTATGGAGAACGAATAGGCACATCACCAAAACGTAAATGAGATACAGTTATTCCACCCGATTTTTTGGAATCGTATGCAAAGTATGCCTGACAATATTTATCAGTAGTATCCCCTATTATTTTAATCGAATTCTTATTTGCACCAACGGTACCGTCAGAACCCAAACCGTAGAATTTTGCCTGAAAAGTCCCTTTAGGTGTAATATTAATTTCAGGTCTTACAGGCAAAGAAGTGAAAGTCACATCATCTTCAATACCTATAGTAAACCTGTTTTTTGGCTCTTTCATTTTCATGTTTTCGACAACAGTGAGTATCTGAACAGGAGTAGTATCCTTTGAACTCAGGCCATATCTTCCTCCCAATATTACCGGTGTTTTTTCCTTTCCGTAAAAAATATCCCTTATGTCAAGATAAAGTGGCTCTCCATTGGACCCTGGTTCTTTTGTCCTGTCGAGTACAGTTATATATTTTACCGTTTTGGGAAGAACCCTTAATAAATATTTTTCTGAGAACGGTCGGTATAAATGCACGGTTATCAATCCTAATTTTTCACCCTTTTCAGCCAGATAATCAATTACTTCTTTTATGGTTTCGGTTACTGATCCCATAGCAATAATAATATTTTCGGCATCATGGGCACCATAATATGTAAAAGGATGATATTCGCGTCCGGTGATTTTAGTTATTTTCTGCATGTAATCTTCAATCAAATCAGGCAGTGGCAGGTAGAAACTGTTAGCCGCTTCCCGCGATTGAAAATAAATATCCGGATTTTGTGCAGTACCTCTGGTAACAGGATGTTCAGGATTTAATGCTCTGTCACGAAATGCCTGCAAAGCCTTCCTGTCAAGCAATTGCGATAAATCTTCCTTGTTGGCAGCTTCCACTTTTTGAATCTCATGTGAAGTTCTGAACCCATCAAAAAAATGTACGAACGGGATTCTCGATTTAATTGCTGCAAGATGAGCTAACCCTGCTATATCCATTATTTGTTGGACACTACTTGTTGCCAGCATTGCAAAACCTGTCTGGCGAGTGCTCATCACATCGCTATGGTCTCCAAAAATTGATAATGCCTGGGCTGCCAGGCTTCTGGCAGATATATGAAATACACCCGGCAACAATTCGCCGGAAATTTTAAACATATTTGGGATCATAAGCAACAAACCCTGTGAAGCTGTAAAAGTTGAGGTTAAAGCCCCTGATTGTAACGACCCATGCATTGCACCGGCTGCTCCGGCTTCAGATTGCATCTCGGTGACTTTAACTACCTCATTAAAAATATTTTTCTTACCCTGTGACGACCATTCGTCAACATATTCAGCCATTGTAGAAGAAGGTGTAATAGGATATATACAGGCAACTTCGCTAAACATATATGCTACATGAGCTGCTGCATAATTCCCGTCACACGTAATAAATTTCTTTTCTTTTGTCATTTTGTAATTTTTATAATATTATTGATTGTTGATTATGAATATATTAATACTAAATACTTTTTTGTTAATGTTTTTTATGAGAGCCAGGAACCAAGAGCCAGGAACCAAGATCAGATGATTTTAGATTTTAGATTCCAGATTTGAGATTTTAGATTGAAGAATGCAAATTAACTGTTTTCTGTCTTCTGTTCTCTGTCTTCTTTTATCTTTTATCTTTTGTCTTTTATCTTTTTCTAAGCACCATGCACTATGTACCAAGCACTATTTACTCGCTGTTCATTGATATAATAAATTCCTCATTCGATTGGGTTTTAACCAATTTATCGCGAAGGAATTCCATGGCTTCAATTGAATTCATATCAGTGAGGTAATTACGAAGAATCCATATTCTGTTTAACATTTCCTTATCAAAGAGCAAATCTTCACGCCGTGTACTTGAAGCCTGAATATCTACAGCCGGATAAATGCGCTTATTAGATAATTTCCGGTCAAGCTGAAGTTCCATATTACCGGTACCTTTAAACTCTTCAAAAATAACATCATCCATCTTTGATCCGGTATCTGTCAATGCTGTTGCAAGAATGGTGAGTGAACCTCCATTTTCGATGTTCCTGGCTGCACCAAAGAATCGCTTGGGTTTTTGTAAAGCGTTAGCATCAACACCTCCCGAAAGAACCTTACCGGATGCAGGGGCGATAGTATTAAAGGCACGGGCTAAACGTGTGATTGAATCAAGAAGAATTACCACATCGTGACCACATTCTACTAACCTCTTAGCTTTTTCCAGTACAATATTTGCAACACGGACATGTCTTTCGGCAGGTTCATCAAAAGTAGAAGCTATAACCTCTGCGTTTACACTTCTGGCCATATCAGTTACTTCTTCAGGACGTTCATCTATAAGAAGAACTATCATATATGTTTCAGGATGATTCTTTGCAATTGCGTTTGCCAGGTCTTTTAACAGCACAGTTTTGCCTGTTTTTGGCTGAGCTACAATTAATCCACGCTGACCCTTACCAATAGGTGAAAACATGTCGACAATACGAACCGATAAAATTGAAGCTTCACTTTTTGAACAAAGAGTAAATTTTTCATTGGGGAATAATGGCGTAAGATAGTCAAAAGGTACGCGGTCCCTAATAAAATCGGGGTCACGCCCGTTAATTTCCTCAACTTTGATTAAAGGAAAATATTTTTCACCTTCCTTAGGTGGCCTTATACTTCCTTTGATTGTATCGCCTGTTTTCAATCCAAACAATTTAATTTGGCTTTGCGATACGTAAATATCATCAGGTGAATTTAAATAGTTGTAATCGGCAGATCTTAAAAATCCGTATCCGTCAGGCATTATTTCCAGCACACCTGAACTAATAATTATCCCGTCAAATTCAAAATTTTTTTCAATTACTCTTTTGTCAACAGGTTTACGAAGGTGAAAATCCTTATCGATTTTAATTTCAAAACCTGCATTAATTTTTACTTGTTCTTCAATTGACGGTACAGATACTTCGTTATCGATAACAGAAGGTTCTTCTAAAGTAATTTCGCCAACATTATCAGAAGTGGCTGTATCAACAGGTTCAGTCAGCCTAAATTCATCTTCTTCATCAATTGCATCAACATTCAATGCCTCAGTATCAATTAGCTCGTTTTTAACAAATGATTTTTTATCAAGGAATTTAATCCTCGGGAATACTCTTTTTCTTTCATCTGTTGTTGATGATTTATATTCATTAGCCTTATTATTGACATTATCTTTTTTGGAACTATATTCCTTTACTCTGATCCTTTCCCTTATTTTTGGCTTATCATCCACCTTATCATGCTCTAATGACTCCGAAGGAGATGAAGAAGCAATAAATACCTTTTTAGATTCAGTTTTCCTTTGAGTAGAAGGTTCTATTGATATTGCCTGCTGATCAAGTATCCTGTATATCAGGTCCTGTTTCTTTAAGGATTCTACTCTTTTAATTTGCAGTTCTTTGGCAATTTCTCGCAATTCCGGTAATAACTTCTTATTCAATTCAAGAATATCAAACATAATAACAAATTAAAATTATATTAATAATTTCAGATAAATACATTGTATAAGTGGAGCTTTTCAACGAATAATAACCAACCAGAAAAAATTTAAGGAAATTTTTGAATCCAAATTTAATGAAACTTATATTTCTTGAGGAAAATCCGGTGCAATTATAAATAAATACCCAATGAATACCAAAAAAAAATCAAATATATTTTTTAGACAAAGAATTTCAATTTTTTTTCTTAACTTAGAATTGCCTATTTAAATTGCTGTAATATAATAAATGTGGTTATTGTTTACTTTTTTTTAAAGCTGTTTTTTTAATCTTATACAAATTTAATTTTTTTTTCAATATAAACAAATTATGCCTTTAAAATATATTTAAGGAACCTTAATACTTTCCATCTCCATATTAAAATGAGGCAGCTAAAAATTGTTAAACAGGTTACTAACCGTGAAACCCCTTCACTAGACAAATATCTTCATGAAATAAGTCAGGTTGAATTGATTTCTGCCGAAGAGGAGGTGGAACTGGCATCCCGGATAAAACGTGGAGATGCACAGGCACTTGACCGTTTAATAAAATCAAACCTTAGATTTGTTGTATCTGTTTCAAAACAATATCAAAACCAGGGTCTTGGTTTGCCAGATTTGATCAATGAAGGAAACCTCGGATTAATAAAAGCTGCTCAACGATTTGACGAGACCCGTGGTTTTAAATTTATTTCCTATGCAGTTTGGTGGATACGTCAATCTATATTGCAGGCTTTAGCTGAACAAGCCAGAATTGTCAGATTGCCTCTTAATAAAATCGGTTATATAAATAAAATAAATAAGGCTTTTGCAGAATTAGAACAAAAATTCGAAAGGGAACCATCAGCCCTTGAAATAGCTAAAAACCTTGAGCTTGCCCCTGAAGATATAAAGGATGCTTTAAGAAACTCCGGCAGGCATGTTTCAATGGATGCACCTTTAATCCCTGGTGAAGAAGGTGATTTATATGATGTTATTTTAACAAGTGATTCTCCAAGCCCTGATAAAGGCCTTATTATTGAATCACTTAGAAAAGAAATAGAAAGAGTCCTGTCAACTTTAACCAACAGGGAAGCAAATATTGTCCGTTTATATTTCGGACTTAATGGAAAACACCCGCTAACTTTGGAAGAAATTGGAGAAACCTTCAGTTTAACCAGGGAAAGAGTTCGTCAAATTAAAGAAAAAGCCATTAAACGATTAAAATATACAACAAGGTGTAAAATACTAAAATCATACCTGGGCTGAAATTTAGTGCATAGTGCTTAGTGCTTAGAGGATTCCGGTTATTTGCTAATTTTTGGTTGTTAGTTGTTAGTTGTTAGTTGCTAGTTGCTAGTTGTTAGTTGTTAGTTTCATTTTATATTTAATTTCATACTTTTGTATTATAAAACATAATATTATGTCCCACGTCCCTTTTCCGCGTTTTTTCACGTCCTTTCACGACCTTTCATGTCCTTTCACGTCCTTTTTTTCATGTCCTCTGTATTCTGTCTTCTGTCTTCTATCTTTTATCTTTCTTCTTTTATCTTTTATCTTAGACTAAATATTAACTACAATAATAATCATTAATGAATCACAATATTCTGTCCCCATCAATACTGAATGCCGATTTTGGTAATCTTAAAGAAGTAGTCGAAACCATAAACCGGAGTGAAGCTGATTGGTTCCATCTTGATGTAATGGACGGGGTGTTCGTGCCAAACTTATCATTTGGTTTACCAGTTGTCGAATTTGTTAAAAAATACTCCATTAAGCCATTGGACGTACATTTAATGATTGTTAATCCTGAAAAACATTTAGAAAATTTTAGAGATTCCGGGGCCGATATCTTAACAGTCCATTACGAAGCCTGCACACATCTTAACAGGGTTGTTCAGCAAATTAAAATCCTGGGAATTAAAGCAGGAGTGGCATTAAATCCCCATTCACCTGTTGAATTATTAGAAGATATTATTTCTGAATTAGATATGGTACTTATCATGACTGTGAACCCGGGATACGGCGGTCAGAAATTCATTGAAACAAGCTATGGCAAAATAGAGCGCCTGATAAATCTTATATCTCGAAAGCAATCAGATGCTTTGATTGAAGTTGACGGAGGAATTGATAGTACCAATATTCAAAAACTAAAACATCTCGGCGTTGACGCTTTTGTTGTAGGAAGCCATATTTTTAATTCGGGTGACATTGTCCTGACTATTTCTGAATTAAAGAAGGAGGTTAATTAGTTGTTAGTTGTTAGTTGGTAGTTGGTAATTGTCAGTATATTATGTTTATAAGGTTTATAGAAAGTTTATAAGGTTTATAGAAAGTTTATAAGGTTTATAAAATTTTTATAAACATAAAATTTTAATAACAAAATCCTTTAAACTTTATAAACTTTATAAACCCAAATTATCATTAGTAATTAGTAATCTGTAATTTGTCATCATTTGCAAATTTGCACATCTGCACATTCTTATATCTAAAATATTTCATAAAAATATTACTACCTTTGCATTTTTACGGGGCTGTTTGGTTTTGACAGCAGGGCAAATGGGTTTGTAAGCATGTAGAGCCACGTGTCAACCGCTCTTTAATCAGGGGATACAAACAATAAAAGGCGAAACAAATTACGCTCTTGCAGCTTAATTTACTAAGTAAATTTTGCTTAATCCCTCGCCAAGGTGCCTGGGACAAGATATCACACGGAAAGCTTGTCTGACGCTTTCAGATTCTGTGGTACTCGTGAGTTCGGACTAGTCCGGGGAAAGTTCCGGTTTCCGGGCAAAAATTAAGGAACTAAGGATATGGTCGGCTGTTTGTTGCCAGCTTTATCACAAAAACCAATAACAAAATAAACATGTAGAAAACACTCCGGTTTCTTGTTTGGACGAGGGTTCGACTCCCTCCAGCTCCACAATCACCCAAATCACTTCAAATCAAAATCCGTCTAAGTTGTTTATTTAGACGGATTTTTTTATTTTTACACGTCAAAATAAATCAAAATAAATCAACTTTAGCGAGACCAATTCGGTGAACAAAATTCAAAAATTCCATTTTGTTCACCTGATTGTACACAAAATTATATTTAAGAATATGAATATCAAATCCTATGGTGTAATTTGTATTATCAGAACGCATCGGCCAAGTAAGAAGCATGACAACAAAACTCCTATTTATTTGCGTATCACAATAAACGGAGAAAGAGTAGAACTAGTGCTCCCAAAATTTGTCGAACCGGACAAATGGGATTCTAAGCGAGGACTACAAAAGGTCGGAAAAAACCAGTATTCTGAATTAAACGATTATATTACATCTACTAGAAATAAAATCATTAAGTATATTGAAGAACAAAGGTTAAGAAATAAGCTTGTAACCAGCCAAATGGTAAAAGTTTGGTATACTAAAGGTGACAAAAATTATGGACGATTTGTAATTGAATTATTTGAAGATCATAACCTCAGGATAAAAGAACGTTTGCAAAATGATTATACCGAGGCAACATATAAAAGGTATTCAACAACCCTTAGTCATCTCAAAAGTTTCATCAACAATCAGCATGAAGTCGATGATTTGCCAATTGAAAATGTTGATTATGAGTTTATCCAGAATTTTGAGCATTTTCTAAAAACGGAGCAAAATCTTAGTCATAATACAACCATGCGTTATCTCCGGCATTTTGCAAAAATTACCAACAATGCATATGAGAATGAGTGGATTAACCGTGACCCTTTTAAAAAATTTAAAATCAAGTTTGAAAGAGTTGACCAAATGTACCTTACGCCTGAGGAACTTTTAAAAATCCAGGAGAAGCAATTTAACATTCAACGGCTCGAATTGGTTAAAGACACATTTTTATTTTCTTGCTATACAGCACTTTCATACATTGATACCGCAAAACTAACTAAAGAACACCTAGTTACTGATAAAAATAGAAATTGGATTCAAAAGAGCCGGCAAAAATCAAACGTTGAATCCTGGATTCCTATTTTTCCGGAGATTCAAGACATCATTGACAAATATGCAGACGACCCAAGGATTGATGGTACGAACAAAATTATTCCAATTCTAAGTAACCAGAAAACAAACTCATATCTAAAAGAAATAGCCGATTTATGTGGAATTGAAAAGGAATTGACCCACAAAGTTGCCCGAAATACTTTTGCCACAACATTTGGCCCATCAAAAGATTTATCACTGGAATCTATAAAAACGATAATGGGTCACAGCACTATTAAAATGACTGAATTCTATACGAAGGATTGGAAAAATAGAATCATAAAAGACTTACAGTATGAAAAGGGTTAATATAGAACAGTTTATGAATATTTATTATAAAAGACTTCCTTTCTTGTTTTTTATCTACTTAATTATCATGAGTGTAAACATCATTAATATTTATTTCAGTAAAACACACAATGATCCGCTGAATATTTCATTGCGTATTGCTTCTGAAGTATTTTTCGTATCATCCCTAATTATACCTGCATTTTTTATTTCCGAACTACGTAACTCATTAATTATTTATCAACGTAATAAGAAAAAAATAGTGATCAATTATCCGGAGATCAAGGAGAAAAAGGAAGACTTAGTGATCAATATTGCAGAGATGAAGGAGATAAAGGAAGAAATAGTGGCCAATATTCCGGAATTATATGAAAAAAAGGAAGAAATAGTTACTAATAATGAGGCAATTAAGGAAAGAAAAATAATAACAAGTCTGTTTCCTACAAATTTATCTATAACCACCTTCTTTATTGTTTTTTTTGATTATCGTATTCTCATTGGGTAAAAAAAGGAGATAAAAGTGTTGGTGTCGGCCACCAGTATTGTAGTAATGTTGGTAAAACCGCCAATAGCCAGGTAGCTGTGTTTGCATGTTTGAGTAATGGCGATTTTGCATCCATGATCGATACCCGATTATACTTGCCAAAAGATTGGTGTGAGGATCCTGACAGATGTGAAGAAGCGGGTATACCGGAAAATGAAATAGTTTTCAAGACCAAACTGGAGTTGGTAAGTGATATCATCTATCATCAAGTATCACAAGGTATTTCATTTGATTTCATATCAGCAGATGGCTATTACGGGAATGATTCAAGTCTGGCTCGTGAAATTGACAATATGGGGCTTATATATATGCTTGACATTCATTCCGATCAGACAATATATTTAAACCCTCCCGAACTGGAAATTCCAAAACGTATAAATATTAAAGGAGCCAACCCTTCAAAACTCAAAGCAACAACACCGTGCACGACTGTCAACAAGTACATGAATTCATTAGCAGATGACCAATGGGCAACATTAACAGTACGTAATACAACCAAAGGAGTCTTAAAGGGTGACTACCATTTCGTAAAAGTCTATATCTGGGATAAAAATGTTGACTTTGCTGAACACAGGCTATTAGTCATACGTAAAACGGTATCCTCAAACAACACCAATGATATAAAATACTCTTTTTGCAATGGTAATCTGGAACAATACACTCCAGAGGTCTTGGCATATATGCAGGCAGAAAGGTTTTTCATTGAACATTGCATAAAAGAATCAAAACAAATCTTAGGATTGGATCAGTTCCAAACAAGAATGTGGCTTGCCTTGCAACATCAGGTAGCATTAAACTTCATGGTCAGTTCCTTTATGTTAAAAGAAAAGCTAATTTGTTTCATTGATTTACCATTGCTATCGGCAAAGGACATTAAAGAATATTTGACTTTTAAGTTCTTTAAAACTATGACTGAAGAACAAATGATTGTTAGAATTTACAACAGACATTTGAGTAGACAAATTGATATAAATTACAATCATCTAAGAACTTAAATCTGTTAAAGTAGAACTAATTATATCCATAGCCGGATGATTACAAAATCGATTAAAATCCATGTTTAGGCTTAATGTCCGCTTCTTCATTCATGCGGTCAATTTTTATCCTTTTTTTTCCTGAACTGAATTGATAACTTATATTAAACCACACCGGTATAGTTGACATATTTATCAGTCCTTTATAATGACTGTTAAAATCAGGGCTTTCTATGTCCGAACCCTGATACACAAAGGTTCTGTTAAACAAAAAAGCACTTTTCATCCCTAATTTTATTTTTTTGTTGCAGGTTTTTTCTATAGACACGAAATAAAGTGGATCACAATAGGTATTTCCCTGGATATTATTGTGAGGAGTCGCATATTGAAAAACAAATGAAAATGCCCAATTATGTTTAAATGACAAAATTGCAGACAGTCCTGATTCATAACATGGGTTATGCCGGTTCATAATACCATATTGTTTGGCAAGGTTATTACTTTCAGTGTATTCTTCATATAAACGAACATATGGGTTCATCGTTACAATGCCAAATTTTATCGATCCTAAGAACTGTAAACCAATATACTGCATAGTACCTGAATTCCGGACCTGCGTTTCAAATGCATTGGTGTCATTTATAAACGTCAAGTTATTAATAACACCACTGGCAGTATTATAAAATAACCGTGATGAAAAATAATTGCTATTGAACTGGATTGAATGTTCAATAAAGAAATTATAGTGGCTTTCAGGTTTAAGAAGCGGATTACCCTGGTATACCGTATAAGGATCACTAATAGAGATATAGGGATTTAACTGGTAGATAGTAGGCCGGTCAATCGAGCTATTACAGGCGAGTTGAAAATGCTGGCTGCCAGTAAGGCTATACTGAATAGATATATCCGGCAGGAAAGTCAGAAGGGAACTGCTGAAACTGTTTTTAAGTGTTGAAACTGATTTTTCTACCCTTAATCCGGCCAGAACGCTAATTTTACTATTTTGATAGAAAATTGAAGCATAGGTGGCAAAAATTTTTTCAAAATAATGAAAATTACTTGAGTGTCTGTCCTCCAATTCCTGGATCTTGGCTTTTATGCCGATGCTAGCCTTCAGTTTATCAAAAAGAGGTGTATTAAAGTCCAGTTTAATTACAGAAAATGTTTGATTTGGCTTTACAATATTCATTAAAGTATCCGTGGTATTTCCAGTACCTTCAGATATATAATCCGTTGAATTATTTGCTTTGAGTTTAAAATTATTAATATCCAGCGTAATATTCTGACCTTCGTTATTGAATAAATGCTTATAAAATAGCGAATAATAATTACTGGCATTTATGTTAAAATCCTCCTTTTTAGCATTCCATAGGATGATTTTGCTGCCAACCATTTGAGCATCCACATTACCACTGCGACCGTCTGAAAACAGATTGTAATATCCATAGAAATTTACCTGGTCATGAGCACCTAATAAATAATCGAAACCATAATGAAATTTGTGTGACCAGTCTTTCTGATTGACATATTGATCCGAGGTAATACTTGCAGCATTTGAATTACTAAAAATGTTTCTTGAGGAGGATTCATGAACATCGAAATAAATCATATCACCGTTGTAAGAGGTGTAAAAATTCAGCTTTTTAAATCCATAGCTAAAACTATACATAGGAAAGAGATATACTTCGGAAGTTGACGAAGGAATTTCTGCATATATTTGACCATTAAAACCAACATCCCGGTCCTTCTTTAAAATGATATTGATTATGCCTGTTGCATTTCCATCATAATTTGAAGGAGGAGCACTAATTACTTCCACCTTGTCTATTTGATCAGGATTGAGCTGACTTATGAAGCTCCTGTCACGTTCCTTACCATCCACATAAATCACCACATTCTTGCTGCCCTGTAATGATACTTTTTGTTCAAGGTCAAATTGTATTCCGGGGATGAGTTTAAGTACATCTACTCCTGTACCGGAAACTTCAAGCATCTTTTGGGTAATAAAAAAGGTGGTTTTGTTATTTTCCGATTTTGCTTTCAACCGGTCTCCAAAAATTTCAGTTTCCTTAATATTGATAGAAACATCTTCTAACAATATGTTGCCTACATCCATTTTTTTTATTCTATCGATCACTATCAATTTAAAAGCCGGTTTGTAACCCATTCCGGTTACCAATAGTTTATAGTTGCCAATAGGCACATCCTTAAATGTAAACAATCCGCTTGTATCGCTGTATACACTATTAATAGTAACTGACTCAGGTACTCTTAATAAAGATACAACTGCATAAGGAACCGCATCGTTATTTCTTTGATCGATCAGTCTCCCTGTAATTGATTGATAATCACTTGCTGTAATTCTTATAACACTAAAAATAATTATTATAACAAGAAAGTTTCTTTTTATAATAATCCGTTGAAATACTAATTTAATAATCTTTTTCATAGCACTGGTTTATTTTATACCAATGCAAATTGAAGGATTATATATTTGTATTACAACAATTTGGTATATATAGCAAGTTTTTGTTCCCAATTGAAACAACCCGGAAAATGAACGACTACTTTTTGTTACCAATGGTAAAATTTTGTTGCCAATGGTACAAATCTGTGACAAAAGGGTTATTTAAATTTTTTTATAAGCTGACTATATTCCTGGGCCCTTTGTCTTGACACCGGAATTTCTACATCCATGCTGTTTACTTTTAGACGATAACCCAATGTATTACCTTTTTGTGAAAACACTTTATTGACATTCACGATAAAAGCCCGGTGTGTTCTGATAATATATGGAATGGAAGATAATTGCTGTTCAATATTACTGATTGAATTACGTATGATTTCTTTTCGGATTTTATGACCCATCTCCAAATAAAAAATCACATAGTTGCCATCTGCCTCAGAATAAATAAATTGACTTGGATAAAAGTGCAATTCCTCTTTTTTAAGTTTTGATCTGATATGAACGAATGTTTCTGCCTGTTCCTCTAATGATAAATTTGTCGGGGTTTCAAACTGTTCCATTTTACTCGTTACAAATAAATATCTTAAATTTGGAAGGGTAATGGAAAGCAACGGCACAATCCCAATCAAAAACGAAATTTTACATGAATCCAGAAAAGTAGCCCAATTCCATCTGTTAGCATATTGTTCCAAAATAAAACCTGAAAAATAGACGGTAATCCCCATAACCAAAAGAATAATTACAACGGACAATATTTCTTTTAAAAAGTTCCATTCGTCCGCTTTAGAAAAATACCTGATTCTATTAAGTATTTTGATTAATAAGAATGTTGGAATAGATGTAGTGCAAAAATAGATTGCCATGGTGATCTCAAAGTTGAAAAAACGTGATTCGTGCAATTTTAGAGGTTTGTATAAAGTAGCAAATAAAAAACATAAAAGTGATAAACAAAGCGATCCAAAAATTGGATTCCTGAGAAGATAGTTTTTTGGAAAATCTTTATTGATTAATGAATACCAATTTTTTATCATCTTATTGTCTAATTGGTATATGCCGTATCATTCAAATAAATGGATCTGTTTATTCTGTTAATTTTCATGTGGTTTGAAAACATTAATTGTATCAAATTGTAAAAATACCGATTTTAGTTAACTTTACATAACGATACTTCTTGCTGTTTTAAGAGCTTGTGTCTTAAACGGTGGACTTTGAAAAATGGTGTATTCCATCTGCTTGATATACTGGACATTGGAGAATTAGGTTCGACTCCCTCCAGATCCACTTGTAAAATGATCTGATTCAAGTAATTAGAGTCTTTTTATTCTTTCAAATCAATCATTTTAATCCTATTAGGTAACCGTCGGGATGGATATATAGTAAAAAATCAAAATGGATTCAATTAATAATATGAGATCTATTGGAAAAAACCGGTACCAATAACCAAATAAAATCGGAGTGAAATGATCATCACTCTTATTATCTTTATAGCTCTTCCTGACAGTAAAACATAATCAATAAAAACCAGCGAAATCTGGTCAGCCAGTCCGGCTTTTCAACAAAAATGTCTGAACTGGGATTTGTGTGATTTTTTTAGATGATGTGATTAAAAAATCCCAAAATCACCTAATCCAAAAAATCCCAGTTCAGACAACTGATCGAGCTATTTGACAACAGGCTTGAAATTACCAGTCCGGATTATTTGCCATATAGTAATAATAACGATAAATTTGAGGAAGATGAATTTTCAATTTTGAAATATTATCCAATTTTTATAATACCAATTTGTCATCTTACATTAAACTTCAAAAACTGAATTACTTTAAAATTTTTTATTCATCCATAAATTCACCAATGATTGAAACGTTAATCTCACTTTAAAGTTTTAATACTACAGGATCAGATTTTTATTATATATGGTCAAATTCCCTGTATACATAACCCATTCATTTGATCTCAAATGTTTTCCTAAAACTTCTTGATTAGCTTGATAAATTATAAATGAACTGGGCAATTTTATTTACCTATTAAAAATTATTGAAGTTAAATACAAAATATCCGAAACTGATAGTTTAGCTGTTGACAGATTAATTAATATTCCTTTTTATCACTTCCAAAAATTCCTTTACCTGTTGGATTAGTGGCATTGCAATTATCTCATCGTAATCAAACAAATCTCCGTAATCACCTTTTTGCCTGTAATCAAATAATTTTGAGAAAAGTTGACCGTAGAGTTTGTCAATTTTACCAGTTTTTATAAAATATAGTCCAAATTGAGTCCTGACCCCATCGTGAGACTGGGTTTCAATATTATATTTTAATAAAAGTGCAATCACTGCATAGAAACATGAATAATATAACCTGTTAATCACAGCATTCCACCTACCATTCTCAGCTAAAATTAATGCTTCCTCTAATGATTCCTCAGCCCTATGAAACCGGTATTGAATATATTCATCACGATTACCAATTGTCATAACATAATACCCTCACTATTAACATTTTTATATAACGGACTATAAATCAATGTATTTTTCCAATAATCTTTAGAATATACAAAAGAAGAAATAATTTGTCCAGATTCCAGTTCGATATCATACAAATCTTCTCTAAATTTATCTTCTATTTCGTTGGTAACCAGAATTGCATCTACAAGTATTAATATATCCCAATCAGAATCAGGTCGAAAATCACCTCTTGCGCGTGAACCAAAAAGATAAGCAACAGCGTTAGGATCCTTTTTGTGTATCGTCTCCTTAATCTTATTTTTTAACTGAATTTGATCCATAGCAATAATTTATTCAAATCAAAGGTACAAAACTATATGATAATTGTAATCCGTCTTGTTAAACAAATATAAATCTACCTGTAATCAAAAAAAAATATCAACATCCATCCGGTGAACAAAACGGTGAACAAAAAATTTTAGCCTTTTACAACAATCTGATTTATTGTTAAATATAAAGATAGGTCCGACTCCCTCCAGCTCCACTGTAACCACCTGATTGTCATGGTGGTTATTTTTTTAATACACGTGTACCTAAAGCATATTTGACATTTCCGCTAATACGGTGAATAATTATGTTTTTCGCCTTAATATTTACGGTGTTTATTTTTTATTGCCAATATTGTGATTACTTGAAAAATAGGTACCAATAACCAGGTAAAATCCGAGTAAAATGACCTCCACTGATATTATCTAAACCTCCTTTAATTCCTGCCAGTTAAACATAATCAATAAATACCGGCGAAATCTGGTCAGCTAGCCCGGCTTTTCAATTAAATGAATCAATTTTATTACATACTTAAGATCAATTTATATTAGTTATCCCTTATGGAGTAATTTAAATGAATTAAATATGCAAATAAACTTGAAACTCAGTCCTTTGACGATTGATATAATTTAATTAATTTTGTTAAAAGTTTTGATTTTGATAACAACTGTTTTATAATTAATATAATTATGAAGACATTAACAATAAATATTCCTGATACAGTAAATGATAATGAAGTAAAGATGCAACTGGCAGCACAACTATTTGAAAAAGGGATATTATCATCTGGCCAGGCTGCAGATTTGGCCGGAATTTCCAAAAGAGAATTTATAGAAAGCGCTGGAAAATATGGCGTATCAATTTTTGGTGAGTCAATGGAAGACCTTAAAAAATTGTTAGATGGATAAAATAATAATCTCAGATACAAGTTGCCTAATTGCTTTACAAAATATAGGATTGTTAAATCTTCTGAAAGATTTATATCAGGAGATTCTTATTTCTAACGAAGTTAAAAATGAGTTTGATTCAGTTTTGCCTGGTTGGATTATTGTTTTGGAAGTTAAGAACAAAGAAAAAATAGCTGAAATTGAAAAAAAATTGGATAAAGGTGAAGCAAGTTCTATTGCTTTGGCGCTCGAGATAAAAGATTCAATTCTCATAATTGATGAATTAAAAGGCAGAAAAATTGCTCAGGCCTTTAATATAGAAATAATAGGAACCATTGGAATAATCGTACTTGCAGATAAACGAGGATTAATAAATGATGTATTGAGTATAATCTTAAAGTTGGTAAATAAGGGATTCAGATTATCAGATCAATTAATTGATCAATTGATAGAAAAATATAGTAAAAAATAAGTTTATCTACTTTTATAATAATCCGGCCAGTAAATACCAATTCCATTATATATTATAAATTTTATTTTCAACCACCATTCAGTTGACAATTCGGTGGATTAAAAAAATGACTATTTATATCAATCTTATTTATAATTAAATATAAAGATAGGTTCGACTCCCTCCAGCTCCACTTGTAAATGACTCTAATTAAAGTTGTTAGAGTCATTTATCTATCTTTTTTATGAATCATTTGGCATAATTCGGATGTTGAAACAAATTTAGTCCATCCCTTTTTTATAAGACCGTTTTGAAGAACCTTGTCCCCGCTCCATAACCTGCCATGAATATGATTTGTCATTGCCACAAACTCAGTGTCATCTATATCAATATCTTCCAACATATCCTGGGTATTAACAAAAACTTTCGATGGAATCAGGTTGGCTTCAATTAAACGAATTTTCCCAGTTATTAAGGAAATTGATTTATTTATTTCAACTTCAGTATATTCAGCTAGTCGTTTTAGTTTATCTTTATGCTCTTCAATTTCTAAAACCAATAAATCCGTAGAATAGAAATGCAATTTTGATTTAGGGTGAAGAATAATCATTGCAATTATGCTATTAGTGTTAAGAATCGCACTAAAAGCAATGTTCGTATCCACAATTATTCTCATTTAATAAGCATTCCCTTTCTTTTATTCCAGCGTCCTTTTTTAATTTGATTAACCAACAAATCAACATCAGGTTGCGTTGCTTTAGATTTACGTGTAACCTCTTTATAAAGAAACCAATTAGTTAAATCTTGAAGTTCATCAATATTTATATCCCCTGGAAGCCGGATAATGATCTCGCTATTTGTCCTTTCAATTATCATAGAAATACTTTTTACAAATATATGCAATTCCATGAAACCTTATGCCATATATTTAAGTCAACCAACAGTTTTACAGAAAAATAATTATCAACAGCCATCTTGGATAATCAATTTTTAATTTACCTCCTGTCCTATATATCTTCTTGTTCCAATTCCTTTCTTAATTCCTCCCATGACTTCAGTTTTTCTTTCTTTTCTTCTTCGGTCATGTTTTCAATTTCTTCAACGGCATCTTTAATCCTTTTGATTTCAGTCTGAATATATTTTTCATCAAAACCCACAAATGTCATTTCATAGAGGCAATGAGAAATAATTTCGAGCTCATTAAATGTTTTAAGCGTATTTGGGTCTATTTCCATTCCAAGCCATTCATTCCATGGAGTAAATTCAATAGCAAGAGAATTAGTGAATTCCTCTGTATTATTATTTGGATTGTTATAATATCCCGATACATTTATATAATCAGTTTGGCCATAATCGTCTTTTTCCCAACTTATAATAATAGAAACATCGGTTTCTTCCGGTTGTAAGTTCTTTAGCTTGTTAAAGACTTCTTCGTAGCCAGTAATGTTTTTTTTTTCATCGGAATACAAACTTAACAGCACCAATTCAATGCTTAGCCAGCTGTTACTTTTTATGATTTCTCCAAATTTCATTTTATTCTATTCGATAAACTCTAAACTATAATAAATTAAACAAATTGTTAAGAATATGAATTTTCAATTTTGAAATATAATACCGTTTTTATAATACCATTTTGACATTTTACCATAAACTTCAGAAACTGAATTACCTTTAAATTCTTTTTTTTCATCCATAAATTCACCAATGAATGAATCGTTAATCTCACTTTTAAGTTTTAATACAACAGGATCAGATTTCCTGTCATATATAGTCAGATTTCCGGAATACATAACCCATTCATTTGATCTCAAATGTTTTCCTATTACTTCTTGATTAGCTTGATAAATAATTAATGATTTAGACATTTTATAATATTTTCATGCTTATATATATATTAATTATTATGGTTTGATCCATAGTTACAATAAATAAACATAAATCAAAGTTACAATACTATCTGATAATTTGGTAATCTTCGTAATCAGAAACAAAAACTAAAAAAATAATCAAATACCCGGAAAAGATTTTTATAATTGCTAAAAATTAAATTAAAGTTTGTAATGATATTATTATTCACTACCGACAAAAATAACCTCTCTGACTTTTTTGAAACTCTAACCAATGGTCATATTCATGATTGTTGTGATTCGAAAGTATTTCATCGTGGTCAGGAATATTATCACAACGATGCTGTCAAAGATGCTTCTTTTAATTTTGGTAAAACCAGTTTAAAATCCATAGTGGAAGGAAACTCCGATTATACGGTAACCATAAGCATTCAAAACGGGGAAGTATCAGGCTCATGTACTTGTCCATTTGATGGGGTTTGCAAACACACAATCGCCACATTATTTTTTGCCACCAATAATGCATCCGAAATTGAAACAGTTCCGGATGCGAAAAATATTGGAAATGAGACAGAACTCTATTTAAATTCACTGTCAAAGGATAATCTTATCGATTTAGTAATAAATTTTGCACCAGAACAATTTTTTGTCGAAATAAAAAACAAATTTGCTGACAGTTCATCTGCTCAAAACACCTTTAGAAAGGTTGAACGCAACATTAATAAATTATTTAACGATGATGAAAGTTTATATGATCCAGATGATTTTGAGTCGTCTCTTTATCATGAGCTTAGAAAACTTAACGGACTTCAACCCCATCTTAAAACGGAGATAGGAGATTTATTTATATATATTATCAATCAGATTAGTATTGCATTTGATAAGGGTTACCTATACAACAGTTATAATGATTACCCATTCGAAACATCTGATGAATTCGATGAATTTGTAGGTAACTATGTTAAATGCTTGAATTACAATGAAAAAATAACCTTCCTGTCAAAACTTGATGATGTATTAAATGATCAGACTTACGACACATTCATCAGTTTGAAGGATCTTTCTGAAAAGGTTTTTACAGATGACGATTTACCTTTATTAAAAAATCTGATTATAACTAATTTGAAAATTCTTTCGCATCCATTAATAGAAAATTACTACAAGAAAGTAAGAGAGCTACTTACAAATGTGGAAAAAGTACATGTTTTATCAGAATTACAAAATGATAACAGCCAATGGGTAATAGAACTTGCTATTTTATTTGATTCACAATATGAAACTATAAAAGCAGTTGATACAATTAAAAACTGGTTAAAAAAAAATGATGATAAATTTGGGGCAGAAGACTTATATAAAATTTATTTGGATTTATTAACCAAAGCACAAATCAACTTAACGGAAGCAGCACAAACAGCTATATTTCATTGTCCTACCTCATCCTTGTTAACTAAAATAGCCTCTCTAATACCAAACGAGCTATCCTATTATGAATCAATAGTTGAGCAAAAACGTCCAGTGGAATTACTCAATTATTTAGAAGCAAATAAAAGATTGCCTGAAGCTATGTCATTAATTAAACGTAATAAAAATATATGGGAAGAGCCTGTATATAACTTTTTTAAAAAATATAAAATGGATTTCCAAATTGATGCCAAAAAGTATTTTAGCGATTTAATTAATAAAAACCTGGAATATGCCGGAGATAATTATTACTATGCAATTTCTGACGCTATTCAGCAATTAAAAGTAATAAACCGCTCTCTGGCTGACTCATTTCTCAATGATATCAGGTTAAATTATAAACGCAGGCGTAATCTCATTGCTATGCTGGCAAAATTATAGAATATGAAATAAGATAAAATATATTCAGCGTTTTCTTAATTTATTAGCTATAATGGTAAGCAGATTGTGGATTAGTGAATTAAAATATTAATCAAAAAGTTATATCAACGCCAATTATTAATAAAAAAGGTATCAACATCTATCCGGTGAACAATTCGGTGAACAAAAAATTTTAACCATTTATAACTATCTGGTTTATTTATATATAAAAGGATAGGTCCGACTCCCTCCATCTTCACAATGAGTGTTGCATCATAAAGGTTTAAGTGTACATAAAATTTCAATAAATAACAAAATCATGAAGAAAAAAGTTGCAGCAATCGCTTTATTTGTAATTTGTATATCAATTTCAACTATTGCTCAAATCAAGTTACAGCCGGAGGAACTTCTTGTTAAAAAACAAAAAGAATTTTTAAGCTGGAAATTCGGTATGTTTAACCACTTCAATATGTCCACTTTTGTTGATTTGGAATGGGCTACAGGATATGAAGATACCTTGGCTTTCAACCCAAAAAAATTAGATATGGGACAATGGGCTGACGTTGCTAAAATCGCTGGAATGCAATATGGAATATTAACAGTAAAACATACCGGAGGCTGGTGTTTATGGGATAGTAAATACACAAAACACAACATTTCCAGATTTTCTAACTACAAAAAAGGGAAAGGAGATTTGGTAAAAGAATATGTGGATGCATTTCGTTCCCGTGGATTAAAAGTGGGTTTGTATTATTGTTTACCAGGAAATTTCTCAAACATATTAGGCAATAAATTAGAATGCGGACAACAGGATCTGCATGGACTATTCCCGGAAGCCACCGGGGATTTTGAATGGTATATAGAAAAACAAGTGGAAGAACTTCTTACTCATTATGGAACCATTGATTTAATTTGGTTCGACCAATACGCAAACCAATATACATTCAAATATTGGACAAGCCTAAAAGCATTGGTTCATAAGCTACAACCAAATTGCATAGTGATTGCAAATAATTCGAAAAGCTATGAAGAAACAGATATCATTGGTTATGAATATCCTTATTTGCAGACGGTTGATGCATTGCACTCGCTTCCTACGGAAGGTAATAAAAATGCTTCCGAAGTATGTGATATTTTAGACGAACGGGGCTGGTTCTGGCACCCGGGTGGAGAAAAAGTTCAACCTTTGGAAAACTTGTTAAAAATGATAAAACTTTGTAATTCAAGAAATTCAAACTATTTATTAGATGTTGCACCCAATACCGATGGAATCATTCCTGATTTGTACGTGAAAGAGTTAAAGTCTGTTGGGAAAAAGCTGAAATGAATTTACTAATCATTAACACTAATTGTCCTTACATAAGGGGTTTTTAATGTTGCCACTAGTATCACAATCAGAACATTTCCAACATATTTCATCATTTTCAAAATCAAACTAAGTCGGCTAAGTGATACATTTGTTATACCCAAATATGATGAAATATAAGAGTGTGAAATATGATTTTCAAGTCCTGGGAAATCGCTTCGAAATTGAGCAAGTCTTTTAAGACCAGGTAGCAGTGCATGAGAAATTTGCTGTTGTAACTTATCTTTGAAAAGCTTTGTTATAATCATTGAAGAAGCTTAAAAGAATTCTGAGTTTTTATCCCTGATTTTTTCTAGTTCCGTTGCTTCTATAAATCCAATTGTACATTCTGATAGGGCCTGAATGGATGATATGCTTATTCCTTTGTTGGTTCTACAAAAGTTAGGAGTTATGATAGATTCTTTATTATAAAATTTCAATGTTACTTCCTCATCATTATAATAGATTGAATATTCACGTAGAATTCCTTTTAATAAAAAATAATCTTTTGTATCAGGCTTTCCTTGTTTTATAATATTGACTTCTCTATTAACTGATATTATAGTTAATAATGAAAATAGTTCGTCCAGAACTTCTTTTGAGAATTTTTGATAATCATTAAAAATTTGTTCAAACTTTTCATTTAAGGCAGTCATTTAATGATTCTTTTCATGGTTTTTGAATTAACTATAAAGTTCATGGTTTTTTTGAAGATTTTTCACTGCTGTTTTTCGTTAATAAAGTTAATTTATTTTGCCGACACGAGGCTCGACTTGTTCAATTTCTTATCTAACAAGTTGTTACTGTGTTTCAAACAACATGCCCACATATCAACTTACAAAAAATTAAGTAAAACATTACAATTGAATTTTGTGTTTCTCCAAACACCATCTAAAGATTTGTATTTTGAATCGAATAACGAACCATTCAATAAAAAATAATAATAATCGTTGAAAAAAAGTTCTAGGGTAGTTTTTACAAGGAAGTAACTTTTAATTTTATAATTTTGATACCAGATGCTAAATTTAGTGTTTACAGATTTTATAAATGAACATGAAAATTGCGATTTTTGGCCTTTCCTTCAAGCCAGTAAACCATAATCAATAAAAACCGGCGAAATCTGATCAGCTAGTCCGTTTTTACCACAAAAATGTCTGAAATGGGATTTATGTGATTTATTAGATGATGTGATTAAAAAATCCCAAAATCACCTAATCCAAAAAATCCCAGTTAAGACAACTGGTATATAATTCAAGTCAAGAAAATTTAATTAATTTTTATTAAGGATTTTAATCCGGAGTCAGACATCCGACTCATACCAGGTTTCTTTTTAAAAAAATATATAAAATCTAAATATTGTTGATTATTTTCAATAATATTAATATATTTGTAGATAATAATCAACATTAAATATGAGGCCTAAAACTTTAACTCTGTATCCGAAACATCTGAAAATACTAGGTCAGGTTGGAGAAAATATCAAATTAGCAAGAAAAAGAAGAAAACTTACTACTATTCAGGTTGCTGAACGTGCAGGGATAGACCGTACTACCCTTTACAAGGTTGAAAAAGGAACCTCTGGAGTTTCTATGGGTGCGTATTTTAATGTGTTACGTGCTTTGGGCTTACAGGACGATTTTTTAAAACTAGCATCAGATGACGAGTTTGGAAGAAAATTACAAGACATGGAATTAATCGGTAAATAATAATTATGGAACATGATAAAACTGACATATGGGTATATGCTCATTGGGTTGGTATGTCTGAGCCAAAGTATATTGGTATATTATCTTATACACATATAAAAGGAAGAAAATATTTCAGTTTTGAATATGAACCTCAATGGCTCAAATCAAAAAAGCTGATATTACTTGACCCGGATTTAGGTTGGTATCATGGTCCCCAATTTCCAAACAAAAAAGAAAACTTTGGAGTATTTCTTGATTCAATGCCGGATACCTGGGGCCGGACATTAATGAAAAGACGTGCATCCATAAAATCAAAAGAAGAAAAAGAAACAATACCTAACCTTAAGGATATCGATTTTCTATTAGGAGTTTATGATGAATGCCGAATGGGAGCTTTAAGATATAAACTGGATCCCAATGGGCCATTTTTGGACAATAATCAGGAATTTCCAACGCCACCCTGGGTACGAATACGCGATCTTCAATACGGGGTTGAATTATTGGAAAGTAACAAAGATAATGAGGATGTAAAACAATGGCTTTCATTACTGTTTACTCAGGGATCATCACTTGGAGGAGCCAGACCAAAATCAAATATCCTTGATACTGATAATCAATTATGGATAGCAAAATTCCCATCTAACAATGATACTATTGACAAGGCATTATGGGAATATTTAGCCTATAAACTAGCCATAAAAGCTAAGATAAATATGGCTGAATCAAAGATTCAACATATTGCTGGTCACTTTTATACTTTCTTTACCAAAAGATTTGACAGAATTATGAACGAAAGAATTCATTTTGCTTCTGCAATGACAATGACAGGGAATAATGAAGAAAACATAAAAGATAAAAGGCCTAGTTATCTTGAAATTGCTGAATTTATTCAGTTTTCCGGTATCAATATTACTGAAAATCTTCACCAATTATGGAGAAGGATTGTTTTTAACATTGCTGTTTCAAATACTGACGATCATTTACGCAACCACGGGTTTCTTTTAACGGATGCAGGATGGGAATTATCTCCTGCATATGACATTAATCCATCGACTGATAGAAATATGTTAGCCTTAAATATTGATTTGGAAGATAATTCTCTTGATTTTGAATTGGCAAAAAGTGTGGGAAAATATTTTCAACTTAATAAAGCCGAAATGGATATAATTATCAATGAAATAATAGCAATTGTTAAAAACTGGAAATATATTGCTAATGATATTGGTATTTCCAGAAAAGAGCAGGAGCTCATGGAACCAGCTTTTCACTATTAATGGTTATTTCTTATTTGTAAAATCTTCCAATTATTTCAAAAATTCGAGATGCAAAGGGAGCAAATTGATATAAGTAAAGAAAAAATTTTATTATTTGATGACAATTGTAATCTTTGTAATGGATTTGTTAAATTCATAATTGCCAGAGATAAAAGAAACAAATTTAAATTTACTTCTATTCAATCAAAAACAGGTCAAAGTATATTAGATAAATTTAAAATTAATAATCAAAATTTTACATCAATAGTTTTAATCATCGATGGAACCTATTATATTAAATCGTCAGCTATATTTAGATTATTCAAAGAGTTAGGGGGAT
The DNA here is from genome assembly GCA_963846585.1 of uncultured Bacteroidota bacterium. GTDB lineage: Bacteria > Bacteroidota > Bacteroidia > Bacteroidales > JAAUTT01 > JAAUTT01. The sequence continues at coordinate 218,732 of CAWJWO010000017.1, forward strand.
TTTGGAAATTTTTTAACATATTTACTATTTTACCGGGATTCTTAACCGATTTTGTTTATGACATAATTGCAAAGAACAGATACAAACTTTTTGGTAAAAGAAAAACATGTATAAATCATCCTTTTGAAACTTTATAATTAAATCATACAAGGTTTTTCCTTCAATCAATTTTAAACAATTAAATTTTATTAAATGTTTATAAATTTCAGATTATTTGCAACTTTCTTCTAAATTGGCTAAAAAATAAATTTTAACATCTGTGGATCATTTTGAAAAATTAAAGGCATTTATCGAAACTATAATTCACATTAGTCATGAAGAATGGATGTTTATATCTGATTTTATTGAAATACAGAATCTTAAAAAAAACGATTATTTTTTAAAAGAAGGTCAGATTTGTAATTCATTAGCTTTTATAAACACCGGTATATTAATTTATTACAAGTTGGTTGACCAGGTTGAAGAAAAAACCACCGACATTGCCTTTGAAGGTGAATGGGTGACAAATAACGAAAGCCGCATAAATCAAATCCCTTCATTGATAAATATTAAATCGATAGATGCAACGGAATTATTAGTTGTAAAAAACAATCATCTTCCTGAAATTTTTGAAAAGTTGCCGAAAATGGAAAAACTAAATAGAATTCTGATTGAACAGGCTTTTGTGAAGATGACCCAGCATAGTACCGATTTACAGATGCTTTCTGCAAAGGAACGATATTTGAACTTTCTTAAAAGATACCCGGATATAACTAATCGGGTACCTTTGTATCATATTGCCAACTACCTTGGCATAGCACCAAAATCTTTAAGCCGTATACGTAAAGATATAGTACATAGTGCTTAGTGCTTAGTGCATACTTGTCAGTTGTTGGTTGTTATGAAATTTTGTTTATAAGGTTTATAAAAAGTTTATAAGGTTTATAAAATTCTCTTAAACATAATTTCATAATAATATAATTCTATAAACTTCATAACCCTTATAAACCGAAATTTTATCACCTCATCACTTAATCACCTATTCACTTAATCACCTATTCACCTAATCATTTAAATTGGTAACAAATGTCTATATATTGCCATTTACTTTTTCATGAGATTTGTAAAAAATCTTAGAAAATGAAAAAGTATGCAATAATTATTATATTAATTACAATTTCAACTACCGGCTTGATTGCTCAAACTGATACAGTAATAAGTACGTTCTGGAATCCTGTTCCAAGCAATTACGAAGTTCAACAAGCACTAGAGGTTGAAAGTTTGTTCCCGATGTTTTTTTATGGAGGTTTTCATTTTGCCGCATGTTACCGTTATTATAGATTCAGGGTTAGAATAAGTGTAATAAATGGAGGCAGATACGATGCAGAACTGGCAGGAATAAATAATTCTTCAGCTAAATTTGAAAGGCTATATAAGACATCCCCAGGTATTTTTTTTGGATATAATGTATGGAAAAACCTTGAAGTGTATACCTATCTTGAGTTTCATACCTTCGCTATTGAACAAAAAAGTACCGGCATTCAAAAGGATCTTCATAGTGTGGATTCAGGAATAGCAACCAGTTATCAGTTTTTTATCGGCCGTTATTTATACTTACAACCGGGACTTCATATCTACTTAAGGGAAAATAACAGCCTCGATTTTAATGGTACCGTTTATCATATACCAAATATTGATATTTCACCGGTTATACGCATCGGTATCAGGTACTGGCGTAAAACTTAAAAATATTGCTTGGTGCGTAGTGCATAGTACGAAGTGGTCTCTGGTTGCAAGGGTTTATAAGGTACAATAATTATATATCTTTTCTTTATTAAGCAATACTTCATCACCTTCATTACAAATAATTTGCATAGATAGAAACACTAAGCACTATGCACTAATTACTATGCACTATTTATATTATGCCCTGATCCAGCATAGCATTAGCCACCTTCAAAAATCCTGCAATATTGGCACCCTTCATATAATCGATATACCCGTCGCTTTGTAAACCATACAACCTGCATGATTCATGAATGCTTTTCATTATCTGATGCAGCCGGCTATCCACTTCCTCTTTGGGCCAGTTAAGCTTCATTGAGTTTTGCGTCATTTCGAGCCCTGAAGTGGCTACCCCACCTGCATTTGAGGCTTTACCAGGTGAAAATAAAAGTTTGTTCCGTTGAATTACTTCTATGGCTTCCGGTGTACACGGCATATTGGCCCCTTCACAAACACAAAAACAGCCATTTTTTACCAGGTTTTCCGCATCTTCTTTATTTAATTCATTTTGTGTTGCACAAGGCAGGGCTATATCACATTTTACATCCCAGGGATGTCTGTTTTCAACGAACCTGACTTCCGGAAATTCATCTGCATATGGTTTTACAACGTCTTCATTGGTTGCACGAAGTTCAAGCATGAATTCTATTTTCGGGCCTGAAACACCAGCTCCATCATAAATATAGCCGTCAGGTCCTGAAAGTGTAACAACTTTCCCTCCAAGTTCCGTAACTTTTTTAACTGCCCCCCAGGCAACATTTCCAAAACCGGAAACAGCAACGGTTTTCCCTTTTATTTTTTCATTGAGTGTGGCAAGCATTTCACCTGCAAAGTAAACTACTCCATACCCTGTAGCTTCGGGACGTATAAGGCTGCCTCCCCATTGATTTCCTTTTCCGGTAAGCACTCCCGTATGTTCGTGTGTCAGTTTTTTGTACATACCATACAGATAACCTATTTCACGCCCTCCAACTCCGATATCGCCGGCTGGTACATCTATTTCCGGACCAATGATTCTCCAAAGTTCAAGCATAAAGGATTGACAAAACCTCATGATTTCCTGGTTCGATTTCCCTTTTGGATTAAAATCCGATCCTCCTTTAGCTCCTCCCATGGGAAGGGTGGTGAGGCTATTCTTAAATATTTGTTCAAAACCAAGAAATTTCAATATGCTTAAATTAACGCTTGGGTGAAACCGTAAACCTCCCTTATACGGGCCAATTGCATTATTAAACTGTATACGGAAGCCCTTATTAACATGTACTCTCCCCCGATCGTCCAGCCACGGCACTTTAAAAGTAAATACCCTGTCAGGTTCTACCAACCTTTCTATTATACCGGATGATTCAAATTGGGGGTTTGCATTATACACTTCTTCAATAGATTCCAATATCTCTTTTACAGCCTGCAAAAATTCAGGTTCGTCAGGATTTCTTTTTTCCATATCAGTTAATACTTCATGTAGGATCATAATGTAATAATTGTTTATTCGTTTATGTGTTTATATTTTGCAGGTTGCAGGTTACAGGTTACAGGTTACAGGTTACAGATTGAAAGTGATGAGGTGATGAAGTGATGAGGTTATTTACCATTTTCAAATTAGCTTATTTTCAAATTTTCAAATTATTTTCACGTCCCTTCACATCCTTGCACGTCCTTTTCATGTCCCATGTCATTTTGTTCATCACTTAATCACTTAATCACTTAATCACCTAATTACTTAATCACTTATTAAAGCACAATCCCGGGCTTAAGAACAATACCAACATTCTTTTTCCCATCAATATATACATGAATTGGTTCGTTAAATCTTATATGCCTGATAAATTCGTCTTCATAAAATGGAACCTGACGCAACAAAAAATCAATATCATAATACCCATCATTAAGATACGGATTTATTGTAAAATAACCTACACGAAAGGTTGTGAGATTTTGAAAAAAGTGGGTTCCCTGGCTTGGATCAATCCTGTAATTTTGCTGTCCCGATTCAACTATTAACCTGGCTTCCGATATCTGAGGCCATTTAATTGGAATTCCAAGCCACGGGTCACTTGATCCCCAGCGTCCCGGTCCTATAAGTATGTAATTCCGTTTTTCGTTGATAAACTTTGTATTTAATTGTTCCAGGTTGGAAGCTATTTGCTTGGTATGAGAAGATTTAAACATTTCAGGCTTTATGTAAACAAGGTCAAAAAGATTGCCAATGGTTCCATTACCAAGTGCAAGACGTGATGAAATGATAGTGGACTCCCGGGCAACATTGTCGGTCTTAAAGTTTATACGCTGATCATTTAACACTATAGGCCTAATTTGTAAAAAATTAAAGATCTTTGGCTTTCCTTCAGGTAAATCAAGATTAGCGGCAAACTCAATTTCTACGGGGTTTCCCATCTCCTGCTGACTAATTTCCATCATTGAATCAATTATTTCGGCTAACGGAAAGGAATTGTGCTGCAGGATATTTGAGAATGTAACCAGCTTTTTACCTGAAATGTCAATCCCATCCCGTACAACGTTATTTTCAAGATCATAAGTTGATGCCACCAGCTGTAAGCCTTTTCCTTTTCCTGCCTCCTCAATTTTCAATTTCAACAGGTTTGCACTATCATCGGTTGTAGGTGTAAAGTCTTGCTTTGAAAGATCAAGTGCATAGAAAAACTTCTGAGTACCTTTCAAAGCCATTTCAGGGGATGACAATTGTAAAATATTTTTAGGATATTTAGGCGAAAACCGAAGCGATACCCCACCATCGACTACATACTTTCCCAATCCAAATCCCAGATTGATGATCCCATCATCAGATTTTTCAGGGCCAATCGGGTAAAAATTAATGGAACGTGCTGCACCTGAAAGGGTTGGATAAAAACAACCTCCATATCGGCTGCCACACACTTCCTGGAGAATAATACCCATTTTTTCCTCATCAATAATGTTGGAGGTAACATTCATGTAGGCTTTACTATTTTTGTAAAATACAGAAGCATAAACGCCTTTTATAGCGTCCGATATAGATTTATAGTTTTTAACCTGATCTGAAGCCATAATAGGAATCATATAAGTAGAATATATGCCGGCAAAAGGCTGGTATTGTGAATCTTCTAATTTGCTTGAAGAACGAATGGCCATTGGGTTTTTAATATACTTTACCAGAGTTTGTAAATTGTTCTGAAGTTTTGCTGGCAGTTTTGCATTTACAAATTGCCTTAATATTTCATCATCAGGTAAATTGGAAAGACCAATTTTATATAGTTTGTTCATTTCAATGAACTCTTCAAATATGTCAGTGGTAATGACGACACTGCCTGGGACTGAAATGCTGATATCAGGAAATGTACGATAAATTTTGTATTTTTTAATTAACCCACTCATAAACACCAGACCACGAGCCTTCCCTCCAACTGATCCCTTACCGATCCGCGAAAAAATCATATAATCATCGTAATTTTCAGGTGAAAACTGTGTGATTACTCCACTTGCCCTGTTATAACGATAATTCCCTATCGTTTTATACAGAAATTCCCTGCCTTCCGAAAGGGACTTAAAATCCTCAAGCCTGAGTTGTTTAAATAATTGTGCGATAGGGAATAGCGAACGGGCATTAAGCCATTTTGAAATATCGTTTCTGGAAGAATGAAAAACAAGAGATTCGTCCGGAATTGAATGTATCTGATGCTGAAGAGACTTAAGGTCCGAAGCCCTGGCAATTTCATCCATTGTCTCAGGATTGCGGAAAATAAAATCACCAAACCCAAAATTGCTTACTATATGATCTTTAAGGTCGGCAGATAGTGTTTTTGAATACTTATGAATAAACCCTGTGTTAAACCCTGTGGCTATCTTTTTCTTTTCGATGTCAGACGACTGAAAAACAAATGGAATAAATGCATCTTCTTTCCTTACATAATTGTACAGTTGTATTCCGCCATTAATATTTGAGGACTTATGTTTCCCTTCTTTAATGCTGATATCGGATATTATACCAAGCATATTATGTTTATATTTATTATAAAGGTCAACTGCCTCTTCATAAGTGGTTGCAAGCAGTACCTTTGGCCGGCCCCTCATACGAAGCCTACGTTGATGCCCGTTAAGCGCCTCCTTCATAAATTCCTGACTCTGTCGGAATATTGCCTTATACAAATCTGGCAGATAGGTTGATGTAAACCGGATTGAATCTTCAACTAATAATACAGCCTGAACACCAATAGTTTGAATATCATTTTCGGCATTCATCTTATCCTCTAAAAGTTTAATTATAGCCAGAAGCAGGTCAGCATTTCCGAGCCAGCAAAAAACATAATCAAAACCTCCAAGATCCTCGTTTTTAAGTTTTAATGAAACTTCACGGGAAAAATGCGTAAGCATTACAACCGGAATATGGGAATACCTGGCTTTAATCTGATGCGCAAGTTCGAAGGGTTCAACATCGGGAATACTTAACATCTCAATGACCAAATCAATCCGGTCAGTTTCCAGAATTTGAAATGCATTTTTAGCTGAGTCAGTATGTATAAAACCAGGAGGTTGCCTGAGGTTCAATGCAACATATTCATTGAAAATCTGTTCATCGATACGTCCATCTTCTTCAAGCATATATGCATCGTAACTGCTGCATATGAGTAAAATTCTCAGGATGCGGTTTTGCATCAACTGATCGAACGACGTTTCGTTAAAATCATACTTGTCCGGATCTGCAATATCGTGTTTAAACGACATAATTAAATGACAATATGTTTATCATAAAGATAATACAAATTCGATAAGTTAGTTACTTATTAATTAATAAATTGCTGAAAAAATCATTAAATTATTTTGTATTTTTGTTTATATTTAGTGACAATGATTAACGAACAACTAATAAATCCGAAGAGTATTGCAGTCATTGGAGGTTCGGATAATGTTCACAAACCCGGCGGAAAAATTCTCCGGAACATCATTGATGGCAACTTCACAGGTAACATTTTTTCTGTAAACCCAAAAAATATCTCAATTGAAGGGGTTACATGTCTTTCTGATATTCAGTTATTACCTGATATTGACCTTGCAATTTTGTCAGTCCCATCAAAGCAATGTCCTGAAATTGTCGATATTTTGGCTCTTGAGAAAAACACGAAAGCTTTTATTATTATTTCAGCAGGATTTGCTGAAGATAGCTACCAGGGTAGTATTCTTGAAAAGAAGATTACAGAACGGATAAATAGCATAGGAGGATGTCTCATTGGTCCAAATTGTATAGGTGTTTTAACTTCCAATCATCATAGTTTATTCACTTCACCTATACCTAAAATTGATCCTCAGGGTTGCGATTTAATTTCAAGTTCTGGCGGTACAGCTATATTTATAATGGAATCCGGCATTATAAAAGGACTTCGGTTTTCTTCCGTATTCTCAGTCGGTAATAGCGCACAAACAGGAGTGGAAGATGTATTGGAATATTTCGATAATTCGTTCGATCCTCATAAAAGCTCAAAAATCAAGCTACTATATATTGAAAGTATTAAGGATCCTGATAAACTTTTATTAAACGCCTCATCCTTAATAAAAAAAGGGTGTAAAATTGCCGCAATCAAAGCGGGAGTTTCAAATGCCGGAAGCAGAGCTGCAATGTCACATACCGGTGCTATTGCAAGTTCCGACCTGGCTGTGGAGGCCCTGTTCAGAAAAGCCGGCATTGTACGTTGCTCCGGACGTGAAGAATTAATTACCGTAGCCTCTGTATTTAGGCATCCCGAAATAAAAGGCAAAAACATAGCGATAATAACACATGCCGGTGGTCCTGCAGTAATGCTTTCAGATGCTTTGTCCAAAGGCGGACTTGAAGTTCCCAAGATTTCGGGAAAGGATGCCGATAAACTAAAAACTTACCTTGTGCCGGGTGCATCGGTACAAAACCCAATAGATTTGCTGGCTACTGGTACAGCACAACAACTGGCTTTGGCTATTGATTTCTGTGACAATAAATTCGACAATATCGATGCTATAATAATAATTTTTGGAAGTCCCGGTTTGGTGGAAGTGTTCGATATATATGAAGTACTTGATCAAAAAATGAAAACTTGCTCAAAACCAATATTCCCGATTCTTCCATCTGTAATAACCGCTAAAAATGAGGTGGAATTCTTTATTAATAAGGGACATGTAAATTTCCCCGACGAGGTTAACCTTGGATCGGCCATCGTAAAAGTAGTGAATACACCAAAACCGGCCGAAGAAAACTCATTTGAAGAAGTTGAAATTTTGAAAATCCGGAACCTGGTCAAAAATCTGGACAATGGATATGTGCCTTCTGAACAAATCCGTGAAATGCTTGGTTTATCAGGTATTGAAATGGTTGAAGAAATATTTTCCGTTAATAAAGATGATTTACTTTTCAAAGCATGCAGCCTGGGTTATCCTTTGGTTGCCAAGGTTGTTGGGCCTGTACACAAATCCGATCTGGGCGGCGTAGCACTTAATATCCGAAACGAAAAACTTTTAAGCGCCGAATTCGACAGGTTGATTTTAGTTCCCGGAGCTCAGGGGGTAATTATTCAACCAATGTTAAAAGGTATGGAACTTTTTCTGGGTGCCAAATATGAACCTACATTCGGCCATGTTATTCTTTGTGGCCTGGGAGGGATTTTTGTTGAAGTCCTGGGAGATGTTTCCTCAGGCCTGGCCCCTTTAACTTCGGCTGAAGCCCTTTCAATGATAAGGTCATTAAAATGTTATAAACTGATAAAAGGATTCCGCGGACAGGAAGGAATCGATGAAAATGCATTTTCCGATATTATTGTCCGTCTCTCCATGCTTTTACGGTTTGCAACCGAAATTAAAGAAGTTGACCTTAACCCGCTCATTGGAAACAAAAACAAGATTATTGCCGTTGACGCCAGGATTTTTGTTTCCAAATGACCCATCCAAATAATTCATAAGGATATAAAAAGTAATATATAATTACATAATATGTAATATTATTTTAAATTTAAAATATAATTTATATATTTGCATTACTATATTAATCCTCTATGCACATTATTTCATTTAGAAAATTACGGGAGTACTTTGAAAAAGACCCTAATTCAAGAGTTGCATTACAGGATTGGTACAAAAGGGCCAGCAAGGCTGAATGGGATGAATTTTCAGATGTTAAGAAAACTTTTAATTCTGTTGATTCCGTCGGAAATTCAAGGTATGTTTTTAATGTGAAAGGAAATCACTACCGCATTGTTGCTATAGATTGCCTATAAAGCTAAAACTGGTATATTTAAGATGGGTTGGTAATCACAGGGAATACGATAAACTTAAAAACATTGATCAATTATGACACACATTAATGAAAATCAATACCGAAAAGCAGAAGCAAAAATTGAAGAACTCTTACCTTTGGTAAATGAGGATACACCATCAAATGACCCAAATTTTATTGAACTTAAAAGGGCTTCTGATATTGTCGAATCATACGAAACTGAACATTACCCAATTGGCTCACCTACTTTGAAAGAGATTATCGAATTGAGAATGTTTGAAATGAAGCTAAAACAAAAAGACCTGGCCGAATTACTGGAAACAAGTACTTCCCGGATCAGTGAGTACCTGAATGGTAAAAGAGACATTACAATTGAGATAGCCAGGGCATTGCATAAAAAGCTTAATATAGACAGTGATATTATTTTACAGGGATAGAGCTTTTTTTATACTATTGGGCTAAATTTACAATTAAGATTTTGCTATTTAGTCCCTTAACGTGGTTTTTGTCGGAATTGTCGGCGACACACAATAGCCATCAAGCCAATGATTTGATTTGAATAATTGACCAATCATCAGAGATTTCTCCCTTCGGTCGAAATGACGACCAGAAGTATTGTGATGTGGGAAGAAGAAGAGAGCGGCAAAGCCGCTCTCTTCTTCTTCCTTTTCTCTTCCCCAAACCGACTGTCATTCCGACCGAAGAGAGAAATCTCAAAAAAAGCAGGTAACATATTAGTTATATAGAAGCATTATTACAACAGCATTATAATTTTTTAATTACCTCTTAATAATAATATAATTACCACTTGTTATAAAAGTTTTTGGAGAACCTATCTTGAACCCATAATATTCATTTGTTGCAGGATCTGCTGTATTAAATGAGGCATAATAATATAAATATATGTAATATTGCGATTTAGGTTTTAATTTAGATATTCTGATCGCATATGAGTTCTTTAATCCATTAATAGTGGGAGTAATATAAATATCTTGAACTTGTATATTATTACCTGAAAAAGAAACTGAATCAACAAACAGTTCAAGTGTTTCATCGCCACTTGAATTTTATTGTTTTCTAATTTGAATATCCACATTTGCTGAACTATCTGTAATATTATAAATATTGGTAATCTCACCTTCCGGTGGGATAATGGCCGGATTCTTTTGACAAGCACAAAAAATGATGAAACAAATAACAATCAGATATTTTATAATCCCCATTTTCATAGAAATCAAATAATCTATCATTTTTTTTACACTTTAAAGTGTAAAAAAAGTAAGAAAAGGTTGGATTATTATTCAATTATTCTTCATTTCTCAAATTTTCCAAAAGCCAGAAAAATGGATTCTATTTATAAGGCTAATTATTTGGCACTCGTTCCGCTGAAAATAAGACATTTACAAAATTATTCAACTTTTTCTGTTTCTTTATTATTGTTTAATTGATAGTAGGTAGGTAGATAAGTAGATAAGGCAAAATCCACAACCTTTACAACTTTTACAACAATAAAACCATTATAACCCCATCACCCCATCACTTCATCACTTAATAAACTGTTTGGCATAATACTTAGCTGTAACCTTTTCTCCGGTAGCCCGTTCAATCATTTCGTTCCAGTTATATCTTGCTCCTGGATTAAATATTTTATCCTTCAGAAATTTACCAACTTGCGGACTGTTGAAATAATCTTCAGTTTTGTAATCATTTTTATTCAGGATGTGATTGCAAATATAATAATGTACCTGTGAAGCAAGTATCTCACCTAAAAGGTAATTATGATAATAGCATGGTACAGTGGCTATATGAATTTTAGATGCCCAGTCAGGCTGGTTCCTCCCCTCAGGTTTTTTCAGCATTTGATATTTTTCAACAAGGGTCCACCAGAGTTGGTTCAAATCCTGATCAGGATTTTCATACATGCCTTTTTCAAAACGGTATACTACCTGCACCCATCTGCTAAATACAAGTTGCCCCAATCTTAATGATTTGAATCCATCTTCGGTAATAGCAGATTGTTCCTTGCCGGATATGCCTGTCATATCTTTTATCCATTGCGGATTTGATGATTGCCGTCCAAACATCATGGCAATGGCTTCTGTTGTAAAAGTATGGGCAGGTTGATGAAGAATAAATGGTAAATCCGGATCAATATATTTTTCATAAACAGCATGACCAAATTCATGTAACATTGTATTCATCCAGTAAGAATTTGATTTTATGTTACATAGCACTCTGGTATCGCCATTATAATCGATATCGTTACAAAAAGCATGTTGATTTTTGCCGGGTTTTTCGTATAAATCACTTTTTGCCAGCATATCACCAATTGGCATACCTAACCCGGAATAATATTGCGATGTTAGTTGCTCTATGTTTCTGTTTTTATAATATTTGTCAAGGTCAACTTTGTAAATTTTAGGAGCTTCCTGGAAAAACCGGTTCTGGTAATGCCAGGGCATAAGTGCACTTTTGTCAATTTGATTTCTTACAGCAAGAAATGAATCTATTTCGCCCTTAAGTTTTATATATGAACCCCTGGTTAGAGAATCGAGTTCTTCAAAAATATTTTCAATTTCTTTTGGATCCTGTTCACCAAGCTTAAGAGACATCTCGTAAAAATTTCCAAACCCAAGTTCCTTGGCCTGTTGGTTTCTTTTCTTTACCAGGTCTATAATATCCGCTGAAACAATTGAACCTATTTTTTTATGCGCATTCCAGGTTTCCTCAAGTAATTTACTGTTTGTCGAATTTGTAAGAATATCTTCAATATCATTATCAGTAAGTTTTTTCCCGTCAACATCAGCCCTGAAATTATTATATTTCTTTTCAATGCTGGTTTGCATTTCAATTATTTCTTTCTGTAAAATTAGTATCAGCCTGATTTGAAAGATAGTTCAGATATAATAATTCCAGTTGACGCGATAAAAGAGGTTCGTTTACGGCATTTGAGGCCTTAATATCAGCAAGAATTTTAAAATCCTGCTTATTTGAATGGTACTTGGTATATTGTTTCTGAAGTGATTCAAATTTGGCAAAATCTTCATCTTTACCCGTAATTGAGGAATTCCAGGATGCCAGATTCATCTTTATTAATAACGGTTTTACATCACCATTATATTTTGTAAGAAAGTCTTTAAGTTGTTTTTCCATTTTTTGGGTTTTATTGACGCAACCACCAAAGAGTAATGTAAATGAAATAAGAAATATGGCAATTTTAGCTTTCATTTTTAAAATATTAAATTAAACAATAATAAGTAATTTGCAATTAATTTAATGATGAACAAAAAACAATTCAATACGTTGACTTGTTAAATTATAACGAAATTAAAGAGAATTTAATTACAAACTTTAATACCTAAACTAATATGGAAATAAAAATTAATTTTTTAGCGATTTTGGTAGCCGTAGTAGTAAATTTTTTTATTGGATTTTTATGGTTTACACCTCTTTTCGGGAAAGCTTACGGAAGAGAGATGGGTTTTAAAAATATGGAACCTAAGAAAAATGAAATGTTAAAAGGGATGATATTTATGATTATAGGTAATTTTCTTTTTGCCTGGGTATTTGCACATAATATTGCCGCATGGAAGTTTGTTCCCGGAATGAAAGAAATGGGAATATTGCCTAATACTTTAATGTCAGCCATATTCACCTGGTTAGGATTTTATTTTCCAGGCCATTTAGGTGCAACAGTATGGGAAAGAAAATCCTGGAAACTATTTGCCATCCAGGGTGGATATAGTTTAGTTTCGTTATTGGTTGTTGCATTTATTCTTATATGCTGGGTATAAATATATCGGGATGTAATTAATATGTTAATTACCTGTCGGGCCTTTCATACCTTATTTGCATCCAGTCTTCAGGTTTCCCAAGTGGTTTAAATCCAACTTTCCGGTATACTCCGTGTGCATCCTTTGTCGCTAATAACCAACTATAAACATCTTTTAAATCAGGGTGATTTAAAAGATGTGACATCATTGCCTGGCCAATTCCCAGTTTTCTGTAATTAACATCCACATATACATCCATAATATAAGCAAACCTTGTTTTGTCGGAAACTGCTCTGGCATATCCAATTTGTTTATTGTCTTTAGTGAATGCCCCAACTAACAACGCAGAATTTTTTGCTCCCTGAATAACTTCAGCTTTCTTAATCCCAACACTCCAAAAAGCATCTTTTAACATTTCTGTTACTTTGTCGAAATCCATTTCGTTAAAACCATCCTTTATCGAATATTCAATTTTGTTATCCATCATTTATTAATTTACGTTTAGGAAAAGTTAACTTCTGATTTAATAATAAAGTTATAGCCCCTTTTTAAGGCATAGCCGTCAGGTTAATGTCTATATAGAGCAGAATGATAGATATTTAGTGTAAATGTAATAAAATATTAGTGTAATTAAGAGCGTATGTCAACGACTGGATTTGTATATATTATGACCAATAAGAACAAAACAACTTTATATATTGGGGTTACAAACAATTTATGCAGAAGAATACATGAGCATAAAAATCATTTGATAAATGACACTTTTACAGATAAGTACAATATTGAATACTGTATTTATTACGAAGAATTTCAATATTTTGATTTGGCAATACAAAGAGAAAAAGAATTAAAAAAGTGGAACCGTCAAAAGTTTATTTCGAGCGACGCGAGAAAACTCAATATAAACAAAAAGAACCCCGAATGGAAAGTGCTGGTAACAGAGCGTGGCTTTGTTCGGAATAATAAATCATTTTCTCAACATGTTTCGGACATAGTCAATGAATTACAACCAATTAAAGAGATTCCTCCCTGCGGTCGGAATGACGACCAGCAGAATTGTGGCGTTGCGGGAGGTGAAGAGAGTGCGGCAAATCCGCACTCTCTTCACCTCCCGCTCTCTGACCAATAACGACAGTCATTTCGAGCGAAGCGAGAAATCTCAAATAAAGTATTATAATTGTATATAAGCATTTTACAAGCGTTAACCTGACGGCTATGCTTTTTAAGGGGTTGGGGTTAAATTAGTTAATAAATTGTACATATTGTATATTTCAATTAAAATAAATTAAATTTATAATAAAACTTTTTTAATTATTTTTTGAAACAATTAACAATATTATTATGATCAATAAAGACATTTTCTCTACAAATTCAGATGAATTTGAAAATGAGATTTTTAAAAATATAGAATTTACAGATAACAGCATTTTTTCAAAAGATTTCATTGATTGCTCATTTGACGACTGTAATTTTTATCAAAGTACATTTAAAAGTTGTACATTTCAAAAATGCATATTCAATAAATGTAATTTTTCTTTAGTTAAAATTCCTGATTGCCAATTTAATGAAGTAGTTTTTAAAAATTCTAAAATAATTGGGTTAGACTGGACGGCAGCTAATTGGGGAAAATATATTAATAAAAAAGCTTTCCCTGTCGAATTTGTAGATTGTATAATTAATTATTCCATTTTCATAGGGTTAAATCTATCCAATGCAAAATTCTTAAGATGTCTGTCCAAAGAAGTGTATTTTGAAGAAGCAAACCTTTATTCAGCTGATTTTAGCGAGACTGATTTAACCGATAGCATCTTCAAAAATTGCAATTTAATGAAAACAGATTTCAGCAGTGCCAGGAATTACCTGATTGACGTTACTATAAATAAGATATCAAAGGCAAAGTTTTCACTTCCAGAAGCTATATCCCTTATATATGCTTTAGATATTGAGATTTCTGAATAGTGCTTAAGTGTTAGTTGTTAGTTGTTAGTTGGTAATTTAAAATTTAAATATCTAATTATTTTATTTTCAAAACCTTGTATTCCCCTGATGGGTCAATTTGTTTAAAATATGCGACTTCTCCATTTGTGAATTCGAACACTAAAGTATAGTCAGGGAATTCCTTTAATCCAAAAATATTTGGCTTTATCGGTATTAACTGATGTCGGGGTTGTCCCGGATAAAGAACATAAAGTTTATTTGCAACTAGTTCAATATTTATAAAATTACCTGCAATTTTATATTTACCAACATATTTTGAAAAAGTCGCAGCTTCACTCAGTGAAGCATCAGCTTTTCTGGTAAAAATAGTCTGTGATTCGTCCAGTGAAACAAATAGCCCATCTATACCTCCCTGGGGATTAGTTGTGAAATTTAACGACCAAAGTCCATATTGTTCATCATCAGGAGTATCAAACCGGTCATAATGGAAATGACTAAGAGGTAATATCATATGATGAAATTCAAACTGTAATAAACTATCCTGTCGGGTAATTTTTATAATCCCATAAGCCGGGTTTTCATATTCACCTGCATAGTCTGAAATGGAATGTGATGGCATGGTCCCCGCAATACGACCTGAACCTGATTTGATTCTTCTTTCCTTATCAATCCTTTTGTTTTCCAAATGATCTTTTAAATCTCTTTCATTCCATGGGGTTTGATCCAATCCTAAAAATCTTTCATATATATAATAAGTAACAATATGAGTGACAGGATCCCCTTGATCTCCAAGTACAAATACTATTACTCCTATACTATCATTGGGCATAATTGATACCTCTGAATTAAAACCTGATAGTGATCCACCATGATATAATAACAGGTGGCCCCGGTATGAGGATCTTATTCTACCCATTGCGTATTCCGGATTTAAAATCTCTCGGTATCCTTTGTCTTCCATTTTACTATTGGATATTGGAATATTAGGTTCTAATGTTGCTTTAATAATATTTTGAGGTATTATCTGTTTGTATTTATATTTGCCATTATTAAGCAAAGTAATTACCCATTGCGACATATCCTGAATGTTGGAAATAATAGCTCCTGCCGGTCCAACAGCTTGTTGATCATCATATTTAGGGATACGATACAGTAATTTAGTGTCACGTTTTTCATTAAATGGAATACTATGATCAACATTTTTTTCCATTTCTTTTACTGTAAAAACCGTACTGCGCATTTCAAGAGGATTAAAAATATTTTCCTGGATAAAGTCTTCCCAGGTTTTAGAACATAGTAATTCAATTATATAACCTGCAGAAATATACATTAAATTATTATAAAGGAAACCTTGCCTTAATGGTTGAATGGGTTCAAGATATTTTATACGATTAAAAAGCTCCTTCCGGCTAAAATCCGATTTGTACCAAATCAGGTCATGTCTTGAAATACCTGTTCGATGGGAAAGCATATCCCTTAATGTAATATTATTATTAAGTTCGCTATTATAAAATTCAATAGATGGGACATACTGCCTTACAGGCTTATCCCAATCAATTTTACCCTGGTTAACCAGAATCCCCGCTGAAATGGCAGTAAATAACTTCGTATTTGAAGCAATCTGGAATAAAGTAGCTGGCGTAAATGGCAGTTTCTGATCAAAATCACGATAACCATAACCTTTTGCAAAAACTAATTTATCTTTATAAACAATCCCTACTCCTGCTCCGGCAATATTCCATTCTTTAAGTACCTTATCCACATATTGATCAAAACCCTTAAGTTTTTTTGAAATATCAATAGTTTGGGATATTGCGTTTGATGGAAAATTTAAGAGAACTATTATTAAAATAAAGGCTACAGGTAAAATATGTGACCATATGAAATTACCTGCATTTTTTTTAAATGGAAAAGTTTTCATTGTTATTGGTTTATTTTAAAAATATAGTTTAAGAATTTTAATCATTTAAAAGTTAATTGTTAAATCCTGGTTAATATCTAAAAGTATTACAAATTAAATTTAGTATAACAAAATATTACATTTATCAAATATTTGAATCTTTTATACACAATCTATGTATAATGTAGGTAAATCAACAATTAAACTTTCTCAATGAAGTATAAAAATTTAACTAAAGAGCAACTTATAACCAGGTTGCTGGATTGGGAGGATAAATACCCTTTCTTAAGAGATATGGGCTCTCAGGATAAACCCGGACATCAAAGTAATGAAATAAAACCAAAAAATGAAGAAATACTGCTTCGGACAATTATTGATAATATTCCTGATTCAATTTATTGTAAAGACCTGCATTGCCGAAAGACTTTAGTTAATTTGGCAGAAATAAATTATACGAAAGCCAATTCAGAAGAGGAGTTGCTTGGGAAAGATGATTTCGCGTTTTATCCAAAAGAACTTGCTGAAGGATTTTTTGCTGATGATCAAACAGTATTGCAAAGTGGTAATCCTGTTATAAACAGGGAAGAATATATTATTGACGGGGAAGGTAAAAAACGGTGGCTGCTTTCGTCTAAAATTCCGTTACGTAACAGCAATAATAAAATTATCGGATTAATCGGCATAGGTCGGGACATTACAGATCGAAAGATTAATGAATTATTAGTAAAAGAACAACAGGAAGAAATTGAAGCGCAAAATGAAGAATATCAACAACTTAATGAAGAATTGAGACAAACGAATGAAGAATTATACCTGGCTAAAGAAAAAGCTGAAGAAAGCAACCAGCTCAAAACAGCCTTTCTTCAAAATATGAGTCATGAGATACGTACCCCAATGAACGCTATCATAGGTTTTTCAGAATTACTTTTTAATTGCTTTGACGACAAATTAAAATTTGAAAAATATTGCAATATTATTAATCACGGCGCATTGCAGTTGCTGGATATAATCAATAATATTATGAATGTTTCCCAGATTGAAACCGGACAATTACCCGTTAATATTGAAATATGTAATTTGAATGAATTATTTTCCGAATTAAAAGAATTCTATTTAGAACATCGTAAACATATTGGCAAACAAAATATAGAATTTATGGTTCAGTCAAATTGTGAATCAACACAATATATTATAATGACTGACAAAGGTAAATTAAAACAAATTTTTATGAACCTTATCGGAAATGCCTTTAAATTTACAAATGAAGGTAAGATTGAGGCAGGCTGCATATTTGATAAAAATGAACAATTGAAATTTTATGTTTTAGATACAGGAATAGGTATCCCAAAAGACAAACAAAACTTTATCTTTGAACGTTTTACCCAATTAAATCAGCATCCAAAAACTAATATTGAAGGAAATGGACTGGGATTGTCAATTGTTAAAGGATTAGTAAATATATTGGGCGGTGAAATATCCCTCAAATCTGAACCAGGTAATGGTAGTACATTTACTTTTACAATTTCATATACTGCGGTTAGGCCTGTATTATCTTAAATTGATATTTCCCAATTAATAAAAAAAATTCTCCGAAGAACCACCTCCGGAGAATACCCCCTAAAATAACTAACTAACTACTAAACCTATGAAAAATCGACATCACGTCGTTTTTAATTATTTTTTAATTTCTATACTATACCCATTTTATTATTTGTACAAATATATATAGTAATAAAGTCGTTTTCAATACAAAAGTTATGAGATTTGTTATTGATTTTTATGAGATATGTTTTCTTTTGGCATGATATAGATCACCAGGTCTCAAAGAGTTATAACTATTTTAAGGGTTCCCTGCATTTGTTTAACATTTCAGCGTTTTTCCTTTTCCCCCAATAAGGTTTATTAATATCATCTTCCTTTTCATTCTGGTACAACTCTGCAGCTTTTTCAAAATACTGAAATGCATTTTTAGATCCACCTCCAAACATTTTGGGCGTATAATAAATACTATTACCCTGCAGAAAATAAATACGAGGATTATTTGGCTGCATTGATTTTGCTTTTTCAATGCCGGAATTAAACAAATCCCCATATTTTTTAAATCTGCCCATTGGCTTTACAGCTAACCTGGCATTTGCCAGCATTGCATCCAATACATACATTTCATCATAATCTGACTTATATTCCTCTTTAGCCTTATTAACCAAAATGTCGGCATCATCAAGATATGCATCCCTTTTCTTTTCATCCTTTTCAACATATGATAGTATAATAAGGCTGTAACCTGCATAATAATTTGCTGACCATTGATCAGTCCATTTTTTGGCTATTAACCCAAGATGGTTGCTTGCTGCAACCATTTCATTCATACTTCTTGTAGTATCAAAAGCTGTAAAACCTGCTGTTAAATCCTCCTTAAATTCGTCAACAGGAATCTTTGAAAGTATAGTATCAGTATTATTTTTTTTAGTTGTATCGGTAATTATCTGTGCTAAACTTAAATTTGTAAATTCAATACAAATTACCACAGTCAGGACAATGCTTTTTAGGTTCTTCATAATAAAATTATTTTAATGAATTATGTATTTAATTTATAATTAATCCTTTAATAAAAAGCGATTAAGTGATTAGGTGATTAAGTTGGAATACAAATATCAAATATACAATTAATTAGTTCTTACGGAATTTAATGTGTCAAATAAGAAAATGTCAAATTCAAGGCTTGCGAAAGCAGAAAAAGCGGAGTTTACTTTTAGTAAATGAGCATTTTTCTGATGAGCGTAACGAAGAAGTTGGCATTTTCTTATTGACACTTATTAGAGTTCTTCCTTTTTAAATTGAGTAAGCGATATAGTAAAACCAGCATAAATATATCTGTAAATTGATGGCTCCACAGCATGCGGGGTTCCATTAAGTGAAAATTGATAACTATAAATATTCTTTCGGTTTATAAGATTATCTATAGCAATATAAGCAACTCCAAAATATTTACCTATAGTAGTCAAATAACTAAAATTGATTGCAATGTTACTATATACAGGAGCCCGCTTTTCAATAAAATCCGGATTATAGGATGGCCTTCCACTGGCATAGGTATATGTAGCCCCGATATTCATCTGAAGAGCCTCAATAAAATATTTACCAAGCAAATTTAATGTGTTATTGGAAACAAACCCCGGAGTAACATATGCCTTGTAATTTTCATATAATCGCTTAGTATCAATATAACTATATGATAACCAATAGTCAAAATTATGAATTGTAGCCTTGTCACGCCAAAATATTTCCAAACCTTTGGCATATCCATGTCCCGAATTATCAATATTTTCCCCCGGGAAAACAAACCGGTAGGGGTTGCCATCGTATGGGACATTATTGGCAAGTTTCTCAAATACAAGTTGATTATATGATTTATAATAGGTTTCTATCCTGAAATTTCTGTCATTTTTAATCCATTGATAATTTCCAATATAATGAATTGCTTGCTGAAAATTCAAATGGTAGCCTGATAATAGATACTTATTGGCAGGATCTTCATAAAATAATCCTCCTGCAAAGGATACCTGGCTATATGTACCTGTACCGATTGCTAAAGAAATACGCGGCCCTGCATTATATTTATCCAGAAGTTCACTGTATTCATACCTGCAACCTGGTTTAAATGCAAGCCACTTTGCCGGTTTTAATTCAAATTCAGCATATCCTGCCACAAGCAATTCATTGAAATGTGAATTAAAATCTGAAATACCTTCGTTAAACTGGTAACGTTGAAGTTCGCTGCCAACCGACAGATTTGATTTTTCCGAAAAATTGTACAATACTTCCCCTCTCCATTGCAGGCGCCAGTCTTTATTTCTTCCCGGTATAGGCCCCCAACTTAATACATCTTTATTGTTGCTTGCTGATACTGCTGTTCGTAAAATAAATCTGTTTACAATATGACTGTATGAACTGTTAAAGTAGATATTATAATTTTTAAGGGTAAATGGAATTATTGAATCTGTAAGATTAAAATATTGAGTAGTATCGAATGTGAATGGGTTTACAACATCGGTCCCGCTTGAGATTGTTTCATACTTTAAATAAATTTTTAATAAATCCTTATCCGTATTGGCTAAAGTATATTTAGCGGAAAACCCTCCTCCTTTCGGCGGATCATAAAAATGATAATTTGTATTAGCCAGGCTGAAAAATGGGGCAAGATTGTCATAGTGCCCGGTAATTTCGACAGACGAATTATTAAATTTTTTTACCCCTGATATTTCGATGCCTGTCATTCCCATCGAAAAATTGATTGTCGACTTTTCAGGTAAATTAAAAGTATTTAATTCAAGAACAGATGATAAAGCCTGACCGTATTTTGCACTGTACCCTCCGCTGCTAAAGGATATCCCGCGAAACTGAAAGGGGGTAAACCGGCTACGTTGTGATACTCCCGGGACATTGCTTCCAAAAGGATTTTGGACAACCATGCCGTCAATAATTACAATGCTCTCACTGGCATCTCCACCACGGACAAAAAGTCCTGTCTGATCGGTTTGTGCCTGAGTTCCCGGCAAAAATCTTATTGCACCCATGATATCACCCCCGGCACCTGCATTTGTATATATGTCCAAAGGTTTGAGGATGGCAATTTTCTGATCATCATTGGCTGAAAATGCTCCGGCAGTAATTACTACTTCCTGCATGGTTACTGACTTTTCTATAACTGACATATTATGAACTACATTGCCCTTATTAATAAAAATAGTATCTTTTGTTAATTCATAGCCAATAGATGATACCACCAATACATGTTTTCCTGTTTCGCGGGTTATAAATGAATACCGGCCTGATGAATCTGTTGTTGTTCCATCAATAGTATTTTCCAGATAAATGTTTGCAAAAGGCAGGAATTTGCCTTTATTGTCTTTTATTTGCCCGCTTACCTTATTTTGGGCATATAAAACACCCGGGAACATGCCTATTATGAATATAATAAAGTATAATTTTTTCATAATAATTTAATTTTATTCAAATAAAGTAACTTTGTTAAACAAAAATAATAACTGGAAAATATTCTTTAAACGCTTTATCGGCGAACAGGTTATTTATTCGGATAAATATAATTGAAATGGCGCGAATTATTTATTTTATAAAAATACTTGTTAATTTATCGGTTGCAATCTTTAATTAACTGTGTTAATATTGAACTAAAAATTTAATATGCTTACCAGCGATATAATGTATAAGGCACTTATTGATAAAGATGAAACTTATGAAGGATCATTTATAGCTGCCATAAAAACTACCGGTATATTTTGCAGGCCTTCGTGTACTGCAAAAAAGCCAAAATTGGAAAATGTAGAATTTTATTATTCAGTTAAAGAAGCAGTTCAAAATGGTTACAGACCATGTAAAATATGCAATCCAATGGAAAAATTAGGAGAAACCCCTGATTATATTAAGAACATCCTGAAAGAGTTAAATAATAATCCTTCCCATAAGTTAAAGGACTGGGATTTAACACAAAGAGGAATAGAACCAAATACAATAAGAAGATGGTTTTTAAAAAATCATGGTATAACATTTCATTCATTTCAACGCATGAACCGAATAAATTCGGCCTTTAAAAAAATCCGAAACGGAGAACCGGTAACATCAGTTGCATATGATTCAGGATACGAATCATTAAGTGGATTTAACGACTCCTTCAAATCAATTTTCGGAGTATCCCCGACTTATAGTAAAAACAAGAATATTATCAATATAACACGGCTTGAAACACCCATTGGTACAATGTTTGCATGCGGTATTGAAAATGGTATTTGTCTTTTGGATTTTACTGACAGGAAATCGCTGGAAACAGAGTTGAAATTTTTATCAAAAAATTTAAATGCTGCAATTATACAAGGTACAAATACCCATTTCGATTTGTTAAAAAAACAACTTGACGAATATTTTAATGGACAAAGAAAAGAGTTTTCAATACCAATTATTACTTTCGGAACTGATTTTCAAAAATCAGTATGGCAGGTTTTGCAAACAATTCCATACGGATCAACCTGTTCATATAAACATCAGGCTGAATTACTTAAAAAACCTAATGCTGTTCGTGCAGTTGCAAATGCAAACGGATTGAATAAAATTTCAATTCTGATCCCCTGCCACAGGGTTATCGGAGAAGATGGAAACCTAACCGGTTATGGAGGAGGGCTCTGGAGAAAAAAATGGTTGCTGGACCTTGAAAAAGCACATAATTGAATGGAAGAAGAGAGGAAATAAAGAAGATAAAGAATTAGAACCAGGAGCCAGGAGCCAGGAGTCAGGACAATAAATAATCAGTAATGCGAATAAAGTGCTAAATTATTATATTAGTTTTACCACAAAGGTACACAAAGTCAATCACTAAGGTACACAAAGGATAATTCAAAATATATATGATTACATCATTTAAATAGATTTGTTCCTTTGAGTTACTTTGTGTAAACCTTTGTGATCTTTGTGGTTAAAATTTTTTAACTCATAATTCGTATTAGTAATTTGTAATTAGTAATATGTAATTATTTTGAAATATTTTCAATGGTAAAAGATATATTTAAAACATTACAAGAATCATTGGAGGGAGAACTATATACCGACTCCGTACACCGCATCATATATTCGACTGACGCCTCTCCCTATAAAGAAAAACCTAAGGCAATTGTCTTTCCAAAAAATGAAGAAGATATAATAAAAATAATATTATTCGCCGGGAATAATAAATTATCTGTCGTTCCGAGGGCTTCCGGTACATCTCTTGCAGGTCAGGTTGTCGGTAATGGTATGGTTGTGGATGTATCGAGGTATTTAAACAAAATAATTGAATTTAATCAGGAAGAAAAATGGATAAAAGTTCAACCCGGTGTGGTATTAGATGAATTAAACAAGTTTATTGAACCGTTTGATCTTTTTTTTGGGCCCGAAACATCGACGTCTAATCGCTGCATGATAGGCGGAATGGTAGGTAATAATGCATGCGGGTCACACTCTGTTATCTACGGCAGTATGCGAGATCACCTTATTGCTGTAAAAGCAGTTCTGAGCGACGGTAGCCTGGCCGAATTTCAACCATTAACCAGGCATGAATTTGAAAAAAAATGTGATGGTAATTCCCTGGAAAACAAAATTTACCAATCAATTAACAATATACTTTCGAACACAGAAAATCAGGCTGAAATAAGAAATCAATATCCTGATAAAGAGCTTCACAGGCGTAATACCGGCTATGCTGTTGATCTTTTACTTGATTCTGCTCCGTTTTCTCAAGGTGAAAGCCCATTTAATTTTTGCAAAATTATTGCAGGATCCGAAGGCACATTGGCGATAGTTACAGAAATTAAACTTAACCTTGTTAAACTTCCACCAAAAACCAAAGCAGTTGTAGCAGTTCACTTTAATTTATTAAAAGATGCCCTTAATGCAAATCTTATTGCCCTGAAATACAATCCCGGAGCTGTTGAACTTATGGATAAAACCATCCTCGACCTCACCAAAGACAATATTGAACAACAGAAGAACCGGTTTTTCCTTCAAGGTGATCCGGGAGCAATATTAATTATCGAATTTGCAAGAAACAGTAAGGAAGAAATTAATAAAATAGTTTCAGATCTTGAATCCGAAATGAGAAGTTTGGGATTTGGTTACCATTTTCCGGTTATATGGGGAAATAATATTTCTAAAGTGTGGAAATTAAGGAAATCCGGACTTGGCGTTCTTTCAAATATGAAAGGTGATTCAAAACCGGTAAGCCTCATTGAAGACACTGCCGTTAATGTAGAAAAATTACCATATTATATCGACGATTTCAACAAAATTATTGCAGGATATAACTTATCATGCGTTTATCATGCTCACATTGGCTCAGGAGAGTTGCACCTGCGCCCGATACTTAATCTAAAAGATCCTGAACATGTTAAAATATTCAGATCTTTAGCATTTGATGTTGCAAAATTAGTTAAAAAATATAATGGTTCGCTTAGCGGAGAACACGGTGATGGCAGGTTAAGAGGCGAATTTATTCCTTTAATGATAGGTGAAAAAAATTATAAGTTACTCCAACAAATTAAAAACGTCTGGGATCCCGATCATATATTAAACCCGGGGAAAATTACAGATACTCCGGCTATGAATACTTCATTGAGGTATATACCCGGTGCAAAAGTTAAGGAAATCACATCAGTTTTTGATTTTTCAAAAGACGCAGGGATTATAAGATCAGTCGAAAAATGCAATGGTTCCGGAGATTGCAGGAAATCTGAAATTATAGGCGGATTAATGTGCCCCAGTTACATGGCTACACGTGATGAAAGGAATACTACGAGGGCCAGGGCAAATGTATTACGTGAATTTTTAAACAATTCCCGGAAAAAAAATCCTTTTGATCATAAAGAAATTTATGAAATAATGGATTTATGCCTGTCATGCAAAGGATGTAAATCAGAATGCCCTTCTAATGTCGATATGACTAAACTTAAAGCAGAATTTCTTCAGCACTGGTACGATGCCAATGGCATTCCACTTCGTACCAGACTTATAGCTAATATTACCAAAATCAACAAACTTGGAGCTATACTCCCTTCAATCACTAATTTCTTTTTGAAAAAATCGATATTTTCATCTATATTAGGTTTTGCAAAGGAAAGAACACTTCCACTTTTAGAAGGTGAAACACTCAATTACTGGTACAGAAAGAATTATAAGTCCGAATTAAACAAACTTCCTTCATTTCCAACAAAAACAGTGTATTTGTTTAATGATGAATTTACCAATTACAACGATACTCACATCGGAATAGCTGCAGTAAAGCTGCTTCTGCGGCTTGGTTATAATGTTATTATCCCAAAACATTATGAAAGCGGGAGAACATACCTGTCAAAAGGATTATTAAGAAAGGCCCGGCAAATTGCAGAGAAAAATATAAAACTTCTATATAATATTATTTCAACCGAAACACCTTTAATTGGAATTGAGCCATCGGCTATTCTGGCATTTCGTGATGAATACCCTGAATTAGCAGGTGACTCGTATAGAGATAATGCATTAAAATTAGCTAAAAATTCCTGGCTCATTGATGAATTTCTGGTAATGGAGAGAAATGCAGGGAGAATAAATCCTGATTTGTTTAAAAAAACAAAAGAAACTATAAAGTTACATTGTCATTGTCAGCAAAAAGCAATTGCCTCTTCTGAGCCCACCATTTTAATGCTATCGTTTCCTGAAAACTACGTGGTTAGTGAAATACCTTCCGGATGTTGCGGAATGGCCGGATCATTTGGTTATGAAAAAGAACACTATGATATTTCAATTAAAATAGGGGAATTAATTTTATTCAAAGAAGTAAGAAAATTACCATTTGATACTATAATTGCTGCTCAGGGAACAAGTTGCCGTCATCAGATTGAAGAAGGAACAAAAAGAAAAGCTTTACATCCGGTTGAAATATTGTACAATGCCCTGATATAATGTGCAAATGTGAATATTTAAAGATGTGCAAATGATGACAAATTACTGATTACTAATGACAAATTAAATTTGAATTTTTGAAACAAAAAATGAATAACTTTGCACCTGTTTTCAAAAGCGGATGTGGCGTAATTGGTAGCCGTGCAAGACTTAGGATCTTGTGTCTTCGGACGTGGGGGTTCGAGTCCCTTCATCCGCACATAATAGTGCTTGGTGCATAGTTCTTAGTACTCTGAGCGTAGTGCATAGTGCATAGTGCATAGTGCATAGTGCTTAGAAAAAAGATAAAAGATAAAAGATAATAGATAATAGAAGACAGAGAACAGAAGACAGATGACATAAAGCAGTTAATTTGCAATCATCAATCTAAAACCTCAAATCTAGAATCTAGAATCTTAAATTTAAAATCATCTGATCTTGGCTCCTGGTTCCTGGCTCCTGAGCCTAGTCGAAGGATGGTTCTTGGTTCTATTATGTAACAAGTTAAATAAGAGATTTTATTAGATTATTAAATTGAAATTGGAGATGATTATTACAAAAGAGTTAAAGGACGAATTAAATGCTGTATTAAAAGTGGCTGTCACTAAAGACGATTATGAGCCGAATGTTGAGAAAAAACTGGCAGATTACAGAAGAAAAGCCAAAATTGACGGATTCAGGCCAGGTAAGGTACCCGCTGGCATGATAAGGAAGTTGTATGGAAAATCGGTGATGGTTGATGAAATAAATAATCTATTATCTGAAAATATACCGAAATATATTCAGGATGAAAATCTTAATATATTAGGGAATCCGCTTCCAAGTGAAACAGAACAAAAACAAAATGACTGGGAAAATTCTAATGAGTTCGAGTTTGCTTTTGATATTGGATTATCTCCTGAATTTGAAGTAACCCTCTCTAAAAAGGATAAGATTACAAGTTATAACATTAAACCCGGCCCTGAACTTATTCAAACGTATTCCGACAATTTTACAAGACGTTTTGGAAGTAATAATCCCTGCGAAGTAATTGAATCCGGAAATGAAATAGTGAAAGGCACATTAGTTGAACTGTCATCCTCAGGTATTGTAAAAGAAAATGGCTATAATATTTCTGATTGTACTATATATCTTGAGTTCATAAAGGACGATGATATTAAGAAATCTTTTATTGGCCTGAAAAACAATGAAACTATATCATTTAATTTGCGTAAAGCTTATCCAAACAATATAGAACTTGCATCAATCCTTCACTTGAAAAAAGAAGAAACAGCCGGCATCGATTCTGATTTCCAATTTACAGTGGGAGATATTGCCAGATTTGAAAAAGCCGCAATTAATCAGGAGCTTTTTGATAAAATTTATGGAGAAGGCATTGTAACTTCTTCAGAACAATTTATTTCAAAATTGGAAAACGACATTCACTTAAATCTTTCCCGTGAAAGCGATATGAAGTTTCGTACCGATGCAAAAGAAATGTTTATAAAAAAATCAAATTTCAAATTGCCGGTTGAATTTTTGAAACGCTGGGTATTATCTTCAAATGAAGGCAAGTCAAATGCAGAACAAATTAATAGTAATTTTGATAAATTTGAAAAAGATTTGAAATGGCAGTTGATTCAAAATAAAATTATTAATGACAATAATTTGCAGCTGACAGAAGACGAAATAGTAGAATATGCCAATATGCAAACCAGGATGTACTTTGAACAATATAAGCTGACCAATGTTAGTGATGAACAAATAAATAATTATACCACTGAATATTTAAAAAAAGAAGATTATCGGAGACGGATAATTGAACAAAAATTGGAGGATAAAGTATTTGAAATTATCCGTGAAACAGTTACTCTTCAAACTAATGAAATAACCAGTGCTGAATTTGATAAAATCTTAGAAAATAATTAACTAATAATATGAATGATAACAACGAATTCAAAAAATACGCTACCAGTCACCTGGGTATTAGCGGAATGAATTTATTCAGGATTCAGACAGCAGTAAATAGTTACATTTCTCCTACAATTATTGAGGAGCGTCAGTTAAATGTGGCACAAATGGATGTTTTCTCGAGGTTAATGATGGACAGAATTATATTTTTAGGTTTGCCTATTGACGACGATGTGGCCAATATAATCCAGGCACAATTACTTTTTCTTGATTCTGTTGATCCTCATAAAGATATTCAAATTTATTTTAATACACCTGGCGGTTCGGTACATTCAGGATTAGGAATTTATGATACAATGCAATGGATAAGTTCGGATATTGCAACCATCTGCACAGGTATGGCAGCATCTATGGGAGCGGTTCTGCTTTGTGCAGGAGCTAAAGGTAAACGCACTGCATTGAAACATTCCAGGATTATGATTCACCAACCAAGCGGAGGAGCACAGGGTACTTCCAGTGATTTGGAAATCACAGTAAAGGAAATTGTTAAACTTAAAAAAGAGTTGTATAGTATTATTGCAGAACATACAGGCAAACCATTCGATAAGGTTGAAAAAGATTCGGATCGCGATTACTGGATGACTTCAGCAGAAGCCAAAGAATATGGTATAATTGATGAAGTGCTGATCCGGCAAAAAAATAATAAAAAATAATGGCAGTAGATAAATGTTCATTTTGTGGAAGAGCTAAAAACCAGGTTAACCTTCTTATAGCAGGTATATCTGGTCATATTTGCGACACCTGTGCTGAACAGGCTCACAGCATTATTGAGGAAGAATTTAAAAAACGCAATGAATTTGATCTCAATAAAATAAAATTAATTAAGCCAGTTGAGATAAAAGCCCTTCTGGATCAATATGTTATAGGACAAGATACGGCAAAAAAGTTCCTGTCAGTTGCAGTATATAACCACTATAAACGGCTTATACAGGATAAACACAGCGATGATGATGTTGAAATTGAAAAATCTAATATTATATTGGTTGGGGAAACCGGCACAGGAAAAACTTTATTGGCACGTACCATCGCCCGTATGTTGCACGTTCCATTTACTATAGTTGATGCTACTGTACTTACTGAGGCAGGGTATGTAGGTGAAGATGTTGAAAGTATACTGTCGAGGCTGCTTCAGGTTGCCGATTATAATGTTGAAGCTGCACAAAAAGGTATTGTTTTCATAGACGAAATTGATAAAATTGCCCGCAAGAGTGATAATCCTTCCATTACAAGGGATGTCTCAGGAGAAGGAGTACAACAGGGGTTACTAAAATTACTTGAAGGATCAATAGTTAATGTTCCTCCCCAGGGTGGACGCAAACATCCCGACCAAAAAATGATTCAGGTTGATACTAAAAACATTTTATTTATCTGTGGCGGCGCTTTCGACGGTATTGAAAAGAAAATTGCTCAAAGGTTAAATACAAAAGTTGTGGGGTACACTGCCTCAATTGATATTGAAACTATCGACAGGAATAATTTATTACAATACATTGCTCCGCAGGATTTAAAAGCATTCGGGCTAATACCGGAAATTATCGGCCGTTTACCCGTTCTCTCATATCTTAATCCTTTAGATCGTGAAACATTGCGTGCAATACTTACCGAACCAAAAAACGCAATCATAAAACAATATATAAAATTATTTAAAATGGATAAAATCGAACTTGAGTTCGAATTGGATGTCCTTGAATATATAGTTGATAAAGCCATTGAATTTAAACTCGGGGCAAGAGGATTACGTTCAATATGCGAATCAATTATGATGGATATAATGTTTGATATGCCATTGGAAAATAATTTATTAATTACACTCGACTATGCCCGCCTAAAAATTGAAACTGAAACAGGTCATCGGTTGAGGGTAGCTTAAAATAATTGCTGATTTTTTTGCTTTTTAAAAATATAATTCCTTTTTTTGTTGTTACAATTAATGAATATTATTCAAATATGAAAAATACTATTTTTAGAAATTGGTGGTGGCAGAATACACGATATCTTAACTATGTTGAGTAGGACGCCATGCTATTTCTATAAATGAGATAATATATAAAAAAGGCTCACCGAAAAACGGTGAGCCTTTTTTGTTTCTACTTGGCGCTTTATTATCTGACACTGGAATTGCAAGAGTAATTTTTAAAATATATTTTATGAGCTATAAAATAAAAACGATAACAAAGAAAATTCTGGCTGACACCTTAACGCCGGTTAGTATATATATGAAAATGCGTGATATGTATCCCGGCGCCTTCCTGCTAGAAAGCTCCGATTATCATGGCAATGAAAATAGTTTCTCCTTCATTTGCCTGCAACCTGTAGCATCATTTACAATTGATAATGGAGTCGAAACTTCTTATCTCCAGGATGGTTCAATAAAAACCAGCAAGATTATCCACCAAAATGACTTTGCCAATGCTTTCAAGAAATTTATATTAAATTTTGAAACTTCTGATAATGACGAAAAATTACCAGTAAATGGATTGTTTGGATATTCAACCTACGATGCCGTTAAATATTTCGAAACTATTCAAATTAAGGCTCCCAGCCACGATTCTTATAAAATTCCGGAAGTATGTTATAAATACTTCAGATATGTGATTGCAATTAATCACTATAAAAATATGATGTATATTTTTGAAAATCTTTTTGAAAATGAAGAAAGTCAGATCGATCGTATTGAACGATTGTTATTTACTATGAATATTAATACCGGAAGGTTTACCGCAAATAATAACGAAACATCCAATCTTTCCGATAAACAATACATGCAAATGGTTACCAAAGGAAAAGAAAGCTGCTTTCGTGGAGATGTTTTTCAAATTGTTCTTTCAAGACAGTTCTCCCAACATTATTCCGGCGATGATTTTAATCTTTATCGATCCCTTCGGTCGATAAACCCCTCCCCTTACCTGTTTTATTTCGACTTTGGGAATTACCGCATTTTCGGTTCCTCTCCGGAAGCACAAATTAAAATAAAAGAAAATAAAGCATATATTAATCCAATCGCAGGTACATTCCCGCGTACAGGTGATGACGAAAAAGATAAAAACCTGGCAGTTCAACTTGCCGCTGATCCCAAAGAAAAAGCCGAACATGTTATGCTGGTCGACCTTGCCCGGAACGATTTAAGCAGGCACGGAACCGATGTAATCGTTGAAAACTTTAGTGAAGTTCAGTTCTATTCCCATGTTTTACATATGGTTTCAACAGTTTCGGCAAAATTAAACTGTTCTGCAGATTCAATCAATATGTATATGGATACCTTCCCTGCTGGAACATTATCCGGTGCCCCAAAATATAAAGCAATGCAACTTATTGACAATTATGAAAATCAATCACGCGGGTATTATGGCGGAGCAATTGGTTATATAGGATTCGATGGATTATTAAATCATGCCATTATGATACGTACTTTTTTAAGTAAAGAAAATATTCTTTATTATCAGGCAGGTGCAGGAATTGTAGCTGCTTCAGTGGAAGCTAATGAACTGCAGGAAGTCAAAAATAAACTAGGAGCATTAAAAAAAGCAATTGATATGGCCGGGTTGATGTGAAAAATAGAGCCAGGAACCATCCTTCGACTAGGCTCAGGAGCCAAGAACCAGGAGCCAAGATTTAATGATTTGAGATTCTAGATTTAAGAATCTGGATTTGAGATTTAAAAGTTCAATGTTAATATTATCAAAATTATAAATCACAAATCTTAATTCTATAATCTTAAATTATTCACTTAGTCCCTAGTCACTGGCTCCTAACAATTTAATAAATAATGTCATGAAAAACAAAATACTGGTTATCGACAACTACGATTCATTTACATATAATCTGGTATATTATATTGAAAAACTTACCGGACAAAGACCTGATATTTTTCGAAACGATGAAATAAACCTTGAAGCCGTAGGTGATTATGAAAAGATTCTGTTATCTCCGGGACCGGGTGTGCCTTCTGAGGCAGGTATATTATTGAATATTATAAAGACATATTCGCCCACACACAGTATTTTTGGGGTTTGCCTGGGACATCAGGCTATTGGAGAAGCGTTTGGAGGGAAACTTATCAATCTCGATAATGTTTACCATGGTGTAGCTACTAAAATAAAAGTCCTCTCTGAAAAGGATCCTTTGTACAAGGGAATCCCTCCGGAATTTATGGGTGGCAGATATCATTCCTGGGTTGTGTCAAATAAAGAATTACCGGATTGCTTGTCCATAAATGCTATAGACGAATCAGGCCTGATAATGGGGTTATGTCACAACAAATACAATGTTCGCGGTGTCCAGTATCATCCTGAATCTGTTCTAACAGAAAATGGGTTGAAAATGATGCAGAACTGGCTTAATATATAATGTGTAATGAATAATGAGCAATGTGTAATAATCACTTTTAATAGGTAACTGCAACTTGTAACTTGTAACCTGCAACCTGTAACCTGCAACCTGTAACCTGCAACCTTTACAAAAAACAATAAACTTTAATAATTCTGTGACAAATGAAAGATACTTTAAATGACCTCATCGATGGCAAACTTCTTACCCGTGAAGAGGCCAGCCAGGCACTTTCAAAAGTGGCATCAGGAACAATTTCAAATGAAGAAATTGCTTCTTTCCTCACAATTTATAACATGCGAAAGATAACACCACACGAACTGTTAGGATTTCGTGATGCAATGCTGAATCTGGCCGTAACTGTAGATATAAATGGATACTCTGCTATTGATGTATGCGGAACAGGAGGTGATGGAAAAAATACTTTTAACATATCGACACTGACTGCATTCATACTAGCAGGTGCAGGAGTAAAAGTTGTTAAGCACGGTAACTATGGTTTATCATCTCCTTGCGGATCATCAAATATTTTTGAATATTTTGGATATAATTTTAGCCTCAACTCCGATACACTACGTAAAGAATTAGACGAATGTGGAATATGTTATTTTCATGCCCCAATGTTTCATCCTGCTATGAAACACGTCGGCCCTGTAAGGAAAGCTCTAAAAATAAAAACTTTCTTTAATATGCTCGGGCCAATGACAAACCCTGCCCGTCCCCGATATCAGTTTATAGGAGTTTTTAGTCCTGAGGTTCAAAAATTATATGCTGAAGTATATCAACTTACTGATATACATCATGAAATAGTTCACAGTGCTGACGGTTACGATGAAATTTCTTTAACCGGTGACTTTACAGTTTATAGTCGGGGAAATCATATGGTATATAATATTAATACAATTGGATATTCAAAAATAAATCCTGCAGAAATCCATGGAGGTAAAACCATAGAAGAAGCAGCATCAATATTTCTCTCAATCCTTGAAGGTAATGGGACTAAAGCTCAAAATGATGTTGTAATAGTAAATTCTGCCTTTGCCTTTAAGTGTTATTTCCCTCAAATTAGTATATCCGATGGTTTGGAAATGGCAACCGAATCCTTACAAAGCAAAAAAGCTTTGGGTGCATTTAATAAACTGTTTAATAGATAAATGAAGGTACTGAAGGTAGAGAATAAAATTTGAAATTTAGTTTATAAAGTTTATAAAGTATATGGAATTGATTATCTACAAATTAATATAAACCTTATAAACCTTATAAACCTTATAAACTTTTACTGTCTATAATTATACGATTTTTATTTACAACTTTTGCTTTAGTATTATTTTATAACTGATAACTGCAAATGACAATATTAGAAAAAATTATAGCTGAGAAATACAAAGAAGTTGCAAGTCAAAAAAACCTTGTCACTCTGAAATCACTTGAAAAAAAGATAGGTTTTACCAAACCTGTTTTATCTATGAAGCATGCTCTCACTAAACATGGGTCTTCCGGTTTAATAGCCGAATATAAAAGGAGATCTCCTTCAAAAGGTACAATTAATAACAAGCTCAGAGTGGAAGATGTAACTGCGGGTTACACAGCAGCAGGAGTTGCAGGCCTCTCGGTTTTGACTGACAGGGCATTTTTCGGAGGATCGGCAGTCGACCTTATCGCTGCCAGGGAAATCAACAATATACCTATCTTGAGGAAAGATTTTATTGTAGACGAATATCAGGTAGTTGAATCCAAGGCTATGGGAGCAGACGTTATACTGATTATAGCTGCAGTATTGGATTTACAGCAAATTAAAAAGCTTTCACGGTGTGCTAAATCGCTTGGGTTGGAAATATTATTTGAAATTCATTCTGCCGCTGAGCTTGAAAAAATAAATGATGACATTGACATTGTCGGGGTAAATAACCGGAACCTGAACGATTTTAAAGTTAATACAGATAATTCCATTGAAATTGCAAAACATATACCTGAAAATTTTATTAAAATATCTGAGAGCGGACTGGATAACACTGAAATTATCAAAAAATTGCGAAATTTTGGATTTCAGGGTTTCCTTATCGGTGAATCATTCATGAAACAGGAAAATCCGGGGTTAGCTTGCAGGGAGTTTATACAAAAAATAATGACAAATTACTGATTACTAATTACAAATTGGGTTTATAAGGTTTATAGGGTTTATAAAGTTTATAGAATTATGTATTTAAGAATTTATATTTAAAAGAATTATAAACCTTATAAACTTTTTATAAACCTCATAAACAAAATTTACTAGCTACTAAGCACTATAAACTATGAATCTAATGATAAAAGTATGTGGCATGCGTGAACCCACTAACATTTTAGAAGTAGCTGATTTAAAACCTGATATGCTGGGATTTATTTTTTATCCGCAATCAAAACGATTTGTTGGCGATGATTTTAATCCTGATATTATTCATTCTTTGAACCATAAAATAAGTACAGTCGGAGTGTTTGTCAATGAATTGCAGGAAATTGTTTTAGAAAAACTGAAATTATATAAATTTGATTTTGTTCAGTTACATGGCAGTGAATCACCTAATTATTGCTATAAAATTGGCAAAGAATGTAAGGTTTTGAAATCTTTTGGCATTCATGATAAGTTCGATTGGTATTCAGTTAACCCTTATATCGATGTATGTGATTATTTATTGTTTGACACAAGTACTAAAGATTTTGGAGGCAGCGGAATTAAGTTTAACTGGCCACTCCTGAAAAATTATCATCTTTCAAAACCGTTTTTTTTGAGCGGAGGAATTGGTCCAAACGATATAAAAGAAATAGAGAAATTAAAATTTCCTTATCTTGTTGGTTTAGATATTAACAGTAAATTCGAAATAGAACCAGGCCTTAAAAATGTAAATTTATTACAAAAATTCATCAAACATTTGAGGTAGGATGTTATATATTGCAAGTTGCCGTTTATGAGTTTTAAGTCTCAAGTCTTGGATCCTGGTTCTTGGCTCCTGAGCCTAGTCGAAGGATGGTTCTTGGTTCTATTTTTCATTTTCAAATTATTAATAATAAGTTTATATGAATTTTTTTGTAGACAATAAAGGTTATTTCGGAAACTACGGAGGTGCCTTCATTCCCGAAATGTTATATGCCAATGTGGAGGAATTGCGAAGAAGGTATCTGACAATAATGAACAGTGACCGTTTTCAAAAAGAGTTCCAAAACTTATTGAAAGATTATGTCGGACGCCCTTCTCCATTATATTTTGCCAAACGTCTTTCAGAAAAATATGGTTCTAAAATATATCTTAAACGTGAAGATCTTAACCATACGGGAGCTCACAAGATTAATAACACCATAGGACAGATACTCCTGGCCCGGGAATTAGGTAAATACAGAATAATTGCCGAAACAGGTGCCGGTCAGCATGGTGTGGCAACTGCAACCGTGTGCGCACTTATGGGGATGGAATGTATTGTATATATGGGTGATACAGATGTTAAACGTCAGGCTCCCAATGTGGCAAGGATGAATATGCTTGGGGCCAAAGTAGTACCCGTACACAGTGGCAATAAAACACTTAAAGATGCTACAAACGAAGCAATACGTGACTGGATAAACCATCCTGAAGATACTTATTATATCATCGGTTCGGTTGTAGGGCCACATCCTTATCCAGACCTGGTATCTAAATTTCAATCGGTTATAAGTCATGAAATTCGCTTCCAACTAAAAGAACATACCGGAAATGAGCTGCCAGGATATATTATAGCATGTGTTGGAGGAGGCAGCAATGCCATTGGGGCCTTTTATCATTTTCTGGATGAACCAAAAGTTAAACTCGTTGCGGTAGAAGCCTCTGGTTTAGGTACCGATTCCGGCGAAACAGCTGCTACAATATTGAAAGGAAGCCTGGGAATAATTCATGGAAGTAAAACATTATTAATGCAGGATAACGATGGCCAGATTACTGAACCATATTCAATTTCAGCTGGTCTCGACTATCCTGGGATCGGTCCTGTACATGCTCATTTACATGAGACA
The DNA here is from genome assembly GCA_963846585.1 of uncultured Bacteroidota bacterium. Lineage (GTDB taxonomy): Bacteria > Bacteroidota > Bacteroidia > Bacteroidales > JAAUTT01 > JAAUTT01. Next base: position 255,096 of record CAWJWO010000017.1, read on the forward strand.
AATCGTTCAACAATTTTGAACGCTACAGATGATGAAGCTTTAAATGCAGCATATCAGCTTTCCCTTCTTGAAGGAATTATCCCTGCATTGGAGTCCGCTCATGCCCTGGCAGCTTTAGAGAAAATTAAATTCAAAAGGAATGAAATAGTAGTTGTAAATATTTCCGGCAGAGGAGATAAAGATATGGATACTTACTTAAAATTTTTAAAAACATGAAAACAATAAACTGGGGTATAATAGGTTGTGGAAACATTGCAAATAAGTTTATTACAGCATTGAAAACCATTGATAATGCTAATTTAATGGCTGTAGCTTCTAAATCGGGTGATAATGCCAAACAATATGCTAAAAAATATAATGTGCCAAATTATTACGATAACTATACTGATTTGGTAATGAACCCCGGAATTGATGCTGTATACATCGCCAATAGCCATAATTTTCATAAAGAGAGTGCATTGTTATGTATCAATCACGGCAAGGCTGTACTCTGTGAAAAATCCTTAACGGTAAATGCAACTGAAGCCAATGAATTAATTAATGCAGCCAGGTCAAAACATGTGTTTCTTATGGAAGCAATGTGGACCCGCTTCCAGCCTGCTATGCAAAAGGTTAAGGAATTACTGGATAAAAAAGCAATAGGTGACATCCGTGTTTTATCAGCTGGCTTTGGCTTTAAAGCCCCACCGGATACAGATAACAGGTTTTTTAACCTTCGACTGGCTGGCGGAGCATTACTGGATATAGGAATTTATCCGGTTTCACTGGCATCTTTTATTTTTGGTAAAACCCCATCGGATATAAAGAGTAACTCAGAAATTGGAAATACGGGGGTTGATGAATCGTCATCGTATTTTTTCACTTACAATAAAGGCGAAACTGCACTTCTAAATGCTTCATTAACATTTAAGAATTCGCAGCTGGCAATTATTCTGGGAACAAAAGGTATGATACAAATTCCCTTATTCTGGATAGCTGAAAAAATAATAGTGGAAATTGAAAATAAAAATCCCGTTACTTATGATTTTCCATTTCGCAGCAATGGATATGAATATGAAATAGAAGAGGTTATGACATGTTTACGCAATGGGAAAACGGAAAGTTCCATAATGCCTTTAAATGAAAGCCTTGACATAATGCAAACAATGGATAAGCTTCGTTCGCAATGGAATTTGAAATATCCCGGGGAAAAATAATGTGCAGAAGTGCATAGTGCATAGTGCTCAGTGCTCAGTGCTTAGAATTTCTTAAAATGGATTATTCACTTCATCACTTATAATCAGCAACTAAATTTTGGCAAATGAACCGTATTAATAAATTATTTGAAGAAAAGAAAAACAACCTTTTATCAATATATTTTACAGCCGGACATCCTGAACTTAACAGCGCCGTGAGAATATTGGAAAAATTAGAATCAGCAGGAGTCGATATGGTTGAAATCGGAATGCCATTTTCAGATCCGCTTGCAGATGGCCCGGTAATTCAGGATAGCAGCCAGAAATCAATTAAGAATGGCATGAATCTTCAACTCTTATTCAGGCAGCTTGAAGGTATAAGAGACCAGGTTAACTTACCTTTGCTTTTGATGGGCTATCTTAACCCGGTTATGCATTTTGGTTTCGAATATTTTTGTAAAAAATGCAGCGAAGTTGGCATTGACGGATTAATACTCCCCGATTTACCTTTGGCTGAATATCTGGAACATTATAAAAAATTTATTGATGAGTACGGGTTACGGTTTATTTTTCTCATTACTCCTCAAACCAGCGGGGAACGTTTACGATTAATCGATTCCGTTAGCAACGGGTTTATTTATATGGTTTCCTCATCGTCAACCACCGGGACTAAAGGAAGTTTTAATGAAAAACAGCTGGGTTATTTTCAACGTATAAAAGCACTTAACCTTAAGAACCCATTGGTTATAGGTTTTGGAATAACTTCAAAAGAAACATTTGACATAGCCTGCAATTACGCCAACGGTGCAATAATCGGAACTGCTTTCGTTAAAATGCTGAACGAAACTCCTAACATTGAAACAGGTATTTTTGACTTTGTAAAAAGTATCCGTTAACTACTTTATCCAATTTACAATATCGTCTGATAAAGGATTAACCTTAGGATCAAACTCTGCAACTAATTTACCTTCTTCATTAATAAGATACTTCTGAAAATTCCATTTCACTTCCGAATCCATTTTACCATTGAGTTCCTTTCTTGTAAGCCACTTGTATATTGGATCGGCATCGTCTCCTTTAACTGAAATCTTTGACATCATTGGAAAAGTCACCCCATAATTTCTGGAACAAAATTCCTGAATCTCAGAATTTGAACCCGGTTCCTGTTGTGCAAAATTATTTGCAGGAAATCCGATAATTACAAATTTATCGCCACCATATTTTTTATATAGCGATTCCAAATCCTTATACTGTGGGGTATTCCCGCATAAAGATGCAGTGTTTACCACCAATACTTTTTTACCTTTTAATGAAGACAGGGCAAAATCTTTACCATCTATCGTCTTGGTTGTAAAATCAAAGAATGATGTTACTTTATGGTTTGCAGGGTTTACCTGGCACATACAATATTGTAATGTAATAAATATAAGTGGTGTTATATATAGCTTTTTCATTGTCTCAGGTTTTTAGTTAAACATATTATTTAACAAAATTTTAATAATATTGTTCGTGTATCCCTGATAAAAACAGCTATTATATAAATTTTAGGGCATCTTTATAAAAAACCTGCTATTATAAAGTTCTTACCACCATATATGGAAGTTATGATTAATATTACGAATAAGGATAATAGTTTTATTGTCGGAATCTGTAGCTGAAACATTCGTGGAACATGCATCCGGATAATAAGTAATCGTAATTACGGAGGTTCCATTTTTACAGTTTTCAGTATCCTTTATTTGACCGTTAAGTAACAGGTCAAATGGAGAAAAAGGACATCTAATAAATGTCAAAGTACTAATAATATCACGTGAATAAGACAAATTCTGTAAATTGGTCCCTGAAATATTACCGGTAATAGTGGTTGTATCAGTCATTAGCGGATGCCAAACCGGACTTGTTAGAGCAGTTTTAATATAATATAAATCAGATGACCTTAAACGTGCAGCATTTCTTGTAAAAGTACCTATGGTAATTAGGTTGGTGGATAGCCCTGTTTGAACGGTAATAGTAAGGTTTGAGGTTATCGAATCCTGAATCGCGACACTGAGTGATTCGCCGGATTTTTTAGATTCCCAGTTTTGACGATGCATGGTGCGTGTCCCGTTAATTGTTATTGTATTGCTATCGTTAACTACAGTATAATTAGAAAAGCTGTAAACACGAGACACATGTTTTCTCCACCACGATTTCTTCCCAACAGGAATAGTATCCACAGTTAAAGTTATTATTCCATTCTGTGTCATAATTACTCCGTTTACCGTATCGTTTACATTGATTGTAAGAGTAATTGTTTTTGGGAAGGAGGTAGTATCCGAAGGTTTAACTGTAATTGATCTTGGACTGGAACTGACGAAATTACTACTCTCTAATTCATCAGAGAGGACATCTGCATAATTTTCAACCTTGGTAATTATAACATCCTGCGATTCAGCATCCTGAATGGCAGCAGTTTCAATATTAACCGGAGGTACGGTAGTAGTTGTACTATTGGAATTACTGCTTTTTTTGCAACCTGTAAATATTAATGAAAAAATCGCTACCAAAAAGAGGAAATCCAATAATTTGTTAGTTTTCATAATTTTAAAATTAATTTCTTATTATGTGATTAATATTTAATAATTATCAATAAAAATTTAAATATACAAAATTTAAATATTTCCAATATTATTATTTTAACTAAAGACTTATTTTAAAAACTCAATAATTATTGTAAAAAAAAGCCCCGGCAAAGAGGCTTTTTTGGAATTATATTGATGATTGAAATTTACCACCATTTACGAAATGTCCGATCCAATTTACGACTAACCTTGATGGTTTTTCCATTTGCATCTGTTGCAGTAACTTTATTTTCACATCCATCAGGTGCATAAGTAATGGTAATTACCTTAGTACCTTCAGTGTCTTTTATAACACCTTTGGCAACCAGGTTATAAGGATAAACAGGACATAATCCATAAACAATTGGAGTTGTAATTAATCGTGAATATGCAGAATCCTGAAGGTTTATTCCAGTAATAATCCCTGTGATAGTAAGTGTATCTTTTAAATAAGCCGGATGCCAAAGGCGATTTACTACAGCCAGTTTGTAATAATTAACGCTATATACTCGTTCTCTTGCAGCCATTCTGGTAAAACTTCCTGTGAAACTACCATCAGTTATACCAATTGTAAGATCCGAAGTAATTGAATCCTTAATTATAACATTAAGTGCTAATTTATTGGATGAAACAGTTGGTGCCCAACTTAACCTCCTCATAGTGCGTGATCCGTTAACTGTAAATGAAGTGCTATCGGTAGTAACGGTGAAATTATCAAATGCAAATACGCGTTTTATACGATTTCTCCACCAGGAAGTCCCTGATTGCAAAGAAACAGTTAATGTAATTGTCCCTGTTTGTGACATATGTTCCCCGTTAATTGTATCTGAATAATTGTATGTTAATGTTATAATTTTGGGGAAATAAGTTGTATCCGGATGATCAACTGTGACAGTTATTCCGTTTGATGCTTTTGTTTCAGTGGTATTGTAATTGCTTGCTTCCAAAGCGTCAGCCTGATCTTCGGTATTTTGTTCAACATTTGTAGACACGGCATCCTGTGATTCAGCATCCTGAGCGGTTGCATTTTCAGTGTTAACCGTAGGAGTTGTAGAAGTACTGCTTGAACTGTTGTCCTTTTTGCAACCTGTAAAAATAAATGCAAAAATCGCAACCAACATAAGGAGATTCAATAATTTGCCTGTTTTCATAATATTCAAAATTAAGTTAATATTAATTGTTTGTTGTTTCAAAATCTTTATTGATTTATGCTGTTTAGACGCAATAAAAATAGAAAGGTTTAATCACTTTAAATAAAAAAAATATTTTTCCTGTAAAATATTGATTATTACAAACTTATATACGACAACAATTTTACAGTGTTTCATAATGCCTTTAGAATTTAATAATTAAATAAATTTAGTCAATATAATAATAGAGAAATTGTTTTATAAGGTGATTTCGCTCATCAATTGGATGTATTATACGAGAAGAGAGATGAGAGATGAAAGATGAAAGATGAAAGAAAACAGAAGACAGAAGGCAGAAGACAGATGATAGCACTATGCACTATGCACTAAGCACTACGCACTACTTTCCGGGGACAATTACCTGCAACCCTTTTTCTATAATTTTAATTTTCAGTTTCTTACCCATTATCGCCGGTTCACCGTCCAAATGAACCTCACCTTCCTTTTTTCTTTTTATCGTAATATCTTGTCCTTTTATGGAATTGATATATTCACTCCGGTTTATTGAACGGTTAAAAAGCCTGAAACCCAACTCAAGTGCTTTATGGTTTGGGAATGGATTAATTATGCAAAGATCGAGCATTCCATCACTTATATCGGCCTGTGGTGCAATATATGCATCGTTCCCATATTGCCCGGCATTTGCAACAGTAATAAGAAAAGCCCTTGTTTTTATTTTCTCACCATCAATTTTTATCGTATACTTTTTTGGTTTGTAATGGAAATATGCATGAAACGTTTCCTTTATATAAGTTATAAAGCCTCTGTTAGTACTCTTGGAAAATCTATTGCCTATATGTGCATCAAAACCAACACCACATGTACAGAAAAATGGTTCATTATTTATTTTTCCATAATCAATAAGCAATTGTTTTCCCGTATTTTGAAGGAATATAGCTTCTTCAATTTTTAGCGGAATCTTAAGAAAACGGGCCAGGCCGTTACCTGAACCACATGGTATTATTCCAAGAGATATTGATGTATTAACCAATGCTTTAGCAACTTCGTTAACCGTACCATCTCCTCCTACTGCTATTACCCTGTCATATTTCTTTTCTATCAGTTGTTTGGTAATTTCCGTTGCATCCCCGGCACACTTTGTAAAAAAGTATTCTACCTCAAATTGAGCCATATCAATTTTTTTTTCAATAAGTTGAGGTAAAGTTATTCTCTTTCTGGTTCCTGATACAGGATTGATGATAAAGGCTATTTTCACATTAATAGTTTTAATTCTGCGAATATAGACTTAATAAATATTTTTCACAATTATTTATCATAGATTAAGTTTTGTTAACTTTAAAGCTATATTAAAATATTTTCAACTTCTTCATTTTACAGTAAACCGGATGATCAAAAATGCTCATTACAAAACAATTGTGCTTTCTGATATACATTTAGGGACAAAGAATTCAAAAGCAAAAGAAGTGGTTCGGTTTCTAAAAACGAGTACTTGTGGAACATTAATCCTTAACGGAGATATTATAGACGGTTGGCAACTTCGTAAAGGAGGGAAATGGAAGAAAAAACATACACGATTTTTCAGAACTGTTTTAAAAATGATGGAAAAAAATAATACACGTATAATTTACGTGAGGGGAAATCATGATGATTTTATGGATAATATTGTACCGTTTATTTTTAGTAAAATTTCTATAGTTAAAGATTTTATTTATAAAAGCAATAATAAAAATTTCTATGTTGTACATGGAGACATATTCGATGCAATTACTACTAACCTGAGATGGTTGGCAAAATTGGGAGATATTGGCTACACCTTTCTTTTATGGATAAATAAATTGTACAATAATAGGCGAATCAAAAAAGGATTGCCATATTTTTCTTTATCCCAGGCTATAAAATCAAAAGTTAAAGGTGCAGTTGCATATATTTCTGATTATGAAAAAGAATTAGTTAAAATAGCCCAATTAAAAAATTGCCATGGGGTAATTTGCGGACACATACATCATCCTGCAATTTCAAGCTATAATGGTATTATATATATGAATTCCGGCGACTGGGTTGAATCTTTAACTGCTTTGGTAGAAGATTACAAAGGAAATTGGAAAATTATTTATTATGCTGATTTGTTAAAAGAAGAAAAATAAAAAATGAAGTTTCTATTTATCGTGCAGGGAGAAGGCCGGGGACATATGACCCAAACCATTTCGATGGAGAATATTTTAATTAAAAATGGCCATGAAGTAGTTGAAGTATTGGTTGGTAAAAGTAAAAGACGCGAAATCCCAAGATTTTTTTACGAAAAAGTCAAAGCTCGCATACAACTTTATGAAAGTCCAAATTTCCTGGTTAGTGAAAACAACAAAGGCATCTTATTATTTAAGTCCATATTATATAACTTGAAAAGAAGCCCGCGTTTTTTTAAAAGTATGGCTTTTATCAACCAAAGGATTAAAGAAACAAATCCTGACCTGGTGATTAATTTTTATGAACTGTTAGCCGGTCTCACTTATGCTTTTTATCGCCCCTCCGCTCCTTATATTTGTGTTGGGCATCAATTTCTGTTTTTACATCCAAAGTTTGTGTTTCCTGTTGGACAAAGATTACAAAAGTCAATGCTTAATTTTAATACCTGGCTTACTTCGTTGAGAGCCAGGAAATTTTTAGCACTTTCGTTCGTGCGTATGGATGATGTTCCGAAAAAAAAGGTTTACGTAGTTCCTCCACTATTAAGAAAGGAAGTACTTGAATTGAATCCCTGCAAGGAAAATTACATTCTTGGATATATGCTAAATGCAGGGTATAGCGAAGAAATAATCCGTTGGCATCGAACCAGGCCTGACATAACAGCTCATTTTTTCTGGGATAAAAATGATGCTCCTGAAGATTTAGAAGTTGAAAAAAATTTATTCTTTCATCGCATCAGTGATGTTAAATTTTTGTTATATATGAAAAATTGCATGGGTTACGCAAGTACATCAGGATTTGAATCAGTTTGCGAAGCAATGTATTTAAAAAAACCAATTTTAATGGTGCCTACAGGGGGACACTTCGAACAATTATGCAATTCATTAGATGCATCCAGGGCTGGGGCCGGGATAGTTTGCCAAAGTTTCGATTTAAATAAGCTTCTTGATTACATTCCAAAATATATTAATAATGAACAGTTCGATAACTGGACTAAAAATGCTGAATCAATTTTTTTAAAGCTAATTACCCAATAGTTTTCAATTTTTAAGACGAATGTTTGGATTATAAAGTTCGTAGCCGAGGCTTGCGAAGTTAGAAAAAGCGCAGTTTACTTTTCGTAAATGAGCATATTTCTAACAAGCGTAACGAAGGTTACGGACTTTATATACAAACACTATAATATTTTAAACGATTAACCGTTTAATAAACTTAAGTCCCTCAAATGTTACAAATATATGTTCATTAATGAATAAGTCAATTATTGTATTAATTTGTATTTTAAACTCTATTCATTGTTATTCCCAAATAGGCGGCAGGTATGCATACGATTTTCTAAACCTTACATCTTCAGCCAAAGTAGCTGCACTTGGTGGTAAATACATATCTTACCCCGATGAAGATATTTCGGTTGTTTACTATAACCCTTCACTGTTAAATTACCAGATGGACCAGCATTTGTCCTTAAACTATGTAAACTATTTCGCCGGAATAAATTACGGTTATGTTTCGTATGGGAAAAACATAAATTCAAGTAATAATGCTGCAGCAGGCATTCAATATATAAATTACGGCACATTTACAGCTGCCGATCCAACCGGTGATATAACCGGAACATTCACTGCTGCAGAATATGCCTTTAATTTAGTTTATTCACATAAAATTGACAGTTGTTTTACAATAGGTGCAGATGTACGCCCAATTCTGTCAATTTATGAACATTATCAATCATTCGGCCTTTCCACTGATTGGGGTATTACCTATCACAGCACAAATAACCTTGAAACATTTGCACTGGTAGTTAGAAATCTGGGAACAATGATTGTTCCTTATTATACTAATACATGGGAAAAACTTCCATTCGAAATCCAGCTGGGATTCACACAGCAACTTAGATATGCACCTTTCAGGTTTTCAGTGACCGCACAGAATCTGGAAACACCAGATATGTCAGTTGTTTCTACTACAGCTTATAACAGTGCACTTGGGTTAGATACTGTTCAAAACCAGGGAACCCTTATATCAAGAATTGCTGATAATGTTATGCGTCATTTAATTTTTGGCGTTGAATTTGTTCCGGTAAAAAATTTCTTTGTGCGTGCCGGCTACAACTACCAACGAAGACAAGAATTAAAAATACCTTCAGATATTTCAACTGTTGGTTTTTCATGGGGCTTTGGTATAACCATATCCAGGTTTCAGATTAATTTTGCAAGGGCAACATATTCTTTGGCAGGAACTTCTAATTTCTTGTCCATAGGTACTGATTTATTTTCAGTTACAAGGCGAAATACGGAATAAGACGTGAGAAAAAGGAGGTGAAAAAAGACGTAAAAATAATTTGAAAATTTGAAAATGAGCTAATTTGAAAATGGTAAATCACCTCATCACTTAATCACTATTAACCAGCAACTAACAACCAGCAACTAACAACCAACAACCAACAACTAAATTACTATAGGAAGGATCTAAAGTATTTCTCTTCTATTAAAAAATCGATATTATATTTTTCTTTTAATATGTTTATCTTTTCAAGGAAAGTATTTGAAAATTCACGAAATGCAACGGATTTTGCATTGAAGGGTTTGTGATTAAAAGCCTGGACAATTTTCTCAATTTCATTCATTATCAAAATAGTTTCTGTATCCATGAAACTTTCTGTTACCTTTTGCCAAATGTAATTAATAGCCGTGTTATCAGGATGAAACATATCATCAGCATAAAACCGGTAATCCCTAAGATCATCGAGCATTATCTCATAGGAAGGAAAGTAGAATGTTTTATTAAATTGTTTACATATTTTATCTGTTGCAAGCAAAAGAGTGGCTTTACTCAACTGATTCCCGTGAGCACCGTCCTGCCAATGTCTCACCGGACTAACTGTAAAAATAACATAAATATCAGGATTATAATTAAATAACTCATTTAGTAAATATGAGTAATTGGTAATTATTTCATCTATACTTATTTTTCTTCGTTCGAAGGTATTTGAAGGTAATTTATGACAATTTGAAACAGCCTGCTTATTAATTTTTAGTTCGTAAACTAATGATGTCCCAAATGTAATAAACAAAAAATCAGCTGTTTTCAGGAACTCAGCAGAATTAAGTAACTGTTGGTTAATATTTTGAAGTAATAAGTTTTTATCCGATCCTGAAAACCTGCTATGATGGTCAAAACTATACCAAACGCCATCCTGTTCAAATAATTCGTCAGTCTGATAATATTTTTTTTCAATCAATCGGAGCAATCCTTTTTTTATGGATAAAGGATTATAAACAATGCCATATGGATTATTATCAATACAAAATTTTGACTCCCTGAATTTATCACCGATATTTTCTGAGAAACACGAGCCCATAAACATAAGCTTTGAACTGTATTTAATCCGTAATGAAGTTTCCGGGACTGGAACCAGTGTTCTGAATATTTCCATTTATAGTGTCAGTAAAAAAACGCCAATTTTTTGTTACGTTCGTCAGAATAAGGTTTGCGTTTGAATTTTGCAGCAAATTATGCAGGGACACGCCTTGTGTGTGTCCTTATTTCAATAAATGAGAATGTTGCATTAATATTTTTTGTAGACATTATTTTATACCGGGTAATTGTTCTATCCAATGAAGGATAAATTCAAAAATCTCCTCCCTTTCCAATTCATTGTGTAACTCATGTGATGCCCCTTTCCAGATTTTTAAAGAAGTGCCGGAACTTGTATATTTTGCAAAATCTGCCGTGGAATGCCATGAAGCAATTCTGTCATTATTCCCATGCATCAATAATAAAGGCATATTTACCTTATGTTTATTATGAAGTAAATATTCCCCTGATTTATAAACGCTTCTAAGCAAACTGACAGAAATATTCTTATGAAACAATGTATCTTTATTAAAATCATTAACATTTATGTAATCACGTGTTAAATCAGCATTTTTGAACCTGAACTTTACTTTAAAATGAGGATAAAACAAAATGATAATTCTAAATACAGACATAAAAAACGGGGAATAATTATTTACCCTTATCCATGGAGAAGATGAAATTATCGCCATTAAAGAAGAATTATTTCTTGTTGCATAAGTCAATACAAGGTTCCCTCCTAATCCATGCCCGTATACTATTTTTGGTAAATTTGGGTATCGTATATTTGCTATCTCAATAAGCCGCTTTACATCAAAAAGTAAATGCTTGTATTTAACTTTTCCCTTATTCCCTTGCGATTTACCTTGTCCATGCATATCCATTCCTATTACGGCAATGCCGTAATCTGAAAAATATTGGGCTAAATACTTATAACTGTTTATTTGATCACCAATGCTATGAACAATAAGAATTACAGCTCTTGGTGCAAAAACAGGTATCCAGGATTCGAGATGAAGTAACTTTCTATCAAAACCGTTAATAAAATCCTCTGAGTAATAACATTTAGCAGAAATACTGTCTTCCTCTAATTTTAACGCCTCCACATATTATGAATAAAAGTTAATCGGATGAAAGCTCCATGAAAGCTACAGGCAACCAATCATTAAAATATCCTGGCGTTTCCATCCGGCCTTAATAATAAATTATTTTCGGATGAAATTAATAAAAATAGAATATTAATCTAAAATGAAACTAATATTTCTTTTCAGTCCTGAGAATTTTGTTCTTTTTATTGCAGATTTGGTAAATATTCGTTGGTATTGATCAATATTAAGATTTTCCCAATCTTCAACTTTTAATTTATTGATACTTTCCCTCAAATTAAACAACGGTTCCGAATGTGTTATTGCGGTTTTATTCCATGGGCAGACATCCTGGCATATGTCGCATCCAAATATATACTTTTCAAATTTCCCTTTCAACTCAATTGGAATTTCCTGCCTGTTCTCAATTGTATGATAGGATATACAACGGTGGCTGTTTACAGTTCTATTGCTATTAATTGCCTGGGTCGGACAAGCTTCAACACATTTTGTGCACGATCCGCAATAATCTTTCAGAGGATCGTCGTAATCCATAACTAAAGAAGTTATTATTTCACAAATAAAAACAAATGAACCATGCCTTCTCGAAATAAGACAACTATTTTTCCCAATCCATCCAAGACCGCTATTTTGAGCCCATGCACGTTCAAGAACCGGAGCAGAATCAACAAAGCAACGCTGATTAACCTTAGTGTTGTTAATTTTAATAAATTGATCAATTTTCAATAACTTATATTTCAATATTTCATGATAATCAGTGCCATAGGAATAAGTTGAAATTTTTAAGGGCGATCCTGCAATATGATCCTTTGTATAATAGTTCATAAGAAATGAAATAACAGTAGCAGCATTTTCAACAATTCCGGAAGGATTAATTCTTTTTTCAATATTCCGTTCCATATATTCCATGTTCGCATGATGCCCATTATCAATCCATACCTTATATGCCCTTTCATATTCGGTCAATTCTCTAACCCTGGAAAAACCACAATCAGTAAAACCTATTTCGAGTGCATATTTCCTGATTTTATGTGTCAAATCGGATTTAGTGTAAGAAGTTTCCATGGTCCCATTACAGAAGGCCAAGTTCAAGAAGTGCTTCTTCACTCATCAGATTCTTATCCCATGGCGGATCAAAGGTAAGGTTAACTGTTGCACCGGAAACTTCTTCGATTGTCTCTATTTTTGTCCTGACTTCCTCCAGTAAGTCGTCTGCCATTGGACAATTAGGAGCTGTTAGAGTCATAGTTATTTCAACATGTTTTTCATCGTTAACATCAATCTTGTATATTAGTCCCAAATCGTAAATGTTAACTGGTATTTCCGGATCGTATGTATTTTTCAGAACATTAACGACTTCGGTTTCTATCTGAAGTATATTTGAGTTTTCCATATTTTTAATTTATGTTGTACATCTTTTCAATAGAGCCAGGAACCAAGAACCAGGAGCCAAGACCTTAATATTTAAGATTCTAGATTTAAGATTTTATTTGTTTTATTAAATTGTAAATCTTAAAACTGGATGCTCAAATCTTAAATCTTTTATCTTTTATCTTTTTTCTGCCTTCTGCCTTCTGCCTTCTGCCTTCTGCCTTCTGCCTTCTGTCTCCTATATCATATCTTGGTTCCTGGCTCTTGGCTCCTGGTTCTGTTAATTCCCTGACAATTTTGTATAATACGCCAATGCATACATTTTAATCTGCTTAACCATTGAAAGCAGACCATTTGAACGGGATGGCGAGAGATTTTGCCGCAGGCCTATCTGATCAATAAAATACAAATCAGCATTCATAATTTCTTCAGGTTTGCGCCCTGAAAGTACTTTTATTAATAAAGCAATAATCCCCTTTGTAATAATGGCATCGCTATCCGCGGAAAATATAAGGTTACCTTCGGACATTTCAGTTATGAGCCAGACTTTCGACTGACAGCCATTAATGAGGTTATCGCTGGTTTTAAATTTTACATCTAATGGTTTTAATTCCTTGCTAAGTTCAATTAAATAATTGTACTTTTCCATCCAATCACCAAGCTCTGTAAATTCTGCAATTATATCTTCCTGTATTTCGTCGAGGCTCATTTATTGTATATTCAAACTACAAAGATATGTATTATAGTTGTTAGTTGTTAGTTGCAGGTTGCAGGTTGCAGGTTGCAGGTTGCAAGGTTGAACGTTTCACGTCCCACGTCCCACACGTCTTATGTCTTATTCCAGCATCTCCTTAGCCTTTAGCACTGCATCCTGCAACCGGTCAATTTCTTCGAAGGTATTGTAAAAAGCCATAGATGCACGAACCGTACCTTCAATCTCAAACCTGTCCATCACTGGCATAGTACAATGTGTACCAGTCCTGACAGCTATACCCATTTTATCAATTATCATGCCCATATCGTACGGATGAATTTTCCCTACCAGAAACGACACTATTGAAATTTTGTTCTTTGCAGTACCATATATTTTTAGCCCTTCAATTTCATTCAGCTTATTTGTTGCATATGCCAATAATTCGTTTTCATAGGCTGAAATATTATTTAACCCGACATTGGTAATATAATCAAGTGCAATGCCAAGTCCTATTGCAGCAATATAATTAGTAGTGCCTGCTTCAAACTTATAGGGCAAAATGTTATATGTTGTTTTTTCAAATGTCACACGATCAACCATATCGCCTCCTCCCTGGTAAGGGGGCATTTCAAATAAAAGCTCTTCCTTTCCATATAAAACACCAATACCGGTTGGTCCGTACATTTTATGACCCGAAAATGCATAAAAATCACAATCCAGAACCTGGACATCTGTTTTAGAATGCTGAATACCCTGTGCACCATCAATCAGTACTTTTGCCCCAACCTGATGTGCCATCTCAATAATATCCTTTATGGGATTAATTGTCCCAAGTGAGTTAGATGCTTGATTTACTGCTACTAATTTTGTTTTGTCAGTCAGGAGGTTTTTATATATATCCATACATAATTCTCCTTCATTATTAAATGGAATAACTTTGAGTATGGCGTCCTTGCGTTCACACATCATTTGCCACGGTACAATATTTGAATGATGTTCCATACCCGAAATGATAATTTCGTCGCCACCTTTAATATACCTCTCTCCAAAAGAGAATGCAACTGCATTTATTGAACCGGTAGTACCTGAAGTAAAAATAATTTCCCCCGGATGTCTGGCATTTATATATGTTTGAATTTTTGAGCGTGCATTTTCATATAATTCAGTAGCTTGTTCACTTAAAAAATGCACCCCGCGATGAATAGTAGCATTATTAAATTTATAAAGTTGTTGTATTGCATCAATAACGTTGATTGGTTTTTGAGTAGTTGCCCCATTATCAAAATACACCAGGGGTTTCCCATAAACTTCACGTGATAGGATAGGAAAGTCCTTTCGAATATTTTCTATATCAAATTTATTCATTTAATCAAGCTTTCAGTTTTTAAGTTAAAAAAAAGGGAACCAGGAACCAAGAGCCAGGAACCAGGAACCATGACTAAAGTGATCAAGTGATTATTACTTTGCCAGGATTACTAAGCACTATGCACTTTGCACTACGCACTATATTTTAGCCGCAGTACAATGCACAATTATGGCAGCGGGAAAGTTCTCCCCTTAATCGTTTGTCAATTAATTCAATCATCCGGTCTTTAAGTGGTTCTATTTTTATTTCATCCAATATTTCACGTGTAAAAGCAAACATTAACATCAACCTGGCATCTTTTTCGTTTATGCCTCTTGATCGTAAATAAAATAATGCCTCTTCGTCTATTTGCCCAACAGTTGATCCATGGCTGCATTTTACATCGTCGGCATATATTTCCAACTGAGGTTTTGAATGCATTTTTGCTTCTATGCCAATTAATATACTGCTATTGCGCTGGTAAGCATTTGTTTTTTGTGATTCACGTTCAACCAGTATCTTACCTGTGAAAGCCCCTGTGGAAGTTTCGTCCAGTATATTTTTAAATAGTTGGTTACTAATGCAATTAGGCTTAGCATGATCTACAAAAATGAAATTATCAATATGTTGGGATTTGTCACTTGCACAAAGCCCATACATATTACTATTACAATTTTCCCCGTTTAATTTCACATACAGATTATTCCTGACCAATCCACCGTGAAGTGTAATAGTACACGATTGCAAATTACTGGACGTTTCCTGGTTTACGAATGTATGGGATACCTGAATTGAATCGTTATGTTCATTTTGAACTTTAAAATAATCGAAATCAGCTCTTTCTCCAAGATATATTTCTGTTACAGAGTTTGTCAGAAATTTTTGGGGGCTCAGGGTATGATCACAAATAATAACTTTAGCCTGGCTGTTTGACTCTATAATGAATAAATTCCTGTGCTGTACCATTAAATGTTCCTCAGCCAATAATACATTTATTATTTGAATTGGTTTTTTAAGCACCTTATCTTTAGGCACATACATAAATATCCCGTCTTGGGAAAAAATAGTATTCAGTGATACAAAGCTGTCATTTAATGTTGCATATTTACCTAAATGTTTAACAATCAAATCAGGGTACCTTTTCATAGCTTCGAAAAAACTACCGATTATAATACCCCCTGGTAACTCTTTTACCGGATTTAATTTGTCGTAATAAAATCCATTCAATAAGATAATTACATGTGAATCTAATGAAGGTACATCGCATTTAAACATGTAATCGGTGTCAAAAAATATTGATTGCGGTGACAGATACTTTTTATATCCATTATTAAAATAAGGTTCAAGATAGGTATACTTGTATGTTTCATCTTTTTTGCCGGGAAATCCTTTTGCCTCAAAATTCATATATGCATTAGCTCTTAAACGGTTACGATATTCAGGCGATGATTCAAACAAAACTTCTTTGCTTTCCTGGTAAAGGGTTGAATATATGTTGTTTTGTGTGTTTTCCATTTTTATAAAATTATAATCATTAACTTCATCTTAAGGATATTAGAACCAGGAACCAAGACCAGGTGATTTTAGATTCTAGATTCTAGATTTGTGATTTAAGATTTTGAACTCCGAAATTACAAATCTTAAATCTAGATTCTTAATTCTCAAATCAATTGGTCCTTTGTTTTCTGTCTTCTGTTTTCTGTCTTCTGCGTCATTTCTTGGCTCCTGGTTCTTGGTTCTTGGTTCTAAATAATAACCTAGTTATTTTCAGCATTTATTTCTTTTTTAATCCAGTCATACCCTCTTTCTTCCAATTCAAAAGCCAATTCTTTACCGCCCGATTTTACTATCCGGCCATCTAAAAGAACGTGAACATAATCAGGTATAATATAATCAAGTAAACGTTGATAATGAGTTATAAGTAAAGTAGCATTGTCCTTATTTTTAAGCTTACTTACACCATTTGCCACAACTCTTAATGCATCAATATCCAAACCGGAATCCGTCTCATCGAGAATTGCCAGTTTTGGCTCCAGCATTGCCATCTGAAAAATTTCGTTTTTTTTCTTTTCTCCACCCGAAAAACCTTCATTTACAGCTCTGCTGGTAAGATTGGAATCTATTTCTACGAGACTTTTTTTTTCACGCATAACTTTAAGAAAATCTGATGCAGAAAGTGGAGATAGACCTGAATATTTCCTGTGTTCATTCAAAGCCGTTTTAATAAAATTAACCATGCTTACACCTGGTATTTCAATAGGGTACTGAAAACTTAAAAATATTCCTTTAAGTGCTCTTTCCTCAGGTTTCATTTCAAGTAAATCTTCTCCAAAATAGGTTATTTTCCCATGAGTAACTTCCACATATTCACGGCCTGTGATTACGGATGCCAAGGTACTTTTACCTGATCCGTTTGGTCCCATAATAGCATGCACTTCTCCAGGATTCACTTCAAGATTTATACCTTTGAGAATTTCCTTATTATTTATTGATGCTTTTAAATCCTTTATCTGTAACATCTCTTTTTTAATAATTATTCATTTTCATATCTGCACATTAGTATTTTGCAAATTTTCAAATTTTCAAATTAGCACATTATTTATTCATCCCACACTTCCTTCCAAACTTACCTGCAATAATTTCTGGGCTTCTACTGCAAATTCCATTGGCAATTGATTAAGTACTTCACGAACATAACCGTTAACTATAAGCCCAATTGCATCTTCGGTACTTATCCCACGCTGATTGCAATAAAAAATCTGATCTTCACCTATTTTGGATGTTGTAGCCTCGTGTTCAACCTTTGCAGAATTATTTTCAACTTCAATATATGGGAATGTATGCGATCCACATTGACTTCCCATTAGCAAAGAATCACATTGTGAAAAATTTCGTGCATAATCTGCAGTTTTATTAATCTTTACAAGCCCTCTGTAGCTATTATTGCTTTTACCGGCTGAAATGCCTTTTGAAACAATCCGGCTACTGGTATTTTTACCAATATGAACCATTTTAGTTCCTGTATCAGCCTGTTGGTGGTTATTTGTAACTGCTACAGAATAAAATTCGGCAGAAGCATTATTTCCACGAAGAATACAACTAGGATATTTCCAGGTAATAGCGGAACCTGTTTCAACCTGTGTCCACGATATTTTTGAGTTATTACCTTTACATATTCCGCGTTTTGTAACAAAATTAAAGATTCCTCCCTTGCCTTCCCTGTTGCCAGGATACCAGTTCTGGACTGTAGAATACTTAATCTGTGCATCTTCTAATGCTACCAGTTCCACAACTGCCGCATGCAATTGGTTTTCATCACGCATTGGTGCAGTGCAACCTTCAAGATATGAGACATATGCCCCTTCATCTGCAATTAGCAATGTTCGTTCGAATTGACCGGTATTGGCAGCATTAATCCTGAAATATGTTGATAATTCCATCGGACAGCGAACACCTTTAGGAATATAACAAAATGAACCATCGCTAAAAACTGCCGAATTAAGCGTGGCAAAAAAGTTATCAGTGTATGGGACAACCGAACCCAGATATTTTTTCACAAGGTCAGGATGTTCTTTAATTGCTTCACTCATTGAACAAAATATTATGCCAAGTTCAGCTAAGCTTTCACGAAATGTAGTTTTTACCGAAATGCTATCCATTACAGCGTCTACAGCTACACCGGCAAGTTGTTTCCTCTCATCCAGCGGGATACCAAGCTTATCAAAAGTAGCCAGGAGTTCAGGATCTACTTCCTCTAAACTGGCATATTTTGCTTTCTGTCTTGGTGCAGCATAAAATATAATATCACTGTATTTAATTTCAGGAATAGTAAGATGAGCCCACTGTGGCATTTTCATGGTAAGCCAATGCCTGTATGATTTTAATCTCCAGTCTAACATAAAATCAGGTTCACCCTTTTTTTCTGAAATTAACCGGATTACATCCTCATTTAACCCTTTAGGGATAGTTTCAGTATCAATATCAGTGACAAAACCGAATTTATAATCCTGCTCTGTTACTTCATTTAGTATTATATCGTTTGTATTATTCATTTTATTTTATTTAGAATCATACTAATTAAACACAAAAATAAGAAAATAGTTAAACTATTGAATCCAAAATCGTGCCACACTCCGTTTAATGCTACATGTTAAACCTAAAAAAAATTATTATTAAAAAAGTATTTATTTATGCATTATTATTTGTTTATTCTTTTTTAAGTAATTCCATAAACGCATAAAAATATCAACATAAACCAAAAAACAGTATTTTCGCAATCCGAAATACATTATAAATGAACGAACAAAAAAAAGGCATAACTGAATTAAGCGAATTGGGCAAATTTAAATTTATCGAACGCTTAACAAAAAATATTCAATTACATCATAATAGCACAATCAAAGGTGTTGGAGATGATGCTGCCGTAATTGACATTGGGGATAAATTTCTTGTTGTTACTACTGATATATTGATGGAAGGCATTCATTTCAACCTGATTTATAGTCCAATGATGCATCTTGGATATAAAGCAGCGGTTGTAAATTTCTCTGATGTTTATGCAATGAATGCTACACCATTTCAAATGGTTGTATCAATAGCTTTATCCCAAAAGTTTTCGGTTGAGGCAATTGAAGAATTGTATAAAGGTTTGCAATTAGCATGTCAAAAATATAAAGTTGATTTGGTTGGCGGCGATACATCAGCTTCAATTACAGGAATGGCAATTAGTATTACAGTTATTGGCATGGTAGAAAAAGAACTGATTACATATCGATCTACTGCAAAAGAAAACGATTTAATTTGTGTATCAGGTGATTTAGGAGCTGCCTACCTGGGTCTCCAGGTATTGGAACGTGAGAAAAAAATTTTTGAAGAAAGTAAAGGGGCTCAGCCAAAACTGGAAGGATATGATTATGTACTTCAGCGACAATTAAGACCTGAAGCCAGAAAGAATATTATAGACTTTTTTAAGGTTAACCATATAATACCCACTTCGATGATAGATATTTCAGATGGACTGGCATCCGAATTAAATCATATCTGTTATCAATCAGGCAAAGGTTGCAACATTTATATTGAAAAAATCCCGATAAGCGAACCTGCTGCATTAATCGCAAAGGAATTTAACCTTGAGCCAATAATTTGTGCTTTAAATGGCGGCGAAGATTATGAATTATTGTTTACATGCTCAATAAAACATTATGATACGCTAATAAAAAATAATGAAATATCCATAATAGGGCATATATCATCAAAAGAATCAGGATGTAAGCTTATAACTGAATTAAATCAGGAAATCTCGCTATAGTGCTTAGTGCTTAGAAAATAGTGCATAGTGCCTAGTGCTCAGTGCTTAGGTGTTGCAGGTTGCAGGAAAGACATTACAGGTGATGACGTGATGACGTGAATATTCCATTGTAAGAAATTCTAAGCTCTATGCACTATGCACTAAGCACTAATCATCCTCTGACAGTGGTGAAAACCCTTTCATAATACCTCTTTTAGCCTCCTTAACAAAATTAATAATCATATCCCGTTCAGGCGTTTGAGGTATGGTCTTCTCTATAAAATCTATAGCAACAGAATGATTCATATCGCTTTGATACAAATATCTGTACATTTCCTGTATTGAATAAATAATTTCATTTGAAAAATTTCTCCGGCGTAACCCAATAGCATTAACACCAATATATGAAAGTGGTTCCCGTGCAGCTTTAACAAATGGAGGCACATCTTTTCGAACCTGGGAACAACCGCCTATATATGTGTGTGCACCAATTTTTGTAAATTGCTGAACATTAGCCGCTCCACCTATAATGGCCCAATCTCCTACTTCAACTTCGCCTGCTAAATTCACGGAATTTACAATCACTACGTTATTTCCTATAATACAATCGTGTCCAACATGTGCATATGCCATAAAAAGGCAATTGTTTCCAACAACTGTTTTCCCCTTGGATTTTGTTCCCCGGTTAATTGTAACGCATTCTCTGATTGTAGTTTTGTCACCAATTTCTGTAATAGAATACTCTCCGGCAAATTTCAAATCCTGAGGAATCCCGGAAATAACAGCGCCCGGGAATACTATGCAATTTTTACCTAAACGAGCCCCGTTCATAATGACAACATTTGGCCCTATCCAGGTACCATCTCCAATTATAACATCTTTATAAATAGCGGCAAATGGTTCGATAGTTACATTATCGCCAATTTGAGCTTCCGGATGTACATAAGCCAGGTGGTTAATCATATTTTTATGCTTTGTTTTTTACGATTTGAGCTGTCATTTCACCTTCACAAACAAGTGTATCGCCAACAAATGCCTGCGACCACATAGTTGCAATTCCGCGACGGATTTCGCCAATCAAATCGCATTTGATAATTAAGGTGTCGCCTGGAATTACTTTTCGTTTAAATTTAACTTTATCAATTTTTAAAAAAAGCGTAATATAATTCTCAGGATCCGGTACTGTATTCATCACCAGAACTCCCCCCAACTGAGCTATTGCTTCAATCTGAAGTACACCGGGCATAACCGGTTCATCAGGAAAATGCCCTATAAAAAAAGGTTCGTTCATTGTGACATTCTTTATACCTATAATAGTTTTTTCGTCCATTGACATTACTTTATCAATTAATAAAAATGGAGGCCTGTGTGGAAGAAATTTTTTTATCTGGTTAATATTAAATAAAGGAACTTTGTTTGCATCGTATTTAGGAATTTCGCCTTTAAGCGCCTCGCGCCTAATCATTTGACGCAAGGTTTTTGCCATTTCGTTGTTTGCTGCATGACCGGGACGGGTAGCAACTATTCTTCCCTTTATAGCAGTGCCAATCAAAGCCAAATCTCCAATCAGATCAAGCAATTTATGCCTTGCCGGTTCGTTAGAAAAATGAATATCAAGGTTATTTAGTATCCCTTCCGGTTTAACTGCAATTTTAGGCTTATGGAATAGTTCTGCCAGCCTGTCCAGTTCATCCTGTGTAACCTGCCGGTCCATTATTACTATGGCATTGTTAAGATCGCCCCCTTTTATAAGATTGTGTTTAAGTAAAAATTCAACTTCATGCAGGAAAACAAATGTACGGCAAGGTGCTATTTCCGTTTCGAAATCATCCATTGAATTAATTAATGCATATTGATGCCCTAAAACTTTCGAATTATAATCAATCATTACATCAATACTTAAATGATCGTCAGGAAATATAACAATTTCAACTCCACGTTGTGTATCCGAATAAACTATCTTTTCTTTTATCTCATAAAATTTCCTTTCGGCCTCAAGATCAACAACACCTGCATCCTTCAGGGCGTTCACGAAAATAATAGAACTGCCATCGGCTATAGGTGTTTCAGGACCATTTACTTCAATAAGAATATTATCAATTCTCATTCCAACTAAAGCTGCCATTACATGCTCAATTGTGCTTATCCGGACACCTTTCTCCTCAATGGTAGTGCCACGGGAAGTATCGACCACGTTTTCTGCAACTGCAGAAATAATTGGATTTGACTCGATATCAACCCGTTTAAATTTATATCCAAAATTTTCAGGAGCAGGCTTAAAAGTCAATTCTACATCTATTCCCGTATGTAACCCTTTCCCTTTAACAGATACAGGTTTTTGAATTGTTCTCTGCTTTATTATCATATAATGAAATTAGTACTGCTTAAAAAGTTTATTTATAAAATGTAATATTTTATTTTAGGGGCTAGTGGTCAGGGGTTAGGGGTTAGGGGTTAGAAAAATTTTAATTGCCATATAATTTTTTTTCAAGTATATGTCTTCCACTCTCTGTTTTCTGACCTCAGGCCTCTGTCTTTTTTTTTTCATGTTCTGCGTCTCATTTTTCTTTTCTCTGTCCACTAGTCCCTGGCCACTAGTCCCTGGCCCCCTTTTTTCAGTTCATCAATATCATGTTTCATCTCCGGCAAATGTCTGAAAATGGCTGAACATTTCATAAAATCCTGATAAAGCATTGCCGGTGCACCTATCATAATAACGTTTTCATTATTTATGGAAGAATTCACTCCTGCCCTGGCACCGAGTTTTACACCGTTAGCAATTGAAATATGTGGTGCAATGCCAACCTGACCCCCAAACATACAGTCACGTCCTATTTTTGTTGAACCTGCTACTCCGGTTTGAGCAGCCATAACAGTATTTTCACCTACTTCAACATTATGGGCAATATGAACTATGTTATCCAATTTTACACCTTTGCGCAAAATTGTAGATCCCATTGTTGCTCTGTCAACAGTAACATTGGCACCAATCTCAACATTATCTTCAATAATTACATTCCCAATCTGTGGAATTTTCTTATAAACATTATCCTCCGATTGTGGTGCAAATCCAAATCCATCAGCACCAATTACCGAACCACTATGAATAGTTACATTTTCACCAATTATACAATCGTGATATATTTTTACTCCGGCAAATATAACACTATAGTCTCCAATTTTTACATTATCGTCGATGAAAACCTGGGGATAAATTTTAACATTATTTCCCAAAGCAACATTTTTGCCTATATAGCTAAAGGCACCTATATATAAATTTTCTCCTAATCGGGCAGATTCTGAAATGAAAGATGGTTGTTCAATACCCTTTTTCTCAGGATTGAAGGAATTGTATAGTTCCAATAACTGCGCAAATGCTTTATATGCATCGGGAACCCTTATTAAAGTGGCGCTTACAGGATGTGATGGCACTAAATCATTATTTACAATTACCACGGTTGCTCCTGTATTATAAAGATATTTTTCGTATTTAGGATTGGATAAAAAACACAAAGTTCCTGGTTTACCTTCTTCAATTTTAGAAACATCAACAACTTTTGCTTCAGGATCTCCTTCTACCCTGCCCTGAATGTAACCTGCAATAATATGAGCTGTAAATTCCATAAAAAAAATTTCACAAAACTAATGATAATATTTAGTTCATAACGACACTACCTTGGGATAACATAAAAAATGTTTTTTAACAGTATCGTTCAAAATGCTTTGATTTAACATATTGGACACTTCCATGATATCAATAATTTTTCCTGATCCTAGTAATATGTTAATTCTATCGTCGCTGGCATTGTATGCACTATTTGATATTTCGCCGTAAAATACAAAGTATTTAATAAATTTATCCTCTATATTTAATAATCCCATTACTTTTTCTTCAATTTTACGTATCCGGTTTACATTGATAGCTTCATTTTGAATTTCAATTTTGTACAATCTTCTAAACACCAGATTTTGGCTCAGAATTGCTAATGTTACATCGGTGTGGTTGGCCCACACTTTTGCTGAAGCTATTATGTCATTATCTTCCAATAATGAAAACTGTTGGAGTAATTTTTGACGAATTTCTCTGACATTGCTATTTAAATAGTATGAAATATCACTCTCCTGCTTAAGAAAAAAGGAAAGTGAAGGCGTGGCAAATATTTCAATACCTTCAGAAGTGATACTTTTAGCCCGTTTTAAAACATTAATAAGAAGGTATTCTGCCGATATAACCGTTTTGTGGAGATATACCTGCCAATACATCAACCGACGTGCCACCAGAAATTTCTCTATAGAATAAATTCCTTTTTCTTCAATAACCAATTGATCGTTTTTTACTGCCAGCATTTTGATTATACGGTCAGACCCCACAGTACCCTCAATAACTCCCGTAAAAAAACTGTCACGGCGCAGGTAATCCAATCTGTCCATGTCCAGTTGGCTTGAAATAAGCTGGTATAAAAATTTTTTTGAGTACTTGTTCAGAAAAATATCAATGGCTAAACTTAAAGCTCCATTAAACTGAATATTTAGCTCTTCCATAAAAAGCCTGGAAATAATTTCATGAGACACCCCGGGAATGATAGAATGCTCAAGCGCATGTGAAAACGGTCCGTGCCCAATATCATGCAAAAGGATTGCTATAAGCACAGCTTCAGCTTCCTCCTCGTTAATAATTTCACCCTTCGATCTCAAAACTGATATAGCTTCCTGCATCAAATGCATGGCTCCAAGTGCATGCTGAAAACGCGTATGAATAGCACCAGGGTATACATAACCTGTTAAACCAAGCTGTTGAATCCGTCTTAACCGTTGGAAATAAGGGTGCTCAATTAAATCATAAATAAGCGCAGATGGTATATCTATAAACCCATACACCGGATCATTAATAATTTTACGCTTGTTGATCATATTTTGAAATTAATTATCGTAAATGTAATAAATTATCAGAACCAAGAGCCAGGAACCAGGAACCAGGAACCAGGATAATGCAGGAAGATGTATGTGTGAAACAGGATAAAGAAGTTATTGAAGCTATAAATATTTATTAGATAAAGTAAAATAAAATGTTGTTCCCGAATTTACCTTGCTTTGAACTCTTATTTTCCCATTATGTATTTCAACAAACTCCTTGCAAATAATTAGTCCCAGTCCAGTTCCTGGTTCCTGGTCAGTGCCTTTGGTAGAAATTGCGGAATCTACACGGAAAAGATTTTGGATTGTATTCTCAGGAATCCCAACCCCGTTATCAGAAACAGCTATTTCTATTAAATCATTGTCGGTCGTCAAATTAGCTGATAATGTAATTGTTCCTTTTGCAGATGTAAATTTTATTGCGTTGGAAATTAAATTTCTGAAAATAGTTTTCAACATATTTTCATCTGCATACACAACAATTTTAGGGTCAATTAATTGGGTAATAACTATATTCTTTTTTTGTGCGATACCCTCCATAAAACTTTTAACTTCTTCCGCTATGGATGAAAGATTTAATTCCTTAGGTTCAAAATTAATCTTGCCAGTTTGTGTACGTGACCATTGCAATAAGTTTTCAAGCAAATCATTTCCTCTGACAGATGAAGTATAAATCAATCCTAAATATTTTAAAATTTTATTCTCTGTCAATTCCTTTAAATCATTAATTAACAATTCTGTAAATCCGCTAATTACATGAAATGGATTACGTAAATCATGTGCAAGAATTGTAAACAATTTATCCTTTGTTGCATTTATCAGGCTGAGCTGATCTCTTTGTACCTTTAACTCTTCTGATTGCTCTTCTATTTGCTGTTGCCGTTCTTCCATCAATGTATTGGTTTCACTTAGTGCTACAGCCTGGTCGGATAATACCAGATTTTTTTCGTTAATTTGTTGTGTACGCTCTTCTACTAAATGTTCAAGCATATAATTTTTCCTTCGTATGCTAAATAACCTGAAATAATAAAAACTCAATAACAATGCTAAAAAAAGTGCAATGACAAATAACCTGAACCAGGTAGTTGCCCAAAAGGGAGGTTCAATATTCAAAATAATTGAAGTGTAATTATCGTTCCATACTCCGTCGTTATTACAAGCTGTTACCTTGAAAATATATCTGCCAGGGTCAAGATTTGTATAGGACGCTTCACGTTTTGTCCCGCATTTTATCCATTCTTTATCAAAACCTTCCAATTTGTATTTATATTGGTTCTTTATGGGCACTACATAATCCAATGCTATAAAATCAAAAGCAAAATAATTTTCTTTATAGCTAATAATCAAAGATTTTGTCTCTGAAATATCCTTCGTAAGTATAATCCTGTTATTAATTTTCTCTGATATTTTAATGGGCCTGTTAAATATTTTTAATCCGATAATAATAACCTTTGGCTTATTTGTATTATATTTTATTTTATCAGGATAAAAAGAGTTAAATCCTTCCGGACCCCCGAAAAACATTTCTCCGTCTTTGGCCTTTAATGCCCAACCATGAAAATTAGTATTTTGTAATCCATCAAGACGATCAAACACACGAATTTCGTTATTTTTTGGATTAAATTTTGCAAGGCCTTTATCTGTTCCCAACCACAGATTATTCTGTTTATCCATTAAAATTGAGTTAATTGCTTTACCTGGCAATCCTTCGTTTATGGAATAATTCTTATAACGTCCTGTTTTTGGATCATATTTATCTAATCCCGTAGACATCATCCCAAACCAAATATTTTTTTCGTTATCTTCATTTACACAATAAACACCGTCACTACTTAAGCTATTATTATTAAAAGGATTGTGGTTAATATTCCTGAATTTGATTTTAACAGGTAATCTTGAAAAATCATATTTATTCAAATCTATTATACTAACACCTTCTCCGGATGTTATATATAAATTATGCTGGCTGTCTTCAAACATCGAAAACAGCGCATTAGCAATAAGGCTGGTTGAATCCTTTGTATTTGAAAGGTAGTTATAAAATCTTTGATTTTTTTTGTCAAAAAAGTCCAAGCCATGATCCAATGATGCTGCCCAAAGATTCTTCCTGCTATCTTCAAAAACAAACCAGATATTAGCAGTTGATATTGAATATGGATTAGACTGATCAGGAATATACGCCTTAAAATTGTTTTCGATCTTCTGATCCAGACCACCGGTAAATGTCCCTGCATACAATATACCGTCATGGTCTTCAATAAGAGAAACAATAGCATTATTACTCAGTGAATTGGAATTAAAAGGGTCATGTAAATACTGTATGAATTTACCGGTATTCCTGTCAAGTAAATTTAATCCGCCGCCATCCGTCCCAACCCATATTTTCCCATTTTTGCTCTCAGCAAAGCAAAGAACTGTGTTATTACTTAATCCGTCTGTTTTATTATTGCAAAAATATCTTTTAAATTTTTGTTGCCCGGGACTATATTTATTCAACCCGATAATTCCACCGATCCACAAGTTCCCAATCCTATCCTGATAAATAGCCTGAATTTTGTTTGTGTTTAAGGAATAGCTATTTGTTTTATCATGATAACAATATTTAAATTTTCCAGTCTTTTTGTTGAATATATTAATTCCGCCATTTGTCCTTCCACCCATCCAGATTGACCCGTCTGTGTTTTCAAACAGGCCAAATAAAATATTGTCATTCGGGGCATTATCAGTACCATTTTTTTTATATAAAACAAATTTGCCTTCATTCCTGTACCATACTAATAATCCATTATTATTTATAGTAATATTAAAATCACCATCACGGTCCTGAATCATAGACTTTTGTTCACCGGTAAAATGTAGCTTTCCCGGATGTTGAATTGGATAAGACACAAAATTCTTTTGTCTCTCATCAAATGAAAAAAGGTTATTACTATAGCTGCATGCCCAGATGATTCCTTTTTTATCTTCAATAAAAGAGTAAACTGTTGTTTTGTTAACATCCTTCATATCAGGTTCATATAAAACATACCTGTCAGCATTAATTACATGATTATAAATATTAGGATTATTATAAATTTTAAACCTGAATATTCCATGAGTCGTGCCAACCCACATATTTCCATGGCTATCGATCATGCCCCCTGTAATATATTCATAATTAAATAATGTATTGTTAACCTTGAATATTTTACGTGAAAAATTATCCAAATTCCTGTTGTAGCAGCATAAATTATGGTTTGTCAATGCCCATAAATTATTAGCCGAATCTTCAATTAATACATTAATCACATTTCCTGTGATTGAATTAGTGTCTTTTGTATCAAATTGGTAAACCTTAAACGACAGCCCATCAAATCGGTTGAGCCCGTTATAGGTACCAAACCACATAAACCCTTTACTGTCTTGTGTCATTGAAAGAATAAAACCATTTGATAAACCTTCGTTAGCGGTATAATGATCAAATTCTAAATCCAAAGTTTGTCCAAATAATTGAATTCCTAAACCAATAGAAAAAAAACAAAATAAAGAAGTCAGATTATATTTCTTGAACATATTTTAACAATTGTTTTCAATTTTACTAAAAATATTCAACTTTACATACAAAAATGCTTATATTTATGATATCCTAATATTTATTTTTGTTACGTATTCAGAAATTAAATATTACACTTCATGTTAAACTTTAACGTGGATCAACTTCTTAAATTATAAATAATTCTTTAAATTCGTTAAAATAAATTTCCAAAAAATGAAAAATTATCTATCCCTGAGTTTTTTTTTATTTCTTTTCTATTCAACTATGCTCTTTGGCCAGAAAAATAAAAATTTTGAAATTAAATCGTTAGACGGAAACCTTACATTACATGTCGAAACCGGCGCAAAGCTCCAGTGGTCAGTTCAGCAAAAAGGACAATGGATAATTACGCCTTCCTCAATATCTCTTCAGTTGGAAGGGGATAAAATACCTGGTGACAATGCAAAAATTGTATCTTACAATACAGAAAAAATTAATAATCTTATAATTCCTTTCAATTACAAGAAATCAAGTATAACAAACGATTATAATCAACTTACCATTAACTTTAAAAATGATTATGGCATCATTTTCAGAGTATATAATGAGGGAGTTGCATATAGGTTCTTTATAAAACAGAAGGACAGTATAATAATTAAAAATGAAGAGGCTAACTTTAACTTTCCAGGGGATTACAAAGCCTTTATTCCATATATGTGGGATTATAGAGGAGGTAAAATCTTTAACTCTTCTTTTGAAGCCCTGTACAAGGAAATTAATATTTCTAAATTTGCCGCCGACTCCCTCGCTTTTCTGCCGGTATTGGTTGATGTTGGCAATGATAAAAAAGTTGTTATAACAGAGGCCGACCTGGAAGATTACCCTGGCATGTATTTGAATGTTAATAAAACAGGTAAAGGATTTATGGGCGTTTATGCGCCTTATCCATTAGAATCAACTTTAGGTGGTTATTCTAATATAAATTTTATTCCGGTAAAAAGAGCTGGTTATATAGCAAAAACAAATGGTACCCGTAAATTCCCATGGAGGGTAATTGTTATAAGCAACTATGACAAAGAATTATTAAATATAGATATAGTACAAAAGTTAGCTTCACCACCCAGAATTTCTGACGTTTCCTGGATCAAACCAGGTCAGGCCGCCTGGGATTGGTGGAACGACTGGAATATTTCACATGTTGATTTTAAAGCAGGATATAATACCCAAACATATAAATATTACATTGATTTTGCTTCAGCCAATAAAATAAGTTATATAATTATGGATGAAGGATGGTCGGAGCTATTGGATCTTACAAAAATAAAGGCACCTGTAAATATCCGGGAAATAGTCGATTATGGCAGGGCTAAAGGTGTTGATGTAATCCTTTGGGCAACATGGCATGCCATTACCCAACAGATGCAGCAGGTTTTTCCCTTATATGCCAAAATGGGTATTAAAGGTTTTAAGATAGATTTTATTGACAGGGATGATCAGATAGCAGTTGCTTCGACCTATGAAATTGCTAAGTTAGCTGCAGATAACCATTTGCTTGTTGATTTTCACGGAGTATTCAAACCCACCGGGTTACAACGCACTTACCCGAATGTTATCGGATATGAAGGGGTGAAAGGCCTGGAAAATTATAAATGGGCCATTGAAGATCAGCCCCGTTATGCAGTTAGCATTCCCTATATCCGAATGATGGCAGGACCTATGGATTATACACCGGGTGCTATGAGAAATGCTATCAGGGAAAATTTCAGGCCTATAAATTCCAATCCGATGAGCCAGGGTACACGCTGCAACCAGTTGGCCATGTATGTAGTATTTGAAGCACCCCTTCAGATGCTTGCGGACAATCCTACCATTTATATGAAGGAACAGGAATGTACCGATTTTATTGCTTCAGTTCCTACAACTTATGACGAGACAGTTGCAATGGACGGAAAAGTCGGGGAATATGCGGCAATTGCCCGTAAAAAAAGCAATAAATGGTATGTAGGTGTTATGAGCAATTGGGATGCAAGAGATTTAACCCTCGATTTTTCATTTCTTGAAAAGGGTGTTTACCAGGCAATAGTTTTTAAAGATGGCGTAAATGCAGATCGCGATGCAACCGATTATAAAAAAGAAGTTATTACAATTTCATCCGGCGATAAAATTAATATACACCTTGCACCTGGCGGGGGATGGGCTGCGAGGATTGAAAAACTGAATGACAAATGAAAAAACATTAATAAATGGCAATTTTATATGCTGTTTCATTTGCCCTGAAAGGGCACTATCATTAGCACAGGGCAACGCCCTGTGACATTGATAACCAGGTTGTTCCCTATCGTATCAAATGCGGTACAAACCGGCTCAGATTATCAGTGATCAATGAATTGGTTTCGCGGATACCTATGCCGGCCGGTTCGCAACCTATTACCCAGGATCCTACCACAGGATAATTTTTTTGAAACGCCGGCAACGGATAATATTCCTGGTAAATATATCCCTCTGTACCATATTCTCCCGGCGTTGATTCCACAACCGCACCTTGCTGAAAGATAGAAATATTTGCTCCTTCACGGGACAGAATGGGTTTTTTAACATAATCTGCCGGCAATTCTGACGGATCAAAATATGCCGGCAATAAATTAGGATGATCCGGAAATAGCTCCCATAAAATTGGTAAAATAGCTTTGTTAGAAAGGAGCATTTTCCACGCTGGTTCAATCCAGCACGTTTTTTGCGGTTCAACCAGGATATTATTTCCGAAGGTATCTTTCACCAGCCACTCCCATGGATACAATTTAAATATATTTGAAATTGGCTTTTCCTGTATATCGACAAATAATCCTTTTCCCGCATCCCATCCGACATCTTCTATATATATAAATGCAGTATCCAGCCCGGCCTGTGTGGCACAATCACGAAGATATTCGACCGTTACCAGGTCCTCATCGTTATCTTTTAAGCACGAAAAATAAAGTTTGCCGTCATTTAAATATTCTTTTAAATATTTCCAGTATGCAATAAGTTTCTCATGTATTGAATTAAACTGATCCGAACCGGGTTGAAAATCTTCCAGCCAATACCATTGAACTACTGAAGACTCAAACAATGAAGTAGGAGTATCAGCATTAAACTCAAGCAACTTAGGATTATTGTTTCCATCGAATACGATGTCGAACCTTCCATAAATTGAAGGGGCATCATTATTCCATGAGTTTTCAATCAAAGAAATGAAACCCGGATCTATCTTAAATAAGTAGTACAAATTCTTATCAATAACATGCTGCACAGCATCCAGGCAACGATTGAACAATTCATCCGTTGCAGCTTCGAGGACATTTACTTCTGTGCTGCTAAACTGGTAATATGCCGACTCATCCCAATAGGTTCCTTCGAGGGTGTGAAAACTAAAGCCAAGTGCTTCCACTTTTTTCTTCCAGTTATCCCTTACTGGTGCAGCTATTCTTCTCATGTTGGCAATATAAAGTGATGAGGTGATGAAGTGATGA
Organism: uncultured Bacteroidota bacterium; assembly: GCA_963846585.1. GTDB lineage: Bacteria > Bacteroidota > Bacteroidia > Bacteroidales > JAAUTT01 > JAAUTT01. The sequence goes on from CAWJWO010000017.1 coordinate 287,303, forward strand.
GGTGATGAAGTGATGAGGTGATTAAATGTTTAAGAATAAATTGCAATTCGCCAATCGCAAATCTTAAATCTAAAATCTCAAATCTCAAAACTTAAATCTCGATTCACTATGCACTAATTACTATGCACTAAGCACTATCCTCACCCTCCAACCCTGATTCCGGAAGATCCAAAACCACCACGGGTAATCCCATTTGATGCTCTGCCTGAAAAACCGGGAGAATCGTACCCACCGTGGTAATACCCGCGACCAAAATAATAAAAGCCGTAAGGATAGAAATGATAAAAGCCGCCCCCGCCATAATATCCTGTTGTCCGGGAATAATCGCTTAAACTGTCGCCCCTTATGTGGAGCCGGCCTTTATAAGAATAATCATCGTGTGATGAACATGATGCCATTAGGCCCGCTACAATCACCAATCGTATAACCTTCGATTTTTTCATGGCATTATTTAACAGTTACGAAAAACTCATATTCCTTGGGAGCTGGTATGGACTGAGTGGTTTCATCATCTTTTTCAACAGAATGAATAGTATCTCCGGGGGAAGGCAACGTATCAGCCCTTAAAAAACTTTTAATCATTTTACCATGTAAATAAACATGTTCATTTCTGATCAATAAAACTGCAGTATCGTTTAAGTGCTTTGTCTGATACGTAACCTCAATTGAATGGTCCTTGGAAAGTTTATCTACCGGTGGCTCATTCTGACCACAGGCTGCCATTGTAATAGTAATAATGACAATTAAAAACAGTTTATTCATTATTTTGAAATTAAAATTCAACGAACCAAATTACAAATTTTATTGCACATTTTCTATTAAAATAAATTTTCAAATAACTGTTAACTGTTAATTGTTAATAGTCCGGATATCTCAAATATTTCTTTCTTATTTCTTTAAATTTTTGCAAACCCGGCTGCCAGGATTGTCTGATTTGATCTGCACTAATTCCTTCTGTAATTTGATTCCTTAAATCAGATGTCCCTGCAAGCTTCTCAAAAAATGTATTGAAAAAATTATTTTTATCAGGAAAATGCTCATAAGCAAATATTAAATATTCAAGATTTATTTCTGACATACCTGACAATTTTTCAACCGGAATTGTGCGCAAATCTACTCCATAACAAATTTCCCCGCTATGAAGGGGATTGATTGCGTCTCCTTCTTTACTTACCGGCATGTATGAAAACATTGTATCACTATAAGCAGGATTTCCGAATACCTGAAACGGAAAATCAGTTCCCCTGCCTACATTAATTGATGTTCCTTCAAATAAACCGAGTGAAGGATACAAATATACTGCCTGCATATTTCTTAAATTTGGAGAAGGATTTACAGGCAGTGAATAACGTGACGCATGTGTGTAATTCAGGCAAGATATCACTCCAATTACACATTTCAGGTGGTTTGGAAGCCAACCTTCCTCATTGATCATGTTAGCCAGTTCGCCGGCTGTCATTCCATAAACAATTGGAATTGGATTCATTCCGACGAACGATTTATACTTGATGTCCAATACAGGCCCATCTACATAAAAACCATTAGGATTTGGCCTGTCAAGTATAAACAGTGGAACAAAATTTTCGGCACAAGCCTGCATTACATATGTTAATGTACTTATATAGGTATAAAACCTTACACCTACGTCCTGCAAATCGTATATAATAAGATCGATGCCTGCCATTTCAGCCGCAGTTGGTTTCAGTTTCCTGCCATAAAGTGAAACTATCGGAATACCTGTTTTTATATCTTTGCTGTTATTTATTTGTTCACCGGCATCCGCTTCACCACGGAATCCATGTTCAGGACAAAATATTCTCTTTATATCGGCACCAATAGCCAGCAATGTATCAACAAGATGAGTTTTTCCAACTATTGAAGCTTGATTGGCAACAACAGCTATATGTTTGTTTTTGATAGTTGCCTTAACAAAAAAAATTCGCTCAGCTCCGGTTACTATTTGCTTTTGTGGATTCTGAGCAATTAATGCATCCTGAATCAAATTAAAGAAAGTAATGTAAATAATTGATATCCTGATAATATTCATAATTATTTGTTTAAATTTAGCAGGTAAGTAGGAGAGTAGAAAAGCAGATTAGGGAGGGAAACCTTTCCTACCTTCCTACTTTCCTACTATTTATTCGGATAAAATTATATAAATCCTGCAATTTCTGAATAAGAATGTTTATAACAATGGATTTAAAAAAAAACTTGTAGGTTTGTTACAACAATAATTCCGTATGCATGAATTTGGAATTTTTTATAGCAAAGCGTCTTGTAACGGGTAAAGAAGGTAAAGGATATGTTTCCCGCTCAATTGTTAATATTACAACTTTTGGGATATCTCTTTCTCTGGCTGTAATGATAATTTCGTCAGCTGTAGTAACCGGTTTTAAGAAGAACATAATAAATAAGGCGGTTGGATTTGGCGGTCATATTATAATAGAAAACATGGATAGCAATTCTTCCTATGAAACTAATCCTATTTCAGCCAATCAGGAATTTATTCCTGATATTAAAAAAATTAAAGGAATACAACATATTCAAAAATTTAGTATAACTGCAGGTATTTTAAAAACGAAGGAAGATATCCAGGGTATTGTATTAAAAGGAGTCGGCAGTGATTACGACTGGAGTTTTTTTAAACGCAACCTGGTTGATGGCAATGTTTTCTCAATTAATGATACAATTTTAAATAATAATATTTTAATTTCAAAAACCATTGCCAATTTGCTTAAACTTAAAACAGGTGACGATGTAGCCATGTTTTTTGTTAAAAATCCTCCCCGGTTACGCAGGTTTAAAATTGCAGGAATATATGAAACAGGACTTGAAGAGGATTTTGATAAAAAAATAGTCATTGGTGATATTAAACATGTTCAAAACCTTAATGAATGGAATCGTGGCCAGATATCCGGTTTTGAAATATCGGTCAATGATTTCGGGCATTTAGACAAAATGAAAACTGAAGTTGAAAATATAATCGGTACGCAATTTCAGCCAGACGGTTCAGCGCTCAGAACTCAGAGTATAAAGGATAAGTATCCTCAGTTGTTCGACTGGCTTGGACTGGTCAATATTAATGTATGGATAATCCTGACCCTTATGTTGCTGGTGGCCGGTTTTAATGTTATTTCAAGCCTTATGATTCTAATACTGGAACGTACAAACATGATTGGGCTGCTTACAGCGCTTGGAGCCCAATCGGCGAGCATAAGGAAAATATTCATTTATCAATCAGCATTTCTTGTATTGAGAGGTTTGCTGTGGGGGAATATTATTGGAATTTTATTGTGTTTTTTTCAATATCAATTCCACATAATTAAATTAAATCAAGCTTCCTATTTTATTAACAGTGTCCCAATTAATCTGAATGTAATAAATATTTTACTAATAAATATTGGAACTCTGGCCACTGTAATTTTTATGATGGTTATCCCTTCTATGGTAATTTCCAAAATAAGCCCCGATACTACTCTCAGGTATGATTGATGGGACTTTAGTCTAGGGGCCAGGGACTAGGGGGGGCCAGGGGTTAGTATCCTAATAATGAAGACTTTTTAATTAAACAATTAATGGATAATATAGATGAAATTTCAAATTTCATTGAGGGATATCAATTTTTCTAATTCTGATCCCTAGTCCCTAGTCCCTAGTCCCTAACCCCTACTTCTCCGCGACAACATTCTTATAGTGCTGATACCGGCTAATTACCTCACGAACAAAATTAAATGTTTCCAGTCCGCTGCAATAACCGAATTGAACAGACGGATCTTTATATTGTTTTGGATTTGACTTGCTCAATAAGCAAGTATCGACATTTTTAAACCATTTTTTTGGATTTTTACCAAATTTTCCGGCTAAATATTGAGCATCAATAATATGTCCGGGGCCAATATTGTATGAAGCTAATATAAAATTAATCCTTTCCTCAGGATCAGGAATTTTTTCAGAGAATTCTTTGTCAAGGAATTTAATATATTGAACCCCCGCTTTTATTTGTTGTTCAGGAGAGGCAGTAGTATCAATGCCAAAATATTCACGGGTAGATGGCATCATTTGCATTAGTCCGTAAGCCCCCCTGTACGATTTAACTAATGGGTTAAACCTTGATTCCTGGTATATAAGTGAAGCTAAAAGCCTCCAGTCCCAATTAATAATAGTGCTGTATTTCTTAAGTAAATCGTCATAAACCGATATTCTTCCTTCCTTTATGATCTGATATCTGTTAGCTGTAATTGCCCATTTGTTTTGCTGGTTAAAATATTTATCAAAAAGCATAGCAAAACGTGTTGAACTCTTATAATTTGATAACCATGAGTTTACTCTTTGAATTAATTTTGGAGACGATTTTCTAAAAACCCACGAAACTGGTTCCCCATTGTTAATTAAAGTGTTAAAATCAAGTGTAGGATAGTTAATTTTATATGAATCTGCAAGAATCCCGTTACAAATTGTATAATCTACACTTCCATCAGCCACTAATTCCACCAGTTTTTCCTGTGAATATTGCTGAATTTCGATTACATGAATTTGTTTATGGATAATAGAATTTAAATGTTCCATAATATCAGCCTGCTTTGACATTACTGGAACGTAAACAGTTTTGCCTTTTAATTCATTAAGATTAAGTATAAGTTTAGGCGATTCAGAATTATTTTGGTTTTTAATTCCCTTTCTCTGCACTAAAACTAAATCTGTTTTAAACAAAGGTACAGAATTAACAGTAAAATCTGATATAGAAGATGATAAATTCCATGAACTGGCAATCATATCACTTTTCCCTGTTCGGAGATTATTAACATTTTCAGAAGGATCCTCCGAAACCAATACCTCAATTTTTAAACCCAGATAGTTTCCAAGATCTTCCAAAATTTCCAACTGAAAACCCATAGGTTCACCTCTAAATAAAAAATAATCAGTTGAATTTTTACTTATGGAAACGATAAGGCTTCCTCTGGATGTAATTTGGCCAATATCTGTATCATATCTTTTATGAACAAAAATTTCAAAAGGATTGATACTTGTTATAAATAAAATAAAGGAAGCTATTATCGTTACATATAAAATTTTCTTCATCACATAACTTTTTTAAAAATTATAATAAACTGGCCCAGCCAATAAATACTTTACAAAATTATACTGGTTTTTTTATAATTAACACTTACTGCCAATAACTGTTAAATTTTTATAGTTATTTTTGACAATCAGTCATAAAATGTCCACGAAATGCCAAATTTTAACAATGGAGGATCAACCGGGTAATTTGGAATAAAATACGATGTATGAGGTAAAAATCCGTCAATATGTTCATATTTGAAGAAAAACCTGGTTCTTTTAATTTTAAAATTCAAAAATACATCAGTGTAAGGATAGTTATTTATTTGGGCTTGAGTTTGTGAATAAAAAATTGATGTAACAGGCAAATAACTGTTTGCAAAATATTTTGCATTATAGTAAAAATCTGTTCCAAATTGCACTATAAGATTTTTACCTATCAAATTAAATGCCAAAAAAGTTGATAAAAACCCCGAGTATTTTGGAATGGATATTGCAGATGCATTTCCTGCATTTTGATATGTAAGCCTGATATTTGCATGAAATATCCCCCAATCAATTAATTTGGAAACTGTTACAGAGTATGCCAGAAAAAGATTATTATCTTGCACAGGTTTGGCATTTGTGCCAAAATATACATAGTTTTTAAAATTATCCCAACGTGCATCAATATAAAATTTTCTTTTTAAATGGTAAATGCCCAGTTTAATAGTACTTGACCATTGTTTATTGAAATTGTTATTCCAGACTAAATTGTTGGAAATATAATTGTTAAGAAAATATCCCGGTCTAATGGTTGCCAAATTACCTGAAAGGTTCAAAATAAAATTATGTTTTATTGATTTCCGGATATCACCATTTAACAATAAATCTCCCTGCTTGTACCCTGTAAAATAAAATTCCCCTGATGCGCCCCAGCTAATGGTTTTGGAAAACCTGTCAGAAAGACTTCCTATAAAAGCATTATTGGTTACAATATTTCTGAATTTTGAATTTATTATATTTTTTGAGGAATCAAATCCTGTTGTCCGGTTAAAATATTTCTGGCCCGGATTTATTTTCGAAACAGAATCTAAGGAATATGTATCAAATTTATCAATCTGGTCTTTAATGCCAAACCTTATTTCAGCAGGAATTTTTAGCCATTGGTTTGCATTTACAGCTAATTGCAAAACATTCTCGAAACGAATCATGTAGACCGAATCGATAGTTGTATCCTTATTAAATCCAAAATTTTGTGTTGAAGTATATTTAAAATGTTTTATGTAAATACTATCATCCCCTTCTGTCAAATTATCGGCAAAACTTCGGGTTATCTTATTATAAGCGATTCTGTGTATAACTGAAACTGCCTGATTCCATTTTGAATTATTCCTGATAGAATCTACCTTATATGAACCTGTAATATAAAATCGCTGAAATATAAACAAATTTTGTTCTTTAAGTATTGATCCTGCACCATTAAGATATGTAGGAGGTGTTTCATTTAAGATTGAATTATTTGGAATTCCTCCATTTTCGGTAAGCTGGATTGTATTTAAATTAACATTGCCATAAATACTGTATCGTTGACCATGAAAACTTGAAAATAATGATATTGCACTGGAGGTATTTTGCTGGTTCGGATAATTTCCAATTGAATTAACCAGATCAAAAGAAGCACCAGCATTAAAATATCTGTTTATATTTTGAGTATGTACTATCTTCATTTTTTGTTCTTCCTGCATACTTGGAAAATTTGCATAGTAAGTTAAAATAGTATATGGGTGTTTTGCATCATAATAAAGTGTTTCAATTGGTTTATGAGTATCATATCCGGTTGACTGTCCAAATACAAAGTCACTGTAAGGAACATGATCACTAAAAAGTATTGATTGATAAGGAGCAGTAAGATTTCCAAGAAAATTATTAAGTGCCAGATTTTGAAAAGCCGGGTTATATATTTGGAATCCACGTAGTAATGTGTCAATTGGCACAGAATCTAAAGCTGTGTAATCATAATTGAAATGATAGGAAATAATTTTAGTACCGGGGATCGTATCTTTTTTATTTGAGCTATAACCCGTGTAATTAAAGAAAAAGATTACAACAATGGAAACAAGGAGTTTCTTCATGCGGGCAAATATAGCAAAAATGAAGAAAAGAAAAGAATCATGAGCCAGGAACCAAGATCCAAGAGCCAAGAGCCAGGAATCAAGATTAAATTATTCAATACTAAATATTTAATTATAAAAAATAACAAATTCATAAATCTCAATAAAAAAAATATAAATAATCCGTGCCATATCCAATTTCAACTTCTTTTTTTTCAGTCTGTACATTATATTCTCTTCTCTCCTATTAAACGAAATAAAGGTCATTATATTTTCTCTCCTGCTTTCCTGCTTTTCTACTTTCCGACTTTCCTACTTTTCTGCCTTCGTTTAACAAAAAAGCCCCGATATGTAAAAACACACCGGGACTCATTTATAAGTTTGGCGACGACCTACTCTCCCGCGATTGCAGTACCATTGGCGCTGACAGGCTTAACTTCTCTGTTCGGAATGGGAAGAGGTGGGACCCTGCCGCTATAGTCACCTTAAATAATGTTTGACACGATGGAATATAATTCGCTCTTTGCCTAGAAAGTCCCGGGTTATTAGTACTACTCGGCTTTGACGTCGCCGTCTTTACACCTGTAGCCTATCAACGTCGTAGTCTACAACGACCCTTTAGGGAAATCTCATCTTGTGGCGAGCTTCGCGCTTAGATGCTTTCAGCGCTTATCTAAACCGGACGTAGCTACCCAGCGGTGCACCTGGCGGTACAACTGGTCCACCAGCGGTCCGTCCAACCCGGTCCTCTCGTACTAAGGTTAGACCCACTCAAATTTCCTGCGCCCACAACAGATAGGGACCGAACTGTCTCACGACGTTCTGAACCCAGCTCGCGTGCCACTTTAATCGGCGAACAGCCGAACCCTTGGGACCTTCTCCAGCCCCAGGATGTGACGAGCCGACATCGAGGTGCCAAACCGCTCCGTCGATATGAGCTCTTGGGAGCGATCAGCCTGTTATCCCCGGAGTACCTTTTATCCTTTGAGCGATGGCCCTTCCATGCGGAACCACCGGATCACTTTGTCCTGCTTTCGCACCTGCTCGACTTGTGTCTCTTACAGTCAAGCACCCTTGTGCCAATGCACTCTGCGTACGGTTACCAATCGTACTGAGGGTACCTTTGAAAGCCTCCGTTACTCTTTTGGAGGCGACCACCCCAGTCAAACTACCCACCATACACTGTCTCCCCTTGGGGGGATTAGATTCCAAACAAATAAAGGGTGGTATTTCAACGTTGACTCCACGATACCTAGCGGCACCGATTCACAGTCTCCCACCTATCCTACACATCATTTGCCCAAAATCAATGTAAAGTTGTAGTGAAGGTTCACGGGGTCTTTCCGTCCCGTTGCGGGTAAGCGGCATCTTCACCGCTACTACAATTTCACCGAGCTCATGGCTGAGACAGTGTCCAGATCGTTACACCATTCGTGCAGGTCGGAACTTACCCGACAAGGAATTTCGCTACCTTAGGACCGTTATAGTTACGGCCGCCGTTTACTGGGGCTTCGATTCAATGCTTCGCCTTGCGGCTGACATCTCCTCTTAACCTTCCAGCACCGGGCAGGTGTCAGGCCTTATACTTCATCTTTCGATTTTGCAAAGCCCTGTGTTTTTGTTAAACAGTCGCCTGGACCATTTCACTGCGCCCTACATTGCTGCAGGGGACCTTTCTCCCGAAGTTACAGGGCTAATTTGCCTAGTTCCTTAGCCATGATTCACTCGAGCACCTTAGGATTCTCTCCTCGACTACCTGTGTCGGTTTACGGTACGGGTTGCATACTAGCTTAGAGGTTTTCTTGGAAGTCTGATTGCTCTGCTTCGCTTTGCCCGTAAGCTCTCAGCTTCAATCGTGCTATTTCCGTACAGCTATACCTACAGCCTTCGAGCACTCCGTCACCCTTTTTACTTCGTCACTCCATCGCAAGTACGGAATATTAACCAGTTGTCCATCGACTGCCCCTTTCGGGTTCGCCTTAGGCCCCGACTAACCCTGATCCGATTAACGTTGATCAGGAAACCTTAGTCTTTCGGTGTGAAGGTTTTTCACCCTCATTATCGTTACTTATGCCTACATTTGCTTTTCCAGCCGCTCCAGTCATCTTTCAACTTACATTCGCTGCTTCTGGAATGCTCCCCTACCAATATACATTTATTATAATTCCATAGCTTCGGTAATATGCTTAATGCCCGATTATTATCCACGCCCAATCGCTCGACTAGTGAGCTGTTACGCACTCTTTAAATGAATGGCTGCTTCCAAGCCAACATCCTAGCTGTCTATGCAATCAAACCTCGTTTGTTCAACTTAGCATATATTTAGGGACCTTAGCTGATGGTCTGGGTTGTTTCCCTTTTGTCGCTGGACCTTAGCACCCAGCGGCTCACTCCTGAGTATATATGAAGCATTCGGAGTTTGTCAGGGTTTGGTAGGCGGTGAAGCCCCCTAGCCCAATCAGTAGCTCTACCTCTGCCATACTCTCCTCAAGGCTGCTCCTAAAGACATTTCGGGGAGTACGAGCTATTTCTCAGTTTGATTAGCCTTTCACCCCTACCCACAGCTCATCCAAAAACTTTTCAACGTTTAATGGTTCGGTCCTCCATTCCGTTTTATCAGAACTTCAACCTGACCATGGGTAGATCACAAAGTTTCGCGTCTACCCCCACTAACTATACCGCCCTGTTCAGACTCGCTTTCGCTTCGGCTCCGGGACTTAAACCTTAACCTCGCTAGTGAGGAGTAACTCGTAGGCTCATTATGCAAAAGGCACGCCGTCACCACCTAAATGGCTCCGACCGCTTGTAAGCGTACGGTTTCAGGTACTATTTCACTCTTCTGTTCGAAGTTCTTTTCACCTTTCCCTCACGGTACTGGTTCACTATCGGTCTCTCAGAAGTATTTAGCCTTACCGGATGGTGCCGGCAGATTTCAGACAGGATTTCTCGTGTCCCGCCTTACTCAGGATACTACCTCTTAATAACTACCTTACGTGTACGGGATTATCACCCTCTCTGGCCTAACTTTCCAGATAATTCCACTTCAATGTTACTAATATTATGCAGTCCTACAACCCCATATTTGCCAAAACAAATTGGTTTGGGCTTTTCCCATTTCGCTCGCCACTACTCAGGAAATCACTATTGTTTTCTTTTCCTCCCGGTACTTAGATGTTTCAGTTCCCCAGGTTTGCCCCCCTTGCTGGATATTCTGCCTTCAGTACACTGGGTTGCCCCATTCGGAAATCTCCGGATCAATTGATATTTGCTCCTCCCCGTAGCTTATCGCAGCTTATCACGTCCTTCATCGCCTCTGAGAGCCAAGGCATCCCCCATACGCCCTTAATTACTTTCTTCGGCTTTTAACCTTTGCTTTTGTTCTCTCTCGAGCTAATTTTTATCCCAACATGTCAAAGAACCTCGTAGATTTAAGATTTTAGATTCTCAATTTAAGATTTTAGATTTTTAAATCCTTCCCCTAAATACTCTAAATTCTCTTATCCTACTTTTGTGGTAAATAACAACCGAATGTTTTTACGCTTCCTCAGCTTTTTACCTTTCTCAATATTTATTTACTCTCTTTATTCCTCCCTTCTTTTTTCTTTTATCTCCTGCCTCCTGCCTTCTGCCTCCTGCCTTCTGCCTTCTGCCTTCTGCCTTCTGTATTCTTCTTTTTGTGGAGAATAACGGATTCGAACCGTTGACCCTCTGCGTGCAAGGCAGATGCTCTAGCCAGCTGAGCTAATCCCCCCTTTTTTTATTTGTGATTTTAGATTTGTGATTTGTGATTTTAGATTTATATTTTATGCTTCAATCCAAATCTAGAATCTTAAATCTAGAATCTTAAATCTAGAATCTTAAATCTAGAATCTTAAATCTAGAATCTTAAATCCCTTTCGTAGTCCCGCGCAGATTTGAACTGCTGACCCCTACATTATCAGTGTAGTGCTCTAACCAACTGAGCTACGGGACTATGGCAGCTTAATCCCGCGTGACTCTCTTTGGTTTATCATTCGGAATCCTTTTATAGCGAATCTAAGAATGAAGTAATTTTAGAAGGCTATAATTATATATTTATTTAACTTTTTTTAAGTCTTGGTTCCTGTTCTTGGTTCCTGGTTCCATTTTTCTTTACCTTCTTCAATTCTCCAATTCCTAATTATATGATAATGACAAACTCACAGAGGAACTTCTTCTCCCCTTTTGACTTCTTCTATCCTGCTTCTTTCTCTAGAAAGGAGGTGTTCCAGCCGCACCTTCCGGTACGGCTACCTTGTTACGACTTAGCCCCAGTTACCGGTTTTACCCTAGGACGCTCCTTGCGGTTACATACTTCAGGTACCCCCAGCTCCCATGGCTTGACGGGCGGTGTGTACAAGGCCCGGGAACGTATTCACCGCGCCATTGCTGATGCGCGATTACTAGCGAATCCAGCTTCATGAAGTCGAGTTGCAGACTTCAATCCGAACTGAGACCGGTTTTCGAGATTAGCATCCTGTCACCAGGTAGCTGCCCTCTGTACCGGCCATTGTAGCACGTGTGTAGCCCTGGACGTAAGGGCCGTGATGATTTGACGTCATCCCCACCTTCCTCACTGCTTACGCAGGCAGTTTCGTTAGAGTCCCCGGCTTTACCTGCTGGCAACTAAAGATAGGGGTTGCGCTCGTTATGGGACTTAACCCAACACCTCACGGCACGAGCTGACGACAACCATGCAGCACCTCGTATGAGCCCATTGCTGGATAATATGCTTTCCACATTATTCGGTCACACATTCAAGCCCAGGTAAGGTTCCTCGCGTATCATCGAATTAAACCACATGCTCCTCCGCTTGTGCGGGCCCCCGTCAATTCCTTTGAGTTTCAATCTTGCCGACGTACTCCCCAGGTGGATTACTTAATGCTTTCGCTCAGACGCTTACTGTGTATCGCCAACATCGAGTAATCATCGTTTACGGCGTGGACTACCAGGGTATCTAATCCTGTTTGATCCCCACGCTTTCGTGCCTCAGCGTCAGTTATACTTTAGTAAGCTGCCTTCGCAATTGGTGTTCTGTGTCATATCTAAGCATTTCACCGCTACATGACACATTCCGCCTACCTCAACTGTACTCAAGACAGCAGTATCAATGGCAGTTCTATCGTTAAGCGACAGGCTTTCACCACTGACTTACAAACCCGCCTACGCACCCTTTAAACCCAATAAATCCGGATAACGCTTGCATCCTCCGTATTACCGCGGCTGCTGGCACGGAGTTAGCCGATGCTTATTCTTACAGTACTGTCAGCTTAGGCACTCGTGCCTAGTTTTCTCCCGTACAAAAGAAGTTTACAACCCATAGGGCCTTCATCCTTCACGCGGCATGGCTGGTTCAGGCTTGCGCCCATTGACCAATATTCCTTACTGCTGCCTCCCGTAGGAGTCTGGTCCGTGTCTCAGTACCAGTGTGGGGGATCATCCTCTCAGACCCCCTAGCCATCGTAGCCTTGGTGGGCCGTTACCTCACCAACTAGCTAATGGCACGCATGCCCATCTTTAACCGCCGGAGCTTTAACTATATTTACGATGCCGATCATATAATATTATGGGGTATTAATTCGGATTTCTCTGGGCTATCCCCCAGTTAAAGGTAGGTTGCATACGTGTTACGCACCCGTGCGCCGGTCGCCAGCAGGTATTGCTACCCGTGCTGCCCCTCGACTTGCATGTATTAGGCCTGCCGCTAGCGTTCATCCTGAGCCAGGATCAAACTCTCCATTGTAATTTATTCGTCTGATCCATCGCAGGCTTTTTATTTATTTTCCATCTCAAGGTTTGACTAGTTTTCCCCTGCTTGTCTGTCATTTTTATTTATTCAAAGAACTTCCGGCGACTTCTTTATTTATCGCACTTTCTATTTTTTATCCTTTAATCTTATAATCCTATAATCCTGATCCCTTTAATCCTTTAATCCTTTTATCCTAATCCAGATCGGGGATGCAAATATAACTTCGATTTTTGAGTTTGCAAATAATATTTTAATTTTAAATTAACAATAGTCTAACATAATATTTAAAAAATATTTAGTTAAATTATCTTAATACAATAATATCTATATAATAGATTCGTTCAGAGTTTATATCTTAGCACAATAATAATAAATCAAAATTAAAATTATATGCCTGTGGGAAAAAGGATCGTACTCATACCGACTTATAATGAATCAGAGAATATTGAAAGAATAATAAGAAAGGTATTTTCATTGTCAATAGATTTTGAATTATTGATAATCGACGATAACTCACCTGACGGAACAGCTAATATTGTAAAAAATTTATTTAATACCTTTCCGGATAAACTACATTTATTGGAAAGATCAGGAAAAATGGGACTTGGAACAGCATATATTGCAGGATTTAAATGGGCCTTATCAAATGGTTACGATTATATTTTTGAAATGGATGCTGATTTTTCACATAATCCGGAAGACCTGATCAAACTATATGATGCTTGTAATTTAAATGGTGCAGATATGGCAATCGGTTCACGTTATAAAAGCGGCGTAAATGTTGTAAACTGGCCTATGGGCAGGGTTTTAATATCTTACTTTGCCTCAATATATGTAAGATTCATTACAGGTATGGATATTAAAGATACAACGGCCGGATTTAAATGTTATAAAAGAAAAGTACTTGATTATATAGATCTTGATAGTATAAAATTTAAGGGTTACGCTTTCCAGATAGAAATGAAATTTACTGCATGGAAATCGGGTTTTGTAATAGCCGAAATTCCAATAATTTTTACCGACCGAAAAGCTGGGTCATCAAAAATGAACGGCGGAATTTTTAATGAAGCTTTTTTCGGGGTAATTTTTTTGAAGTTTTACAGCCTATTCAAGCATTATAATACTGTTAAAAAAATTTGAAAATTTGAAAATTTGAAAATGAAAAATTGAGCCAGGAACCATCCTTCGACTAGGCTCAGGAGCCAAGAACCAGGAACCAAGATATGCAATGTGCAACCTGCAACCTGCAACCAACAACCTGCAACCAGCAACCAGCAACCAGCAACCAACAAATAACAACTAACAACTAATATGAGGAATGAGTAAAACACTGTTGATACATAATGCAATCATTGTTAATGAGGGTATTGAAAAAAAAGGAAGTGTTCTGATAAATGGAAATATTATTGAAAAAATATATTTTGGGAATGCCCCTGACGAAGTATCAACAAATGCAGAAATAATTGAAGCAGATGAAAAATATCTGATACCGGGAATTATTGATGATCATGTTCATTTTCGTGAACCAGGATTAACTTCCAAAGGGGATATATTTTCTGAATCAAGGGCTGCTGTTGCAGGAGGTATAACTTCATATATGGATATGCCAAATACCAATCCTCAAACAACGACTCAATCATTGCTCGAAGCTAAATACCTTATTGCTTCAGAAAAATCACTGGCAAATTACTCATTTTACTTAGGTACTGCAAATAATAACCTTGAGGAAATTTTGAAAACTGATCCTAAAACTGTTTGTGGGATTAAAATATTTATGGGATCGTCTACCGGCAATATGTTAGTTGATAACCCGCAAACAGTGGAAATGATTTTTAAATATTCACCTTTGCTAATAGCTGTCCATTGTGAGGATGAATTAATTATACAGGCAAATTTAGCAAAATATTTACAAAAATTCGGAGCATCAATACCTGTTGAATATCATCCTAATATAAGAAGTGAGCAAGCTTGTTATAAATCAAGTAGCCTGGCAGTATCCCTTGCTAAAAAGTTTGGATCCCGTTTGCACATCCTCCATATTTCGACTGCTAAAGAACTTGAACTTTTTGATAATCAAAATTCCGTTACTAATAAAAATATTACTTCTGAAGTTTGTATTCATCACCTTTGGTTCGACAACAATGATTATCAAAGGCTTGGCACTCTCATTAAATTGAACCCGGCCATAAAAACTTCTAATGACAGAGAAAAGTTGCTTGAAGCATTATTAAACGATACTATTGATGTAATAGCTACCGATCATGCCCCTCATACTTTAGAGGAAAAAAATAACCCTTATGGGTCATGCCCCTCCGGAGGCCCAATGGTACAACATTCGCTGAATGTGATGTTAGAGCTGTGCAAAATTAGCAAACTAACAAAAACTAAAATGGTTCAGAAAATGTGCCATCACCCGGCCGAAATTTTCAAAATACACAAAAGGGGCTATATCCGTGAAGGTTATTTCGCCGATCTTGCAATTTTAGATCCATTGGAAAAATGGGCAGTCGATAAAGATAACATAATGTATAAATGTAAATGGTCTCCTTTCCAAGGATATACATTTACAGGAAAAATTACACATACATTTGTAAATGGAAACCTGGTTTACGATAAGGGCAGATTTAACGAACAAAATATGGGAATGCGTTTGACATTCGATCGATAAGCAATGGAAGAAGGTAGAGAAGATAGAGAAGGCAATAAACATTAGTCAAATCAGTAATTGTCGTCATCATTTGCACATCTGCACACTTTTTCCTCTCCTACTTACTACTTCGACTTACTACTTACGACCATTTTATCCCAAAAGAAATTCAATTTGGGAGTCTATTTGCTCCTGATGTACTGAAAAAATTTCACTCTCAACAGTATCAAAATCTATCTTTTCCTTTGTAAATTGAATAACCCCGTTATTTAAGCAACTTAATAAATCGCATAAGCTTAGCAATGATTCTAAAATATGCGATGTAATGATTATAGTTTTATTATTATTTTTCAATTTGAATAATAACGATTTTATTTTCAGCACTGTCTCCAGATCAACTCCGTTAAATGGCTCATCTAATATTAATATATCCCTGTTTAAACAAATTATTCCCATAAAAGCAAGTTTTTTTTTCATACCAGTGGAATAATCTTCAACCAGCTTATTTAAAGGCAATTCAAACAATTCATTCCATTTATCAATATTAAATCCTGTATTTTGTGACCGGAACATTCTTAAATATTCCTTACCTGTAATATAAGGATAGAAATAATTTACCGATTCAAGATAAGCGATATTATTCTTCACTATGGGAACTGAATTATAAGATACGGAACCGCCTTGTTTTTCTTTCAATCCGTAAATTGTATTTAACAAGGTAGTTTTCCCAGAACCATTTAATCCTGCTAACCCATGAATCGATGACGATGGAATAGTCAGGTTAAGGTTTTTTAATACCTTGTTATCCCCATAGTTTACGCTTAAATTTTCAATAACTATCATTCAAATGGTATTTCAGGTTATTTTGTGCTTTAAAATAATATTTAATAGCCATAATAATAGGCAATGGCCATAAGAAAGGCAACAGAATACATAAAACATTTACAAAAACTATAATACCATTATGGCTTAAATCTGAGTTTTCTGCAAACAGTGCATATTTAAATATAATAGTAATAATTTGTATACTAATTGCCACAAAAATTGACCCAATTAAAATATACCATGTTGAAGGCTGGAAAATTAAAGTTACAATGACATAAGGAATGAAAATAATACATAAATATTTTAAACATAATTTAATTTTTTGGATTATAAATGTCCTGTAATTAAATGAAAATAACTCAATAAAGTCACGCGATTCACCAGTATAATAAAATCCTGAAACTATAAGTGATAATATAACAATGCCAACTGGTCCGACATATGATTTAAATGCAAAAATTAAAAATATAAGGTAACACAGAATTAAAATAATAAAGTTTCTCCTCAAACCACTTATAATTTCAAAAGCCTTTGGATTATTAACAGGTACCGGTACCTTCATTCTGAATGTAAAATTTGAACGAAAAGGATTCAATAAAAATTTTATGCCGGACGATAAATTATTTAATCCTAAGTTTAAATAGATACGGGGAATTAACAAACATATTAATAATAACATGATCACATTGCCCCAATCTTTGATAATATAAAGCATCAATAATACAGGAAACGAAATAATCAGGTATTCAACAAATAAAATAAAATAACTTAAATTAAAATTAATTTTAATAAAACGTTTATCCTTGCGTGAAGCATGAATTGATAAAATTACCAATCCGGTAAAAATTGAAACAATTTTAGAATTATTGGATTGTTTAACAGATTGAAATATCAGTAAAACTATAAATATCAGAAAGCCAAATAATACTATCGACCTTAACAGACCAATTTCCTTAATTAACCTGAACACCTGAATACACCTGATTTTCAATATTGCTAAAATAACCATTATATAGTTTATGCACTTTTAAGAAACTGAACACAGAGACACAGAGACACAGAGAATTACATTTAAAGCAAATTATCAACTTTCATGATATAATGCTTTATATATTTCTATAGAATGTTGTAATATTCTATGCACTAAGCACTATGCACTAAGCACTATTTTATGAACTGAAAACTTTACTTCTCATTACAACCGGAGTAATAATCAACCCCAACAAACTACCTGTTATAGCCGTTACAATAAAATCATGCCAATGAATATTACCAGGTTTAATCGTAATATGTATAGCAATAATTATCAATGTTATAATTGCAAAAATGAACCAATAAAAATTTACGCCTTTTTTAGCCGGAATTTTATTTTCAGGCATATGTATAAATACTGCAATTATAGCTAACCCACCGAAAACTGTACTTAAATATTGCAACATTTTACATAAAGACATGTTTTTCCCTAAAATATCGATGCCTCGCTGTAAAACAGGAAAGATATGAACAAAATAACCATTGTCATGTGTAAAGCTATCCCAAAACAAATGTGTTGCTGATCCGAATAAAACAGATATAATAACAACAATCCAATTCACTGACAAATATTGTAGCCAGTCAAAACTCTTATATGGTATAATTCTGGACCGTATCCATCCGGGAGCATAGTCAGTCAGGGAATTACGTACCAATTGGTGATAGGCGATAGCAATTAATAATCCCATAGGCAGATCAAATAAAAATAATCCGTGTATAGTATGTCCGTATAAACTTTGGGTATCCATCCGGATAAAGTACGCAAAATCAGGAGCAATGCTTCCCACTATCAATCCGGTAATGGAATAATACTTTTTGGGGAGTAATGTCACTGGCAATATTGCTGCAGGGTGTGAAAACGTAAAAGGCATATTGTTTTAACTTTTTTGCAAAATTATACATTTAAAAGTTGTTACCCTAAAATCCCAATGTTAAATTTTCATAATTCACTTCATCACTTAATTACCTAATCACTTTATCACTTCATCACCTTATAACCTCATCACTTAATCACTTAATAACCTTCAACTTACAACAGTAACCCTGCAACCAGCAATCGCTCCTGTTAACACCTGTTGATAAAACTCTGCTGAAGGGGTAGGTTGTTTTATATATCTTTGTCAAAATTCAAAAAAGTTATGACAGCGGTAGGCATTTATTCCGAAGACAGTATTCTTACGCTTGACTGGAAAGAACATATAAGGAAACGCCCGGGAATGTACATCGGGAAACTTGGTGATGGCACTTCTCCTGATGATGGCATTTATATCCTTATTAAAGAAGTACTTGACAACTCTATTGATGAATACATGATGGGATTTGGAAAAACTATCGACATTTACATAAATGAACACCAGGTAAAAATACGTGACTTCGGACGTGGTATTCCATTGGGCAAATTGATAGATGTGGCATCTAAAATGAATACTGGTGCAAAATATGATGACAAGGTATTTAAAAAATCTGTCGGCCTGAACGGCGTCGGAATAAAAGCTGTAAATGCCCTTTCATCAGAATTTTCAATTCAAAGCTTTCGTGAAGGACGAACCAAAGCCATTGACTTTTCAGGAGGTGATATTGTAATGGAAAATCCTGAAAATGAAACTGATAAACCAAATGGCACTTTGGTAACTTTTACTGCCGATGAAACTGTTTTTGGCAATTATTATTTCATTGTCGAATACATAGAAAAAATGTGCCGGAATTATGTATTCCTGAACAGTGGACTGATTATTAATTTTAATGGAAACAAATTTTATTCACAAAACGGATTACTCGACCTGCTTAATGAAAATATGAGCAGCTCAGCACTTTATCCAATTATACATATTCTTGGAGAAGATATTGAACTCGCTCTTTGTCATGGTGACCAGTACGGAGAAGAATATTATTCATTTGTAAATGGACAGTTCACATCTCAGGGAGGTACACACCTTGTAGCGTTCAGAGAGGCGTTTGTGAAAGTTATTCGCGAATTTTTCAAAAAGGATTATGACGCGTCTGATATACGGACTTCCATTGTGGTTGCTTTAAGCATTAAGGTTCAGGAACCTGTATTCGAATCTCAGACTAAAACAAAATTAGGTTCCAGGGATATATCATCAGATGGCCCGTCTGTTAAGAATTTTATTACGGATTTTCTAAAGAAGGAACTTGACAATTACCTTCATCGCAATCCGGATACAGCTGAAGCTATTCTTCGCAAAATAGTGGAATCGGAGAAAGAAAGAAAAGCAATGGCCGGAATAAAAACTCTGGCAAGAGAACGGTCAAAAAAAGTAAGCCTTCATAATAAAAAGCTCCGCGATTGCCGTGTCCGGTTTAATTCAGAAGGAGATCGCAGGCTGGAAACAACTATATTTATAACCGAGGGAGACTCAGCAAGCGGTTCCATTACTAAATCCAGAGATGTCAATACTCAGGCAGTATTTAGCCTTAAAGGGAAGCCTTTGAATACTTATGGGTTGACCAAGAAAATTGTATACGAAAATGAAGAATTTAACCTTCTTCAGGCTGCACTCGATATAGAAGACGGACTGGAAACACTTCGCTATAATCAGGTGGTTATAGCTACTGATGCAGATGTTGACGGAATGCATATCCGTTTGTTGCTTATTACTTTTTTCCTTCAATTTTTCCCTGATCTGATTAAAAACGGGCATCTTTATATTCTTCAAACACCATTATTCAGAGTAAGGAATAAGAAAAAAACCATATACTGTTATAACCCGGTTGAACTCGATAAAGCTATAAAAGAACTCGGTCCAAATCCGGAAATAACACGCTTCAAAGGTTTGGGCGAAATATCCCCTGACGAGTTTAAACATTTTATAAATGCTTCAATCCGACTCGAACCGGTAACCTTGCGTAAAGCCGATAATGTTTCTGACCTGCTCGAATTTTATATGGGTAAAAATACTCCCGAGCGCCAGGATTTCATAATAGAAAATCTTCGCATAGAAGAAGATGCGGTAATGGAATAATGTGATAATTTGATAATGAAAAATAGAGCCAGGAACCAAGAGCCAGGAACCAAGAACCAGGAATAAAGACAAGCAAGGTACAACCTGCAACCTGCAACCTGCAACCTGCAACTAACATCCTGCAACTAACATCCTGCAACTAACAACTAGCAACTAGCAACTAATTTACCACTGACCCATAATGACAAACGAAGATTTAATTGATGATAACAATGAAGCAATAATTCAGGGAGGAACCACACACAGTGAGGAATTACATAAAGTAGTCCCCCTTAACGAAATGTATAAGGATTGGTTTCTTGAATATGCTTCATATGTAATTCTGGAACGTGCTGTCCCTCATCTTCATGATGGGTTAAAACCAGTACAGCGCCGGATTTTACATTCTATGCGGCGAATGGAAGACGGACGCTACAATAAAGTAGCCAATATAATTGGCCATACCATGCAATTTCACCCACATGGTGATGCTTCTATCGGTGATGCGCTAATACAAATTGGCCAGAAAGATATCCTCATCGATACCCAGGGGAACTGGGGCAACATACTTACAGGTGACAACGCAGCAGCTCCCAGATATATAGAAGCCAGGCTATCTAAATTTGCTCTCGAAGTAGTATTTAATCCAAAAACTACAGAGTGGATGTTAAGCTATGATGGCCGAAACAAAGAACCAATAACACTTCCGGTTAAATTTCCGCTGTTGCTTGCCCAGGGAGTTGAAGGCATTGCTGTAGGATTGGCTTCAAAAATATTGCCGCATAATTTTAATGAATTGATTGATGCCTCCACTTCTTACCTAAAAGGACAATCATTTGAGATTTTCCCGGATTTTCCAACCGGAGGATTTATTGATATTCAAAGATATAACGATGGATTGCGCGGCGGATCATTAAGAGTGCGAGCCAGGATTTCTAAATTTGACAAAAAAACTTTGATTATTACTGAAATTCCTTATGGCAGGACTACATCTTCAGTAATTGAAAGTATTTTAAAAGCAAATGAAAAAGGTAAAATCAAAATCCGTAAAGTTGACGATAATACCTCTGCAAATGTTGAAATAGTTGTCCATCTTGCAATAGGCGTCGATCCTGATAAAACCATAGATGCTCTTTACGCATTTACTGATTGCGAAATAGCAATATCACCAAATTCCTGTGTTATTGAAGATGATAAACCAAAATTCCCCGGCATTTCGGAAATGCTTCGGATTTCTGCCGACAATACATTAAGGCTTTTAAAAAAGGAACTCCAAATCAGTCTTGATGAACTTGATGAAGATTGGCACAATTCTTCACTTGAAAAAATATTCTTTGAACATAAAATTTATAGGATCCTTGAAAATGATTCTGATACCTGGGAACAAATTCTCACAGAAGTTGAAAAGGGATTCGACCCGTATAAAAAAATGTTCCGCCGGAATATTACACGTGATGATATTATTAAACTTTGCGAAAAACCGGTTCGTAAGATATCCAAATTTGATATAAAAAAGGTTGATGAACAAATTAATAATATTGAACGTGAAATATTACAGGTAAATCATAACATAGAAAATATTGTTAGATATACAATTGATTACTTTAAAAATATAAGGAAAAAATATGGCTCCGGAAGGGACAGGAAAACTGAAATAAGAAGCTTTGACGTGATCCAGGCTGCCCAGGTAGTAATAGCCAATGAGAAGCTTTATATAAACCGCAGTGAAGGATTTGTCGGATATGGATTAAAAAAAGATGAATATGTTTGTGATTGTTCTGATATAGATGATGTTATAATTTTTAAAATGGATGGCTCATACATAATTACCAAAGTTCAGGAAAAAGCCTTTATGGGTAAAAACTTATTATATGTAAATATTTTCCGTAAGAACGATAACCGTACAATATATAATGTTATCTACCGGGATGGCAATAACGGGCCCATAATGGTAAAACGTTGTGCTATAACGGGAATTACACGCGATAAAGAGTATAATCTGACTAAAGGCACGTCGGAATCACAAATTTTATATTTTACAGCTAATCCTAATGGAGAAGCTGAAATTGTTAGAATTACCTTACGTCCCAGACCAAGGTTAAAAAATCTGATTATTGATTTTGATTTTAGCCAGATGGCTATCAAAGGCCGTGATAGTCAGGGTAATATCCTCACCAGATATGGTATTCATAAATTGGTGCTAAAAGAAAAAGGGGCATCTACACTTGGAGGAATAAAAATATGGTACGATGAAACTGTGAATAGGCTCAATTTAGATGGCAAAGGTATTTTTATTGATGAATTTCACAATGGAGACCGTCTCATTGAAATAACCAGGTCCGGCATGTACCGGTTATCATCCTATGATTTGACAACTCATTTCGAGGATGACGTCTTAAGGGTTGAAAAATTTTATAGTAATAAAGTATACTCTGCAATATATTTCGATTCTATTCAAAAAAGCTATTATCTGAAGAGATTTGTTTTTGATCCGACTACAAACATTACTAATTTTACTGTTGAAAATCAGGGTACCCGTTTAGTATGTTTAAGTTCACACCAGCATGCACGTTTTGAAATTAAATTTGGAGGTGCCCATAAAACCCGTCCTGTAGAAATAATAAATGCAGAAGAGTTTATTGCTATAAAAGGAGTAAAAGCCAAAGGAAAAAGGTTGACAACATACCTGGTTGCTGATATAAAGGAAATAGTGCCTTTAATTCCGGATGAAGAAATGCCTGAAATATCAGAAGATATCAATGATTTTTCAAATGATGACCCGATTAAGCATAATACTTCGGATGATGAATTATCGCAAATGACACTGGATATTTAAGTACAGAAGAAAGAAGGAAGATGAAAGAAGGAATATAAAAGATTTCATTTTTCATTTTTTATCTTTTTTCTTTTATCTTTTATCTTTCACCTTTTATCTTTTATCTAGCAATTAAATTCATGCGGATATTTCTTGTAGGATTTATGGGCAGTGGTAAAACAACCATTGGAAAGCAACTGGCATTAAAACTTAACTGCCGTTTCCTGGATATTGATCATCAAATTCAGGAAATGTTTAATTTAAGTGTTCCTGAAATTTTTGAAACATTTGGTGAACAACGTTTTCGTGATACAGAACATAAATTAATTGACACGATGAAAGAATTTGAAAGTGCAGTTATATCTACAGGAGGCGGTTTACCATGTTTTTTAAACAATATGGAATTAATGAATCAATCAGGTGTAACTATTTATCTTAAAACAAATCCTCAAATCTTAGTAAACAGGCTTAAAGGTTCACAAAAAAGCAGGCCCCTGATAAAAGAAAAAACCGATGGCCAATTATTAGAATATGTTAAAGTAAAACTTATAGAACGTGAGCCTTTCTATTTAAAATCAAAAATAATTATAAATTCAATTGATATAAAAGTTCAGGATATTATTAATATTTTGGCTTCAACGTAAATTTAGCTTAATTTTGCTAAACTACGGATAATATCAATTATGATAAAAAAGATTCTTTTTTCATTAGGGATCGATGTATTGCCCAAATCGCTTATTTTAAATTTATCATTCATTTCGGGCATTTTAGGAGCATTTAATGCTTTCCTTTTTATATACGCTTTATCCGGCTTTATCACTGATCATCTTATTCAATATTTCCCTGAAGCAATGGCTATTTCGGGAATTATTGGAATAGCTTTATATAACCTGAATAATTATTTGTATAAAAATATATTGCCTAAATGGTACGTTATAATATATTTTTCAGCAGTTCTTATTTTGTTTTTGGTTCCGTTTATAATCAATTCGATCACATTATCATTTTGGTTATTTTTAATTTGGTTTCCTGTCAATATTGTTACGGAACAGGCATTTTTATCCATAGCATCAAAAATACCCGATATAAAAGAAAATCAAAATTTAAAAAGGTTTCTTGAAGCCGGAATTCTGGCTGGAACAGCTTTATTTAGTTTCTTAATTGCTATTGGTACACATTTCCATATTAAGCTACCAATCATAATACCTGGAACATTGTGCCCTGTGTTAATAATTGGCTATTTTTTATATATACGAAAAGATTTGTACAATAAAAAAAATAATTCTACTGAAAATAAGATCGTTGACTCGCTAACTTCATTTCTTTCCGATTTGCCTTTAAAAATGACTATACTGGCACTAATAATATTTATAGTACTATCGGTATTGACGTTTGTTTTTATCGATTATACTTTTATATATTCACTTAACATAATGTATACAGATGTTTATAACCTGACACAGTTTCTTGGATTCTTTTTAGGATTTTTAATGATAGTTACTCTTTTATTTAAATTATTTGTTTATCAGAATCTTATAAAAACTTTCAGAATAAGCAAAGCCATATTATCCTCCCCCATTATCATATTATTTATGCTGGTTACCCTGAATATTATTATTTTTTCTTCTAAACTTTTCGATTTGCATAATCCCTTTGCAATAGCATTTATGGTTATTGTGTTAAGCCGGTTCTTTGCTTATTTATTAAGGGAATCTTTCGAATTTTATGCTCTCAAGCTGGTTTTGTCAGCTATAGAGACTTATAGTAAAAAAATAATATCAAAAAATATAACCAGTTTGCTTATTCTATGGTCTTTAATATTAGGAGGCCTTATACTTCTTGTAATAAAATCATTTGATATTCACACATTTAAAACAATTTTATTATTAAATACTATTTTTGCAATTATCTGGATTTATGTTTCAAACTGGCTTTCAAAAAAATATAAGAGAGCAATTGAACGAAATATTGAAAAGTTATCATCTGAATATAAACCAAATAACGATTTACAACATAAGAATTTTAAAGACAGGGTAATGCTTTCTACAAATTTATCAGGTCTCAGGTATCTTCTTAATTACCAAAGAAACTATCAACCATATAATTTTCAGAAAACTATCGAATTAATCCCGGAAACTGTTCAAAATCAACTTGGTTTAAATGTTTTTGAAAAATCCATAAATCCACCAAAGGCTGATTACACATATTATACTGAACAAACTACAAAAAACGACTATATTTATTTTTACGATTCAGAAGAGAGTGTAAAGGTGAAAATAATTGAAGTATTGGCAACCTCAGAAAAGATAAAGGATAGAATACGTGCTGTGCGCATGATAGAAACAGCTAAAGACAGAAAATATACAGATATCCTGAAAATGTTGCTTCGTGACCAGGATAATGAAGTAAAACGAAATGCGATATTTGCTGTGTCTGTATTTTATGACGCATCACTAATTAAAGAGCTGATAGATTTATTGAATGATGAAGAATTTGCAGATATTACAGCCGATGTTTTTGCCAAGATAGGCTCAGATGCTGTAGATCCACTCATATCAGTATTTAACAGAATAGATATTGATTTCAAGACCCAAACCAGAATAATAAAAATAATTGGAAAAATATCCTCAAAAAATGCAATGAATTTTCTATTGGAAAAATTAGATTATCCAAATAAATGGCTGGTGCTTGAAATTGTTAAATCTTTAATTGATGTTAAATTTAGATCGGATATACTGGACCATAATTCAATTAATAAAGCCATTATAAGTACAATTGGGATATCTGCCTGGTTATTAACCATTGATGTAAGCATAGAGAAAATGTCACGATCAGAGCCTGTTCGTAAAGCAATAGAAGAGGAGTATGAAGTTACAATGGATATTTTATTCTGTTTATTACAATTAAAATACAGCGATGGTATTATTCTTCAAGCTAAAAAATATCTGGTAAACAATGCGGATAATGAACAACGTGAATTAAGCGTTGAACTGCTTGATTATATCTTGGAAGACAATCTTAAATATTATTTGTTCCCTTTGATTCATAACAATCAAAAATTAGAAAAAATTACACAACTTCAACAAATATTTCCTATTAGAGTGAAAAGTGAAGATAAGGCTTTACAGGAAATAATCAATACTGATTTAGGACACGTTTGTTTATGGACAAAAGCCTGTGCCTTGAATTCCTTTATAAACTCCGGCAATAAAAGCAACCTCGAAGATATATATACACAAGCTTTTAATCCGGAACCTTTAATGAATGAAATTGCTTTTTTTGGTCTCCTGAGATTATATAATGATAAAATTGAAGAACTTTACGAACGGTTACCGTCAAATCAAAAAAAACATTTAAATGGAATATTTACTAAAGAGAAAAACTATGATCATAAATTACTGTTTAACAAAGTTCTTTTTTTACAAAAAATATCGGTTTTTGAAAAGGTGAAAGGTCATCATCTTATTCCATTTGCCGAAATTTTAAAAGAACATTATCTTACAAGCGATAATTCAATTTTCATAAATTGCTCAGAAGAAGATGTTTTACCAGTGTTTACGGTTTCATATGGTGAAGTCTCAATTGAGGATTTACAAAAACGTACATTTAGGTTGAACAGGAATTATCTATATGGATTGGGACTTTATGCCGGTGGAATTACACTCAAAACTTTTTCAGAAGCTATAGTGTATATGGCTGAACCTGAACAAATAGGAACAATAGTGATAAATCACAAAGAATTATCTGATGCTTTATTTAAATATATTCAAAATAGTAATTTTTATTAATCAAAAATAATTATGAACGATAATTTAACTATAATTTTTCACTTTGCAAATCTTGCAGAAGAAAAAAAGTGGGAAACTATTTTTTGCAATTATCTTAAACTAATAATTAAACAAATCACGGGAATAAACCCTACTTTCATTTCTAATCTGGATATTCCCGGAAACATATATAATAAGAAGGAAGAGTATGGCGATAATTTACATCCTGATGTAATAATTATTGTTTTCAACCATCATTATAATATTATTTCTGATAAAGAATTACTGTCAATTAAAAACCTTGCTGACATACTTGAAAAAAATAAACAAAATCATATATATATTGTACAACGTTTAAATAAAAAAGGACAGGCCTTACCAACAGAACTTCAAAATTATCCGGTTTACAATTTTTTTGAATTAAATCCTAAAACTCTTGAATTAATAGATTTTAAGCAGGAAATTCATGGTGAGGATGACAACCAGTACCTCCTGAAATTAACTGATCTGGCATACGATATTAAGGTAAATATTTCTGCTAATATTATTGATGATCCGGGTAAATTGCGCAATAATTCGGTCTATTTAGCGGAAGTTTCTTCTGATCAAATAAAGAATCAGGATAGTTTAAAACGCTCACTTTTATTATCAGGATACAGGGTACTGCCTAAAAACTCATTAATATCATCTGAGAATTATGAAAAAGCTGTTAAGGAAAATTTAGAAAAGTGTGTATTATCAATCAATATATTAGGAGAATTATATGGCGATAACTACCAAAATTCTGATTATTCTTTTCAGGAACTTCAGAATCGTTATTTCCATGATGTTTGGATTTACCAGCAAAAAAACAAAAATATTGATCCAGCCATCAGAAGGATAATATGGATACCTCCGCAATTGGAACCATTTGAAGAAAAACAGGCTCAATATTTAAAACGGATTAATCGTGAAATAAATAATTCCGAAAACACTGAATTAATTCAATCTACCCTATCGGATCTAAAAATAATAATTGATCAGAAAATTAAATTATTTTCTCAACCAAATAAAATTACTGGTAATTTCGTATCAGATGAAGTACTTTTAATAATGGATTATGATGATAAAGCATTTTTAAATAGAATATCTGAAACACTTTCTCATCTAAATATTAAATATCAATTATTAAACCATTTTACTAATAATCATTTATATAACCAGTCAGAATTAATGAATTATATTAATAAATTTAGTATTTATCTGGCATTTAATACAAAATCTGAATTGGGATGGATTTCCGGCATTATTAACCTCCTGGCCAGGTCAAAGGGCTATGAAGGCAGTGTACCTAACGGACACATCGGGCTTTTTAGTCTCCATCCAAGGATTGGCTTTACCAATTCAACAACTTTATCAATTGAACCAATTGTTTACGATGATAAAAATTTGGCTGGTAAACTTGAATTATTTATTTCAAATATAAAAAAATGATAACCCAGGCAACAGGAATTGATGAACCTGACAATATTGCTGAGGTTCAAAAATTATCCGGGAATCCTTTCCCGGGATTAAGGCCTTTTACTTTCGATGAAAGTTATTTATTCTTTGGTCAGGACAGTATCACCGACGTAATTATTAACAGATTATTATCTAATAAATTCGTTTGCCTTTTAGGTGGAGCAGGTGTAGGCAAAACATCGATAATAAATTGCGGGATTAAATCTGTTTTGCTAAGTAACATTGCAAAACCAGTTGATTCCCCCTGGTTAATCTTCCAAACAACTCCGGGAATGGAACCTGTTCGTAACCTTGCACAATTTATTAGTTCAAATCAATTTGACAATATCCCCGATGAGAACAAAAATATTCAGGAACAGATTTGTTACAGCATACTTAAACGAGGTAATCTGGGTTTAATTGAACTAATTGATCAATTTAAATTTACTGATAATCAAAATTTTTTATTTATTATCGATCAGTTTGAGGATCTGTTCAGATTAAAGTATCACATCAGTGACGTCGAATTTTACGATGAGGCATTGCATTATGTAAATTTGTTTTTAGAAGCTTTAAAATCAGATAAATATAATATATATGTAGTTATATCGATTCGTTCCGATTTTACTGATGATTGCGTTATGTTCCCTAATCTTGCTGATGTCATCAATCGAAGCAATGTGCTTATTCCTAAGATGGACCGTTATCAGGTAATGGAAACAGTCCTTAACCCTCTCAGGGTTTTGGATGTTAAAATTGAAGAATCTCTTTTAGTACAAATATTAAATGATGCAACAACTATTGAAGATATGTTGCCACGGTTACAACATGCACTTAACCGAACATGGAATAACTGGGCAATTCTTAATAATCCCGGGAAAGCTATTAGTACTAAGGAATATGAAGTTACCGGAGGTATAAAATCATCGGTATCCAATCATGCAAATCTGATTTTTGACGAATTAAACCCCACAGATCAAAAAACCTGTGAAATAATATTTAAATCGTTAACTGAAAGAGGATCGGAAAATAAGGGACTGCCTCGTCCATGCACCATAGAGGAGTTATCTTCAATCGCAAAAGTAGATATTGAGGATATTTTACGAATAATTGATTTATTCAGGAACCAGGAATCAGGTTTTATAGTTTGTAATGATCAGTATCTGAATCAGGAATCGGTTATTGATTTATCTCATGCCAGTTTAATCCGTTTATGGAATCGTCTTAAAATATGGATTGAAGATGAGGCTATTTCCGGCCAGATGTATACTCAAATTTCGGAAACTTCGGCAGCATACCAGGTTGGAAAAGTCGGATTGCTTACACCCCCCGATTTGCAATTTGCAATTAACTGGAGAGAAAAACAGAAACCAACACTGGAATGGGCTAAACGATACAACCCTGCTTTTGAAAGGACAATGGTATATTTACGTACAAGCCTTGAAACATACGAAACTCAGGAAGCCCTTAAACATCAAAAAGCAAGGCAGGCGATTAGTAAAGTCAGGTCAATTTCTTTCATTTTAGGAAGCGTTGTACTGTTAACATTAGGTTTGACAATTTATTACTTAAGCCTTAATCGTGTTAAGGATAAAAAAATAACAGTTGCATTAAAAGAAAAACTGGATGCAGATATTAAATTGCAAAAGGAAGATATATTATCCAAAGAAGCATTGGAAGGCAAATGGAAAGCCGAACTAGATGCTAATGAAGCTGAAAGGACTAAGAAGATGGCCATGGAAGAATCAAAAGTCCTCGAAGTACAAAAGAATCAGGCTGAAGATACAGCAAAGGAAGCTATAAAAAAAACGTCAGAAACTCAACTTAAATTGGTTCAGGTTTCAAAACAGAAAGATCAATCTGAACAAAATGCACAACAAGCTATTCTTCAAAAGAAAGAAGCCGATCAGGAAAAAGAAGAAGCCTATAAAAAACGAATATTGAGTACTTCGCAAAGCATTGCTGTTAAATCAGTTGAAATGACAGGTAACAAGCAACTTAAAAGTGCCCTTGCACTTCAGTCATATTATTTTAACAATCGTTATGGCGGAGCGGAAAATCATCCTGATATATACAACGCTTTGGCAAGTTCACTTACAGATCAGGGACAGAATCCAAGGATTAGCATGAAAGGCCATGCAGGTGCGGTAAAGGCATTATGTATTTCCTCCAAATCGAATACATTATATAGTACAGGCGGCGACGGCAATGTCTTTTCATGGAATATGACTGAACCAAATCCTGCTCCGCATCTTTTATTAAAAAATACACAGGGTAACCTGTGCCTTAATATTAATGCTGAAGGAAGTTTGCTTGCTGTTGGTACTGATATTGGCGTTATAAAAGTAATTAATCTTAATAATCCTGACAACAAACCACTTGAACTTAAGGGACATCAGGGAGCAGTGTATTCTGTTGTTTTTTCAAAGGATGGCCAGCAATTATTCTCCTCAGGTTTTGATAAAAAAGTTATCCTTTGGGATATTGGAACAGCAGCATATACGGTTATCTTCAATGAAAATACAACCATACGTTCCCTTACCATGAGCCCCGATGGTAAATTACTTGCCGGTGGAGCAGACGATGGACGATTGTTGCTTTGGGATATCCGCTCAAACAAATTAATTGCATTAAGCAACGATGATCCAAGCCCGATATATTCAGTTTCATTTAACCATACCGGTATCCTCCTGGCTTCAGGTGATTTAAAAGGAAGTGTTAAAATCTGGAATCCATTTACAAAAAAACTGATAAAAGCATTTAAGAGTCATAATGCCAGGGTAGTCGATATTAAATTTAGCCCTACTTCCGAATTAATGGCTTCATCAAGTTATGATGGAACTGCCTATATTTTCGATACCAAATATATTAACAACCCTCCTGTTGTGATAAAAGAACCTTCAAGCTGGATTTTATCAATTGCCTTTAGCGCTGATAATAAAAAAATAATTTTAGCTATCAACAAGCCTGATTTCATGGTCTGCTGGCCAGCACAGACAAAGATAATGGACGACCAGCTATGTAATAAAGTTACAAGGGGCTTAAATACCGATGAGTGGAATATTTATATCGGCAATGACGTTAAAATGGAAAAAGCATGTGAATAATTAGTATATTGCAACATAAATATATCTGCCTATAAAATAGATGACTAATATTAGTAAAAAAATATACCTGGCTTTATGTTGTATGTTGTTAATAAGTGTTTTAATTAACGCTCAATCAAATAATTGTTCGGAAAAGCTCCAACAAGCACAACAGTTATTCGAATCTGGTCAAATTGAACAAATACCTTTCCTTTTAGATTCATGTATTAAATTCGGTTTTACTAATGATCAAAAAATTCAGGCATTTCGTTTATTAATTCAAACCTATTTATTTGATTACAACATTAGCATGGCTGATTCAATAATGTTAAAGTTGTTGACTCAAAACCCTGATTATAAAATTGAGCCTACAGACCCTGTTGAGTTTGTAAAACTCTTTAATAATTTTAAAGTTAAATATGAATGGTCTGTAGGATTTATTGTCGGATCAAATATTTCACAGGTCATTATTAATGAAAATTATTCTCTTTTTAATATCAATAAGCTGAACTCTTCATACTCACCCAACGGATTAGGATTTAATGCAGGGGTTTATGGTAACAAATTTCTGAAAAATAATCTGTGGATATCAATGGCATTTAACTATTGCACAATAAAATATATGAGTAATGAAATAAATAGTTATAATACTGAACAGTTAACATTTAAAGAAAATAGCCAGTGGCTGACATTGCCTTTTACTCTTAATCGCAGCTTTTACCTTACAAAAATTAAGCCTTTTATTCAGTTAGGCGGTGAATTTGAATACTTATCTTCCGTTAGCTTCAATATTAAAAATGTAAGCATTTCAGATAACAGTGTTATAAATAGTACATCCATTAACCTGAATGGGTACAGAAATAAATTTAATATTTCTGTTTTAGGTGGAATTGGCGCAGTTTTAAACACAAAATCCGGTTTGTTTCAGCTGATGGCTGGATATCGATATTCATTATTACCTTATGTGAATAGTAATGAAAGATATACTAATAATAATATGATATATTATAATCAACATATAGATGATAATTTCAAAATTAACAATATTTATTTTTCTATAGGTTATTCACATTTATTTTATAAAATAAAGAAGAAGATTAATGAACCATCGAATTAACATATTATTAGGTGTTTTGATTGTTTGTTTGGCTTCATGTTCCAAGTCACCAAAAATTGAATCAGACCAGCAAAACGGATTTGTTAAATTTTTTGGCGGATCTGGTTTAGATATTGGTTCATGCGTGGTTCAATGTGCTGACGGTGGATATGCTATTACAGGCACAAGGTTAAAAGCTAAAGATACAACTGCATTTCTTATACGCACTGACAGTTATGGAAATGAGGTTTCCTGGTCCCCTGTTTATATTGGGAATTCCTTAAATACCAAAGGATATAATATAATTTATACCAGTGATGGTGATTTTATGATTACCGGATCGGTGGAAACATCCACAAACAATTATGACGTGATGGTTACTAAAATCTCATCCACCGGCAGTACTATCTGGTATAAAACATTTGGAGGTTCAGGTAACGATGAAGGGTTTTGTTCCCTGGAACTTACAAATGGCAATTATTTTATTGGCGGATATACTGAAAGTAGTCCCTATAATACTTTTAAAGGTAAAGATGCCTGGCTTTTAAATCTTGATGTAAATGGTAACTTATTGTGGCAAAAAAACTATGGAACTAATCAGAACGACCAGTGCAATCAAATATTAAAATTTGGTAGTAATTTAATACTGATTGGAACAACATACGGTTTTCAAACATCTGATACTATTCCAAATATTTTTTTGGTAGAGGTTAATCCTTTAAATAGTTACACCGGACTTGGTGAAACAAATTATGGAGGACAGATTAAAACCACCGGCATAAAAGGTGTCCTAACCAATGATACCAGTGTTTTAGTTATGGGAAACCAGCAATTCCAGGATTCTTCGCGAATTTATATGGTTTATATTTCAGGTAATTTAAACAATGTAATATATAATTCTATCTGGGGAAAAAATATTCAATCCTCAAATAATGAATGGGGATATGATATCCTGAATAATGCCGGTCAAATTATTACATTAGGATCTGTCCGGACATCAACTTATTTGAATTTTATGATTCAACCATTTAATTTAGCAGGAAATCCGCTTCCCTTAGTTACCACGAACACTATTGTTAATCAAATTATTTATTCCGGTATAGTTTCATCTGATAACCACCTGGTATTTACCGGTCAAAACATTGTTAATGGCTTTTCTCAAATTGTTTTGGTAAAAACAAACTTACCTTATTAGTGCATAGTGCTTAGTGCATAGTGCTTAGTGAATATAACTCTATATATTTGCATCTATTAAATACTAATCAAAGTAATTAAGGTGTTAATCAAAAAATTGAATTAATCAACTATTTGAACTTTTTTTATAACAATCTGTTTATTAACTTGCAAAGTTTTTGATATATTTTTATGAGCATCACTCATTTTATTAAACCTGATGATTAAAAAAACCCTATATATAATTTTTTTTTCTTTATCCATTTGTATTGGAATAACCAATGCTCAAACTGATCCGGCTATTTCAGGTCCCGATACAATTTGTGCGGGTACAACAGGTAATATATATACCACACAAAGTGGAATGCATCATTATATTTGGACAATAACAGCGGGTGGGTCAATCACAGTTAGTGACACCGGTAGTAATACAATTACAGTCAACTGGAATAATAATGGTGGTAACCAGGCTATCTTCGGTAGTTATTTAAATCCATCTGATTCAATAATTCATGATACTTTAAAAGTATTTGTAAATCCTTTACCTACAATAACTACATCAATCACAGCCGACTCGGTATGTTTCAGCACTCTTGCACAGAACTCCGGATTGGCTTTTAGTGCCGTTTCAAATTCACCGACTAAATATACTATTACTTGGAATCCGGCTGCCATTGCAGCAGGCCTGGTTAACACAGGTTCGACAACTTTACCTTCCAGTCCTGTTACAATACATATGGCAGCTAATATTACTCCTGGAACTTTTACAGGTACAATTATTGTTACCAATAACAATTCTTGTAAAAGCTCTGGAAATTCTTTTACACTAACTGTGAATCCTTTACCTACAATCACCATATCATCAACTGCGGACTCGGTGTGTTTCAGCACAATTGCGCAAAACACTACACTGGCTTATAGCGGAGTTACCAATTCCCCGGCTAATTATACTATTACATGGAATCCGGCAGGAATTGCAGCAGGTCTTGTAAATGTAGGTTCAACCCCACTTACTGGCAGTCCGGTTATAATACCTGTGGCAGCCAGTGTTGCTCCCGGGACTTACACCGGAACAATTAAAGTCTCAAATGGTAACAGTTGTGTAAGCTCCGGAAGTTCTTTTACACTAACTGTGAATCCTTTACCAACAATAACGATAGCAGCAACTGCGGACTCGGTGTGTTTCAGCACTCTTGCACAGAACACAACATTGGCCTACAGTGCCGTTACCTACGCCCCGGCCAAATATACTATAACCTGGAATCCGGCAGGCATTTCAGCAGGTCTTGTAAACGTAGGATCGACTATACTTCCTGTAAGTCCAATTACAATACCTGTGGCTGCCAATGTTGCTCCGGGGACTTACACCGGAACAATTAAAGTCTCAAATGGTAACAGTTGTGTAAGCTCCGGAAGTTCTTTTACACTAACTGTGAATCCTTTACCAACAATAACGATAGCAGCAACCGCGGACTCGGTGTGTTTCAGCACTCTTGCACAGAACACAACATTGGCCTACAGTGCCGTTACCTACGCCCCGTCCAAATATACTATAACCTGGAATCCGGCAGGCATTTCTGCAGGTCTTGTAAACGTAACTTCGTCTCTATTACCTGTAAGTCCTGTTATAGTGCCTGTTGCAGCTAATGTTCCCCCGGGAACTTACACCGGAACATTTAAAGTTTCCAACAATAAAAGTTGTATAAGCTCCGGCAGTACATTTACACTAACTGTGGATCCTTTACCAACAATAACGATAGCAGCAACTGCGGACTCGGTGTGTTTCAGCACTCTTGCACAGAACACAACATTGGCCTACAGTGCCGTTACCTACGCCCCGTCCAAATATACTATAACCTGGAATCCGGCAGGCATTTCAGCAGGTCTTGTAAACGCAGGATCAACTACACTTCCTGTAAGTCCAATTACAATATCTGTGGCAGCCAATGTTGCTCCGGGTACTTACACCGGAATAATTAAAGTTTCCAACAATAACAGTTGTGTAAGCGCCGGGAGTACATTTACAATAACTGTGGATCCTTTGCCTACAATTACAACAGCTTCAACCACAGACTCGTTATGTTTCAGCACTCTTGCACAGAACGCCACATTGGCTTACAGTGCAGTTACCTACGCCCCGGCCAAATATACTATTACATGGAATCCGGCAGGCATTTCAGCAGGTCTTGTAAATGCAGGAACGGCTACACTTCCTGTAAGTCCAATTACAATACCTGTGGCAGCTAATGTTGGTCCGGGGACTTACACGGGAACAATTAAGGTTTCCAATGAAAATAATTGTGAAAGTACCGGAAATTCTTTTTCGTTAACAATTAGTCAGTTACCGACAATAACCACAGCAGCAATTGCTGATTCGGTGTGTTTCAGTACTCTTGCGCAGAACTCAACCTTGGCATATAGTGCTGTTACCAATGCCCCGACTAAATATACTATAACCTGGAATCCGGCAGGCATTTCAGCTGGTCTTGTAAACGCAGGATCGGCTACACTTCCTGTAAGTCCTGTTACAATACATGTGGCTGCTAACGTTGCTCCGGGAACTTACACAGGAACAATTAAAGTTTACAATGGTAATAGCTGTGCAAGCTCGGGAAATTCTTTCATGTTAACTATTAATCCTTTACCTACAATAACAGTTGCATTAACAGCTGACACCCTATGTTTCAGTAATAATGCACAGAGTACCACATTGGCTTATAGTGCAGTTACTTTCGCACCATCCAAATATTCTATTACGTGGAATACTGCTGCCATTGAAGCCGGCCTGGTAAACACAGGATCGATTGTTTTACCTGTAAGCCCTGTTACAATACCTGTTGCAGCAAATGTTGCCGCAGGAACATATACTGGAACAATTAATGTTACAAATGGTAATGGCTGTGCAAGCATTGGAAGTTCTTTCACACTAACTATTAATCCTTTACCTACAATAACAACAGCTGGTACATCGAAGGCAGTTTGTTTCAGCACTGCTAGTCAAAATACCACATTAACTTATAGTGGAGTTACTTATTCCCCGACCAAATATACTATAACCTGGAATCCCACAGCAATTTCAGCCGGCCTGGTGAATGTGGAATCAACAACCTTACCGGCCAGTCCTGTTACAATACCTGTTTCAGCCAACATTGCCCCCGGAACATATACCGGAATAATAAATGTTACGAATAATAATGGCTGTTCGAGCTCCGGCAATACATTTACCTTTACAATAAATGCATTGCCGTCACCTTCATTGACAGGGCCGGCAGCTGTTTGTGCGGGCTCAACCGGAAACCTTTATTACAGCGATCCCGGAATGACAAATTATAATTGGACAGTATCCTCCGGAGGCAAAATAACTGCAGGTGGGGGACAAAGCAATAGTTCGGTTACTGTTACCTGGATAACTTCAAATAATAATACAGTTAAGGTTAATTATATTAACACAAACGGATGTACAGCCAACACGCAAACATCGGTACAAGTGACAGTTAACCCCTTGCCAACCGTAAAGATTACAAATTTAAGCAATGCCTATAGCTTGCATTCCAGCCCTGTATTATTGCAGGCTACTCCATCAGGCGGAATATTTTCAGATTCACAGGGAGGTATTGTTTTATCAGGAGGAAAATATTATTTTGACCCTTCATATGCAGGAGTTACCAAGAGCGATACCGTAGTTTATTATTATACTAACCCCTCTACCGCATGTTCCAATAATGATACAGTTTTTGTAACTATAGAAGATTCTGATGCATTTATTTCAGGACTGAGAACTCAGCTTACTTATTGTAACTTTGATAAACCGTTCTTAATAACCGGAGCTAATGTTTTCGGTAATATTGGCAGCTTTAGCATCACGGGAGGCATTGGACTTAAAGATAACGGGAACAACACGGCTACAATTTACCCATCAGAAATTCAGGCAGGAATATATACCATAACCTACACGTACTATAATAATGTAACATATCTTTCAATAAGTCAAAACATTACTTTAGATAAAATTAACGCTGCTTCAATTTCAGGACTTGAGCCTGGAACTTATTGCAATAATAGTCAAATGATTCAAATATATGGGAATTATAGTGCCGGCATTTTTACAGGCAATGGAATTATTATGGAAAATAATTTAACTTATTTTGATCCTCCCCAGACTAATCCGGGGAAATTAGCAATATACTTCAAATATACAACTTCTTATGGCTGCAGTACTTCTGATTCTTTGAAAGTCACTATAGCTGCTGTGCCAAAAGCAAAATTCACCGTTATTAATAATTGCCTGAACGGGGATTCAACCATTTTTATTAACAATTCTGAACCAATTGACTCAATATCTTCATGCCAATGGAATTTTGGAGATAATTTATCTGGTTCCAATAATTCAGATTTATTTAATCCAAAACATATTTATTCTTCATCAGGCACATATAAAATTAGTTTAATAGCAGAAAATATTTTAAGTTGTACTGATACTACGACTCAAAAAATTTATTTGGGTAATGTACCTGAAGCTGGTTTTTCATGGGATAAAAATTGCTATTCAAATAATATCCTTGTGGATTTCAATAATCAAAGCAGCAGTTCCGATCCGGTTTCAAACTATAATTGGAGTATTTTTGACTCTATTCATCAAAAAACCTATAATTATAATTCACTAAATATATCCCATACATTCTCTTCTGCCGGTAATTATAATATAACGTTAAAACTTACCACAACCTATGGTTGTAAAGATAGTTTAACACAAACTTTTCATCTTCAACCTGTATTCACATTGCGGGATTCCTCCTATTTTTCCAA
This sequence comes from uncultured Bacteroidota bacterium, assembly GCA_963846585.1. Lineage (GTDB taxonomy): Bacteria > Bacteroidota > Bacteroidia > Bacteroidales > JAAUTT01 > JAAUTT01. Next base: position 325,910 of record CAWJWO010000017.1, read on the forward strand.
TTTCGAAAATTCGAATTCATATTGGTATAGCAATCAGCAAACACAAAATAACTGGTATTGGGGAAATCCAGATGGAAAGGTGATTAATTCAGCTTATTCCGGTAATAAGGCAATTTATACTTCATTTACTGCTCCTCATCAAAATCAACAGTTTGTAATTAATGGCCCATGTTTTGATTTTTCCAATTTTCAACGGCCTTATATTGATATGTGGGTTAACTATAATGCTCAGTCAAACACGGAAGGCGCAGTTTTACAATATTCCCGGTATGGAACAGGACCATGGAATACAGTTGGGAATATAGGGACAGGTATTAAATGGTATAATTCATCTGCAATTGCCTCTATGCCTGGAAACCAAAGTAGTGGTTGGACAGGAAATTCTTCGGGCTGGATCGATTCCCGTAATAAACTGGATTCTTTAATAGATTTGGGCACAGTGCAATTGAGAATGGTTTACGGTTCATCAGCTTCTGCCCAGGGAGATGGTTTTGCTTTTGATAATGTTTCAATAAATCAAAGGTCAAAATCAGTACTTTATGAACAATTTACAAACTTATCGGATATATTTAGCAATGAAGCAAACAACCAGCTCGATTCAGTTGTCAGATTAGATAGTGTTGATGCCTGTATAATTCAATATCATACTTCTTTTCCTGGTACTGATTCTCTTAATTCGGAAAATAAGGCAGATCCGGGAGCACGGGTTGAATATTATGGTATAGGAAGTGTTCCTGTTTGCTATTTAGATGGTAGTGCAAATATTTACGATTTTGTTTCCAGCAAACCAAACATTAACGATCTTAATATAACGTCTTTAGCTAATAGCTTATTTGATATAAATCTATCTGTTGACGGTAGTAATGGCATTATTCAGGGAAATGTTAATATAAGTTCTGCAAATAACCTTACTTCCCAAAATATATCATTGTTCATTGCAGTTGTTGAAGACATTCAGGTTCAATCGGAACATAATTTTATTGCATTTAATAACGTACTGAGAAAATTTATTTCTTCGAATATTGGCAATCCACTTCAGGCTGATTGGAGTCAAAATCAAATTACTTCAATTCCTTATTCATGGACACCAGGTACTGCTTTTAAAATCAGTAACCTGAAAATAATTGCTTTTATTCAGGACCAGTATACAAGGGAAGTTTACCAGGCAGTTGAATTACCTGTGGCTCCTTATGATGGCATAAATACCCCACTATATGAAGAAAACAATTTATCAGTTAAACTATATCCAAATCCAGTTTCAAACATAGCAACGATTGCTTTTAGCAGTGCTATTCCTAATAATAATTATAAAATTCAATTAACAGATATTCAGGGAAAGGAAGTAAAAGCTTTTAATCTCGCAGAAGGGACATCTTTGGTTGAGATTGACGTAACATATTTACCGGATGGACTTTATATCATTAAAATTTTTAATATTAATCAAATGCCAATAATATTAAAAATGATGGCAATTCACTTATAATTTTTTATGTCTCATCCTCATCATTCTGTTTTAAATCCTCATCAAAAAGCAATTCGGAATTCATGAACGAAATTTCTTTTGAGGAGAAAACTGAATCAGGGTCAAGAAGCATTATAAATGAATCATCAGATCCCTGATACATCCCGGTAATAAAATCAGAATGATATTGCCGGCCTATACTTGGAGGAGGCAGAATTTCCTCATCGTTAATTTCAATTACTTCAATAACATTATCGACTAAAGCCCCAATTTTTACAGGCGTGCCTTCCAATTGAACCTCAAAAACCAAAATACACGTGTTATTTGTAAATTGGGTTTGTTCCATGCCAAATTTCAATTTTACATCAACTATTGGCAGAATTGAACCGCGAAGGTTTATTACTCCTCTTATGAATTTATGGGTTCTTGGAATTTTGGTTATTTTTGTCAATTCGAGGATACATTCTACCTTACTAACATTTGCAGCAAACGTCTCTTCTCCGATTTTAAATAAAAGAAATGAAATTGTCTTTACTATCTGATTTGCGGGCATGTTATAGTATAATAAATTTGTACTTTAAGTTTATAGTTATTTACTTATGTAATACCGAGGCAACTGATTTGTAAATAAACAGTTGCCTTTTAATTGTTTTACAAGATGGGTGGAAGATGGGATTCGAACCCACGACCAATGGAACCACAATCCACTACTCTAACCTACTGAGCTACATCCACCATTTTAGGATCGCAAAGTTAAATATTAATTATGTATTGCCAATGGGTGATTTAAAATAATTGCATACTTTTGTTTTAATGAAGCAAAATTGCTATAAACATGTAAATGATAATATAAGAATTGAATTTCAAATTTAAAATCACAGTAATATTAGGATTGCAGTTTTCCCAAATACTGCGGTTTATTACTTTTCTTATAATTAGTGCCGTATTTACCAAATATAGACTTACACACCTTACAAGAGCTGATGTGGGCGATTGGGAATTAATGATGCTTATATCAGCTGCATTGAGTTATTTTTGGGTTACCGGAATAATTCAATCATTTTTACCTTTATATAATAATAATAACATTTTTCCAAAAAAAACTCATTTTAGGGAAAAATCACCTGAATTATTCAACACTTTTTTAATACTCTGTGCATTTAGTTGCAGTTTTGCTATATTAATTTATATTTTTCGAAATAATATTTTCGTTTATAAGGACCTACGCAAAGTTCCACATGCTATACCTTTGGTAATTTATTTTATTCTCAGCAATATTAGTCCTCTTATAGAATATATATATTACTTAAGAAACAGGCCCTACCAAATTATGAATTACATTTTTTGGATATCGGCAGTACAGCTGGTAGTAGTTTGCGGACCTGTAATCCTCGGAATGGGAATTAATATGGCAATTTGGGGATTAATTGCTATTTCTGCTGTTCGTGTAATATGGCTATTTGTTTTGCTTGAACGATATGCTAAATTTCAGTATTCGTTTGCCTATATTAAAACTCATTTAAAACTTGGCATGCCATTAATATTTAGTTATTTGTTAAGTGGATCTTCTCAGTATATAGATGGATTTATTGCATCCTGGACAACCCTGCCAGGTAATTTTGCTGTCTTTCGTTACGGAGCTAAAGAATTACCTTTTGCCAGCTCCTTTGCAAACGGGTTAAATAATGCCATGTTAACTGAGTTCTCTTCATCTGAGAATATGAGAAGGGCAATGTATGAGCTCAAAAAAAAGTCGCTAAAATTAATGCACTACTTGTTTCCTGTATCAATTGTAATAATGCTATTTAGCAAATGGATTTACGGTAATCTGTTCAGTTTGGAATATTTATCAGGCTCTGATGTTTTTATGGTTTATTTATTGATGATTATTTGCAGGTTGGTGTTCCCTCAAACTATTCTTATTGGGCTCAAAAAAACTAAAATCGTATTTTGGGCATCTTTTCTGGAAATACTATTAAATATTGCCGCCAGCTTATTTTTAATGCAATATTATGGCCTGGTCGGGATTGCGTTGGGTACAACATTTATTCATATTATTGAGAAAATATTTATGATTTTTTATAATTATTATAAGCTTGGCATTCCCCCACAGGCATATATTCCTATGTCATGGTTCTTGTTCTATAGTACACTCATTACTATGGTATTTGTGATGATTGACCATAAATTGATCCTGATATTCTAAGTGTTTGTCATAAATCATTGCCGTTGGTTTAAACCAACGGCAATGATAATCCAAACACTTTATTTTAAAGACAGCCACAAAATAAAATACTTATTTATATGTTTTTTTTTGTAATTATAATCTGATTATATACCTTTGCATCCCATTGATAAAAGTATCTGATAATCATGAAAAAGGAAATTCATCCAAAAAATTACAGGCTTGTAGCATTTAAAGATATGTCTAATGAAATCACATTTGTTACTAAATCTACAGCTGCATCCAGAGAAACTATAAAAATTGACAATGTTGAATATCCACTTATTAAACTGGAAATATCTAATACATCTCATCCTTTTTACACGGGCAAGATGAAATTGGTAGATACTGCCGGCCGTGTTGATAAATTCATGAACCGTTATAAAGATCATATTAACAAAAAAAAATAAATTAACAATTCCTAAGAAAATTTATAATTAAAGCCCCGGATTATCAGGGGCTTTTTTTATATTTAGGCCACCTCTAAAAATCATAATTATTGAAAAAATGAATTATATTTTATTTGATGATCTGAGCTGGAACAACTTGCTTCCGTTAACTTTCACACGGCCGGTATCTGAAATCAGACTGGGAATTTTAACTATAACCGAAAAATGGAATAAATTCCTCGATGGGCAAATCTCATTTCTTACAAAGGATTACCTCTCAAATAAATTTCCATATATTCAGCAGAAAGATAATATCCTTGTCAATAGCTCTGTTATCCCTTTAAAAAATTTGGCTGATGCGATTATAACACTCAAACAAGGAGAAATATTAAAGCAAAATGATATTATAATTGCAGCCCGGCTTAATCCCGAACAGATTAAAGATTTTAAGATTAATAATACTTCATCATTTAAAATTATAACAACAAACATTGCCTTTGATAAAATAAACTATCCGTGGGACATTTTTCAATTGAATGATAAAGCCATTCGCGAAGATTTTGAATTAATTACAAAAGGCCGAAAATCTGCACAAATAAGTAATACGAACAAAGTAACAGGAATAGAAAATATTTTCATTGAGGAAGGTTCTTCCGTTGAATTTTCAATTATAAACGGAACTACCGGTCCTATATATATAGCTAAAGAAACCGAAATAATGGAAGGGTCTATGGTACGTGGACCATTCGTTTTATGTGAACATGCATGCCTGAAAATGGGTTCGAAAATATATGGGGCCACAACTGTCGGCCCTCATTGTAAAATTGGCGGTGAACTGAATAATAGCGTATTAATAGGATATTCAAATAAAGCTCATGATGGGTTCCTTGGAAATTCGGTTATAGGAGAATGGTGCAACCTGGGGGCTGATACAAATAATTCCAACTTAAAAAATAATTATTCCGAAGTAAAAATCTGGAATTATCCCAAAGAGAATTTCATAAATACAGGCCTCCAATTTTGCGGCCTCATCATGGGCGATCATTCAAAATCAGGTATAAATACAATGTTTAATACAGGAACGGTTGTTGGAATTTCTTCAAACATTTTTGGAGCCGGGTTCCCACGTACTTTTATTCCATCTTTTTCATTTGGAGGGAGCCATGGCTTCACAGTTTATAATCTGGAAAAAGCTTTTGAAGTGGCCCGGCTTGTTATGAAACGGAGAAATATCGAATTTACTGATAATGATAAAGATATATTCAGAAATATCTTTAATATTACCGAAAAATTCAGAAGGTTTTAATTAGTGCTTAGTGCATAGTGCTTAGTGCATAGTTGCTAGTTGCTAGTTGCTAGTTGTTAGTTGTTAGTAAATTTTGTTTATAAAGTTTATAAAAATTTTCAATAACATAATTCTATAAACCCTATAAACCTTATAAACCTTATAAACCTTATAAACCTAATAAACCTTATAAACCTTATAAACCTTATAAACGAATAAACAAATAATCAAATAAACAAATAAACAAATAAACAAATAAAGAATTGCCGGCATTGAACTATTCTGTTTTTATGGCATCAGAATTGTATATATACGGATCTTATTTATTTTAAGACATTTTAACCTGATTGGTGTCATTGTGACATGATATTTTAATATTTGATTACATATAAAAGCAATACCTGATTTTTAACAGTGAACAAATAACATATGAGTAAAAAAAATGATGTGGTAATATCTGATATTTATTTATCCGACAACCTGGTTGACGAAAATGAATTTATTCCAATTACAGAAGACGATGACGATCTATCTGATAATCTTAAAATTCCTGACTCATTACCCATTTTACCATTACGCAATACAGTTCTTTTTCCGGGTATTGTAATTCCAATAACCGTTGGCAGGGATAAATCAATTAAACTTATCAGGAACGCTTATAAAAAAGATAAAATAATCGGAACTGTTGCACAACGCAACCCTAACGAAAATAACCCTCTTGGTAAGGATATTTATCAGGTGGGGACAATTGCATTGATCCTTAAAATTCTTGAAATGCCTGATAATTCAACTTCAATTATTATTCAGGGAAAAAAACGATTCGAAATAAAGTCATTTACTACAGAGGAACCATTCTTACAAGCCCAGATAAATTTAATAAATGATATTAAACCAGGTGAAATTAACCGTGAATTTGAAGCTATTATTAGCTCACTTAAAGATATATCATTACGAATTATTCAATTAAACAATAATATACCGCCTGAAGCATCTTTTGCAATTCGTAACATTGAAAATCCCTCATTTTTAATAAATTTTGCCTCCTCAAACAGCGACATTAAAACTGAAGAAAAGCAAAAATTATTGGAAATAAGCGACCTTAAAAAACGGGGAATTCTTCTTCTTGAATACCTTACACGTGAACTTCAACTTCTTGAATTAAAAAACGATATTCAAACCAAGGTTAAGTATGATATCGACCAGCAACAAAGAGAATACCTGCTTCATCAACAAATGAAAACTATTCAGGATGAATTGGGAGGCAATCCGGTTGATCAGGAAATTCAAGATTTGCAGAAGAAAGCAAAGAAGAAGAAATGGAACAAAGATGTTGAGTTGGTTTTTAAGAAGGAACTTGATAAATTACAGCGCCTTAATCCTATTGCCGGTGAATACTCAGTTCAACTGAATTATTTGATTACCCTTCTTGAATTGCCATGGAATGAATATACCAGGGATAATTTTAATATGGAACGGGTAAAAACTATTCTGGACAATGATCATTTCGGCCTGGAAAAAGTTAAAGACCGGATTATTGAGCACCTTGCAGTTTTAAAACTAAAAGGCAACATGAAAGCCCCTATATTGTGCCTGGTTGGCCCTCCGGGAGTTGGAAAAACCTCACTTGGCAAATCAATAGCCAGAGCTCTGGACAGAAAGTGCTGCCGTATGTCACTGGGCGGTTTGCGGGATGAAGCAGAAATTCGCGGCCATCGTAAAACTTATATAGGCGCAATGCCCGGAAGGATAATTCAAAACCTTAAAAAGGTTAAATCCTCAAATCCCGTTTTTATTCTTGATGAAATAGATAAAGTTGGACAGGATTATCATGGCGATCCATCATCTGCATTACTTGAAGTTCTTGATCCTGAACAGAATAATACATTTTATGATAATTTCCTGGAACTTGAGTTCAACCTGTCAAATGTAATGTTTTTAGCTACAGCTAATACCTTGAGCTCTATCCATCCGGCATTGCGCGATCGTATGGAAGTGATTGATGTTAATGGATATACAGTTGAAGAAAAAATTGAAATTGCCAACCGGCATCTTTTCCCTAAACAATTAAAAGCACACGGATTGAAAAGATCCCAATTTTCAATGACACAGGATTCTCTTGAATATTTAATTGAAAACTATACACATGAATCAGGTGTTCGTGAACTGGATAAAACGCTGGCAACTTTAATTCGTAATACTGCTAAAAAAATAGCATTTGAAGAAAAATTTGATAAAAAGGTGAGTATTGCCGATATTCAAAAAATTCTCGGAGCTCCTAAATATTCCAAAGACAAATATCAGGGCAACGAATACCCTGGAGTTGTAACAGGTCTTGCCTGGACAGCCTCAGGAGGGGATATTTTGTTTGTTGAAACCAGTCTTAGTAAAGGTAAAGGTAACCTTACCCTTACCGGCAACCTTGGAGAAGTAATGAAGGAATCGGCTGTGATCGCCCTTGAATACATTAAATCACATTCCGGGATTTTATCATTAATGCCGGATATGTTCGAAAAATGGAATATCCATATTCATGTTCCCGAAGGAGCTATCCCAAAAGATGGCCCTTCGGCAGGAGTAACAATGATTTCATCGTTAGGATCAGCTTTTACACAACGTAAAGTAAAAAATAAATTAGCAATGACAGGGGAAATAACACTTCGGGGTAAAGTATTGCCGGTCGGGGGAATTAAAGAGAAAATCCTTGCTGCTAAAAGAGCAGGCATAATAGATATCATTTTGCCAAATGATAATCGAAAAGATATTGAGGAAATCCCTGAAAGATATCTTACAGGACTAACATTTCATTACGTGGATAATATCCCTCAGGTAATTGAATTAGCTTTGCTTAATGAAAAAGTTGAGAATGCCTTAGATATCTCCTGAATAGTGCATAGTAAATAGTGCTTAGTGCATAGTGCATAGTGCTTAGTAATCAATTATGTTAATTACGATTTATAATATTTTTATTAATAATTCAACCATTAATTCGCATATATTATTAGTAATTAGTAATCATAATAATGAACAAGATCGCTGTATTTCCCGGTTCGTTCGATCCATTCACAATTGGGCATGAATCAATAATTACCAGAGCTTTGGATATATTCGACAAAATAATAATTGCCGTAGGCAATAATGAAAATAAAAAAGTCTTTTTTAACCTTGATGTAAGATTATCAATGATTAAAGAGGTGTTCAAAAACATTGAAAAAGTTGAAGTTACCCAATTCAATGGATTAACCATTGATTTCTGCAAACAGGTAAAAGCACTCTATATTTTGAGAGGATTACGGACTTCGGCCGATTTCGAATATGAACGTGCCATTGCTCAGGTTAACAAAGCAATGTATCCTGAAATTGAATCTGTCTTCTTTTTAACTTTACCTGAACATACATCAATTAATTCATCTATAGTTCGTGAAATATTGAGATATGGAGGCGACGTTTCAAAGTTTATTCCACATGCTGTAGACTTAAAGAAATACCTGAAATAGTTGCAGGTTTAAAAAAGAGAGCCAGGCACTATGCACTAAGCACTAAATTGATGAAATATAATATTATTTTTCTGGCGTTTTATTTTTTTTCATGCACAACAATCCGTGCCGGGGAAGTAATTGTTAGCGGGAAAAATCAGGAATATGCTAACGAACCAATAACATTTAATATTTATGAAAACTTTATTACAAGCAATGAAAAAAAATTAGCAGTTATAACACCCGATAGTATTGGAAAATTTAGTTTTAAAATTGATATTCCTGAAACTGAATTTGTTTTTGCACATGTTGGCCGTTACTATCTTTATATATACCTGGAACCAGGAAAAACCTACAATATAAAACTGCCTCCAAAAACAACAAAGACACATGAGGAAATACTAAATCCATATTTTGAAGAGATTCGTGAGCCATTTACTATTGAATCTTCCAAATCAAAAACTCATCCTGAAGATGATGACAAATCTAAAGAACTCAATTTTCTAATTAACAGATTCGACAGTATTTTCGATCCAATATATGCGGATTACTCCATCAACTTATATTCAAATTATAACCCTGGTAAAATTGACTCTCTGATAAAGAAAATTGACTCAATCTTTATTAATATATCTGATCCTTATTTTAAAGATTACAGTACCTATAAAATTGGGTTGCTAAAATTTATGTCTTCACGGTTTAAGTCACGCAATATTTCTGATAACTATTTCCTGAACAAATCAGTACTTTATCGTAATCCGGCCTTTATGGAACTATTTAACCAGGTTTATGATAAATATTTTGTATATTTTGGACGTACAAAATCGGGAAAAATAATCTACGATGATATCAATTTAAAGAAAAGCCTTGCCGGCCTTAAAAACACCCTGGCACAGGATAAAGTTTTAAGCAAAGATACTTTAAAGGAACTTGTAATATTAAAAGGTATACATGAAGGATGTTACGGGATGGATTTTTCCAGGAACGGATTATTACAGATACTTGATTCATTTATATTTACAAGTCAAATTGCAATTCATAAATTAATCGCCGCTGATATCAGGGATAAGGTTACCAGGCTGCTTCCTGGCTATTCGCCTCCTGCTTTTAAATTATTGAACCAGGATAGTATTTGGGTAAGTCTCAATAGTTTTAAAGGTACAATGGTATATATGATTTTTTGTACAACACAGAATTATTCCTGTTTTAAGGAATATGACCAATTAAAAAAAATACAGCAAAAACACGGCGATATCCTTAAAATAGTTACTGTTTCAGTCGATGAATCATTATCGTATATCCGGAACTTTACAAAAAAATATGCATATAACTGGACTTTTCTATATTATGGCGACCAACCTGATATATTGAAGGATTATGATATAAGGACTATTCCAACATACTACCTGATAGGCCCTGATGGTAAACTAATAATGTCCCCCGCCCCTGCCCCGTCTGAACAATTCGAGATGTATCTGTTCGATTATATGAAGAGCAAAAATTTGCTTTGACAAGACTACAATTTGAAAATTTGAAAATGTGCTAATTTGAAAATTATGACAAATTGCTGATTACTAATTACAATTTTATTGACAACCAGCAACTAAGCACTAAGCACTATGTACTAAGCACTATATTATTCCGTCCTGGTTACCCAGGTAAAAATATCCTTGATTGATTCATAAGTGTTTTTCATTATCTCACTAATGTTATTATAATCAACCCATTTAAAATCAGTTATGCCTTCTTCAAGTTGAGGTACCGGTTGTTCATCAATCAATAATTGCATTTCATACCATATAGTACGTTTTAATATTTTTTTTTCATGATCATGATAAACATGATATGTTTCAGTCAATTTCCTGCCTGTCTCAAGCCGGGAAAGGCCACACTCCTCACCTACCTCCCGTAATGCTGCCTGTTTGTAAAATTCGCCTTTTTCAACTTTACCTTTTGGGAGGTCCCATTTTCCGCGACGAAAAATCGTAAGTATCTTGCCGTCATTTCTACGAACTACACCTCCGGCTGCTTCAACAACTGTAAAACAAGATTTGACAATTTCAAACAATTTATCTTCCTTATCATGTAAAATAAAAAGCGTTTTAATTTCATTTAACTTCTCAAAAAAATCCAATAGCTCGCACAATTCCTCCTTTTTTGGATACTTGTAAAACAAACCTTCGTTCTTTTCAAAGCTTTTTGTAATTTTGTCACTCAATATTACAACCCGTTCGTTAAAATATATTTTATTATTTTTATTCATGTCATACACAAACTTAATCACCCAATATTTATTACAAAGTAAAGCAATAAAGTTAGAACCTGCAAAACCATTTACCTGGGCATCGGGATGGAAATCTCCGGTTTATTGCGATAACCGTATTACTCTTTCTTATCCTGAAATAAGGAAAGCTATCCGGGATGCCTTCGTGGAAAAAATAAAACTTTTCTATCCTTCAGTGGAAACAATTGTTGGCGTTGCTACCGGTGCAATTGCCCAGGGAGTTTTGGTAGCAGAAGATTTAAACCTACCTTTTGCATATGTAAGGTCGGCACCAAAATCACATGGAATGGGTAATCTGATCGAAGGAATAATAGAACCGGATCAAAAGGTTGTTGTTATTGAAGACCTTGTTTCTACAGGTGGAAGCAGCCTTCAGGCTGTTGAATCACTTCGGGCCGCAGGAGCAAAAGTTCTTGGAATGTTAGCAATTTTTACCTATGAATTTCAGGTAGCAATAGATAATTTTAATGCAGGTAAATGCGAACTTATTGCCTTAACTAATTATAATGAATTGATAGATTTGGCCTTAAAAACAAATTATATTCAACCCGAACAGGTTGCATTACTTACAGAATGGAGACTTCATCCGGATACCTGGATGAAATGATGTGCAGATGTGCAGATGTGCAAATGATTACAAATTACTGATTACTAATTACAAATGAAATAGGAAGGTATAGAATGGAAGAAAGAAAGAAGGTAGAGAAATTGACTATGCACTAAGCACTATGCACTAAATTTAACCTGCCAAAAAGTCGTACAAATTGCCTTTTATGTCAGTAAAAAAAATTAAAGGAACTTATTGTCAATTAAAAAAGTAACTTCTTTATAATTAAAACTCCGGTAATCTCCATTATCGATTAAAATAATCAGTTCTCCTGTAGATTCAACACCTGTAATGGTACCAACAAAAATTTCGTTTTCAGACTGATACGAAGATTTTTCTCCATACCGGTAAAGAAAATCAATATAGTTTTCGTCTATTGTTTTATATTCTCTTTCTTTAAGCATTTTATATCTGTATTCAATTATATCCTTTAACGTATCCAACATATCTTCAATATTATATTCAAGATTAGTTAACTTACACAATGATACCGGGTTTGGGACATTACCGGAGAATTTTTTTTGATTTATATTTATTCCAATCCCTGCAATACTTTGAGAAATATATTGTCCGTCTATTGAATTTTCAATTAGTATCCCTCCGATTTTTCTGTCGCCGGCATAAATATCATTAGGCCATTTAATAAAAACATTATCAATAAATAACGATACAAAATCAGCGAGTGCAAGAGATATAACCTTTGAAATATAAAACTGGCCTGAAGCCTTAAGAAAATGAGGCTTTAACAGAATACTGAAAGTAAGGTTTTTACCTTTCTCGCTTTCCCAGGTATTACCACCCTGACCCCTCCCCTCAGATTGAAAATCAGCTAATACTATTGTTCCTTCCGGCGAATCTCTTGGCAAAGAGTTTGCATATAAATTAGTAGAAGAAATTTCATGGAATTTAAAGCATTGTCCACGTTGAAATATATCACCCATAAATACAAATTAATTAAAAGCGTCAGCACCCACAAGATAAGACAATATGTCTATATTAAAAAGATGTATAATATTTGTTATTAATAGCCTTAAAAGAAAATACCAGCTTAAATAAAAATTTATTACGTTATTATTCCAAAAATACTGATAATTATTTAAATATTTAGAATTACAAAATTGATTACCTTTGTGCAAATATTAACAAATGATAATAGCCTATAAGCCTGAAAAGGAACCAATTATATATCATATTATTGAGGGTATAAAAGAAAAAAAGGGCAAGGAAATAGTAAGTATTAATTTAACGGCTCTTGAAACTGCGGTATGTAGATATTTTATTATATGTCATGGCGACTCTAATACGCAGGTTAGTGCAATAGCCCAATGGATAGAGAAAATACTTGAAGAAAACCTTAATGAAAAAGCCTGGAGAAAACAGGGTTTTGAAAATGCACAATGGATCCTGCTCGATTATGTAGATATTGTTGTGCACATTTTTCAAAAAGAATTTCGGGATTTCTATAATCTAGAAGAACTTTGGGCTGACGGCAAAATAAATAGAATTGAAGAACGAATAAACTTCTAATAAATTGATAACTCAAATAATATAGAATGAGTGAAAGTGATGATAAAATAGATAATAATGAATCTTCTGAAAATAAAATTCAGAATCCTGAACCTAAATCAGAAAACAACAATATTTTTGGGAATAAGGATTCTAAACTTGGAAATTCCCCAAAACCAAAATTTAATATTTATTGGATATATGGGTTGATAATACTGGGATTTATATCTTTAAATTTAATTTTTACCGGGAAGCATGTTGTGGAAATTACATGGAAGCAATTTGAAAACGAAATGCTTAAGGAACATGATGTTGAAAAAATCGTAGTCGTAAATAATGAACGTGCGGAAGTTACCATAATACCAGACAGGTTATCCAAACAAATTTATAAGAAATATTTTGATAAAGGATTAAGTTCAATTTCCAAGCAAGGCCCACAATTTACCATAACAATCGGAGGAGCTGAATTATTTCACAATCAACTTAAGGATGCTCAAAAGGATTTTCCTGAAAATGAAAGAATTACGGAGGATAATGAACATCGTAAAGATTTATGGGGCGATATGTTACCTACCCTTATCTGGATTGTGGCTATAATTTTAATATGGCTTTTTGTATTCCGTAGAATGAGTGCCGGTACAGGAGGTGGAGGAGGAAATATATTTAACGTTGGGAAATCGAGAGCACAAATTTTCGATAAGGATACTAATGTTAAAACTGATTTCAAAGATGTTGCCGGTTTGGAAGAAGCAAAAATTGAAATTAAGGAAATAGTCGACTTCCTTAAAAATCCTAAAAAATATACCGATTTAGGAGGAAAAATTCCTAAGGGCGCTTTATTGGTAGGCCCTCCTGGTACAGGCAAAACATTGCTGGCTAAAGCTGTCGCGGGTGAAGCTAATGTACCTTTCTTCTCCATTTCAGGCTCTGATTTTGTTGAGATGTTTGTCGGTGTTGGAGCATCCCGTGTTCGTGACCTGTTTAAACAAGCAAAAGAAAAAGCACCGTGTATAGTATTCATTGATGAAATAGACGCTATTGGCCGTGCTCGTGGGAAAAATCCAAATTTCGGGGCTAACGATGAACGCGAAAATACTCTCAATCAGTTATTAACTGAAATGGATGGTTTTGCTACCAATACCGGAGTTATTATTCTTGCAGCTACTAACAGGGCTGACATTCTTGATAGGGCATTATTGCGTGCAGGCCGTTTCGACAGGCAAATTCATGTTGAATTGCCGGATTTGAATGAACGCAGGGAAATTTTTAAAGTTCACCTTCGTCCTTTGAAATATGACCCACTTCTTGATCTTGACTTTTTATCACGTCAAACTCCCGGGTTTTCAGGTGCTGACATTGCAAATGTATGTAATGAATCGGCTTTAATTGCTGCCAGAAAAAATAAGAAAATAGTCGAAAAACAAGACTTCCTCGATGCTATTGATCGAATTATCGGAGGACTGGAAAAGAAAAACAAAATAATTTCCCCGCATGAGAAAAAGACCATAGCTTTTCACGAAGCAGGTCACGCAACTATAAGTTGGTTATTGGAATATGCTAATCCATTGGTAAAAGTTACTATTATTCCACGAGGGCGATCCTTAGGTGCAGCCTGGTATTTACCGGAAGAACGCCAGATTACAACTACAGAACAAATGATTGATGAAATGTGCTCTGCCTTAGGAGGCCGTGCTTCAGAAGAAATAATTTTTGGCAAAATATCTACAGGGGCATTAAATGATCTTGAACGTGTAACCAAACAAGCTTATGCCATGGTCTCATATTTTGGGATGAGTAAAGAAATTGGCAATCTCAGCTTCTACGATTCAAGCGGACAAAGTGAATATGCGTTTGTAAAGCCTTTTAGTGAAAGAACTTCGGAAACTATTGATCAGGAAGTTTCCAGAATTGTTGAAAGCGCATATAACCGATCAAAAAAAACCTTAACTGAAAACCTTGACGGGCTAACTCAACTTGCAAATTTATTACTTGAAAAGGAAGTTATTTTTAGCGAGGATCTTGAAAAGATATTCGGTAAACGTAAATTTCCTAACCCTTATGAACATGTGTTTGCACCAGATGAATCCGTTAAAGAGTAATTTTATGAAGTTGTAAAAGTTGTACCCTTCGACATCGCTCAGGGTACGAAAACATGGTTGTAAAGGTTGTAATATATACTAACAACTGACAACTGACAACTAACTTATGAGGACATACAACTTATGAATGATTTTTATAAAAGGACTATTACGGGAGCAATTTTTGTAATAGTTCTTATAGTTGCTATCCTTATTCATCCATTGGCATTTTTTATATTATTTTTCTTTATTACTCTTTTTGGCTTAAATGAATTCTATAATATTTTTACAAAGGGGAACATTAATCCCCGCAAGTACCTGGGAATATCATGCGGACTGCTGATATACTCTTCAGTATGCCTTATTGCTTCAGGTTTTGTAAACAATGCTGTTCTTATTATAATAATTCCGGTCATTACATTTATATTTCTTATTGAAATATATCATAATAACGAAAATCCTTTTCTGAATATAGCATTAACCATTTTAGGCATTATTTATATAGCAGTTCCTTTTGCATTGCTCGTTTTAATTGGGTTCCCGGTTTATAATTTAAAATCTTATTGCCCGCATCTTATCCTCGGTTTGTTTATTTTGTTTTGGTCGTCCGATACCGGCGCTTACCTCATTGGAACATCTTTTGGCAAACATCCCTTGTTTCCGCGGATATCGGCTAAAAAATCGTGGGAGGGTTTAATTGGCGGAATAATCTTGACAATCATAATTGCAATAATTATTTCACATTTCTTTAGTGAACTTAAAATAACAGATTGGCTTATTATAGCTTTAATAGTATCATTATTTGGAATTTGGGGAGATTTAACAGAATCCATGCTAAAAAGGAGCTATAATTTAAAGGATTCGGGTAATATTTTACCCGGACATGGAGGAATTTTAGACCGATTTGATTCGGTATTATTTGCCGTACCGATAGTATTTCTATATTTGCATGTGAAAATGCTAATTTGACCCTTCGACTACGCTCAAGGCAAGAAAAGAGCAAATTTGAAAATTTGAAAATGATAACAAATTACTGATTACTAATAATATGTTAATTTACTTAATCACATAATTACTTAATCACTTTATACTAAAACCTGCAACTAACAACCTTCATCTTGGCTCCTGGTTCTTGGTTCCTGAGCCTAGTCGAAGGATGGCTCTTGGTTCTTGATTCTTGGCTCTAATTTTAAAACGATGACAATACATAAAGAAGGATACAAAATAATAGCTTTTTCTTTTATAACTTTATTCATTCTGGATATAGTTGTATACCATTTTACTTTTCATATACAATGGATTTCAATTCTGTTAACCATTGCTTCAGTAGTTTTCCTGTTTTTAATTATTTGGTTTTTCCGAAATCCAAACAGGATGTTTTCACCTGATGAAACAATTGTAGTAGCACCAGCTGACGGGAAGGTGGTTGTAATTGAAGAAACGGGAGAAAACGAATACTTTAATGACAGGCGTATCCAGATTTCAATTTTCATGAGCCCTCTAAATGTGCATATAAACCGCTATCCTATTAGTGGAAAGGTAGTTTATTTCAAATATCATGAAGGGGATTACCTGGTGGCCTGGCATCCAAAATCATCGACTCACAATGAACGGACGACAATTGTTGTAAAATCACCATCCGGTATAGAACTTCTTTTACGACAAATTGCCGGCACCGTAGCCAGAAGAGTTGTTTGTTACTCTAAAATAAATTCGGATGTTATACAGGGTGACCAACTTGGATTCATTAAATTCGGGTCGCGCGTCGATGTGTTTCTGCCATTATCTGCAAAAATCGATGTTGAACTTAACCAAAAAGTATTGGCAAATAATACGGTACTGGCACACCTTTAGGAACCTGATGAAAATAGAGCCAGGAACCAAGAACCAGGAGCCAAGACATGGAGATGAAAGATGAATGATAATAGAGGACAGAAGACAGAGATCAGAAGACAGACACCAGCCACTAACCCCTAGCACCAAGCCCCTAATAGCCTAAAGCCTAATCAAAATGATTGACGACAAAATACTGAATATTACAAAAGATATACAATGGATCGGCGTTCTTGACCATGATATTGTTACTTTTGATATAGTAATGGAAACAAAGTACGGGACTACATATAATTCCTACTTTATAAATGCTGAAAAAAAGACAGTTATTGATACTGCAAAAGAATCATTTAAAAATGAGTACCTATCCAAAATAATAAAAATTACCAACCCGGCCGAAATTGAATATATAGTATTTAATCATACCGAACCTGATCATTCAGGTGCATTAAAAGATCTTTTGGCATTAGCTCCAAATGCAACTGTAGTTGGTAGTGGCCAGGCAATTAATTACCTTCAGGATATAACAGGCATTACATTTAAATCGCTCCGCGTGAAAGATGGTGATACACTCGATCTTGGAAACAAAAGCCTGAAATTCATCGGAGCTCCGAATCTTCATTGGCCAGATTCAATTTACACCTATCTTCAGGAGGATAAAGTACTATTCACCTGTGATTCGTTCGGGGCACATTATTGTAATGAGGCTATGTTTGACGACCTGGCGGGAGATTATAACGAAGCATTCGATTACTATTTCGACGTTATTCTTAAACCTTTTAGCCGGTTCATGCTGAAAGCCATCGAAAAAATAAGGCCTCTCGATATCGATACAATTTGTACAGGACATGGCCCCATTCTTAGAAAAACGTGGAAGGAAAAGGTGGCCAGGAGCGAACAGCTTGCAATGGACTTTTTATGTAAGGAAGGTCAAAAAGATAAAAATGTTCTTATAACATATGTTTCGGCTTATGGTTTTACGAGGGAAATGGCCGGAATAATTAAAGATGGCCTCCTAAAAGTCGATGGCGTTAATGTAAAAATTCTTAACCTGGAAAAATCCCTCTTAGGTGAGATGGATGAAAATCTCACATTATCTAACGGAGTAATAATGGGTTCTCCTACTATCAATCAAAACACACTTTTACCGGTTTACCGCTTCTTTTCAATTGTTAACCCCATAAGAGATCATGGTAAACTTGCAACAGCCTTCGGCTCTTATGGATGGAGCGGTGAAGCAGTTAAAATAATTGAAGCTAATTTAAATGCTTTAAAATTCAATATTGTACAAGACAGCCTGATTGCAAAATTTTCGCCACACGACGAAAAAATTGATGAATTAATTGAATTTGGCAAAAATTTTGGCGAACAGTTAGTTAGGTGCAGGGAAGAAATGAAGTAATTTGAAAATTTGAAAATGTGCTATTTTGAAAATTTGAAGTCTATATCTTTTACTTTGCGAAATGTATTATTAATCCAGTAGCCAAGCCTAATAAACAAACCAGCATACCAAACATCCAAATGAGTGTTTGTTTTGATGTGGCTTCAATTTTTGTTTCCAATTTGGCTATATCAGCTTTCAATTCACCTTTCAATATTGCAATATCAGCTTTTGTTGCCAAATTATCTTTATAAGACTCAATTTCCTCTCTAACTTTTGTTTCGACAAAAGTGGCTAAAGATTCAGCTTGTTCTTCACCAACCTTTTCACGAAGAATCTTAATCAATTGGAAACTCGTCAGATTTATTGTAGCCGTACTCATAATATTATTTTTACAAAGTTAATTATTTTTCCCTAATAATATGTGGTAGTACTAACTATGACAATTACTGTAAGATTTAACTATAACTATCATATTATATGTTTGTTAAATCCTAAATCGAAAATCGCCAATCGCGATTCGCAAATCATCTTTAATCTGTCTTCTGACCTCTGTTTTCTTACCTCTGTTTTCTTACCTCTTTAATCTTTTATCTTTCAACTTTCTACTTCCCACCTACACCCTCCGTTTTAGTATCACTTTCACCTTCTTCCTTATGAACAATTTTCTTTACAGTTTTACCCTTATTGAACTTATATGTATACGACACCATAATAAAATTTGAAACATTAAAGCCTGAACTGTTTTGCGACCAGGTTGCCATGCTCGTGCTGCTGGCAGGTGTATTTGTAGTTGTATTCGACATTGTTATGTTATTGCGAAAAGGCATAAGGTAAAAAATACCAATTGTATGATTACCTGCAATTTTTTGAGCTCCAATACCATAAAAGGGAGTACTTGTGGTTCGGCTATAAGCATTAATGCTTGGACCATTGTAATTAATAAATGCAAATGCATTTATTTTCCAGGGTAGAGGTGCAAAGACATAACTATTAAGAGCAAATGAAGAATAATTTTTGGCAGGTATCGGTATTGGAAGGTTATTTACAGCATTATAATGCCCCTGGTAAAACCTTGCATTTATATTAAAAAACAATAGCATTCCATTAATTCCAAAACCTTCTTCGTAACCTGTCAGCAGGTTCTTTGGCTGTGTAAGAAAAAATCCTGAACCAGGCGATAGAAAAGTCATTTCAGTACTTTTTTTATCGGTTATAATTGTGTAATAAACATTGGGAGAGAGATAATTCTTGCCAAAATTCAATGTGTATGTAAGTTGAAACTTATCATAATATTCCGGTTTAAGTGCAGGGTTACCTTTTGACTCACTATATTGGGATATTATAGTGTTTGGATTCATGTCCCCTATCGCCGGACGCACAATACGGCGGTTATAGTTGAGTTTTACATTTTGTTTTGAAGAAAATTTATACTGTAAATTGACATTTGGTAAAAAAGATGTATATCCAAATGAACCACTGGTATCCTTCATGTTAATAATACTGTTTTCAACACGAAGGGTAGCCTGGAAACTCCATTTATTGATATTTTCAATAAACCCGGCGTATGCTGCATTCCTCACTTCATTATATGTAAATAACGAACCTGATTTGTAGAATTGCGTTCCCTGGGAATAGCTATAAGTAAATGACTGGTTGAAATTTATTGTTATAAACTGATCATAAAACTGGTAGCCGGTTTCAATCCTTGCGGATATCCCAATAGGTTGCACGTAATCCACTTTGAATGTGTATGCGCTCCGGTCGTTATAAGTATTGTTGTTATTTCCAAATGACATTGAATATCCGTTAGTGGAAAGGGTATCTGATAAATAACTTTCAACATTGGAATGAAACCTGTAGAAACGGGACTCAGCGGTTAGTTCCTTTATTGGTTTTTTATAGGACCTTTTATAAAACAGAGAAGCAGTGCCCTCGTCACTTAACGTTTGACTATGCGCTATCTGATTTGATGACAAAATAAAATAAGAAACTTTATTTTTAAGTGAATCAGTACTTCCTGTTGATGGTACGTTTGATTCATTTACAACAGGCCGGAAGTTAAGGTTAAGGTTAAGGTTGTTCCTGTCATTTATATAAAAATCCATGCCTGTATTAACAGAACTGGATGATATTTTAAACCTTCCTGTACCGGCCATTGACCTTGAGCTAAGTGTATCCATGTAACTGCTTTGATTGTTAATATTCAGCTCCTGTAACCAAGTGTAGGCTGTAGCATAAAATGTTAATTTTCCCGTTCCATAATCTATTCCTCCCGAAGCACTTCCTGATGGTAAAACCGAAGTGCGGATTGATCCGCCTATATTCCCATTAATACCAGCACGTGCCTCTTTTTTAAGTATTACGTTGATTACTCCGTCAATATCGCCTTCATACTTGCCAGATGGATTATTTATAATTTCTATGGATTCTATATCTGTTGGGTTCAGCTTAGCAAGAAATTCCTTGTCACGAATTTTCCCATCCACCTGGATAATGAAATTGGTACTTCCGTTTAGTGTGACATTATTGTTAAAGTCAACCTGTATAGATGGAATTTTCTTTAAAATTTCATACCCATTAGCTGATGTTTTGGCAATTTCACCTGGTATATTATAAACCGTTCTGTCGACCAATTCTTTAGCCTCTATGCGCGCACCTGTCACAGTTACTTCCTTAATCTGCTGAGTAGCATCCTCGAGGAATATTGTATCCGCGAACAATGCAGGTTTATTAACACTTGTCCTGATTTGTTTGCCTGTAGTATGGAAGCCCAGGAACGCGCATTTAATGAAATATTTACCAGGCATAACTGACGAAAAAGAATATGCACCGTTTTTTTGTGTAGTTACTCCATTTATTACTGACGAGTCAGGCAAATTTAAAAGAGTAACGGTTGCGAACTCAATAGGTGTTTTGTCTTTTTTGGCACAAACATACCCGGTTATAGTCTGGGCATTAATAGCTACAGAGCTAAATAGTAATAGAAGACTGATAAAATTTTTCAATTTAGAGAATTTTAAAAAAATTAATAATATTATAATTACATGTTGCAGGTTGCAGGTTAAAAGTGATGAGGTGATGAGGTGATGAGGTAATTAAGATATTAAATAATTAGTAATTTGTAATCAGTAATTTGTCATCACCTGTACATCTGCACATCTGCAAATTATTGCGAAGTTACTTCCGTTGTCGTATCCATTTCAACCGGTATACCCTGCATTGATCCCTGAGAGTGCGTTTGGAAGGATGCTTTTATTGGCCATCCTGTTTTTGCATCAATAGTCAGGTTGCATTTACCCAAACCACGGATATCTGCACAGAAGGTGAACCTCCCTCCGGTTCGATAGTTGATTCACCTGTAATTTCGGCTTCATCACCGTTTAATTTTTTTAGTTTAAGGCTATTGTTTGTAACCATGTTTATGCCATTGGATGATTGAACAATTTTGGTTTCCCATTTATCGCCAATTTTTATTTCTTTACCCGGTAAATAAAGTGTTAATGCTTCAATCATTCCTTTTATTGATGTAAGGCTAATCATGTTTTTTGCCTGGGTCAACAGCTGTTGCGCCATTTGGCCTTTTAATGTGTCAAGGCTCTGCCAGTACTGAATCTGTCACCATTTGAATATTAGTTACTTCGGTGACTTTTCCATCAGAAGCCATTTTTATCTGAAGCGTTTTCTTACAAAACCTGTTCATCAAAGCTGTCATAATATCAGAAGGATTCTGGGAATTAAAATTTCCAGTTTGAGCAGAATTAATTTCCATACTGAACATACCAGGCATTGTATAGTTGAATTCAAATGATTCAAAACGGGCATCTGCCAGAAAATTATCGGCCTCGCTTCCGGTTGGCTTCAAGGAAACTACGGCAGTAATTTTCATGGTTGAATTCTTTTGTTCACCGTTAATAGTCATGGTCATGCTTACGTCACTTGTCGATTTAGCCTTGTATACCTTGTCTTTATCAAGGTTCAACTTAAGGTTAACCGACTGGGCAGAAATGGAAAAACTAAACAAAAATGCAAGGGAAATACTTAATATTGTTTTCATGGGTTATTGTTTTTATGGGTTAATACTATAGTTGTTAGTTGTTAGTTGGCTGCAAATTGCAAGTTGCAGGTTATAATATAAATATTTAAAGTTTAACAAAAAGTGTCTGATAAAAAAACGCCAAGTTTGAGGCTTGCGAATTCAGAAAAAGCGCAGTTTACTTTAGTAATTGAGCATTTTTCTGATGAGCGTAACGAAAAAATTGGCGTTTTCTTGCAGACAGTACAGTAGGATTATTTTACAATATTGCTTTCCTTACTAAACCAAAGGCTGGCCGCAAAAACCCCTAAAGCTGCATAAATCAATAGTGAACCCAAAACCAGTATATATAGTAACGGGTTTATGGTCCCTCCGATTATCTCCCTGGTTGCCAGGGAAATATTTGTTATAGGAATTACAGCCGTTTTTAAACTCAGGTTTATCCCGGGCATTATTCCAACTACTGCGGGAAGTATTACAAGAAAAGTTACCGGGGTAATGATAGTTTGTGCTTCCTTATACGATTTGGCATACGTGGTGATAAGGGTTAGCATAGCGGCAAAGAAGATAGTAAGTGGCAATAACATTGAAAGCATCATCAGGATATTTTCAGGACGGATAAAACTAATCATTGTTTGCATCACATCAGGGGGAAGTGAATTAGTTAAATTATGAAGGCCAAATGATAAACCCAGGATGGATAATATAGCTGATGAAAATCCCACACATGCTACCACACTCACCTTTGCAAAAAGAATTTCAAGCTGCCTGCAGGCGATGCTAAAATAGTTTCCAGTGTACCTTTTTCCTTTTCGTTTGTAAAAAGGTCAATTGCAGGATATACACAACCCATAAATGCAAAAAGAACAATATGTATGGTATAAAACCACCTATTGTTTGACCCAAAATTTCTCTTTTAGTTGAAACATCACTAATATTCACTTCAATGGGATCAATTGATTCATTTGTATTTTCAATTGAGCCAGCCGTTCCTGCGTAAGAGTATGTTTATAGTTTTCAATAACCTGCATCAACCGTTCCTTTACCCCCCAGTTTTGTGATTTGTAATAGAGACCAGGTCGCCGGTATGCAATCCGTTTACGTGGGCCTCAAAATCCTTTTCAATGAACAAGGCCCCGTCAAGTATTCCGGTTTTAATCAATGTGTCAGTCTGGCTTACAGCTGAATAATAACTTATATTTATATTTTTAATGTTTTCAATACGCTTAACTAATATATTCCCGTAATTTTCACCGATAATACCTACGGAAAGTTTTTTTTCCTGTTCATTTTTGACCTGGTTTGAGGCAATAGAAGCCGTTAAATACAATAATACGGGAAAAAGAATTATTGGTATTATTACCATGGTTATCAGAGTACGTTTATCACGGATTATATCCATGAATTCTTTTTTAAAAATGATAGTGAACTTATTCATAATTGGAGTTTTTGTATTTTAGTTTTTTTGATTATTAACATAATATATAAATTCTTCCGTTAGATTCTTTGTTTTCATTTGTTGCCGGAACGAATCCATCGTGCCATTATAACAGATACTTCCTTTGGATAATATAACAAGGTCGTCACTTAGAAGGTCAACATCACTCATGATATGGGAGGAAAAGATAACTGTTTTGTTTAATGACCTGCATTGTTTTATAAGAGAAATAATACTACCGGCGGCAATTACATCAAGACCTGCAGTAGGTTCATCAAAGACAATTATTTCAGGATCATGGATCATTGTCCTTACAAGGGATACCTTTTGCTTCATCCCGGTCGACAATTGACCTATACGCTTGTGAGCAAAGTCAATCTGTAACAAGTCATACAACTCCTTTTTTCTTTTTTCAAAAACGGAATGGTCAACATCGTAAAGTTCAGCAAAATATTTTATTATTTCATTGGTCGTTAACCGTTCATAAAGTCCGGATGTAGCCGTAAGAAATCCAATTTTACGGCGGACCATTTTATCATCCTTTACTGTATCGAACCCGGAAATACTGATAGATCCTTTAGTTGGCTTAAGGATAGTTGCCATTAGCCTGAGCAGCGTGTTTTACCGGCACCGTTTGGCCCCAGTAACGTGAGTATCCTGCCTGGTTTACATGCAAAACTTACATTTTTCAATGCATCAATAGTGTCGCTGTTGGTGCCGTTTTCACGTTTAATTTTTCTTGAAACGGAAAACGATTTGGAGATTTCTTTTACTTCAATCATCAATTTGGTTTTATTTGCTATTGTTTAATTATTTCCTTTTCATTGCCGTCGGTTTAAACCAACGGCAATGATAGGACAATGATAGGGCTATTTATTTTTATTATCCATATATTTCAGATAGTCATCTATAGTAATAATTCCAACCGGTAACGTGTAAATTCCGCCCCTTCCCTGGTTATTTATTACCCGTATGGCTACAATATTATTTTCACCAAGCATATTCCCGTTAAAAGGATATAAACCATATGTATCCCAATCTGTATCACCGGTTATGTTTATTCCCTGAACTATATGTCCGCCGATTTTTGTGCCATTGATATACACTTCACTATAGTCGTAGGTTACCCGGCAACAAAAAGCAATTGCTTGTGCCGCCATTAAGGGGGGAACCCTGAAAGTTTTGCGGTACCAGCCTATACCTATATAAGATTTATATCTCCCTGGTAATCCCAAAACTTAGGTACAAAAATGTCTTTAAAAGATGAATCGTTAAAATTTCTATTCTTCCAATTTACACTATCGCCGGTAGAAAATTTCCATATTTTCTTAGACTTCAGTTTGGTTTGAGAATATCAACTATTTCATCTTTAAATTTATTCAGGGCATTATCAGGATTTAGTAATATTGAACGGGACCGTACTGCAATGATGTTGTTCTTTCCTTTAAGGAGGGTTGCCGAAGG
>CAWJWO010000018.1:0-631595 GCA_963846585.1 uncultured Bacteroidota bacterium
AATTTTTATCTATAAATTGCGGTAGCAGATATTTGAGCTGAGATTTTTTGGTATCGTTAATATTTCTGATCACATATTCCAGCCATTTTTGAGGATTGATACCATGTTTTTTGCAGGTTCCAAAGAAGCTATAAAACATAGCTATATTTTCGGCTCCATGGTGCGATCCGGCGAACATATAATTTTTCCTCCCCAAAGCCAGAGCTCTAATAGAGTTTTCGATTAAGTTATTGTCTATCTCCAAGTTACCATCTTTAAGATAATTCATCAACGTATCCCAACGGTTTATACAATAATCAAATGCTTTGCCTATGGGACTTTTGGGTAATACTTTGTCCCTGTTAGCTGCTATAAACTTACTCATTTCGTTTAATATGGGCAATGATTTATCCAGCCTCAAAGCATGCCGCATTTGGGCCGATAACCCATCTTCACGTGCAGTTCTCTCAATAGAATATAACTTTTGAATCAATATCATAACAGTGGATGCCCTTTCCTTATCGTTTTCCAGGGCTCTCTCTACCATCCGCCTGGCATGTGCCATGCAACCAAGATGTGTTACACCCTCGTTTCGTGCAAAGTGTTCGTAAACGGCATACCCATCTGTTTGTAAATATCCTTTATAAGTCGCTAGATTTTTTAATGGGGCATCCAGTCCCCTTCCTTTGTGATAATCGAAAAATACCGCATTTTGCATTGGTGCATTGTACACCCACATATATCCCTGATGGGTGGCTCCCGGTTTATCACGATCCAGAACTTTTATAGGGCTTTCGTCTACTTGCAAATAAGGGTTTTCTAAAACGTAAGCCTTATGAACTGTATATAGTAGACGAATATGATTGGATGTCAAGCTAACCCATGAATCCATTGTGGAGGCAGGAACATGAACACCCTCTTGTTTAAACATTTGTATTTTCCTGTGTAGTGGTATGTGATATACAAATTTATCTACCGTGATATTGGAAAGCAAACCCGGTCCGGCCATACATTTTGGAATGGGTCGATTCAAAGGGGCGATGACCTGTCTTTGAGCACCTGTTTCATCTTCTTTAGTGATATAAACGCCACGTATATAATCAATTCTCTTTAATCTTCCAGGAATATATTCTAATTCAGAGGTGATTTGCTCGCCTATTTTATCCATACCTGAAACATCCTCTGTTGGTTCCAGCAGTACCTTTTCTACTGGTATATGGGATGGTATTTCAAAACGTCCAGGGTGTGGCTTGGAAGGTTTTGTCCGTTCATAGCTAATTTGTTGCTTGTCAGCTTCTATTACCGCTTCTATCTTTTCATCCCCAAATTCAAAAGGGATCGTTAGCTGGTCTGGATGCTCATTCGATTCAAAACGCTCCCGTTTGGAACCAAAGAGCATCCTTTGAAACTGGGCTATTTGAAATTTCTGATCTTCTATCGTAATATTCTGATCCTCTATTGTTACATTCTGATCCTCTATTGTTACATTCTGATCCTCTATTGTTACATTCTGATCCTCTATTGTTACATTCTGATCCTCTATTGTTACATTCTGATCTTCTATAGTTGAAGTTAGTTTTGTGATTTCAGCAGCAAGATTAGAAATTGCCAATTCTTTTTGAGCAAGATTTTCCAAAAGAAAAAGTTTTTCTTTTAAAAATTCATGAGGTATATTTTGCTCTGTTTGCATAGCATAAATATAGCCAAAAGTATTGATTTCATTAACGTTTTAATGGATTATTTTTCTTTAAAATAGCCTGATTTTTTGATCGTTGATTTAATAAAACACCCCTGAAAAAAATCCTTTTTTGAAGCTGTTAAATCTCTTCTGTTTTAATTTTTCGGTATATGGGTTAATGGGCTGGTAAGGTATCATGCAACCATCCGTAATGCTTGTAAAATAAAGGATTTTTATTACATCACCATATGTATTATGTATATATACTTGCGGTTTCTATAAAAAATCTTATATCAAAACACTTTTAAGCTCCTTTTTTTAACAAATATCGTTTACGCATTGTCACATTCTTCAACGATAACCCTTCTATAATCATGACAAGTTTTGACCAATCAAGGCTACCTTCGGTAATTACCGGAATTTCAAAGTTGCCTCTTTCCAACCTTTTCCAGTAAAGTACAAAACCTCCGTTTTCCCAATGAAGAAGTTTTACCTGGTTCCGGCGTCGGTTAAAAAAAACATACACTTCTCCACAGGTGGGATTACGTTCTAATTTGTTACGCACAATCCCGCATAAAGAATCAAAACCGCCACGCATATCCGTGGGGGATGAATATAAATAATATTGGTGGGTGGATGTCAGCGAAAACATAGTCCTTTACAGTAAACTGATCAGGGATCGCAACATTGGTAAATCCATTTCCTGATTTAATTTTACTCTTACTCCATTGGGATAGCTGATCTCGATTTCAATATTCTTTGCAATGGTTTGTTCAGGCTGTTTGGTCGGTGAGGATATAACGACCGGAATAAATTTCTCTTCGGTTTTTAATTCAGCTTCCCTGTATTTCTTGTGCCAATTGTAAAAGGTAGCTGAACTTACTCCGTGTTCTTTGCAATATAATTTCTTTACCATTCCGCTTTCGATGCAGGACTTTACAAATGCAAATTTTTCTTTCTCGCTTTTTCCCCTTAAATTGCTCCCCATGTTTTTATTTTTGGGGTAAAGTTACCAAGCTTGATTATGACCTCATATATGGGGTTGGTCGGGGGGATACAAATCAATATCTTCTGAAAACCGGTCAATAATTTTATAACATTTTGACAATGCTGTTCCACCTTTGAATACTGTATCTTTACCTATTGCATTATTAAAAATAGTATACAAAGCATATGTAACCCAATAATCCTTCTCAACAAATATTGGTAATATCTGCATTTGGTCAGATGTGAATTGCACAGCTTGTCTGAAAAGAGTTTTATTTTCGTGCAATATCATATGATATTCCATTTATTTGTGGTGTCTAGCACTTTACTTGCACCAGGAAATTTATATTTGGATATTGGATTTAAAGTTTTGTAAAGTTGCACAGTAACATCAGTTTGTTGCAAATTATCCAACAGTGCTCCTAACAGTGCTTTAGTTGATGGGGGGTATTTTAGGGCCAACCTCACAATTGTATTTTTATCTTTATCTGATAATTCTTTAAGGATGGTTAACAATCGATTACAGGTTGATTCTACAGTGGCATCAGGAATCCTTTTGACATTGCGTATAACATCCAGTATTTCCAGCAATGGTATATTTTCCTTCGTAATAGTATTCTTTTGTTTGATAAAAGCTATAGTATATCTTTCACGTTTAAAATTTGAACGGATCGTATTTCTGCCAATTTGTATGGTATTACTTACCTGAGAGGTTAAACCAAGTTGATTATAAATACTATAACCTGTTAAGTAGCCTACTATTTTGCCATCATCCTCCAATAAATCTTTAACAATTTGCAGTTGATTGGGTTGTATATTTCCAAATGGTGTGGCTTCAGGTTTAAAGTATTTTCCTTTTGATAGTTTTGCAATTTTACCTGCTTTTACCATCCTGTTAAGGGCTTTTATAACCGCTTCTTTCATATTCACCGTTGTCGTAAAATCTTCGTAGGTGAATACATAACCCCTGGGAAACCTGCCTAAAGTAAATACAATGTATTCAGATGTTTTCATATATCATATATTGATACAAAAATAATTTATTTGTCCAGTTTTTATTACAAAAAACTGGACTTTTTTAACAGAATTGGATGGAAAATTAATTATAAATAATTAAACGGTAGTACTAATCTTTGAGTTTTCATTTAAGGCTTTATTTACAGTCTCCCTGTCACTAAGGTCGCATAAGTGTTTGATGATCATCGCTCCAATTGCTACTCGCGGATTAATGCCATCAGCTCCCATTTTGTTATTCCCCATCTGAGTCAGATAAGTCCGAACCATAATATCCCATGGAATTCTTCCGGCTAATATTACCCATCGGTTACTAGGATTTAAACTTTTAGAAAATGGACTTTCAAATCCAGGTAGGACAAGTTGATTTTGGCTCTGATATGACTGCTTAGATGCACGGTTTTTTTGAGCTTTTGCCATATTATTGTGCACTAAAAATTATAAATTTCCCATAAAAGTATTAATTTTATTGACTTATGGAATTAATCAGCAGACCCTAAATAGATTAATAATACTTAAAAGTGTTATATAGCAAGTTATGAGCCTATTAGTTCCTTAACGTGGAATTTGTAGAAATTGCTGGCGACTCCCCATTAATAAAAATAATAAATTAATCTAAAACTTAAATGTATAACCAAAATTTATTAAAATGGGGAATAAACTTTGTTGATATAAACCTAACTGTCCATTACTTGTTGGCTTAAAATAGAGGTAATAAGCATTTTGGCGGTTATAAGCATTATAAACTCCAATTGTCCAAATGCTTATTCCATGACGTTTTAATTTAGTATAATTTAAGCCAATATCAAGACGATGATAATCAGGCATTCGGTATCCATTTTTCTCTGAATATATATAGACATCATTATAAATTACACTATTGTCAATTGGATTCGATGCATAATAATAGTTTGCATTAATAAGTACATATTTTTCTGAAGGCAATGTAATTGCATCACCCGTATGATAAACCCAGGTTGCTGATAAGAAAAATTTTTTACTAAACATATAATTACCAACTATTGAGATATTATGCCTTTCATCATATTTAAAAGGATAATCATTGCCATTATTTAAATCTTTAAAGTTTCTTGTGTTATCAGAAAGTGTATATCCAATCCATCCAGTTAATTTACCTGTTTTCTTAGTTGCTAAAAACTCAATTCCTTTTATTTTACCTGTACCTCCATAATCAACTCGATTTTCCCATGAACCCAAATTATCAAATATAAGTGCCCCATCCTTGTATTCAATTAAGTTATTTTCAGTTTTGTAATAAGCTTCTATGACAAATTCAATTTCTTTCAAGGTTGTATGAACAAATCCAATTGTAATTTGATGTGATACTTCGGGTTTTATTATTGATGTAGATGGAACCCAAATATCAGAAGGTAACCCTGTACCTGAATTAGTTAGCAAGTGAATAGTTTGATCCATGTTACAATATGATACTTTTATTGAGTATGAAGGCAAAAACATATAATTAATTATAATACGTGGTTCAAAAAATGAATATTTTGATGAATCAACTAAATAATATCCTGCACGAAATCCAATATTTCCAGATATCTTTTGGGTTATATTATAATTAAATTCAGTATAAGCATAAAATTCGCTGGAATTCAATGTTGAAGGTGGTGCAGGGGAAACTAACATGCTATCAACACCATGAAAACTTAACTTCTGAGAATATGATGTATAACTAGGAATATAAATATTTTTACTAAACATACCTCCAAACTTTATACTATTCTGATTTATTGGGATTTCAATATCAGATTTAATTAATAAATTACTAATACTTGATTGTATTTGATATTGATCAGTTAAGGCAGAATTATCTGTTAAATTGGTGCTGGTGAAAAGGTTGTTGTTTTCGTAAACGTATTTTGTATAACCAAAAGTTAAATTGTTAAATATTTTGTTGTTTAAAATATGTAACCAACGCATACTTGCAGCACTATTTCCCCATTTTAGGTCTGATAAACCATATGATTTAATACCTTCATTTGTTGTATTTTCTGTGTAGTAGTAATCGTCTCTTCCATAATATAAACTTAAAAATAATCTGTCAGTCTGTGAAAATTTGTAATTTGCTTTAAAATTAATGTCATAAAATGTATATCCTGGAATACTAGGATTTGAAGTCAGGTTGTTAAAAAGAAACGAATAAACATCCAGATTACATCTTCTTACAGAAAAAGCAAACGACGCTTTATTTTTTTTTATCGGTCCTTCAATAAATATTTTAGTTAAAAGAAAACTAAAACCAATTTCTCCATCAAAAGAATTCAAGTTTCCTTCTTTGTTCCTTATATCCACTACAGAAGATATCCGACCTCCATATCTGGCAGGGAAACCACCTTTATATAAATCAATACTTTTAACCATTGAAGGATCAAAAACTGAAAATAAACCTCCTAAATGACTAACATTATATAATGGAACATCATCAAGCAAAAAAAGATTTTCATCGGGAGTACCACCACGGACATACAGTCCATTATTACCTTCAGAACCTGACTGGATACCAGGTAACAACTGGTATGCTTTTAAAATATCAGGTTCACCGGTAATATTTGGTAACAATTTTATCTTATCAATTGGAATATTTACTTTACTTATCTCGGCTTTTTCTTCAAGTTTTTTACCATTGGAGTATATAATATTAATTTGATCCAACAGTGTACCTGAAGTTAATTTAACATTAATTATTGAATCTGTATAAGCTATGAATTTAATTATGATAGATTTATAACCTACATATGAATATTTTAAATAGTAAGTTGTATTTTGTTTTAACTGTATTGTATAAAATCCAAATTTATTTGAAGCACTTCCATTTTGACCTATCGAATCTATAACATTTGCATTTATAAGTGATTCTCCTGTTTTATCATCAGATATATAACCGCTTATAGTAATTTTTTGAGAATATAAAAATAAGGGAAATATAATGGGACAAATTGTTATATATATTATTTTTCTTAACATAAAATTATGGTTTATATGTTAAATTGGCTGTAGTTTCTGTGTAACCAGCAAATATACCATATCCATTTATTATATTAGTGTACATAGGTTGAGGCTCTCCCATAAATACCAGGTTAATAAAGTTACCGTCAACTTGCTGATTATGAACAAACCGAGTATAATACTTACGATATAAATAATAGCTTTTACTTACTGACCTTAGGATTGCGAAAGTATTAGTTGGCTTACCACTTTGAATCGTTCCCTGTTGTTTTATCTTCATTGTATATTGTTTACCATCAAAAAGTTCATCGGAAAAAAAATATGAAGTCGGATTATAATCAATATCACCTTCATTTAATAATACAGGGTCAGTTACGGGAAGTTCATTAGAACCAAACCAATAATAATAGTAATAAACATCCAAGTCATATATCACCAATTCATAATAATTTTTTTGGTTTGGAGGATCTGTAAATGTTATACTAGCCTCAACATACTGAGTACCATAGGCATCTACTCCAGCATTAGCTCTGACAGTTGCAGAATCAATGGCAACTAACTGGGGAATTGAATCATTAGCTGAAAGCACCGGATATTTTTTAGCATGTACTTCCAAAGTATAATTTGTGTTTCTTTTTGGAATTATTTTAGTATTTAAATTATTTGATAATAATAGTGTATCAATTATTGGGTATTTGTTTTGGCATAAAATACAATGAAGACTGTCCGTTATAGTGTCATAGCTGCTTAATATGGGTGCGGTGTATGAAAATTTGAATGAAAACGGTTTATTGTCAGTAAATATAGAATT
This sequence comes from uncultured Bacteroidota bacterium, assembly GCA_963846585.1. Classification (GTDB taxonomy): domain Bacteria; phylum Bacteroidota; class Bacteroidia; order Bacteroidales; family JAAUTT01; genus JAAUTT01. The sequence continues at coordinate 7,446 of CAWJWO010000018.1, forward strand.
TACAATAAGTAATTGATTACTGTTATGAAAATTAATTTGAATTTCCTTGGTACAGGAAAATAAAATTGGAAGTACAAATAAAATTACAATAAACATTTTCATTGTACGAAGAAAAAGATGGTGCCATATAAAATAATGGCACCATTTTAAAATCTTAAACATCTATTTAGTTAGCTAAAATGACGTTAACACCGCAACATCCACCTTCTCTATGGGCTTGCCAATAGTAATTTAAAAAATAAGGTTGATAATTATCTGCTTGATCAATATAACCAGGAGTAGTATAATTTGCATTATTAGGTTCGATCTCAAAATAACTCCTATATGGTGCTGAACTACCTCCTTGAGGATTTATACTACATTTTACATTATTAGCATATTTATTATAAAAATAAAAATTGCCACTATATGTTTGAGGATAATAAAAAACTGATATAAGCCAATTACCACTAAAAGTACACTCTGTAACACCTGAATCATAACCCCAGCTTCCATACCAAGTCTTAGCTTGACATACACAATAAGCTTCATTATAAACATAAAATGCAACTGGAGCTGATGGTCCACCAATTATTTCATAGTTCCCTAAATAAATACTAAATGCCATCCTATATGAAGTATTAGAAGGATATACCCATTGTGGAAGTTTGGTAAAATAATTTCATTCTTTTCATAATTTTAGGTTTTTAGTAAACGGTTTATTTTAAGGAATATTGCTTATAAAATTATAAGTTGGTCTTATTTAAACTAATTGTCCTAGTTTGGTAATTACGATTTAAATTAATAATATAGTTTATTATTGTTGTTTCCATGTCCTTTTCAGCAGGCGTGGTTTTTTCATTTTCGGGCAGCAGATGAAATAAACTACTGGTTGTTCACATTACCTGGTAATTAAACAACTTTATAATTACGTTTTATTTTTGTTCAGAATGTGTTCATTAAGTTGAATATAGATTATCATTTATTAATTTAATTAAGCATAAATATTTTATTATACCCTATAAATAACCATCATATTTTTTACACACTTTTTCCTGAAAAACACCAAAAAACCTTTCTACATAAGAATTATCACGTGGATCATATATCTTTCGCCAGTTGCATCCCCATGTTTTAGCTAAAGCCTGAATACGTATTAAATCATCAGTTTTAAATGCAGAAGATTTATCCGACAAAATTTCTCTGGGTAAAATATTTGTTTCCTTGCAGGCTGAAGCCAATGCTTTAAATACCATTTTTGAATTTTCACTGACTGCACATGAATATCCAATGATTTTCCTATTAAATGCTTCCATTACAACAAAATAGGTTAAGAAATTATACTTACTCTTTTCATTCATATATGCAAACTGAAACCTTGTTCCATCCATAACCCATAACATACCTTCAGTCGATGGAGCATCAAAATGACTGTACGGTAAAATATTATTTTCAACGTACTTCAACCCATGCCGGATAAGTGCGCTTTCATTCTTAACATAATCTTGTGATATTACGTTATAAATTGATGAAATTGAGATAGTCTTTCGGTTTGTCCTGATTAAATACTCATTAGTTTTTCCCAATACTGTCTGAGCATTTGGTTTTTTACCATCATCGTAATTTCTTAATATTTCATAAATAACATCTTCTTCCTTTTTTAAGTTATTACTTGGTAATTTTGTCAGCCCATGAATTAAAACTTTTTCAATTGATCCTTCTTTTTTGATTCTATTAATTTTATTACAGAAAGAATTATAATTTTCTGATTGAAATACTAAACCCGAATAACGACAATAGGCATCAAATAAGGTCTTTAATGTATAACCGGTTTTGTGAAATTCAATAATCTTGCTTAATAGAACATGGGTTTTGCAAAACATTTCAAGTTTTTCACCTAATAAGAATTCATTTTCATAAATATCTTTTATGTCATGCCAATTATTATACTCAAAATCTAATACTTGTACCAAAACTTTTAATATTTTTACTTTGCTTCTCAATTTAAGTTTTTGATTTATATAATTTGATATCGTCCGTAATTCTGAAATTTCTGGTAATTTATATTCCTTAATAAAGGAATATGGAATAGATTCATAAGCAATTATTTTATTTTTCCTGTTGCTTGGAAGGGAGCTTGTATGCCATTTCTTGTCATGCATTCTTTTTGGTGAAGTATTTTTATAAATTATATCTTTACTTACACCGCGATTTTCTAGAAAATCATAGGTTACGTATGGGGAATCCCCATAAAAGAAAATTTCCTGTTTCATAGTTGTATAGATTTAAAATTAATGGATTATTTACCCTAAATAGAGTTAATGACTGAATATATGATTATTACAAATTTATTTTGATAATAATAGATATCCAAATAATTCCTAATTAATTTTAAATCAACTCAAAATAAATATTTCTTTTAAAATCAAAAGTTAACCTATAGTGGAACTAAACTAATGTCATATAATGGCAGGAATTTTAATGGTTTATTGGTAAAATTTGGCAGTTTCAATTACAAATTTCATTATCAGGTGTACAGGAATTGGGCTTTAATGTTACTTCAAATATCTATATATGTTAATATTACCTGATAAACTATTTCACATTTTAACTTATAAATATTTTAATTTAGGTAATTTATCACTTTTTAACTTGAAAATCACTGCAATAAAAAATAAGTTTAATTTATTAATTTAATGCTTATTGAGGTAAGATGGCACTTAATTTAAAATCACTTTTCTACTTGTGGGATATACCTGTGAAAAATCATTTCAAATTGGATTTTAGCCCTGTAGGGGCAATAGCAATTAAAGTCATTGTTATACAAAATTTTGTGCATTTCATTCTCACCTCCGGCGAAGTAACCTTCCAAATAACATAATTTTTTATTTGTCCCTTTTTGCCAATTAATGCTATTGATTCATTTAATTGCGTGTGTGTAAGCCCTGCATTATCCAATTGAAAGGTAAACCTGTCAATACCCTGCTTATTTACTGACTGTGACTTAAATCCTATCTGCAATGTATGCTGCAACTTCCGCCAGCCTGTTGCTAAAGCCCCATTCATTATCATACCAGGAAGCTACGGAAAGAAGTCCTTCCTGTTTTACGGTAAGCTTCATGTCCATGAGCGATGAATGTATATCTCCTACGATCCTTGCTGAAGTCCATTCGTCTTCCAGAACATCCATTATACCCAGAAGTTCTCCCCTGGCAGCTTTTCTAAATGCTTCATTAACTTCTTCTGCAGTGCATGCCTTTGTTGTGATAAGGTTAAGTTCTGCAATGCTTCCTGTCCTGGTCGGAACCCGATATGCTTTCCCTGTAACTTTGAGATCGCTCCAAATAAACTTTAAGGCTTTCGCAGCGCCTGAAGACGAGGGAATAATATTTTCCGCTGCTGCCCAGGAGTCGCGCCGGTCGGACATAGGTTGGTCAGTTAAAGAATTTGAATTGGTATATGAATGTACGGTGGTAAATAAGCCATACTCGATGCCAAACGCCTCCTTAATAACCTTGATAGGTGCTGCCAGTGCATTCGTGGTGCAGCTACCCATACTCACAATATAATGTCTTTGAGTGTCAAAATTATCTAAATTGATTCCCTTGAGCAGCACGGCATCACAATCGTCCAGCGTTTTGCCGGGCGCACTGACTAAAACATACTTCGCTCCGTGGTCCAAATGAGCCCGGGCGCCTTCACGCCTGGTGGCCCGGCCCGAACAGTCAACTACCAGTTCGACACCCAATTTCCCCCAGTTCGGAATGCCATCTACAGAGTTCACATAGGAGATTTCATGTTTATCCAGCACAAACCCCTTATCGTTGGTGCTCACAGACCCATGCCAGCGGCCATAGTTAGTGTCAACGCTGAACAATGCTGAAAGCGTTTTTACATCTTTTATATCTGCAACAGCTGACGGCACGAAAAGGTTACGGTCCAGGCTGATACGCAAAAATTGGCGGCCAATCCGGCCAAAGCCATAAACTGCAATTTTTTTAATAATTGATTTTATTAATAAATGAATTAATTAAGGCCTGAATTACCTAATTTTCTATATTCCATATTTTTATATTTAATTTTATAAACATTCAAGCTCACTTTTTTGTTTGGTGGATTGGAAGAAAAAATGGACTACCATAAACAATTCCTATAAAACTCACGTTAAAGATTCATTTGCGTTAAAGTTTAATTTCTTAGTTCGGGTTAAATAATCGTAGAATGGATATAAAAAACATTAAAACAGAACGTTTGTGTGGCGAAGCAATGAACCCTTCGCATTTGTCATATTGGATTGATATGGGGGTCAACGTAGATTTGACGCGCACTCTTGGAGGGCCCTGGGACGAAAAGAAGGCGTTGGAAAAACTCCAATACAACATCAACCATTGGAATACTTATGGGTATGGTCAATGGTTCTTTTTTAATAATGACACCCATGAGTTGATTGGTCGCTGCGGTATCCGCAATATGAAAGTAGATGGGAACATGGAAGTCGAACTTGGTTACTCAGTATTGCCACAGCATTGGAAAAAAGGATATGCTACCGAAATGGGTACCAATGTATTAGAAATTGGATTTCTAATTCTGAACATAACTAATATCGTGGCATTTACCATTACCAACAACATAGCCTCTGAAAAAACCATGCAGAAACTGGGCTTTGTATATGAAAAAAAAATAGTACATGAATCCCAGGAACATGTGTTATACAGGTTGATGAATAATAAACATGTCATTATAAAAACCTAATCTTAAATCGGACTTAAGTTAGGTGCATGTTTTTTAAATAATTAATAATATTGCTATTTTTGAGATTCCTCCCTTCGGTACCAATGACAGTCGGTTTGGGAATAGAAGAGGAGAAAATTTAATTTTCATTGCCTCCTGCCCAATTGAGTGGTTCAAAAAAAAATCATTTTTCGAACATATATCCAATTGATATACTGGATGAATGGTTTGTTTGTGACATGCCACTTGTTTCTCCTGCGAGCATATTAGTTAAACCAAAAGTATAATTATAACAAACAAATACATTTCCAATCTGGATACCTCCGCCAATTCCTAAACCAAAATCTAGAGAATTATAATCTCCAGTACCACTGCCAAACGTAACATTTGAGTTTTGCGATGATAAACTCCCACTATATACATCCTTCCCACTTAAACCTATACTTAAATGTGGACCAGCATTTAAGAAGCCCTTTAAATTTCCATTTCCAATCCAGTAAACTAAATTTACCGGAATCTCTAAATAATTTAATGTTTCAGTAGAAGTTATCTGAGTTCCATAATATGCGGATGAACTTAAGTATCCTCCTTTTTGTGTAAAGACTTATCCTGGTTGAATGGAAAACATACCTAAACCAAAATTTAAAATGATACCCGCATTGAAACCAGTGGAATGAACGGCACCCGGTTATTATATATTCATTATAAAAGTTGTTTAGATTACTGGAAAAATCGGATGCATTGATCACTTAAAAACCGAAGTAAATTGATCAGCCACAATTCTTATTGGAATACTTGTCCTTCCTGCCGGCGATTCATCGTCAATCAAAAATGGCATAAAATGGTCAAGAAGTCCGATTTTACAAGCTAATGAAAGGTTTCAGCTTTTTCCAAATGCCCAGATAAGATTAATATAAACGGTTCTTCCCGGTCCCGGTTCATAATATTTGGCTTGCACCGCGTTGACAGTTACAGCTGTAATGTATTTAACATCAAATACATTTGATAATCCTGTTAAAAGCCTGAAAGTATTAATCCATTTATGACCAAAACACAGGTCTTCATGACCTATACTAAAATCAGTAAGTAAATATGGATTTGTTTTGGCTGAGTTGGCATCATTTGCATAAACTGTTCCAAAACTTTGAAAAATGGCAGAACAATACCAGCCTTGCCGTGAGTGAAATCTCAATTCAGCCACACTTCTGATTTGATTAATTCCGGGAATCTCATTGCCGTTATAATTGATTCCTCCTGCATTATATTTGGTATAAATTGCATTAATATAAGATGTACTCCATGTTAGGGTTAATAAATGCAATGGCGTTAATCCGATTGCTATTTCTAAACCACGATGTACTGTTGAACCTGCATTCCGGTAAAAATCCTGTCCGGGAGCAGAAGGAACCTGGTAAGGGACCAATTCATCCTTAGTATTAATAAGATATCCGGTAAAGTCATAATTTAAAATGGATTTAATTTTACCCCGCATCCCAGCTTCAAATTCCACCGCATGTGAAGGGTTTAAATTGGGATTGAATCCTCCGGCATGATCCGGCTGATTTGCAAGTTCAGTGGATGTTGGAGTTTCAAATGAAGTAGAGACATTTATAAAACAATTCAAAACCTTTGCCACCCGATATACCAATCCTCCCGCCGGACTTAAACGATCCATTGTCCGGCCGCCTGAATTCCCGGAATTTAAGGTATCCTTAAGCCAGTCAGTTACTCCAAAATAGGTGGCGTCAAATCGCATACTACCCTGAATATCTATATCTTTAGACACAGGAACCAATGTTTGAATATAAACTCCTGTACCTGTTATTTGCTCATCCTGATTGAGAATGACCATGCCCTGATCTCCTGCATTGTTCATATAGTTTATCCGGTGATTCAATCTAAAAGCCAGTTCCGCACCTGTGCTCCAGGGAATAAGAATGCCTCCTACTCTCGTTTTGAATCCATAGATAAAATCCATTCCTCCTGAGTTTTGAGGCAGTACAACTATCTTTCCAATGATAGGGTTATCTACTGACCTGACCACATCATACATTGTTAATCTAAAAAAAGAAAAATCCTTACACTGATGTTTCCAGACAACAGATACCTGACCCTGATAACCTGATTGTCCGGCAGCATTGGATACGCTGGAGGAATCTGCCATGCCGGGGTTCTGAATGCTTTCCTGGAAAGTGAGCGCTCCGGGATTAAGAGCTGAGAAATGAACATACCCTGCCAAAATCTGCAAATCATCTGATAATGATAAAGCAGAAGTCAATTTCAAATAGCCCCTGTAATAGGTTGCTGAAGCATGATCACGGAATCCTGTATATTGAAAATTTGTCATGTTTCCTATAACATGTATATCCCCCAGCCTTCCCCCAATAGAACCATTCCATCGGATTAATCCATTGGATCCTATCGTAGAGGATACAGAGGAAAAGGCAATATCCGGATTAACAGGAAAGCTATGAAGAAATAATACTCCACCTGAGGCATTTCCATATAATGAGGAACCTGGCCCTTTCAACAACTCAACATAGGAGATGTCCTGCAGATCGATCATTTCAAGATTACTTTGGCCATCTGCAAAAGTTACAGGTACACCATCTTCAACAATTCTGACCCCACGAACCCCAAATTGGGTCCGTGCACCAAACCCCCTGTTGGTAATCCTGTCTCCTACAGCGAAGTTGTAACGAGCATCCACTTCAAGTCCGCCTGGCAATCCTGAAATGTTTTCTGCAAGGCTTAATCCCTGTGTATTAACCCGTGCCTGCTGTATAGAAACCCCATACGGAACCGTGGATATATTCATAGGTGTGCGGAGAGCAGAAATCATTACCTCGGAAAGCTGAACCTGGTGTAAAGTATCAATACTCTGAATTTGTTTCAAAGTATCAGTACCCGGAACCTGTCCTTTCGCAGGATTTAATATTCCGGTCACTAATAACATCCAAAATAAGCAACATGAATGAAAATTCGATTTGTTCATCACCCGCCACGTTTTGTTAACCTGCTATCATTATGTTCCGTTGAAATCTTATTTTATCAGTGTAATATACCGGCCCCGGCAGCATCAGGTATGTTTAATATTTGAATGCTGCTGATAGTCTTAAACTGAATGGTATCCGAAAATGTCCATACTACTTTTTTATCAGGGGTTACCTCAAACACATGCGGAGCCTTACCATAATTATTATGACCAAGCCAATTGGTCATTATTATATTCCCATTAGGCAAACGCTCCATGCCACTCATAAATTTCAAATAATCTGCAGAAAGATCGGCATTTGAAAACTCCCAAACTACTTTTCCGGCAGAATCCAATTCAATAACTTTTGCATTTTTTAACATATCGGCGCATGAAATCAATGTGTTACCATTTGGCAGTCTTATAACACTGTGCGGACCTCCCGGAGCCTTATAATCTGCAATTAATTTGCCTTCTGCATCGTATTCTTTTACAACCTGATTGCCATAATGGGCCACCAGGTAATGCCCATTTGAAAGCTTGCGGGCATTTCGCATAAATGTGTGTCCTCCTTCGGCATTACTATCCAGTAAATTTATCGATTTCAAAATATCACCTTCGGGCGAAACTTCCAGTAATCTGCCCCTGTTACATTCGCCAATAAAAGTATTGCCATTTTGCAAACGCTGGCATGCAAATATCTCCCCCGTTGATTTATATTCGAATACTATTTTTTTATTTCTTGTAACTTCTTTAACTGTATTTCCATCATTGAACAAAATATTTCCATTGTTTAGCATCCATACATCGTTGCTGTTTTTAGCCGGATATTCCCAAATAATTTTGCCTGAGGTGTCAACTATACAAACTTTTCCACCACTGTAATCGGAACACAGGAATGAATATTTATTGTCATTTTTAAATTGTGTATTTAATTTACTTTGTTGTCCAAAGCCCAATTTACTGAAGAATAAAAAAAATACTAATGCAATAACCAATTTCATTGTATTGTAAATAATATTTTAAACCCTTGACCAGTATGCAAATTGATTCTATAATATCTTTTAAATTCAGGGATTTATATAATCCCTGTAAGCCGATTCCATTAAAATGAAAAACGCCTGGCCTTCTGTTGCCGTGCCTGACTTGTTAAAGTAAGGTGCACCACAAACTCCCTGTACTAATCCATATTCATCGACCTTTTTATGAACAGCATTCCGCATTTTATCAGCATATTTAATATACGAGACATCCAACCAACCACCCTTTACTCCTCTGTAAATTGCGTAACTGTACATTTGCGCCGAATTGGTTTCGACAAATGAAGCAGGGTCATTCAAAATATCATGAAAAAGCCCTTCTTCGCATTCAAATTTAATGGCCCCATCTATTATCTCTTTTACATAGCCGGCCAATAATGCTTTTTCTTTTTTCATGGTATCAGGCAAGTTTTTAATTACCCTGGTAATTCCTGCTGCGGCCCAACCATTGCCAACTCCCCATAATAATTTACGCTTAAAGGAATGTGTATCATCATCCCAGATATGAAAATAAAGTTTTGTTTCAGGATCCTGTAATATTCTCCGGTATCCGTTAATTTGAAGCAACGCATCTTTATATTGCCCGCAAACTGCCAAATAAGGTGGGGCCATATAACAAGCATCGACCCAGATACGATTTTCTATACAGTTATGGAAAATTATACCATCGCGATTACGCGGGGCTTTATACATCAAATACCCAAGCATATTTTCGGCTGCTTTTTTCAATCTCTCGTCTTTGGTAGCTTTAGCTGCATATAATAAAGGTTCGCCATTTGAAGCAGGGTCGGTAACAGCTATATTACCTTCATTCAAAGCCAGCCGACCGTCCTTCAGCTGGTTTACAACCGCATCTTTTGCCAATAGTATTACATTGTCGTAATCTCCCCATTCAAGCAGAGCCTGTGAGGCTACACCTTGTTCCCAGGCACGCCTTTCCATTGCAAGCATTGCTCTTTTAACCTTTTCAGTAAGAATTGAATCACCAATATTATATGTTTTTGCTGCAAATGAATTATAACAAAACTGAGTAAGCAATAATATTATCACCAACTTTAATGTCACCGGTTTTTTAAAAGTAATACTTATCATAAATTAAATTAAAAAGTCCTTATAAAATTTATAAGAACTTTGTGAGTATTAAATAATTAATTTTCAATACTTTCTATTTTTGAACTATGTCTGATATAACTTTTATAATCTAATTCTTCATATTTTAAATAACAATAAAGTGTTGTTTTTGAAATATTAAGGTCATTACAAATAATTTTAACAGGGGTGCCGAATTGATAAAGTTTCTTAGCATTAACTGCTTTGATTAAATTATAGTTTAAATTATGTTTATTCATTTTTCTAATTTGTAACCTTTTTCCTGTATTGCTTGTTTTTGATTTATGAATAATAATATTTGTTTTCATAATATAAATATTTAAAGTCAATCTAAAGGTACAATGAAAATTATAAGTATTATATTAAAAATAACCGTATAGGTATAAATTTTTTATAAAGATTTTATTAAACTCCAATTATTAAATTAAATTATGCAATGAAAAATAAATGGCCAGAATTAAAATTTGATGAGCTTAAGGAAACTATCGCAACCGTACAACTATGGACACAAATAGTAGGAAAAGTAAAGCTTATAAATATGCCATGGCTGAACCATTCCTGGCACGTGACTTTGTATATTTCGCCATATGGATTAACAACAGGCAGTGTTCCTTATGAAAACGGGATATTTCAGATCGACTTTAATTTCATAACACACAAGTTAATCCTGCATACAAGTGAAGGAGGAGAATCTTTCATCGATCTTTTTCCACGTACGGTAGCCAGTTTTTATAATGAAGTTATTGAAAAACTAGGTTCGTTTGGAATAAAAACCCACATTTATGCTAAACCTAATGAGCTCGATCCTGCCGTACCTTTTGAACATGACACCGTGCACCAGTCATATAATCGGGTTCAGATGAATCATTTGTGGCATGCATGGATCAATATACATAATGTATTTACTACGTTTAGAGCAAAATTTCTTGGCAAATGCAGTCCGATACATTTTTTTTGGGGTGCTTTTGATATTGCTTTAACCCGCTTCTCCGGGCGTAAGGCACCGGCTCATCCCGGTGGCTCCCCTAATATGCCGTTAAATGTCATGCAAGAGGCATATTCTCATGAAGTAAGCAGCTGTGGGTTTTGGCCCGGCAGTGAACAGTTACCGTATCCGGTTTTCTACTCATATTGTTATCCGACTACTGAAGATTTCGGCCATATAAACATACAACCAAAAGAAACATTTTTCAGCATGGAGATGGGAGAATATTTCCTTCCATATGAGGCAGTTATACATAATAGTGATCCTGTGCGATACCTTTTGCAATTTTTACAATCTACTTATGAAGCTGCTGCTATCACTGGCCATTGGAACCGTGAAGCGCTGGAAGCAGATTTCTCTGCTTTTGAAAAGGTGTACAAATGATAATGAACAATTAATGAATATTTTATATAATTTTGGATTTAATGGCAGAAAACATAGTTAATAGCATTATAAAAACAACAACTTAAAATTAAGACAATATTTATACCATGAAAACGAAAAAAGGATTAACAGCAAGTAGACTAAATACAGTAAATGACAATATGGTTATCCTAGTCAGATTAATTGAATTACAATTTTAGTCATGCAGGATGATGTAGATCATAAACCACCCGATAAAACATCACTTAAAGAATTAACGCTTTTGTTTTTAAGACTTGGCCTGACGTCTTTTGGCGGCCCTGTAGCACATATCGCTATCATGGAAAACGAAGTGGTGAAAAAACGTAAATGGTTGTCCGAACAACATTTTTTAGATTTGATTGGAGCAACCAACCTTATTCCTGGCCCAAACAGCACAGAAATGGCTATACATATCGGACATGAACGCGCCGGATGGAAAGGTCTTATAGTCGCCGGTTTGTGTTTTATACTTCCAGCTGTTCTAATTACATGTATTTTTGCTGTTCTCTACAAAGAATATGGAAGGTTGCCTCAGTTGCAACCTTTTTTATATGGGATAAGTCCGGCGATAATTGCAATAATTTTATCCGCTGTTTACCCTCTGGCCAGGAAATCGTTAAAGACCATTGAATTGGGTATAATAGGTATTATCGCCCTTATTCTTTCTTTACTTGGCTTTAATGAGATATATGTTATGTTCGGGGCAGGTTTTTTTATGTTAGCACTGGCAGCCGTTAGAAATAAAAATACAAATTCTCTGAAAAATTTTTCGCCATTTACTTTTATGCATATCTCCGGTATAGGTTTCTTTAGCACAACCAACCTGAGTATATTTCTTACATTCCTAAAAATTGGTTCCATACTTTATGGAAGCGGTTATGTACTTTTTGCTTTTCTCGATTCTGAACTGGTGGCGAAAGGTATTATATCGCGTCATCAATTAATCGACGCCATTGCTGTGGGACAATTTACACCAGGCCCTGTATTTTCGTCAGTAACGTTTATAGGTTACCAAATTAACTATTTTGCAGGCGCAATTGTAGCTACTATTGGTATTTTCCTGCCATCATTTTTATTTGTGGCATTGTTAAACCCACTAGTACGAAAAATGAGAAACTCCGGATTATTTTCTGCCTTTTTGGATGCTGTAAACGTTGCATCCATTGCGATCATAGTTGCTATTTGCTATCAATTGGGGAAAGATACTATTTCCAACTGGCGCACCATTTTAATTGCTGTTAGTAGTATTATATTGGTTTTTAGATTTAAAAAAATCAATAGTGCAATTGTTGTAATAGGTGGATCAATATTAGGTTACATACTAATCCTTTTTTAATTTGATTAAGTAACCTGATATAGTAAATTCATCCAATCAGACATTTGTGCCAAACTGTCCGGGATATTTTAATTTTCCTCCAGATATGTTTTACTTAAAATCCTTTTCCCTATTTTACAGCAAGCCCAGGGATAGTAAATACTTAATGTTATAATAGTTAAAAGTAACTGCCCCCATATAAACAGAAAATCATTCAAATTATCAATATCATAACCAAATTTTAATTTTCTTTCATTAGCCTTTGCAATAGTTTTATCGGTAAAATATTTATATAGCCGGATCATTGCCAATGGCCCGTAAATTCCTATAGTAATAATTGATAATATTAATTCTATGGCTATTTTACCGCAAGAATTCCAGAAATCAGTCTCCCATGAAATGTTATATTCTTTATAATCAATATTAACTGCCCATTTATAAACTAAATACATATATGGTATCATAATTATAAGGAATAACAATTCCTCAACAATAATTAATAGGAAAACATTTCCTGGATTACTTATCATTATTGGCAAAAATACAATTGATATTATTATTATGGGTAGCAAAAGGGACAATAAAAATATTATGAATAATTTACTTCCCTTGCCTTTAAAAGCTAAATTTTGTGAATTATAGGATGAATTATTTATAAAAAATCTGTGTAAATCCCTTATGAACCAGGCCAAATAAATTCCAAGCGTTATAATGCTCAGGAAAAATCCAAGCAGAAAAATCCCGATGAATTTTCCGAAACTACCATTGAATACTATGGCTTTCCCCTTATATACAAAACCTTCGATGATTAATTTAGTTATATAATAGGTAATTGCAAATACCAGTATTAACAACACAATAATTAACGGAAATATTAACATTGAAGGATGTTCGCCAGTTGTTTGTACATGGCGCATTTTTAATATTATTGAAACATACGGAACCATAAATAATACCAGGAATAATAACCAAATTGGTAAAAGCTTTTTACCAGTTAAATTAAAGTTAAAGTAGTTTTTCATAGATTTTAAGATTTAATTGTTAGTACTGTGGCAGCTTATTTTTTTTTAAATAATAGTTATTGGCCTTTCATTAAATAAATAATTAAAATTCAATATAAAGGTAAGATGAAACTATAAGTATTATATTAAAAGTAAAATGAAAGGTACAAATTATTTATTAAATTGCATTTGTTCCTAACTCATAAGAATAAAAAAAATACTATAACCCCGGTTATTTTCAATAATTACTTAAATCGACAATTTTAAAACCTTTACCTCATTAGCTTTCAATGAAATCTCTTTTTGAATATTTTCTCCGGTTTGAAAATCTGATATATTTTTAAATTTCTCTGGAATAGATAACCTAAGTTTCTGTTCCGAAGGTTCATGATTGATTAAGAACAAAATAGCAGAACCATCTTTCCCTTCCATTAAGCCGGTTTCAACAAACTTGTTATTGTGTGTTACCGGTTGTTGAATCTCTGATACCAGTATGGCCTTTTTATAAAGCTTGTATGCATCTGTTTTGTGAAACGAATGATCAATTTGGGCCATGCATTGCTCTACAGGAAATGTGCAACTTATAGCTTTCCCTTTTCCATATGTATTAATGCAAACCACGGGCCGGTTTTGGTCATCGTTTGCCAGGATACTAGAAGTTGTGGGTTCCACTTCAAAGAACATGTACGGATGGAACGATGTCATTATTCCTTCCCGGATGATTGATTCCATGTTAGAAAACTCCAGTATGGTTGAATCTGATAAAATATTCACGTTAAACACCTCAGGAAGCCTTACAAAATCCTTTTGACGGAATCCAAACACATCCTGCATATAACCAGGGGCCATCCCATGAATAAATTTATTGAACGACATGAACAGAGTTCCTCCATCCGCTACAAACTGTTTTATATTGTCCATCTCTTCAATGGTAAGTATCCCGTTGGGGACTATGAGTAATTTATATTGGCCCAGATCCTCGCCGAACCTTGCAAAATTGACCGGAATATTGGCTGCCCGTGCCATCATATAAGCGTTAGGGTAAATGATATTGTTCATAAAAAGCCTGTCGTAATATCCTTTCTCAACATATATGGCAGTTTCCGGCCTTACAAACGAATAGTTTTCCAAATCAATGTTACTTATTACCTTCAAAAATCCGGAGAATTCAGCAACGGCCTTTTTCTCTGTCCTGTCAGTACGGACTATCCCAAATTCAAGTTCCTGAGGGCAAAGTTCATTATAGATATGGCGCACGGCAGTATCCATGTCACAGAATGTCCACGGAAACATACAGTGTGCCCCTGCCACAAAAGATGAATAAAGCAGGATTCTATTGTATACTGCCTGGTCTTCTTCTGTTACCTGGAGTGTACTATTCCCAAATTCGTAACTGCCAAGTGGTTTATTATTGTGCTGACTGAATTTTAGCACATACGGCCCGAAATGTGTATCCCGGAACGAGTTGATATTGTCCAGTTTAATGGAATCGAATACATATTTGCTGTAAAAATGAGTACTTACAAAATCAGAATCTTCAGCAATTTCAACAATATCGGCACCAAGTTCCAGCATTATCGCGCTATGGTCGGCACCAAAGGTAAGCGGCTGAGAAACACCTAAACTTCGAATAAGCTTGAAAAGTTTACGCGAATATTCATTCAATACTTTCTTGGACGGGATGCCCGGAGGCAATCCGGCGTGCCACCAGGGTTCATTTCCCACGTCCCAGGCATCGATCCTTCTGTCTTTCGCGTATTTAACGGTAAGTATTGACACGTACCTAATAATAAATTCAAAGGATTTTTCGCTTGTATAAAAATTTTCCGGTTTTGTCCAACCCGGCCTTTCAATTGATGAATCTTCGAGGAAACTGCCCATATGGAAAAACGTGAACACTACCCTCAGGCCATTTTTGTCGGCTAGTTTTACCATTTCTTCGATATTGGCCGTAACCAAGGTGTCTTCGTTGCCTTTTCCCTCAATAATATCAAAAGGCAGGCTCAACCTTACAACTTCAAACTTTAACCGTGCAATATGTTTGAAATCATTGTCGATTTCAGTAAAATCCGGATATCTCCAAAAGTTCACCGAATGTCCTTTTGAGGATGATAAATAATTTATGCCCGGGATAAATTTCTTTTTACCATCTATTACCCGGTAGCCATCTTTAAAATGCATGTTTCAGTTATTTTATTATTATTTGACTTAATTTCCGGTAAACATAAATATTTCCAATAATAATTCCAATATTTGAATTTCGTCAACAAATTTATATTGTTAGACATTTATTTTTTATCTAACATCATATATATACATCATTCCCAAAATTATTACGTAAACAAAATTAAAATTCGATCAGAAACTTTAATGAATCAACCCCGTAATAAAGTTATTATGAAAACAATCAAAATTGACGAAGCGAAGTTTTCTCCCAGGGTGGAGTTTAATTCCAACGGAGAAATGATTATCTGTGGAAGATCAATCATGGAAGATCCATCTGTATTTTATAACCCTATTATCGAATCAATAAAAAATTGCCAGTCAAAGACATTTACTCTCGAATTCAGATTGGATTATATGAACACCAGCAGTTCAAAAGTGCTTTTGAACTTAATGCTCGCAATCAAGGAAAGATTTAACAATAATCATGTTTTTATTAAATGGTATTATGATAGCGACGATGAAGATATTCTTGAAATTGGCCGGGATTTTGAATCAATAATTTGTATTCCGATTGATTTCTATGAACTTTGTGAAGATGAAGGATACGTTTAGTTAATTCAGCAAATACAGAAAATAGACTTAAATATTTATATATTATAATTGAATTTATTTAGTATGGAAGATATTTTGCAGAAAGGGGTTGAAATATTAATAGCAGAAGATAACTATATTAATTATGAATTATTGAACCTGCTGATAAATCGTAACGGGATAAAAATATTTTGGGCAAAAAATGGAGTTGAGGCGATCGAACTGCTCACAAAACACGAAAATATTTCTCTTATCTTAATGGATATCAATATGCCTGTTATGGATGGAATTACGGCTACAAGAATAATCCGGGAACATGAAATTAAAATCCCTATTATATTTCAAACAGCATTTGCCAACGAAGAAAATCAAAATGAATGCTTTAAAGCAGGGGGAAATGAATTTTTAAGCAAGCCAATTAATAATATTGATCTTAATTGCCTGCTTAAAAAGTATTTGACAATAAATTAACCAGGGAGAACCATTGGTTTTTATCAGTAAATATATTTTCAATTTTCAAGCCTGCAATTGAAGCTAAGTTATATATATCAGAAGTAGTGAATTTATGTGAATTCTCAGTATGAATTGTTTCGCCCTTTTTAAGAAAAATTCTTCCGGGGAAATATTCACTTTTGACAACCATATCCTCCGTAGCCATTAAATGCATTTCAATACGGGACTCATTTTTATTATAAAATGCAATATGTTCAAATAGTGTTGTATCGAAATTAGTTTGTGCATATTCATTTATTACACGAAGGATGTTTCTGTTAAATTGTGCTGTAACTCCCTGTTTATCATTATAAGCTGCTTCAATAATATCAATATCCTTTACCATGTCAAAACCAAGCAGAAACCTGTCACCTGGTTTCATAAGAATTTTTATTCCCATCAGAAAACTTATTGCCTGCTGATATGTGAGATTTCCAAGTGTACTTCCAAAGAAACAGATTAACCGGCTCACTTCGCCAGGCAACACAGTAATATGTTTCATAAAATCGGCAAGTAGTCCGTGTATTTTTAAATCAGGAAATCTGAATGAAAGAAAATCAGCTGATTTCATAATTGCAGCCTCGCTTACATCAACAGGAATATACCGGATATGGTTCAAATTTTCCTTTGTAAAAGCATCCAAAAGAATGGATATTTTTGAGCAATCGCCACTACCCAATTCGATTATGTCTAGCTTTTCCTTTATATCGGTAATTTCAGGTGCAAAAGCTTTTAAAATTGCTTTTTCGGTTCTGGAGGGATAATATTCAGGCAATTCCGTAATTTTTTCGAAAAGCAGTGAACCATTGTCGTCATAGAAAAATCTGCTTGACAAATATTTTTGTTTAGCAGTAAGACCTTTATAAATATCAGCAATTATTTCATCCCTGCTTTCGCTATGTAGAAAATTACTTACAGTAAGCTTACTTTTTATTATGGTTGGAATTTCTAAAAAATCCATACTATTCATTTGTAAGGGTTTATTTTTTTACATGTTATATTGCACCGGAACACCTGTTTCAAAAGGATTATCAGGGTCGGCGCTCCACTCGAACCAACCACCATCATAAACAGATACATTCGGCCAGCCCAACAGCCAGGCATTAAACCATGCTTCGCTGCCGCGCCATCCTGTTCCGCAATAAAAGGCTAAGTGTTTGTCAGGAGTAATGCCGTTCTTTATCCAGCTTTCGGCAATTTCATGGTATTCCCGGGTTGTATGGTCAATGTTCCTGTAATTTTCCATATGGTAGGCATCGCTGCCACAATCTGCAAAAACAGCTCCCGGAATCCGGCCTTTTGCCTTTATATAATTATAACCGCTCACTTCACCTACGTATTCAGGCCAACTGCGTACACAGACTAATTCAGCTTTTGGTGAAGCAATTATTTCTTTGGCTTCGGGAGTATCTACTGCAAGTTTGGGATTAACAGGGATGTCAGCTCCAAATTCCCTTACAGGTTGTTTTGGTTCATCAACATAGGAAATATCAAAGTCTGCGTCAATCCACGATTGAAAACCTCCATTGATAACCCTAACGTCTTTAACCCCTGCATACATCATAATAAATGCATTGCGTATTGCACCAATATCCCCGGCAGCACTACCAGGGAATTCATCGGCGTTGTCGGGGAACATGAATTTACCATATATAATAACCGTGGTATCGGCTGTAATACCATGTTTTTCAAAAGCTTCCTTTAATTCATATGGCGGACGCCTGTTCCAGGATTCCGGGGCTTCAAGAGCCAGGGTATCCATATCTATAGCTCCGGGAATATGACCGCTAAGGTATGCATCACGGTTACGGTAATGTGCATGAACAATAACATACCTGTTATTGTAGTAATGCGGTGGTTTGCCTCCCGAAATAAGAGTTTTTACCCAATCGGCCGAAACCAGCTGACTGAAACGTTCAAGCTTTTGCATAGGGAAATAAGGATTGGCTGACCATTCGTCAATAAAACGGTTGTAAACGGAAACACTTTTATATCCGGCTTTCAAAAAACGTTCGGCTACTGAACATGCTTCCTCTTTATGGTAGCCATACACAATAATGTCGTGAGAAGGTAGTATTTTTTTATGCCTGACTATTTCAATCCAATCCAAATATTTTGTCCACTTTGCCGGCACACTTTTTGCACCCTGAATATGACCCCCACGGAACTCGTTTTGCAGTTGCCATCCATTGTATGCATCCACAGGACGCACATCAATTATTTTATAATCAGGTTTCTCCAAAAAGCTTAACAGGCTTGAAGTTGAAACTTCATTGAGTGAAAGAGCCATAATCCATAAAAATTAACTGTTATTTGTGTTTTAACAATTAATTTTCATACTTGTTTAAATGGATTATTTTCAATTAAGAAAGTGACAAAAAAATGAAATTTAAGAATTTTAAATATTTAGTAAATTATAAAAAAAATTATATTTTATTAACAAACTTTAATACCATATTAATCGTATTTTAATCCAAAGAACTTTTGGTGTAATTATTTTTATACAATTAGATCTGTAAATAATTTGTATATTATTTTAAATATGGAAAAAATAATAATGCTTTCCTGTTTATTATTTCTAGGTACCAGCAAATTGACCAAAGCACAAGGAACTGATAATGATAGTTTAATCATTCCTTCATCTGAAAATACAAAAACCAAAATACTCATTATAACTGATGAGAATAAAAATATTGACCTTCCTTCAACTATAAATGCCATTAAACTATATAATCTCCTTGGGCATTTCAATACTTCAGTTACCATTTTAGGCCCTGATCAATATAAAGCTCATGAAATTGATAACCATGAGGTAATATTCTATCTTGGGAATAATTCAAAATTGACACCTCCTAAAGTATTAATAAACGATGTGTTGCATACAAAAAAGACAGTTGTATGGATTAATAGTGGGTTTGGTGCATTTTGCAAATTTGGCTATATTGAAAGAAAATATGGATTTACTATTTCAGGTTATGATACTTCAGTAAGCTATAAAAAGGTATTCCACGAAAAAAAAATATTCACAAGAGAAGCCGGAAATTTATTTATAGCACATATATCCAATTCCAGGAAGGCCAAAATAATTGCCACTGCTTATTCGGATCTGTTACAAAAAGAAATGCCATACATAATTAAATCAGGGAATGTCTATTATATAGCCGATATGCCGTTAGTTAATGTCACTCAAACTGACCGTTATCTTTTATTTGCCGATTTATTGCATGATTTTCTTGGCGAAAACCATCCTGAAAGCCACCAGGCCATTGTAAGAATTGAAGATGTTACCCCGCTTCGCGATCCTATGAATTTACGTAAAATTGCAGATATACTCTCGGAAAGACATATTCCTTTTCTTATAGGAGTAGTTCCATTTTTTGTTTATCCAGCCGAAAAACAATATGTTAGTTTATCGGACAGGCCTGAACTTGTAAATGCCTTAAAATATTGTGTTGAAAAAGGGGCAACTATTGTAATGCATGGGGAAACTCATCAATATAAAGGAGAAACCGGAATTGATTTCGAATTTTGGGATGGTTGTACAAATAAACCGATTGCCAATGAGAACCCGATACAAACTGAAGATAAAATTGAGAAAGGCATCGATGAATGTATAAAAAACGGCATTTATCCACTCATGTGGGAAACGCCACATTATAGAGCTTCAATTGAAGATTATAAAATATTCTCCCGATTTTTTGGTTCTGCCATAGAGCGACGTATGTTAAACGATAATTTTAAATATGGTCAATATTTCCCCTATATTATAAACAAAGATATATACGGGCAAAAAATATACCCTGAAAATCTCGGATATTTACCAATACTTAGTAAGGATAGTTCTGAATTATTTATCACCAGACTGATAAATACTGCAAAAATAATTTACAATGTAAGGGACGGCATTGCATCATTTTTCTTTCATCCCTTTGTAAATACCGATTATTTAAAAGAAATAGCCGATAAAATTTGTCAATTGGGTTTTACATTTATCGATTTACGGCTTCAACCCAATTTGGTAAAAACCAGGGATGTGGTTATTTTAAGTGGCTCACAAACATATACAATTAACGTTAATCATTCGTTTTTATATGAAGTGTACTACAATAAAAATGGTGAAATTGAGAAAAGAGTTTTATCGAAAAAACCAATTACAGGAATGGTATCCAGAAAAGTTGTACTTAAACCTGATGAATTCTATCTGGCAGAACCATTGAAGCAACCTGTTAGAAATTATATTTATAAAAGCGAAAAACAATTATCAAGGGATAAAAATATACATTCTTAAAAATAATTATGTATTCTTATAAAACTATTTTTTTATATCTGACACAACTACTCCGTCCCGAATCGTAACTACACGTTTTGCCTTATTCACAACACGTTGATCATGAGTAGAGAATATAAATGTTATGTTTTCTTCAAGATTCAATTTTTCCATGATTTCCAAAAGATTATCTGTCGATTGTGAATCAAGGTTAGCCGTAGGTTCATCGGCAAGTATGAATTTTGGTTTCGAGGCCAATGCCCTGGCAACTGCTACACGCTGCTGCTGTCCACCCGATAACTTATTAGGTCTGCTATCCATCCGATCACCCAGACCGACTGCTTCGAGTAGCTCTTTTGTCCTATTTTCCCTTTCAGTCTTTGATTTACCTTGCAAGTGCATAATAAACTCTACGTTTTCTTTTGCTGTGAATACTGGAATAAGGTTGTATGCCTGGAAAACAAAGCCTATGTTTTTCATCCTGAAATCGGTTTTCTGCCGACCGGAGAGTTCATTTATTTTCACGCCATCAATAAATACGTCGCCATCTGATGGGTCGTCCAGTCCACCTACAATATTTAGCAAAGTAGTTTTTCCTGAACCTGAAGGTCCAACTACAGCTGTAAACTCGCCGGTTTCAAAGCTGAGATTTATACCATTCACAGCAAGTACAGGTAACGATTTTTCATCGTATGCCTTATGCAAATCTTTAATTTCTATGATACTCATATCTTGTAATTTTAATATTCTTTTTTTATTAAGAGCGCATTGCTTCCGATGGGTTCATCTTTAATGCTTTATAGGCCGGGAATAGCGAGGAAATTATTCCTGCTATAATAACCATAACAGTGGTAACCAGCATAGTATTTGTGTCGATAACAGGATAAACCAGTGACGAGAATCCTATTTCTGAAAAGGCTTCTTTCCAGAAATAAAGGTTTATACCGGTTATCTCAAAATATTTTGATGCAACATAACCTGCAACAATACCTATAATACCACCCGTAATGGAAAGGAAAACGGTTTCGAGCATAATCATTGTAAATATTCTTACCCTGTTCATTCCTATGGCCATGAGCATGCCTAATTCTCTTATACGTTCCATAATAACCATTAACATGGTGTTTACAATTCCGAAACACAAAGCAATCAGGATGATTACTATGAAAATATACATATATTGGTTCATTGCGCTGACCAGGTAACCAGCTTCAGGACTGAGTTTTTGCCAGTCTTTTACTTCAAGGTTTGGAAAATTTCCTGCTATAATTTTTGCTACTTTATCAGAATTGTTGTTTTCGTTTAATAAAATGGCAATCTCGTGTGCATCGGTTTTGTTAAGTCCGGTAAGCCTGCAAATATCAATGTTTCGAACAAAAACATTGGCTTCATCGAACATCACGTTATCAGTCCTGTAAATGCCGGAAATCCTAAAGGCTCCACCGGTTATATTTTTATTCACGTCCTGAACAGTTATAATGAGTTTGTTTTTTAACCCGACTTTTAATTTTTCGGCCAGGCGTTCGCTTATTACGATTGTGTTCTTGCCTGTTTCGTCCAGGTAATTCCCCTCAAAAATTCTGGAACTGAGTTTGGTTACCTTTCGTTCATTCTTCGGGTCAATTCCCGTAATTTTAACTCCAATGCCTGTTTCTGCCGATGCCACCATGGAGTTTATTATTACCCTTTTGCTTGCCGCAACCACATGTGGCGTTTTTTGTACTATCGCTACAATGCTATCGGCGTTTGCAATCAGTAGGGAGAATTGGCCGTTATCCAAAAATCCAGGCTGATGAATCTGGATATGTGACATCTCATTGCTTATAATGGATTGGATACGGCCATTGACCGCTCCGTTTGAGAATGCTATGAGGAAGATGCCTGCAAAAATTCCAAGTGTTACCGCAGAAATAATAATGGAGCTTCTAAGTTTGTTCCTCCACAAATTTCGCCATGCAAATGATGAAATCATATACTTATAATTATATAATTAACTTCGTAATGCTTTGTTTATTTTAAGCCTGCTTATATTAAATATTGGGTACAAGCCAATGATAAGTGTGAAGATGAGAATGGTGACGGCCTGGTTGTAAAAAACCGATGGCATCATGGAAAAGGACATCACAGGTTCAAATCCCATTTGCAACATTGTTTCCGCGGCTTGTCCGGTAAATGGAATAGGATGCCAGGTAAAATACAATGTAACAGGTATACTTGCAGCAAAACCTAATAATTACTCCAACCAAACCCAACAGAACGGTTTCCATTACAATCACATAACTAAGTTTATATTTCTGCATTCCAACAGCTATAAGTACACCGAATTCCTTTCTCCGTTCTGCAGTCATCATCATTACAGTACCAAATATTCCAAAGGCAATAATCATGTAAAGCACGCCTTTTATGATTATGCCCGAAGCACGGTCGCTTTCTATCTGTATCAGGAGTATACGGTTTATCTCTTTCCAGTCCATAACTTCAAA
The DNA here is from genome assembly GCA_963846585.1 of uncultured Bacteroidota bacterium. Taxonomy (GTDB): domain Bacteria; phylum Bacteroidota; class Bacteroidia; order Bacteroidales; family JAAUTT01; genus JAAUTT01. The sequence goes on from CAWJWO010000018.1 coordinate 30,985, forward strand.
ATTAATGCCCAATTTCAAAGAAAGCGCCTTTTTAACGTTGGGAACGTCATTGGTTTTTCTAACCATGATAACTATAGAAGTTAGCATGTCCTGAGCAGAGAACAGTTCCTGGCAATTGGCTACATCCATATAAACCACCGTACGGTCAAGTTCCGGCGATGGTTGTTTAATGATGCCTCTCACAGGATATTTACCGGCAGCGCTTGCCCCATGATAACCCTGGCTTAGTAAAACAAGTGTGTCGTTAACATTGATTTTCATATATTTGGCAAGGGAGCTACCCAAAATCACACCAAAATCTCCATTTTTCAGGTAATTACCCTTTATAATTTTCCCTGACAGGTGAGTAATACTATCTTCCCTTTGAGGTGATATCCCTATTACCATTACTCCCTTGGTAATTTCTTCCGAGGTGGCCAATGCATAGTTTTCCAACCGTTCCGTGTAGATTGTAATTCCATTCGTTCTTTCTATTTTAGGTTTAATAGAAGAATACTCCAGCAAATTATTGATCGATTTTTCGTTCCAGTATCCTTTCTTATGTACCTGGATATATCCGGAGTAGGAATTTACTATAGTTTTGATATACTGCACATAGGAGCCTTCCTGCATGGAACTCATAAAAGCCGATAATACAACCCCAAAAAATATGGATGCTGTGGTAATCAATGTTCGGCGTTTGTTTCGCCATATATTTCGCCATGCCAGTTTTAAGTAATCTTTCATAAAATTTATGAATTAATTATATAACAGACTTCATATCCGATAAATTTTAATTCAAAATAATTGTGCAGATAAGATTATCAGCCAACTGCCAAGTATTTTATCAGCCAGGGTCCTGTTTCTTTTCGAAAAAATAAGCACACTGAAAAATAGTGCATTAACAGCACCCATTAAGTAAATAAGCCTATAAATACTTAATATTTTCATAGCTATCATTATAAATCAGGTAAATATAAAAAGTTAAGTTCACTGTCTGGGTATTTTTGAATTAATCCTCTGAATGTAAATCAATTTAAAACTGAAATTTATTTAATAAAGTTAAATGTGATTAATAAAATAATCATTAATATTCCACCAAGAGAAGTTACAAATAAATAATCTGCAATGTTTTCATATTTCTTTTCCTTAATTTCAATTTTTATACGGATAGAAATAAAAGAAAAAAAACATGACATTGCAAGTAAAATTGCAACAATTGATGTAATCTTATCAATTATAGTTGTTTCAGCTTTAATTCTAAAATGAAGTGATGTGATTACAAATAGACAAAAACCCAGGAGATTTGCCGATGTATTTAAAATGTGTTGCGAAGTGTTGTTTGCCATATTAAATTAATTATAAATTATAATAGATACATAATTCTTAGTTTTATCGCCATAAAAATAACTATTCGTTATTCTGTGAAACTTCAGCCTGTTTTGTTTCAATATTTTCATCTGTTAAAACTTCGGCCAGGTATTGATGTTTCATATGGTCATAGATTGAATGCCGGTCAATAATTACTGATACAAAACTTGCCACAATTCCCGCTATCATCAGATGCAGTATCAGGTTATTCCGGTCAGTCATTTCCAGAACCAGAATGGATGAAGTAAACGGAGCACGGGTAATCCCTGTAAGAAAAGCCACCATCCCTGCAAGTATCATTAAATTTGTATCTGATGAAGGTAAATCAAGAAAGTGGGAAACTAAAGACCCTACGCTTGCCCCGGCACTTAAGCCAGGACCAAATACCCCACCCGAAGAACCTGTAGTAAAAGATAAAATCTGACCTGTAATCCTGATTATAGGCATATACCAATGTGTGTATTTTACTGAAGTAAAAAGATAAGTTGTCATTAACGATTTACCCGAACCTAATATACCTTCGTTAATAAAATAAGCAATTGCTACTATGGTTAATGAACAAAACAATAAGTAAAAAAGATGTTGGGAATTCGATTTGAATTTAGTTTTCCACTTTAAAATGAACCACATTATTTTAGACATTATACTACCCATAAGTCCTGCTATTATTGCAACTAATACAACCCAAATTAATATATAATTTGTTAAATTGGTTACTGCCGGAAAACCAAGATAAAGATAAGACCCTAACAAACTCTGAACGGTTAACCCTGCTATTATAACGCCTGTAAAAATAGCTGCTTTGAAATTACTTAAATGCATTTTGGTAAGTTCTTCAACGGCAAAAACAATCCCGCCAAGCGGAGTATTAAAGGCTGCTGCCAGCCCGGCCGCAGCACCCGTCATAATCATATTTTTTTTAGAGATTTTTGGCCACCAGTGAGGTAATATTTCATTTATTTTCCGAAAGACTGAACCGGCAATCTGGATCGTAGGCCCTTCCCTTCCTATCGCCCCTCCACCTATTATTAAAATAAAACTGGAAATAATTTTAATTATTATAATTCTAATACTAAGTAACTTACTTATTTTATCATTGTTTCTGGGTGTTGCCAGTTCAATAGCTGCCATTACCTGGGGTATCCCCGAACCTTTTGAATACGGAGAAAATTTCTTAACCAACCACCAGGATCCGATAAAACAAACAGGAGATATAATAAACATCAACCAGGCATGAAAATGGAATATGATCATTGTCAATTTTTCGGCCATAGCAAATCCTTTGCTGTAAAAAACAGCTACAAGCCCTGTAATAAAAGATGCAACCCAAAAAGGAATGGTCTGAAGAAGGTTTTGCCTTAATTTATCATTGCTTACCTTGTCAATTAATTGTTTGCCAATATTCCTTGGCCGTGGAAAAATAAAACTCATATTTGTTTAATTTAATTTTTAAAAAAAATAACGGTCAATTAAATTTATTGCAATATATCAAATATCACTCCATCAAATATTTCTTGATATAATATATTCTTCATTTTTAATCACTTTTTAATTCCTTTTTAATTGCATTTTCATGATCTTCATTATAATGCTTTATAGTTTTACCATTGAAAACTAATCCTGACATATTATGAACCAGTTAAATTTTAATAAGTATTTGGCAACTAAACAAATGGAGTAATAAGTATACGTCGTAATACACAATTAATTAAATAAAAAATGAGCGATTTGTGTTTTGACTTTACGAAAGTTCTTAATCAATATTAAGTTGATTACCAACTCGATAAGTTGATAAATTATACTTAAAATAAATTACAAATGTTACCAAAAGCAATAATTAAAATGGAGGTAGTAATCGTGGCAAGGGCAGATTTTCCTATTTTGGTTAAATTGATTTTTAATTTATAAATTGGAAATTTAAATAACGAAGAAAATGAAGAAATTTTATTTTATACACTGTTTAATATTTAGCTTTTATGGATTGTCAGCCCAAAATAATTCAAATTTCAATTTATTCAAAGATATAATTATCCAGACCGATTCCGGTAGTTACTCAAAATCATTAAATAATATTGCAATAAATAAGGATAATTTTTTCTGGTTTAATTACCATAAAGAAGATGAAGTTTGTCATGTAATTTTGTACCCTGACCCATTGTTTCATTGTAAATCATTATCACTTACAGAAACATTTGATTTTGATATTATTGATTCGATTCGTTTAATAAATAATCAATATTATGATTTTAAAATTCGTTTTAACAATCTTACAAAATCTGATTTTCTTAAGTTCAGGTTTAAATGTAATCAGGATACGAACATATATTATGATGTAAAACTCCTTCCATTATTCAAAAGTACAGCTCGTTTGGATGTCAAATCAAATGAACTTACCGTGGGGGATGAAAAAGTTATTGAGTTAATAACTAATAATATCGATAATATACGGTTGAACCCCGATTGGGATAATACCCAGGAAATAAATTACAGAATTGTCGAAAACAACGGGCATCTGTTTGTTCACCTTATAGCTAATTCAACAGGTTTAAAAACACTTAATATTAAAATAAATACAAATAAACCATTTCTCCTTGACAACAAGCCTGTGTATGAACTTCCGCTTTTGACATATTCGTTTAATGTAAAGGCGTCAGGATTAGTATTCCTACAGGTTGATAAAACGGATATTTTGTTTGATGATAAAGCTAATAAAGATGGAGTCACTATACAAATGGATAATAATCGCTTTTTACAGCTTAACAAAACTTATCTTGTCGATGCTCAGGAAACGCCAGGATCTCCATTAATTGGAACACTCTTTTTAAAGGAGAAAATAGGCAATGATAAAGTTACAGGAAAACTTAAAATATTCAATTTACATAAACAATCAGATGGTTATCTGTACATTAAAGATTTCGATGAACCTAAGTTTATCACCAATCTGAATATTATCCCCAAAACATCAATAGATAAAATTAAAGTTATGCGAAACGGCAAAGACTGGTTGGATGAAAGCAGTGTTTATCCCGGAGAAACCGTTAATGTGCGGTTGGAAGGCCAAAGTTTTACCAAAGCTAAATTTACATTCGATCCTAAAATAGAAGTTGCTAATGATTCGGTAATTAAAAGTGATAATTTTATAGAATATAAGGTGAAAATTCCGATCAATATTAACAAGAAAAGCATACAAATATATAATAATAATCAAATTACCGGTATGAACTTAACGGTAAAAGAATATCAAATAGCCAGACCATTTGATTATATTAATATACGTCTGGGAAATAGAATTAAAAACCTGACGGATTTCAGGGGACCTGAATTCTATGATAACCATTTAAAAGATGTTATTATTTCCTTTAAACCGGACAAAATTGAAACTGAAAATAAACTCTATGGAAAGCAATGTTTTGACATTGATGTAAAGGTTTTTGATAAAGCTGGCGAACTGAAAGATTTAACCACAATTGAAGATTTGGCAGTGTGCCCTGCAGATAATTCGCCACGATATCCATATTATGATAAATCCGATTGTTCAAGTTCTGATATCAGTTTGAACAGCAAATTAAACGGAGGTATATATGATTTGAAGGACTGGTCAAAAATCCGATTAACCTTTAAGGATCAAAAAGATAAATATACCAAGGACATTCAGACAAAAACTGTGGATATTGTCTTACAAAAGCTTTATAGCTTTGATATTGATGTTTCTTTTCCGGCAGGACTATTAATTAAAAAAGCAAATACACCTGGATTCGGTGATTTTAGCGGGGTGAGTATGGCAATTATGGAACAATGCAGTTTTTACTCAAAAGAAAAAATAGCCCAATTGGAACCTTACAAGGTTGGAGTAGGTTTTATTGCATTAAATGCCTTTGATTTTAGCAGTACATCTGCCACCGACAGGGATATGGGGATAGTGATCCTGGGAACTATCAATCCTGTAAATACAACAAAAAAGCTTACTTTCCCCATTTACTTTGGTGGAGGGTACTTGTTATCAGGGCATACCTGGTTCTGGCTTTTAGGACCAGGTATAAGTGTACAATTCTAATTGAATATTAATGTAAACGACCCTTTAAAGGATCAATAATTATTATACCAAATTAACTTTACTATTTTTTAGTAACTGATGGAATGTGACAGAATACTTATTGTTGAAGATGAACCGAAGGTTGCAGCCTTTATACAGAAAGGTCTTGAAGAAACAGGTTACAATTCGGAAATTGCTTATGATGGCCTTATCGGTAAAACCATGGCATTGTCTAATCCATACCAATTAATCATTCTTGATCTTAACTTACCTCAAATAAATGGATTTCAATTATGTAAAATTATCAGGGAAATAAATAACAAGGTTCCTATTCTAATGCTAACCTCATTAGGGGGTATTGATGCAAAGACCAAAGGTTTTGAAGCCGGGGCTGATGATTATTTATTAAAACCATTTGAGTTTCAGGAATTAATCTTAAGGATCAACGTATTGCTTAAAAGAGCTTCGGACAGGCCTATGCTATCCCAGGTACTTAAAATTGCAGATTTGGAAATTTATAAAGATGGAATAAAAGTAATCAGAGGAGGTAAATCCATATCGCTTAGTGCTAAAGAATTTAAATTATTGGAATACATGGTAATAAATAAAGATAAACTACTTACCAGGCTTGAGCTTACCGACCATGTTTGGGGGTTGAAATTCAATACAGGTACAAATGTAGTTGATGTATATGTTAATTTTCTGCGAAAAAAAATTGATAACGATTTTGAACCTAAACTGATCCATACTCGCATAGGCCTGGGTTATATTTTCTCTGAAACCATTGAATAGCTATGAAAATACGTACAAAACTCATTTTCAATTATTCGATTTTATCTTTTATCCTGTTAATATTGTTTTCAATCATCGTTGTTTTTTCATACATCAAATACAGACAACATGATTTTACTTCCAGGCTCCATAACAGGGCAGCCAGCACAGCTAACCTTTTATTAAATGTAAGCAATATTGACAGTTCAATGCTTCGGTTGATCGATCGTAATATTATTACTTTCATGGGTGACTTACAAATAACTATTTATAGTCAGGATCATAATATAATATATACAAATAAAGGGCCAATTAAAATAAGTGCTCCTTTAAATAGCAAATTGTCGAAATCTGATTTACTTGAATCGTTTTTACTCGGAAATAAAACAACTTCTTTCACTCATTTTAAATATGGGCATACGTATTTGGTGGAAGCCTATGCCATTGATAATATCGGGATAGCTGAATTAAAAAGTCTCTTACAAATAATAACCTGGGTATTGGTTATTTCTATGCTTTTTATAGCTGGTTTTGGTATCTATAACGCAGGTTGGTCGTTAAAACCTTTTCAAAAAATAATTAAAGAAGTTAGGGATATAGAACCCTTCTTCATAAAAAAAAGGGTTACTGTTCATGGGAATGATGAAATTTCGCAGTTGGCAAAAGAATTTAACACATTGCTGGACCGGATCGAACAGGCAGCTGAAACTGAAAAATCGTTTATTGCCAATGCCTCGCATGAATTACGAACACCTGTTACCTCAATACTAGGTCAGATTGAAGTATTATTGAAAAAATCAAGAAGTGAAGAAGAGTACAAAGCTTTAATACAATCTGTACACGAGGATACTTCCCGAATGGCAAACATCATCAACGGCTTTTTGGAACTTTCAGAGGCCAACCTTGAGAATAATCAAATTCTTATGCAACCGTTAAGAATTGATGAATTGATATATACAATTATTGATGATTTTGAAAAAAGGAAACCAAATTACAACATATCGATTGATTTTACTACTAATCCCGAAACGGATAATCAGTTTGAATGCATGGCCAATATCAGGTTATTGCACCTGATGTTTACCAATTTAATCGATAATGCCTGTAAATATTCCGCAGATAAAAGAGCGAAAGTAACTATAGATTTCAAGGAATATACTATTAAAATTGAAATAGAAGATTTTGGAATAGGGATACCCCGCGAGGATATGGTAAATATTTTCAAACCATTATTCCGGGGTAGTAATACATCTGGCATGCCCGGTCATGGTATAGGACTGGCCATTGTCAAAAGAATAGCTGATTTGCATAATGCTTCCCTTGAAATCAGATCGGAAATTAATCTGGGCACAACTATAACTGTAATGATGAAAAATACTTCAGGTTAATTTTTCGCTAAGTTCTGTTATTGTTTCGAATGCAAAAAACCATTAACTAAAAATATTGAATATTCATTACTAATGTATTAAACTTTATTAATTCTGAAATTCCAAATAAAAGCTACGGCAAGTTTTTTATTTACCGTAGCGTAAGAATATTTATTACTTAATTTTATTATGGGTACTAAGTCAATTATCTTTCAACTCCAGGTTGTTATTTTGATTAATTAAAGAATATAATTCTTCGAGTTTTGGAACAATCACAATATCAGTCCTTCTATTTAATTTTCTTCCCTTTTCGCTTGCGTTTGAATCATATGGTTGATATTTGCTACGTCCCGATGCAATTATCCGTTCAGGAGTAATTTTGTCTTTAATAAGAAGTCTGGTAACACTTGTAGCCCTTGCAACGCTTAAATCCCAATTATCCTTGTAAATACTGTTATTTATTGGCACTGCATCTGTATGTCCTTCTACCATAATTTCCATATTATTCTTATTAAGTACTTCCGATAACATTTGTAGTGCCTTCATACCCCGTTCATTTACCTTCGCACTGCCTGTTGGAAATAGCAGCTTGTCATACATTGATACATAGAGCTCTCCATCTTTCTCCTTAATGGATAGTTCATCCGGTAAAAAGCATTTAAGTGCACTACAAACTTCCTGACGTATACTTGAAATTTCATTTTGTTCCATTTTCACAGACTTTTGTAAATCACTTAGCATGCGTTGATCCCTGTCAATTTTTTGGTTATCCTGCCCCAAGGCTTTTTCCTTTAGTTGAAGTTGTTTTTGTATGTTCATAACCTGATTGGCAAGACTGTCTCTCATTTTTTGCAACATTTGGTTTTGAGCTTCAGATGCTGCTAACTGATCTTTGTACTTCTTACTTTCATTTTGAGCTTCTGAATATTTTCGGGAAGATACACACGATGATAACATTATTACATTAATTAATAGTATCATTGCTACTTTTACAATTGTTTTCATGGCAGTATATTTTAAATTAATACTATGTTTGATTGCATAATCTTTTTTTATGACAAATGTAATTTCAAGCCAATTGATACCGATGAAAATGCGATTAAATGGAAATTAAAATTCAATTAAAAATTATGGTTTCTATTTTTTTCAGATTAATTTTTAAGTATATTGTATAGTACAACCATCAATATTATACATGAAATCCTTTCTTTTATTCCTGGTTTCTTTATTATCCATACAAAGTTATGCTCAAACCTTTAGCGATCAAAAACCAATCAGGTTAATTAATAAGCAGGACGGAGCTATCCTGTCTCTTGCCTTTCAAAATGATGGAAAAATCCTTGCCAGCGGGTCGGAAGATAAAACGTGTGTGTTATGGTCATACCCGGATTTTAAGTTGACCAATACATTAACAGGCCATTACAGCGGAGTCCGATCTATATTTTATACCCCCAACGGTAAGTATGTATGCACGGCCGGGGACAGAACAATCCGGATATATACGATTGACGGAGAGTACATCAACACGTTTGGAGGACCTGTAACATATATTTGGAGCGTTTCCTATAATCCTGTCACTAACCAGATGATTTGCGGTTCACATGATAAGAACCTCAGGATGATAGATTTTGCATCAGGTAAGTTAACCTACTCCTTTACCGGTCATACGAAAATTGCTTTGGCGGTTGCCTTCAGCCCTGATGGTAAACTTATTGCCAGTGGTTCACTGGACGAAACTGTAAGAATTTGGGATGTTGGTTCAAAAAAGACTGTTCAAACATTAATTGGCCATGGAGGAAACATCTATGCCGTAATTTTTACTTCAGATTCAAGGAAAGTGATTAGTGCTTCAGACGATAATTCTATCCGTGTATGGGATGTAAACACCGGGAAAACATTATTTAATCTTATTGGACATGATAAAGGTGTTGCCAGTATTGCCCTCAGTCCGGATAATAATTACCTTATCAGTGGTTCATATGATTCAACGATAAAACTTTGGGACATTAATAATGGAGAATGCATTTACACATTTAATGGTCATACAGATGCCGTAAATGCAGTTATCTTTCATCCGGATGGAAACATATTTGCCAGTGGGTCAAGTGATAAAACGATTCAAATTTGGGAATTGAAACCAGAGATATTTGTGGAACACTATTATATAAAGGAATTTGAAGAAGAATGTACAAAATCCGGACTATTTGTTCCCAAAGGAAAAGAGGAAACCAAAGAAAATTATAAGAAAAGAATTTCACATGAAGAAGAGTTTCGCAAGGAAGTTATTCAAAAATACTACCATTTATATTTAACCGACATTAAGGGAAAGATCCAAAAATAAAGAAGGAAATAATACAAAATATACAAACACATTCTAGATTGATTAGAACAGTTTATAACGATGTTAGTTCAAGAATCTGGATTAAAGTACTGTCATTTTCCCAACTGACCCCTCCTTGAGAATATAAAACATCAAAATAAAAAAAGTTTATTAAGCTTTTTACTATTTTACATGGCTCCTTATTAAAGGTTCAACTGATATCATTCTTTTAATCCAATGAAAAAATACATTAACTAACAAATAAATAAGTTTAAAAATAGAGAAATTAACAACTTCATCATTGTCTGAATCAGAATATTTTTCATATGTGTTCATACAGTATATTTTTAATTACTTTAATAAAATGTTTTAAGTGTTGCCATAAAATCCTTTTATGGGCACTTCTCTCAATTAGTTTCGGTATAACTTTTATGAATATAAAATTATAGATAAGGAAAACTAATGTGATGAAAATTCGATTAAATAGTGATTAAATTCTCATTAAAAAATTGCCAAAACTTTTATTGTTAATTTGGAAGCTGAAATACCTTTGAATGATTACTCATATTCAATTATCGGTGGCGGAATTATATTTTTCTTTTAATATTTGAGCACTCTGTCAATGTTTAGCAGCCCATTCGCACCATTTTGTTTTCCATTCATCCTGTTTATTATACCACTGTCCATACCCGTCAGGCCCAAGTGCGTTTCCTGATAAATGGCGCAGGAGTTGAATTATAGGAAAGCATATTTCACCCTTTAAGGTTTTAAGCCTGTTTGCTAAAGGTTTTATTGCATTTTTGTCTTTCCAGTTATGTTCTGTTAAAGCATTTGAAAGATTTATGGCAATACTGTAATCGTCTGTTTTAAGCAAAGTCTTTAATATTGTTTGTGCCTGTTTACCGGGGCCCAATTCTCCAATTGCACTTGCAGCAGCCTGGCTGATTGATAAGTTATTATTTTCAAGAAACGGCACAATAGATTCTATTTCAGTACTATCCCCTGTATTTTTTAACCCCTGTATAGCGCTGCATACTAATACCGGATTTTTATTTTTCAGCATCGCATGTAATAAATCACGGCTCTCATTTGGCCAGTTTTCGGAGATACCGTCCAGTGCTATTCGCTGTCCGGGTCCATTGCCATTTCCGGCAATTTCAAGCAACATAGTATGGGCATAAATATTATCCCAACCCGCGAATACCTGTATAGCACATAAGTTTCCTTTATGTGCCAGATCAGTAAGTTTTTGTTTATATAATTCCGGATTCAGGGTAATGATATCTTTTACAAGCGCGGAAGGATAAAAGTAACTTTCAACAGGTTGCTTTTCTGTTTGAAGTAAATCAACTAATTCAGGAAGTGATTTTGTACCTCCGCATATTTTCATCCCGCGTATCAGATTTTCACGCCATTCCTTATGCTTTCCGTCATGAAGCAAATGCTGGAAATATGTAAAACATTCAGGTAGTTTTGAATTAATTAATGCATTCAGGCAGGCTTCATTTTTTTTATCCGCAAGTTGCTCAAGTACTGATACTGCTGAAGTATCTTTAGTATTTAGAAGCGCTTCGGCAATTTCGGTTGCTTTTTCACTGTCCTTTTTCTTCATTAAAAGGTTCGAGAGTGCATCAAAGGCTTTCCTGTCCCTAAAGTAACCTGCACTTTTAATAGCATTGTTAGATATTAAATCTTCCTTATCATTCATTGCACTAAGAATTGAAGGAAGTGCCGGTAAATACTGAATTATTCCCAAATATAGTCCTGCCCGGCTTCTTATTCCGTCAGGAGAATCTTTATCGCTAAACAATTTCATAGCATGGTCAGCAAGTTTGGGTGATTTTAATTCTGTAAGCAGATCTAACCCGGTGGCAAGGATCATCCCCTGCTTAAGTGTCTGGCAAATGCTTATTATTATCGGTGCTGATTTAACCTTGTCAATTTCTGTCATCCAATTCGCCGCAAAAATACGGGTTATAGTATTTGTCTCGGTAGTTTCAAAAGTCTTGGCCAGTTCATCAAACTTTAAAGGCGTTAATTCCTGACGTGTAATGTGCCACTTTGCAGAATCAATATTAGCTTTGCTAAAAAACACGGTCAGTCTGAAACGTTCTTTCCCGTTTTTTGTCATAACATCAATTTCCGGCAATATAATTCTAACGCTTGCTAATATTTCATTTTTGAGCCAAATGCCTTCATCAAGGGTTAATTCTATGGTAGTTTTTCCTCCGGGAAACATTTTACCAAAGTCCGAGGCTATAGCAGATTTTTTATGTTTGTGTCTTGAATTCTGATCATTTGTTGTATAAGTAATACGATTCCCCTGCCTTTTAAAATATCCATCATCAGTATAATGTATTTCATAATTATTCAATGGATTGGAAAGGAGAATGCTATCCGAACCCTGAGACGACATATTATCGATATCATAATCTTTTCGTTGCTGTCCGCGGCAATATGCAATTCCATCAAATATGGATGCTTCGGGATTTGATTCTACAAGAAACAGGTCTTTAGCTAATGATAGTTCATAGGGTGTTGAGTCTGCAAGCACTAAATTTATTTCCCATCGCTGATATGTGGAATATGACAGTCCCAAATACTCAGTGTAGGGGCTCACCACTGCCATTCCATGAACTTTAACACCTGTGGATAAATCCTTACATAATTTTTCAGGTGTAACTGAATATATTCCGGTATTTTTTTTACTGCACGAACCGGCTATAATCAATATTATTAATATAAACAGTGGGATAAAAACAATACTGAAAACTGTTTTATTTAATTTTATCAGTTTATGAGTATAATTGCAATAAGACTGAAATAATCCTGATAGGGTTTTCATAATTGAAAATTAATGTTGAATTATTGTTTGGCTATTTTAGTATTCAAAGTTACAAAAATGTGGAAGCTATTAATATTTTCCTTAATCATTTTTTTGATTAAAGAATATTAATTACACTTGTAAGAAATGATAAAGAATTTGAAAACGTTACATAAATTTTTAATTAATTTTAAATCCTATCATTTTCAAATTATTTGTTATGTTTTGTTTTTGTACTGCATCTATTAAAGATACATACCTCCTGCAAACCCTTGCCAGGGAAATATGGTATAAACATTACACCAGTATTTTATCAACCGGGCAGATTGATTATATGCTTAACCTTATGTACTCGGAATCAACTATCGAAAAGGAAATAAATAGCGGTGTTATTTGGGAAATTGTATTACTTGATGATACCCCTGTCGGTTTTATCGCATTCACCCCATCAGAATCCACACTAAAACTTAATAAATTATATATTCAACCTGCCTGTCATGGAAAAGGCTATGGACAAAAAGCACTCTCCCATGTAATTGAATATGCCAAAACTCACAATATACCAAAAGTATACCTTACGGTAAACAAAAAAAACCAAAAGGCCATTAAAGCATACGAAAAAGGAGGGTTTACGCTCACCGGATCACAGGTTTTTGACATTGGCAATGGATATGTGATGGATGATTTTGTTTATACATATTTTCTGCAATAAGACTTATAATTTATATATTAGATCCAGGAACCAGGAGCCAGGAGCCAAGACATAAGACAATTTGAAAATTTGATAATGTGCAAATTTGAAAATAGAATGACAAATTACTTATGAAAAAAAATAATGAATATCGAATGTCGAATTATGAATGATGAAGTGAAATATACTTCGGCCTTCGGCGTTCGATATTCTATATTCGAAATTAACACCAGCCATTGGTACTTGACCCCTTATCCTGGCTCTTGGTTCTTGGTTCTTGACTCTTGGTTCCTGGTTCTTGGTTCTTGGTTCTTTTTTTTAGACTTATTACTAACTTATGAATAAAGAAATACCGCCCCCGATATATGTTGTTTCAGGAGGGAAAGGTCTTGCCGGCGATTCGGTAGTAGAGTCAATTCTTATACAATTCCCTGACAACAAGGTGCCTGTTATTATAGTACCAAATGTTAACTCACCTGAAAAAGCCGAAGAGGTAGTTAACCAGGCATTAATTACGGGGGGAGTAATAGTCCATACTATGGTAAATCCTGTTATGAGAAAGATTCTTTCAAACGCCTGCAATGAAAAAAATTTGAAAAACTTTGATTTGGTAGGTGACCTTTCCAATTACCTCGAGAACCTGTTAAAGGTTGAGCCTATAAGCAGACCAGGATTGTACAGGCTTGCGCATATCGACTATTTTCAGCGTATTGAATCAATTGAATTTACTCTTAAGCATGACGATGGCCAAAATACTGATAAAATTGCCCAGGCCGATATAGTACTTACAGGGGTTTCCAGAACAGGAAAAACGCCTTTAAGTGTTTACCTTGCAATGTTCGGCTGGAAGGTGGCAAATATACCTCTGGTTCCGGGAATTCATCCACCAGGTGAACTTTTTAATATCGACCACAACAGGGTGTTTGGGTTGACCATTTCTGCCAACTACTTAATAATCCAGCGAGGCAACAGGGTAAAAAATCTTCAGATGGCTGAGGATGTTGATTATATCGATCGCAGAAAAGTTGCCCGGGAAATTGAATATGCAGAGCATATTTTTAATAAAGGCGGGTTCACCGTTATTGATATTACAAATAAGCCTATTGAATCGTCCGCTAATGAAATTCTTACTATACTAACCGAACGTTTTGGACAGGAAAGATGGAAAAGATGATGTGCAAACAGAACCAGGAGCAAACAAAAAGCAACTTATTAATTTCCGTCTTTCCAATACCACCATTTAAGTTTTTCTGATTCATGTTCTTCTTTTGGCGTGTTTGCAAAATAAACGGCACATTTAAAAGTATATAAAAGACATCTGTCCTGCATGGTTCCTGCAAAGGCGTTCGATAATTCATAAAGTTTTTCAGGACTTTTACCCTTCAATTCTGAAACAGAAGTTATACCAATATTCCAAAGGTCTGATGCAATTGATTTGCCTACCCCCGGGATAATTGTGAGCTCTTTAACAGCTTGTTGTTTTGAAATTTTCATTTTTAAATAAAAATAAAAAAATAGTTTCTCTTTTACACTAATTTTGTACCCTAAAAATAATAAATAGTGGACGACTTGCCAAAACACAAAATAGATTCAGCAATCGAAATTATTGATGATTCATCAATATATCGCAAAGTTTTCATGGAAACATACGGATGCCAGATGAACGTCAACGACAGCGAAGTTGTACTGTCTATACTGAATAATAAAGGCTACCAATATACCTCAACTATGGAAGATGCTGATATTATTCTGATAAATACCTGTGCAATACGTGACAATGCCGAAAAACGTGTCCGGGGCCGTCTCGATATCTTCAGGTTATTAAAAAAGAAGAAACCTGCATTGCTGGTAGGATTAATCGGTTGTATGGCCGAACGGTTGAAGGAACAATTACTTGAACAGGAAAAAATGATCGATCTGGTGGTTGGCCCCGATAATTATCGCGATTTGCCTGATCTGATTAAACAAGCCGGAACCGGACAGAAGGCTGTAAACGTATTGCTTTCCCGTGAAGAAACCTATGCAGATATTAGTCCGGTAAGGATGGATGAAAATAAAATATCTGCATTCGTATCAATAATGCGCGGATGCAATAACATGTGCTCCTATTGCGTGGTTCCTTATACACGCGGGGGTGAACGCAGCCGCAACCCTGATACTATATTACAGGAAATTAACGAATTATCGGAAATTGGCTACAAAGAGGTTACCTTGCTTGGCCAGAACGTTGATTCATATTCGTGGGAAGATTCCGGAACAGGTAAAGTTACTAAATTATATGATCTGTTGAATATGGTTGCCATGAACTTCCCAACCATACGAGTGCTTTTCTCAACATCCCATCCTAAGGATATGACTGATGAATTGCTCTATACCATGGCCAGGCATAATAATATCTGCAAAACAATTCATCTCCCGGCCCAATCGGGAAGCAACCGGATACTTGAAATGATGAAACGCGGATATACAAGGGAATGGTATCTTGACAGGGTTGCTTCAATTCAAAGAATTATTCCAGGCTGTGCCATAACTACAGATATTATCGCCGGTTTCTGTTCCGAAACTGAAGATGACCATAAGGATACACTGAATTTATTGAGTGAAGTAAAATATGACCTTGCCTTTACTTTTAAATATTCTGAACGGCCAAAGACATATGCCCAACGCAAATATTCTGACGACGTTCCTGAAGCTGTTAAATCAAGAAGGTTACAGGAAATTATTGATTTACAAAGAAATATTTCGTATTTAGCCAAGCAGGAAGAAATAGGTAAAACTTTTGAAGTACTAATAGATGGAACTTCAAAAAAATCTAAAGACCATTTAATGGGCCGTACTTCAAAAAACCAACTGGTAGTTTTTCCAAAAGGCAATTATACCCTCGGACAATTAGTTAATGTCCGTATTGAAAGATGTACTTCTGCTACTTTGATTGGAAAGGCTGAAAAAATTTGAAAATTTGACCCTTCGACTGTGCTCAGGGCAAGAAATGTGCTAATTTGAAAATGGGTTTATGAGGTTTATAATGTTTATGTGTTTATAGAATTTCTTATAAACGTATAAACATATAAACGAATAAACTTATAAACGTGAAAATTGTTTATAATGTTTAATCGAAAATCCTTTGTAATGTCCCTTTTCATTATTTCTATATTATCTATTCTTCATCATTCATTGTCAAATTTTCAAATTATCAAATTTTCAAATTATTTTTCTCACGTCCTTTTTTACTGTTTCCTGGTTCCTGGCCCTAATATTCTTCCTATGAACAAAATAACAATTGGCAGCTTGGTCTCTGATTTTACATTAGAAGATCAGAATGGAAATAATTTTTCGTTAAGTTCAGTCCTTGGCAAAAAAAATCTTGTCATATTTTTCTATCCAAAAGATGACAGTCCCGGATGTACGAAAGAAGCATGTTATTTCCGCGATCAGTTTGAAGTATTCCGTGAAACCGATGCTGTTATTATCGGCATCAGTAGCCAATCAGTTAAAAGTCATAAAAAATTTGCTGAAAAATACCATCTTAGCTACACATTATTAAGCGATCGCGGAAATAAAATACGAAACCAATTTGGTGTACCAACAAATTTGTTTGGTATAATACCAGGACGGGTAACCTATGTTATTGACAAATCTGGCAGGGTTGTATTAATATTTAATTCACAAATGCAAATAAATAAGCATATTGACGAGGCATTGACAATATTGAAAAAGTTGTAGTGTTGTATAGTTGTAAAGTTGTATAGGTTGTAGACGTTGAATTTACAACCTTTACAACCTTACAACTTTGTAACTTTTTCTGTTAAGTACAATTACCGACTGGCCATTATTCCCTGGCCACTATTCTTAAGAAATAACGAAATAATTAAAGTCATTTTGCTGACAATAGATATAATAGTTATATTTATGGCACTAAATAACTACATTAAACTATTGTTTAACTTAAAATTTATAATTATGAACATGAATTATTTAAGTAAAACCCCAAATTTAAATTTACAAAAACAATGTACGAAACTAACTACCTGTATATCTGTAATAGTTTTTACATTCATATCCTCCGGGTTATTAGCCCAATCAAAACCTGATTCTAAATTTTCGTTGGGCATTTTAGGTGGCCTGAATATTCCCAATCTCGTTGGAGGTAGCAGTAATCCATTAAGTAGTAATTATGCTTCACGGGAAGGTGAAGCCTTTGGAATTACTGCATCTTATACTTTGAATAGCCATTTTGACATAGTGGCAGATGCTTTATATTCGAGTGAAGGTGGAAAACGCGACGGGGCACAGGCTTTAGAACTAAATCCTAGTCTATTGGTACCTGCAGGATCCTATTTGTATGCTACTTTTAATAGCGAATCAATATTAAATTATTTCGAAATTCCTGTATTGTTAAAATATTCAATTAAAGTATGCAACTCATCAAAGTTTTATATTGATTTTGGCCCTATGGTTGGTTTTTTACTGAATGCTACTCAAAAGACAAGCGGGTCAAGTTATTTATATGCGGATAAAAATGAAACAGAACCAGCTTCTCAAGCTGCTATACCTTTAAATGCCAATACAACTGTAACCAGCAGCATAAACCCTGTTAATTTTGGAATTACAGGCGGAATTGGATTTAAACAGGGAGTAGGTTTCGGAGATATTTTTATTGATGTTCGCGGAGCCTTTGGGTTAAACTATGTTCAAAAAAATACACAAGCTGATGGAGACAACCATATCGGCAATGTATTGATTGCCGTTGGTTATTTAATTCCTCTTTAGTGTTTGTCCATAAAGTCCGTAGCCTTCGTTACGCTCGTCAGAAAAATGCTCATTTACGAAAAGTAAACTGCGCTTTTTCTGACTTCGCAAGCCTCGGCTACGGACTTTATGATCCAAACACTTGACTTAAAAACAGATACTCATTAATGCCTACCGCCTTTACAACCTTTACAACCTTTTTTACATCCTCTACAACCTTTACAACAAATTAAATTTTAAGACTTTATGCTATTGTAATATCCCGATGCAAATATACATCCTGAATCAAATTTAACAGTTGGATACCATCTTTAAAAGGCCGTTGAAATGCTTTTCTTCCTGATATCAATCCACATCCGCCTGCCCTTTTATTTATAACTGCCGTTTTTACCGCTTCGCCAAAATCGGACTGTCCTTTTGATTCCCCACCCGAATTAATTAATCCTATTTTGCCCATATAGCAGTTTATTACCTGGTAACGGCACAAGTCTACCGGATGATCAGTTGCAAGCTTATCGTACATAGCCGGATCTGTTTTTCCAAATTTAACTTCCAGAAATCCTTTATTATTAGTAGGCAATTTCTGTTTAATAATATCTGCTTTAATGGTAACTCCAAGGTGATTTGCCTGACCCGTTATATCAGCGGCTGTGTGATAGTCGATATTTCCGGTTACAAAACTATTATTTCGGGCATAGCACCATAATATTGTCGCCATGCCCATTTGATGCGCTTCTTCAAAAGCATTGGACACTTCAATAATCTGCCTGTCCGATTCCTTCGAACCAAAATAAATGGTTGCCCCTACTGCTGCCGCCCCAAGGTTCCATGCTTCTTTTACGGTACCGAACATTATCTGGTCGTACTTGGTAGGATATGTTAACAGTTCATTATGATTAATTTTAACTATAAACGGAATTTTATGGGCATATTTTCTGGCCATAAGCGCCAATCCTCCAAAAGTAGTAGCAACGGCATTGCAACCACCCTCAATAGCAAGTTTAATAATATTTTCAGGATCAAAATATATAGGATTTGGCCCGAATGAACTGCCTGCAGTATGTTCAATACCCTGATCAACAGGCAAAACAGATAAGTAACCTGTTTTTGACAATCTTCCTGTATTATACAAGGAGGATAAATTCCTTAAAACCTGCGGATTCCTGTCACTAGTGCCAAATATTTCGTCAATGTGGTTTGGCCCCGTTATATGCAAATCTTCCTTTAATACTGTTTTTGACTTATAATCAAGTAAATATTTTGATTCATCTCCTAAGTATTTTTCAATTTTTTCAAAAGAATTAATGGTAGTTGCCATAATATTATATTTTTAAATTTAAAAAATTAATTGCTTCTTCTACATCTTCACAAGATAACAAACAAGTCTTGTTTTGGCAAATGTATATTTTCGTTTTCCCGTTTACTTTTTTCTTTTCCAGCAATGGCAGGTTTTCTTCGTTGCCACCCGCAATTATAGCCTCAGGTAAATAATTTTGTTGTATTTTCAGATTTATTGATATTGCATTTTCTCCAATAATTGCAATTTCTAAAGGTTTGTTCACCAGGAAACCCAACAGGAATGCCCAATTTGCAAAATATGGCCCACCCCTGGCTATATTATCTTTTATCCTTGTTAACATGTCAACCGACATTTCAGTATACTTTGGCGAATCGAAATATGCACCTAAAAAATAAAGGTTTTTTGCTGTTACCGAATTTGAAGATGGAATTACATTATCCTGTATTTCCATTTTTCTTGCAAAAAGGGATTCAGATTTATCTGATGTGTAAAAAAACATCTTACCGGTTGTACCATAAAAATGTTGAATTGAATAATCTGTTATTCCCTTTGCATTAATTAACCAGTGGATATTAAATGTTACTTTATATAATTCAATAAAAGCTTCGGCAAGTAGAGCGTAATCGTCCAAAAAGGCCTGAATAGTAATATTCCCGTCCACATAATTCCTGTACAGGCTATTATCTTTTCCTATCATATTCAATTCAACAAAGGTTGCATTTTTAATCGCAGCATTTAAATAAGCAAGGTTCCCCAAGGTCCTGTATGCATCTATATAACCTATCATCATAAGTGCATTCCAGGATGTGAGAATTTTAAAATCTGTGGTTGGCCTTATTCTTTTGTTTCTTGATTCTAAAAGCATATTTCTTGAAACATTGTACAATTGTTTAAAACCTTCCGGTGAAAAACCATTTTTATTGGCAAACGCTTCTTTATTTTCATTAACATACAATATATTTTGGTTATTTTCCCAATTCCCTGTCTGTTGTATATTGAAATAAGCTGATAAAAAACCTGAATCTTTAATATCGGGGACATCGTCGAACTCTTTTTTTGTCCACGAATAAAATTTACCCTCTACCCCCTCGCTATCTGCATTAATTGATGAATAAAACCCTCCATCGGGATTCGTCATTTCCTCTTTAATAAAATCGAGAGTTTCAATCATTACATCTTTATAATTTGAATTTTTAGTGAGCTGATATGTATGTGCATACAAACTAATCAATTGAGCATTATCATACAGCATTTTTTCAAAATGCGGGACTTTCCAGAATTTATCGGTTGAATAACGTGCAAAACCCCCTCCAACGTGATCGTATATCCCCCCCATTGCCATTTTATCAAGAGTTACCGTAACTGCCTCAAGTGCTTTTATGTCCTTGGTAAAATAAAAATATTGTAGCAAAGCTTCCCAACCGACCGGTAAAGGAAATTTAGGAGCCCCGGAAAATCCTCCTGATTCAAAGTCAATAAATCGTTTCCAGTTATTTATAATATTTTTATAATCTGTAAGTTCAAATTTAAAAGTTGATAATTCAGGTACATTAATTAATGCATTATCCTGAATATTAATTCCATTTGTAATATTTTCAGCCTGGGTTACCAGTTCGGCATTGCGGGTCCTGAAAATTGTCCCGACTTGTTTTAGAAGTTCTATCCATTCATTTTTAGGACAATAAGTCACTGAATAAAAAGGCCTGCTATCAGGTAAGGCAAATACATTAAGCGGCCAGCCACCCTGTCCGGAAATCAAAATTGCTGCACTCATATAAACCTGGTCAACGTCGGGTCGTTCTTCCCTGTCAACTTTTACAGAAATAAAATTACTGTTCATAATGTCTGCCACCAGACTATCCGAATATGATTCACGTTCCATAACATGACACCAATGACATGAATTATAACCAATACTAATTATGACAGGTTTATTTTCATTTTTGGCTTTAGAAAGGGCTTTTTCTCCCCATGGATACCAGTTAACAGGATTATGAGCATGTCCAAGAAGGTAAGGACTACTTTCATGAATTAGTTCATTGGTATATTTTTGCTCTCTCATATTTATTATTTAGTGTTTGGATAAACACATAACATTTAAAAAAGATGTAAGTTTTATTAACTGGACAATGTGTGTTTGGCACTCTTTTTGCTTTTCATTTTAGTACGATAATACCTTATTTTATCTAATGTTAAACAAAATGGAAACTTTAAATAAAACCAATATTGCTTCCCCAAACTATATGCAAATGGCATATAATTGTTTCAAGCTAGATTGCGGCACCTGGTATACTGAGGAAGCTCACATTTCATTTGCAAAGTATCTTGAGGAACATAATAATAAGATAGCAACTCTTAATGACCTTGATGAGTGGAAAAAAATTAACCACATAAATAAGTGATTTCATTTGCGTTCCGGTTATTAAACATTTGCAGGGTAGATTTGTTTTTTAAGTTATTGAAATATGCGGATATTACTTATTGTTGTAGTGAAATAAGTTTCTCCTAAACAATGAAAAGGTATTTTGTTTACTTTTGAAGTTTTATTGTTGAATATATTTTGTATTAAGGACTTTTTATAAATGAAATATTTTTACCTCCTGCCATTTCTTTTTATTGCTTTTCATATAAGCGGTCAAACTAACCAGGATACACATTCCTCCCAATGTTACATTATCCCAATGTATAACTTTTGCACTGGCAAACCAGGCATTAATAAAACAGAGCCTTATTGATGAAGAAATTACACGCAGGGATATAAGAATTGCCCTTTCGGGATGGTACCCTCAGCTTGAAGTGGATGCGAACATACAACATTATTTTCAAATTCCGACAGCCCCATATCCTATTTATAATTATAATGATGTTAATGCACCACCAAAATATATTTCTTCCCCGACTGTAGGTACTGACGTTTCATCAGGATTGTTTTCCGCAACACAAACCTTGTACAGCAATACATTATTTTTTGCTGTCCGAACCTCAAAAAATCTTAAACTTCTTGCTTCTGAAAATACTGAAAATTCAAAAATCAATACATATGTTGATGTGACCAAAGCATTTTTCGATGTTTTAATAACGATACAAAACCTGAATGTTTTAAATGAAGACATTCAACGTCTTGAAAGAAATTATAAAGATGCATATACACTATACCAGGATGGAATTACCGATAATATTGATTATCAACGGGCAGAAATAGATCTTAGTAATACCCGGGCGCAAAAAAAATCAACAGAAGAAGCAATTAAAGGGAAATATGCAGTTTTAAAACACCTTATGGGAGTAGCCCCTGAAAGGCAACTGTCTATTTTATACGACTCATCCAAATATGAAAACGATATTTTATTTGATACTACTGCTCATCTGGATTACAATAACCGTATTGAATATAAACAATTGCAAACTTCCTTAAATCTGCAGGGAACAGAGGTAAACTATTATAAATGGTCGTTTCTTCCAACAATATCTGCTTTTTATAACCTTACCCCGTTATACGAAAATAACCAGTTTTCTGATTTATATAATACTAACTATCAAAGTTCATTGTTGGGTTTAAAATTAACCCTTCCTCTTTTTCAGGGTACCAGCAGGCTGCAGAACCTTAGCAAATCGAAGCTTCAGTTCCAAAGGCTCGAGCTTGGGATGGACTACCTGAAAAGCCAGATTAACAGTGATTATACACAGGCACTTGCAAGTTATATCAGTAACCTTAACGACCTGCAAATCGTGAAGAAAAACATTACATCAGCAAAGAATATCTATAACACTGTAAAATATCAATACGAGAAAGGTATTAAGGCTTACCTTGAAGTTATTGTTTCTGAAACTGATCTGCGAACTTCTGAACTTAATTACCTGAATATATTGTTCCAGGTTCTTACAAGTAAACTGGAACTGGAAAGAACCTCTGGAGTAATACCCTTCAATCAGTACGAAGGAAAAAAGTGATGAGGTGATGAGGTGATTAAGTGATTAAGTGATTAAGTGATTAAGTGATTAAGTAAATATATAAACTTTATAAACTTTATAAACTTTATAAACTTTATAAACTTTATACCCTTTATAAACGAATAAACAATTATTAATTATATGATTAAAATATCCCGATTAATATTAATTTTTGCCCCGGTAGCTGTTTTATTATCCTGCAATAGCAATAAATCAGGGAAAATACTGTCAGACCCCCCTATTCCAGTTACTGTAACTAAAGTCAAAGTTACATATGCCGTATTTTACAACTCATATCCTGCAAATATAGCAGCATTAAAAGAAGTTGAAATACGCGGACAGGTGAGTGGTTATGTTACCGGAATATTTTTTACCGAGGGCAAAGAAGTTCATACCGGTGAGAAATTGTATGAAATTGACCGCCGCAAATACCAGGCAGCTTATGATGAAGCCCAGTCAAATGTTAAAATTGCGGAAGATAACCTTGAGAAGGTTCAGCGTGATGCCGATCGTTATACTGATCTTGCAAGTAAAGATGCCGTGGCTAAACAACTTTTTGACAATGCCATGACCGATCTCAAAAATGCCAAACAGCAAGTAAGTGCTGCAAATTCAGAACTTATAAAGGCTAAAACTGATTTTGAATATTCGCTGATAACTGCACCATTCGACGGTACTATAGGGTTTTCCAGTGTTAAGCTGGGAGCTTTAATTACACCGGGAACAACCCTGCTAAATACTGTTTCTTCAGATGACCCCATTGGTGTTGACTTTGAAATAAGCGAAACAGAGTTGAGCCGGTTCCAAAAACTTGAAAATACTACAATATCAAAAAATGATTCAACATTCAGGATTACCTTGCCTGATAATTCAATTTATCCATACTTAGGAAAGATAAGTGTAATCGACAGGATGGTTGACCAGCAAACAGGTTCAATCAGGGTAAGGATTATTGTTCCGAATAAGGCAAAAATGCTGAAAACAGGCATGAGCTGCAAAGTACTTGTATTGAATGCAAATGCAGGACAACAGGTGATTGTTCCTTTTAAGGCCGTGATGGAACAATTGGGAGAATATTTTGTATTTGCAGTAAACGGTAAAACCGTTAAACAGGTAAAAATTTCCCTGGGGCCAAGGGTATTTGAAAATGTTGTAATACTTAATGGCCTCTCGGGCGATGAAACAATCGTTGTTGACGGTATCCAGAAGCTGCATGACGGCTCCCCGTATACTATTGCAGCACCCCAGAAACAAAAAAAATAATTAGAACCAGGAGCCAAGAGCCAGGAACCAAGATAGAGGACAGAAGTCAAAAGAAGAAAGATAAAAGATGAAAGAAAATAAAACTAAAACTTTTAATAATTATTAAATCCTTAATTCGAATAACAAATTATTTATTACTAACATTAGTCATTAGTAATTTGTAATTAGTCATCTTTTAAATTAAGGCTAAAAAGCATAAAACTTAACATCAAAAATGATAGCAGATACCTTTATAAGACGTCCCATTACAGCCATAGTAATATCGATGGTAATTGTTATTGTGGGGACATTGGCGATAATTAACCTGCCGGTAAGTCAGTACCCGGATATTACCCCGCCTGTAGTGCGTGTGTCAAGCCAGTATATAGGGGCTGATGCCACCACTGTGGAACAAAATGTTACAACACCTATTGAGATACAGGTAAACGGTGCCCCGGGAATGGATTTTATTCAAAGCAGCAGTACAAGCGATGGCACGTCGTCTATCAGCGTTTATTTTGATATTGGCACCAACATTGATAATGCCACTACTGAAGTACAAAACAGGGTAAATATTGCTACTCCTATACTTCCCGATGAAGTTAAACGGTTGGGGGTAACAGTTCGAAGACGTAATCCTACAGGTCTTTTAAACATTTCAATTTATTCTCCTAACGGTACCCATAATATACAATTTCTTGATAATTATACAAATATTTTCGTAAGGGATGCCCTGTTGCGGGTAAAAGGAGTTGGTGATATATTTACAAGGACTGATGATTTCAGCATGCGCATATGGCTTAAGCCTGATAAAATGGCAAGCCTTGGATTATCAGCGTCAGATGTTTTAAGTGCAATTCAGGAACAAAATGTCCAGGTAGCTGCCGGATCAGTCGGGACTCCCCCCAGCCTTCCGCCCAGCCTTTTGAATATTCGGCAATTGTTAATGGGCGGCTCAGCAGTGTTGCGGATTTTAGCAATATTGTCGTAAGGTCAAATCCTGCTATCGGATCAATTGTCTATCTAAAAGATGTTGCACGGGTAGAATTAGGTAAGTTTAACTATTCAGGTAAAGCATTTGTTGATAAACATCGTGCCTCATATCTTATAATTTATCAGACTCCGGGAAGCAATGCTATCGAAGTCGCCAACGGGATATATAAGACAATGGCACAACTAAGCAAATCATTTCCGAATGATGTTGCTTATGAGGTGCCTTTTGAATCGGTGTCAATAGTTAAGGTGTCAATCGAAGAGGTAATAATAACACTCCTTGAGGCATTGGGCCTTGTGGTACTGGTTGTTTTTATATTCCTGCAGGACTGGCGTTCTACTATTATTCCCGTTTTGGCAATTCCTGTCTCAATAATAGGCACTTTTGCATTTTTTATTCCGCTTGGTTTTACCATCAATAAACTTACGTTATTTGGCTTTGTACTTGCGATAGGTATTGTAGTTGATGATGCTATTATCGTGGTTGAAGCTGTACGACGATACATGGAAGAGCAACACCTTCCGGCAAAAGAAGCAGCCTATAAAGCCATGGCAGATATTTCAGGCCCTGTTGTTGCCATTGCGCTTGTTCTTGCTGCAGTATTTGTTCCTGCAGGCTTTTTGCCAGGTATAGTCGGCAGGTTATACCAGCAGTTCGCAGTCACAATTGCTATTTCTGTTCTGATATCAGCTTTCGTAGCCCTAACTTTTACCCCGGCATTATGTTCCCTGTTTTTGAAACCCCATCACATAAATGAATCTTCTAAAGGAATTAATTTTTTATTCTTTCATTTTAACAAATGGTTCAACAGACGGACCGAAGGTTATACAAATAATGTAAAGATTGCCATAGGTCACAGCCGTTACATAGTTATTCTGCTGGTTCTGATAGTTTTTGGAGCATATGTAATGATTATAAATAAACCAACCGGTTTTATTCCTTTGGAAGATGAAGGACGTGTTTATCTTACATTCGATCTGCCTGAAGCTTCTTCTTCCTCCCGTACAGTAGATGTGATGTTAAAAATAATGGATGTCCTGAGTCATATTAAAAGTATACAGCATTATTCCGCAATAGCAGGCCTCAATGTCATTACACAATCAGCTAAAAGTAATAGCGGTACTATTTTTTGCATGTTAAAACCCTGGGATGTACGAAAAGAAAAATCTGAACAGATAAATGCCATTATCGCGGAAATGAACGCAAGATTAGCAGCTATCAAAGAGGCAAATATTTTTGTTATTTCTCCTCCTGCCATTCCGGGACTTGGCGTTACAGGAGGGTTCACATTCGAATTGCAGCAACGTGAAAGTAATGACGATATTAAAACATTCGAACGAAATGTATATAACTTTATGGCGGCTGCAAACAAACGTCCTGAAATCGGGCGGGCTTTTACATATTTTAATGCACGCACTCCAAGTTACCAGCTTACGGTTGACCGCGACAAATGTAAAAAAATGGGAGTCAGCCTTTCTGAAGTATTTAATGCTATCCAGACATATCTCGGAAGCACTTATATTAATGATTTTACGATTTACAACAGGGAATTTCATGTTATTGTCCAGGCCGACACACTCTTTCGAAACGACATTGAAGCCATGAATAAATACTACGTGCGTAATTATTTAGGCAATATGTTGCCATTAAGTTCAGTTATGTCTTATAAGGTTAGTGAAAACGCGGCTATGTTATCTCATTATAATCTTTATCGTACCGCTGAGTTTATCGGAGGTGCTAAACCTGGGTTTAGTTCAGGACAGGCTCTTAAAGCATTACAGGAAACTGCCCAAAAGGTACTTCCTAAGGGTTATGGATTTGAATATTCCGGATTAAGCCGCGAAGAAGTAAAAGCAGGCAACACATCCATATTTATATTTATGCTGTCGTTACTATTCGTATTTCTGTTTCTATCTGCCTTGTACGAAAGCTGGACTGTCCCTTTTACTATTTTACTGGGTGTCCCGTTAGCCGCTTTCGGGGCTATACTTGCCTTAACTCTTGTACCAAGGCTTTCCAATAATGTTTACGCACAGATAGGACTGATTACACTGATTGGCTTAGCCGCTAAAAATTCGATTCTTATAGTTGAATTTGCAAAGGAGCGTGTAGACAGCGGTATGGAAATTGTTGCGGCAACGGTAGAAGCTGTACGTTTGCGTTTACGACCTATCCTGATGACATCTTTAGCTTTTATTTTCGGAGTTTCTCCGCTTGTTTTTGCTACCGGGGCCGGTGCAATTGCACGTCAAACAATAGGCTGGTCAGTATTTGGCGGTATGCTTTGTGCCACTGCTTTAGGTGTTTTCGTTATTCCGGTGTTGTTTATCCTTATAATCCGACTTTCATATGGTAAACAAAAACTTGCCGAACTCCAGAAGAAGAGAGCCGGGGACGGATTATAGAAGACAGAGATCAGAAGACAGAAGGCAGAGGTCAGAAGTCAGTAATTCTGTATATCTCCTTAATTTCTTCCAATATTCTGTCGAAATCAATTTGTAAATCTATTAGTTTGCCTGAATCAATGTCAAACACCCATCCGTGAACGGTAATTGGCCGTTCCTTACGTGCTTTTTGTACTTCTGCAGTTTTAATTACATTTATGCATTGTTCCCGGATATTTAATTCTATAAGTCGTTTATATTTGTCATCTTCTGTTTGTAACCCGTCAAGTTCCTTTTTATGCAACCTGTATACATCCCTGATATTTCTTAACCAGGGATTCAACAGTCCAAAATCAGCCTGTTGCATGGCAGCTTTAACACCACCGCAGTAATAATGCCCGCATACTATAATTTTATTAACCTTAAGCTGGCTTACAGCAAAATTTATAACCGACATTACATTTAAATCGCTATTGGGAACCATGTTGGCTATATTGCGATGGACAAAAACATCCCCCGGTTTCACTCCCATTATTTCCTCAGCAGTTACTCTGCTATCCGAACATCCAATATATAGTATTTCCGGATTCTGGCCTTTTGACAATTTTTTAAAGTAGTCAACATCTTTACTGAGTTTTTCAGTATACCACTCCTTGTTTTTTTTAAATATCTGATCTATATCCATTATATTGGTGCTTAGTGCATAGTGCTTAGTGCTTAGTGCTTAGTGCTTAGTGCTTAGTGCTTAGTATGCAAAATTACTCTATCAATATAAATTCAAATATAAATTTACGATAATTTATTATATTGATTATTATATTTTTATGAGTGAATATTCATAGTTTATTGCATAATCAAAAAAGCTACTAAATTTTGATTGAATTGCATTACTAAGCACTAAGCACTATGCACTATTAACCCGTAAACCCTATTGCTCCTGCAATGGCATTTATACATCGCAGTAATCCTGACAATTCTTTTTCAGATGCTTCTGTTTCACCTCTGTCATTTAATTTTCTCCATCTCTTAAGAAGATAAATCTGATGTTCGTGCAAAGGCCCCATAGCTTCGGCTCTGAGCATGGTTGAATAATAGTGGTTTTCACGCCTTGCCGACAAAGGTTCATCCAATAAAAAATCTATCATTTTATGCGACAGATGAAGTTCATCCACCATTTGTAAAAGTATTTCCCTGCTTTGCGGAATATCTTCAGCAAGCTGTGCATATTTCCTGAATATGATTTCATCAGTGGAAGCAAGGCTTGAATCTACATTTGTCAAAACATACCTGATAAACGGATCAGTTTTGACAGCTTGTTTAAATCGAAGGAATTTGTCAGTATCATGTTTATGCATCGATTCAAGAGTACTACCAACTCCATACCAGCTTGTAATATTAAACCGGCACTGGCTCCAGCTGAATACCCATGGAATTGCCCTAAGGTCGGCCAAAGTCCTGGAACCTGTCCGCCGTGAGGGACGGCTTCCTATTTTGCTTTGTTCAATAGCATCTATGGGAGTTGCTTTTTCGTAAAATTTTATAAATCCGTCTTTTTTAGTTAACTCCTCATACACGATCATGCTTTTACAAGCCAGATAATTTAGTTCTGATGAAAGCTCATATTCTCTTGTAAGGCTTAAATTCTGAAGTAATGTTGCTGATAGTGTGCCAGCTGTTAACAATTCAAGGTTATAAACAGCATTGTTTTTATTGGCATATTTACGTTCGATGGTCTCACCCTGTTCGGTAAGCCGAATATCTCCATTTACTGAACCTGGCGGAAGTGCCCTTAAAAACCAGTGGGTAGGTCCGGCTCCCCTGCTTATTGATCCTCCCTTTCCATGAAAAAACCTGATGTTTACCCCATGTTTTTTACCAACTTCAATCATGTGTACCTGAGCATCATATAAATACCATTGACTTGCAAGTATTCCGCCGTCTTTGTTACTATCGCTGTAACCAATCATTACCTGTTGAATTAATGTGCCTGCACCACTTATTCTTTGCTGTAGTTTAAGGCTATTTTTGGTAACAGGATGCGAAAGGTATTCATCCAGTATCTGGTGACTGCGAATCAAATCATCAATAGTTTCAAATAATGGTACCACAGGCAAACGGGAGGCCAAACCCTCCGGAGTATTCAACAACAGCCCTGTTTCCCTTTCAAGAAGATATACAATTAACAAATCGGAATAATTCCGTGTCATGCTCACTATAATTGAACCTATCGCCTCTTCCCCGTATTTATTAATGTGTTCACTTATTACCCTGTAGGTTTTAACTAATTCCTGCGCTTCGTCACCCAGGTACATACTAGGATGTGTAAATGGCCTGCTTGAAGTTAGTTCCCTGTTTATAAAAGTCAAACGTTCATTTTCATTAAATGCAAGAAATTTTTGACCATCTAGTTGTGAAGCATCCAATAACTGCGAAAGGGCCAGTTCATGATAACTGCTGTTCTGCCTAATATCCAATTTGGCAAGATGAAATCCGAATGTATTAATTATTCTTATTATATTGTTTACATCTGTATAAGCAATATCTGATGCTCCAAAATCAATTATGCCATTTTGCAGAATATACAAATCTTCTGTAAGGCCTGACGGATACCGGTAACTAATTTTTTCTTCCTTTAAATCTTTCATTTCAGCCTCTTCTACAGGCAGGGGAAACTTTAAAATTAAAAATTCAAGGTATTGTTTAAATGCTTCGGCGGGATAATTAATTTTTAGCAGTCCGCTAAATTCTTTTCTTTCGTTTTGTAAATATTCGTATTTTAACTTAAATGCCTGTGATAAATCTTTTACATTACTATTGAAACTGAGGTTGTTTTGTAATTCAACAAGTTTCTTTTTAATTATCTCAAAAGCATTTAATCTTAGCTTTAAGAGTGTATTTCTTGTAACTGTTGAAGTAACCAATGGATGTCCGTCCCTGTCGCCGCCAACCCAGTTGCCGAAGGCAATTTTCGGAAAACATGCGGCATCGCGTATTAACAGTGGATCAAAACCGGCTTCCTTCCATGCTTGTATAAGACGCCTGTCGTGCAACCTTATCACTTCAGGAAAAACCTGTGCCAGATAATGAATTATGTTATTAAGTTCAGAGTCAACATCAGGTTTTTCAGTATATACATCAGATATCCTCCAAATACGGTGTAATGCCGTTTTTATATCTATCCTTATTTCGTTTTGTTCCATTTTAGAATAGGTCTGGTTTTCCCTTTTAACAACCAAAAGGTATAGGTTGCGGAGATGTTCCAGCATAACCGTACGTTTTGCCTCAGTGGGATGAGCAGTTAAAACAGGTTCAACATGCATTTTTGAAATTGCTTCAGCCATAATTTCCGGCGAAAAACCTCTTTCCTTTAACAAATGCAAATTATATGACCATAAGCCGTTAATTTCAGCCATTGAATCCTGATCTTCTTTTATCCTACGGCTTTGCACGGCTCCATTGACCTCAACAATATTCAGCAACTGAAAACAAGTCGAAAACAACTGTAAATGCTTTTCTCCAAAGGATTTCCCTTCAAAGTTTAAATCAGGATTAATCCATGGTATATCCCTGGCTAATACGTTTTCACCTGATTCAATCAAAACTTCTTTTAAACAATTCAGGAGAAATTCTAAATCGTAGTATGGCTTGCCGAGCTTTTCCTTAACAAGATCAAGAGTATTACTCATGCTGTTTTGTTGTAGTAATATAAATTAATTTGAGAATTTTAAAATGAAACCCTCAATAAATCAGAACAAAAATAATTCATTTTAGTTTATATTTGGTGAATAGGTTGTAAAGGTTCAACCTGCAACCTGCAACTTGCAAACCAACGAAGAAGATTAAGTATTCAAATAAACCCGTTGAGGAAAATTGTATGCCGGAGGTGATGAATATCACCGCCTAAGGTTGGTTTTTCATTGTTTTGTTTAAGGAAATTGTGTAATTTTATTACTCCACAATCTAAACATTAACGTTATGAATACAAATATTATTAAAGGTATGATAAACAACTCTACCTGGACAGATCCGGATAACAGCAATGTTTACAAATTTTCCAAAGGCAGTGAACTTGCCATAAACGGTAAAAATCATTTAAAGTATTCATTGCATTCATTGGAAAATAAAACTGTCCTTAAACTGGATGTCCATGGCCAATATTATGTAGACTATGTAAATGACTTTATCCTTAAATTATATAACGATTCAGAAGTATTCAGCATCACACCTATCTAAAAATTGGTATTTCAAAACAAATAACCTTAAAATAATTATGCGGATTTTAGAGTTGAAAAATTAAACCACAAAGATCACAAAGGTGTACACAAAGGAACACAAAGGAATGCAAAGGAATGCAAAAGAACTAAACCTGATATCTGATGAATCAATTTCATATCAAATTATCCTTTGTGTACCATAGTGATTGACTTAGATTACCTTTGTGGTAAAATTAATATCATAATTTAATCCTTCATCGATTAACTATTAATGCTTAACAGCAAAAATATTCAATATATATTTCTTTAAAAAGCGAACCCAAAACCAATATCAGCCAAAAGACCGATTGGAAGGTTAAATGTTTTGCTTTGGGTTGTACCATCAGAAGATGTGGCTGTAACCTCAAACACCGGTTTATTAAATGCTAAACAGTAGCCGAGTTCCCATCTGAAATAAAATAATCCACCGTGCTTCCCTCCTATCTTTAAATTCATCATATTTATTCCAAAATCGGCAGATCCTTTAACTGTCTGATCATTATCATTTATAAAATTTCTGGTCGCATTAATTCCCATCCTGTCATAGGCTATTCCACCATATAACCCGCGCCCTTCTTTAAAAAAATAATAATTGGCACCAATATCAAAATTAGTATAGGTTAATTTAGTATCTGTAAGATTTAAAGGGATATAGCTAAAATCAACATCACCGGCCAGTCTTTTTGATAATAATGGCGATACATATTCAAAGTTAATCCCGGCAATTTGTGGTAATCCAAATTTTAAACCAATCCTTACAGGTTGGTCCTGGGCTGACAAATAATTTACTCCGGAATTGAAAATAGAAATAATGCCACTAAGGATAACAACCGCGAAAATTTTTCTCATAATATAGTTATTAAAATATTGCCTACTCTTGGGTTTTTCAGCTTTCACCATAGCAATATTTCAGCTATACTTTATAATCGAATTGAAAAATCGTATGTATTGATTTTGTATCTAATGTATAAGTTATTAATATCTTATTAGCGTATATACAATGTTGGTTGGGAATTGTTCAATTATTATTTAAAAATTATTTACAACAAAATTTGTAAAAATTTAGATTAACTTAAATAATCTTAAATTTGATTTTCAAAATACAAGCTTATTTATTGACTTACTACTATGGTATGATTTTAAACGTTAAGAACGAAACATCAACCTTGAAGGCAGTAGTCCTGGGGCAACCCGGATCAATTGGAAAAGTACCTTCAATTGATAATACCTATGACGCCAAATCATATGAATCAGTAGAGAACGGAACTTATCCAACTGAAGAAGCTATATACAGGGAAATGTCCTTTTTTGAAAAAGTATTGCAGAAATACAATGTTCAGATTTTCCGTCCGGTAACATTAGAAAATTGCAATCAGGTATTTGCGCGTGATGTAGCCTTTGTGGTCGATGATAAAATAATAAATTGCAACATTATTCCTGACCGGGAGGATGAAAAAGAAGCTTATGAGGGGATATATAATCAAATTGCATATAATAAAATTTATAACCTGCCTGAAAAAGCCCATGTTGAAGGTGGTGATGTAATACTGCATAATGACACGCTTTTTTTGGGGTTGTATACAGGTGTGGATTATCCACAACTGAAAACGGCACGTACCAATTTATATGCTTTCAATTTCCTGAAAGAAATTTTCCCGGAAAAAAACTTGATACCTCTTGAGGTGAAAAAGCACGATACCGATCCCCGTCAAAGTATTTTGCATCTTGATTGTGCTTTTATGCCGGTGTCCAGCAACAAAGCCATTGTTTATAAAGATGGCTTTCGTAACAAAAAAGATTATTACTTATTGGTTGATCTTTTTAAACAACAAAATATCTTTGAAATCACACGGGAAGAAATGTATTGCATGAATGCGAATATTTTTTCTATTTCACCTGCCGTTGTAGTTTCGGAACAAAGATTCACACGTTTGAATAAACACATGGAAAATCAATGGGGTTTAAAAGTAGAGCCGGTGCCATATTATGAAATTTCCAAAATGGGTGGACTTTTAAGATGCTCAACTTTACCTTTGGTTCGGGATTATGATTAATATCATAATTAACGAACTTTATGGATCAAACACTTGATATTATAGACAAACACTAATTAGTGTATTTAAAAAATAAGATACTGGAAAAAGGAATGAAACAAACAGCAAATACTTTTCTGATGATTGAACCCGTATCGTTTGGATATAATGACCAAACAGCTGTAAATAATTACTTTCAGAAAAATGATAATTCAGGCAATTCCGATATTCAGGGCTTAGCTCTTATAGAATTTACCCTTATGGTAGAAAAATTACGGTCAAAAGGTTTGGATATCATTGTGGTAAAAGATACTTTGGAACCAAATACACCTGATTCAATTTTTCCAAACAACTGGATTTCGTTTCACCAGGATGGCCGAGTGGCACTTTATCCTATGTATGCCGAAAACCGGCGGGCAGAGCGAAGACCTGATATATTGCAGTTATTAACTGATGCCGGATTCAATTTAGATAACATTGCCGATTATACGAGTTTTGAAATTAAAGATCAATTTATAGAGGGCACAGGCAGTATCGTTTTCGATCACCTGAACAATATTGCCTACGCGGCTTTATCTGAACGTACAAACAAAGAACTGTTTATTGCTGTTTGCAACGATTTTGGCTATAAACCAATTTATTTTAATGCTGCCCAAACAGTTAACGGCAAAAGGCTTCCCATATACCATACCAATGTGATGATGAGCATATGCGATAAATATGCTATTATATGCCAGGAAGCCATTGAAAATTTACAGGAACGAAATAATGTTATTAATTCAATTGTTAATACAGGAAGAGAAATAGTAAACATATCCGAATATCAGATGAACTGCTATGCAGGAAACATGCTGCAGGTAGAAAATAAAGAAGGGTTGCGTTTCCTGGTGATGTCGCAAATCTGCTTTTAATTCGTTGACCAATTTCCAAATTGGGCGGTTCTCTTCATTTAATGAAATTATTACCGCCTCCATTCCAACTATTGAAAAATATGGAGGTGGTAGTGTGCGTTGTATGATGGCTGAAATTTTTACTGAAAGGTACCACTAAAAGCCTCAACTTTTTTGTTGGGCTTCAAATTTTAAAGCCTCATTTACTTTAAGTAAACTCCGGTTTAAAATTTTTGCCCGCCTCAAATTTGAGGTATTTAGAGATACCTTAAAGATTGAAAAGTAAATTATAGAATTTCCTTTTAATATACAGGATATGAATACAAATAAATTATCAGCATCAGAGCTGATGGAACTTGAAAATAAATACGGTGCACATAATTATCACCCTCTTCCGGTTGTTCTTGAAAAAGGGGAAGGTGTTTTTGTATGGGATGTTGACGGGAAAAAATATTACGACTTTTTATCTGCCTACTCAGCTGTTAATCAAGGACATTGTCATCCTAAAATTATAGATACATTAATCCATCAGGCACATAAACTTACCTTGACTTCACGGGCTTTCTATAATAGTGAGCTTGGGAAATTCGAACAAATAGTCACTGATTATTTTGGGTACGACAAGGTTCTTCCGATGAATACCGGGGCAGAAGCCGTCGAAACCGCGATAAAACTTTGCAGAAAATGGGCTTATGACAAGAAAGGATTGCCTGAAAACACAGCTCAGATTGTAGTTTGCGAAAATAATTTTCATGGGAGGACTACTACTATAGTTTCCTTTTCAGCCGACCCTGATGCATACAGCCAATATGGACCATTCACACCGGGTTTTATTATCATTCCTTATGATAATGCCGATGCCCTTGAAAATATATTAACTCAAAACAAAAATATTGCCGGATTTTTGGTTGAACCTGTCCAGGGGGAAGCCGGGGCATTTGTTCCGGAAGACGGTTATCTGAAAAAATGCTTTGATCTTTGCAAAAAACATAATGTCTTATTTATTGCTGACGAAATTCAGACAGGCATTGCCCGTACCGGAAAATTACTTGCCTGCGATTATGAAAATATTCATCCGGATATTTTAATTCTGGGAAAAGCCTTGTCTGGAGGTGTTTATCCTGTATCAGCTGTTTTGTCGGACAAAGAAATTATGGATGTTATTCATCCGGGACAACATGGGTCGACCTTTGGAGGAAATCCAATGGCAGCAGCGATAGCCATTTCGGCCCTGGAAGTAATTAAGGATGAAAAATTAGCTGATAATGCATTTAATCTGGGTGAACTTTTTCGTAAAGAAATGCAAAAACTTTGCATGACATCAAAAATTGCTGCTTCAGTCCGTGGCAAAGGTTTATTAAATGCCTTAGTTATCAATAATGAAGGTCACCAGGATCTGGCATGGGATATATGTGTCAAGCTCTCTGAGAATGGCTTGCTTGCCAAACCAACCCACAAAAACATTATTCGTTTTGCCCCCCCATTGGTTATAACAGAAATCCAATTAATTGAATGTACAAAAATTATAGAAAAAACTATAAAGGAATTCGAACCCATTAACCCGTGATTGTAAGGCAGATGATGACTCATCATTCTGGTATTCCATCTGATTTAGGGCAATTGTTTTAAAAAAACTGATGATATGAATACTTTGATTGATTTAATAAATAAAGAGTATACTATAAGGTTAATATAAAAATCCCCGTATATGAAAACAAAATACTGAATTTTTCGTAGTATTCTTAATAACGGCTAAAGCATTTAATACCGGAGTAGTTACAACGCATATCCATAAAATTTCTTTTTATGTTTTTAAAATAAATTACTCCTCTTGCTTTACCAGTTTTTTAGCGAGTGTGGTGGCATTGATTCTGTTTATATGAACAGGCGTTATGAAATTAAGATGGCATAGATACACAGTATTGATAATTGCAGCGGTATTTATTTTGGCTAATTCCCTGAGTTGTGAGCCTCAAAATAA
Source organism: uncultured Bacteroidota bacterium (assembly GCA_963846585.1). Classification (GTDB taxonomy): domain Bacteria; phylum Bacteroidota; class Bacteroidia; order Bacteroidales; family JAAUTT01; genus JAAUTT01. Next base: position 68,118 of record CAWJWO010000018.1, read on the forward strand.
ATTACTTAGAAAATCATGGAAAATCCATAAAAGAACTACGGTTAAACCCAGAAAGAAAAAAACGTCAGTAAGTATCCCAAACCCCAGGCCACAAAGAAATATATTTTATCCGCATTAATTATAATTCAACGTTATAATATTGAATATTAATTACATTTGGTTCTATTTTATTTATGGCAATTTCAGTATTCGTTTTGTATACAGCAAATAATTTCACCTAACCCAATAATAGATGTTAACCATAAATAATTTTTACTTATTCTTAAAACGATTGTTAATTATTATTCTTTTATTGGGCGGCCTGATTCCCAATATTATTTTCGCCGGTAATACGGGAATTATTACGGGAATAGTGTATGATGACACAACCGGCACAGGGTTATCCTGGGTATCTGTTGCAATTAATCATACATCTATACATACATTTTCTGACATTGACGGACATATTATTATTAATAGTGCTCCGGAAGGTATTGATACTTTAACTATAAATTATATTAGGTTACTTGACACAAAAGATTGCAGTTAAACTAAAGGCCGGGGGACTTACAAAAATAAATGTTGTTCTAAGAAGTTGTGTATTTCGTCTAGAAAAACCTATATATAACAATCCCATATGTTGTGGTAAAATCAAAAATCCCAAACTGACCCCATTACCTTTTAAATTACTTCAACAAGGATCGTCGCCAGCAATTTCTGCAGATTCCATGCTAAAACGTTTAATAAAATGAATATTTATTTTAATGTGCCAAGAAACTATAGCCTTTAATCTTATTCTTGGGCTGTCGGGGTATCAAATACAAAAGAAGATGCAAAATTAACAAGAGTGAAATTATGAGTGAGAATAAAGCAATATACAGAAAAGCAGTAAAATGCAATAAAATATATTTCAGATAATTAACACTTTATTAAAAGTAAATGCTATTATTTGAAGAACTTAAAAGTAAATTCCCTTTTAAATATTAGTTTGCGTAGATTAATATTATTTATAAACGCATATATTGCGTAGTTTGTGCGTAGATTAATCATGTTTAACTACGCATTATTTGCGTTAATTATTTCTTTTGATGTATATAATAATTATATTTACATGATTATTTAATATTATGTTACCATACATCTATCAAAATAAAGATTGGCCAAATTTTACCTGGGATGACAAAGAATTGATTGCATCTCTGGCAAATGTTAGAAATATGCAGGGCCTTTTACTAGGGAAAATGGAAAGTATTGGTTTTGATTTTAGACAGGAAGCATTACTTGAAACTTTAACTATAGATGTTATTAAATCTTCTGAAATAGAAGGTGTAATATTAAATCCTGATTCCGTAAGGTCATCCATAGCAAGGCATTTAGGTTTGGATGTTGCAGGTCTTCTTCCTTCAGATCGTAATGTTGATGGTGTTGTTCAAATGACTCTTGATGCAACACAGAATTTTTATAAACAATTGTCCTTTGATCGTTTGTTTGATTGGCATGCTGCTTTATTTCCTGCAGGAAGAAGTGGGATGTATAAAATTGAAGTCGGAACTTTCCGCAGTGATTCTTTAGGTCCCATGCAAATTGTTTCAGGTGCTTTGGGTAAAGAAAAAGTCCATTATCAGGCTCCTGATGCTAATATGTTAGAAAAAGAAATGACTTTATTTATTAATTGGTTTAATGATCAAAATAAAATTGATGCTGTATTAAAAGCTGGTATTGCACATTTATGGTTTGTCGCAATACATCCATTTGATGATGGAAATGGAAGAATCGCACGTGCAATAGCAGATATGCAACTTGCCAGGTCTGATGGTAGTAACCAGCGTTTTTACAGTATTTCCGCCCAAATTAAATTGGATAGAAAGAATTATTATAGAATCCTTGAAAAAACAACACAAAATAACAACATAGATATTACTAATTTTCTTAAATGGTTTTTATCAAGTATGTCAAGTGCTTTAATTGCAGCAGATAAGACACTTTCAAAGGTACTTGATAAAGCTCATTTTTGGAATTTAAATTCAACTACTAACTTAAATGATAGACAAAGAAATTTAATTAATAAACTATTTGATAGCTTTAAAGGCAATCTTACTACTACTAAATGGGCTAAAATAAATAAATGTTCACATGATACAGCTCTACGTGATATACAAGACCTTATAAATAAAAATATATTATATAAAAACCCTTCTGGTGGCAGGAGTACAAATTATAAATTAATAATTCAACCTCATATACCAATAATTCAAAATAATTCTAATATGACAAAACCCCACTAACGTGGGGTTTCATTTCTATTTGTGGGAGCAGAGGGATTCGAACCCCCGACCCCCTGCTTGTAAGGCAGGTGCTCTGAACCAGCTGAGCTATGCTCCCGAAATAAGTTGTCAGTTGTTAGTTGTTAGTTGCTGGTTATTTTCAAAGAGGTGCAAATATAGCTTCGTTTTTATTATCTGCAAAAATATTGCTGTTATTTTTATTTTTTTGTCTGATTTAAATATTGAAAATCAAAATATAAATCAGAGTTGTAAAATTTTCTGCACCTATGCACTATGCACTATGCACTATGCACTATTTCAAATCGCCTCCGCCACCACAAAATTACTCCCCCCGATGAAATATCATATCCTGAGTATCAGCTTTTTCTTTTGCAGCCTTTATGGCAACCTTAACTGTTTTGTAACTTTCCCCTTTCAGGCCCAATGCTAAGGCTTTGTTTTTTAATTCCTCTGCATTCAGAGCCCGTGGAATATTTGCATTCGTAAAGTAATAAACAGCACTTTGAGGCAATAATTTTAACATTCTTTGAATGTCCTTGTCGTTTACAAATCCTATAACAATATGTAATTTTTTATAAGGCAACGATTTAATTTGTTCCATGACCATGTATATTCCTTCGGCATTATGTCCGGTATCACAAATTATTAAAGGACCCGTGCTTAAAAGTTGCCACCGTCCCATTAATCCGGTAAGTTTTTGAACGTTCCCTGCCGCCTCGTATAATATATTATCTGTTATATGATATCCCGACTTTAACAGGTTATCAGCAGCTGCAAGTACTGTACATATGTTTTTCTGCTGGTATAAACCCTTTAGATCAAGTTCAATATCTTTGTAAATAAGTTTATTTCTCTTGTAAATATCCAATATTTGCCTGCCTAAGATTGTATTATCCGATTCCTTTATAATATACTCACTGTCAGCTAAAATAGCTTTTGTATTTAAATCAGAACATTTCCGTGCAAAAACCGGCCAGGTCTCTTTATTAAATTCACCAATAACAACTGGTACTTTATTCTTTATGATTCCGGCCTTCTCAACGGCAATTTTAGCTAATGTATCGCCCAAATATTCAGTATGATCCAACCCAATGTTAGTTATAATAGATAACTGCGGGGTAATAATATTTGTAGAATCAAGCCTCCCTCCCATTCCGACCTCAATTACCGCAACATCAACTTTTGATTCGGAAAAATAATAAAAAGCCAAAGCCGATGTCATTTCAAAAAATGAAGGCATTGTTCTTTGAAATAATTCATGCGATTGTGCAATAAATGATACAACATCCTCCTTTGGAATCATTTGTCCGTTAATCCTTATCCTCTCGCGAAAATCTTTAAGATGAGGTGAAGTAAATAATCCTGTTTTATAACCCGACTCCTGTAAAATAGCCGCCAGCATATGCGCAACCGATCCTTTGCCGTTTGTACCTGCTATATGAATAGTATTGTAATTCCGGTGAGGATAATTAAAGTACTCATCAAGTTTAAATGCATTAGAAAGATCAGCTCTGTATGCCGATTTCCCAATCCTGTGAAACATAGGCAAGTTCTGATACATGTATTCCAGTGTATCTTCGTATGTCATCATATTGCAGTTAGTTTTATATCTAATGTAACTTGTCTCGTAACAGAACCAGGAACCAAGAGCCAAGAACCAAGAGCAGGGAATTAAAACTTTTATATTAAAATAAAATTACAAAAGTTATTAATTATTGGTTCTTGGCTCCTGGTTCCTGGCTCTCCAATTTATTGTTAAAAATCATTAAAACTCCCTCTTAGAAAACTAAAGTATACTTTTTTTATTATATTTATAAAAGGAACCCTCTATTTTAAATGCCATATTATGAGTAGTAAAAAAAAGATCTTCGTAGTTGACACAAATGTACTGCTTCACGATTTCCGCAGTATTTATAATTTTCAGGATAATGATGTAATTATTCCTATTGTAGTGCTCGAAGAACTTGACAAACTTAAAAAAGGTAATGATCAGATCAACTTCAATGCCCGGGAATTTACCCGGGAACTGGATAAGCTTTCAGGTGATCATTTATTTAACGGTGGCGTATCGTTAGGTAAAGGCCATGGTAAATTATCTATAGAGACGGGTAAACCTTTCTCTAAAACAATATTGGATTCGTTCCCTGAAAATACACCTGATCATCGTATTCTGGCCATAGCTGTCTATATGGCTTCCAAAAATCCTGCGTCATCAGTTGTCCTTATTTCAAAAGACATTAACCTTCGTATGAAAGCCAAATCGATTGGCCTCATGGCACAGGATTATGAAACCGATAAGGTCAGAAATATTGATGATTTATATAAAAATATACTTACAATAGAAAATATTGAAAACCAGGTTATTTCAAAACTTTACGAACAGCCCGAAGGTGTTTCCGTTAATGAATTTCAAATTCGAAATGAACTTGACGGACACCATTACTTTATATTAAAAAGCGATAAAGCCAGCGCTTTGGCTCATTATGATCCTTTTAACAAAGTGATGACCCGTGTTGAAAAACAACGCATGTATGGAATTGAACCGCGAAATGCAGAACAGGCTTTTTCCTTCGACGCTCTTCTGCGCCCTGAAATTCAACTTGTTGCCTTAACTGGAAAAGCAGGAACCGGAAAAACTTTATTAGCATTGGCTGCAGCTCTTCATCAGTATAAATTATATAATCAGATTTTGCTGGCACGGCCTATAGTCCCGCTTGCAAACCGTGATATGGGATTTTTGCCTGGTGATATAAAAGAAAAGGTTGAGCCATACATGCATCCGCTGTTCGACAACTTATCCGTAATTAAAAACAAGTTCAAACCAATGAGCGAAGAATACCTGAAAATTGATGAAATGATCAAAAATGAAAAACTTGTAATTACACCCCTGGCTTATATCAGGGGACGCAGTCTTTCAAATTCATTCTTCATTATTGATGAGGCACAAAATTTAACCCCTCACGAAGTTAAAACAATTATAACCCGTGCAGGGGAAAATACAAAAATGATATTTACAGGCGATATTCAGCAAATTGATTCTCCTTACCTCGATACTCTGAGTAATGGCCTGTCGTATCTCGCTGATCGTATGAAAGGACAGGATTTATTTGCTCACGTTAATCTTGTTAAAGGAGAAAGATCGTACCTTGCTGAGCTAGCCAGCAACCTTTTGTAAATATACTTACTAATTACTCTAATGAAAATTGATCCTTAATAGAACCAGAAACCAAGAACCATGAGCCAAGACTTAATGATTTTAGATTCTAGATATTAGATTTAAATTTTTATGTTAAAATTCAATCTAATAAATCTTAAATCTAGATTCTCAAATCTTGAATCTTAAATCTTCAAACTTATTATAAAATCTTTTCATATGAGTAATACGGTATTTTCTGATGAGGAGAATGGAATTCCCCTGTTTGCCCGAATGCTTGTTGTTCAAAAAGTTTTATTTCAATATTATTTTCAGCAAAAGTATTTAAACGTATCGATGTAAAACCATTTTTACGGGCATATTCCTCAGCAAAATTTAAAAGAATTTTACCGGCATTTTTACTCCACCAATTTGGATGTACTATAATATTTTCTATTAATAAAGGATTGGAGGAAATTGAATTTAAACTATCTAAGCTCTTACTGTCATTAATCTGTAAATTAAATTTTATAAATCCTGTTAAAGTAAGGCTATTTAGTTTTAAAATAAATATATTTTTTAAATCTCCCAACGTAAATTCTTTAAATAAATCACATGAAAGCCAACCTCTTGATTGTAGTTCAAAATAGCAAACCCTTTGAAGGTAAACAATTTCTATGAGATCGTAAGGTCGAGGCTGAATAATTTCCATTACGTAGTAACCCTAAAAAACATATATTTTTAAATATCAGTATTCAAATTTATAATATTTCCTTAACTACTGTATTATCAGAAGTTCCTTTTTTTTAAAAATATACTAAAATAACTTATTTTTAATAAATCATAAATAACAAGTATCTTTAAAACTTATTTTTATAATTGTATAATGATAATTATCAGATATATAGCTTTTATTATCCTTTGTAGTATTTTTCTGAATTCCTGTAATAAAGAATCATTTTATGAAGGTAAAGACGCAAAACTCCTGTTTTCTTCCGATACGGTTTCCTTTGATACAGTATTTACATCCTTTGGGTCAGAAACTAAACAACTAATGGTTTACAATCCGTATAATCAGTCTCTGAAAATTAATACCATTGCTTTATCAGGAAGCCAGTCCTCTGTTTTTTTAATCAATGTTGACGGAATTAGCTCTGCACAAGTAAACAATATTGAAATAAAACCCAAGGATAGCCTGTACATATTTTTACAGGTCTTTATTAATCCTGTTGGCAGTAATTTGCCTATGATTGTAAAAGATTCAATTATGTTCAATGTAAACAACAAAATTCAATATGTTCAACTTGAGGCATTTGGGCAAAATGTCCATTTCTATAACGGCGTTACTTTAAAATCACAGACATGGCCTGCCGATAAACCATATCTTATTTATGGAAATATTACCGTGGATACTTTGCAAACCCTTACCATTGCAGGCGGTGCAGTGGTTTATATGAACAGGAATGCAAACCTGAGGGTAAAGGGCACATTAATAGCAAACGGTAGTTTTTTAACTCCTGTGCAATTTAATACTGACCGCCTGGATAAGGATTATTCTCAACTCCCAAGCCAGTGGGGAGGAATTGCATTTTTACCTGGCAGCAAAAATAATGTCCTCAACTGGCTTATTATTAAAAATGGCATATCAGGTATTACAATAGGCCGTTACAACGATAATTCGAAACCCGACCTTACATTATCAAATTCCATAATTGTAAATATGTCGTATTGCTGCCTGTGTGCTATTAATTCTACAGTAAAAGCCTGGAACTGCGTTATCGCTGATGCCGGTACATACACATGCGGACTGTTAAATGGAGGTGATTATCAGTTTTATCAATGTACATTAGCTAATTACTATAATGCATCTCCTGCTTTGACTATATCTGATACATTAAATCCGCTCACCGCCAACTTCACAAATACCATAATAAGCGATTCCATTTTTATTTATCAGGGTATAAACGATACAATAAATGAATTACAACTCCCTAAGAATAATTACATTTCATCATGCGTGTTTAAGAATTGTTTGATTGAAAAACAAAGCAATGATACTTTTAATTCTAATTCTTCAATTAATAATATTTTAAACAAAAACCCAAAGTTTAAAAATCCTTCAAACTTCGACTTTGAAATAGATTCATTATCTGCTGCTATTGAAGGCGGGGATATAAATACGGGCCTTCTTTACCCGTATGACCTTAAAAATGTCAACCGTACATTAAATCCTGCACCGGATATCGGAGCGTACCAATGGGTCAAAAAATAGAGGACAGATGACAGAAGGCAGAGGACAGAGGACGTGAAAGGACATGAAAGGACGTGAAAGGACGTGGGATGTGAGACGTGGGACGTGGGACGTGAAATTAATTTGAAAATTTGAAAATGTTAAATCACTTCATCACTTTCAACCTGTAAGAACCTGCAACCTGCAAAATAAACCCATAAACATATAAACCTTATAAACCTTATAAACCTTATAAACCTTATAAACTTATAACCTTACAAACCTTATAAACTAATTTTTATTGAAATAAACTTTTTATTCCCGCCAGTAATGTTCAATTTTGTATAATGGAAAAGAAGTTCATTATTGCATTATCGGAACATAGAGTGCTGGGATATATATTTTATCCATATTTGGTTGAAATACAAGACAGTTGTGATTATTATACCCTGGTGGAAAGAATTACAAATGACGACATACGAAAACGTTCTGGCGAATTTACAGATGACCAGAAAAAAGTTGTAAAATTAATCGAAGAATATAGCGATTCTGAACTTGTCCGCAATTTTGATAAAAAAAGGCTATCGAACCAGGAATTCTTTCTTACATTAACTCCCGATAAACTCAACAACCATATAAGGCCTTATATTGAAAGGAGATTAATTTCTATTATTGAAATTCTCAAAAATTCAATAATTGAAGTTTTTTTCAAAGATTCATTAAAACAAATATATTTTTCAGACAGAATAATTCTTGAAAAAAAGCCTGCCGAAGCAATATTTAATTTTATCCGAACCCGGGAAGAGTTAAAATATTATTTATCAGTCAGCCACGATCAAAACGAGATGAAGCTGTCACAAAAAACCGGAATAATCCTGGTAAACGAGCCATGTCATTTAATTATTGATAACCATTTATTGATATTTAATGATATCGACGGAAAAAAACTTAACCCATTCTTTAAAAATGAGTATGTAAATGTCCCAAAAACGAAAGAAAAGGAATATTTTGAAAAATTTGTACTTAACGTCATAAAAAAATTCAAGGTTAACTGCAATGGCTTCTCAATTATAGAACAGGCTCCAAAACCATCAGTCCTGTTATCCCTCGAAGCTGACCTGAAATACAATCCGGTACTGAACCTGAAGTTTGATTACGGTAACAATCTGATTGTAAGTGCTGCGGAACCTATGGATATTGCAGTTACCCTCAGCCATGAAAACGATGAATATTGTTTTTATAAATCAGTCCGGGATACCCCTACCGAGCAACATGCCGTAAAGGTTCTTTTGTCATTAGGGTTAAAAAACAACGGGAAATCATTTTTCAGCATTGACTATCAATCTGACATGACTCCATCTGAGATGTTGGGAGAATTGTTAAACTGGATAAATTACAATGAACATTCTATTCTGCAGCAAGGATTTACTATCATTCAGAAATTTTATGATAAAAGATACTCAATAAAAAATATTGATATAAGAACATCGTATGGAAATAAAAAAGATTGGTTTGACGTATATGCAATTGTTTGTATTGGGGAATTCGAAATCCCGTTTGTAAGGTTTCGGAAACATATATTAAATAATAACCGCGAATATGAGCTTCCGAACGGCGAAATTGTAATGCTTCCAAAAGAATGGTTTACCAGGTTTGCTGATCTGTTATATTTTGGACGTGTAGATGGGGACCATATCTTGTATAAACAAATACATTTGCCGGTTCTGCAGGAATCATTTGTATCACTCGATCAAAACTATGAGAATTCCATAATGAAATTGCAGAAACTATACCTGCAGCAGCAACAGCAAATTTTACCCATAATTAATGCAACCTTGCGCCCTTATCAGGTTGAAGGATTTTCATGGATGTTCCGCCTTAATATGCTCAATATGGGAGCATGCCTTGCTGATGACATGGGTCTTGGAAAAACTATCCAAACACTTGCATTACTGCAAAAAGTTATTGCAGATTATACCCAACCTGATCCGTCAGATTTGACCTTTAATGGCAATGTTGCATTTGATAAAAATAAAACAACTGTTCCTGCCTCACTAATTGTTCTTCCTGCATCCCTAGTACACAACTGGTTTAATGAAATCCAAAAATTTACACCCGATTTTAAAGTGCATAAATACACTGGAACAGGCCGGGCGATTGAAACAGATAAGTTTAATGAATTCGATATTGTATTAACTACCTACGGAGTTGTTCGAAATGAATATGATAATTTAAAGAAATACCAATTTTTATATGTAATCCTTGACGAGAGCCAAACCATTAAAAATCCTGATTCGAAGATATTTGTAGCGGTTAACGAGCTTAGGGCCAAAAACAGGCTGGTCTTAACTGGTACGCCAATTGAAAATTCACTTACCGACCTTTGGTCTCAAATTGAATTTATTAATCCGGGCTTACTTGGAAATATCGCATTTTTCAAAAATTATTTTTCAAACCCAATTGAAAAGGTTGGAGATGAACTTAAACGTGAAAAACTGAAGAAGTTTATCCAACCATTTATATTAAGGCGAACGAAGGAAGAAGTCGCTACCGATCTGCCCGAACTTAACGAACAATTCCTTTTATGCAGCATGAGCGATGCCCAGAAGAATTATTACGAAGAAGAAAAATCGAAGGTTCGAAATGAAATACTGCACTCTATTGATAATGTAGGCATTGAAAAATCTTCAATATTGATGATCAACGCCTTAACCAGGTTACGTCAGATTGCCAATCACCCCGTGATGATAGATAAAACCTACTGTGAAGATTCAGGTAAAATGGATGAAATAATCCTGAGCCTCGAAAACATGTTTGAACAGGGACACAAAGTATTGATTTTTTCCTCATTTGTAAAACATCTTGAATTGCTGAGGCAGGTATTTACTGAACGAAAATGGCTTTATTCAATTCTTACCGGTAAAACCACCAACAGGGAGGAGGTAGTAAATAATTTCCAAAATTGCCCGGAGAATAAATTTTTCCTGATTTCACTTAAAGCCGGAGGGGTTGGACTTAACCTTACAGCGGCTGATTATGTATTTATTCTCGATCCGTGGTGGAACCCTGCATCTGAAATGCAAGCCATAAACAGGGCGCATCGCATAGGGCAAAATAAAAAAGTATTTGTCTACCGCTTTATTTCAGCTGAAACTATTGAAGAGAAAATTGTAAAACTTCAGGAAAAGAAATCTGAACTTGCCGTTGAATTTATCAATAATAACAACCCTTTAAAAATGCTTTCCAGAGAAAATATTCTCGAATTGCTGGAATAAGATGAGTACGAGGGAGCAGAGGGACAGACGAAAGGAAAAGAGAAAAAAAAGAAAGCAGATAAATTTACATCATTACCTCATCACTTAATCACTTAATCACTTAATCACTTTTAAAAGAAAACTATTAACTAAATACAAGATTATATTAAAGGCTTTTCACCTCTGCCACAAGCTTCTGTAAAGTACTTTTAGCATCGCCAAATAACATGCGGGTTTTGTCGTTATAAAAAAGCATATTTTCTATAGCTGCATAACCTTTTCCCATTCCTCTTTTCATGACTATGATATGCCGGGCATCATATGCTTTTATTATAGGCATTCCATAAATAGGGCTGGATGGATCACTTTCCGCAGCAGGGTTTACCACATCGTTTGCACCAACAATTACTACAACATCTGTATTTGGCAGATCAGGATTAATCTGATCCATTTCTATAAGTTTATCATACGAAACATCCGCCTCGGCAAGCAATACGTTCATATGTCCGGGCATTCTTCCGGCAACGGGATGTATGGCATAACGAACTTCTGCCCCTTTCTCTTCCAAAAGTTTTTCAAGTTCATGGCACAGATGCTGTGCCTGTGCCACGGCCAGTCCAAAGCCCGGGATAATAACTATTTTTTGCGAATAACTCAACAGTACTGAAGCGTCACTTAAACTAATTTCTTTTATATTTCCTGCTATCTGATCAGTGCCCTTGCCTCCTCCACCAAATACCCCGACAATTACATTAAGTAATGAACGGTTCATAGCTTTGCACATCAATACCGTCAGGATAGTTCCTGCTGATCCGACTAAAATTCCACCGGTTAACATAGCCTGGTTATGATAAAGGAAGCCCCCTGTAGCCGCTGCAACACCTGTAAACGAATTTAAAAGCGAAATTACAACCGGCATATCGGCACCTCCTATAGGCATTACAAACAATACCCCGTAGAAAAGCGAAATTGCAAGTAAAATATAAATCAATACCATCAGGCTACCAGGGTCAACCACACCCATAGACATGAGAAATACAATGTATCCCACAATTATGATCAGAAAACCGATGTTAACAAACCGAAGCCATTTAATACGTAAATCTCCTATATTACCATTTAATTTTCCAAATGCAATAATACTTCCTGCAAATGAAATGCTACCGATTATTAGTCCTATAAGTATATCCAGTACCTCGCCCGAAAACATTAAAATTTTCCCCGAACCATGAGCCAGATGTGGAAATTCCAGCAGTGAAATTAATGCTGCACATGCTCCTCCCATACCATTAAAAAACGATACCAATTGTGGCATTGCTGTCATTTTTACACGTTTTGCAATTATCCATCCTATTGCAGTACCCAAAACCAGTGCAGTAATAATAAAACCAAGGTTGCCGATTGGTTTGCCTTCTTTAGTATGAAATAAGATTGTAAATATGATAGCCAGCAGCATTCCAATTGCAGCTACTCTGTTTCCCTGCCTCGCTGTCTCAGGATGACTTAACATTTTAAGGCCGAAAATAAAACATACTGAAGCTAAAATATAACTTATCTCAAGTAAATAGGACCCTGTCATTCTCTATGGTTTAATATTTGTTTAGCATATATATATAAAGTAGGTAAGTAGGAAGGTAGGATAGTAGAAAAGGAAAAATATTTAAAAAAATTTATGCAGATCTACTTTCCTACTTATCTACTATCCTACTCTCGTACAATCTACAAAAATAAGAAATAATTAATTAGTAATTTTGCCATAGTAATTTTCAAATTTTCAAATTTTCAAATTAACTCATTTCCAAACACATCATCAATCTTTCGTCTGTCACGCTTTGTTGGTCTACCTGTGCCCCTTTCCCTGACAGGATTTTTTTGCAGCCTCAGCGACTCAGCTTTTAAAAATTCGTCCATAGAAGTAAGTTCTTCAATATATTTTTTCACTAATTCAGCTGAAAGTCTTGTATTTAATACCTGAAGTACTTTAAAAGTATATATAACCGGCTGTTTGTGCACCAATAAGATATCTCCTACTTTCACATGTCTTGAAGATTTAACAGGATAATCATCTATTGTGACACGGCCCTTATCACACGCTTCTGCTGCAAGTGTCCGTGTCTTAAATATTCTTACAGCCCATAAAAATTTATCGATTCGTACTTCAGTAGTAATCATGCAGATATAGTTGTAAGTTAATTAACAGACCCAAGAACCAAGAACCAAGAGCCAGGACCTGGGATGTGGGACGTGAGATATGAGACATGAAAATGGAAGTGAAAATTAATTTGAAAATTTGAAAATTTCGTAATAAGGAAATTATTAAATGCCTTCCTTATTCATTTATCTTTCTTCTTTCATCTTTTATCTGTCTTGGTCCCACTTCCCTCTGTCTTCTGACTTCTTTTATCTTTCGTCTTACTTCTCACATCTTGGCTCCTGGTTCCTGGTTCCTGGTTCTATCTTACTTATTGTTATACTGCGTCATAGTCAATTGTATTCCAATCGTCCCAAAGCTTTTTATAATATCAATTATAAGGGGTAAGCGAGCTATTAAATATTTTTCTTCTTCCCTGTCCCATCTGTCAAGTACAAAATCCACCTGGGAACCTTTGGTAAAATTGTTCCCTATACCAAACCGTAAACGGGAATAATTACTATGACCAAGCACCTCATTTATATTGCGTAATCCATTATGACCACCGTCACTGCCTTTGGGTTTGAGTCTTAAAGTCCCAAATGGAAGAGCAATGTCATCGCATATTACCAATAGGTTATCAACAGGGATACTTTCCTTCTTAAGCCAATAATTAACTGCCTTACCGCTAAGATTAACATATGTCGAAGGTTTGAGCAAAATAAATATGCGTCCCTTATATTTTATTTCACAAACAGACCCATACCGACGATCCTCAAAAAAAATATTGGATACTTTTGCAAAAGCATCCAATATGTCAAAACCTATATTATGTCGGGTATGTTGGTACTCATCACCAACATTTCCCAAGCCGGCAATCAGATATTTCATTTGATATCAGTAATACATAAATAAAGTAGACAATACTTTAGTTGCTAGTTGTTGGTTGTCAGTGGCTAGGGACTAGGGACTAGGGATTTGTGATTAGTAATATTCAATTACTTGGTTCCAGACTCTTTAAATTGATGAATTACATAAGAATATATAAGTATACAAGATATCTATAATTAGATTTATTTCACTAACCACTAGTCCCTGGCCCCTGACCCCTATTTCGACAAAGGTAACGAAAAAGTTGGCGCTTTCTTGCAAACACTATTTGGTGACAGGAGCAGCAGCAGCTACTGCCGGAGCAGCAGCAGCAGCCTCCTCAACAGTATCAGTAGCTCCGCGTGTTGCACGTGTCAGTTTAACTGATACGACCGGACTATTTTTATAATCAAGAAATTCAATGTCTTTTAAAGAAAGGTCCTCAACCCTTATTGATTTACCTATTGCTATCGGACTTATATCAATAATTATTTCGTCAGGTAAATTTTTAACTAATCCACGAACTTTAAGCTTACGCAAATCCTGGATTAATTTTCCGCCTTCCCTTACACCAATTGAATTTCCTTCAATTTTTACCGGAATATCTATTGATATTTTTTTATCCGGATCAACTTCATAGAAATCTATATGAATAACTTTATCAGTTACCGGATGAAACTGCAGTGCCTGAATTTTTGCTTTGTGCATTTTACCATCGATGCCCAAATCAATTAAATAAACATGCGGAGTAAATATTAACGGTTTCAGATCAGGCTCCTCAACAGAAAAATGTATTAATTCTTTACCACCATATAAAATGCATGGAACATGTTTTTTATTCCTGAGTTTTTCGCTGCTGTTTTTTCCAAGGGTTGTGCGAACGTTCCCTTTTAGATCTATTGATTTCATTATATAAAATTTGAGGGCGCAAATATAACAATTAAACAATAAAATTGGAACTTATTGATTGATAATTATAAACTTTTTCAATTACATCGGCAAAAACATCTGCTACAGAGATCATTTTGATTTTCGAACATTGCCTGCGCAATGGAATAGTATCAGTTATTACCAACTCACTAAGACTTGATTTTTCAATACGTTCAAATGCCATATCCGATAATACGGGGTGAGTAGTTATAGCCCTAACGCTGGTGGCTCCCATTTCAGTCATCAAATCTGCAGCAATTGTTATCGTTCCCGCCGTATCAACCATATCGTCCACAATAACAACATCCTTTCCGGAAACATCACCTATAACCCTGATTTCTTCAATTACATTTGGTTTTTTTCGAAGCTTGTAACAAATAACCATTTCAGCATTTAAAAATCGTGAATAGGCATTTGCCCTTTTTGAACCTCCCATATCCGGTGCAGCAATTACAAGGTTTTCCAGATTAAGATTCCTTATATATGGCACGAAAATAGGTGAAGCATAAATATGATCTACCGGAACGTCAAAAAAACCCTGCAACTGATCAGCATGTAAATCCATTGTCATTACCCTGTCCACACCTGAAGCGGTAAGTAAATTGGCCACCAGTTTAGCCCCGATGGCACATCGTGGACGATCTTTTCTGTCCTGCCGGGCAAATCCGAAATATGGAATTACTGCCACAACTTTATTTGCAGAAGCCCTTTTAGCAGCATCAATCATCAATAAAAGCTCAAACAGATTATCTGAAGGAGGGAAAGTCGATTGAATTATAAAAACTGTAGCTCCACGAACTGACTCATCATAAGCTGGTTGAAACTCACCGTCACTAAACCTGGTTACCGTACTTTTCCCTAATTCGCTTCCAAAACAATTAGCTATTTTTTCAGCTAAATACCTTGAAGCTGTCCCGGAAAAAAATTTTATCGGAGTATTGGCTGCCATTATATAATTGTTAAAAAAATAAAATTTATGGTGAGCTAAGGTATGAAAAATAATTTTTACTTATGTCGCTATAATTTTTTCGTTGCATTGAAAATTGTACCCAAAATTTCTTCGCGTCCTGTTTTATTCAGAGATGATGTCGGTATTATAACCGGCAATTCATCCCAATTATCTCTTAATGCGTTTTGAAATTCTTCAATATTGCCTGCTAATTTATTTTCAGTTATTTTATCAATTTTTGTAAATACAACTGCAAAAGCCAGTTCATGCTGGCCAAGAAAATTAATAAATTTCAAATCTATTTCCTGTGGCGGAATTCTTGAATCTATAAGTACAAATAAGTAGTACAGGGTTATCCGTTTACCAATATAATCGAGTATAAACTTCTGAAATTCACTTCTTTTATCCTTCGAAATTTTTGCATATCCATAACCTGGTAAATCCACCAGATACCATCTTTCATTTATCAGAAAATGATTAATTAAACGTGTTTTGCCCGGGGTTGAAGAAGTCTTTGCAAGGTGCATATTTCCAGTAAGCATGTTTATAAGAGATGATTTACCTACATTAGATCTTCCAATAAAAGCAAATTCCGGTAAATCCGGTTTAGGGCAATCCTTTAATCCGGGACTGCTTGATATAAATTTTGCTGAATGAATTATGTGTGTCATTAAATGTAAATTTCGAGCATTTCTGATTCTGCCAATGGAATTAATCTTACATTTTTAAGTGAGGCCGGCAATAAAATTGTTTCACCTTTAACAACCTCCAATTTTTCAAAATCGTTATACATTATATCAAATTTACCATTGCAACACATATAAATAACAAATGAATCAATATCAATATAATCCCTGTCAATTGTCCTGTTAAACCAAATTTTGCCTAGTCGTAAAATAATCGCATTTAACAAGGTTTACCACTTCATTTTTTATGTCACTATAATTTGTTTTAATGTCATTATAATAATTATAGTCGATGGCATCAATTGCCAGTTGAGTATGCAACTCACGCGATTTTCCTTTTTGATCGAGTCGTCCCCAATCGTAAAGACGATATGTTATATCAGAAGTTTGTTGAATTTCTGCAAGCAGGACACCTGCACCAATTGCATGTATTCTTCCGGCTGGTATATAAAACACGTCACCCGGTGCTACATGATATCGGTTTACTATGTCTATCAATGAATTATCGTTTAAATGACCGAGATATTCCTCCTTCTTAACATTGTGATTAAATCCTGAAATCAGACTGGCATCATTTTCTGCATTCATTACATACCACATTTCCGTTTTCCCGTATGAATTGTGTCTTTCCCTGGCTAACTGGTCATTTGGATGTACCTGAATTGACAGATCATCGTTTGCATCGATAAATTTTATAAGTATTGGGAATTCAATGCCATATTTTTCGAACACCTTATCTCCGACAAAATCTCCCATATAAACTTCTATCAGGTCCTGCAGGCTGTTATTCTTAAGAAACCCATTGTCAACTATTGAGATATCCCCCTGGACGGCTGATATTTCCCAACTTTCTCCGCAAATCAATGACCTGGTTTTTTTACCTAAAACCTGGTTTAGTTTTTCTCCACCCCAAATACGGTCTTTTAAAATGGGTTTAAATTTTAAAGGATATAGTTTTTCCATATGGCAATTTTAAAAGTGCAAAAGTATCACTTTTTGTGATGTTATTTATTTAATGAATTAAGTAGTTCGGTTACTTTCTTATCCACAGGGAACGTCATATCAACGGTTGTAAGTTTGTTTAAGGCTTTCCAGCGGAACGACTGACTTCCGTTAACATTTGGAGGAAAATCAAAAGGAATTTGTGATATTTTAAACTTTATTGTATCTGTAAACCTGGCATTGTAATAAATACTTATCAATTGTGCATTATCATAAAAGAAGGCTTTTTGGAAAAAATCAGTTGTGTAAAAATGCGAGATAATCTCAATTGATTGCCCAAATTCCTCCAAAGCTTCCCTTTGAAGACATTCCAAAGGACCTTCACCAAATTCCAAACCACCTCCCGGAAATTTGGTCATTAGTGTATCATGAATATATTCATCACTAAGAAGTATTTCATCCTTATCATTGATAATGATGGCATAAACCCTTATAACAAATAGCTGGTCGTTCATAATTTTAATTGAATATATTCCAGAATTGAAATAAAATTCTGCGGATTAAACCATGCAATGTCCTTATTACGCGAAAACCAGGTAATTTGACGCTTTGCATAATGACGGGTATTAATTTTTATTTTATCTGTGGCTTCATCCAACGACAATTTCCCGTCAAGATATTCAAATATTTCACGATACCCAACAGTTTGCAAAGCATTTGTTTCACGGGCATATTCCAAACTTTTAACTTCATTTACCAAACCGTCTGATATCATTTTATCTGCACGTATGTTAATTTTATTATATAGTAAATGGCGGTCCATATTAATACCTGTCCATATAAAATTAAAGGCCCTTTTTTTTTGCCTGAAAGTTAATAAAGATGAGTATGGTTTACCTGAAATCATACTTATTTCAATTGCTTTCATCATTCGTTGGGGATTGTTTAAGTCAATCTTTTTATAATGTTCAGGATCAAGTCGATGGAGTTGGTTTTGTAAATATTCTATGCCATGAATTTTGTATTGTTCTTTCAGGTTGTCTCTTAAAGTCATGTCTGCAGCAGGCAATTCATCCATTCCATGACATACCGCATCAATATAAAGAGTCGACCCGCCTGCCATAATAATTATATCGTGAAATTTAAATAATTCGTCCAGCCTGTCCATAACATCCGATTCAAACATTCCTGCATTATAATAATCCATAACCGAAATGCTTTTAATAAAATGATGTTTAACTGTCCTCAATTCATCAGCGGAAGGTGAAGCAGTCCCTATATGCAATTCTTTATATATCTGCCTTGAATCGGCTGATATTATTTCAGTATTAAAATGTTGTGCAAGTTTTATTGCAAGAGCGGTTTTTCCAACGGCTGTTGGACCGATAATTACTATTAAATGTTTATTGTTATTTAGCACATTATTTTTGTTAGGGGTCAGGGACTAGTGGCCAATGGTGAGTGGTTAGTAGTTAGTGGTTAATTTGATTCTTGAAAATTAATTTTCAAGAATCAAAAATATTAAATTTTGTAATTAAAGAGATAAATTATTATGTTTGCAATTTGTAAATTATAATTACAATATGCAAGGTAATATTGAAAGATATTGTAAACAAAAGGTTTTAGAATACATGGATATTTTCCCTGTTGTGGCGATTCTTGGCCCCAGACAATCGGGAAAGACAACTCTTGCGAAACAAATTGGTGAGAGCATAGAAGGCTTTATTTATCTTGATCTCGAAAATCCGGGTGACCTAAAACGGATAGAAGATGTAAGCCTTTTTTTTGAAACAAACAAAGATGTTACAATCTGTCTTGACGAAGTGCAGTTACGACCTGACATCTTTCCCGAGTTGAGAAGTATTATTGATAAGAACCGTAGAAATGGAAAAGTTATGCTTCTGGGATCGGCATCAAGGGAATTAGTGAATAAAAGTTCAGAATCCTTAGCCGGACGAATTGGGTATGTTGAACTCACACCCTTTAACTTATCCGAGATTCTACAGGAAAGTGATGAAGATACAACAAAACTCTGGATGAGAGGTGGTTTCCCAACTTCTTACCTGGCAGAAACAGACAGACAAAGTTTTATTTGGAGACAGTCATACATCAGGTCTTATCTGGAAAGGGATTTAATACATGGAAGTAATAGCATACCATTATTAACCGTGAACAGGTTGTTACAAATGCTTGCCAACAATCAGGGCCAATTATTCAACAGTTCACGCATTGGAGCTTCTTTAGGCATTTCGCATAACACTATCAGAAATTATCTGGATTTTTTCGATAAATCATATCTTTTAAGAACATTAAGACCTTATGAAACTAACCTGAATAAGAGGCTTATTAAATCTCCAAGGGTATTTGTTCGTGATTCCGGACTGTTGCATGCATTCCTGGAAATTGGTTCGTTCAACCAATTGCTTGGCCATCCTGTTTTTGGTGAGTCGTGGGAAGGATATGCGATTGAAAATATTATCGGTATCCTCGATATCTGGGATCCTTGGTTTTACAGGACTGCTACCGGTTGTGAAATCGACCTTTTACTTACCAAAGGGTTACTCAAAATAGCTTTTGAATGTAAGGCTACTACAACACCCGTAATTTCAAAAGGAACATACGTAGCGATGAAGGATATCGGTGTTGACGAACTGTTCGTTGTGGCACCTGTAAAAAATCAATACTACATGTCAAAAAATGTTATCGTTGGCAATATACTTGATGCAATAAAAAATGCATTAAGTAAATAATCCAACCAATGACATATTTTTGTAAGTGCCTTACATTCTAATAATAAATCTCATTCTGTCATCTGCACTTTATTCCCAAATTTTTATTTTGGGTGAAAACTCTTTAGTTTGTTGCAAATAATTGACTAAGTCCAAAACAAGTTTAGAAGTGGTTTAAACTGTATTATTATTCTATATCTGTATTTTACAAGTGTTAGCTTGACGGCTATGCCTTAAAACAGGGCTATAACTGTTTTTCAATTAATGCTAACTTTTTAAAATAAGTTCTTTTATTTGGGACAGTTAGAAACTGAAAAAATAGGACGTAAAGTATTAGTACGATTATTTAAAAGCTATATTTCAGATATTTATTAATTTTACAAACGACCATTAATGAGAATGAAAGAGAACTACCCAATATTAAGCACTTTAAATTAAAATAAATGAAAAAATACTTAATAATGATAGGTTTGCTTGTGACACAACTTATTAACTTAGTGGCACAAACAGATAAAACTTCAAACACGGCGGAACAAAATAAATTGCCTAAATTTAATGATAGTCATTATTCAAAAATAAACAAGGAT
Organism: uncultured Bacteroidota bacterium; assembly: GCA_963846585.1. GTDB lineage: Bacteria > Bacteroidota > Bacteroidia > Bacteroidales > JAAUTT01 > JAAUTT01. The sequence goes on from CAWJWO010000018.1 coordinate 88,823, forward strand.
AGCATTATTCGAGAGAATACATTGAATAATGCTGACTTGGTTTTTGAAGGAAGATTGATATATTATTCTTCACAGCAAGATTCTATTAAAGGGAACAATGGAATAGCATACTACATTGCTGAAGTTAAAAGAGTATTTAAGGGAAATATTAATTTTAAAACCGTCAGGGTATTATTTAATAGGTGGTCTGGTGATTTGGATTCACATGGCTTTATAAAAGATGACGATACAATTGCAATATTCTTTTGCAAAAAGAATTCAAAATTGAAAGACAAATTGCCTAAAGATACAGTTGATAAAAATGATATTTTAATTTTGGATGGATATAATGCAAATTATTGTAGTAATCTTAATTTAATTATATTAAATGAACATCCAGGTGGTATTGGAATGGATTTTGGTACTAAGAAGGAAAACGTTTATAATTATTTGCGAACCCGTAAAGGATTAAACGTTCCGCCCTATGTGGAACCACCAAGAAAATTACCTCCTCCATATACTTACAAAATAACCAGGGCAAAATATGATTCAATAAGGGCTTCAAAAATAAAAGTTAAAAATTATAATAATAACCAGTAGGTCTTACCTTTTCTTTTTTCCCTTTGGTTATCATCCTTATTTGATTCAGATTATACATTGTGTCAGATGACTCTTATAGCCTATTTTTAAGAGATTGGTATTAAACACATTACAGTAATTTGTCGTTACAATTTTCAAATTATCTATAATTTCAACAAAAACCCCATCACATCCTTATGATCGTCAAAATCAAAAAGTGAATATTCAAAGCTTTCCCCCGGAGAAATAGCATTTTCTATGAATCTTGCGTTAGTGACAATTTGTTGAATTTCATTTTCATCCCTTTTTAATTTATTTTCAAGGTCTTCTTTCGAATGATAATATTCGTAATTCAGGCAACCAGTCGGAACTTTTAACTCACTGCTTTCACGCATAATTAAAAATCCATTCTCATAAAACTGGATCCTTTCAAGCAGGAACACCGACCGGTGATAATCAAAATTATTCGCATACCTGTTATATTGATATACATAGGAATAAGGTTCTATAGCCGGATAGAATTTATTTACAGTAAATCCTTCAGGGACAAACAACTTTCGAATATTTCTGTTACTATGTCCAAAACAATTAAATATGTCGTCAGCAAATTTTATATAATCACTTTCTTTATCAGTATCTGAAATTACTCCGACAGCAACCCTCCTTTTTCTAACTATGCTGGGTTTTTTATCAAAATATTCATTAATTGTGCCTTCCGTAGCAGAATTCAAATAAATCAGGTAAGCATCAATATCATTTGGAAAATGATCACACCAGTAAACACTATTTTCTAAACCTGGCTCAAATTCAACTATTTTTTTGGCAATTACCTGCAAAACTTCAGATTCATGATTAAGGTTGCGGCAATAAAACCTTTGTCCTGTTAATATAATACTTATAAAATCATGTAATCCTGCCAAAGGAATATTAGTTTCCGGAATAACTGCAATGTTATGTGAATAATGTTCCCGTTCAATATCAGGATATTTTTGTATTAATTCGCTTAAAGATAAATTTGATAATTTAGTTGCCCATTTTTCAATTAAATTGTTGATATACTTTTCAATCAACCACGGGTTATATGTATGAGCATTCCTGACCGCTTCAGCTAAAGAAATAAATTCCTCATTCACAATAAAATTTAATGATCCGGAATATTGACTTAACCATTCACCTAAACGAATCAATGAACTAATCCTTTGTTCCAGGGAAACCATTATAATTTTTAGTTGTTAGTTGTTGGTTGTTAGCGGTCAGGGACTAGGGGCCAGGGGCCAGGGGCCAGAGGGTCTAAAGGTATAACCCCTGACCACAAGTCCCTAAATACCTGTTAATGGAAGATATTATGCAGGTAAGGTAAACCTGAGAATAAGGCTCCAAAGGCTGCACCGAGAAAAATTATTCTGATTATGAAAGATACTATCCACAAACCTGATAAGGCAGTGCCAATAATAGCACAAATTTTCCCCGAGTTCATATTATTATAAGATGATACTGTGTATTTGCCTGGTTCTGAGATAAATAATTTATTTGAATTTTTAGCCATAACCAGGGCTATTATGCCTAAAGTTATTCCAACTATTCCAAAACACCAGCACATAGCTATAGATAATATTCCCAGGACAAGTACAGCACTTGAATTTGGTAATGGAATTTGATGAATGAACTGTGATCCTTCAGCAGAAGTTTGATTAGTTGTAGTTGTTTCCATGATAATTGATTATTGATTATTGATTATTGATTATTGAATATTGCAATATTTTGTCCTGGTTCCTGGTTCCTGGCTCTTGGTTCTATTTTTAAAAGTAAATTAGTTTATAAATATAACTAAAAGTAATTATCAACACATTGAATATAAACAATATTTTTAGAAAAATATGCCCGTTTTTAAATTTAAAAATTAAATGGGCTACAAGTAAAATAATCATCAATAACAGCGGAATTAATGCAGGGTATAGAATTAAACTATTATGAAAATTTCCGCGTATTAGCTCAATAAATGCACGTTGTGCGCCACACCCCGGACAATCTATTCCAGTCAGTTTCTTATAAAAGCATGGCAAAGCGTGCTTTTCGAGCCAATCAGGTATTGCTATTAATATTAACAGATTCATTCAGTAGTAAGTGAAATTAATAGAGCCAGGAACCAAGAACCCGGAGCCAGGATAAGGGACCAGGGAGCATGGCATGTTTAATTTCGAATACCGAATATCGAACACAGAATGCCGAAGTTTTTTTCACTTAATCATTGATAATTCCACATTCATCCGATAATATTTTGTTATTAAGGCCGGATGAAATCTCCAGGAATATTTTATAATTTTTTGCGAATTGCATTCATGGAGCTTTCAATATTCAATATTCTTTTTATCAGTTATTTGTCATTTTATTTTCAAACTAGAATATCTTCAAATTTCAAATTGTCTTTTGTCTTGGCTCCTGGTTCTTGGCTCTTGGCTCTATTTTCTACTTATTATTGTTTTCTTTTATCAGATTTAATGCTGAGCCGGCTCTAAACCAATCAAACTGATTTAGATTATAAGTATGGTTAGCAAAAATCGTATCCATAGTACTGTCTTTATGGTGCAGAACGACAGTAAATTGTTTTCCTTCAGTGAAATCAGAAAGTCCGGTTATATCAAATACATCATCTTCCTGAATTTTATCATAATCGGATTTATTTGCAAATGTTAAAGCCAGGATACCTTGTTTTTTTAGGTTAGTTTCATGTATACGGGCAAAGGATTTTACCATTACTACTTTAACATTCAGATAACGTGGTTCCATGGCCGCATGTTCTCTTGATGATCCTTCACCATAGTTTTCGTCACCAATGATAACAGATCCTATACCGGCAGCTTTATATGCCCTGGCAGCCAAAGGTACTGTAGTATACTCATCTGAAATCTGGTTTTTTACAATATTCTGATTATCGTTAAATGCATTTACTGCACCTATCAACAAATTATCTGAAATTTTATCAAGATGCCCCCGATAATTAAGCCATGGACCCGCCATTGAAATATGGTCGGTAGTACACTTTCCTTTCGTTTTTATTAAAAGCTTTAAGCCGGAATAGTCCTTGCCATCCCATCGGGGAAAAGGTTTCAACAACTGCAAACGCTCTGATTCAGCATCTACAAATATTTGTATTGTATTTCCATCATCCGCCGGAGGTTGAAACCCGTTATCGGTCAATTCAAACCCATTTGCAGGAAGTTCCTCACCAACAGGTTCAGTAAGTCTAACTCTTTTACCATCCTCATTTAAAAGATAATCTGTAACAGGGTTAAAAGTCAGGTCACCTGAAATTGCCAAGGCAGTAACTATTTCCGGTGAAGCAACAAAAGCAAAAGTATTGGGATTCCCATCGTTACGTTTTGCAAAGTTTCTGTTAAATGATGTAATAATTGAATTCTTTTTAAGGCTGTCGGTTTTTTTTCTGGCCCATTGGCCAATACAAGGGCCGCATGCATTAGCTAATACGAGTCCTCCGATTTTTTCAAATACAGAAATCAGGCCATCGCGTTGCATAGTGTTATGAACCATTTCCGAACCCGGAGTTATTGTAAAAGCAGATTTTACTTTCAGATTATTTATTGAGGCCTGTTTTGCTATTGATGCAGAACGTGTAATATCTTCATAAGAAGAATTGGTGCAGGAACCTATCAAACCCACTTCAAGCATTCTGGGATAATCATTTTCCAGTACGGCATTTTTAAATTGAGACAAAGGCCATGCTTTATCTGGTGAAAAAGGCCCATTTATATAAGGCTCCAGTTCAGATAAGTTAATTTCAATTACCTGATCAAAGAATTTATGTGGGTTTTGATATACTTCCTTATCTCCTGTAAGATAATGCTTAATCTGATCAGCCATTTCTGCAACTAAAGTACGATTTGTTGCTTTCAGATACGAGGCCATCTTTTCATCGTATCCAAATATAGAAGTAGTGGCACCCACTTCAGCACCCATATTACATATTGTGCCTTTACCGGTACATGAAATAGTTTCGGCACCCTCTCCAAAATATTCGATAATGTATCCTGTACCACCTTTAACAGAGAGTATTCCGGCTACTTTTAATATTACATCCTTTGCAGAAGTCCATCCATTTAGTTTTCCGGTTAGTTTTATGCCAATTATTTTAGGAAATTTTAATTCCCAGGTCATCCCGGCCATTACATCGACCGCATCCGATCCTCCAACCCCAATAGCCAACATGCCAAGTCCTCCGGCATTAACTGTATGTGAATCTGTACCTATCATCATTCCACCAGGGAAAGCATAATTTTCAAGAATAACCTGATGTATAATACCTGCTCCGGGTTTCCAAAACCCAATGCCATATTTATTTGAAACATTAGCTAAAAAATCATATACTTCTTTATTTTCTGTACGTGCAACCTGCAAATCTTCTTTTGCTCCATGTTTAGCTAATATCAAATGATCGCAATGTACAGTAGTCGGAACTGATACTTTATTTTTACCAGCTTGCATAAACTGAAGTAATGCCATTTGTGCAGTTGCATCCTGCATAGCAACCCTGTCAGGATTAAAATCGACATATTCGTGTCCCCTGGAAAATATCTCTGAAGGTGTTCCGTATGCATAATGTGAGTAAAGTATCTTTTCCGTTAATGTTAACGGACGATTGGCAATTATTCTTGATCTGTCTATCTTGTTTACAATTTCGTTATATAAGTCACTGATTATTTTTAAATCAAATATTTGCTTTATCATATTTTAAAATTTTAAAGAATTATGCAATTTACTAAAAACCATCCAAGGATATTTCAATTAATTTTTTATTCGGGTTTAAATTTGGAACCTCCATAAATGCAATTCGCAAACAATAATGAAATATTTCATGGAGCTTCCATCCGGCCTTAATAACAAATTGTTTTCGGACGAAAGGAATAATTATTTTTATTTCAACTAAATATTTGTTAAATTTAAAAAAAGTATGAGCATGATTATAGATTTGATTTTATCACATATACAATAAAATATGCTCAATTGTTTAAAAAGATAGTTTAAAATGAATAATTTAATAATTGAGAAAACTTATAGTACACCACTTATTCAATTTAACACCCTGAATGGTGAAATGAAAATTGAAGGCCGGTCGATACCTGAAAACCCTGCATTATTTTATGATCCTATAATTTCATGGCTGAGTGATTTTTTCCAAAACTCAAAAATCAGTATAAACCTTGACATTAAATTAGATTATATTAATAGCGGATCTACAAAGTCAATATTATCAATTCTTAAGGCAATTAAGCAGCATTTTGATAAAGGAATTGAATGTAAGATAAACTGGTATTATGAGGAGGACGATGAATCAATCCGTGATTTAGGTAAACATTATAAATCAGTTATAAAATTACCTATTAATCTCTCAGAAATAATATAATAAAAAAACCCGCCAAACAGCGGGTTTTTTTATTTAATAATCAGATGTTTAATGTCTGAACGTAACGAAGGCTACGGACTTTAGGGACAAACACTAATTATTTGACTGTGTTCATGTAGGCTATCATATCAATAAGCTTATTCGAATAACCCCATTCGTTATCGTACCATGAGATAATTTTAACAAAATTACTGTTAAGTGAAATCCCTGCTTTGGCATCAAAAATTGAAGTACGGGCATCGCCTATAAAATCACTGGAAACTACTTCGTCTTCAGTGTAGCCTAATATTCCTTTCAATTCACCATCAGCTGCTTTTTTCATTGCAGCCTTAATTTCATCATATGTCGCAGCTTTTTCGAGGCGGGCTGTAAGATCAACTACAGATACATCAAGAGTAGGAACACGAAAAGACATTCCTGTAAGTTTCCCTTTTAATTCAGGAATAACAACAGTAACAGCTTTAGCAGCACCTGTAGACGATGGAATAATATTTCCCGAGGCGGACCTACCACCTCTCCAGTCTTTTGCTGATGGCCCATCTACTGTTTTCTGGGTAGCAGTGGTTGCATGAACGGTAGTCATTAACCCTTCAACCATTCCAAAATTATCATGCAAAACTTTGGCTATTGGAGCAAGACAATTTGTAGTGCAGGATGCATTTGAAATAATAGTTTGATCTTTAGTGTATTTTTTATGATTAACACCATATACATACATTGGAGTGTCATCTTTGGAAGGAGCTGATAAAATAACTCTTTTTGCCCCGGCTTTTATGTGTGATTCAGCCTTAGCTTTATCAAGAAATAAACCTGTTGATTCGATAACATATTCAGCACCAACTTCATTCCATTTAAGGTTAGCCGGGTCTTTTTCTGCAGTTATGCGAATTGAATTTCCATTTACAACTAATTTACCATCCTTAACTTCAACCTTACCTTTGAATTGACCGTGAACAGTATCATACCTAAGCATATATGACATGTATTCAACATCAATAATGTCGTTAATTCCAACTACTTCAATGTCATTTCTATTTACAGCAGCCCTGAAAGCAAGTCTTCCAATTCTACCAAAACCATTAATTCCTACTTTAATTTTTGTCATAGTTAAATACGTTTATTATTTAATAATTTTTTAGAATTTAAATGAACCACAAAAATAATATATAAATGAAATACCAATTATATTATTTGTATTATTTTGACATGGTGTCTCAATGAAAATGGCAATTACTTATAAGATACCTGATTCCCTCAGATAAACAGAAAAATACATAATCATTTTGAAGGCTAATAAGCTTCAAAATAATTAATTACAACAATAACAATCGTGATAACTATCAATAATTAACTAAAGTAGATTGTACTGAAGTTTTATGTGAATAGGCAGGGCATTTTTTATTACTTGAACACGAAACTAAGATAATTGCTATTGAAGCACAAATTGTTAATACGATTATTAGTTTTTTCATATGTATGAATTTATATTAATTAGTTGAATGATTTTATAATTATAAGTTGCTGGTAGTGTAAATATAATAAAAAAAAAGTTTAACCTGATCAAATTATTCATATTAATTTAAATAAATTATATTCTATAACTTCCTTAAAATTATATATCTATTACTTAAAATTAATAATTGTTAGATATTTGTTTTTTATACCATTATACTTATTTTCGAATAGAAAGGTTATAAAAAGCTTCGAAAAATACATAATTTTATAATCGTTTATTCATCTTAATTAAAAATTAATGACTTCAACATTGTTAAACCATAGAAGTATTAGGAAGTACTTACCTGTTAATATAAAGGAAGATATTGTAAGCAATATTCTTAAAGCTGGCATACAAGCTTCGAATACAGGTAATATGCAGGTATACAGTATAATAATTTCAAGCGAACACGAAATTAAACAAAAATTATGGGAAGCTCATTTTAAACAGGCTATGGTATTACAAGCTCCTTTGGTGATGACCTTTTGCGCTGATTTTAACAGATTTGTTAAATGGTGTAACCTTCGGAAAGCTATACCCGGATATGATAATTTTCTTTCATTTTTTACAGCTGCTACAGATGCTTTGCTGGTAGCTCAAAATGTTGCTATAGCTGCAGAATCATATGGATTAGGTATATGCTATTTGGGTACAACAACATATAATGCAGGTAAAATAATTGATATACTAAATATCCCAAAAGGAGTTGTTCCGGTTACAAGCCTGGTAATTGGCTATCCTGATGAAACACCTGATTTAACTGACCGTTTACCTTTAAAGGCAGTGGTTCATTCAGAGACATATCATGATTATTCATCAGAAGAAATTGATAAATATTATTATGAAAAAGAAAATTCTTCACTGACAAAAGATTTACTTATCACTAATAAAAAGGAAACACTGGCTCAAATATTCACCGATAACCGTTATTCACGTAATGACAATGTACTGTTTTCTCAATCGTTTCTAGAAGTAATTAAAGAGCAGGGGTTTATGAATAATGTGTAAAAAGGGACGTGAAAAAGGACGTGGGACGTGGGACATGGGACGTGAAAAAAAGATATGAAAAGGGATATTAAACTTCAGACATAGTAAATTTTTGATTTTTAAATTATATCTTTCATCTTTCGTCTTTCATTTTTTTTCTGTTTTCTGTTTTCTGTACATTGTCTTCTGTCCTCTGTCTTTTCACGTCTCACGTCCCATGTCTCATGTCCATTATTGCCTTATTCACATTCCCTTTTACCCAGCTGCCTCCCGGGCCATTGCAATATATACTTCCCTCCAGCCTTTCCAATTTCTGGTTTCACTTAACGATTCATTATGCCATAAACTTATAAAAGTGCCGTTAACTTTTTTTACTTCATCAATAATGTTCTTTATAACCTGAATTGCATCACCAATTGACAACCCAAGATATTGGTTAAGTGTGCCATCCATTACCTGAAAAGGGAAAACTGTAAGATTGCTTTCTGTTTCAGAAGATAAATCGTAAAAATGAAAAGGAGTGCATGTTCCGGCCCTAAACCCTGCCTGAGAGGCATAACCCATTGTATAATCCTCTTTAATTCCAATGGATATCAAATTCCGATATGTTTCGGGAATTTTCAATTTAAGAAAATGTTGCCTGCTTTTAGTAATCGCTTGTTTTGTAATATTTTCAATTAACTTAATTTCTGTATTCAACCTTGTCATATCATAATTTGATCCATATGAAGGATGAATACCAACCTGGTACTTGTTATGAATTCTTTCAATTAACCTGATTAATCCAATATTATTTGAAGAAATATTTTTGTCAAATTTACCATACCGGCCTAAAAGAAAGAAAAAAACAGGTTCAAACCCATATTGTTCGAACAAGTCACATGCAAAATCATAAGTATCAAATGGATCCTGATGTTTAAACCATAATGTTTTTATTCTGCCGGTAAAATCATCTGAATCTCTCTTTAATACCGATTTTACAGTTGCACCGGCCACCCTGAAAAATTTTCTGAATTTATAAGCATAAGCCACATCAACATCAATAGTTGGGATATAGCTGTATTTACGGGCAGGGAAACTATACCACGGATAACGTTTTTCAATTTCCTTTTTTATTATCAATGCCCAATGATCAACTACCGGGATATTTAAAAATTTATTTATATATGCTACTGATTCCTCAGCTTTTATCCTGCCATGTAAATCCAACTGTTGCGGCAAATATTCCTCATACCGGCTTATTAGAAAAAATGAAGCGGCAAAAGGATCAAACGGAATATCAGCAAAGTTGTAAGACATAAACAATACCGGTATTCCTTCAAAATTGCCTGTATCCGCCTTTAAGTTTCTAACACCTTTTTCATAAAGCAGCATGACTGGCCTAACTGATATGCCCTCCACCTTTTCATCAGAATAATTTATTTTTACGTATGGCGAAGTATTAAATTCTTCCAGGTTTGAAGTTACCGTCACTTCTGTACCCAATAGTTCATTAAAAATGAATTTTGTTATGTACAAAATACGGGGAGTAATTGTTTTGGTGTAAATAATAACCATTTTAATAATAATTGCTTATATTCCGTCTTGGTTCCTGGTTCTTGGTTCCTGGCTCTATCATAATAATTTTTCATAAACCTTCATAAGTTCCGTTTCTTCATTTTCCCAACATAATTCTTTGGCAGCTTTCGCTAAGTTAATTTTCCAGTTTTTAATTTGTTCTGTATTGTTTAACATCTTCTTTATGCTTTCAGAAATTGATATAGGATCTTGATTCTCAATAACCATACCAATATTATATTTGTTTACTATATTAGCTACTTCTATGTTATTAGTACATAAAACCGGAATACCTGCATGAATATAATCAAACAATTTATTAGGCAAACAAAATTTGTAGTTGATATTTGTGCCCTTTTCAAGTGTACACCCCAAATCTGCCATTCTGGTATGCTCCATTAATTCAATATAAGCCATTCTGGATTTAAAAATCACCTTATCTGTCAATCTTTTTTCTAAAACCATTCTTTTTATTTCGGGTAATACATCTCCATCTCCTATTAATAATAAAACCATATCATCCAAATAGTTGAATGATAAAACTGCTTCCTCTATACCTCTGTCTTTATTTATGGAACCTTGTATAACAATAATTTTTTTATCGGCCGGAAGACCCATTTCTACCCTGGTTGGCCAATGATCCTTTTTAATAGTTAATGGAACATTTCGAACTATGTTAATTGATTTTTTATATTTATCTTCATAAAGTTTGCCAATAGAATAATCTACTGTAATTATATATTTTAGATTTGGTAAAATAATTTTTTCAATCGATTTCCAAATCGATCGGATCACTGGCCTGTTATTCAACTCTGGCACTCCTGTAAAATATTCATGAGAATCATAAACTAAATCAATACCACTGATTTTTGAAACCAGAAAATTTGCCGGCAAAGTGTCGAGATCGTTTGATACCAGAATATCTGCACGTTGAAATAATAAATAAAAAAATAACCTTAAATTATATTCGGCATAAAATAATGGCCCTTTAGAAAATATCAAAAACATTCTATGTGTTTTATAGGGCCTTTGTAACGGAATACTATTTTTTAACAACCTGCCAACAAGTACTACTTTATTGCCTAGTTTAAATAGTGTATTACAAACTTTATAGACTCTTTGATCCGTTACCAGATCGTTAGTTACTGATATAACAATTTTCTTCATTAGCCAAAAATAACATTTTTGATTGTTATTTAATACTATTGCTTCAAATCATTACTTTTGATCTTTTAATTAAAATCTATGATTATAATTGAAGAAAACTTTTTACTTCGCTCCTTTAACACTTTTGGCCTGCCGGCAAAAACAAAAATTTTTGCAGAAACCAGTAATACCAAAGACTTAATATCATTGTTAGATATATTTAGAAACAATTCTTTACCCAGGCTAATCCTTGGCGGAGGCAGCAATGTCTTATTTACCGAAGATTTTAATGGAATAATAATTTATCCTGATATGTCAGGTATTGAATTAATTAATCAGGATGATAATTATGTATTTGTTAAAGCTTATGCCGGCGAAAACTGGGATACTTTTGTTTCGTTTTGTGTTTCAAAAAATTGGGGTGGAATTGAAAATTTATCATGGATACCGGGAAAAATAGGGGCTTGTCCAATTCAGAATATAGGAGCTTATGGCGTCGAAGTAAAAGACTATATACATTCTGTTGAAACCATTGAGATTGAAACTGGCAATATATGCCACTTCAATAATTCAGAATGTAATTTTGGATATCGTGACAGTATTTTCAAACATTCGGCAAAGAATCGCTTTATAGTAATTTCTGTTATCTTTAGGCTAAATAAAAGACCCGAATTAAAAATATCCTATCAGGGATTAAAAGAAGCTTTATCTGGTTTTACAAATGTTAATATTAAAACAATCCGGGATGTAATTATTAAAATAAGAAAATCTAAATTGCCTGATCATAAACAATTTGGAAATGCCGGGAGCTTTTTCAAGAACCCTGTAATTTCAAGGCAAAAATTTGAGATCTTACATAAAAAATATCCAATGATATCATTTTTCCCTGTTGGGTCAGGAATGTATAAAATTGCAGCAGCATCACTCATCGAAAAATGTGGCTTAAAAGGAATAAAAGAAGGATCGGTAGGCACATTTGATAAACAGCCGTTGGTAATTATAAATTACGGTGAAGCAACAGGTATAGAAATTCTTAATTTTGCAAAAAAAATTCAACAATCAGTTTTAGATACATTTAATATATTTTTGGAAATGGAAGTAAATGTTTATTAATCTTATATAATAGTGCTTAGTGCATAGTGCTTAGTGCATAGACGTTGTAAAGGTTAAAATAGTGATAAAGTGATGAAGTGATAAATTAACTAAAATATATTGCATGACACAAATTGTAGGAGTACTGACCTCAGGAGGAGACAACCCTGGCTTAAATGCTGCCATCAGAGGACTAGGAAAAGCCTCATTAGGTTGTTACGGCATGCAGGTGATTGGGTTTAGAGATGGATTCCGCGGATTAATGGAAAACCGTTACGTAAACCTGGACGGAAAAATGTTATCCGGGATACTGACTCAGGGTGGTACCATTCTTGGAACCAGTCGGGACAAACCTCACAAGATGATCGTCGGAGGCAGGGAAATGGATATGACTCAAGCTATTATTGAAAATTACTACAAGAATAACCTCGATGTATTAGTTTGTATTGGGGGTGGAGGAACTCAGAAAAACGCTTACAGGTTAATGCAGCAAGGCCTGAATATTATTACTCTTCCTAAGACAATTGATAACGACGTTGCCTGTACCGATGTTACTTTTGGGTTTGACACTGCTCTGGATATTGCCACAGAAGCAATTGACAGGTTACATTCTACAGCTCAGAGCCATCACAGGGTAATATTAGTCGAAATTATGGGACATCGTGCAGGTTGGTTAGCGCTTGGGGCAGGAGTTGCCGGAGGCGCAGATGTTATCCTCATCCCTGAAATACCATATGACATTCGTCATGTTGCCGCATCAATAAGCGAAAGAAGCAAAAGTGGCAAATCATTCAGTATAGTCGCAGTAGCTGAAGGTGCTATATCAAAAACCCAAAACAAACAAATTTCTGAACTTTCAAAAAAGCTTCAAAATGCTGAAGATAAAAATGAAAAAAAACAAATCAGAACACTTATTGAAAATATTGAAAATTTCCATTCAACCCATTCTATACGTCTTGCGGATAAAATTCAGGAATTAACAGGAATAGAATCAAGAGTTACAATTCTGGGACATTTACAGCGTGGAGGAATCCCGTCATCATTCGACAGAATCCTTGCAACTAAATTAGGTACTGCCTGCGCAGATTATATAAACCAGAAAAAATACGGTATTATGGTTGCATCCATTGCTGACGGTGTAGCAGCAGTTCCTTTGCATGATGTTGCCGGAAAATTAAAAAAAGTACCTTTAAATCATTCGTGGATTGAAAGTGCCCGACGTGTAGGAACTTGCCTCGGAGATTAGAATTTTGTTGTTTATATGTTTATAAAGTTTATAAGGTTTATTATGATGAATACTATTACAGGTTGGAGATTTGAGATTCTAGATTCTAGATTTGAAATTTAAGATTTGGATATTCTGGTTTTACAAATCTAAAATCTTAAATCTTAAATCATTATAACTTCATCAACTAATTATTTTTGCATCTCTAAGCACTATGCACTAACAACTATGCACTATTAATGCATTATTCCGGCCCTGTTCAACGCGTTTTGGTAACGTTGTGCATTTCTGTTGTGCTGTTGCAAAGTACTGGCAAATGTATGATATCCTGAGAAATCATCCTTTGCACAAAAATAAAGATAATCAGTTCTTTGGTAGTTCAATACAGCATCCAAAGAACTTATCGAAGGAATACATATAAGACCCGGAGGTAACCCTGCATACATATATGTGTTGAATTTCGAATTAATTTCCTTGTATTTCTTTAGGACGCGTTTTATTTTAAAATCCCCACAGGCAAACCTCACCGTTGGATCTGCCTGTAATAAAATACCCTTGTGTAATCTGTTTATGTATACTCCTGCAATAATCGGCTTCTCACTATTTTTCTGCGTTTCTTCCTCAATTATAGATGCCAGAACAGAGGTTTCAACAGGACTTAATCCTGCCAACCTGCTTTTTTGAATCCTTTCGTCATTCCAAAACTTTTTGTATTCTTTCCTCATTCTTACTAAAAACTCCTCAGAAGAGGTATTCCAATAAAAATCATAAGTATTTGGAATAAATACAGCCATGATTGTATTCTTATTGAACCCTGTTCCTGATAAAGCTGTATCACTATTTAAAAGCTCAAATAAAGCAGCAGAGTCAGCTTCTATTTGTTTTGAAACCTGTGAAACTAAATCCCTTTTAAGCCTCACATTATTAATAATTAACCTTACAGGAACCTGAAGTCCGGACCGTAACATGTGAATCAATTCCCGGTTACTCATTCCATCTTTTATAAGATATTTCCCGGGCTTAATATGATGGGTATATTTCATTTTGACAGCCATCCATTCAAATGATTTGCTGTCAATAAGATAATTCGATTTAATCAACATATCTTCTACCTCGCTGAAAGTTGAACCTGTGGAAATATAAATATAAGCATGTTCTTTAGGCCCTGATGTACGAATGTTTGGGGATAAATACCTTACATACCCAAAATATCCAAATAAAATGCAGGCCAAAACAACTATTATAACAACAATCCCCGGGAAACATCCTATTCCGGATTGTTTTCTTACCTTCTTTTTTGATTTAACCATTGAATTTTTATAAAAAGTCGTAAGTCGTATGTAGTAAGTCGTAAGACTATAACAAATACAATTTAAAATTGTGATTAATTTCTATTATGAAATATTTTTATCCTGTAGGTCTACTTACGACTTACGACTTACTACTAATTTTATACAAGTTTTTCCAGGGCCGTCTTCATTTGTTGCAAAGCCTTTTTTAATTTTTCGTCTGAGCTTGCATAGGAAATCCTGATGCAGTTTGGTTCACCAAAAGCCTCGCCCGGGACCGTTGAAATAAATGCCTTATCCAGCAAATACAAACATAAATCCATGTCCGAATGGATAGTCAAATTACCATCACTTTTTCCAAAATAATAGCTTACATCCGGAAAAACATAAAAAGCTCCTTCAGGTATATTGAACTTAAGACCTGGGATTTCTTTCATCAGGCTTAATACTAAATCTCTGCGGCGTTTAAAGGCCAAATTCATATCCTTAGTATATGCGTTATTCATTGTTAATGCCGCTATAGCTGCTTTTTGGGAAATTGATGCAGCATTAGATGTAAACTGACCCTGTAACTTTGAACATGCCTTTGTTAGCCATACAGGACCAGCCATATAACCAATCCTATAACCGGTCATTGCAAAAGCTTTTGAAACTCCATTGATGATTATAACCCTTTCCCTGATATTGTCGAATTGAGCTATCGATTCGTGGTATCCTGTAAAATTTATATGTTCATAAATTTCATCGGCAATAATAAATATCCTGGGATATTTTGCAATAACATCTGCTATTCCTTGCAATTCCTTTATGCTGTATAAGCTTCCTGTAGGATTAGACGGAGAACAAAGAATTATTGCTTTTGTTTTTGGAGTAATAACCTGTTCAATTTGTTCAGGAGTCACCTTGTAATCAGCCGTTAATTTGGTTCTTATTATAATATTTTTACCCTGGGCAAGCTTTACAAGTTCAGAATAACTTACCCAATATGGTGCAGGTATAATTACTTCATCACCCTCATCTATCAGGCAAAGTATTGCATTTGCCAAAGAGTGTTTTGCTCCGTTTGATACAATTATTTGTTCAGGTTTAAAATCCAGGTTATTTTCACTTTTAAATTTATTAACAATTGCGTTTATCAAATCAGGATACCCATTAACCGGAGTATAAAATGAAAAGTTGTCGTCTATAGCTTTTTTAGCGGCTTCCTTAACATGCGGAGGTGTGAAAAAATCCGGTTCACCAACTGTAAGGTTTATTATATCGATTCCCTTTGCCTGCAAATCTCTGGTCTTTTGATTCATTGCCATAGTTTGGGATTCGCTTAAATTTTTAATTCTATTCGATAAATGTTCCATAAATAAAAATATTAGTTCATAGTTGTTAGTTGTTAGTATACCAGCAACAATTATTTTTTGTTAAAATTACATTTTTTAGACCAAAATTTATTCATATTTTCGTTCAATTATGTAAATCATCTGAATATCAAAATAATTAACTCTATAATAAATTCTTCATTATGCTTGAAATACTTAAGTATACAATTCCTTCAGTGGTATTATTCCTGACTGTTTTTTATATTTTACATTCATATTTTGAAGACCAGGAAAAAAAAAGACAGATAAAATCAGCTTTAAAAAACAGAAAACTTATTACTCCTTTACGACTCCAGGCATATGAAAGGGTTATCCTTTTTCTTGAACGGATATCATTGGATTCACTTATTTTACGTATTAGTGAACCTGGTATGTCAAGCAAACAGTTGCATTCAGGTTTGTTAACAACCGTCAGGGCAGAGTTTGAACATAATTTATCTCAGCAATTATATATGTCTGATGAAGCCTGGGAAATTGTAAAAAATGCCAGGTCCAATATAATTAAAATTATAAGTTTATCAGCGGATTCTGTACCTGCTGATGCCCCTTACTCAATACTTAGTACCAAAATTATGGAATCGATAATGGAAATGGATAAAACTCCAACCTCTGCTGCTATAGAATTTCTCAAAAAAGAAGTTCAAAAACTCTTTTGAAATAGTGCCTGGTGCTTAGTAAAAAGTGCCTGGTGCTTAGTGCTTAGTGCATAGTTATCAGGACACAGGATATTTTCATTTATAATACCAATTATAATTTTTAATAACCTGTTATTATTTCTTTAATCAAAATAAATTAAACAAATTAGTACAAAAAGCTTTAATTAATATAATTTGTAATAATTACTAAGCACTAATTACCAGGTACTATGCACTATTTACTAGGCACTATGCACTAAGCACTATGCACTATTTTATTAAATCCACGCTGCGCTTTACAAATTTTGTAAGGTCCTCACCCTTAAGCATGTTATTAGAAAGTAAGGCAAGGTCAACCAATTGTTTAACAAGTTCGTTTTTCAAACCATAAGATTTTAAAACTTCTTCACGACGATTTTTAATATCTGTAATCTTTTTATCAAGAGTTTCTTTTTGATCTTTTTGCTCTGAAGTTATTTCTTCATCTTTTTTACCCTTTAAGGCTTTCTCAACTTCATCATATTCTGCAGTAAACGGTTTTAATTCAGCATTATATTTTGAAAGTTCGTCGCCAAGTTCTTTGTCCTTTTTTTCTATAACCTGATTAACCAACGGATGATTTGTGTTCACAACTAAATTGTAGCTGTCCGGCATATCTCCATAAAAACTCATGCCCCCACCCATGGCTGACATATCTTTCATCCGACGCATAAACTCATTTTGAGTAATCAACATTGGTGCAGATAATTCAGAAAGATTTTCAAACTGAATAAAAAAGTTATTTTTTTCAGGAAGCAACACTTTAATCACAGATCGCATATCTTCTTGAATTTCAGATGTTAATGCCGTTTGTGGCATATCCTCCTTTTCAATCAAACGGTCAATCACTTCGCCATCTACGCGGGTAAACCTACAGTCTTTAAATTTCGATTCAAGATTATTGATAAAATGGGCATCTAATTGTCCATCCATTACTAATACATCATAACCTTTTGCATTGGCTGATTCAATAAAACTATGCTGATCAACAGGATTAGTTGAATATAAATAAATCAGGGTTTTGTTTTTATCAGTCTGGAAATTCTCTACCAGTTTTTTATATTCATCGAATGTAAAGTACTTACCATTGGTATTTTTAAATAAAAAGAACTTTTCTGCACGTTCATAAAATTTTTCCTCGGTTATCATTCCATATTCGAGAAATAACTTAAGGTTATCCATTTTCTTTTCAAATTCAGCACGGTCATTTTTAAAAATGTCTTCTAACCGATCGCTAACCTTTTTAGTTATGTGAGTAGATATTTTCTTGACATTTGAGTCACTTTGCAAATAGCTCCTCGATACATTCAAAGGTATATCGGGAGAGTCAATTACACCATGTAATAAAGTAAGAAAGTCTGGGACAATACCTTCTACCGAGTCAGTCACATAAACCTGGTTACAATATAATTGAATCTTATTTTTCTGTATTTCAATATTATTTTTTATTTTGGGGAAATATAGGATTCCGGTAAGATTGAATGGATAATCTACATTCAGATGAATGTAAAACATCGGTTCTTCAGCCATTGGATATAAATCCCTGTAAAATTTTTTGTAATCCTCATCCTTCAGATCAATTGGTTTACGCGTCCATAAAGGTTGAGTATCGTTTATTATGTTGTCTTTATCAGTTTCAGTTTCTTTACCTTCTTTCCATTCTTTAACCTTACCAAAAGCAATTTCAACCGGCAAAAATCTGCAATATTTTTTAAGCAATCCATTGATACGATCCTCAGTGGCAAATTCTTCTGAATCCTTATCAAGGTATAGAATTATATCAGTTCCCCGTTCTGATTTTGTTGTTTCTTCCAGAGTATATTCAGGGCTCCCGTCACAGCTCCATTTTACAGCCTGAGCACCATCTTTGAAGGATTGTGATATTATTTCCACTTTCTCAGAAACCATAAAACATGAATAAAACCCCAAACCAAAATGGCCAATTATTGAATTTACCTGATTCTTATATTTGGCGAGAAATTCTTCTGCGCTGGAAAAAGCTATCTGATTTATATATTTTTCGATTTCTTCAGCAGTTAATCCAATGCCCCTGTCAGAAACGGTAATCCTCTTTCTCTTTTTGTCAAGGTCAACATTAATTTTCAGATCACCTAATTCGCCTTTAAATTCTCCTACAGAAGCAAGAGCTTTTAACTTTTGTGTAGCATCTATTGCATTAGAAATTAACTCGCGTAAAAATATTTCATGATCTGAATAAAGAAATTTCTTAATTATTGGGAATATATTCTCTGTACTTACCCCTATCTGGCCTTTCTGCATTTTAAATAAATTTTTGGGTTAAACATTATATAGATGAAATTTCATAAAACAAATGATATGCCATTACTTGTCAACTGACAATTCGGCAGAAAAGAACTAACAACTAGCAGCTAACAACTAACAACTATTTTTTATTAGAGGGTTTTCTTAAATCAATATCCGACATATACAACCAAATATTATTTTTAAATACAAGCCCGTCATAGCTTAAATCCGGACCATAGTATTCATATTCGCCTGTATACCTTTGTTCGGTAGGTGAAAGATGATCAAAAATGATCATTTTCAGATTTTTATCATATCTCAGATTCATAGCTACCTGAGCGGAATATTGAAATACAATACGATTGTTTACTTGCTTGCCAACATGAATTATTGGTGCTCCAAAGACAGGATCTCCATTATCATTGAAATATAATATTTCTATAATCTTATGGGAGATATTAAAATTATAATATTGCAATGACAATAAAGTATAATAATTCATATTATCTGTCTTTTGTTTAATTACATAGTAATATAATGCCCCTAACCATTTATCTGCATTTAATATAGTATGCTCAGGATCAATAACATTCTCTTTATGATCATTTAAATGAAAATATCTATATTCTTTAGTTTTAATATTAAACGTTTGTATATACCCATAATATTTATAGGTAATATTTTCAAATGCAATATTCCAGGTGATAATCCGGAATGAATTATCAGGAGAATTAATTTTCCCAACAGTTTTAAGGGAATCAAACATGTAATCATATGATTCTGATTGACTTAATATTTTTGAAAATAAACTGTCAATCCTATCTCCGATTAAAATTTTAGTGTCATCGTAATGTGACTTATTAATTATCTGTAATAAATATTTTATTGAATCTTCTTCTTTTCCATATTTTCTATAACTCTCATCCGGTGAATTTTGAGCATATAATGAAATATTTACTACCCCCAAAATAAAGCACAATAATATATTTTTTAAACAGATAAACATTTTATAAATGTGATGAAGTAATGAAGTAATGAAGTGATGAAGAAAAAATATATATAACTTTATATGGCTACTTTATGAAAATTAAGTGTTTGATAAGAAAATGCCTAGTTTGAGGCTTGCGAAGGCAAAAAAAGCGGAGTTTACTTTAGTAAATGAGCATTTTTTTGACGAGCAGAACGAAAAAATTGGCATTTTCTTGCAAACACTATTTGGCTACGACATTTATATCATCCATCAAATTATCCTTATAAGATTTACCAATCGGAATAGATTTTGTCCCGTCATGCGTTTTTATTAAAATGGCATTATCTTCAATAACATTGATATTGGAGGTATTTACAATAAATGATCTATGAACTCTTGTAAATTTAGAAGTTGGTAATTTTTGTTCTATAGATTTCATTGTAAAATGAATGGTATATTTTTCATAATAAGTGTTTACAATAACATAATTTTCAAGTGCCTCAACCCAAAGGATATCAGTATATTTTAACCTAACAAGAGAAGAATTGTGCTTTATAAAAATCTCATCCCCTTTTGTATCAAGCTTGCCTTTGTTGTAACGTACCAAAGCCTTTGAAACAGCCTTGTAAAACCGAACATATTGCACCGGTTTTAACAGATAATCGGTCACATCATATTCAAATGCATCAAGAGCGTATTTTTCTTTTGATGAAACAATAATAATCTGAGGAGTGGTAGTTAAAGAATTTAAAAAATCAATTCCACTCATTTCAGGCATTTCTATATCTAAAAAAATCAAATCTATTTCAAATTCATTTTTCAAAGAATTAATAGCATCAACTGCATTTGAATAAGATGACAACAAAACTAAATTTTCAGTTTTTTCAATAAATGCTTCAATAACTTTAGATGAAAGTTTATCATCATCAATTATAATACAATTCATTTTATTTTTTATTTCATCAAATAAATAAAATAATTCAACTTTTTAATTGTTCATTTTGTCAAATATAACACATTTTTTTCTTATGTTATCTGGCAGGTATGAAAAAACTTAAGCCCATAAAAAAGGGGGGGTTATAAGCCCCCCCCAACACGATCTTTAAGCACAAAGTTACTGTACAATTTTTACAAGATCTGCACCGGCTTTGAACTTAACAACATTCTTAGCTTTAATGTTGATTGGTTTTCCTGTTTGTGGATTACGTCCAGTCCTGGCACTTCTTTTGGCTACTCCAAAAGAACCAAAACCAACAAGAGCAACACGACCACCTTTTTTCAAAGCGCCACTTGTTGCTTTAATGAATGCGTCCAATGCTTTTTTTGAGTCAGCCTTAGTTAAATTAGATTCTGAAGCGATGGCATCAATTAATTCTGCTTTATTCATAATAAATAATTTTAGGGTTAGTAATCTATTTTAAATAATATAAAATTACCTACAAATATAGAGTATTTCTGGTGTTTAGCAAATCATTGCAAATAAATTGTTAAAAAACTATTAAAAAAAATGATTTTTTTTGACCAACGTCAATTTTTTATATCGTTAGCTATCTAAAATGGAATGCTTTTTTTGGGATTACCGATACAATTTAAAAAAGTATTTTTACTTTTGCAGCCGGAGAAATGGCAGAGCGGTCGAATGCGGCGGTCTTGAAAACCGTTGTCCGGGTAACTGGACCAGGGGTTCGAATCCCTTTTTCTCCGCAAATCGAAACTAACCCCGCAGTATGCGGGGTTTTTCTTTTGAATTAAGCGTTAAAAGTTCACTTTTAAAAGCGCAAATGAAAAAAGAAAAAAACCCGTCAGGGTTAGTTTCGATTTTAGCATCTCCCCTGGGGATCGCCGAAGGCAATCCCGATTACTGCCTTAAACTTTGATTTAAATGATTAAATGAGGACTATGATAATTAATCGGGCGTTGAAAGTTTGATATACTCGTAACAATATTTTTGATTTTATCAATTAACACTTTCTGCTGGTTTTCCCATGCTTTTAACGGATTTGCCCGGGTGGATAAATTAAACATTAATCTTTAAACTCACACAATCCTCCTCCTGCTCCATCCATTGCACACCATTTATTCCCCTGTGCATCTATGGCAATAACACTAACATAATTACATGTTAATCCACTATTAGAAGAATTATAAATTGTCCAATTAGTTCCATCAAATTTAATTATTCCCCCATAATTTTCATCGTTATAACTAAACCAGATATTATCCTGTTTATCAACTGCAATTGAGGATACACCAACATTATGTTTGTTTGGAGAAAAGTATGTATTCCAATTGGTTCCATTAAATTTTGAAATTGCTCCATTTGTACACCGGATGATAACCATATATTACCTTTAGAATCATTTGCAATACCAAAAATAGAATCGCCTGCAATACCACTATTTTTAGTATTATATGTAATCCAATTAATTCCATCAAACTTAATTACACCATATTTCACAGTTCCAAACCAGATATTACCTTGTTTATCAACAAATATACTTAATACATTGGTAGGAGAATTAATTTTTATCCAATTTGTCCCATCAAATTTTACTAAGTTATTAGTATTATAACCAACTATTGCCCAAATATTATCTTGTTTATCAATAGCAATTTGACTAATATTATAAAAATTAATATTACTATTTGTTGTATCTGAAGGAGGCAACCATGTAGAACCATTAAATTCCGCAAGGCCACATTCAGCTGCCATCCACGTATTTCCTGAAGAATCACATACTAATGAAGAAACAAAATTTACAAAATAGCCATTCACACCAGCATATTCACTCCATGTTAAACCATCAAATTTAAATACACCGGCTTCTGCACCTGTTCCAACCCATTTATTGCCATGGGCATCTATGGCAAGTGCCGTAGAATACGTTGTATTAACATTGTAGTATGTAGTCCATCCCGGGTAAGTCGGGGTAGTTGGGGTAGTTGATTCTTTTTTACAGGAGCAAATAATTGAAGCAAAAAGGATCACGAAAGCGATATTCCGGACTGAATTTTTCATGACTTATATCTTTGGTTAACAATTTTCATGTTTTTTAGTATTTTAACTAAAGTGTAAATAAAGGCAAATAAGGTTGGAAAGGTTATTTTGAAATTACTAATAATTCTCCTTAATTCGTTAAAATCATCTTTTTAGTATCTATTAAAGTACCATCTGTTATAAGTGAATAAATATACATTCCTGCAGCAAGACTGTTGCCGGAAATAACAATACTACCATTACCGCGGTCACTTATCGGGAATGAATTGATCTGTGCCCCTTGCAGGTTATATATGTAAATAACTGCATTTACAACATTAGACGGTATATAATAACCGATAGTTGTATTCTGGCTGAATGGATTTGGAGCATTCTGTGCCAGGTTTGCAACTTCACTCTGTGTCATGTTTTGTGTTAAATTAGGACTTGAACCAATAGTTACCTGGTCGCTTTGCGATACTGCTTTTGTAGTTGTTTTTCCACAACACTGATTTAGCTGGGTGGTCAATGATGTTACCTGGTTTGAAATAGTATTATAACTATTGCTCAATTGTGAAATTAGAAGACTGTCCGATTTTAATTGTTTTGTTAATTTATTGTTGGCAATACTATCCGTTAAATGATTGTTATACAATGACTTACAGGTTTCAATTATTACGGGTATTAACCCCTGATAATCAAGGCTTTGTACTCCGTTTTTATCCGTGTATATAAGCTGGGGGAGTATTTTTTCTACATCTTCAGAAATTAAACCAATTTGGGTCCGGTTTATAAATGATGTATCTACTGCTGCATTTGATAATTTATTTATACTTGATTTAAATTTATATGTTACACCTTTTAATTTTAAAAGTGAGGGCATAGCTCCGGTCAAATTTTGTATATTAGTTTTAAGAACCGAATCTGATGGACTGATATTTTTAGCCCGGATCAATCCTGTAGTACCCAAATCCACTGTATATTGTGGAGTGAATCCAATGCCAAGTTGGCCGCTTGAATTTAATTGCATTAACATCAAATTACTGCCAAATCCAGCAGTCCAATAATTCCACTGAAATAATGGATATGTAGATGTATTTCTTGTATCAATTTTAAAATTACCACCAATATTGTTAGGATTACGACCAGTTGAAACGTAATTAACATCAAGATCCAGCGTAGGACTTGTCGTTCCGGGATTTTCATTTATTATGCCCATGGGATTTGTCGAATTCGATATTGAAATATTTCCATTTACATCAAGTTGGCTTTTTGGAGTAGTTTGGTTAATTCCAACGTATCCACTTGTTGTTATTTTAATCTGGCCGTTTAGGCTGATTGTTATAAATGATATGGTAATTATTAAAAGGGTTTTTAATGTTTTCATATTATGTTTTTTTAAATTATGAATTTTAATTTCTTTATGCTTTTTTTTACATTTAAAGTATGTATAGATGGTTATTCCGAGCTCCAAAGTTTAATACTCGCACAATTGGTTGGGCATGTTTTTCCGTCAATAATTGTTGTTAAACATACCTGAGTTGTTTGTGGTAATGTAAATACTATAGAATCTCCGGTACAATTACTTTGTTGTCCATTAGCAGTCCATTGGTATTGAATTGACATTGAAGGTTGAGGAGTATATATAAAATCCGTGAATAAAGTATAAGGCCCACTGGCATAATTAACAATTGTCACAGAATTATCGGTACCAGGCATATATTCGTTCATAAACACAGGATTATATTGAGAACATATTTCAGATTGTAGTTCATTTGCTGGTATTGGTACAAATGAACTACCGTCTTTATATCCCAATGGTTTTGTCTGTAAGGAAACATTTGCTCCTTTAGTTGTTTCGAAACCCGGCAACAGGTTTATTTCATAGGCAGATTGCATCACAACATTAGATTTGACGGAATCTACCGGTGGGGAAATAGCAGATGCAAAATGAATTGGCCCATCCCTATAAACTGATCCGCTTGTTGTAATGGGGTTATTCGTGTCAAGTATATTACCATAAGTATAAGTTAACCCGTTTGTAATATAACCTGAACATGCCGGATCCAGCCAAAATAAATTGTACATAAGCATAAAGTCCAAACCCATTTCATCTTTAACGCTTGTACCATTTTGTGACAGGGGCCTCACGTATTTATTAGTACCCTTCCATCCAGGCATTTCATAATTATCATCAAACGGAAATGTTGTTTGTGGATGAAACATCGGACCCTGAAATGGTGCGCTTTCTATGTCGTTAGCAGCATATGATAATAAATAAGATTCGTCATCCGTGCTACTATAAAGATAGTGGTTAAGAATTGCATAAATTGGCATATTATATTGAACAGCATAACCCGCAATATCATTAAAAATATCAGACGAATTATCCCAGGCAACATTACCTAAAGCGGCATAACATAAAATATAAGAAAGCTCATAATCCTGACCATTTGCCCAAAATTCAGGAAAATCAGTATTTGGAACTGAAATCAGCGATGTTGCTAATATTGCTCCTGGCAAACCAAATAATAATTCACCAAGTAAAAAAGGTGTCGATGGTATTATATTATTGGGTAAATAGTACCATATAACACTCAATGGGATACCCACCCCAAATATCTCTATTGCTGAATAATCTATATCATTATTGTTACTATTGTAAGTATTGGCTATTTGACTTGGATAGAAAGTATTAGTTATTTTTGCTCAGCATTACAAAATCCATAACCGGTCCCAAATCCTAAAATATTATCATAATTAAAATCTTCCCCATTAGCAAGTAAAGGATGTAAATCAGAATTCATATAAAAAGTTGCAATGTTATATGTATAAGTTTCTGCTAATTGGACAAGGTCGACATTAGTTTGATTAGGGCCTGGAGGAGTATAGAATCTTGGTGAGTTAGTTTGTTTCACAGGAAACCCTCCCAAACATTTATCTACCAAAGCAAAACCCATGAACAGGTATGCACATTGATCAGGGGATGGATAATCCAAACAATTTGATGGATTCGATGTTCCCCCATATGACAAACTTAGAGTATGTATTAAGCTTGTATTATCAAATGCTTGATATTTTGCAGCAAAGGCTGAATGATTTTTAAAAAGATTGGAGTCAACATCATCCCGGATAAAAAATCCATTTAAATCCCTAAGATCACATTCACTAGGAGCACCTATATTTCCTCCGAAATAACTCTCATAGGGAAAAGCAATAGACTCGGTGGTTTCGTCTATCCTTTCATAAGCCTTTAATGCACAGTATAACTCATATTGAGTAGGTTTCCAGTTTTGATTGTTGTTATACAAAAGCTTCAGTTCAGTTGCTAATACAGCAATATACCATCCAAGATTGGAAGTTCCGTCACCCCATCCAATATGGTTTTTACCATTACCGGCGAAAAAGGAAGAACTTGTATTATATCGTTCGGTTGGCATACTTAATCCACAACCCCCATAATAACCTGGGTTAATATCATAATCAGTACAAGGAATATTTTCATTGCCAATAACAAGCAAATCTGAAATTAATTTTTGCCTTAAATGCCAATACTTAGCATGGTCAAGACAGGTTATTGACTGGCTATACAAATGTTGCTGATAAATGGCACAAAATAAAGCCATTAAAAATAGTGTTTTTCGTAGCATGGTTTATTTGAATAAATTTTTTTTCATGGGGTTTCGTTTTTAGTTAGTTTTTAATAAAATTATTATCAGGAACTTTTTATCGAATTACCAAGTTAAAAATCCGAAAAGGATTTATTATAACCAAATTATGGGGGGGGGGGGGTGACGAACAGCTATTTTTTGGTGACGAATATGAATTTTTTGATGAATACTGTAAAAAATTTGACTGTATGTTTTACAATTATTGATCTGTCTTTGAAAGTATACAGATAAATTGTTTTTGTTTAAATGTTTAACTGTTTACGGGTTTATAATAATCCATATAACAAATAAACGTATAACCTTATAAACTTATAAACATTATAAACCTTATAAACCTATAAACTTATAAACTGTAATACTTAATGCGAATTAAGAGTTAATATATTGATTGCTATTATCCATTAATTAGCAGGATGTCATTTACATTAGCTTGATTGGATTATAGCTATGGCTGCAACACCTCACCCCCAACCCCTCTCCTCAAGGAGATTGGAGTAATTCCTGTAACAGTGTAATTACTATTAAATGGAATTTAAAGTCTTCTCCTTGAGGAGAAGATTTAGCTGAGGTGTTTTGAAATATATATATAAGATTTTTATAATAATTCTACTCTTAATTCGCATTACTACCTATTACTTACGACTTACTACTTACTACTTACTACTTTTTAATACTATCTTCATATACTTTCGATTGCGGCCTGTATTTTACAGCCGCACCAAAATTTTTATTTGGTTTATCACTCATAATAAATTCCAGAGTACCTCCCTTCATGATCTCCCCGTAAGTAATGAAAGAATAGTTATAGGGTTTGCCATTTAATAATAAATTATTTATGTAAATATTTTTAGGATTCGGGTTAAGAACTGTAAGAGTAAACTTCTTATCTTTGGATACACTAATTTTTACTTCATCAAACAAAGGGGTACCAAAAACAAAACAAGATGAGCAGGGATTAACCGGGTAAAAGCCTATCGATGACAGTACATACCATGCTGACGTTTGCACCCAGTCTTCGTTACCACACAATCCATCAGGTTTATCATGAAAAAAATTAGTAATTATATAATTTACCATTTCAGCAGTTTCCCATTGCTGACCCGCATATGCATGCAAATATGATATATGTTGGCATATTTCATTACCTGGTACATACATGCCAATCGACTTTGATTTATCAAAGTGAGCATCTTCCACTAAATTTCCATTAACTAAAAAAAGACTGTCAAGTTTCTGGTTAAATGCCTTTTCGCCTCCAAACAATTTAATTAATCCTTCTACATCCTGAGGAACCAGCCATGTATATTGCCAGGCATTACCCATTGTGTAATCTTTAGTGACTTTAACCGGATCAAATGGAACTCTATAAGAACCGTTGGCAAACTTCGCCCGCATGAAACCGGTTATTGAGTCAAAATATTGTGTATATGCTTTTGCTCTTTTAGAATAATATTCAAAATCGACCATATTCCCTGATTTCTTTAAAACCTGGGCAATACACCAATCTGAAATGGCATATTCCATGCCTTTGGATACTGATTCATTTTCTTCTTCCGCAGGTATGAATCCTTTATCCTTCATTAGTTTATTATCATTTTCATCCAAGGTAGAGGATGACTTAATTGCATCAATTGCCAATTGAGGATCAAACCCTTTAAACCCTTTAAGATATGCATCTGCAATTACCTGTACCGAACTGTAACCAACCGTATTATTTGTTTCATAACCCATCAAAGGCCAAAAAGGTAACTTACCCTGTTGCTGGTAAATTGCCAAAAGTGAATTAATCATATCAGGAACCCGTTGGGGTTGAAGAAGTGTAAATAAAGGTTGAATGCAATGATAATGATCCCAATGCGAAAACACCGAATAATTCTGAAATTCCTGATCTGTATATATTTTTTTATCAGTTCCAACGTAATCGCCATTATAATCATTAAAAAGCATAGGTACAGTAAATGTATGGTATAAAGAAGTATAGAAATTTCGCAGGTCATTCACATATTTTGATATTACCTCAACTTTACCTAATTCCTTGTTCCAAAAACTATAAGCGTTTGCAGCTACCTGTTCAAAATCCCAATAAGGAATTTCAACAGCTATGTTAGCCAGTGCATTAACCTCACTAACAGGTGAGAGACCTATTTTAAGCATAACCACTTCATTAACATGTGTAAAAAAATTAAGAAAAGCTGTTATTTTTTGACCTTCTGCTTCTACACCTGTCAAAGGCCTATCATCATTGAAAAGAGTCAAAGAATCAACTTTACGGGATAACATAATTGCAAAATAGACACGTTGTTCAGATGCCCTGCCGACTGAATATCTGTATCCTGTATAAGTAAAATCATCAACTTTTTTGAAATATGTTTTAACTGGCTTGTTTATACCAACACATCTTGAAAGATCAATAGCAATATGTGCTTCCTGTGAAAGAGTGAATGAATATCGATGAAATGCCACCCTCTCACTGGCGGTAAGTTCAACTTTTTCGTCATAAGCCGGGAGATTCACTGAATAATATCCGGGTTTTACTATTTCATTTTTATGAGAGTAAATTGTTGCATAACCCGAAAGAGCATCATTAATGTTACCAGGGGAATTTTTAAGCTCCCCGGTAAAAGGCATTATCGCCACATCTCCAAGATCAGTTCCGCTAAGATGCATCTGGGAAAAACCTGTAATAATACTATCAGAATAATTGTATCCTCTACAGGAATCCTTACTGTTATAATAGTTATCAGGGCCTACCTGTACAGCTCCAAAAGGAACATTTGCACCAAGAAAAACATGACTGTGGTTGCCGGTTCCTATGTAAGGATCGACATACCTGGCAACATCAATTTTTTGCGAATACACTCTTTCGCTGATTAAAATTAAGAATAGAATACCTGAAAAAAGAAACAAATTACATTTCATTCATATCATTTTAAATGTTTGCTTCAAATTTTTGTAAAAAATAACAGCTTCAGATTTCAACTATTATTGATCCTTTAGCCCTGATAAAAAGCTTACTGCATGAATCTTTGCCAAATATCCGTTCCATAGTATCAATGTATCTGTTTTGTAATTCCTGTGGCACAAATGCCTGAACAGTACCGGCAAACCCTCCTCCATGGACACGCCAGGCACCTTTTCCCCTGAGAATCATTTCGCTTAAAGCCAAAGCAAGTGAAACCCCCTGTTCTTTTATATTTGTAACCGGATAAATATTCTGATTATACATAAATGAACTGTACCCTGAATCAACTACCATCCCCAGAAACTTATTAAAATTATTTTTTTCAAGAGCTTCAACCTGATTTACAACTCGTTGGTTATCCCCAAAAAAATGATAAGCCCGGAGTATTGCCCGGTCACCTTCTATTTTACGGATTTTTGGAATAATTTCAACAACTTTTTCAAGTGATACCTCCCGCAATACTTTCGCTCCCAACTCAGCTGCAACTGATTTCATTTCGGCCGGAACTGAAGCATAATCATCGTTCAGATCTGCATGATTACCACCGGTATCTGTTATTATAAGTGCATAACCCGTATTGGTGAAATTGAAATTAACCTTTTTGACTATAGGGTTTAATGGATCTTTAAAATCAATAGTTACCAAACCTCCAAGGGAGCAAGCTTACCTGGTCCATTAATCCGCAAGGTTTTCCGAAGAATTTGTTTTCAGCATATTGCCCAATTATTGCAATCTGTACCGGATCGATTTTCCCATTATTAAACAATTGACTGATGATGGTCCCTATTAATACTTCAAATGAAGCTGAGGAACTTAATCCTGAGCCTTTTGGAACCCTACCATCAATCATTGCATCAAAACCACCAATTTTAAATCCTAATTCTTTAATTTTCGCACATACTCCGCGAACCAGTGAGGCTGATGTATATTTCTCCCCGGAATCAGGATTCAATTGAGTAAGGTCAACTTCAAAATCTGGATATCCGTCCGATTTAACTCGCACCAGATTAGAATTATTGCCAGCTGCTATGGCTACATTATCCAGATTAACAGCACCTGCTAAAACATGGCCAAAATTATGATCGGTATGGTTACCTCCAATTTCAGTTCTGCCCGGGGAGCTGAAAATTTCAACATCAGAAACTCCAAATGCTGTTGAAAACTTCATTAACAGATCAATATAACGCTGACATTGATTATTAAGGATATTTCTATCAGTACCATATAATTCAATCAAAGCAGGTACTGTTCCGCTTTTAAGTTTTTTAATAATATTTTCACATTTATTCATCGTAATATATTTTACAGTTAAAAGCTTAACGTAGAACGTACAGATAAATTTTGTCCATTTGAATTTTTAAAGAATTAAATAAAAACGAAAAAGGCGATATCTCACCGACATTGCCTTTTTCTAACCAACAAATCCAAACTATTTTTTTAATTGCGCAAAGATATTAATTGTAATGAGATTTCCTAAAAGTATAATAAAACATTTATATAAAACCATGCGAATTCCTGTTTTTTTTAAAAAAGCCTGTTTTTTATCATAAATTCAGCAATTTGTATTGCATTCAGTGCCGCACCTTTTTTGATCTGATCTCCTACACACCAAAAAGTGAGCCCTTTAGGGTTAGTTATGTCTTTTCTCAAACGTCCTGCATAAACCGGATCTTTACCTGCTGCAAATAAAGGCATCGGATATTTGAAAGCTGCGGGGTCATCTTCTACAATAAGACCCTCTGCATGCTTCATTTTAGAGCGAACATCCTCAACTGAAAGTTCCTTTTCAGTTTCTGCCCAAACAACCTCGGAATGGGCACGGTATACCGGAACCCTCACGCAGGTTGCGCTTACTGACATTTCAGAGTGCATTATTTTACGGGTTTCGTAATGCATTTTAATTTCTTCTTTTGTATAGTCATTATCAAGAAACACATCCACCTGTGGAATAAGGTTGAAGGCAAGCTGGTACTTCAATTTTCCAACCTGCACCGTTTGATTATCCATCACTTGTGCTACCTGCTCTTCAAGTTCCTTCATGGCTGCTGCACCAGCTCCACTTGCAGCCTGATAAGTAGCAACATGTACTCTCCTTACAGGGCTTAAATCATGAATTGGTTTTAAGGCAACTACCATGATTATAGTAGAACAGTTGGGATTTGCAATTATATTTCTTGGCCGAACCTTACAATCATTTGGATTGATCTCAGGAACTATCAATGGTACATCCTCATCCATACGGAATGCACTCGAATTATCAATCATTACTGCCCCATATTTTGTAATAGCTGAGGCAAATTCTTTAGAAGCTCCGGCTCCTGCTGAAGCAAGTGCAATGTCAACACCTTTAAAATCGTCATTCTGTTTAAGTTCCTTAACGGTAAGTGTCTTCCCGCCATAGGTATAAGTTGACCCTGCACTTCGGGACGATCCAAATAAAATAAGCTCATCAACAGGAAATTTTCTCTCTTCCAATACTTTAAGGAATTCCTGCCCAACTGCTCCGCTAACTCCGACAATTGCTACTTTCATAATGAGACATTCAATTATTCAATGCAAAAGTAATTTAAAATTAATTCAGTTCTATAACTATTTTATTAGGGCCTGATATTGTATGGCTAATAGTGTAATCAGACTGTGGTTCACCATTTAATGTAAATGATATTATTTTATTACCATTCCCTTTGATTGTAATATCAAGACATGATTGATGATATCGTATATTTTTTATTTCCAGAAAATGAATATCATCTGGCAGAAATGGTGAAAATGACAGGGAACCGTTTATTAAACGGATACCTATTAATCCTCTGTATATCATACTAATGAATGCAGTAGCTGACCATGTCTGCAACCTGCTCGATGGCCAGTGATAATTTGGATGTTCAATCCCCCATGACTGATAACCTCCATCAGGCGCACCGCTATAAGGATTATATATTTCCCTGAAATTATAATTGCCTTTATCTTCATCCAATGCCAGATGTGTAAGCCCGTTTAACTCATTTACAAAGACTTTATAATCGCCAGCGGTAACTGCTGCTTTGGCAAAAAAACCGTTCACCATTGGCCAGATAATATTATTATGCCTACCCGGCATATCTTTCGAATACCTTGGAAAATCGGGATATATCGAGGTAATTCCAAATTTTGAAACAATTGCATTTTCTATCAGTTGATTTGCCTTATTCCCATCAATGATACCAAAAATTACCGCGAATGAAATCCCTAGGCCTTCCTGGGAATTATCAGTTTTATCGTACTGATCAATTAAATAATTGAAGGTATTGCTATCCTTATTGTAAAAATATTTCAAAATATGAACTTTCAAAGTGTCAGCTTTTTGCTGATAAGTTTTTATTACCCTGTTGTTTTCATTCAACACGTTACACATATTAATCAATGCCAGATAAGCACCATAATAAATACAATTAGTACTCAGACATTTTATATGATATGAATTTTTATGGTCGAGTACTCCACTGGCATAATTGTCAGGTTCAAAAATCGGTTCAGGGTATGCTGCAATTCCATCATTAAATACGGAAGGGCCCATGAACAATCCGTATTTAGTGTCAAAAGTCATTTTTTCCAAGGCTTTCATTGTATTTGCAGAACAAATATAAGCCTGCACGAGAAAATCCCTGTCTCCCGTTACGAGGTAATAGTTATAGGCAGCAATGGCCCAGATAATTTTATCCCAGTACTGATGGCCTATAGAATCTTTATTTATAGTCACGCTCCATAAAGAATTTTTTGTTATTTCAGGCCTAATCAAATTGACGCCATTCCACGAATTAATAGAGATATCCCTGGTCCATTCGCCACCATAATCGCCTCCTGCTGCCAATATTCCCCTGCGGGTATTAATATCGACAGTATTAACTGCAAGCTTATAAGCATCAGTAATAGCTGTATTGTCGCAAACAATATCCTGTCCAAACAAATTACAACCAAAATTTAATAAAAAAAAGAAGAGAAATCTACTCATTTTAAATCATTTTCAATTTAACATTAATCTTTAGCCCCCTGTATTGTATCACCTTATCAGGTTTCGGTCCAATATTTAATCCTATACCCTGATGTTCCGATACCAGAATCAGGTTAATAACCATGTCTTTATGCATACCGGAGAAATCACCTTTCCTGTCAGATATTGTAAACACATGTTTGTGATCATTCCATGAAAAGGTAATACGGCTGCATTTCCCCTGCATATAATTGAAATTATCGCCTTCGTCTTCGTACAGTTCAAATTTCCCGTCTGCACCGCTATAAATCCGGACTTCAAGAGTGTCTGCTTTTTTCTCATTTGCAAATTGCATAAATGGCCCCATTGGAATAATTGATCCGGCTTTTACAAAAACAGGTACCTTGTTTAATGGGGCATTGGCCTTTATTTCAGTGCCAGGAATGTATTTTTCGCCAGTCCAGAAATCAGTCCATTGTCCGGCAGTTTTTGGAAGGTACACCTCACGGGAAACAGCTTTGTGAGTTGTCACAGGACAAATCAGCATTTCCTTTCCAAACATAAATTGATCAGCGATATTGTAAACTTTTGGATCGTCATCAAAATCCATTATAAGGGCCCTGTCGATAGTAAAATTCTCAAAAGTCACCATTGCCCCCATGGAATATATATAAGGCATGAGCCTGTACCGAAGCATCGTGTAATAAGTAAGTATCTTTCCTGTGTTGTTATCATAATTCCAGAATGGAGTATTGCGGCATCCATGAACCCTTAGAACAGGTAAAAATGTACCATATTGAAACCAGCGCACCAGCAAATCTGAATATTGAGGGTTCCTCGTAAACGTGTCTGGTACAAAACCGCCAAAATCAACAGTCAAGTAAGGCATCCCTGTCAGGCAATATAGGTTTCTGAGCCAGTAGGTCAATCGATGTTATTAACATAAATGAAAAAACTAAATGTTTCATAATCCTGTTAATTTTATTTATTACCTGAAATTTTATACACTGCAAAGCTTTTCCCCTTCATACTGATTTTAATTTTATCTTTGGTTTTCTCCCATACAGGTTTCGACCCGAGGAGAAAAGTTTTTGTAAAGCCCGTGTAGTCAGATATTTCAGCTGTTTCATCAGCAGATGAAGGGTTTATTGATATTAAAAGAGTCTCGTCTTTTGCAGCTCTTATGAATACATATGGATATTTATGCGGCATGGCATAAACTGGGTAAAAAGAAGCATATCCAGCCAGCGCCGGGTGCGATTTTTTAAATTTGACCAATTTGCATAAAAAATGCAAAAGTGATGTGCTATCGTGAAGCTGGGCAGCCACTGATGGGGCATCCTTAGATGAATCTACCGGAAAATAAAGCTTTTCCCGGGGACATTCTGAGAAACCTGAATTTTTTCCGTCAGACCACTGCATAGGAGTACGACAGCTTGAACGGCCGTATGAACCTTCTTTTGATACTAAGCCATTCATATTTTTCATCCCGATTTCATCGCCATAATAAATGAATGGTATGTTTGGCATAGTAAACTCAAACAGGTAAATCAGTTCGAGGTCTTTAATATCCCTTCCGTCCCTGTTGATCCTCGGAATATCATGGTTACCGACTGGCAAAGAGATGTAACCTTTGCCGGAAGTTGCATGGTATTGAGGTAAGTATACCTGCAGAAATTTCGTAATATCTCCATTCCCTTCAGCTCTGAAGAAACTTTTATTATTTGCCCACAGGTAATCGTAGCCCGGGAACCAATGAAAAAAATCGGCGTGGAACCCTGCTTTAATAGCTGTTTCCGGATCGGACCATTCTGATACTATAAATGCATTTGGGTAGTCACTGTCAAGCATTTTTCTTATATCCTGCCAAAACAGACATATTTTTTTATCTGGATCATTTTTAACGAGGGATCCTGCCATATCGCACCTAAACCCTTCTGCACCCATATCCAGCCAATGTTTCATGACATTTTTCATTTCGGCCCTGAGCGCCATCACATCAGGATTATCAACTGGTAGCTGCCAGGGTTGTGCAGGGTCAGGATTGCCCCAGCCATAATCCAGTGCCGGTTGATGCCAGAAGAAATTGGTCATGAAATTACCATCCCTGTCGCAATAACCCTGGATAAAATTTTCCCTGAAATTATCCATACCCGTGAACCATGTTCCTTTGGTCCAGATGTACCAGTTGGAATATTTATTGGGTATGGGGCTGCACGATGCTTTAAACCATGGATGGTCAATAGAGGTATGACCAGGTACAAAATCAATTATTATATGCAGGCCTTTTTCTTTAGCAATCCTGAACATGTCCTTTGCATCCTGATCAGTGCCATATCGTGGCGCAACATGATAATAATCGGATACATCATACCCTGCATCCCTGAACGGGGACACATAAAAAGGATTAAGCCATATAGCATCGACACCAAGACTTTTTATATAATCAAATTTGGAAATAATTCCTTTTAAATCGCCGATACCATCACTATCAGTATCGAAATAGGATTGCGGGTAAATTTCGTAAAACACCGCGTTATTAATCCATGCCGGACCAGCAGGTTTTTCAGTCAATTTCAATGTATCCGGTTTTGGAAATGCCGATATACCGTATTGTTCTTTTAAGCCCTGTGCACTTCCGGTAATACAGTAAAATACAGTAAGAAATTGAACACAGAGACTCAGATAAACAGAGAAATAAATAGAAATACTTTGAATTAAATGTTTCATTTAAATTTTATTATTAATTTGAATTATTGATATGTTAACAACTAAAAACTAACAACTGACAACCAACAACTTATTTTCCATTGCCATTCAATATCTTTTTGTTCCCCGGCTTTAAGAACTATTTCCTTATGTATATTCCCGTTTATTAAAATTGTTTTTCCTCCCTGCCTGGAAAAGACTGTTACTTTTTTCAGTGTATGGTTATTCCAGTACATTGAAATTTCGAACCCTCCCCTTGCACATATACCTTTAACATTACCACTATCCCAGGCATCAGGCAAGGCTGGCAATAATCTTATTTCCCTTTCATCTGATTGCACAAGCATTTCAGCTACCGCTGCAGCACCACCGAAATTTCCATCTATCTGAAATGGCGGGTGAGCATCAAACAAATTGGGATATGTACCTCCTCCCCTGGAATAATTTGTTTTAACCCCGGCAGGTTCAATATATGTCAACAATTCGCGGTACATTTTGTAGGCATGGTTACCGTCGCCAAGCCTTGCCCACAGGTTTATCCTCCAGGCCTTCGACCAGCCTGTTGATTCATCTCCTTTTATTTCCAGGGTCTTACGGCACGCGTTTGCAAGATCAGGTGTAGAATACGGCGTGATCTGGTGCCCCGGGAACAATCCAAAGAGGTGTGATTGATGGCGGTGGTGGGGGTCTTCATCCTCCCAATCGTAGTACCATTCAAGTAAATTACCTTTTTCCCCGATTTTGAAAGGATGTAACAAAGCGATCGTATTTTCAACCTTAATTCTAAAAGCAGTATCTATTCCCAATACTTTAGATGCTTCAACGGTCTGGGCAAGACACGCCCTTATAATAGACAAATCGGCCGTTCCTCCGTAAAATGTCGCTCCATGGTAACCGGTCGGTGAAACATATTTGTTTTCGGGAGATGTTGATGGCGAAGTAATTAATTTTCCTTCTTTATCCTTTACCATCCAATCAATGCAGAATTGTGCAGAACCCTTCATAAGCTCATAAGCATAATTCTTCAGGAAATTTTTATCCTGAGTAAACAAATAATGCTCCCATAAATGGCTTACCAACCATGCTCCCCCCAAGTTCCAGTTTGCCCATGCGGGATCGCCCCAGCCAAAGTCCCCGACCGGATTGCTCATCGCCCATATGTCAGTATTATGACATTCCGTCCATCCATTACATCCGTAAAATGTTTTAGCAGTTATTTTACCTGTTTCTGATAAATTTTTAATAAAACTAATCAAGGGCAGGTGCATTTCAGAAAGGTTTGTATTTTCTGCCAGCCAGTAATTTTCTTCCACGTTTATATTAGAAGTATAATTGCAACTCCATGGTGGACGGATATATGGGTTCCATATACCCTGCAGGTTGGCAGGTACCTGTGGTGTTCTTGAACTGCTTATCAGAAGGTACCGGCCATATTGAAAATAAAGTATCTCGAGGTTCTTGTCTTCTTTTCCTTCAGTATACCGTTTAAGACGCTCATCTGTAGGTAGAGATGGGGCTTCTGATTTGCCCAGGTTAAGGGTCACCCTGCTAAAAAATTTCTGATAATCGAGTATATGTGCTTGTTCAAGTTCCCTGAAAGTTTTTGAACAGGCCTTCTCTAATTGTTCATTGGC
Organism: uncultured Bacteroidota bacterium; assembly: GCA_963846585.1. Classification (GTDB taxonomy): domain Bacteria; phylum Bacteroidota; class Bacteroidia; order Bacteroidales; family JAAUTT01; genus JAAUTT01. The sequence goes on from CAWJWO010000018.1 coordinate 126,796, forward strand.
TATTTTGTCATAATCTGATCCTTGTGCTACCGGGTCTTTATCATAGCCATTAAAACTTGTAGCTATAGAAACAAAAATCACAGTTTCCGTTCCATTGGTAAGTGAAAGTGTACTGTCGGTGGATGATATAATTCCATCCTGATTTTTTATTTTTATTAGAGTTAAAAACCTTGTACCATTATTTTCATCAAACACAACTGGATCAGTTATGTTTCCGAGGTAACTTGGTTTAGCTACCTTGGGGGCATATCCACGCGCAGATAGAATGCCGTTTGAGTTTCCAACTTTAAACTTTAGCAGGCTGCTGAATTTAATGCCGAAATTTAAAGCTCCTTTTTTACCGGAGGTTAACTTTATTACCATTACCTTATCCGGGAACGATACAAAATATTCCCGTGAATATTTTACTCCATCTATTTCATATTCAACTTTTGATACCGCATCGGAAATATTTAGTTCCCTGTAATACCTGGTGGCAGTATCTCGATTTTTAAAATTAATAAATATAGTGCCGACAGGTTCGTAGGATTCGGAGTATTTTCCCTGCATTTTATGCTGAAGTGAGTCGGCACGCCTGTAATTTTCATTATTAAGCGCTTCTCTAACAGCCGGGAGATTTTTGTATGCTTCAGGGTTCATGTTTGCATTTACAGGGCCTCCTGACCAAAGTGTAGCATCGTTTAGAAATATCTTGTCGGAACTTATCCCTCCAAATACAGATGCTCCCATTTTGCCATTACCTAATACAAGACTTTGCTCAAAGTACTGTGCCGGTTTATTGTACCACAAAATACTGTCCGATTGGCCAAAAAGGCAATCCCCTGTCAGCATATTACAAACTATTAAAAGTGAAGGAATAAGTGTTTTCATCGCTTGTATTTTAAATTATTGCAATAAAAATTGAATTATTCTCTACCTTCCCTACCTTCATTATATTCTTTACATTCTTTATTTATATTCATAAACCCTGCATTTTTCAATAGTTATGCCCCAGGGAGCAAACCGCCATGCCCGTCCCTGGTCGTCCTCATCTCCGTTAAGTCGTCGTCCCGGGATCCATTTATTGTTATTGAAAACACCTTCATCAACTTTTCCTATACCAACTAAAGTATCGCTTTTGGTTATTGTGGAGAACCTCACCCTGAAGCCGCTTCCCCCGCCAATAAATTGATCAGGACCGTCTGTCATAATAATTCCATATCCTAATTTTGATTTATGCCCAAATAGATCATCCAGAGATATTTCCAACATATAACCACCCATTCTTTTCATTATAACCGGGGTTTTTTCGTCTATGACAAAACCGGTTATTTCACCTTTTGCCTGTTTTTCAAGAATAATAGGACTTAGTTGCCGGAGTATGTTATAACTTTTACTAAACGCTGCTTCTTTAGGGCCTTTAGCTTGTTCATTACCAAAGGCCATCCTGCCTAGCTTGTCAATGCCGAAAGGCGAAACACCTATGGCATTGTATTTACCAATAGCTATAAAAATATTACGGGCGCCATCGTCGCCACTGTTCATTTCGGGCATAAACAACGGATTGTTTCTTTGGGTAAATTTTTTGCATCTTTCGTCATAGTCAGGCACATAAAGATCGGGCGCTAAAATATTTATAGACGGTGCGCCGGCCAGCCAGATATCGAGTACATGCGCCAATGGACCGCCACTTGGGTACAAACCCGGTTTGGGGCATCCTTCCTGGTCGAGCCAGGCATTGGCATACATTGGTATAGGGTATTCTTTCTTTCCTGCTTCAGCTACTTTATTTACATAACGGGCATAAAACCAGGCCATAAAAATTTCATTGCAGGAATCGCCCTTCCCAAATATTTCTTCCCAATTGCCTGTAGTTTTAAAGTTATTTTTTTTCCATTGTGTTTTTATTTCCGGGACTAATGATTCTTTATTAGTTAATATATAAGTCATTAATTCTTTGGGAACCGGTGCGGCAAAGGCTTTATTCGCAAGTTCAGAGCGGTCCCGTGAATCGCCAAGTATACCAACTTCATTTTCAATTTGCATCATAAGCACAGTGTGTTTGACACCGTCAATTTCACGGATATGTCTCATAAGCGTGGAAAAAGCTTTTGCATCAGCTTCAGGATTTACTTCTGAAAATGTAGACAATACTTCAGTTGTAAAATTATTTTGCAGCATTGCGCGGGGATATTTTTTATAGTTTTCCTTAACCCAGAGAGGGATATAACTTGACATGCCATTTTTCCAGCTGGCCAGCCATAAGAAAACAATATGCATATTGTGCTGTCTCGCTTCCACGATAAGGCTATCCACAAGTTCGAAATTAAATTTCCCCTCTTCCGGTTCAATTAATTCCCATGAGAGTGGTGTTACAATCGTGTTGAAATTTAAATCTGTAACTTCCTGCCAAATAGGTTTCATATATTCCATGCTCGAAGAAGAAGAATTGTTTAACTCTCCGCCTAATATCAGGAAAGGTTTTCCATCAACAAAAAGTTGTTTGACGTTTCCTGCTTTTTCAATTTGAGGGATACCTTTTAAATTGGTTTTGTCCGCCTGGCAATAGTTGTTTACATTAAAAACAAAAATGATCAAAGCGACTGTAAAAAATCTTATCCGGAAGTGCTTAAATGAATTCATGAGTATTAAGTTTAAATAGTTAATATAACAAATTTACTTGTAAAAAATTGAAATAAGAATATTTACAATTGGATGTCCTGTTCGTCCCCATTATAAACAATTACTTTATCAATCCCCTTGCTTATTCCTATATCCGTACCTTTATTTTTTTCAACTACTATAACATTAAAAGTACGTTTACCAAGCATTCCCGGGAAACTACCCGATCGTTTTTCAATAGTTAACACGCGTTTTGCATTGTTCCATTTAAAAACAATTGTGGCAAAAGCACCTTTTTCATAATTGTAGTTATCGTTTTCATCTTCATACAATTTAAAACTTCCATCGGCACCAGGGTATACCCTTAATTCAATAGGATCGGCCTGTTTCTCCGTTGAATACTGTAAAAATGGCCCTAAAGGAAGGATTGAACCAGCTTTTACATAAATTGGAATTATATCAATGGGCGCCCTGGCAGTAATAGTAATGCCTCCATGAAGGGTTTCTCCAGTCCAGAAATCAATCCATTTGGTACCTTCCGGTAAATATACTTTACGTGTTTTTTCAATGTATGGTTGAGGAGCTTGTTCTTTAGCAAATATATCAGGAGTTTTCCAGAATAATTGTACACGCAAAGCTCCGGATGTTGGATTTTCAGTTTCCATCACAAAATTGTATTCCTTTCCTGCAACAAGGTTAATATATTCAGTATAAACCTCTGTACCACCATATATAATTTTTAACTCTTTACCATCTAAAATAATCCGTTTGGGCCCGAAACATTTCAAATGAAATTGATGTTTCCCTGTTTGTGACGGGATAAGCTTTCCTTCCCAGCGGATTGAAAGTGTTGAATCGGTGACATAATTAGGGCGGCCTGTATACCAGTATATATTAATATCAGTATCGACCTTTGTCATTGCAAGGTTTTTATAATAGATATCCTTGTAATATTTAGCCAATAAACCTGGTTTGCCATCCTTTGTTTTAAAATGACTACCTGTAACAAACACGCTTTTTCCCGGGGGACGGTGATACATGTATTCAGTTACAGGGCAAATCATTAAAGATGGCCCGAACATGAATTGGTCATCAATAGAATATGTTTTTTTATCATTACTAAAATCCATGGGTAATCCCCTCATTATAGTATAACCATTTTGAGCAACCTGTCCGGCCAGTGAATATATATAAGGCATCAGGCGATATCTGAAGTTGTCAAATTTTTCAAGTACGGGGATATATTCACCAAACTGCCAAATTTCCCTTGGTGTTTCAGAACCATGAGAACGGAAAACCGGACAAAATGCTCCAAACTGGAACATCCTTGTATAAAATTCATTATATGATGGCGTCTTACCTCCATAGCTAAATACACCTTCATAGCTTCCAATATTAAACCCTCCGATATCAAAAGTCCAGTAAGGGATACCGGCCATACTATGATTGAGACCGGCTGAAATCTGACGCCGGTATATTGGCCAGTCAGCGCCTATATCACCTGACCATGTTGTGGCTGCAGAACTCTGTTGACCCGCGAAAGTTGAACGTGTAAGGATATATACTCTTTTTTTATCATTTTCCGCACGCTGGTGCCTGTATACCGATCCGGTAATCATTAAAGGATAAGTATTAAGGTACCTGGCAAATGAACCAAGGTAATTTTTACCCGTACGTTTCATTTCATATTCCTCCGATTCTTTTGTAATGGCATTGATTATATCGGGTTCGGTAGAGTCCATCCACCATCCGTCCATTCCGAGAGAAAATAAACCTTTACTGATATATTTCCAATAAATATCGTTGGCAGCCGGATTATATGCATCATAATATTTAAAACCAGCCCAACCTAACGGATGATATAAAAACCCGTTTTTATCCATTTCTTTATATATTGCAGTATTTGGACCCAACCCTCCCCAGATTGAGATCATTATATGGAAATGTTCATTATGTAAAATATCAATCATACCTTTAGGATCCGGATAAAGTTTCTTGTCAAAAAACATTTGGCTCCAGTTTTTTATATCTCCCCAATAGTCCCAATCCTGAATAATATTATCGATAGGAATTTTACGTTTACGATATTCACCGGCTACGCTTAACAATTCATCACGGTTTGCATAATGTTCCTTGCTTTGCCAATATCCGTATGCCCATTTACCATACATGGGAACTTCCCCTGTAAGTTTACGGTAACCGGAGATTACACTATCCATATTATCACCATAAATGAAATAATAATCGATATCGTTGGCAACATCTGACCAAAGTGAAGTACCTTCCTTATTATCGTTAAATATTGTCTTGGAATAATTATCCCAGTATATACCATAATTTTTTGTAGAGATGAAAAATGGTGTTACCGCATTGGTATTTGATTGAACAAGCTTTACGGAATGTCCCCGGTAATTCATGTATCCATACTGATGCTGGCCAAAACCATATATTCCCTCATCTGCTGAAAATTCAAAATGTTGTTTAACGCTAAAGGCTTTTTCGAATTTATAATTGACCGGGGTAAATGATGGTTTTCCAATTTCCTTTAAGATACCTGAACCATTTTTTGCAAAATATTCTACAGCGCCATCTTTCTTAGAAAGAATTATTTTAATGTTTTCAGAACCTAATGAAACCATATTTTCAGTTTCATTAACTTGTATTTTTAATTCAGGTGAACCTTTTTCAACTACAACCAGGCTTGTTGAATCAGGCAATGTACCAGGAATCCATTTAGTAATTCTTACAGTATTGTTGTTATAAAAAGTAACTTTTTCAATAAAATCATTACTTTCCAGTCGAACTCCATTTTGGAAATTTATTATTTTTATTTTATTTGATGAACATTGATAGCTCATCAAAGCTAAAATTAAAATAAAGGCATAAGATATTATATGTCTCATATTATTAGTTGTTAGTTGTTAGTAAACGATAATCTGTAATTAGTAATTAGTAATCAATATTCAATATTCAATATTCAATAATAAGCTCCTTCATCAACCGGGTCATTTTTGGTTCGGTCCTTTCAGCTACAGCAACAATTTCATCCAAAGAAACCTTTCTTATTTTTCCGGGAACGCCTAAATCAGTAATTATAGATATGGCAAAAACAGAGATTCCGGTATGGTTGGCTACAATAACTTCAGGAACAGTTGACATTCCCACGGCATCTGCTCCTATGGCCCGGAGAAATTTATATTCGGCTGGCGTTTCAAGTGACGGACCTGAAATAGCAGCATATGTCCCAATTTGTAAGGCGATTTGAGATTTTTGGGCAATCTTTTGAGCTAAAACAATCATTTTTTTATCATATGGTTCGCTCATATCAGGAAATCTGGGCCCAAGTTCCGGATGATTTACTCCAATTAAAGGATTTGGCAATAAATTAATATGATCATTTATAATCATCAGGTCGCCGATCTCAAAACCAGGGTTTAATCCCCCGGCTGCATTAGAAACGAACAATGCTTTAACACCTAACTTCTTCATAACCCGCACTGGAAATGTAATTTCCTGCATCGGATATCCTTCATAAAAATGAAACCTGCCTTGCATGGCTATTACTTTTTTACCGCCAAGAAAACCCAATATTAGTTTCCCATGGTGGCTTTCAACAGTAGAAACCGGGAAATTAGGGATATCTGTATAATCCAAAATAATCTCAGGTACAATTTCTTTAACCAGGCCGCCAAGTCCTGTACCCAAAATAATTCCGAATTCGGGAACAAAGTCCGATTGACCTCTGATATAAGTTACCGTTTCATTAATTTTTGTGAACATGGTTAATTATTTGATTATTAAATAGAATAGCTTCGTTTGTACTAAATTTAACTTCAATGGGTATATAATACCAGTCTTCGGGAATATTCTCCTTAAAATTAAATGGTAATAACCGTGCTGCATCTTTTTCCGTTGTCACAATTACTTTGCTTGTGCCCTGCAATAAATTATATTTCCTGATTATATTATTAATATCATCTTGAGAATATGAATAATGATCAGGATAAGTAACCGGTAAAACTGTTTTATAGATTTCGGAAAGTTTTGTTATCATTGGTTTTGGGTTAGCTATTCCGGAAACTAATAAAACCGACAGATTGTTATCAGCAAAATTAATATATCTCTCTTTTATAATATTATCAAATACGGGCAAAGGTTGTCCGTAATTTATATATGTAAAATATATAGTTTGGTTCGAATGAATCTCCATATTGTTAGTAAACAATCTTTTATCTTTTTCAGTTATATTTTCCGGAATTTTAGTCACAATTATAATATCAGCTCTTTTTTTCTGGGATGCAGGCTCACGTAATAAACCGTAAGGTAATAAATTGTCTCTGTATATAGGTTTATTGTAATCGACTAGTAAAATATTAATGTCTGGGGACACCCTGCGGTGCTGGAAAGCGTCATCGAGAACAATTATTTCAGTTTCAGGAATCTTTTCAATTAACATCTTAATACCGTTAACACGGTCGCTATCAACAGCCACTGTCAAATCAGGGAATTTTCTCTTAACCTGGCAGGGTTCATCTCCGATAATTTTTGCAGAAGAATGCGCTGTAGCTAAAATGAAACCATGTGTGTTCCTTTTATACCCCCTGCTAAGAAAAGCAACATTAAAATCATTTTTTAACAACTTTATTAAATATTCAGTATGAGGAGTTTTACCTGTCCCACCAACAGTAATATTCCCAACCGATAATACCGGAATCTGAAATTTAACCGATTTAAATAACTTTATTGCATATAAATAATTCCTGCAAATAATAATTAAACCATAGATCAATGATAATGGGTATAGAATAACTTTCATATGTAAAAAGTTGTACTAATAGAGAATGGAGGAATTAAGAATGAAAGAAGGTAGAGAATGATTTGCAAATGTTAAAAATGACAAAATTCCGAATATTGACTCCTTCATTAATCATTCTTTATCTTCCCTTACCTTCTCTACCTTCTCTACCTTCTTTAATCCCTAGTAAATATCTATATCATATGGTATTCTATTTTGAATACCCTGATTTTGAATTAATTTGTCAATATCATAATAAATTCCCCTGTTATTGCCAAATGTCGATTTAATTATATTTTGCCTTATTTTTGATGAAAAGCCGTTAAAAATTTCAGTAATCTTATCTTCAACTTTTGGTAATTCTTCAATCCGGTAATTTTTCAGATGTGCTTTTTTAGCGGCAATTGCAAATGCAGTATCCAAACCGCCAATTACATCAACCAAACCAATTTTTTTAGCATCCAAAGCACTCCAGACATGACCCTGGCCTACTGAATCAACGGCTGCTATACTCATTTTCCGGCCCTCGGATACCCTTGTCAGAAATGTATTATATGTATTCTCGACTTCAACTTGCAATATACCCTTTTCTTCACCTGTAAGTGCACGGAAATTAAAACCTCTTTCCAGGGATCCCAAATCGGAATGTTTATTTGATTTAACAATATCATCTGTTATTCCTAATTTATTATTAAAAAATGTTTTCGCATTAAAAATAATTGCAAAAACACCTATTGACCCGGTTATGGTAGTAGCATCAGCGACAATAGTATCAGCAGGAACTGAAATATAATATCCACCGGAAGCTGCTACCGATCCCATCGAAATTATCAAAGGTTTCGTTTTCTTTGCTAAATATAGTTCACGCCATATAATATCTGAAGCTAATGAAATACCTCCAGGTGAATTAACTCTCAATACTATTGCTTTAACAGTACTGTCCTTGCGAGCCTGACTTATAGCCTGTGAAAGATTTTCTGACCCGATATGGGATTCATCACCATTACCCATAATTATTTCTCCTGAGGCATAAATTAAGGCAATTTTATTTACCTGAAAATCATATTTACTTTTAAATGCCTTATTGTATTTGGCGAGGGTTACAAACTCAAGTTTTTTTTCTGAAGAAACTCCTGAAAGTTTAGTCAAACAATTTATTACCTGATCTTTATAACGTAAGCCATCAACCAATTTATTATCAAATGCTGTTTTTGCATTTCTAACAACTAATCCGTCCGCCAACCGGTTAAGATCCTTAACTGAAATATGACGTTCATCAGATATACCTTCTATCATGTGGTTCCATAAAGATGAAATAAGTTCCGTAATCTGAAACCTGTTGGCATCACTCATCCTGTCGTTGGTATATTGTTCCACAAAACTTTTAAACTTACCATGCCTGATTACCTCTGGTTCAATTCCAAGTTTTTCAAACAATCCTTTATAAAAAACAATTTCTGAACGTAATCCAATAAACATAAGGTCTCCCTGCGGGTTGAGAAAAATACTGTCCGCAACACTTGCAAGGTAATAAGAACCGTGAGTATATATATTTGCATAGCTGATTATAAATTTTTTTGAAGTTTTGAAATCCAGTAAAGCATTATGGATTTCTTCCAAAGAACCAAACCCGGTTTGAATTATACCCGGATTAAAATATATACCCTTTATATTCGGATCTGTCTTTGCCTGTTTGATACATTTTAAAATATCATTTAATCCCAATAAAGGATTTACTTTAAAGTTAACAAAATCAAAATTATCTAATGGGTTTAACGACGAACGGTCAGGAATTTGTTTGCTTAAATCAATGGATAGTATGGAATTTGGTTTGATAGTTACCTCTTTTTCAGAAGACGATATTATAACACCAATAATTCCTATAAAAATTATAAAAATCAGGAAAGATGCAATAAATACACCTAAAATGGTTGCCAATAAATATTTAAAAAAACTTTTCATTCTGTCAGGGTTTAAATCAATATGCTAAAATACTAATTTTTTTAGAGTAAAAACTTTTATTAATCGTTTTTAAATGATTCATATATTTACAACCTCAACATCCTTTACAACTTTTACAACCTTTACAACCTTTTACAACTTATAAGTACAAAGTAATATTATTATGGCACATGCATACTTAATATTAGGCAGCAACCTCGGAGACCGGATGCAATATTTTGTTCACGCAAAAAACCATTTGATGAGGTCTGTCGGCAACATAATGCAACAATCTTCAATTTATGAAACCGAGCCATGGGGGTTTAAGGACAGGAATTTGTTCCTTAACCAGGTTCTCCTCATTGATACTGAACTTAATCCAATGGCTCTGCTTACAGAAATTAAAAATATTGAAACTTCCCTTGGCCGGATTAAAAGTAATGAACGATATAAGGCCCGAAGTATAGATATCGACATTTTATTTTACGATAACCTCGTGATTAAAACATCTGAACTGGCAATTCCTCATCCTGAAATTGCCAACAGGAGATTTGTTCTGGAACCGCTTGCTGAGATAAATCCTTTATTTAAGCATCCGGTTCTTTTAAAGACATGTGCCGGGCTTTTGGCAGATTGTAAGGACGTTTGTAAGGTAACGGAGTTTCGGGGTTAGGGACTAGGGGCTAGGGGCTAGGGAAGGGAAAAATATGAAAGAAGACAGAGGACAGATAATTTTACTTCATCACCTCATCACTTCATCACCTCATCACCTAATCACTTAATCACTATATTTGTATTAGATAACTCCACATTATGAAATATTCTTATATAATAGCAATTACAATTATATCCATTTCCTGTTCGAGACATGTAAAACAGGTCCCTGATCCAATTGTTTCTCATATCGATTCAACAATTAATCCCGGGGAGGATTTTTTTCAGTTTGCCAATGGAAAATGGTTTAAACAAAATCCTATCCCTGCCAGCGAACCGGCTAATGGAATATGGCAGCTTGTGCAGGACACGATAAATGCACAAATCAGGAATATTTGTGAAACTTCCTCAAAAATTGTCAATCCTAAAAGTAGCAACAAGCAAAAGATAGGTGACTTTTTTTTCTCAGGAATGGATAGTATTAACCTGAATAAAAAAGGCATTACAGATATTAAGCACTACTTAGATAAAATTGAATCAATCAGCAATATTAAAGATTTGTCAAAAGAAGCAGCCTATATTCATAAGGTGGCCGGTTCTCCTATGTTCAGCTTTTGGGTTACCCAGGATGATAAAATAAGCGGAAAAAATGCTATTTTCCTTTGGCAAGGGGGTTTAAGCCTTCCTGACAGAAACTATTATTTCGACTCTGACACCAGAGCTATAAATATCAGGAAACAATTTGTTGAATATGCCACACATATTTTCACTATTATGGGATATAAAACCGGGGAAGCTAAAATGGCAGCAGCAAATATCATGACACTTGAATCTTCCCTTGCAAAAGCTTCCAGAAAACGTGAAGATACGCGTGACCCTTTGAAAAATTATAATAAACTTTCACTAAAACAACTTCAATCATCGGCACCTGATTTTGAGTGGGATAATTTTTTAAAGGAAGCAGGTATTCAAAAAGCTGATTCGTTAATTATAGGACAACCTGAGTTTTTCACAGCTTTTAATGGTTACCTGAAATCATTTACATTAGCCGGTTGGAAAAATTATTTAAAATTTCATTATCTAATAGGGTTATCTTCATACATGGATGACAAAACTTATTTGGAAACTTTTCACTTTTACTCAACCATATTAAGAGGAATAAAAGAACCTAAACCCCGTTGGAAGCGTGTTGTTGAAACTACTGATAATGACCTGGGTGATTTAATAGGGCAAATTTATGTTAAAGAATACCTGCCCGAAGGTACCAAAGATAAATTACTTGAAATTGGCAATGCAATCAGAAACGAATTTGCAATCAGGATAAAAAACCTCGATTGGATGAGCAGTTCAACTAAGGGAAAAGCATTAAAAAAGTTAAAGGCAATAATCATGAAAGCGGGTTATCCTGATAAGTGGAAAGATGAAGGTTCGCTTATTATTGATCGTACCTCATTTGTTAATAATGTGATGAATGCCAACAAATGGGCATTTAATTATATGATTTCGAAATATGGTAAACCTGTTGACCGTACCGAATGGGATATGGAGCCTCAAACCTATAATGCGTATTATAATCCGACAAATAATGAAATAGTGGTGCCAGGATGTAACATAATCATTCCCGGATTTGAGCGCAGGCTGGCCGATGATGGTATACTTTATTCCGTTATAGGAGGTTCTACAATCGGGCATGAAATAACTCATGGTTTTGACGATCAGGGCTGCAAATATGACGAAAAAGGGAATATTCATAACTGGTGGCTTCCGGAGGATAGCTTCAGGTTTTATAAGAATACAAAGATGATCATTAGGCAATTCAGTAATTACATAGCGGTCGATAGCCTGCATATCAACGGAGAGCTTACCCAGGGTGAAAATATTGCCGATCTTGGAGGCGTGGTTATGGGTTATGAGGCTTTCAAAAAGACTCATCAATACAAAGCAAAAGAAAAAATTGGAGGTTTTACACCTGACCAGCGTTACTTCCTGGGATATGCCCTGTCATGGATGGTGAATGAACGCCCGGAAGCAGTTGCCAACCAGGTTCGCAGCGATGAACATTCTCCGGCAAAATTTCGGGTGATTGGGCCATTATCAAATATCCCGGAATTTTATTCCGCCTTCGGAATAAAAAAAGGAAAAGCAATGTGGAGACCTGATAGCCTGAGGGTTAAAATATGGTGAGGTTGAAGAGGTTGCAGAAGTTGTAAGGGTTGTAGTATTTGTAAAAGTTGTGGATTTTTATTAAAAATTAATAGCTTCCAATGCTTCCGGAACATCTGTTTATTGTATACCGGAAATTCATTTATGTACAGCTTGCTCAATAGCTTTTTGAACGAACTGATTTAGATTTAAATTATGTTTTTTAGCTTTTAATGTTGCCTGTCTGTGTAATTCGGAAGATATTCTGATATTAAAAGTCCCCTTAAATGATTTATAAGGATCCTTTTTTACTTCTTTGCAGAGTTCAATATAATCCTCTACAGCCTCAATAAATGCACTCTTTATTTCAGCTATACTGGTACCCTCAAAAGTTACCAAGTCACTAATACCTTGTATTTTACCATAATGTTTTTCTTCTTCCTCTATATAATTAAATGATCCAACGAAATCCTTATAAACTAAAGTGTTCATAGTCAATTCTCCGTTAAGCTTTGTTAATATAATTCATTAATTAAAAATCATATAATAAAATATTGTTTCATTTAATTTTTACTCCATTATTAAGATAGAAAGTTGCCGTTTTCTATCCTCTGTGTCTTCTATTATCTTTTTTTTCATGTCCCTTCACGGCCCTTCACGGCCCTTCATGTCCTTCACACCCTTTTCTGTCTTCTGTCATCTGACTTCTGCCTTCTTTCTTCTGTCTTTCCTATTCCCTGCTTTTTAAAAGCACTTCCAAAATTTGCTTGGCGGCAAAGGACACAGGAGTGCCTGGTCCAAAAATAGCCACTACGCCTGCCTTGTATAAAAAATCATAATCCTGCGCGGGAATAACCCCGCCGGCTATAACCATAATATCGTCGCGTCCGAGTTTTTTTAATTCATCAATAATTTGTGGAACCAGGGTTTTATGTCCTGCAGCAAGGGATGATATTCCAACAACATGTACATCATTTTCAACAGCTTGCTTTGCAGCTTCGGCAGGAGTCTGGAATAATGGCCCCATGTCAACATCGAATCCGATATCTGCATACCCTGTAGCTACTACCTTAGCGCCACGGTCGTGTCCATCCTGCCCCATTTTTGCAATCATGATGCGGGGTTGACGACCTTCAAGCCTGGCAAATTTTTCAACCATTGCCCTGGCTTCATTAAATGTGGCGTCATCTCCTGTTTCAGAAGAATAAACACCCGAAATAGTTCTTATCACAGCTTTATATCTCCCTGATATTTTTTCAATTGCGCTTGATATCTCGCCAAGGGAAGCCCGCTTTTGAGCAGCAATCACTGAAAGTTCCAGCAAATTGCCTTCTCCGGTAGCCGCCGCCCTGGTAATAGCTTCCAGCGCAGATTGAACTTCTGAATTATTACGATCGTTTCTGAGTTTTTGTAACCTTTTTATCTGTGCTTCCCGAACAGCTGTATTATCTACTTCTAAAATTTCAATCGGGTCTTCCTTATCGAGACGGTACTTATTCACTCCCACAATAATATCTTTTCCTGCATCTATCCGGGCTTGTTTTCGCGCCGAGGCTTCTTCAATACGCATTTTGGGGACACCGGTTTCAACAGCCTTTGACATACCACCAAGACTTTCAATTTCTTCAATGTGCTTCCACGCTTTATGGGCTAACTCATGTGTAAGTGTTTCTAAATAGTATGAACCGGCCCATGGATCAACTGCCCTGCAAACGTTAGTTTCATTCTGAATAAAAATTTGGGTATTTCGGGCTATACGGGCTGAAAAATCTGTTGGTAATGCAATCGCTTCATCCAGAGCATTTGTATGAAGCGATTGTGTATGGCCCAGAACTGCAGCCATAGCTTCAATACAGGTACGGGCAATGTTGTTATAAGGATCCTGTTCGGTAAGTGACCATCCTGATGTCTGAGAATGGGTCCGCAAGGCAAGTGACTTATTGTCCTCAGGATTAAACTGTTTTACAATTTTTGCCCATAACATTCGGGCTGCACGCATTTTTGCAATTTCCATAAAATGATTCATTCCTACTGCCCAGAAAAAAGATAGACGCGGAGCAAATGCATCTATTGTTAAACCGGATTTTAATCCGGTGCGTATATACTCAAGTCCGTCGGCAAGTGTATAAGCCATTTCAATATCTGCTGTAGCTCCTGCTTCCTGCATATGGTATCCTGATATACTTATACTGTTAAATTTTGGCATATTTTTAGATGTATATGCAAAAATATCGCCAATAATCCGCATCGACATTTCAGGTGGATAAATATATGTATTACGAACCATAAATTCCTTCAGGATATCGTTCTGAATGGTTCCGTTTAATTCTTCCAGTTTAGCCCCCTGTTCCAAAGCGGCTACAATATAAAATGCAAGTATCGGTAATACTGCTCCGTTCATAGTCATTGATACCGACATGACATTTAAAGGTATCTGGTCGAAGAGAATCTTCATATCCAGAATTGAATCGATAGCAACTCCGGCTTTACCAACATCACCAACAACACGTTCATGGTCAGAATCATATCCGCGATGTGTGGCCAAATCGAATGCAACGGATAGCCCTTTTTGTCCGGCAGCAAGGTTACGACGGTAAAATGCGTTTGATTCCTCAGCTGTAGAGAACCCTGCATACTGTCTGATTGTCCAGGGTTGCATTACATACATTGCAGAGTATGGGCCTCTTAAAAACGGAACCAGTCCGGCAGCATAATTTAAATGCTCCATTCCTGACAGATCTGCCTCTGTATAAAAAGGTTTAACAGATATATGTTCAGGTGTAAGCCAGTCGCTGAATGATGTCTTAATATTTGACGGAGCGGCCGGGTTTTTAATGTCAATTTTTGAAAAATCTGGTTTCATGTTATAAATACATTTTAGATCCAAGAGCCAAGAGCCAGGAACCAGGACATTAGCTAATGGTTAAAAGTTATTGGTAATTCGTTTATTCATTTATTAGTTTATTAATATTCTATAATGTCATAAACAAAATTTCATATTTTCTGCCAAATAACCTGGTTTTGCAATTGTACATTTGTCTTGGTTCCTGGCTCTTGGCTCTTGGCTCTATTAAACAGATATTCCCAACAATCTCTGATATCTCTGCAGCTCACCAAGAACATCCGATTTTACGCTTATAAAATTTTTAATCCCTTTAGCTTCAAGGTCGGGTTTGCAAACAGGATCACCTGCAACAACAAATATTGCCCTGTTATCAAGTTTTATAAATGCATCGGATGCAAGAGAGGCGTATTCATCATCACTGGAGCATATTACTATAATATCTGCTTTCCCCCTTAAAGCTTCCTTTATTCCTTCATCTGCATTTGAAAAACCATCATTGTCAATTACCTGAAATCCGGCACATGCAAAAAAGTTACATGCAAACGTGGCACGTGCCTTTCTCTTAGCTACATTACCAATGGGCAACATGAACACTTTGGGACGTTTACCGCTTTTATCGGTAATTAGTCTCAGAGTTTCAAAATTCTCTCCTCCGCGGAAAAATATTAAAGGTTCGGCAATAACTTTTTCATCTTTTATATCCCTGCTTTGATTTTCTATATATGATTCATAACTTAAATCACTAATTTCATGATCAATAATTTCATTAAAGTCAGGAAACTGGTTGGTACCTAATAATATTTCACGCCTTGTTGCAATGGCATTTTTACGCCTGGCAGCTAAATCTTTAATATGAGATTGAATAAAGCCATCCCTGAATGCCGTTACAAAGCCTCCTTTTTCCTGTACTTCGAGGAAAAGTTTCCATGTGGCTGTTACAATACAATCAGTTAAATTTTCAATATAATATGAACCAGCCGAAGGATCGATAATTTTATCAAAATATGATTCTTCCTGAAGAATAATTTGAGTATTCCGGGCTACACGTTCAGCTAAATCAGTAGGTTTTTCAAATGTAAGGTCAAAAGGTAACACTGTTAAAGAGTTTATGCCGCCAAGTGCAGCAGACATTGCCTCAGTGGTACAACGAAGTACATTAACATATGGATCATATACTGATTTATTCCAACTACCGGTTTCAGCATGAATATTCATTGTTGATTTACAGTTTCCATCGTAGCTTTCAATTATTTTAGCCCATAATAAGCGTGCAGCCCTTAGATGAGCAATTTCATTAAAATAATCCGATGATATTGCAAAGTTGAATTTTATACAATTGGCAACATCCAACGCCTTTAAACCGGCATCTGTAAGCCAGGTCATATAGTCAGCTCCAACAGACAGCGAAAAAGCCAGGCTTTGAACTATCGATGAACCTGAATTTGTAAAATATGACCCATGAATTGTTATGGTTCTGTAGTTTGGAAAAGTATTAAATTGCGCTATAACTTTCGATACGTAATCGAGAGCCTGAGCAGGACTGTCAATGCTGAATCTCCCATATTTTACAAGATGCCCGACAGTATCTAAATTGATTGATCCAATTATTGAAATTGGATTATAGCCCTTTTTTATAATATAATCTTTAAAGATTGAAGCCAGATCAGCTTCCATTCTTTCACAAATAAAATTGATTTCAATAGCACTTAAACAGATACCATTAAGTAATTTTTCAAAATTTACCGGATTAAGAACTTCTTTATTTTTAATTATAAAACCAATGGATGTTACACCCTTATTGAGAATATCCAAAGCTTTCCGGTTGCTTTGTTCAATATCATCTACAATAATATCCTGACGTATATACCATTTATTAATATTATTATTTTTTTCACCTGTTAATGCCAAATCATTATGGATTTGATCCAAATACCCTAACGAGTTCAGGTTTTCATTACGATAATAAGGCCTTACATCAAATCCTTCAATAGTTTTCCAAACTAATTTTTTATTATAATCTCCCCCTTTAAGGTCAGTATTAATTTTTTTCTCCCAGTCAGATGTTGAAATAGGAGGAAATTCACTAAACAATTTAGTATTATCGGACATTTGGTAATTGATAATTGAATATTGATTATTGATTATTGATTATTGATTATTGATTATTGATTATTGATTATTGATTATTGATTATTGATTAATAAAAATTACAACTATTATAACTACATATACGGAATATATGAAGTATCATCTATGCACTATGTACTATGCACTAAGCACTATTTTGAGTCATTCATCAAAGAAATTGTATTAACAGCTTCCTTAAGGTATATATCTTTAGACAGTTCTTTAATCCATGCATTAGTCCGGCTCAGGGTTGTAGTATCTCCATTTATTTCATTCAGATCAGCAGGCAATGAATAAATTTTTAATCCGGTTGTTTTTTTAACCAGGTTCTCAAAATTTTTACTTCTGTCTTTCATGTCTTCGTCTTGTTTCTTGTACTTTTCCAGATTTAATGAAACCAAAGTTTGGTTTTTCTCCTTTTTAAGCTCAATAGCTTGCTCTCTGATTATTTTAAAATCAGGATTTGATAAAACATTAGCGCTTTCCTTTTGAACAATTTGGTTAAATTTTGGCATTCCAGTCCAGGTGGTGTAAGATGCAGGGTTAACTTTATTCCATGGCAAACAATATTCCTGTTCGCGTTCGCCTTGTTCAAGATCACTGTAAGGATCAGGCATTACGATGTCAGGCATTACGCCATTCAACTGGGTTGAACCACCATTAATACGGTAAAATTTCTGAATAGTAACCAGCAGCGATCCAAAAGGTGCCATGCTTTGGTATGGCCCTGACACTCTGTCGTCGAGCTGAATATCCGTTTGTACGGTCCCTTTGCCAAAGGTATTTGTACCCATGATAATTGCCCTGTGGTAATCCTGCATTGCAGCAGCTAATATTTCTGAAGCTGAAGCACTATATGCATTAACCATCACAATTAATGGCCCTGAAAAATGAATAAGCGGATCAGTATCATTATAAACGGTAGGTTCCTTTGATTTGTATTTAACTTGTACAATCGGCCCTTTGGAAATAAACAATCCTGCCATACGTATTGCATCAGGCAGGGAACCTCCTCCATTATATCTTAAGTCGAGTATAATACCGGATACATCTTCCTTTTTAAGCTTGTTAATTTCCTTTTCAACATCATCAGCACTCGAATGTCCGGTTTCAGTTTGGTTAAAATTAGCATAAAACTGAGGTAAATAAATATAGCCAACTTTGCATGAATTGCCCTCAACTATTGCTGATTTAGCATACTTTTCCTTAAGTATTACCACATCACGGGTAATCGTTATGTCTTTAATACTCCCATTAATTTTTTTAACTTTTAAAGTTACTTTTGTTCCTTTTTTGCCACGGATCAGTTTTACCACATCTTCGATTCGCATATCCTGAATATCTACAGGTTCCTTATTTTCCTGGGTAACCTTTAAAATCAAATCGTTAACTTTTAATTCGCCCTGTAACCAGGATGCACTTCCTGGCACAATATCGACTACCTTCACATAACCCTCATGCTCCTGTAACTGAGCTCCAATACCTTCGAGCTGGCCTGTCATATTTACGTTGAAATCATCCTGTTGTTTAGGCGAAAAATATTGGGTATGTGGGTCGTAAACATTGGCAATTGAATTTATAAACCCGGCAAACCTATCAGTTTCAGATGTTTGTTTAATACGTTTGAATAAATCGTTATTAAGTTTTAAAACTCTGCTCCTTGCATCAGCTTCCATTTCGGAAAATGATTTTTCCTTCACTGTATCAGATACAACTTTATCCTGATTATCATTATTGTCAACTTCTGAAACGCTTTCCTCTTTCTCTTCGTTTCTTACTTTTGACTGAGAGCCAGATTTAATTATTTTATCAGCCTTTGATTTTTCCTGATGTTCCATCATATCTGTAACTCGTGCCAAAACCTGATATTTCAGTTCTTTTTGCCAACATTCCTTTAAGGCAATGTCATCTTTTGGATAATCATTTTTTTCAGGGTCAGTTTCAATACTTTCATTTGAATCAAAACTGAATGGTTCGGACAAAATTTCAGCAACAAGACTTTGAACTTTATCCAGCTTATTATAAAATAAACTATTTGTTTCTTTATAAAAATCTAAATTATTGGACTTTATTTCATCATCTATTTGAGTTTTGTATATTTCCAGTTTTTTTATATCAACTTTTGTAAAAAAATGTTTATTATAATCCATTCTTTTAAGATACAGCCCAAAAACTTTTTCCGAAAACGAATCGTCAATAGCAAGAGGATTAAAGTGTAAATTACCAAGTGTCTTCATTACCAATTGCACAATAATTTCATCTTTGTTTTCTCGCTGGCAGAAGCTATACGATACAATAATTACTGTTAAAATAGATATAATAAGTAAAAAGAAATATTTCCTTATTGGCCTTTTAAATTCTCCCATGTTGATAATTTTTATTTAATAAATGTTCAATATTAACTTACCTTTTAAAAAAAAGGTCAAAATAACGAAATAATTTGAGGCTATAATACCTGAAAATAAAAAAAGGGGGAAAAAACTTTCAAATAAATTTATTTAAAATATCGAAGGGTCAATATAACCAATATCTTAACAAGCCCAGTTGCTTAATCAACAATAAAATTGAAAGGAATATCAATTGCTTCCGATAATTCTTCACCATCTTCATGCATTTGATCATCTCCATCGTCAGTATGCCAATTAATAGTCAAACCATATCCCATTTCTTTAATCCTTGAAATACTTTCTAATATAGTATAAATCATTTTTGCCGAAGCAGAGTTAAAATATGAAAATTTAAAAACCACCTCTAAATGATATTTCTTGCCTCCTGATACATGATTCTTGTATAATTCTGATTCATATGTAGTAATCCAATCTATAACAGGTTGATAATACATTACAACATTTTCAGGTCGTGAAACTCCATAAAATTCAAATGAATTTTCCTCAAAATTAAACATGATCCTGGGAGTGAATTCAGTTTCTTTAATTTCTAAATTATCCATATTATTTATTTATTTCCAAATTTAATGTAAAGTAAACATTTGTATTGCTTACTTTATTTAATTTATAATTTATTTTGCCCCTGATGGATTTTGCAATTTCAATAAACCCAAGGCCTGCTCCACCTACGCTGTTAAATTTTCCATCCGAGATTGTATTCCTGTAAAGCTTTCTAAGGCCTAATGTGTCTAGTTGATTTATGAAAGAAATTTTTTCTTCTAAATTTTTTTGATCTTCTTTTCTGATCAAATTACCAGTTGTAACAAAGTAATTATTTCCATTTTTTATTAAGGTAAAAACTGAAGGAAAATCATTTTCAAAATCCTCAAATTCTTTATTAAATTCAGCATATTTACACATATTTTCAAGAGATTCAACCATGATAATGAGGATGCGCTTATAAATATTCACATTTTCATGATATTCATCCATTCTTTTCTTTAATTCATTGATTAACCTGGCAATAATATCAAATGTAAGAACTCCTTTGAATTCTATTAACTTATTTTGTTCTACCATATTGATTGCCTTACATCAAAATAATAATCTCAAGATAATAAAAAAATTTGAAACTAATTTAATCAATTATAATCTATATTAAATATCTCACTGAATTTATATTGTCTTAAACAGGAGAATCCTTAATAAACCCGGAGTCAACAAGCATAAAATTACTATTTGAAGCATCAACGGCAAGTTTATCACACCGGTTATTTTCAGGATTATCATCATGCCCTTTTACCCAAACAAATTTAACATGGTGTTGTTTGTAAATTAAAAGAAACTTTATCCAAAGATCAGAATTTTTTTTTCCTGCAAATTGCTTTTTTTCCCAACTAAATACCCAACCTTTCTCAACTGCATCTACTACATAACGTGAATCAGAATAAATCCATACGTTTGAGTATTTATTTTTAAGGTTTTCGAGTGCAACAATAACTGCTAAAAGTTCCATGCGGTTATTTGTTGTATATTTATATCCCTGGGAGAGTTCTTTTCTATATGCCCCTGAAATAAATACTATCCCATATCCTCCCGGGCCCGGGTTTCCTCTGGATGAACCATCTGTGTATATATGAATGGGGTCGCTCATAAATTAGTCGTAAGTCGTATGTCGTAAGTCGTAAGTCGAATTGAAGTCCTGTTTATAAGGTTAATGAGGTTTATACGTTTATATGTTTATGTGTTTATATCATGCAGATTGCAGGTACCATGTCCTTATACGTCTTTTCAGGTCCTTTCCTGTCCTATGCCTTCTGCCTTCTGTCCTCTGTCCTCTTTTATCTTTTATCTTTCATCTTTTACCTTACGACTTACGACATACAACTTACTACTTTATCGTCAGTTCGTTAATAATATTTTCTGCACCTGCAAATTTATCGATTATAAATAATACATATCGGATATCTACACATATTGTTTTTTGAATATCCGGTTCATAAATTATATCACTGCTCATAGCTTCCCAATTGCCATCGAAGGCCAATCCAACCAGTTCACCTTTTGAGTTTAGCACAGGACTTCCTGAATTTCCCCCTGTGATATCGTTATCCGTTGTAAAGCAGAGATGCATTTCTCCATCTTTACCATATCTTCCATAATCTTTAGCATTATATAAATCTTTAAGTTTTTCAGGCACTACAAATTCCAAATTGTTTGGATCTTCCTTCTCAATAACACCCTTCAGTGTGGTATAATAATTATAATGAACGCCGTCACGCGGATAATAATCATTAACCTTTCCGTATGTCAGCCTCATGGTAAAATTTGCATCGGGATAACTTACCGTATTTTTTTTCATTTCAAGTATTCCTGCTATTAATTCGCGGTTTCCCATGTTTAATTTTTCATCATATCCGTTCAATAATCCATCTATGCTAAAGTACAAATTCAGTATTGATAAGGAGGCTTTAAACATCTCATCCTTTTCCAACACCTTGTACGATGGCTTGTCAAGGAATAAAAGCAACTTCTGTTTATCTGTAAATATTGTTTTTGAATATAATAAATCTACAAACCTGTCATAATCACCTTTATATTTAGTTTGAATATTTTTTAAGTAATCGGGTTGTAAATCTTTGTTCACATTCTCAAAATACAAACGCAACATTGCAGCTGCCACCTTTTTATCGGTACCAATATTAAAATCTTTGAAAAAAGTTTCAATTTTGTTACGGTAGGTATCGATCATTTCGTCCGGAAGGTTTGCCTCTTTTGATTTTAGATCCTGGTAAAGATCAAGAAATTGTATTGGAAAAGTTAATGCTTCGACACTAAACAGAGCTTCCTCAAGATATAGGCCAGCAAGATGGTACTCCTTGTGGGAACTTATTGCATCGTCAATATTCTCCAGGGTTTTGCCATATTTCAATTTTCGTTCCGGGTCAGTACCAATCCATTTTTTAAACTCATCTTCCTGTCCTGTTTTTTTTTGCAGGACGTTATGCTTTACCAGTCCCTTATCTTCACCAATAAAATATTTCCAATCATTTGCAGACTTTTCATATTTATCAGCATACTTAATTCTAATAGAAGGATCACTGATCATATCGTTCATCAAAATTTGCTGCCGAATGCCCCTTATTTTTATTTTATTAGGATTATCTGTTTCCAGTAATTCTTTTATGCCATAAGATGTCATATAACGGTCGGTGCTTCCTGGATATCCCATAATCATTGCAAAATCGTTCTTGTTAACTCCTTCGAGCGAAATGTCAAGATGTTTTTTGGGTTTCAGAGGAATGTTATTTTTTGAATAACCGGCAGGGTTGCCTGAAGAATCAGCATAAACCCTGAAAATGCTAAAATCGCCGGTTTGACGTGGCCACATCCAATTATCGGTTTCACCCCCGAATTTACCAATTGATGAAGGAGGGGCACCTACCAACCTGATATCTTTATACACATTATATACAAACAGATAATAATTATTGCCTCCATAAAATTCGACAACTTTTGCCTGATATTGTGTTCCGGCAACAGCCTTATCTTCTAATTGACCTGAAATTCCTTTTATTGTGGAATCTCTGATCGCCTCTCCCATATTTTTATCTGTCAATTCCATAATTTTTGAAGTAACATCTTCAATCCTGATAAGAAAAGTAACCGTTAAATCCGGAACAGGCAATTCCTTGTCTTTTGTTACAGCCCAATATCCATCAGTAAGATAATCATGACTGACTGAAGAAAAATATTGAATTGCATCATATCCGCAATGGTGATTTGTGAATAGAAGCCCTTGTTCAGATACAATTTCACCTGTACACCCGGTTCCAAAAATTACTACAGCATCTTTTAAGCTTGATTGATTGATATTGTAAATTTCATCTGCAGACAATTTACAACCCATATCCTGCATGTGCTTGATATTAAGTTCGCTGATCAGATTAAGCAGCCACATTCCTTCATCAGCTCTGCTTACAACTGATATTATGAATAATGATATCAGAATTAACGAAACTCTTTTCATTTGAGTATTAAAAATTGAAAAAATTGCAATATAAGATATTATTTCGATACTTAGAGAAGGTAGCGAAGGCAGAGAAGGCAGAGAAGGCAGAGAATGTAGAGAAGGCAGAGAATGAATTATTTAATTTTTAAGGATAACTAATTTTTTTACATCTACCCTGGAGTTTTTTGCAAACAAACAACAGTAATAAAATCCGGCCGGTATATCTTGAATATTTATTTGAATGTTTGAATTACCATTTCCATTCAAATTATATTCCAATATTCCTTCACCCATTAAGTTATAAATAACTAGCTTAGCATCAGAAATTTTGTCAGGTAATAAATAATTAATGTTAATAAAATTCTTTGCCGGATTAGGATAAATTTGAAAGAAAAATGAATTTGAAGAATCTTTTTCTGCAATGTCAGTTTTCTCTAAAGGATGGATTAATGCTTCCTGAGAATTTCGGGTACCAGGTAAAATTGAACAAGTAAAATTTAACAAATCTGCACCTTCTCCGCAATTATAATTTCCGCCATCTCCTAATTCTCCATAAATATCATCACCTGAACCGCAAAATTGATCAGGTTCTAAAACAAGAGAATAATCCGGGCCGGCAGCAACTTGAATACAATTGGTAATACTATTATTTTGTGTAGGAGTGAGAATTATCTCTTCAAAATTACCATCTCCTAACTGTCCAAGTTGATTATTACCCCATACCCATAAAGTACCATCATTTTTAATAGCTATGGTAAAATCTCGCCCTACTGAAACTTGATGCCAATTATTATCAGAACCTATTTGTTCTGGTAAAAGTTCACTTGTATATGTTCCATCACCCAACTGTCCAGCATCATTATAACCCCACCCCCATAACGTACCATCTGTTTTGATAGCGAAAGCACTTGTGTTTGTTGCTGAAACTTGCTTCCAATTAGTATCAGTGCCTATTTGGGTTGGAATTAGTGAAGGATTTGTTGTACCATTTCCTAATTCACCAAATGTATTATCTCCCCATGCCCATAAAGTACCATTAGTTTGGATTGCAAATGTGGCATTCTGAGTGACTTTAACTTGTTGCCAATTATTAGCAGTACTTATTTGTACAGGAAATAAAGAAGATGTTGTTGAACCATTTCCAAATTGACCAGTACTATTATCACCCCATGCCCATAACGTACCATCTGTTTTGATAGCTAAAGTACTCCCGTATCCTGCCGAAACTTGTTCCCAATTATTATCAGTACCTATTTGTTCAGGTAAAAGTTCACTTGTCTCAGTTCCATCGCCCAACTGTCCGGTAGCATTATTCCCCCATGCCCATAGTGTTCCATCGTTTTTAATAGCCACAGCAAAAAGGTATATTGCCGAAATACTAGCCCAATTATTACTGGAATCAACTTGCACTGGTGAAGTACTGAATGCTGAAGATGTCCCACACCATTCACTATTTATACCCCACACCCATAACGTACCATCATTTTTCAAAAGAAAGCCTCCTTCTGCACCAGCTGCAATTTGATTTAATGTTACCGGGTAAGAGGTTGCTGTTGTAGCACTGCACCCATTACCGTCTGTAAAGCTTACTTGTACACTTTGTGCTCCAATTGTATTCCATGTTACTGTTAATGTGTCGTTTCCAGTTCCTCCTCCTGAAGTGATGGTTCCTCCTGATGATACTGTCCATATATAATTACTCTGGCCGGATGCTGTGCTATACACATTTCCCGAACCTACAAATGCAGAAGAATTACTTGTTATTAAAGGAACAGGTAAGGAATTTACAGTTATAACAATAGGAGCAGAGGCAATGCTCTGGCATCCGCTTGAATTTGTTGCCTGAACAGTATAACTACCAGCTGCAGAATCAGTGATACTTTGTGTTGTTGCTCCGGTTGACCATATATATGAAGATCCTGTACTTGATGTCAGAGTCACACTTCCACCTGCACAGAAAGTAGCAGAACCACCGGCAGTGATAGTTGGTTGTGTTGGTAAAGCATTTACAGTTACAACAGCAGGTGCAGAGGCTATGCTCTGGCATCCGCTTGAATTTGTTAACTGAACAGTATAACTACCAGCTGCAGAATCAGTGATACTTTGTGTTGTTGCTCCTGTAGACCATAAATATGAAGATCCTGTACTTGATGTCAGAGTCACACTTCCACCGGCACAGAAAGTAGCAGAACCACCGGCAGTGATAGTTGGTTGTGAAGGTAAAGCATTTACTGTTACAACAGCAGGTGCAGAGGCTATGCTCTGACATCCGCTTGCATTTGTCACCTGTACAGTATAACTACCAGCTGCAGAATCAGTGATACTTTGTGTTGTTGCTCCGGTTGACCATAAATATGAAGATTCTGCACTTGATGTTAATGTCACACTTCCACCTGCACAGAAAGTAGCAGAACCACCGGCAGTGATAGTTGGTTGTGAAGGTAAGGCATTTACTATTACAACATAAGGTGCAGAAGCAATGCTCTGGCATCCGCTTGAATTTGTTACCTGAACAGTATAACTACCAGCTGCAGAAACAGTAATACTTTGTGTTTTTGCTCCTGTGGACCATAAATATGAAGATCCTGCACTTGATGTTAATGTCACACTTCCACCGTTACAAAAAGTAGTAGAACCACCGGCAGTGATAATTGGTTGTGAAGGTAAAGCATTTACTGTTACAACAGCAGGTGCAGAGGCTATGCTCTGGCATCCGCTTGCATTTGTTACCTTAACAGTATAATTACCAGCTGCAGAAACAGTGATACTTTGTGTTGTTGCCCCGGTTGACCATGCATATGAAGATCCTGCACTTGATGTCAGAGTCACACTTCCACCGTTACAGAAAGTAGTTGAACCACCGGCAGTGATAGTTGGTTGTGAAGGTAAAGCATTTGCCGTTACAACATCAGGTGCAGAAGCAATGCTCTGGCATCCGCTTGAATTTGTTACCTGAACAGTATAACTACCAGCTGCAGAAACAGTAATACTTTGTGTTTTTGCTCCTGTGGACCATAAATATGAAGATCCTGCACTTGATGTTAATGTCACACTTCCACCGTTACAAAAAGTAGTAGAACCACCGGCAGTGATAATTGGTTGTGAAGGTAAAGCATTTACTGTTACAACAGCAGGTGCAGAGGCTATGCTCTGGCATCCGCTTGAATTTGTTACCTTAACAGTATAATTACCAGTTGCAGAAACAGTGATACTTTGTGTTGTTGCCCCGGTTGACCATGCATATGAAGATCCTGCACTTGATGTCAGAGTCACACTTCCACCGTTACAGAAAGTAGTAGAACCACCGGCAGTGATAGTTGGTTGTGAAGGTAAAGCATTTACAGTTACAACAGCAGGTGCAGAGGCAATGCTCTGACATCCGCCTGAATTTGTTACCTTAACAGTATAACTACCAGTATTAGTTACAGTGATACTTTGTGTTGTTGCTCCGGTTGACCAAGCATATGAAGATCCTGCACTTGATGTCAGAGTCACACTTCCACCGGCACAGAAAGTAGTAGAACCACCAGCGGTGATGGTTGGTTGTGCAGGTACAGAATTTACCGTTACTTTGAATAATGGACTATAGGTACCCTCATTTTCAGCACATTCTCCATAAACAT
The DNA here is from genome assembly GCA_963846585.1 of uncultured Bacteroidota bacterium. Lineage (GTDB taxonomy): Bacteria > Bacteroidota > Bacteroidia > Bacteroidales > JAAUTT01 > JAAUTT01. The sequence continues at coordinate 153,923 of CAWJWO010000018.1, forward strand.
AAATAACGTCATTTTTTGCAGATGAAGAAAAATTTACCATAATACTATCAGTATTGGTTCCTGATACTATATAATACCCTGAAGGTAACACCCAGATATACTGATATGGAGCAGGACTGATAGCTTTTATTTTATAATTATAGGTTTGGCCCTGGCATACATTGGCTGTACCTGTAATTGGCCCTGCTGGTCCGGGATTACATAGTGCCATCGACACATTGTCAACTGAATTAGATAATAGTTGTGCCGAGACATTGTTAACTGTAACAGAAATTAAAAAGAGAAATAATAGTATAATAGGGAAGTGCCTGAATTTTATCATAACTGAAAATTGTTTGATAATTAATATTTATCTAATAGTTTGTATGTTTACGTTAGTTTTTATGAAAGGTTTAATTTTTTTTATATAATTATAAATAACTTGAAACTATAATTCTATATAACTGATTTTTAATGGTATAAAAATCTAATATTTTATTCTAATTTGTCGGTATTTAACGAGTCATTTAAAATATCATACTAATACGATTGAAAAATAAAAGAAAGGTAGAGTTAATTAGCAATATACTAATTAATAAATAACAAACCTTTTATCGTAAAAAACGTAATAACTAAACTGTATTTAGTACTTTTGAAATTGTAAATTCAGAGTGTTATAAATAAATATAAAATTAAGTATTTAAAAGTTAATGATTGTTAAATTGCTTATTTTTAATATTTTAATAAAAATAAAGGCAGTTTTTTCGGACAGATTGCATTCTGTTTTTTCGGAGACTGTTTTTAGTAATGGGAGTGTTACGCGTAAAAAAAAGAGTTTTGTTTTATGCTTACTGGCAGGATTGATTTTATTATTCAATTTTTCAAATTCATCAGGTCAAAAAGATTCAATATTACATCGTAATGTCAGTATTTGCTCAGGAGCAGCAGATACATCGTTTACCTGTATAACCTTTGGAGTAGGTCCCTTAACGTATCAATGGTATAAAAATGATACTACTAATCCAATTACAGGTTCAGTATTTGACACACTTAATTTTTCAACTGTTGTTTCTGCAGATTCTGCAAATTATTTCTGCAGAATAATAAATGTATCTGCTGATACAACTTTTAGTGACACTGCAACGTTGAAAGTAAATCCTATCGCGGTTATCACAAGTCCAGCTACCGCCAATTTGTGCAATAACATTTCCAATATTTACTTCATAATCAGTTCCAGTACTATTGCTGATTATACATGGTCCAGAGCCGCCGTTGCAGGAATTAGCAACCTGCCGGGAATGGTACAGGAAATACCATACCTGAAACTCTGATTGACACTACCACTGAACCCGTTGTAGTTAATTATGTTATTACCCCAAGTGTTAATGGATGCCAGGGAATTATTGATACTGTTAAAGTTACTGTTAACCCATCGCTTCACCTTCATTGTCCGGCTGCTCAGATTCTTACCAGTATCAATTCGATGGCGGGGCATGGAATCCTTATACCCCGGGTACAGATTTAAATACTTCAGGACATACTTCAGTGATCATCCAGGGCCAGCGTGACGGATGCACCATTGGTGCAGGTTGCTCAGGTACCAGCTGGGATACTCTTGCTTCATGGGCGGTCAACCCCGTCCCTTTTGTATCAAACTCCCAATTAATTGATACTATCTGTAATGGTTCATTAACCAATATTTCTTTACAAAGTAATGTGCCTGGTACTTCATTTTCATGGTCAATTATTCAGGGAGCTGCTTTCGGAGCATCAGGAGGTATAGGAAATCCAATTTCTCAAACGCTTACCAATTCTTCTGCCAGCAACAAGAGGTCATATACCACATAACACCTTATACTCTTAATGGAAGCGGTACCAATTGTACAGGAACTCCCATTGATGTTGATGTTTGGGTGGAACCTACAGTTACAATCAGTGCCCCTAACGATACAATATGTAACGGTACTCCCACTAACATTGTCGTAAGTAGTTCAAATGTTACCACAAATGGCATTAAATACACCTGGACAGTGACAGCTCCGGGCTCAGTATCAGGGGCTTCTGCAAATTCTTCCGGCCAGGCAGTTGGAACACCTATTATTCAAACGCTTACCAATTCTTCTGCCAGCAAGCAAGAGGTAATATACCACATTACTCCACGTACTCTTAATGGCAGCGGTAGCCTGAATTGTACAGGTACCTCCATTGATGTTGATGTTTGGGTGGAACCTACAGTTACAATCAGTGCCCCTAACGATACAATATGTAACGGTACTCCCACTAACATTGTCGTAAGTAGTTCAAATGTTACCACAAATGGCATTAAATACACCTGGACAGTGACAGCTCCGGGCTCAGTATCAGGGGCTTCTGCAAATTCTTCCGGCCAGGCAGTTGGAACACCTATTATTCAAACGCTTACCAATTCTTCTGCCAGCAAGCAAGAGGTCATATACCACATAATACCTTATACTCTTAATGGCAGCGGTAGCCTGAATTGCACAGGAACTCCCATTGATGTTGATGTTTGGGTGGAACCTACAGTTACAATAAGTGCCCCTAACGATACAATATGTAACGGTACTCCCACTAACATTGTCGTAAGTAGTTCAAATGTTACCACAAATGGCATTAAATACACCTGGACAGTGACAGCTCCGGGCTCAGTATCAGGGGCTTCTGCAAATTCTTCCGGCCAGGCAGTTGGAACACCTATTATTCAAACGCTTACCAATTCTTCTGCCAGCAAGCAAGAGGTCATATACCACATAATACCTTATACTCTTAATGGCAGCGGTAGCCTGAATTGCACAGGAACTCCCATTGATGTTGATGTTTGGGTGGAACCTACAGTTACAATAAGTGCCCCTAACGATACAATATGTAACGGTACTCCCACTAACATTGTCGTAAGTAGTTCAAATGTTACCACAAATGGCATTAAATACACCTGGACAGTGATTGCTCCGGGTTCAGTATCAGGGGCTTCTGCAAATTTATCCGGACAGGCAATCGGAAATCCTATTGTTCAAACGCTTACCAATTCTTCTGCCAGCAAGCAAGAGGTCATATACCACATAACACCTTATACTCTTAATGGCAGCGGTAGCCTGAATTGCACAGGAACTCCCATTGATGTTGATGTTTGGGTGGAACCTACAGTTACAATAAGTGCCCCTAACGATACAATATGTAACGGTACTCCCACTAACATTGTCGTAAGTAGTTCAAATGTTACCACAAATGGTATTAAATACACCTGGACAGTGATTGCTCCGGGTTCAGTATCAGGGGCTTCTGCAAATTTATCCGGACAGGCAATCGGAAATCCTATTGTTCAAACGCTTGCCAATTCTTCTGCCAGCAAGCAAGAGGTCATATACCACATAATACCTTATACTCTTAATGGCAGCGGTAGCCTGAATTGTACAGGAACTCCCATTGATGTTGATGTTTGGGTGGAACCTACAGTTACAATAAGTGCCCCTAACGATACAATATGTAACGGTACTCCCACTAACATTGTCGTAAGTAGTTCAAATGTTACCACAAATGGCATTAAATACACCTGGACAGTAACGGCTCCGGGTTCAGTTTCAGGGGCTTCTGCAAATTCATCCGGACAGGCAGTTGGAACACCTATAGTTCAAACGCTTACTAATTCTTCTGCCAGCAAGCAAGAGGTCATATACCACATAACACCTTATACTCTTAATGGCAGCGGTAGCCTGAATTGTACAGGAACTCCCATTGATGTTGATGTTTGGGTGGAACCTAAAGTTACAATCAGTGCCCCTAACGATACAATATGTAACGGAACTTCAACTGACATCTTAGTAAAAAGTTCCAACATTACCACAAATGGCATTAAATACACCTGGACAGTAACAGCTCCGGGCTCAGTTTCAGGGGCTTCTGCAAATTCATCCGGACAGGCAGTTGGAACTCCTATTGTTCAAACGCTTACCAATTCTTCTGCCAGCAAGCAAGAAGTTATTTATCATATAATACCACGCACTCTTAATGGCAGCGGTAGCCTGAATTGTACAGGTACCTCAATTGATGTTGATGTTTGGGTAGAACCTATCGTTACTATTAGTGCCCCTAACGATACAATTTGTAACGGCACTTCAACTGTCATCTTAGTAAATAGTTCCAACATTACCACAAATGGCATTAAATACACCTGGACTGTGACAGCTCCGGGCTCAGTTTCAGGAGCCTCTGCAAATTTATCCGGCCAGGCAATCGGAACTCCTATTGTTCAAACGCTAACCAATTCTTCTGCCAGCAAGCAAGAGGTAATATACCACATTACTCCACGTACTCTTAATGGCAGCGGTAGCCTGAATTGCACAGGTACCTCCATAGATGTTGATGTTTGGGTAGAACCTACAGTTACAATCAGTGCCCCTAACGATACAATATGTAACGGAACTTCAACTGACATCTTAGTAAGTAGTTCAAATGTTACCACAAATGGCATTAAATACACCTGGACAGTGACAGCTCCGGGCTCAGTATCAGGGGCTTCTGCAAATTCTTCCGGCCAGGCAGTTGGAACACCTATTATTCAAACGCTTACCAATTCTTCTGCCAGCAAGCAAGAGGTAATATACCACATTACTCCACGTACTCTTAATGGCAGCGGTAGCCTGAATTGTACAGGTACCTCCATTGATGTTGATGTTTGGGTGGAACCTACAGTTACAATCAGTGCCCCTAACGATACAATATGTAACGGTACTCCCACTAACATTGTCGTAAGTAGTTCAAATGTTACCACAAATGGCATTAAATACACCTGGACAGTGACAGCTCCGGGCTCAGTATCAGGGGCTTCTGCAAATTCTTCCGGCCAGGCAGTTGGAACACCTATTATTCAAACTCTGACCAATTCTTCTGCCAGCAAGCAAGAGGTCATATACCACATAACACCTCATACTCTTAATGGCAGCGGTAGCCTGAATTGCACAGGAACTCCCATTGATGTTGATGTTTGGGTGGAACCTACAGTTACAATAAGTGCCCCTAACGATACAATATGTAACGGTACTCCCACTAACATTGTCGTAAGTAGTTCAAATGTTACCACAAATGGCATTAAATACACCTGGACAGTAACGGCTCCGGGTTCAGTTTCAGGGGCTTCTGCAAATTCATCCGGACAGACAGTTGGAACACCTATAGTTCAAACGCTTACCAATTCTTCTGCCAGCAAGCAAGAGGTCATATACCACATAACACCTTATACTCTTAATGGCAGCGGTAGCCTGAATTGCACAGGAACTCCCATTGATGTTGATGTTTGGGTGGAACCTACTGTTGTAATAATTGCACAAGGTGATACACTTTGCAATAACAATTCAACAAATATTACTCCAAACAGTAATAATATTACTATAAACGGTATCAAATATACATGGACAGTTTCAAATCCAAGTGGTAAAATTACAGGTTTTGTTAATAATATTACCGGAGTCACATTAGGAAATACTATTTCACAAATACTTACTAATAGTGATACGATTGTTCATTATGTTAAGTATAGTCTTACACCATTTGCAGTGAATGCAAATGGATCATTAAGTTGTCCCGGAACAATGATTACTGTTACAATTTACGTCAACCCAACCCCGCGTCTTAGAGTCGGATTATTCAAAGGTCTGTCGAGTTCCCTTGATACTATCTGTTACAACCAGGGTACCAAACTTAATATAACAACTCCTAATACCAGTGTTATAGGCCATGTAAAGTACACTATAAATGCCATTTCTACTTCAGATTCTATAACCGGAATCGTTGCACCGCCCGGACACTACCCTAGTGGAAGCCTTCCACAAAGCCTTCCGCAAAACCTTATTAATACTTCACACTCCATCCAGACTGTTACTTTTACATTAACTCCTGTGATTGACAGCGTAAAGGGTTCTTCTTGTGGAAACGGTATACCTGTAACTATAAATTTATCTATTGTTCCCAATATAACCTATTCTTTAAAAAGCAAAAAATACCTGGGCGGATGGAATATCAGTTGTTATGGTTTGTCCGACGGTGATATCCAAATTATAAACCTAGCAGGTGGATTAGCATCAAAACCGTATAATTATCTTTGGAATACCGGAATTAAAATTGATTCCATTTATAATTTAAAAGCAGGTAAAGATAGTGTTACTGTAACTGATCATTTGGGATGCTATGCAACAAAAGAGACTGTATTAACACAACCAAATCCTTTAAACCCTAAATTTAAAACCCAGGGAATTAATTGCACCCTGTCACATAAAGGTTCAATAACATTGCAAAATCCAGATTCAATAGGTGGCACCCCTCCATATTCATTTCTATGGAAAGGCGCAGGGTTACATTTTGACTCAGCATCAATTATAGTTCCATATCCTGCTGATTATTATCTCACATTAACTGATACAAATAATTGTATAAAAAAAGATACTGAAAAAATAAACCCTATAGGCATGATTCCAAATTTTAGTCCAAGTTTGTACACAGCTTATACTAATGATAGCTCTAACATAAGTTGTTATGGAAAGAGTGACGGATCATTTTTTGTAACCCTTGAGACAGATCAGATTAAAACAATTACATGCAACGGATCCAATGGTTTTATAGCTAATAGTCAATTAATTACAGGGTTAAAAGCAGGAAAGTATTCATTTACTATCGTAGATATATCAGGATGTATACTGGATACTTCATATACCCTTTTACAACCTGATACTATTCATTTTCATGCAAGGCCGTTTGTTTATCCTGGTGGATATAATATTGAGTGTACAGGAAATGCCAATGGCCGGATTACCATTGATACGGTTACGGGAGGCCACAAGTTACATCAATACATTTGGTGGAGTTCAGATAAGGGTACGGGATTACTTAATGGTACGCATGATTCTGTACAGAACTCTTTATCAGCAGGTACTTATTATGTATATGTTAAAGACAGTTTTTCATATCTTATAAACGGTTATGTTAAAGACAGCTTTTGTACGTCTTATGACACAGCCGTTATAAAGCTTCACCAGCCGCCTCCCTTAGTGGTTGCGGATTCTGTATTAACTTTATCCAATGGGGAGAATATTGCATGTAACGGAGACAATACAGGAGAAATTTTCCTTAGCTCTTCCGGAGGGTATCCTGATTACACTTATCGTTGGACAGCTTCAGGAGGGGGCAGCGGTATTGTCCAGGGTGATAGTGTTCAAAAAAACCTTACAGCCGGTTCATACCAGGTCACTGTTTATTACGGAGATACTGTTTGTCCTACCGGACCATACTTGTTTACTTTATATGAATCATCTCCACTTAGAATTACAACAAACCCTGATTCCTTATATTACACACCTATACTCCGTTGCTATAATGATTCTGACGGCCAGATCGACGTTGATGTAACGGGTGGTGTACGTCCAGGTAACGGTTACTATTTTAAATGGAGTACTTTTGATGGTAGTACCTTAAACCCTTCGGATCAGCATGGTATAACAAATTTAAAAATTGGCCATTATACAGTTAAGGTAACAGATGAGTACAATTGTACAGTTGACTCAACCTTTATTATTACACAACCTGATTCCTTAACATTAAGCGATTCTTCCACAAATGTTAGTTGCCTGGCGGGAGTGGATGATGGCAGGATTACTGCAACAGTAACTGGAGGTACCAGACCTTATACCTATGATTGGTATCAGAATGGAGTATTAATGCCTGATGATAAAGATAGCTCTTTATCCGCTATAGCGGCAAGTTCCTATAAAGTAATTGTGTCCGACAGGTACAGATGCGGCCCTGACACTTCCACTTCAATAATCACTGCCAGAAAATCATTGAATATTGAAACTGATCCCAGTAACTATAACGGAGTAAATGTGTCATGTTACGGATCGTCGGATGGTATTATTAATATAACCAACATTTTAGGAGGAACAAAACCGTATTCATATAAATGGTTTTATTATAAGGACACGACTAATGTTATTGACACCATGGCATACCTTTACAAAGCCATTGCTGATACTTACTTTATTAAAGTAAACGACAGAAATGGCTGCAAAGGAGATACATTTATTGCTTTAGGCCAACCTAAACAAATAATGCTGAGTTTTTCCAGTAACAACCTTCTATGTGCCGGTGAGTCGACCGGATCAATTATAGTAAATGCCAAAGGAGGCATTCAACCTTATAATTATGGCTGGTCGAATCAGGATAAAACTGATGAAAATCTAAATCTTAAAGCCGGATGGTATATCCTTACCCTGACAGATGCCAATTCCTGCACAGCCATTGACAGTGCTGAAATTACACAGCCACCTCCTATTGTTGTAAAAAATGATTCCTCAATTACACATGAACCTTTCTGCACCGACTCACAGGATGGTGAAATCGGCATTGAAGCAAGCGGTGGCGTGGGAGGCATTACATATTACTGGCTGAATGTTCAGGGTAACCCCCAAACACACACAATCTTCAATATGGGAATTGGCACATATGTATGCAAAATTCAGGATGCTAACAGCTGTATTCATTTGGATACGGTTAAACTAAATCCAAAATATTCAGCTTGCCTGAATATTCCAAATGTTTTTGCACCAAATGGAGCACACAATTTATGGAAAATTACTGCTGGTGACCCTCTTGCTCCAATATCGGTTCAGGATATGTACCCGAACGCAATAGTGGAAGTTTATTCAAGGTGGGGTACCCTGTTGTTCCGATCGGAACCAGGTTATCCAAATCCGTGGAATGGTACATACAATGGCAACCCACTCCCTATTGATTCATATTATTACGTTATTACTCCCAAGCATGGAGAAGGTACCATATGTGGTAATGTTACAATAATAAAATAATGTTCCATTATTAGCGTTTTTTTATTTCATACACAAGTAAATCCTTTGATGCTGATAAATAAAAAAAAAAGTATTGCCATTTTTTCAACTCTGATAGTGCTGTGTAACCTTAATGCCCAGCAACTTCCTATGTACAGTGATTACATAATGAATGGGTTTTACTTGAATCCTGCTATGGCCGGAAGTGAGGGATACACCATAGCTGGATTGTCGACGCGCGATCAGTGGGTTGGTTTACCAAATTCTCCCATTACGGATGTAGCTGGCGTTCAGTGGAGAATTTTAAGAGAAGCTCCTATGGTTACTAATAACCCTTTTACCCGGCAAAGAGAGGTAATCAGTCATAGCGGACGGGTTGGGCTGGGTGTATATGTTTTTAACGATCAGAATGGATTAATTCAAAGGACAGGTGCACAATTTTCTTATGCTTACCATATATTTATAAACAACCGGCAATTATCGTTCGGGTTAGGTGTCAATACTTTTCAGTTCAGTATAGAGACCGACCAGTTTAAGTTTGGTGATAATACTCCTGAACCTATTTATAATTCAAGTTTTGCCAACAAGGTACTTTTTCCTGACGCAGCAGCCGGAATATACTTATTATCTTATGATTCATTTTATGGATTTTCTATAGCAAACATATTTCAAACTCCTCTCAGAATAGGATCTCCCACTTATGATTACCGTATTTACAGGACTTATTACCTGACTGGTGGAAACCAGTTTAAACAGGATAATATGTTTTCAATAGAACCATCCTTTTTTTTCCAGGGGTCAGAAACTTCAGTAATTCAGGCCAATGTTCAGGTTCGCGAGTATTACGACCAGGATTATTACCTTGGTCTGGTTTACCGAACAGGTTCAGCTATTGCCCTTCAGATTGGAGTAAAATGGGAAAGATTCTATTTTTCGTATGCTTTTGATTATACACTAACCGGAATCCAGTCACATACTTTGGGATCCCATGAACTTAACATTGCCCTTAAACTTGGTGATAGTGCCAGAAGATACAAATGGTTAATTCGATACTAATATGATAAAAATAGTAACAATCATTGGTGCAAGGCCACAGTTTATAAAAGCTGCCACACTAAGCAGGGTGGTCAGGGACCGTGATGATATTAAAGAAATCATCATTCATACCGGACAGCATTATGATATAAATATGTCACAAATATTTTTTAAGGAATTGGACATCCCTGCTCCCGATATTAACCTCGAAGTAGGTTCAGGGCTGCATGGCAAACAGACAGGAAAAATGCTTGAAGGTATTGAAGAAGCGCTTATTGGTAACCCGCCGGATTGGGTTTTGGTATATGGAGACACAAACTCAACCCTGGCCGGAGCATTGGCAGCTGCTAAACTGAATATCCCAGTTGCACATGTCGAAGCCGGATTACGTAGTTTTAACCGAACCATGCCTGAAGAAATTAACCGGATAACCACTGATCATATATCAGAATTGCTTTTTGCTCCAACCCTTCATGCAATGGAACTTTTGGATAAAGAAGGATTGTTGGGCAGAGCAATTTTATCAGGTGACGTGATGTTCGATTCAATATTGTATTACAAAGTAATTGCCCGTCAAAAATTTTCTGTTAATCAACTTATTGATGCTGATCCTGGAAAATATTACCTTGCAACAATACATCGTCAGGAAAACACAGATAACTATAAAAATCTTCAATCAATTTTTCTTGCTTTTTCAGAACTTGATCTGCCGGTTATAGTTCCATTGCATCCACGGACATTAAAGATGATGGATGAAGTATCCTACCGGTCAAATGTTAAAATTATCTCACCCGTCGGTTATCTTGAAATGATTACACTGCTTGATAATTGTTATAAAGTACTTACTGATAGCGGAGGACTTCAAAAAGAGGCGTACTTCCTGCAAAAACCTTGTGTCACACTTCGGGATGAAACTGAATGGATTGAAACACTTGAAGACGGATGGAATTTTATCGCCGGAGCTGACAAACAAAAAATACTTGATAAAATAAACCTGCCTCAAACCGGCATTCAAAAGAACTTTTTTGGTGATGGAAAAGCTGCAGAAAAAATTGTCGAGTTTCTGATACAGAATAGGGGTTAGGGGTTATAGCCAGTCTTCTGTCTTCTGTACTCTGTTTTCTGTCTTCTTTAATTATTTCTCTTATCTTGGTTCCTGGCTCTTGGCTCCTGGTTCTATAAAATAAGCCTGTCCAACAAACCGGCTAGTTTACGGGTAAGTTCGTACCGTGAATATTCGTTTATACCTAAAGGATTTACAAAAAGCTGATTGTCCTTAAATTTTGAATAGTATAGAATTACTAACTTCCTGAGATTTTCTTTGTCATTGAAATCTACGATAGTACCGGCCTTTGAACTGTTCAGAATGTCTGCAACATCACCCTTAACAGGGCCTATAGCTGCAATAGGACGTTTAGCAGCCAGGTACTCGAAAAACTTCCCGGTAAGGATTCCCCCGGCATTAGAGGTTTGATTAATTAATAACAATAATACCTGTGATTTTTGTTGCATGCAGACAACCTCTTCATGGTTTACGAAATCAATTATTTCAACATATTTTTCCAACCTGAATTTAATTATTGATTCTTTAACTGCCTGATCAAGTCTTCCCACAAATACCAATTTAACATCACTTGCAAAATCTTTATTATCAATTACCAACTCAGAAATTACCTGCCATAATACGAGCGGGTTCCTGGATTTATTTACTGTACCAAAATGAGCAATTGTAAATTTTTTATCAGGTTTAATATCTTCATTATTAAAATCAGAAGTATCAAAACCATTGGTTATTGTAAAAATATTTTTTGCTCCAATCAATTCAAATTCCTCACGCATTTGGTTCCCGACAGTTACCACACAATCAGCATTTGTAACTACCGATTTCTCAAGTTTGTGATGCTTTTGGTCGGCAAACCTCGAAAGATGCAGATCATTATAAAAATCAATTTTAGTCCAGGGGTCCCTAAAATCAGAAATCCACGGTACATGTAACCTTTTTTTTAAACCCATAGCTATAAGATGCGTACTATGCGGCGGTCCGGATGAAATAATAACATCCACCGGATTCAGCTTAATCCATTTTACCAGATACTTTACAGATGGTTTAATCCAGAATTTTCTCGCGTCAGGAATAAAAAAATTACCTCTTATCCATACTGCAATTTTTTCAGTAAAAGCCGGCTTTTTCTTTTCGGTAAGAAACCCTACGTTTACTTTGTCTGTTTTTTTCTGGCCTGTAAATTTCTTATAAAATTGATATGGTTCCCATATATGTTGTTTAAGGACACTAATTCCTGCAGGGATATCCTTTGAGTTTTCAGGATCATATTCGGCATATTCACCATCTTCAGCAGTATATATTACCGGTTCCCATCCAAATTCCCGAAGGTATTTCGAAAATTTCAACCATCTGAAAACTGCGGATCCTCCGGCAGGTGGCCAGTAATATGTTATTATAAGGACTTTTTTCATAGAGTAGAGCCAAGAACCAAGAGCCAGGAGCCAAGATTTATTTTACTAATGTTTCTCGAAATGCATAAATCATTTTCTGAATTTCCTGAACCTTTAATAAATATTCGTTAAAATAAATTTCATTAATATATTCTAAGTCATGGAGAATATAAATTTCAGTCTCAAGTTCAAAGGCTGAACCCATAGAAATATCCAAAAATCTTGAAAAATCTTTATTGGAACTTCTACCAGAACCTTCAGCAATATTGGCTGGAATTGAAATTGAAGCCCGTTGAATCTGACTTATCAGGCCATATTTTTCTTTAGATGGTAATTTGGTTGAAAGTTTATAAATTAATGTTGCTAATTCCCTTGATTTCAGCCAAATCTTCAATTCTTTATAATTATGCATTTGTCTTGGTTCCTGGTTCTTGGTTCTTGGTTCTATATATTAAACAAGTTTTTTTAACAAGGATTTAATACTAACCTTCTCTCCAATCATATCCCGTAGCCTGCCCACTTCCACCCTCTCTTGTACCATGGTATCGCGATAACGAACCGTAACGGTATTATCCTGAAGTGTTTGATGGTCAACTGTAATACAGAACGGAGTTCCAATGGCATCCTGGCGGCGATAACGCCTGCCAATTGTATCCTTTTCTTCATACTGGCAGTTAAAATCAAATTTTAAACTTTCATATATTTCCCGTGATTTCTCAGGCAATCCATCCTTCTTAATAAGCGGGAAGATAGCCAGTTTCACAGGTGCCAGGGCAGGCGGGATATTTAAAACCACACGTAAGTCATCGGTACCATCCTCCTTCTTTATTTTTTCCTCCTTATATCCGTTTGATAATATGCAAAGTACCATTCTGTCAACACCAATAGATGTTTCAATTACATATGGCACATAATTCCTATTAAGCTCAGTATCAAAATATTGAATTTTTTTTCCTGAGAACTTCTGGTGATTGCCTAAATCGAAATCAGTACGGGAATGAATACCTTCAACTTCTTTAAAACCAAAAGGAAATTCAAATTCAATATCTGTTGCCGCATTGGCATAGTGTGCAAGTTTATCATGATCGTGGAAGCGATGTTTCCCCTTTTCGAATCCGAGGGATGTGTGCCACTTCATGCGTATATCTTCCCATTTTTTAAACCATTCGGGTTCAGTTCCCGGAGTAATAAAAAACTGCATCTCCATTTGTTCGAACTCCCTCATCCTGAATATGAACTGACGGGCAACAATTTCGTTTCGAAAAGCTTTCCCAATTTGTGCAATCCCAAATGGAATTTTCATCCGTCCCGATTTCAGGACATTCAGGAAATTAACGAAAATTCCCTGGGCTGTTTCGGGCCGAAGATAAATAGTGTCGGCATCTTCGCTAAGTGAACCTATTTTAGTCTCGAACATAAGGTTAAACTGCCTTACATCAGTCCAGTTGCGGGTTCCTGATATGGGACAAACAATTTCGGCATCGATAATAATTTGCCTTAATTCCTCTAAATTTTCTTCGGTTAATGCCTTCACCATTCTGTTACGGATAACATTTTGGTGTGCAACTATATCCAAAATACGACGATCTGTAGTCCTGAACATTTCTTCGTCAAAAGCTTCTCCAAAACGTTTTGATGCCTTTTCTACTTCTTTGTCTGCCTTATCCTGAAGTTTCTGAATATACTCTTCAATTAACACATCTGCCCTGTACCGCTTTTTAGAATCCCTGTTATCAATAAGCGGGTCGTTAAATGCCCCTGCATGACCGGATGCTTCCCAAATCCGGGGATGCATGAATATTGCAGAATCTATGCCTACAATGTTTTCATTAAGTAATACCATGGAATCCCACCAATATTTCTTAATATTATTTTTTAATTCAACACCATACTGACCATAATCGTAAACAGCGCTTAAACCGTCATATATTTCACTGGAAGGGAAAATAAATCCATATTCTTTTGAATGCGAAATAATTTTTTTAAATAAATCCTCTGAACCCATTATCTAACTTTTTATTTGATTGCGTGCAAACCTACATGAATTTTGCTAAAATCACAAATAAAATAAATTCCTATCTTTGAATATTGTAAGTATTATTCTCATGAAGCGTGAGGTTGATTTCCTGGTGATTGGTTCCGGAATAGCCGGATTAAGTTTCGCACTTAAGGTTGCCGAAAAGGGAAAGGTTTGTATTGTTACAAAAAACAAACTTGATGACACTAATACTAAATATGCACAGGGAGGCATCGCTTCTGTGACATATCAACCTGACAATTTTGAAAAGCACGTGAGAGACACTCTCATATCAGGCGACGGGTTATGCGATGAGGAAATTGTCCGCGGAGTGGTAACTGAAGCACCTGATCAGATAAATCAATTAATTGAGTGGGGTGCAAACTTCGACCGAAAACCCGATGGCACCTTTGACCTGGGACTTGAGGGCGGACACAGCGAACATCGGATCCTGCATTATAAAGATATTACCGGCTTTGAGATAGAACGTGCCCTTTGTGAAAAGGTATGGAAGCATCCGAATATTGAGATCCTTGAAAATTTTTTTTCGGTGGATATCATTACCCAGCATCATCTTGGTAAACTTGTAAAAAGATATCACGACGATATCGAATGTTATGGAGCTTATATTATCAATTTTGAAACCCGCAAGGTAAGAACAGTTTTAGCCAGAGTAACTGTTATAGCGACAGGAGGTACAGGAAATATTTACAACAATACCACAAATCCGCCTGTAGCTACAGGTGATGGTATTGCAATGGTATATCGCGCCAAAGGGATAATTGACAACATGGAGTTTATTCAGTTCCATCCCACTACACTGTATAATCCGAATGAAAGGCCTTCTTTCCTGATTTCGGAAGCTGTAAGGGGTTATGGCGCCGTATTAAAAACGCTTGACGGGAATGAATTCATGCACAAGTATGATCAGAGAGGGTCACTTGCCACTCGCGATATCGTGGCCCGTGCCATAGATAATGAGATGAAGATTTTCGGAGATGACCATGTGTACCTCGATGCCCGTCAACTTGACCCAAAAGGATTAGTTGAACATTTTCCAAATATCTATGATAAGTGTAAAAGCCTGGGGATAGATATTACCAAAGATTTGATTCCTGTTACTACAGGAGCTCATTTTATGTGCGGTGGCATACGGGTCGACCGTAACGGGTTAAGCACTATTAACAGGCTTTATGCACTGGGAGAAGCTTCTTGTACAGGGTTGCACGGTGCAAACAGGTTAGCTTCTAACTCATTAATCGAGGCAATTGTTTTTGCAGAAAGGGCATCTTACCATGCACTTGAACATTTTAAAAATTATTCATTTCAGAACGACATTCCCCAATGGAATGACGAAGGAACTACACACCCTGAGGAAATGGTACTTATTACTCAGAATTATAAAGAAATGCAGCAAATAATGACCAATTATGTCGGAATTGTCAGGTCTAACCTCCGCTTGAAGAGGGCAATGGACAGGCTTGAAATTATTTTTGAAGAAACAGAAGAGCTTTATAAAAAGTCGATACTCTCACAGAAACTTTGTGAATTAAGAAATATGATTAATGTCGGTTATCTGGTAATAAAAAGTGCCCAGGCCAGGCATGAAAGCCGTGGATTGCACTATACCATGGACTATTCAAAACCCCGCAATTAAGGGCACCTTTAAAAACCTCAACTTTTTTGTTGGGCTTCAAATTTTAAAGCCTCATTTACTTTTAGTAAACTCCGGTTTAAAATTTTTGTCCGCCTCAAATTTGAGGTTTTTAGCGATGCCCTAAAATTACGCTTTGATAGGATAACAGTTATAGCCCCTTCTTAAGCATAGCCGTCAGGTTAATGTCTATATAGAGCAGAATGATAGATATTTAGTGTAAATGTAATAAAATATTAGTGTAATTAAGAGCGTATGTCAACGACTGGATTTGTATATATTATGACCAATAAGAACAAAACAACTTTATATATTGGGGTTACAAACAATTTATGCAGAAGAATACATGAGCATAAAAATCATTTGATAAATGACACTTTTACAGATAAGTACAATATTGAATACTGTATTTATCACGAAGAATTTCAATATTTTGATTTGGCAATACAAAGAGAAAAAGAATTAAAAAAGTGGAACCGTCAAAAGTTTATTTCGAGCGACGCGAGAAAACTCAATATTAACAAAAAGAACCCCGAATGGAAAGTGCTGGTAACAGAGCGTGGCTTTGTTCGGAATAATAAATCATTTTCTCAACATGTTTCGGACATAGTCAATGAATTACAACCAATTAAAGAGATTCCTCCCTGCGGTCGGAATGACGACCAGCAGAATTGTGGCGTTGCGGGAGGTGAAGAGAGTGCGGCAAATCCGCACTCTCTTCACCTCCCGCTCTCTGACCAATAACGACAGTCATTTCGAGCGAAGCGAGAAATCTCAAATAAAGTATTATAATTGTATATAAGCATTTTACAAGCGTTAACCTGACGGCTATGCCTTCTTAAGGGGTTGGGGTTAAGTATATTACAATATAAAGCCTTATTTCTTTAATCGAACTGACGTTAATTAGTGTCTGTCTTTCAAGTCAGGTGTTTGGATCATAAAGTTCGTAGCCAAGGCTTGCGAAGCCTAAAAATCAGGAGTTTACTACAGTAAATGACTGATTTTTAAACGAGCGTAACGACGGCTGCTGACTTTATGGACAAACGCTAATTACAGAGGGCAGCACCAAAGCCAGAGGACGGCATTACACCATTAGGTGCATACAGATGCGTCCGTATCCATTGAAAAGTTATTGATGAATTGTTGCTCGATAATAAATCCCAATTGAAGGGTAAATAGTTCCCGGCAAAGCATATGTATTTTGTGTCCCGCCTGTTGCAGTATAATTTTTATACCATACTTGTGAAGTTCCGGTGAGCCATGCTCCTCCTTCTATTCCGACTGCGATTTGAAGATTTGGGTTGGTGGTGCCATCGTGCAAACCATTTTGCATAGTACCGGCTGCAACACTTCCTGACCAGCAGTTTAATGCAATACAATTACTGGTTGCGGTTGCACCGGTTTGAAGCGCCAAACCTGCAGCTATTCCGCTTACAGCAGTAACATCGCCATCAAAGACCTGGGCAGGAGAACTTGCATAACCAGCAGTATATATTAATCCGCCGTATGTACTTGATGCGTCAGTTGTTAATGTAATTCCGTTATTTTGTGTTATGGTGGTACCAGCGGGTATAACAGAGGTAAATATCGAACCATTGACGGAAGACCCGGCAAAATTGTAATAAATACCAAATACGGAGGCTCCATTGTCGTACTGGCCATAGCTTCCTGATAACTGTGGAGCTTCACCTGTAGGGCCCGATGCCGAAAGAATATTAGTCTGTCAAAAAGTTCATATAAATGGTTAGAGTACCCCTTGCCGGCACAGTGCTTGATCCTAGATTAACCCAGTAAACCGTACTGGCAGATACATTGGTAGCACCGCTCTCTATCCATGCCTGCAACTTTGTGCCTGTAGCATTCGGTCCGGTAGTAAACTCAACATTCTGTAAACCGGCACTTTCATAAGCAGTGTAATTTGAGCTATTTACAGTAATCTGCTGCTGGAAGTTTGCAATAGTAGGTGAAACCTGACTATTGGTAAGTGTTACCGGGACACTGTATAACGGTGCTGTTGCTGTAGTAATGGTATTGCTGTTACCACTTGTTGAGCATGAATTCACAACACGTATACGGTAATAATAAGTTGTTGTACCACAGGTAAGGCCGGTAACCGGATAAGTGGTCACATTGCCAACATTAAGGTTATTATAACCGGAAAGAATACTTGTAAAACCGTTATCTGTAGCAACATCAAGAAAATAACCTGTAGCTCCGCTATAAGCAGTCCAATTGGCAGAAAACGATGTACCCGTATTGCTTGTTGCAGCAATTGCAGTTGGTGCCGAAGTGGAAAGCGTTGTCGGATTTATTGTATTGCTGCTTACACTTGTACCACAAGAACTGCTTGCCCGCAGACGATAATAATAAGCAGTGTTGCATATAAGCCCTGAAACCGAATATGTAGTTACATTACCAACATTAAGGTTATTATATGACGGAAGGATACCAACAAAACCGTTATCAGTAGCAACATCAAGGTAGTAAGTGGTAGCAGACGGAACTGTATTCCAGTTTGCGCTAAAACCATTGGCAACAATTGTTGATGCTGCAGTTGCAACAGGTGTGCAAACACAGGTAGTCGGATTAACAGTATTGCTGTTACTGCTGGTACCACAAGAAGTCACGACACGTACACGATAATAATAAGGTGTATTGCATGTAAGACTGCCAACTGTATAATTTATTAATGGCCCTCCCATATCAAACGGGGATCCTGAAACAGGAGATGTAAATCCGTTATCGGTTGCTACATCAAGGATATAATCCGTAGCGCCTGCAACACTGCCCCAATTTGCAGTGAATTGTGTTTGTCCGATTGCTGAGGCAGGAGTGGCTGTAGTAGCAAATGTACTGGCCGTGGTAACTGCAATAGTACTGCTATTCCCGCTTGCACCACAGGCACTTTGTGTTCTTATACGGTAGTAATAATTTGTATTGCAGTTTAAACCCGTAACACTATAGGTTGTTACCAACCCGATATTCAGGTTATTATAACCGGGAAGAGTACCTGTAAACCCGTTATCAGTGGCTACATCAAGATAATATCCTATAGCTCCTCCGGCGGCTGCCCAGTTAGCAGAAAATGAACCCGACATTACATTGGTTGCAGAAGTAGAAGTCGGAGTACATCCGCAAGTAGTCACCGTAGTGGTATTGCTATTGCTACTTGAACCACAGCCACTTGTAGATCTTACACGGTAATAATAAATAGTATTGCAGGCAAGCCCTATCACGTTATAGGATGTTGAGGGTGCCGGAACGCTCACTCCGTCGTATCCGGGCACAAAAGTAGTAAAGCCGGCATCGATGGCAACATCAAGATAATATGTTGTTGCTCCTGCCACGGAATTCCAGTTTGCCGTGAATTGAGTCTGCCCTAAGCCGGTTGCGGACGTGGCTGTGGGAGTTCCGGGAGAAGATGTCGTTGTTTGTGATATTACATTGCTTGGGTTACTTATGCCACAACCGGTTCCGGCTGTTAACTCGTAATAATATGTTGTACCACAGTTAAGCCCAGTTACTGCTGCAGAAGTAACTACCCCAAGAGTTAAAGGGCTGTAACCAGTTACAAAACCGCCTGAGAAAGTCGGATCAATGCTTACCGTTAAATAATAGGCTGTCGCTCCTCCTAAAGCACCCCAGTTAGCTGTAAATTGGTTTTGTTGTACACCGGAAGCAGCAGCGGCAGTTGGCCCGGTGGAAGTTGCTGTTGAAGCTGTAATTATACTGCTGTTTCCACTGGTACCGCAAGCGTTGGCTGCGCGCACACGATAATAATAGGTTGTATTGCATGTAAGGCCTGTTACATTTGCACCTGTTACATTACCTACATTATTATTATCAAATCCCGTGACATAGGATGTAAAACCTACATCAGTTGCAACATCAAGATAATAAGTGGTAGCGCCGGCTGTGGTAAGCCAGTTAGCCGTGAACTGGGCAGCCTGTGCACCAGTAGCTGCGCTGGCAGAGGGCCCTGAGGGTAAAGATGTACAGGCGCAATTTAAAGAGTTCCATACGCCTCCATAGTATACTTCCAAACAGGCCGTAGTAGTATTAAATATCATTAGTCCGGTAGCAGGGGTTGAAATGCTATTGCGCTGGGCTGTGGTCATCCGGGGTATAAGCAAACCTGAAGATGTGCTATTTACGTCAAGCATTGCAGAAGGGTCAGGAGTGGCACCAGTTTGATTTATTCCAACCTGGGCTGAACAATTAATAAAGAACTGAAGGTTTAAACCTAAAAATAAAGCAATTATAATAAATCTTCGTTTCATAATTAATCAATTTTTTTTTATTGTTTATTTACTACAATTAACACCAAACACTTTGTTTTCCTGCAAGCAATAAGTAATTTATCTGAGAATGAGTTAAAATCGATTTGAAATGCAATACCCGGACAATACAAATGTAAGATTTTTATTTTATATTGTCCTGGCCAATTCTAATTATTTGTTATTTAAAATCATTCAACAAAACTTTTAAAATAAAATATACGATTATCAAAAATCCGGGTTACATTTATAATAAATAAAGAAAGAAGATATTAAAAACAATGTGCAAATATTCAAATTTCGAATTTCACCGGTATTCCATCAATAATCGTGATTAATTCTTCAACATCAAGGGAAGTGACCAGTTTTATGCGTGTTTCTTTAAAACCAGGCAGGTTTTTGAAATAATTAGTTAAATGCCGGCGCATTTCAAAAATTCCCCTTGGATTTCCCTTTACTTCTATTGATTTCAGCAAATGTAACTTCGCCAGTTCGGCTTTTTCATATAACGAAATTGAAGGCATAATCTGGCCATATTGCATGTAATGCTTTATTTCCTTAAAAATCCATGGCCTTCCATATGTAGCCCGTGCAATCATTATACCGTCGATACCATATTTACAAAATAAATTTTTTGCCTGTACCGGATCATTCACATCACCATTTCCAATAACAGGTATTTTAATTCTCGGGTTATTTTTTACCGCACCAATCAATGTCCAGTCGGCTGAACCCCGGTAAAGTTGTGCACGGGTACGTCCGTGAATAGTTATTGCCTGAATTCCAACATCCTGTAACTGTTCAGAAATTTCCAGGATATTTTTTGAATTATCGTCATAGCCTAATCGGGTCTTAACTGTTACCGGTAGTTTTACCGTTTTAACTATTTCTTCGGTAATTTTAACCATGAGTGGCAGATTATTTAACATACCGGAACCGGCTCCGCGAGTTGCAATTTTGCGTACCGGACAGCCAAAATTAATATCTATCATATCAGGTCCTGCGGCTTCGGCAATTTTAGCAGCTTCAACCATTGATCCGATAAGGTGCCCGTATATTTGAATACCAATAGGACGCTCATTTTCATAAATATCCAGTTTTTTAAGACTTGTTTTGGCATCACGTATTAATCCATCACTTGAAATAAACTCTGTGTAAACAACATCTGCCCCAAATTGCTTGCATATAAATCTAAACGACGGATCGGTAACATCCTCCATAGGTGCCAGAAACAATGGGTTTTCTCCCAGCTCAATCGATCCGATTTTCATATTGGTTCTAAATTACTAATTTTACAAAATTACTCAATTTTACTACATGAAACATTCAGCATTTAATGATGACAATCCGGGTGCCCAGCTTGGGATCACCTTTCTATTTATTTTCACGGGATTAATAGTAATTAGTATTTTATCCTGCTTGTTTGCTTCCTTGATATTTGGCATAAATTTTTCTGCATTGCAGGATCTCACAGATTTTTCAAATCAAAGAACAATTCAGATCAGTAAATTTCTTCAGATATTTATTTCCGTAGGATTATTTATAGTAATCCCATTGATTCTTTCCCGCTTATTTTCAGGGAATAGTTTTGGTTATCTTAAAGTTAATACATTGCCTTCATTTAAAAAATTGGGAATTGTTGTTTTAGTTATGATCACTGCAATTCCTGCTGTTAATTTGATTGCCGGATTAAATGCCCAGATCAGGTTTCCTGCATTTATGTCGGGAATTGAAAAAGTTATGATGGATAATGAAAAAGTTAACGATAATATAACTGAAGCTTTTTTAAATGTTTCAACATTACCTGGTCTTATAGTAAATATATTTATGTTTGGCTTTATTACGGCAATTGGTGAAGAATTTCTTTTCAGAGGCATTCTGCAAAGGATATTAACTAACCTCGCTAAAAATAGTCATTGGGGAATTATCATCTCTGGATTTATTTTCAGTGCCATACATATGCAATTTTACGGTTTTTTCCCACGATGGCTGTTAGGGATCATGTTTGGTTACATGTTTGTCTGGAGCGGAAGCCTGTGGTTGCCTATTCTTGCCCATTTTATTAACAACTCTCTTGATGTTATTGCCTGTTACTTTATAAATGCAAAGATGTTAAACCCAAAAATACTGGATATAGGATCGACAAATGAATTTCTGCCATTAACCGCTGTTACAACAATTATTTTGGGTTTTGGACTTTATTGGCTATTTAGGAACAGGCAAACAGTGAACAGTGAACAGTGAACAAAAGTTTATTCATTTATTCGTTTATTCGTTTTAAGATATTCCATAAACGCATAAACTCATAAACATATCAACAATTTATCAATCAATAATAATCTGTAATTAGTAATCCGTAATCATCATTTTCAAATTTTCAAATTAGCACATTATCAAATTAACACATTATTTTATACTATATTTGTTATAACTATACTAACACTATTCTAAAACATATGTCTTTGATATTAAATAATCTGAAATTTACCATCTCAGTATATTTGTCACTTCTTATATCATTGATGCTGATTTCATGCAACGGTAACCAAAATAACGTAAATAAGCCTCTGAAATTCCATGATATCAAAAACATCGTCATAACCCAGGATACAACCCAAAGTTATTGTATTTATCTGCCGGCCGGTTACAATATCAAAAAGAAATGGCCTGTTCTTTTCATGTTCGACTCACATGGCGATGGGAAATTTGCAATAAATCATGCAAAAGAGGCTGCCGAACGATTTGGGTATATACTTGTCGGATCTAACAATTCAAAAAATGGCGTGGAAAATATCGATCATATCGTTAATGTTTTATTCTCGGATGTATTTTCACATTATTCTATTGATGAAAAGCGGGTTTACACAGCAGGGTTTTCAGGTGGAGGACGAGTTGCCTCAAATATAGCTATATCTTCTTCCAAAATCAGGGGGGTAATAACTTGTAGTGCCGGATTACCTCAAATAAACCAGCAAAATATCATCAAGCGATTTGAAATTTGTGCAATTGCCGGGAAAGAAGATTTCAATTATGAGGAGGTTGAATCTCTGGATGATGAATTAAATGGAACCGGCTGGAGATATATAATAGCTTCCTTCGATAGCGGACATGTCTGGCCACCCGCAAAATATATCACTGATGCGCTGTTATGGTTTGATCTCAATGCAATGCGCGACGGATTGATCCCTCAGGATGATAAATTATTGGATAATACATTTAATGATATAACCAACGATATTAATAAATGCCTTAAAAACAGCCAGTATGCAAAAGCAGACCTGGAATGTAAAAAAGGGATATCATATTTATATGGTTTATATAAAGTCAGCTCATTTGAAAAAGAGCGGGATAACCTTAAAGAATCTGATGGCTATAAACAAGATATACAAAATCAACTTCGTATTGATGAAATGGAAAAACAGCTTAGAAATGGTTATATGGATAAGTTTTTTTCTGCAGATACAGGCTGGTGGACGAATGAGATAAAATCACTGAATGAAAAAATTTCTCAGAAAAACGATATATTAACCAAACAAATGTACAGCAGAGTCAAAGGATTTCTTGGAATCGTCTGCTATTCATACACTTCTAAAGCAATAGCAACCAATAATACAGAATTATCAAATAAATGCCTGAATATTTATGAAAAACTTGAGCCAAAAAATCCCGATCTGTATTTTTATAAGGCATTACTTATGGATAAGGCCAACCAACCGGAAAAAGCTGTTAAATTGTTAAAAACAGCCATGGAATATGGGTTTATGGATAAAAATAAAATAAAGGATATGTTTTCAAAGAGTGTTCAAAAAGCATTTTTACATTAAGGCACATCTAAAAACCTCAACTTCTTTGTTGGGCTTCAAATATTAACCTTAAAATCTAATAACTATGAAAAAAATAATGATTTTCACGTTTTTGTTTTCCTTATCCGGCTTTTTATCTGCCCAAAATTACAATTCAAACGAAGAGATTTCCAATCTCAAGAAGCAAGTTACTACCCTGAATTCGGAAAACGCTTCACTTAAAATGAAATTGAAAAATTTCGAATTTTCATCAAAAATTCTGCAGGATAGTTTGCTTTCCACAGAAAAGATTTACAACCAAAAAATATTAGCAATTCAGGATGAGTTAACGGCTAATAAATCGAACATTGATTCTTTAAGGTCAAGAACCTCTTTGATGCTTAATTCATTAATGAAACGGAAAATAGCCATATCCATTCTTGTTGTGTTGGCACTGATTTTGATTGTAATATTATATTTTATTCTTAATAATAAAATCAGGTTAGCATCACAAAATAATGAGAAGCTTGTTCTAAATATAAATAAATCATTGGAGGAAGCTATAAAAAATAACCAAAAAGAGGCCCGTATGGAAATAGCCTCAGTTAAAGAGGTTCTGGAAAAGGAAATAGCTAAATTAAGATAAATTTTTTGCTATTAAATCTCCCACTTCCCTGGTACCCATTCCCATTTGACCGGCAGCCAGACTTTTTATTTTACCTGAGCCAAGAGCATTGCTTACTGCTTTATCAATTGCAGCAGCAGCAGCGCTTTCCCCTAATGTTTCAAGCATTAGCGCACCTGCACATATTGCTGCCAGAGGGTTAATTATGTTCAACCCTGTGTATTTCGGAGCTGATCCACCCATAGGTTCGAACATAGAAACACCTTCAGGATTTATATTGCCACCTGATGCTATTCCAAGTCCTCCCTGAATTATAGCGGCAAGATCAGTTATAATGTCTCCAAAAAGATTCTCAGTAACAATAACATCATAAAATTCGGGAGATTTTACAAACCACATAGTAGCAGCATCAACATGATTGTAATCCTGTTTTATATCCTGATAATATTTATCGCCTATTTCTTTGTGTGTTCGTACCCACAAATCTCCTGCATAGGTCAACACATTATTTTTATGCACCAGTGTTAATTGTTTTCTTTTGTTACGCTTACGGGTATATTCATATGCATATCTAACGCAACGTTCAACGACAGGACGAGAATAAATCATCACCTGTGTAGCTACTTCAAACGGAGTGCCTACCTGTACCGCGCCTCCCACTCCTGTATAAATTCCGCCGGTATTCTCACGGATAACGACAAAATCGATATCGGCCGGGCCTTTGTCTTTAAGTGGAGTTTCAACACCAGGGTATAACTTTACAGGTCGCAAATTGATATACTGATCCAGTGCAAACCGCATTTTAAGTAAAATACCAACTTCCAGAATGCCAGGTTTAACTTCAGGATGACCAATAGCTCCCAAAAAGAGGGAATCGAATTTTTTGACTTCTTCTATGGCCGTCTCTGGTAAGGTTTCGCCCGTACGTTTGTAACGCTCCCCTCCAAAATCAAATTTTTCATAATTTAACTTAAATCCGAATTTTGATGCTGCAGCATCAATTACCTTTACTCCTTCCTTTAATACTTCAGGTCCTGTACCATCTCCCGGAATAAGGCCAATGTTGTAAGTTTTATTGCTCATTTTTCTATATTAATGTAATATTATGTAAATAATATATTGCTTAAATTAATGATTTTCTATAATATTCAGCATTTTTACCGTCGCTTTAATTGCGGCAACTATCTGGTCGCAATCAAGCCCCCGCGTTTTAAATTCCCTGTTGTTCTTCCATGTAATCACTGCTTCAACCAATGCGTCGGTTTTTCCGCCGGGAGGTATGGTAACTATATAATCGGTGAGCTTTGGCAGTTTTTTGCCCAGTGTTTTATATATTTTTTGCAAGGCCTTCATAAAAGCATCATATTGTCCGTCACCTGAAGAAGTTTCCTCATACGTCTTTTTCCCGATTTCTATGCACAGGGTAGCAACTGGTTTCAGTCCTTCGACTAAGGATAAAGAGTAATTTTTAATTTTGATTTTTTTATCTATTAATTCACTGTTTAAAATATCTGAAATTATAAAAGGCAAATCATCTGCAGTTATATGTTCTTTTAAATCGCCCAGTTCTGTCACACGTTTGGTAACCATCCTCATTGACTCCGGGTCAAGTTGTATTCCAAGCTCTTTCAGATTTTGCATTACGTTCGATTTGCCTGCTGTTTTACCCAATGCATATTTTCTTATCCTGCCAAACCTTTCCGGCAGCAAATCGTTGTAATAAAGTTTGTCCTTCCCGTCACCATCGGCATGTACCCCACAGGTTTGTGTAAATACGCTTTCACCAATTATGGGTTTATTTGATGAAATCCTGATACCCGAAAACGATTCAACTATCCTGCTAATCATGTTTATTTTTTGCTCATTAAGGTTCACTTCCACATTAGAATGATCCTTCAATATAGCTAAAACACTTGAAAGTGGCGCATTTCCTGCCCTCTCCCCTAACCCGTTCACAGTTGTATGTATCCCTTTTATTCCTGTTTGTATTGCTGCTAATACATTTGCAGTTGCAAGATCATAATCATTATGGGCGTGAAAATCGAAATGTATGCCCGGATATTTATCTACAATTATCTTGCAAAATTCATAAGTTTCATCCGGGTTTAGTATTCCAAGAGTATCAGGCAGCATAAAACGTAAAAAAGGTTCCTCAACAAGAGCGTCTAACAAACAAAAGACATAGTTAAGAGAATGCCTCATTCCGTTGCTCCAGTCTTCAAGATAAATATTTGCCTCTAACCCCTTGCTTTTAGCATAA
Source organism: uncultured Bacteroidota bacterium (assembly GCA_963846585.1). Taxonomy (GTDB): domain Bacteria; phylum Bacteroidota; class Bacteroidia; order Bacteroidales; family JAAUTT01; genus JAAUTT01. The sequence goes on from CAWJWO010000018.1 coordinate 180,852, forward strand.
TTTAACGTCTGTTTTATGTCAGCAATATGTTCATCAGGAGTTTTTCGTAATTGCCCTTTAAGGTGTTTCATAGAACCCTTGCAAAGCATATTTACAATTTTTGCCCCTGAGTTTGCTATCCAGTCAATAGACTGATTACCATCAATAAATCCTAATACTTCAATCCTGTCAAGACAATTATTTTTACCTGCCCAGTCAGTAATTCTTTTAACGGCCTTAAATTCGCCTTCACTAACTTTGGCCGAAGCCACTTCAATGCGGTCTATTTTAACTTCCTGCAAAAGCAATTTTGCAATGTTAAGTTTTTCCCCGGCTGTAAAAGAAACCCCTGAAGTTTGTTCACCATCCCGGAGGGTAGTATCCATTATCTCTATTTTCATTGTATTATCCCCTTTTCTACTTTCCTACTCTTTCGAATTCTTCAATTTTATCCTTAATACTTAATAAAAAATCGATATCATCATATCCGTTTATCAGGCAGGTTTTTTTATAAGTACTGATGTCAAACCTTTCCGATAAACCGCTGGAAATAATTGAAATTGTCTGGTTAATCAAATCAACTTTAAACATCGATTTTGGATTTTTGTTGATTTCTTCAAATATTTTTGAAAGAAACGCTTCTGAAACCTGAACTGGCAGAAGTCCATTATTAAGTGCATTGTTTTTAAAAATATCCGCAAAGAAACTTGATACCACTACCTTAATGCCAAAATCAACGATTGCCCATGCAGCATGTTCACGGCTCGACCCACTTCCAAAATTCTTGCCTGCTACCAGAATCCTGCCATTATAATTGGAATTGTTTAATACAAATTTTTCGTTTTTATTATTATTCTTATCATAGCGCCAATCGCGGAAAAGGTTTTCTCCAAAACCGTCCCGTGAAGTCGCTTTCAAAAACCTAGCAGGTATTATCTGATCTGTATCCACATTCTCAATTGGAAGTGGTATTGCAGACGATTTAATTGTTTCAAATTTTTCAGATGCCATATTTTAGTGATTAGTGATTAAGTGATTAGGTGATTAGGTTAATAAGTGATGAAGTAATGAAGTAATGAAGTAATGAAGTAATGAAGTAATGAAATATTTCTTGAAACTTAATCACTTAATCACCTAATCACTTTTTTACATAAGGTCCCTGGGATCTGTTACTACACCTTTCAGGGCAGTAGCAGCGGCTGTAAGAGGGCTTGCCAGCATGGTTCTTGATCCGGGGCCTTGCCTTCCTTCGAAATTTCGATTGGAAGTAGCTACGGCATATTTTCCTTCAGGTACTTTATCATCATTCATTGCCAGGCATGCTGAACAACCCGGCTGACGAAGTTCAAACCCTGCATCCTCAAGTATTTTTGTCAAGCCTTCTTCCCTTGCCTGTTTTTCTACCTGTTTAGAACCGGGAACGATCCAGGCAATAATATTATCAGCTTTTCTCCTGCCTTTTACAAAATTCGTGAATTCTCTGAGATCTTCAATCCTTCCATTAGTGCAGCTTCCAACAAATACATAATCTATTCTTTTGCCAAGAAGTTTCTTTCCAGGTTCAATATCCATGTATTTTAAGGCCTTGAAAAAGGTATTTTTATTATTTTCAGTTAACTCTCTTCCATCCGGCAAATTTGCATTTATCTTACAACCCATTCCAGGATTTGTTCCATAAGTAATCATTGGTTCAATATCCTCTGCATTATAACGGATTACTTTATCAAACTGTGCACCAGGATCTGACTTTAGTGTTTTCCAATAAGCCAAAGCCTTATCCCAATCCCCTGCTTTTGGGGCAAACTCACGGCCATGGATATATTCAAAGGTTATTTCATCAGGAGCTATCATTCCGCCACGTGCTCCCATTTCAATACTCATATTGCAAATGGTCATCCTTGCTTCCATACTAAGTTTGCGAATGGCTGTGCCACCAAATTCTATGAAATAACCTGTTCCTCCGGAAGCTGTTATCTTCGATATTATGTACAATATAATGTCTTTTGAAGTAACTCCCCTGCCAGGGTTTCCATTTATTTCAATTAACATTCTTTTTGGTTTCACCTGCAAAATACATTGTGTTGCCAATACCATTTCCACTTCACTTGTTCCTATTCCAAATGCAACGGTACCAAATGCTCCGTGAGTTGAAGTATGGCTGTCGCCACAGACAATCGTCAACCCTGGTTGTGTAATACCTAATTCAGGGCCAATAACATGTACTATTCCCTGCCAGGGATGGTTAAGGCCATAAAGAGGTACATCATGATTTTTACAGTTATCAGTAAGTTTTTGTACCTGAAACCTTGATAATTCATCATGAATGGTCAAATGCTGATCTTTTGTAGGAATATTATGATCAGGTGTAGCAAAAGTTTGTCCCGGACGGAATACTTTTATTCCACGCTTATCAAGTCCGGCAAATGCCTGTGGACTAGTTACTTCATGCACAAGGTGCCTGTCAATGTAAAGTACTGCCGGACCGTCTTTTATTTCAGTAACAACATGGCTGTCCCAAATTTTGTCAAATAATGTCTTTTTTTCCATATGTTTAGTGCTTAGAGCATAGTGCTTAGTGCTTAGATGTTTATTCGTTTATTCGTTTATTCGTTTATAAAAAATATTATAAACCTTATAAACTTTATAAACTTAAAACCTTTATAAACTTTATAAACTACTTAAACCAATTTTCAAACTCATATTCTATCCTACTTTAGAAATAGCATCAATAAAAGCTTCCACTGATGCTGTAACAATATCTGTATTAGCTGAAAACCCATAATAGATATTGCCTTTATTTTCTATCTGAACATGTACTTTGCCAACATCATCACTACCTCGTGTAATTGTTTGTACAAGGTATTCCTCAAGGGCCACTTTCTTCTGTACCAGCTGACGGACAGCATTAAATGAAGCATCTATAGGACCGGAACCTGCAGCTGTAGCACTGCAGACTTCGCCACTGATAACAAGCTGAACAGTTGCCATTGGTATTGCAGATTTGCCACAAACCACGTTAAGGTATTTAAGTTTAATTGTCCTGGATTGTTCAGCCTTACCAACACCTACAATTACATAAAGATCATCATCGTTTATATCCTTCTTGCGATCTGCCAGTTTTAAAAATTTTTGGTATGCGTCGTCCAGTTCCTCATTTGACAACGTGAATCCCAGTCGCCCTAAATGATGGCTTAATGCTGCGCGGCCACTCCTTGCGGATAAAACAATTGAAGATTCGCTGATACCCACATCCTGAGGATCAATAATTTCATAATTTTCCCTGTTTTTAAGTATACCATCCTGATGAATACCTGATGAATGAGCAAATGCATTCCTTCCCACTATAGCCTTATTAGGCTGAACAGGCATACGCATTAATGTAGATACCAACCTGCTTGTTTTAAAAATATTTTTTGTATTTATGTCAGTGTACAGAGGTACATCTTTATGGCTCTTTATTGCCATAACAACCTCTTCAAGCGAAGTATTTCCCGCTCTCTCGCCAATACCATTTAATGTAACTTCAACCTGTCGGGCACCGTTCAATATTCCTACCAATGTGTTGGCAGTTGCCATTCCTAAATCGTTATGACAATGCGTTGAGATAATTGCTTTATGGATATTTTTTACATTTTCCTTTAAATATTTAATTTTCTCTCCATATTCATAAGGTAAACAATACCCTGTAGTATCAGGAATATTTACAACTGTTGCCCCTGCGGTAATTACCGCCTCAATTACTCTTGCAAGATATTCGTTTTCAGTACGTCCGGCATCTTCTGCATAAAATTCAACATCTTCCACAAATTTTTTTGCATATTTTACTGCGGCTACTGAACGTTCTAAAATTTCTTCCTGATTAGACTTAAGTTTTAAATTAATGTGATAATAAGAAGTACCTATCCCTGTATGAATTCGCTTTTTCTTTGCAAATTTGAGAGAATCGGCTGCAACATCTATATCTTTTTCAATTGCACGGGTGAGGGCACAAATAACAGGCCTGGAAATAACTTTTGAAATTTCTACAATTGAATTAAAATCTCCGGGGCTGGATATCGGAAACCCTGCTTCAATAATGTCAACCCCAAGCTCCTCAAGAGCTCTCGCAACTTCAATTTTTTCAACCGTGTTCAGTTGACAACCTGGTACCTGCTCTCCGTCTCTTAAGGTTGTGTCAAAAATGTACAATTTTTCATCCATTTTTTCTAGGTTTATTAATATTTAAACAAATGTTTGAAAGAAAAGACCAGATTCAAGGCCTGCGAAATCAGAAAATGCGAAGTTTACATTTAGTAAATGAGCAATTTTCTGATGAGCGTAACGCAGAAGCTGGTATTTTCTTTCAAGCATTTTATAAACTAAAAAAGCCACTCTAATGTTTAGAATGGCCATACATATATTTATAGTAATAATATACCATTCTTCATCAGCACTTTAGAATAATAAGGGCTAATATATTGTTAATTACTAGAATGATATAATTATATGACATATTATTGTTTATTTAATGGCAAAGGTATCTATTATCAATTAATAAAAAAAGAAAACCCGCAAAATTTTATTAAATAAAATATAATTTTAATCGTATATTATTCTATTTATAATAGTTGTAGGTGATGAGGTAATTAAATATTAATGCTAATTAAGGGTTAAATTTTGATATTAGCTTTACCACAAAGGTACTCTAAGTTAATCACTAAGGTACACAAAGGATAATCCAATATATAATTGATTACATCCTTTAAAAAGATTTGTTCCTTTGTGTTACTTTGTGTAAACCTTTGTGATCTTTGTGGTTAAAATTTTTCAACTCTTAATTCACATTATTAATATATTTGTATCACTCAAATACTTCATCACTTCATCACTTCATCACTTCATCACCTCATCACTTAATCACTTCATCACTTCATCACTTTTTTGAAGGATCCTTTCAATAATAACAGGCAGGTACTTATATTCCAGCTCATGTACCTTTAAGGCAAGAGTTTCAGGAGTTTCGTTTAAATTTATCCCGCACTTTTCCTGAAAAATAATACTCCCCTCATCGTATCGTTCATTAACATAATGAATTGTAATTCCTGAATACATTTCATGATTCTCAATTACCGCCTGATGTACTCTGTTTCCATACATGCCTTTCCCGCCATATTTTGGAAGAAGTGCAGGATGCACGTTAATTATCTTTCCTTGGAACATGTTCAATAAATTAAAAGGCACGAGCCATAGAAATCCAGCCAGTACAATTAGGTCAATATGCATATCCTGTAATATATTTACAATATTGTCAGTTTCGTAAAACTCTTTTTTGTCGAAAATATAAGTTTTTATACTAAATTTGAAAGCCCTTTCCAAAACATATGCTTTTTTATTATTTGTTAAAATAATCTCAACTTTTGCCGAACCCGATTTATTGAAAAATTCAATTATATTTTGGGCATTAGTACCCGACCCGGAAGCAAATATGGCTATTTTCTTCATTTTTAAATTAAATTAATTTTTCATAAACCATTATGTAATAGTAATAAATTGTAAAAAAAAGCAAATTATTTCAAAAAAAATCACGCATTCTATATTTTTGTTTGATAATTATTCAAGAATTATATTTCTTTGCACAATTAAAATTTTAATCCTTATTCATTATTTAACTAAATTTTAAGTATATGTCTGATATTGCATCAAGAGTAAAAGCTATCATCGTAGATAAGTTAGGTGTTGACGAAAGTGAAGTAACTCCCGAAGCAAGCTTCACAAACGATTTAGGTGCCGATTCTCTTGACACTGTAGAATTAATCATGGAGTTTGAAAAAGAATTCAGCATTGGCATTCCTGATGACCAGGCCGAAAACATTGCCACAGTTGGCGACGCTATTAAATATATTGAAGCCAATGTTAAGTAATTTCATCTTATCTTAAATTTATGCAGTTAAAACGGGCGGTTGTTACAGGACTTGGAGCTCTAACCCCAATTGGTAATAACTATGAAGATTATTGGAATAGTTTGATTTCAGGAGTAAGTGGTTCTGGGTTGATAAGCCGTTTTGATGCATCTAAATTTAAAACAAGATTTGCATGTGAGGTTAAGAATTTTGACTTTACAAACTATTTCGACAGGAAAGAGGCAAAAAAATATGATCTTTATACTATTTTTGCCTTGGTTGCTGTTGATGAGGCTATTAAAAATTCCGGCCTTGACCTTGAAAAAATTAACCGGGATAAGGCCGGTGTTATATGGGCCTCAGGTATTGGTGGAATAGATACTTTTGTACAGGAATTAAAAGGTTATTTTAGTGGAGATGGTACGCCAAGATTCAGCCCTTTCTTTATTCCGAGGATGATTTCTGATATTGCTGCCGGTCATATATCTATTAAATATGGTTTAAAAGGACCTAATTTTAGCACAGTATCTGCTTGTGCATCAGCATCAAATGCTATAATTGATGCTTTAACTTATATTCGTCTGGGGAAAGCTTTGATTTTTGTTTGTGGAGGTTCAGAAGCCGCTATTAATGAAGCTTCTGTTGGTGGATTTAGTAATATGCAGGCTTTATCTTCCAATAACGAAAATTACAAAACTGCATCACGGCCATTTGATAAGGACCGTGATGGTTTCGTAATTGGTGAAGGATCCGGAGCCTTGGTATTAGAAGAATATGAACATGCTGTTTCAAGAGGAGCAAATATTTATGCTGAAGTTGTCGGAGAAGGCATGTCAGCCGATGCTTACCACATGACTGCCCCACATCCTGAAGGAGACGGGGCGGCAAGGGTAATGGCCAATGCATTGGAAGATGCATTATTGAAACCTGCCGACATTGATTATATTAATGTTCATGGTACTTCTACCCCTCTTGGAGACATTGCCGAAACCAAAGCCATTAAAAGGATTTTTGGGGACCATGCATATAAACTTAATATCAGTTCGACTAAATCAATGACCGGTCACCTTCTGGGAGCTGCAGGAGCCATTGAGGCAATAGCTTCTGTACTTGCAGTAAAGAACAACATAATCCCTCCTACTATTAATCATTTTACTGACGATGAGGAGCTTGACAATAAGTTGAATTTTACTTTCAACCTGGCTCAAAAACGTACTGTCAATTATGCAATAAGTAATACATTTGGATTTGGTGGGCATAATACCTCTTTAATCTTTAAAAAATTTCTTAAGTAGTTGATACAACATTTGATCTATTTCATAAAACTTCTATTTTCCCGTAATAAGAAGTTTTATTTGATTTTATATACCCATCTGAAAATTATCCCGGGAAAAATAAGGCTATATGAAATAGCCTTTCTACATCGCTCTGCATCTATCAATTTCGACGACGGATCTGTAATAAACAACGAAAGGATGGAATTCCTCGGCGACGCTATCCTCGATGCTGTAATTGCTGATTATTTATTCAAAAAATTTCCTCGTAAGAAAGAAGGGTTTTTAACCCAGATGCGATCAAAAATAGTAAAACGTTCACATCTTGATTATCTTGCCAAAAACTTAGGAATCGATTTGCTGATTGTTTCACATACACAAAGGAATCCCCTGAAAAAACATATATACGGAGATGCTTTGGAAGCATTGATAGGCGCTATTTTTCTTGATAAAGGATATGATTTTACCAAAAAGTACATTATCAGCTATCTGTTAAAGAATTTTGTCCAGCTTGACGAATTACTTTCCAGGGAAACAGATTTCAAGAGCCGGCTTATAGAATGGGGCCAGAAAAACAAAATCATAATTTCCTTCGAAACTACCGAGGAATACACCGAAACTGAACAATCTCCGTCATTTATATCCCATGTCAAAGTAAATGAATCGGTTTTGGGTACCGGTACCGGAAAATCTAAAAAAGAAGGGGAACAACTTGCTGCAGAACAGGCTTATAATAGTGTGATATCAAATTAGTTGTTAGTTGTTGGTATGGCAAAAAAAAGTATACATAAACTTTCTGCTCCAACTGAGGAGCCATCCTTATGGCTTGGAATATCTTCACATGAAAACGATTACCGCCTTTCATGGGCACTAAACCAATATCTAAATATTAATCTTGTAAAATCAGAAAATCATTCTGTTTTTAATCAAAAATTAAATCTGGATAATGAGTTTACTGTGTACGAATACCTAAATGAGCAAGGTTTAAAATTCCGCTTAATTTCTAACCGTTGCGAAAATGGTTTTCTCCTTGATGAATTCAAAAATATCGATTTTATATTTATTGTCCAGCCTAACGATGATGATATTTTCACATCAGATTTATTATCACGTATTAAAAGGATATCTTTGGTTTCGGCAGTCTTTCCAATTAATATGACAGAAGGTAAAAGAAAGAAGATATTATAGTTATTGGTTGTTGTTTTTAAATGAGAACCAGGAACCAGGAACCAGGAATCAAGACAAGAAGTGATGAAGATAATGGATTTAAGAATTAAGATTTGAGAATCTAGATTTAAGATTTGTAATTACAGATTACCAAATCTTAAATCTCAAATCTATAATCTATAATCTTAAATCAAAATGGTTGTAGAAGTTATAAGTTGTAATATAATCCTTTTCTACTTATCTACTTACCTACTTACCTACTTTCAAAATAAACGAATAAACGCATAAACGTATAAACCTTATAAACCTATAAACCTTATAAACCTCTTCAAAAGATTATAATGAATGAAAATACGGCCAATCCGTCTGTTGATAAACATGGTATAAATCCTTTGGCAATTATTGCCACACTATTTTTTATCTTTGGTTTCGTCACCTGGTTAAACGGAACACTTATCCCGTTTTTGAAAATAGCCTGTAACCTAAGCCTTTATGTACAGGCCATAATGGTGACGTTCGCATTCTACATGTCATATGTAATAATGGCTGCTCCTTCTTCATGGATTTTACATAAAGTTGGATTTAAAAGGGGCATAGCGATGGGCCTTGCTATTATGGCCATTGGATCATTGGTTTTTATTCCCGCAGCATTATCAAGATCTTTTATAATTTTTCTTTCCGGATTATTCATCCAGGGGGCCGGATTAACATTACTTCAAACAGCAGTCAATCCTTATGTTACCTTGTTAGGCCCATCCGAAAGTGCGGCCACCAGAATTAGTATAATGGGAATTTGCAATAAAGTGGCCGGGGTAATAGGTCCATTAGTTTTGGGCGCTATTGTCCTTAAAGGCTCTAATCAACTGATCGGGCAACTTACTGTTGTTTCGGATCCTGACAAAATAATAATTCTCAATCATCTGGCACAGCGGATAATTATCCCTTATATTATAATGGCTTTCGTGCTTGTTATGTTAGCAACTATGGTATGGTTTACCCATTTGCCTGAAATTGAAACTGACACTGAAGAAGATTTCATTGCAGCCGATGGATCAATGAAAACCAATATATTTCAATTCCCCGGTCTGATTATTGGGTTCATCAGCCTTTTTCTCTATGTAGGCGTTGAAGTTATGGCGGGTGATACAATTGTACCTTACGGTCAGTCACAGGGAATAGATCTTGATATAGCACGGAAGTTTACGGCTTTTACGCTGGGCTCAATGTTAATAGGATATGTCATCGGTATAATAACAATACCTAAATATATTAAACAGGAAAAAGCACTCGCTATTTCTGCTATTCTGGGGATAATTCTATCTTTTGCTGCAATATTATCCTCAGGGTATTTCAGCGTTATGTGCATTGGCCTTCTTGGCCTGGCAAATGCAATAATGTGGCCGGCCATCTGGCCACTGGCCATTGCCAACCTGGGTAAATTTACCAAGAGTGCCTCGGCCTTGCTTATAATGGGAATTGCTGGAGGGGCAATTATCCCATTATTTTATGCATATCTTGCCGATAAAATGCACAATTTCCAAAAACCATACCTTATAATGGTGCCTATTTATATTTTTATTCTGTATTTTGCCACTATTGGTCATAGGTTGGACAGTGGGAAGATGAAAGAAGGCAGAAAGAGACGTGAGACGTGAGACGTGAGACGTGAAAGGACGTGAAAAATAGAAAGAAGAAAGAAGACATATGAGAACAATTAAAATCAATAAACTGAAATTTATAGTATTTCTTATGATCTGTTTATTATCAACAAGTGATAACTCCATCGCTAAAAACGGCAGCGAATTGAATATAATCCCTGCACCTGCATACGTCAATTATAAAAACGGCCGTTTTACCATCAATGATAAAGTAAAAATAATAGTTTTATCAAATGATAGTGAAAGCAATAATATTGCCAGATACTTTATAGATCAGGTTAAAATTTTGAATAATATAGAGCTGTCAACGGTTACTTCAATGAAACCGGCAAATACTTCGATCGTGCTTGCTATCGATGATAAAACAGGTAAAAAAGAAGCATATTCATTAGTAATCAGTAAAAAGGGAATCATTATAACAGGAGCAGGCCCGGCCGGACTTTTTTATGGCGTACAGACTTTGCTTCAACTTATGTACCCGTCTTTCCAAACCTCTAAGGGTATAAAAATATCCTGTATGGAAGTAAAGGATGAGCCTGTTTTCTGCTGGAGGGGAATGCACCTCGATGTATCGCGTCATTTTTTCCCTGTCACTTTTATAAAAAAAATGATCGATATGCTGGCTATGCAAAAAATGAACATGTTTCATTGGCATTTAACCGATGACCAGGGTTGGCGCATTGAAATTAAAAAGTATCCAAAACTGACGGATATAGGAGCATTTCGCGATGAAACGATGGTAGGGCATTACACTGAAGAAGGACAGAAATTTGACGGAATAAGGTATGGAGGTTTCTACACACAGGAAGAGATAAGAGAAGTTGTAAATTATGCTCAAAGCAGATATGTTACTATTGTTCCTGAAATTGAAATGCCAGGGCATGCCATAGCAGCATTAAGCGCATATCCTGAATTTTCCTGTACGGGAGGGCCATTTAAAGTTTATACCAAATGGGGAATAAGTGATGATGTATACTGTCCTGGCAAGGAAGAAACATTTCAATTTCTTGAAGATATACTGAGTGAAGTTATCAGCCTGTTTCCGGGGCCTTACCTTCATATCGGAGGGGATGAGTGCCCTAAAACACGATGGAAAACCTGTAAGTCCTGTCAGAAAAGAATAAAAGAGGAAGGACTGAAAGATGAGACGGAATTACAAGGTTATTTCGTAAAACGAATAGAATCCTTCGTAGCTTCGAAGGGGAAAAAACTCATTGGATGGGATGAAATTCTGGAAGGAGGTATCCCTGAAAGGGCAATTGTAATGTCATGGAGAGGTACCAGGGGAGGCACCGAGGCTGCCCGCTCAGGCCATGATGTAATAATGACTCCCGATGATTGTTGTTATTTCGATCAATATCAGTCACTTCAAACAGAACCATTAGCGATTGGTGGCCTCCTGCCTCTTGAAAAAGTATATGCATTCAATCCTGTTCCAATCACACTTCCTGCCTATTACAGACAACATATTTTAGGTGCTCAGGCAAATGTATGGACCGAATATATTCCAACCGAACAACAAGCTGAATATATGATTTTCCCCCGCCTTTGTGCCATGGCCGAAATACTTTGGTCGCCTCCGGGGAAACAAAATTATTCGTCATTTCTTCAACGGCTTCCGGCCCATTTGAAACGGTTACAGAAATATGATGTGAATTTTCGCCCGTTGGGTTTATAGGGGCCAGGGACTAGGGACTAGTGACCAGGTACGTAAATTACAATATAAAACCTAATTTATTAAATCGAACTAGCGTTTAATAGAACAAGAATTTTGTACCTTCACAACTAACAACTAACAACCACCAACCAGGAACTATATTATGCAAAGAAGGGCTGTCACGCGACAGCCCTCCCCTTACTAACCAACAAACCTAAATTATAAAACCATACCTAAAAAACTAAACTACTAACTAAACTATTTTCGAAACAAACGTACGCGAAAAAACAGTTTAAAAAATATAACGAATGTTAAAGAAAGTTAAATTGTTACATATTTTTGCATTAGCTCTTATCTTTGTTTCGTATGAATAAAAAACGTATTGCAATATTAATAGGATTAATTAGCCTTGCTGTTTTCGGACTCATAGCGGTTCAGGGATTTTGGATTTATAATGCCTACAAACTTAAAGAGCAACAGTTCAAACAGATGGTAAACAGCTCAATAGCTGCTATCTCAAACCGTTTGCAGGAAAAAGAAACCATTGATGACATAATAAAAGAAGTCGCGGTTTATAATGAAGATACTAATCATTATCAATATGATAAACGAATAATATTAAATCCCCCTATTAAGGATTATGCTCACCTTCAAAAATTTCCCGGAATACCAGATGTGAATGGCAGTAAATCATCCGTTAGTTTCAACTCTCAACTTACCATAAGTTCCGAATCGGGTTTCTACGAAGATTCCATTTGGATTGGCCAGGAATATTATTCCGAATTTCAATCACAATATGGCCATGTTACTAATAATCTTCAAAACCAATTAAACAATCAGTTATCGAACCGGCAGGCATTTGTTGATAAAATAATACAAAAACTGGCTAAACCGGGTAAAAAGCTGGAAGATAGAATTTCTAACAAAGATTTACAATCAATAATAAGGGCCGAATTATTCAGAAATGGTATTCGTATTCCCTATGAATATGTAGTATATGATGGCGACCATAATACCATTGCCAAATCAGTGAATTTTGACGGTAAAACCAATATTAAAATCTTTGGCGGCAGACTAAATCCTGGCGATTTTGTATCCAAACCAAATATTCTGATGGTTTACTTTCCAACTGAAAAAAATTACCTTATCAAATCACTTGGTTATATGGGTACTACATCAGCGTTATTGACTTTAATTATCCTGATTACTTTTGGATATACCATATTCATTATTTTCCGGCAAAAAAAGTTATCCGAAATCCGTACCGATTTTATGAATAATATGACACATGAATTAAAAACTCCAATTTCTACTATATCCTTGGCCACTCAAATGCTTAATGATGAGTCTATCCCTATAGCAATGAAAAATATCGATCATTTATCTAAGGTAATACATGATGAAAGTAAACGACTAAGTTTTCAGGTAGAAAAGGTTTTACAGGCAGCTATATTTGAAAAAGGCAATTTAAACCTTAAGATACGCCGTTTGGATGTTAATGAATTAATTAACAATGTGGTAAAAAATTTCATAATACAGGTAAAAAATCGTGACGGACAAATTGTTAAAAACCTTGATGCTCAATATTCTATTGTTAATGTTGATGAGGTTCATTTTGCAAATATTTTATTAAATTTACTTGATAATGCCCTGAAATATTGCCATCAAAAACCATACCTGATTGTAAGTACTTATAATAAAAAAGCTAATATAGTTATTAAGGTACAGGATAATGGTATTGGAATAAGCAAGGAAAACCAAAAAAATATTTTTAAAAAGTTTTACCGGATTCCTACAGGCAATGTACACAATGTTAAAGGATTTGGTCTTGGCTTAAGCTATGTGAAAAAAGTTGTGGAAGAGCATAATGGCAAAATTTTAATTGAAAGCGAATTAAATAAAGGCACTATTTTTGAAATAATAGTTCCTGTTGCCAAAGAAATTTGATAATGTGTAAATGGGTTTATAGGGTTTATAAGGTTTATAGCATTTCTTAATATCATATTATCTTATAAACTTTATAAACTTCATAAACTTCATAAACCTTATAAACTTAATAATTTAATAATCTTACATACGACCTACAACTTATAACGACAATACAAATGAACCAGAAATTAAAAATATTGCTTGCAGAAGACGATGAGAACTTAGGCGTGCTTTTAAAAGAATACCTTCAGGCAAAAAATTATGAAACAGACTTGTTGCCGGATGGAGAAAAAGCATATAAAAGCTTTCAAAAAAATCTTTATAATCTGTGTATACTCGATGTAATGATGCCAATAAAAGACGGATTTAGCCTGGCTAAAGATATAAGGTTAATTAACAAGGATATACCTATAATTTTCCTTACGGCAAAAGCACTTAAAGAGGATGTTTTACAAGGTTTTAAGTTGGGTGGTGACGATTACATTACCAAACCCTTTAGCATGGAAGAACTAATTTTTCGGATCGAAGCAATTTTTCGCCGGACTAACGCTGAAAGCAAATTATCCAGTCAGGTTGTTTATAAATTGGGTAAATATACTTTTGATTTTCAGAAACAGACATTATCTTCTGAAAACAATACCCATAAATTAACTACTAAGGAATCGGAATTATTAAAACTTCTTTGCGATAACCTGAACGAAATTCTTGAACGCAACTATGCCCTTAAAACTATCTGGATTGACGATAGCTATTTCAATGCAAGGAGCATGGATGTTTACATAACCAAACTCAGAAAATATCTTAAAGATGAGCCTTCTGTTGAAATACTTAATGTTCACGGTAAGGGTTTTAAATTAATAATTTAATAATATGGATAAATTAAAAGACAAAATCCGGTCAATTCCTGATTTCCCGGTTAAGAATGTCACATTTCGGGATATAACAACTTTGATACAGGATGCTGAGGCATTTAACGAAGCCTGTGACATTTTCTATGAACATTTCAAAAACCTTAAAGTTGATAAAATTGCAGGCATTGAAGCTCGTGGATTCGTGTTTGGTGCTGTTTTAGCCTATCGGTTAAAGGTTGGGTTTGTCCTGTTAAGAAAAAAAGGAAAGCTGCCTTATAAAACTATAAGTGAAAAGTATTCTTTGGAATATGGAACTGCCGAACTTGAAATTCATAAAGATGCAATAACCAAAGGTGAAAAAGTTGTTATTATTGATGACCTCATTGCTACCGGAGGTACTGTAGAAGCTGCAATCAGGTTAGTGGAAAGATTGGGAGGAGAGGTAGTCGAATGTGGCTTTATTATTGAATTACCGTTTTTAAAAGGACGAGAATTATTAAAAAACAGAAAAATATTTTCAATGATGTCATTCGAAGGGGAATAGTATTTTAGCCACTTCTAAAATTAAATAATAAATATCTTTTTTATAAGTTAACTGTTTGATTTATAAAGTTCGTAGCCGAAGCTTGCGAAGATTAAAAATCATTTGTAGTGACATGCTATGGCGTGTCACTACAAGTAAATGACTGATTTTTAAACGAGCGTAACGAAGGCTACGGACTTTAGAAACAAACACTATTACCAACTAATTAAAAATGTGGCTATTTTTGCCCAACGCGCCAAAAATGTAAATTTAGCCAAAATGACATTGTATTATAGCTACTTAGTTAATGAATTTTAAAATAAGAGGAGTAAATTTTGATCCAAAAGAGTATTAATTAATATTAAAGCTTCAGAATCTTTCTGATTAAAATACTATTATCCGATGTATTTATTTTAATGAAATATATACCCGGAGAAAGATTGCTCATATCAATTTCGGTAATACTATCTGTTACATTTGTTGAGTAAATTTCTACTCCGTTAACGTTATATATTAATATATTAGTATTATTAGGAGTAAATGGTAAAGATACATTCAACATATTAATAACCGGGACAGGATATAGTTTAACCTCAGAATTTTCTATCGTCATAACATTTGTTCCCGGATTAGCATCCTGGATTACAACGATAATCTGAGGATCAACACCAGTGCCTGAGACAAATACGGTGTCAGTTCGAGGCAGGCCATCAGGATTTGATGATGCTGTTAAAATAATTTCAGCTGTATCATTACCAGAATTAATATTAGGGACAAGCCAGTTATATTTCTCATTTATAGTCCAGTTAATGTTTGAAATAATTTTAAATTGTGCAGAGTTATTTTCAGAGGCATTAACAATAAATGTGTTTGAGGAAACTGATAATGTTGCAGGTGCTGCTTCCTGAGTTACAATGATTATCTGAGAGCCGACGCCGGTACCTGAAACTACAATGGTGTCAGTTCTTATTTTAGCATCAGGATTGGCTGATGCTGTTAAAATAATTTCAGATGTATCATTACCTGAATTAATATTAGGGACAAGCCAGTTATGTTTCTCATTTATAGTCCAATTAATGTTTGAAGTAATTTTAAATTGTGCAGAGTTATTTTCAGAGGCATTAACAATAAATGTGTTTGAGGAAACTGATAATTTCGGAGCACCTGCAGCCTGAGTTATAAAAATAGTATCAGATTTAACACCATTTGCAAAAACTAGTATAGTGTCGATTCGTTGATTAGTGGAAGTATTATCAGCAGCAGAAAGAGTTATAATGGTTGTATCAGTGCCTGATGTAATGCCGGGTGTAAGCCATGTTTGTGTTTTACTATTAGTTAAAGTCCATGTTTCATTGGAATAAACCTTAAAAGATATATGGTTATTGGCAAATGCGGAAATATCCAGGGTGTCTTTTGAAACAGATAAGGTTGCATGCCCTGATGCCTGGGTAACAAATACGGTATCATTTGGAACACCCGTTCCGGAAACAGTTATTGTGTCGACCCTTGGATTAATAGTATTATTGGCTGATGCTGTCAATATTATTGAGGAAATATCTGTACCTGATGTAACATTCGGTGTTAACCAATTATATTTACTACTGATATTCCAACCAATATTTGAATTTATTGTAAATGTTGCTTGACTATTTGATGAATAAGAAACATTTAAATTATTAGTCGATACTAATAATGATGCTGGTACTACATTCATTACAAAAGAATTGCTAATTATAGTATCATTGTCAATAATTGCTTTACACGAAATACTATCTCCATTTAAAGGAATATAACTGTAAATTGTGCTATCTAAACCAACTTTTTTACCATTCACAAACCATTGCAATGATGCAGGTTTATTAATAGAACCAGTTGCTGTGTAAGTAATTGTTGTACCTGTTGCTACAGTGTCATTCTTTGTAGAGACCTGCACAATCGGTAAAATATTAAATCCATTCCATGGAGGGGCTGCTTTATATGGGCTTACCGAACTATATGGCACATATAAGTTATTGATATTATCCTCGTAGAAAGCAGAACTACCAACATTTCCTGTCAAGGGCGTAGGGTTTAGATCAACAATTGATGTAAATCCTGAAGCAAAAAAAGCATAATCTCCAATATAAGTAATCGAAGAAGGAATTGTTAATGATCCTGTAAATCCACAACCATAAAAAGCATCTCGTTCTATACTTGTAACCGAAGAGGGAATAATTAATGACCCTGTTAAACCTGGACAATTATAAAATGCCCCACCCCCAATATAAGTAACTGAAGAAGGAATGGTTAAAGAACCTTTAAATCCTTCACAACCATCAAATGTCCAATCTTCGATATAAGTAATCGAAGAAGGAATGGATAAACTTGTAAAACTATAACAATTTGTAAAAGCACCCTTTCCAATATAAGTAACTGAAGAAGGGATAATTAATGATCCTGTTAATCCGGAACAATTTGAAAAAGCATAATCTCCAATTGAATTAACATTTGTTGGGTAGGTTATGGATGTCAAGGATGTTTTTCCTCCATATCCGTATATGCGGAAGGCATATAAAGGGATTTCATTTAAATTATAGATAGTATCGTAATATTCTTTAAATGTGCCTGCTGTTCCTGTATATGCAGCAATAGTAACATTGCTCAAATTAAGTACTGCCAGATTTGGCATACTGTCTCTCATGGTTTTAAAGTCGCGTGCATCAATAGTTCCATCAATCTTTAGATTGGTTACTGTTGATAAATAAGCTTTTGCCACTGTATTTAATGTACCCGGTATAATAACTTTAGCAAGTCTTCCTGTAAGGTGCATAACAATAATATTACTGGTTACAGTAGTGTCTTTAAAACTAGCTATGCATTTAATTGAATCCCCTACTGCAGGAATATAACTGAATATAGTATCTCCCGTACCTACATTTTTCTCATTTACCTTCCATTGTAAGGTAGGAGTGGTACTGAAACAACTTACGTGGGTAGAATAAATAACTGATGAACCAGGCTTTAAGGTGTCACCACTCGATGAAATTGCAAAAATCTTATCACTGGCAGTAATATTAAAACTATTCCATTGATTGGCAGATTTATATGTATTTATACTACCACACGGCACAATTAGGAATTTAATACTATCCCAGTCAAAAACACCCGAGCCAATAGCCTGCCCAGTCAATGGCACGGGGTTAGAGGTAACAATATTTCTTAATCCGGAACAACCAGAAAAAGCCTGCACACCAATATAAGTAACCGAAGATGGAATTGTTAACGATCCTGTAAACCTGTAACACCCCCAAAAAGCACTATTTCCAATATAAGTAACTGAAGAAGGAATGGTTAATGATCCTGTTAATCTGGAACACCATTGAAAAGCTTGTTCTCCAATATAAGTAACCGAAGAAGGTATGATTAAGGAACCTGTTAATCCAGAACAACCAAAAAAAGCCGATTCCCCTATATAAGTAACCGAAGATGGAATTATTAAACCTGTTAATCCGGAACAATCATAAAAAGCCTCCCATCCAATAGAAGTAACTGATGAAGGTATGGTTAATGAACCTGTTAAACCTGAACAATCAGAAAAAACTCCCGCTCCAATAGAATTAATTGAAGAAGGAATGTTTAAGGTACCTGTTAATCCAGTACAACCGGCAAAAGCACCCTCTCCAATATAAGTAATTGAAGAAGGAATGTTTAAGGAACCTGTTAATCCAGTACAACCGGTAAAAGCCTCACCTTCAATTGAAGTAATATTTGTAGGGAAGGTTATGGATGTCAATGATGTTTTGCCACCTGTCAGTTTATTGCAAAAAGCTCGTTGAGGAATTTCATTTGCAGCATAAGTATCGCTATTTGCATCCTGCGTTCCAGCCGTTCCGGTATAGGCTGCAATAGTAGCGTCGGTTAAATTAAGAACAGCCAGCACCGGCATACTGTCTCTCATGGTTTTAAAGTCACGGGCATCAATTGTTCCTGTAACTGTAAGATTAGTAACCGTGTTTAAATACGCATAAGCCACTGTATATAATGTACCGGGAGTAACATTTGCCGTATCATAGACCTGTGCATTTAAGCCAGCCATGAAAAAAGCAAAAATTATGTGTATAGCAGTCTTTTTTATCATTTAGGATTTGTATAGGAACATAATAATTTTTGATTGGGTTTCTTTTATTGGATTGAAAATAGGGAGGCTTACCAATAAAATGTTAGACAAACATAAATTATTTAATTATTTAATGCAAATGAATATTGATTAGCAATAATATATTGTTGATCAATTTTATTATTTATATGATGGTTGTAAGTATGGATCGGGGCCTAAAATAAGATAGGATGGCTTAAAACATAGTCATTCAATTATATAAGCCTAATATTACCGTTATAAATTATTATACAACACAAATTCAATGAATTACAGTTTTACACCTGTTTTCTAAGAATAAAAATATTTGTGACAGGTACTTGATCAAATAGAATAAAAGGTACTTTGAATTATGGTATGCTATTAGTAAACAATAATATCCGTACTTTGACGTCATTTTAATACAGTTTCGCATTGTACCGGAAAAGGTACGTTTTCCGGTACTATTCTAAGATTAAAGATATTATAATCAATTTGCTTAATATGTGACTTTTACGTATTGCTATCTTATTTTAGGCCCGCATCCGGTCTTACAACCCATTATATGTTGATTGATCTGTGCCATTTGAATATACTACAGTATAAGGTGGAGTACCCCCTGTAATATTAACAGTAAGATCTGTGCTACTTCCACTTGTAATTGATGTTGGATCAGCTGAAATAGTCACTCCTGTTGGTCCTTCACAATTATTACCTTCATTAAAACTAACAGCGTCTGTTAGAGGAGTATTACCAAAAGAAGGTAATGCAAGTATCTTTACATGAAACATAGTTACAGCAGTGGAAACAAGTTGTACAGAACCTCCATGAATTGGAACTCCTAAAACTCCATTATTTACTGCTGGGATTGGTGTATTAAATCCTGATGAAAAAGGGCCTGATGTTGGGAGAGTTACTAATATTTTACTTGCATTATTTGTAAAATAAGTGGTATTATTATAATTCATTTGAACATCTTCATCAGTCACAACAGCATCACCACTAACCTGAACATCATATTCCAGATAAAATTTATTGGAAGCATCTACACTGGTTACAAAATTAGCCATTGTGTATATAATACTTGTAGTGTTGGTAGTAGTTTGTGCATTGACTAAATTGAACCCAATAGATAAAAATGGTTGTAAAAATAATAATATAACACATTTATAGCTAACAAGATAAAATTTTTTTAATTTCGGATAATTTAATTTATATATCATATTAAAATAAATTTAAAAATATCAAAATAATAAGTTAAAGTATTATATTCCATAATTCTAAATATGGTTATTACAACCCTTTGCTATTTATCAATCATGTGAAGGATTTGTTACTAATAAATTTTGATCGAATTAGTAATAAGCTGTTATTTAAATTGTTTTTTATGAAAATAGAATAATACATTAAGAATACTTAGAGTAAAATTTATCCCAAAAACATTACTTAGAATATATTGTACATTCGGTTAAATCATTGTTTAAGTCTTTGTTGAACTTTTAATTGTTCTTTTTTATGAATATCATTCATCAATGAATCATGTTGTGACCAAGTCATACTGGGTCCTGACGGAGGTAATACCCGTGGCGGTTCCACGTATGGTGGTACGTTAAGTCCTTTTCGGCTTCTTAAATAACTATAGCAATTAGCATTGTTGCCAAAATCCATATCAAAACCACCTGGGTGACCATTTATTATAATTACATTATCACCGCTAGACCCCGTCTCATTAAAGCCATCCAATATTAAAAGGTTACTGTTGTCAATTGATTTCTTTGGTAAGTATTTTTTAAGGTTAGAGGTTGCTTTACAAAAGAAAATTCCAATTGAGTCTTTACTTTTGATTGTACCACACCAAGGCATCTCATATTGTCCTGTATAAAATAAAACTTTTATTGTTTTATTGGAAATATTTCCCTTAAATACCCTTCTAACATCAGTAATGTAATAAGCTATTCCAGGTATGCGAAGTGAATCATTTGACGAACAATAATATTTTAATACACCTTCAAAAACTATATCAGAATTATTCAGGGTATTCTCGCGTTGAATACTGTCAAAATTTATCCGACTATAGCCATTATAGTGAACAAAAAATTTTGGCCATTTATTATTATCATCGGCAGCTTGTCCCGAAGTCTTAATTTGTGGGGTATTTTGCGGAAACATATTACACAAACATATAATTAGTAAGCTAAACCCGATGAAAGATATTTGTATTAATTTTTGCATATCCTTACTTTTTTTAAATTTTATGAACATTTTTGCATCAAGAATGTCAGTTTACTTTTTCTGTAAAACTGTAACTGCAGCCTGCAAACTGGTTATAGTGTTCTGCATACTGGTAACAGTTGCCTGTAGACTGTTATTAGATGTTTGTAATTTTGTAACTGAAGCTTGAAGATTTGTATTTGATGTCTGTAAACTTGTGATAGTAGTTTGTAAATTGGTAATAACTGTTTGCTGTGTTTTTACTGCCTCGACTATTACGGGGATAACACCTTGATAATCTATACTTTGAATTCCTGTTTTATCTGTGAAAATAAGCTGAGGCAAGATTTTGCCAAGATTTTGTGAAATAAAACCAATTTGGGTTCGGTTTATCAATGATGTATCTAATTTAGCATTTGATAATGAATTTATACTTGATTTAAATTTGTAGGTCACACCTTGTAATTGTAACAATGAGGGCAATGCTCCTGTCAAATTTTGAATATTAGTTTTAAGTGTTGAATCAGATGCAGTGATATATTTTCCTGCTCGCATCGTTCCAACACCCAAATCTAATGGATAATATGGAGATTGTCCAATTCCAAGTTCACCACTTGAATTTAATTGCATTAACAGATATATATTTTGGTCATGATTAATCGCTCCAGGAGTATACAGCCATTGAAATAACGGATCAGAAGTTGTATTCTTAGTATCAATTCTAAATGTAGCACCGCTATAATAAGTATTTTTATTTTTGTTTATTAAATTAACATCTAAATCCAGCAAAGGAGTAGTAGTTCCTGTATTTTCTGTCATCAGCCCCATTGGAATTGTTGAATTTGAGATTTGAATATTTCCATTTACATCAAGTTGGCTGGTTGGAGCAGTTTGATTAATACCCACATAATTGTTAGAAATAACATTGATCTGGGCATGAGAGTATAAAAGCGGAAAAAAGGTTAAAACAATTAAAAAATTAATTTTTTTTATAGGATTTAGTTTTGGTTATTTAAATAATTAATTTATAGGTCTATATATAAAGTATAGATATTCAAATTAAAGTGATTTATAATTCAAAAAATTCCATTAAACAGCTTCAATATTAGGATTAACTTAATAAACATATATTCTTTATAACATTTACCAAACAAATATATTAAATGGTTTTTAAAAACAAAATTTTATTTGCATTATTTTGATATATATATCAGATATATACAAAATAGTGATATTGCAACCACGTTTTACTATAACGCATATCAAAATAACCAAACGTTAATTATTTTAATTTTTTTAATAAACATTTACCTAATAAATATTTTCTTAATTTTATTTTTCTTCATCCAATTGCAAAAAGTAGGCTCGGTAACATTATACTTTCTTGCTAAGAATTTTTGAGTCGATCCGTTATTTAACAAAGCTTCAATTTCAATTCTGTAAACATCAAGTTTGCTTTTCCCAGGACCTTTTGGCCTTCCTAATTTCATCCCGGATAACTTTCTTGCCTGAAGGGCTTCCCTTGTTCTTTTGCTTATTAAATCTCTTTCGATTTCAGCTGCCATGGAAAAAACCATTGCCATAACTTTACTCTGGATGGAATCATCCAGTTGCCAGTTTCCTTTAACAGAATAAATCCTGATACCTTTGTCAAGAGCTATGGAAATAATCTCCATGCATTCCAGCATGCTTCTTCCAAGTCTTGAAAATTCACTTAACAAAATGGCATCGCCTTTTTTTAATTCCTCTAACAATGGAGCTATTTTACGTTGTTTCCAGGATATTTTCCCGGATACTTTTTCCTGCACGAATTCGACTTTTCCTAGATTCTTTTCATTAGCCAAATGAAGAATATCAGATTTGTTTTTCTCCAAATCCTGATCGAGGGTTGACACTCGCAAATAAGCGATATTTCTTGGCATTTTGTTATTATTAGAAGATAAGGGTATTTTTGCCATTATAATGTAATAATTATTCTACAAGTTTAATATCTTTTTATCGAATTATAATTATTATATATAGGATCGTTTATATTACATTTTTAAGAATTATCATCCCTTGAATTCGAGACGTCTTTCAATATTGTCTACCAAGTAAGTTGATACCTTGTTTGGCTTGCCTAGCTTCTCTGTTGACGAGCGATGCTTGTATTTTGAATTAAGCCCGGCCGAGAGCGAAGTCGTCGCTAATATTCGTACTTTTTCAGTCGCAGTATATTTCATTTTACAACTCGGTTATTTCAAGGCAAAACAACAGTTTTACGATTTTGAACAGGAAGAAGTACTGCCAGATCTGGATTATATTGTTGATATACATTTCCCTGGCAGGTACACGCACGATCTTAAATTTCCTTCCCGGCCTGTACACGACGAGCAACAAGAAACGATACTTGAACTGTTCAACTATCAACAGAATAACAGTCAAGTCAAGAGTGAACTTGAATTGAAAGCCCAGCGAGCCGCCAAGCTTTCTACACATCCCGGTTTCATTTTTCGCGAGTTGATGCAGTATCTCTCCCAGCTGAGAGTGGTAGCTCCCGGTTACAGGTTCATGCAGGAGATGATTGGCAGGGTAGTAGCCTCCGAGAAAAAGCGTATTTCAACATTATTAAGTGAAATGCTGACAGCTGAAATCGAAGCGCGCCTTGAAATGATGTTACAAGCCGATGAAAGCATGTATCTCGTCAGCATGCTCAAGCACGAGGCAAAGGATTTCAGTTACAAGGAGCTCCGGCAGGAAGTTGAACGCCGGAACTTCTTGCTGCCACTACATGAATTTGCTCGAGTCTTTCTCGATACCGCTGGATTATCTCCTGAAAGCGGCAAATATTACGCTTCCATGGTGTCATTCTATACCGTGTACAAGCTACAACGCATGCAGGATACCACCACGTGGGTGTATTTATTGTGTTTCGCGTATCATCGTTTCCGGCAAATCAATGACAATATCATTGAAGCATTTATTCACCTGGTCACCCAGTACGAGAAACTGGCTAAACAGTCTGCAGGGGAAGCCGTTAAACAGGCCACGATTAATGCCACCGGGAATCTCCAGGCGGCAGGGTCAATTCTCAAACTATTCGTGGATGCCTCCATTTCTAACGATACTCCATTCGTGAAAGTGAAAGTGCAGGCATTCAAGATGCTCGATCCCGAATACTTCCCCCTGGTAGCTGATTTCATGCGTAATGTCGCTTTTGATAAAACTGCTTTTGAATGGGATTATTATTCAAAGCTCTCGAACAAGTTCAAGCTTAACCTGCGTCACTTGTTTTGTTGCATTTACTTTGCAGGTCGTATCGAGGACGCTCCCTTGCTGGATGCTGTCGTTTTCCTGCAGGATCTCCTGCGAAGCGGGAATTCACCCAGGCAAATCGCCAGTTCTGATTTCCCCGTTTCAGTTATACCTAGGAACTTGAAAGGTTACTTGCATGATACTACCACGACAGGGCATAAAAAGATGATACTTAACGTGGATCGATATGAATTCCTGGTTTATAAGCTTTCAAGAAACGCCTTGGAAGCAGGTGACGTTTTCGTACAGGACAGTAACGAGTTTCGCCGGTTTGAAGATGATTTGATCAGTGATAAACGATGGGAACTAACATGGGGCTGGGTCACATGGCGGAAGTTTCCGGGATAAGTCATTCGTCATTGATGACAACCTCGCGTAATTACCTGCGCTTGGAAACGCTTCATGATGCTAATGATGCGATATCTAACGCTATCGCGGCGTTACCCATCTTCCCGGTTTATAACATTGACGATATCATCCATTCCAGTAGCGATGGGCAACACCAGGAAACGCAGATCGACACGATCAACGCTCGTCATTCACCTAAATTTTTCGGGTTAGGAAAAGGCGTGAATTCTTATACGTTAGTAGCCAATCATATCCCGATCAATGCAAAGATTATTGGAGCTCACGAGCACGAGAGCCATTACGTTTTTGACATACTGTACAACAATACCTCGGACATTAAACCAATTCAGCATTCGACAGATACTCATGGCACTAACCATGTTAATTTCTGGATCCTGTATGCTTTTGGTTATCGCTTCGTTCCCCGTTATCGTGACTTTTACAAGAAAATCAATGCATTGGTCGGGTTCCAGCATCCAAATCATTATCGAAATTTCATGATAAAGCCAACTCGAAAAGTTCACGAAGACCTGGTAGAAAAAGAAGGCTCCAACATACAACGAATCATGGTTTCCCTGGCACAGAAGGACGTCACCCAGGCAACGATTGTTCGCAAGTTGAGTAGTTTTGTTCGCCAGAACCAAACCAAGAAGGCCTTGTGGGTACTGGATAACATTTGCCAGTCGATATATACTCTCGATTTCATTGATGACGTTTCCTTGCGACAGAGCGTGCAAAAGGCTTTGAACAGGGGCGAAGCTTATCATCGTTTCATACGTGCGATAGCTTTCGTCAACGGGGGAAAATTACGGGTAAAGAGTGAAGCAGAGCAACAGATCTGGAGCGAGTGCACGAGGTTAATTGCCAACGCAATTATTTATTACAACACGTTGCTCTTGTCCCGGGTTTATGAACAAAAATTAGAGGCTAACGATAAAGAAGCTCTGGAAATTATAAAGGGTATCTCACCAGTGGCTTGGCAGCATGTTAACATGTACGGGACATTTGAGTTTAGCAAGTCGCTAACAAAAGTTGACATCGATGCCTTGGCGGCAAATTTTGATGAAGAATTCTGGGAAAATGTCTTGAAAGATGCTGATAATAAGGCTAATTTTGGCTAACTTTACATTTTTGGCGCTTTGGGCAAAAATAGCCAAATTCAAGTTCAGATTCTCTAGATGTCTTGCTATCAATGGCTTCACGAATTAATGATTCCCTAAGTTGGTATTGTTCTTCGCTAAATCCAACATCACTCATTTTTTTTCCTATAAAATCCTCTGGTTTTATTGGACTTACTTGTTTAATGGCAGAATTAACAAACAGGTACCTGATATCAGTATCGAATCGGGCAATTATATCTGGTGTGTTTTCCACTAATGTCTCGTAATGTGTTTTTACCAATTGTAAGGCTTCTTCTGCCCTTTTTCGCTCTTTCATTATTCCGGCCAAAATAAAAGAACTTACAATAGATACACTTAAAAATAATTGCAAATTAATTAGAGTAATATTTATCGATTCTCCGGAATATAAACCAACTTTCATAGTGGTGCTGATGGCTGCCATGACTGTAATAGCCAGGGCTAAAGTTGCAGCACCTCGGGTGCCCAAACGAAATGCTGCATATAATAACAAAATTGGCAGAAAATATATTATTTGTACCCGCTGAAAAAAAATATAATAACAAAAAATCAAGGTAGTTATACCCAGTAGAAATGACTCGAGGGTATTTCGAATATTAATGCGGCAGGGAAACTTGTCATACCATGCCAATATCAATGAGGCTACTACAATTACACCTGAAGCATCCGCTAACCACCAGGTAAACCATGAGAAACCGAAAATGTTCCATGGAATTTTACCTGTTAACGATAAGCTTAGTACTCCAACTGTTGGACTTATGGTACAACTAAAGATAGCACCTGCAAAAATGAGTATAATTATATTCCTTGCGTTTACAAGCGGATGTTCGTCTTTACAATATCGGCGGACAAGGTATGCTCCTGCCCAGGCACCTGACATGGCACCGATACTGATACTGAGTCCTGCTAAAAAGAATTTCAAACCAAAAGGTTCGAAAATAATATTATATAATAATGAGCCCAGGAAAACTCCCAATATTGCCGGTCGCCGGTAAATTATAACAGAAGCAAGTGCTATTCCTGCAGATGGAAAGATCGGAGAAATATTCCCGGGTTGAATTTTGATCCAGAGATTCAACCTGGCAACCACGGCATATGCTAAAGCAACAACTAAAATTATTACTACAGGTGATTTTAATAAATTGTATATAGTTTTATGTTTATCTATATTTTTCATTAAGTCACTATAAAAAGGTAATGGAAATATGCATTTTATCATTTTCAAATTTGCACATTTTCAAATTTTCTAATTGTTTTCCAATGGGGTAAACCCTCTTCGCATAGTATTTTCAGTAATTACCCGCGGATCCATAAAATGTAAAAGGTAATCCTGTCCCCCTGCTTTGGTTCCCAAACCTGACAACCGGGAACCGCCAAAAGGCTGTCTGTCAACCAAAGCCCCTGTATTGTTGCGGTTAATATACAAATTGCCTACACGGAATTCCTTGCCGGCCCTTGCGATGTTCTCCGGACTTCTGCTGAAGATGCCTCCGGTTAAGGCAAATTTTGTAGAGTTTGCCCACTCAATTGCCTGGTCAAAGTCCTTAACCCTCATAACAGCTAAAACCGGTCCGAATATTTCTTCCTGTGCAATTCTGTGTTCCGGACGAATCCCCTCAATAATAGTGATTGGCACAAAATAACCATTCAGCCTGGGAATATCGCTTTGGTAAAGTAAGTGGCCTTCTTTTTTACCCAACTCAATATAATTGTTAATGTTATTCATAGCTTTTTCATCCGAAACCGGCCCCATATGAAAAGACGGGTCCTCTGCCGGACCAACTTTAAAGGCAGATGCTGCCTGAACGAGCCTGTCAGCAAATTTATTATACACCGCATCAGGCACAATTACCCTGGAGCAGGCTGAACACTTCTGTCCCTGGAATCCGAAAGCAGAATAAAGTACATGGGGGATTGCTTCATCCAGATCAGCATCATCGTCTATTATTATTGCATTTTTCCCACCCATTTCAGCAATAATTTTCTTTACATTAACCTGTCCCGCCTGAACTTTAGATGCCTTTTCGTTAATCCGCAGCCCGGTTTCTACCGAACCTGTGAATGCAATAAGGCTAATATCAGGATGTTCAACAAGGAAGTCGCCCATAATATTGCTGCGTCCCGGAATGTAATTAAAAACTCCTTCAGGAAGGCCTGCTTCCAAAAAAATATCAACCAACTGGTGCCCGATAATTGGTGTAAGGCCAGAAGGCTTATAAACCACCGGATTGCCTGTGACGATAGCTGCCGATGCCATTCCCATGCTTATTGCCAAAGGAAAATTCCAGGGTGCTAACACTGCTGCAATACCTTTAGGTTCATAAAAATACTTGTTTACCTCTCCGGGAGCATTTCCCAAATACCTTGGAGAACCAAGCCTGATCATTTCCCTTGCATAAAACTCAAGAAAATCAATTGCCTCTGCAACATCAGCATAGGCCTGATCCCATTGTTTTCCTATTTCGAGCACCTGCCATGCAGCAAGACGGATTATTTGTTTTCTGGTTATCGATGCAGCTTTTAATAAATAACCTGCACGATCAGCAGGTGACGTATCGCGCCAGGATGGAAAAATCCTTTTTGCGGCTGCTATAGCGTCATTAACTTCATTAACTCCCGCCAAAGCAATATTACCAAGTATTTCGTCCTTGTTTGACGGGTTAATGGAAGAAATCAAATCTTTTGTTATTATATCCTTGCCGTTTATATGCAATCCGTAAGTTTTTTTAAATCCTTTCCGGATATCGGCAAATGCTTTTGTAAAGGAATCCCGCAATTCCGATATTGTAAAATCAGCTACCGGCTCATTTACAAAAGAAGGCAATCCGGTTGGTGATGTAAATTGTGGTTTATTGGATTCGTGAGTGTCATTTTTGATTCTCAGAATTGCCAATTGAGGATCTTCAAGTAATTTTTCCAATTGGGCATCTTCGACAAAACTCTGCCTGAGGAATGATTCATTTGCAGTATTTTCAAGCAAACGCCTTACAAGGTATCCCATACCCGGAACCATGCTGCCATAGGGACAATAGAGCCTTATCCGGTTAGCAACTTTTTGGATACTTTTACGGATTGGTTCTGCCATTCCATACAATACCTGAAATTCGTATCGGTCTTCTCCAACATTCAAATCTCTTGCTATTTCCATTACTGCTGAAATAGTCCTGATATTATGAGATGCACAGGCAAAATGACAGATTGAAGAGTTTTCGAGAATTTTCCTTGCCTGACGTTCGAAGGCAGCATCACTTTCAGCCTTTACAGTCCAAACCGGAATATCCCATCCGTTTTGTTTTGCTTTAACTGTTTCATAATCCCAATAGGCTCCTTTTACAAGACGCACAGATATTTGAATCTTATTTAGTTTTGCCCATTTCAAAAGATCGTCAACATCTTTATCAGTATCTTTCAAATACGACTGAAGTACTATACCGAGATGCGGGTAATCAGGATATTCAAGTTTAAGGCGCCTAAATACCTCAAGGGTAATATCTTTAACTTTGTATGATTCCATGTCTATACACAGGAATCCCCCAGCTTCCTTAACAGAACTGAAAATTCGCCTCATCCGCTGAAGTATTACTTCAACAGAGCTTTCAAAATCCTGAGGATTAGCAAGACAATAAAGGGCCGTAGGTTTAACTGCTATGTTAATTTTAGGTGAACTACCCCAATCGAAAGTATTATTTGTTAAATCCGTACCCAGAGATTTCCAGTGATTTTGTTTTTTGGATAGTTCTCCAAGAAGTTCTATATAAGTGGATACATAATTTTCAGCTTCCTTATCAGTGAGTGTTGCTTCACCCAGCACATCAACTACTGAGGCAAACCCTTCATCGCGTAACTTTTCAAGGTTGCTTACAGCCTCCCTGGTATTTTCTCCTATAATGAATTGTTTTGCCATTTCATGTATATTGAATGAAATGAACTTATTCAGAATAGCTCCTCCCAATGATCCAAATTTACCAGCTGCTTTGGCACTCCAGGAAAGTACCGGGGGCATCTCATTTTCATTTCCGAAATATTCACGAATATGGCTGGTGAGCAATTCGCTATTTACAAGTGCAGGGAAAGTATCAACAAACCTGAACATTTGAACCTTAAACTTCTCATTTTGCATACACCAGTCCATTACTTTACCCATCCACAGGCTTTTATTAAAAATGGAAGGCTTTTCTCCGTGTATTGTACTAAAAAAATCTTTTCCCCGTGCAATAATTTTGTCGTTCAATTGATTATTATTGTTCATATCGGAATTTAATTTTATTCTTAACCACCTGTTAATAATGCAAAATACTCAACCTCTATAACCTAATTAGCTTATTAAATATATGCAATTTCTGCAACTTCTGCAACTTTTATCTTACCTGAAACTTGCAACTAACAACCAACAACTAACAACTATACACTAAATATATTTCCTGAAAACACTGATTACATTATGGCCGCCAAAACCGAAAGTATTATTCATTGCCACGTTAACAACTTTCTTTTCTGATTTCTTTAGGGTAAAATTAATTCCTTTTGGAATTTCATCATCTATATTCTCCGTATTTATTGTAGCGGGAATTATTCCGTAATTTATGGATTTAATGCAAACAATTGCTTCTACAGCGCCGGCAGCCCCCAATAAATGTCCTGTCATCGATTTGGTGGAGCTTATGCGCAAATCTTTAACATGGCTGCCAAAAGTATCATTTATAGCTTTGGTTTCACTAATATCCCCCAATGAGGTTGATGTGGCATGTGCATTTATATAATCCACCTCATCTGATGAAATTCCAGCTTCTTCAAGGGCAAGGCGCATAGCCCGCTGAGAATCTTCCCCGGCAGGCTGACTTGCCGTGATATGATGAGCGTCAGCCGTCATGGCGCCTCCGACTATTTCAGCGTATATCTTTGCACCTCTTCTTAAGGCATGTCCCAGTTCTTCAATAATTATTGCCCCCGCACCCTCTCCCATCACAAACCCATCCCTTGTTTTGTCAAACGGACGGCAGGCAGTGCTGTAATGTTCGTTATCCGTTGATAATGCCATAAGTCCGTTAAACCCACCTACTCCTGTTTCAGTTATTGCGGCTTCTGATCCACCGGCCAGTATTAAATCAGCTTTTCCCCATCTTATATTATTAAAGCTTTCTATCAGCGAAACATTGGAGGTTGCACAAGCCGCAGCAGGCGCAAAATTTATTCCCCTGAGACCATATTTAATAGATAGAAGACCTGCGCCCATATTAATTATCATTTTGGGAATAAAAAAAGGGGTATATCTTGGTATTTTCCCATGAATGGCATAGTCGAATGCCTGTTCCTGCATACTTAATACTCCTCCGTATCCGGAACCCCAAATAACGCCGCAACGGGTCCTGTCAATTTTTTCTAAGTTGACTCCGCTGTCCAGAATAGCTTCATCGGCAGCAATTAAGGCATATTGGCAAAACGGATCAAGCTTTCTGATTTCTTTACGTTCGAAATGATCTTCAGCAATATAATTTTTGATTTCGCAGGCGAATTTCGTTTTGAAATGAGTTGTATCAAACCTTGTTATCATTGCTGACCCACTCTTGCCATTAATAATATTCTCCCAAAAACCGGCAACATTATTTCCTAAGGGAGTAATGGCTCCAAGGCCGGTAATTACAACTCTTTTCATATTATTGTGGGATTAAGGGTCAGGGGTTAGGGGTTAGGGGTTAGGGACTAGTGGCTAGTGATTTAAGATTCGAGATTCCAGATTTGAGATTTAAGATTTGGGATTTAAGATTTGGGAATTCTGCAATTACAATTCTTAAATCCCGATTCTTAATTTTAAAATCTTAATTTCTTTCATATTTTACCTTCCTTACCTACTCTACCTTCTTCATTCTTCCATTCCTTTTTAAAATAATATCTTAACAACATGTTTTCCACGTGGTAATTTAAGAGTAAACCTATCCTGGCTGTCAGAATAAATAGCAGGAGAACAGGCTGCATTATCAATATTGACACCTGAAGGTTTTTTATCTACTGTTATATAACAAGGTGCAATATCATCAAAATAATTTAACTCAAACGAACCGGAAGAAAATTTTGCGGAAAGCAGTTCCCCTGTTATCATCAATAAATAAGGATTATTTAGATTAGTCGATGCATTTGAAAATTCAAGATTATGGTCGCCTGATGGTACAATAATTTCTCCTTCATCCCTGGCAAACCATGGTTTTCCATCCAGTTTAACCTGAATTTCCTTATCGCCTGCACAAATCAAAACTGTATTAGGAGAAGTTACTTTCCAACAATTACCGGAGACTTCCGTTATTTTAGTGTCATGGGCCAGTACCGAACTCATATTCCAAAAATCGTTCGGAAATATTGCATCTTCCGAATAAAATGTCGGACGGCTGTTGCTTAAATTCATATTATATGCTATCTGTCTTATTTCCTCACCTGCAGGTTTTTCGGAAGGGAACCCCCCAAACCCCTTTTCATGACTGGCAACCACATTACAGTCGAAAACCAGTTCATTTTTAGCTTTCACGTATTTCCTGTAAAAACGGCCCATCTGATCGTACCGGCTTGGTGTTGTTCCCCAGCAATTGGAAGGATCCTCAACCTGTAGTGTCATATTATATTTGGCATAAAGTTTAAGGGCATTCTGAGTATCTTCTCCAATATTATCTGAGAGTTCAGGTGTTAAACTTACATCAATCACTGTAAGCATAAGTTCAAAATCTTTCTTCCTTGCTTTTACTGTGGAAAGATAATCCAGCATTTTTGTCTTTAACCGCATGCATAGGCCCTTACGGTAATCGGCAAATTTCCTCCAGCCGGCATGGTCGTATTCCCAGTAATGAGAACTTGCCGTGTCAAAAAGGTAATAAGGATCAAAACCTGCAAGTTTTTTGAATTCATCTCTCACAATTTGATTCATCGGAGTAAAATTTGGTGGATTATCCGGTCCTACAGGCGAGGGTTCAAAATAAAGTTCAGCAAGGTTTACTCCATCCCAATCGTGGTACATCAGCAATTTCTCAAACTCCTTGCATACGGCCTTAAAACAATTACTGTCAGCGAGGTTCATTAGGAAACGCCAGTCTATATTACCATCCTTAAGATACGCTGTTTTTTCTCTCCACTGCGGATGGGCATCCCAAAACTCCCTGCTGATCATAGGCGTTTCGAGCCAGCAACTGACAATAATTCCATTAGCATGGCAAGCCCTTATTAACTGTTCATATTTAGCACTATCTTCGAGGTACCATCCCGAAGCATAAATCCTTTTAATCTTTCGCTGTCTCCAAAGAGTTGCCAACCTGTCATAACTTACGGAATCACTTTTCATAGCGTCGTCATAAAACATTTCTGACTCTCTTCGCTCTGCAAGTCGTTTTATTCCAAATACATTGCTTATTGTTTCAATAAGGTATGGGAACCGTGAATAACCTTTATCAGTAATGGGATCAAAAAGTGCAGAATAATAAATAAAACTTCCTTTGCCCAGCTTGCCTTTTACTGCAACTGGCAAACCCAAAGAATCAGAAATACACAAAGGAATAAGTTCGCTATTTGCACAGTCTATTGTTTGAACAACACCGGGAATTACCCAGTATAAAAGATTATCACGAAACTGAAGGTCACGTATTTTAGTTACTTTGATATTATTTTTCAGCAAATTAATGTGGAATACATCGGTTAATTTAGTAACACCATCAAATACGAGGTCTGTTCCAAGGTTTACCGCTTCTTTTATCCTGTCCCCCGCATCCTGGTTAAGTTGCTGGGCCGATTGACATGGAAGAATAATTAAATCAAAACCTGTCAGGTTAACATTATTTAAATTATCAGTTGTAACCTCTTTAAAGTCAAGGCCTGATATAAAAAGAGAATTTTTTAATGAAGCAACATCTTTCTGTTCACCGGGTTTTGCATTTACAATTGATGGGTCTACAAATAAAATTTTAGCTATATGGTTTAGTCCCCGGGGTTTTGCACTTTCACCTTTAGAATAATTACAATCTGTAAATATAAGAGTGAATACGGCAAAACCTAAAATAAAAAAACGACTCATTTTCAAGTAATTTTAAAGTAAAAGTTGTAAATATACAAAATCTGCATTTGATAATTGAAAATGTGATAATTTGAAGATTTGAATATGTGCAGATTTGCAAATGTGAAGATGTAAGGATGTGCAAATGTGCAGATGATGACACTTCATCACCTCATCACCTAATCACCTAATCCTAAATTAAACGACATCCTGTGATACGGAGAAACTCCATATTTTTTAATAGCCCTTCGATGATACAGTGTCGGGTAACCCTTATTTTTATTCCATCCATAAACCGGAAATTTTTCGTGAAGTGCATCCATATATTCGTCGCGATATGTTTTTGCCAGGATTGATGCTGCAGCTATAGAAAGATAAAGAGAATCGCCTTTTACTATACATTTATGCCCGATTTCTTTAAAGGAAATAAAAAAGTTACCGTCAATAATCAAAAAACCCGGTTCAGCCTTTAGCCGTTCTATGGCTTTGTGCATAGTATATATTGAGGCTTTAAGAATGTTATGCTGATCTATGAAAAGGTTATCCGATTGTTCCACGGCCCAGGCAACAGCCGAAGTTTCAATTTCTTTCCTTAGAGCGAAACGTTGTTTGGCCGACAATTGTTTAGAATCGTTAAGCTCAGGATGAGTATAATCCTGCGGAAAAATAACAGCTGCCGCAAAAACCGGGCCGGCAAGGCAACCTCGCCCAGCTTCGTCACAACCTGCCTCGATATAGTCTGTTTGATAATAACTCTGTAACATTGATTATTAATTATCGGAATATTTTATCTTGGTTCCTGGCTCTTGGCTCTTGGTTCTGTTAATTGATTATTGATTATCGGAATATTTTATCTTGGTTCCTGGCTCTTGGCTCTTGGTTCTGTTAATTGATTATTGATTATCGGAATATTTTATCTTGGTTCCTGGCTCTTGGCTCTTGGTTCTGTTAATTGATTATTGATTATCGGAATATTTTATCTTGGTTCCTGGCTCTTGGCTCTTGGTTCTGTTAATTGATTATTGATTATATGAATGTTGTAACTAATCTTAAAAATTTACCTTTGTAAAATTAAGAAAAAACCAACCCTGATGAATAAAAAATTTATCTCTAACCTGGTACTCCTTCTGGTTCTCAATCTTTTAATTAAGCCATTCTGGGTGTTTGGCATCGATCGCACAATACAAAATTTAATTGGTTCAACAGAATACGGACTATATTTTTCACTATTTAGTTTTTCCCTTATAATTAATATAATACTCGATTTTGGAGTTACCAATTTTAATAGCCGGAGCATTTCTCAAAATCCGGCGAAAATCAGCATTTTCTTTTTTAATATAGTAGCTTTAAAATTGATCCTTGCATTAATATATGTCGCAGTTGCATTTATTTTAGCCTCTGCCTTCGGGTATGAAAAACTGCAGATGCATATCCTTTTTCTGTTAGTTATAAATCAATTTCTTTCGTCAGTAATACTCTATTTACGGTCAAATATCAGCGGATTGCAGTTTTATACTACCGATAGCCTGCTATCGGTGCTCGACCGTTCAATTATGATTATAATGTGCAGCCTGGCCATTTGGGGAAATATCATGGGAAGAGTAATAACAATTATTGATTTTATACATATTCAGACGATATCATATTTAACAACCATACTAATTACATTGCTGATACTGCTTAAAAAAGCCCCTAAACTTGAATTTAAAATAAATATAAAAACTACATTTCAGATACTAAAGGATTGCATCCCTTATGCTGTTTTATTCTTTTTAATGTCGGTTTACAACAGAATCGACAGTGTTATGCTCGAAAGAATGTTGCCGGATGGAAAACTTCAGGCTGGTATTTATGCCCAATCTTTCCGTATACTCGATGCTTTTTCAATGTTTGCCATACTCTTTCCATCCCTCCTTTTACCAATGTTTTCAAGGTTGTTGGGCAATAAGGAAACTGTTGTTCCATTAATGCGATTGTCCTCAAGAATTATATTTGTTTGTGCAACCTCAGTTGCAATTGCATGTTCAGTTTTTAGCGGTCCGTTAATCTCTCTTCTTTACAAAGAAAATGTCCAATATTCATCAGGAGTTTTTTCGGTATTGATTATTAGTTTTATACCTATTTCTATAAGTTATATTTTTGGAACTCTTTTAACAGCTAACGGGAGTTTAAAGCTTTTAAATTATATAGCTTTATCCGGCCTGATAATAAATTGTATTTTAAACTATTTATTGATACCTGTTTTTCAGGCTGTTGGTTCGGCCTGGG
Source organism: uncultured Bacteroidota bacterium (assembly GCA_963846585.1). Classification (GTDB taxonomy): domain Bacteria; phylum Bacteroidota; class Bacteroidia; order Bacteroidales; family JAAUTT01; genus JAAUTT01. Next base: position 217,169 of record CAWJWO010000018.1, read on the forward strand.
TCTGCCTGATAACTCAAAGTATAGTTGCTTTGATTCAGCTGGCATTTTGTTACCGATCAAGCATTTTCAGTTTTCCAAAACCGGAATATGTAAAATATTTTGCCTTCATATTACTTGTATTATTAAGTATTGGTATAGTTTATATTATAAGGGTTCAATGGTTTTTTAAATTAACAGGGTTAAGTATCCTGATCCTTTTTGCCGGATTTTTTTCACAAATTCTTTCTATAAAACAGTGTATAAGTTTTGTTAAGCTACAAGAATGGGACTTCTAAGGCTGTATTGTTCATAAATTATTAATAACTTACTGCTGCATTAATTTAAATAGTGGTTCTAAAACCTGATCTTTATGTTCATTATGAGACTTTAATAAAATTGATAAAATGAAGAGGAGGTATAACCGGACAGAAGATTTAAAACGAATAAATAGCAAAGTTATTAAGTTCAATAATAAAGAGTTAAATGCAATTGAGTATTATTGTAAAAAATACAGGATAAATAATAAATCGCGATTTATGCGTGAAACTATTATCACTGCTATTCTTAAAAAATTTGACGATGATTACCCTACCCTCTGGGAAAGAATATAGTGCTTAGTGTTTAGTGCTTAGTGCTTAGTATTTCCGATTCACAAGCCTTAGCGTCTTTTTTCTTCTGCCTTCAGATTTCTGTCTTCTGATTTCTGTCATCTGTCTTCCATTTTCTTTCTTCTCTCTTCTTTTAACTTTCGTCTTTCTATTTTTCACGTCCTTTCACTTTAAATTTTTTGTCGGTAATAAAGACCGATTCACCGAAAACAATTCATCAGAAAAATCTTTCTATACTAATTTTGGCACAATAATTGACAACGGAAAACATAACCTTATATGACAACAACAACTAACAACTACAACAACAACTAACAACTGACAACTGACAACTAACAACTAACATCTATTTTTAATGGTTAAAATTATTATTACCGGCCTTATCGCAATTAATTTATTATCACAGTTTGCAGCAATGGCCGATGGTGAAAATAATCCGGGTAAAGTTACTGTAAGCGGTTATGTGAAAGATGCCGATAATGGTGAGGTTCTTGTAGGAGCTACCGTCTACATTAAAGAATTAAAATCCGGAACTGGCACTAACCAATATGGTTATTATTCAATTAGTTTGCCTAAAGCTACGTACACTATAAGTTTTTCATACGTTGGTTATACGATTATTAATAAAACCGTTACTCTTAATGCAAATACCAACTTAAATGTAGAACTTAAACCTGAGGAAAAGCAACTAGGTGAGGTTGAGGTTACAGCAGAGCGTCCCGACCAGAATATCAGGCAACCCGAAATGAGTGTTAATAAGCTGGATATAAAAACTATCCGGCAAATACCTGCTTTAATGGGGGAGGTGGATATTATTAAAGCAATTCAGTTATTACCTGGAGTATTGCCTACTGCTGAAGGCACCTCTGCCTTTAGTGTCAGAGGCGGAGGACCTGATCAAAATCTTATTAACCTGGACGAAGCTCCGGTTTATAATGCTTCACATCTTCTGGGGTTCTTTTCCGTATTCAATAACGACGCCATTAGTGATGTAAAGCTTTATAAAGGAGATATGCCTCCCTATTACGGGGGAAGATTATCTTCAGTGCTTGATGTCAGAATGAAGGATGGCAATAATAAAAAATTTACTGTAACTGGTGGTATTGGACTTATTGACAGTAGGTTAACAATTGAAGGCCCTATCGGAAATGAAAATACTTCATTTCTTATTTCCGGCCGGAGAACTTATGCCGATATATTTTTCCCATTGCTTTCGGACACCAGTGTTAAGAAAAGTAAATTATATTTTTACGATTTGAATTTTAAAATAAATCACCAGATTAATATTAATAACAGGATTTATTTATCAGCATATATGGGAAGGGATGATGCCGGGGAAAAAGGTCTTGCCGATTTTAACTACGGTAACTCCACAGTAACCTTACGCTGGAATCACTTGTTTTCACCTAAACTCTTTTCCAACCTGACGGCTTTTTACTCAAAATATGACTATGCCTTAAGCTTTCAGGCAGATTCCTTTTCGGATAAATGGAAATCTTCAATTAAAGATTTTGGGTTTAAACTTGATTTTAACTTTTACCCGAACCCTAAGAATGAGATCAAGTTCGGTATTTGTTCAACCCTTCATAACCTTATACCTGCTGATGCTTCGCTGCAGAGTGGCTCCACGGTCCTTACCTACCCTTATCCTGAAAACAATGAACTGGAACATGCTGCATATATCAGCAATCAGCAAAATATAGGTGAAAAAATAACTATTAAATATGGAATCAGATATTCAGTTTTTCAAAATATAGGTCCCGGGACCATTTATGGTTTAAATTCAGCATATGAGGTTATAGATACAAGTATTTACAGGAGTGGCAAAATTTTTCATACATACCAGAATCTTGAGCCCCGAATAGGATTTGAATATAATATAGGTAATTCTTCATCTATAAAAGGAAGTTACTGCCGAACTGCACAGTATATGCAACTGGCAGCAAATGCAAACGGCAGTCTGCCTCTTTTCATTTGGTTTCCTGCTGACCCTAATATTAAACCACAGCTTGCCGACCAGTTTTCATTAGGATATTTCAGAAATTTCAGCAATAATTTAATTGAGACATCAGTTGAAACTTTTTATAAGAAAATGTACAATCTTATTGATTTTGTTGACAATGCAGATTTATTGCTAAATCAATACCTTGATTCTACAATACGCTCAGGACATGGTTATTCGTATGGTATTGAACTTCTTGTCCGTAAAAATGAAGGTAAATTAACCGGTTGGATTAGTTATACTTATTCAAGAAGCATAAGGCAAATTTCAGGAATTAATTTTGGAAACCCTTATCCTTCACCCTTTGATAAACCTAATAGCATTAATGTTATATTAAATTATCAGATTTCAAAACGCACAAGTATTGCAGCAACTTTTGTTTATGCCACAGGGGCTCCATTTACAGGTCCCGTTGGATCATGGCCGTATAAAAACGGAGTGGATGAGGAATATGGAACAAGAAATTCATCAAGGTTGCGTGATTATGACCGTCTTGATCTTGCTGCTACTATTAAAAATAAGGAACACCCGGGAAGAAAATGGCATGGGGAATGGGTATTTTCAATTTATAATGTCTATGCAAGACATAATGACTGGATAATAAATTTCACACCAGACAAAAATAATAATAATCTGATAAGCGCTGAAAGATATTATCTTCCGTTTGTATTCTTCCCAAGTATAACTTATAATTTTAATTTTTAAGTATATACAATAATGAAAAGATTATTTAATAAAAACAGGTTATATATTATTTTGACAGGTATTGCAATATTTACAGGTTGTACCGAAAATGCAAACATTAATGATTATGTTAAAGGTTCTGATTTGGTTACTTTGTTAGTTGTGGATGCTGAAATTACGACTGATACTACTGCACATCACGTTATTCTTACTAAATCAGGTAATATAACCAATTCCGGGGAAATACAGGTATTTTCAAATGCAAAAGTCTCAATCACAGATGGAATTAATACTTTTATCCTGCACGAAAATCCTAAGCAGCCTGGTACATACCTTACTGACAGTGATGTATATGGCATACCAGGGAGAACTTATACCTTAAATATTTCAAATGTTGATTTATATGGTGACGGAGGAAATGAAACATTTAAAGCTACCTCGGTAATGAAGAAAATTAATCCTGTAGATTCAATGGCAATTGCATTTGCCAAATTTGGCAAATATAAAACATGGTTTATTGATATTTGGAGTAAGGATATCGGAAGCGGACTAAACTACTACCTTCCGAAAGCATGGAAAAATGACACCCTTCTTACTGACAGCATTTACAAATACAGGCCCACTAACAATGAGAGTTTCATAGGCAAGGATTATGGCGGGCTGCCTGCGATAAATCTTAGTGAAAGGCTCACTGAAAATATACTTAGAAATGGTGACAGGGTAACCATGGAACTGGATGGAATTACAGTTGATTACTTTAATTTTATTGAAGATTTTATTGAACAGTCCACACCTAAAAATCCCCTCTTCAGCGGCCCATCAGCCAATGTCCCGACAAATATTTACCCTCAGAATGAGGCATTAGGCTTTTTTGCAGTTTATTCAATTCAAAGAAAAAGCCTTGTTTATAAATAGTGCCTGGTGCATAGTGCTTAGTGCTTAGTATCTATTACATAGTTGATAGTTGTTAGTTGTTGGATAATCAAAAGTTTATTCGTTTATGCATTTATGCGTTTATAAAGTTATAAGGTTTATTAGGTTTATATACCTTCATGTTTCATGTCCTTTCACGTCCCACGTCTTCACGTCCAAGGTCTTGGTTCCTGGTTCTTGGTTCTAATTCACATTTCCCTAAACCCAATAATCTCCCTTACCTCCTTTAAAGTTTTTGAAGCACTTTCCCTGGCTTTTTCGGCTCCGTGCTTTACCACCTTCCTGAGGTAATCGTTGTCGGAATGTATTTCCTTTATCCGCTCGCGTACAGGTGTCAAATACCTGATTATATCTTCCGCCAATTGTTTTTTCAAATCACCGTACCTTATCTGGCAGTTATAATATTTTTCGGTAAAATGGCTGACAATATCATGTGTAGAAACAATTTCCAGCATGGTAAACAGGTTTCGGACTGCTTCGGCCATTACCTGGTTTGGTTGTGTTGGTCCCGAATCCGTAACCGCCGACATCACTTTTTTACGGATCACCCCGGGATCGTCAATCAGATAAATCCCGTTTCCTTCCGATTTACCCATTTTGCCAGATCCGTCCAATCCCGGAACCTTTATAAGTTGTTCCCCAAAATTATATGCTTCGGGTTCAGGGAAATATTCAACCTTGTACAAATTATTAAATCTTCTTGCAAATTTGGCAGTGATTTCGAGATGAGGTTTCTGATCTTTCCCAACCGGAACCTTAGTGGCTTTTTGTATAAGAATGTCAGCAGCCTGTAATACAGGATAAGTCAACAGGCCGGCATTTACATTATCAGGTTGCAGCCGTACCTTCTCTTTAAAAGTTGTAGTTCGCTCAAGTTCACCTATATATGCATTCATATTTAACAAAAGATACAACTCTGATATTTCCGGCACATCACTTTGAACATAAAGAGTGGCCTTGTCAGGATCGAGCCCGCAGGCAAGATATTCAGCCAGTACGTTTTTAACATTCCCATGCAGGTCAACCGGGTTAGGATGAGTAGTAAGTGAGTGCCAATCAGCAATAAAAAAATAACAGGGATGCTGTTCCTGCATTTTCACAAAATTGCGGACCGCCCCGAAATAATTACCCATATGAAGGTTTCCGGTAGGCCGGATACCACTTAATACTATTTCCATATTTTAATTGTTAATTGGAACCAAGAGCCAAGAGCCAAGAGCCAGGATAAGGGACTAGGGCCCAGGGACTAGTGGTTAGTGATTTAAGATTATAGATTTGAGATTTAAGAATTCTGTAAATACAAATCTTAAATCTCGATTCTTAATTCTAAAATCTTCTGCCTTCTGCCTTCTGCCTTCTGTCTTCTGTCTTCTGTATTCTCAAGTCTTGGTTCCTGGTTCTTGGTTCCTGGTTCTCTTAAAATGCAAATCTATAAAAATATTATGCACTGAAAAATTCTATTTTTTGGATGGTGGCATAACTATTAATATCTTCGCACATTAAACATTTATAAATGGAATCTACCAGGCAACAAAAAGTAGCCAGACAGATACAAAAGGATCTGAGTGAAATTTTGCATAATATTGACGGCACTTTATTTAAAGGACGAATGGTTACGGTAACGATGGTACGTATGAGCCCCGATCTTAGCCTGGCAAAAATCTATCTCAGTATTTTCCCTTCTGCAGATAAAGAAGAATTCCTTGAAGGTATTAAAATACATGGTAAACAAATCCGAAACAAGCTTGGGCAAAAAGTTAGAAACCAATTACGATTAGTACCTGAATTGGTATTTAATATAGATGATAGCATGGATTATGCTGAAAGAATTGAACAATTATTAAAATAATAACTTTGTAAATGCAATACGATCCAATTAAACAATACCTGGGAAACATTTTTAATAAGTCAGTTTTTTTTCGTTTGCTGTTTTATAAAATCCTCGATGTTATATTGCTTAGAACCTGGCATATTAAAAAAGAAATACATTCAATTAAAAAACGCCTTCCTCAAAATGCCCAACTTCTTGATGGAGGATCGGGTTTTGGACAATATGCATATTATCTGTCTACATTGTCCAAAAACTGGAAAATTACAGCAGTTGATATAAAGACAGAACAAGTGGAAGATTGTAATAATTTTTTTGCGAAACTGGGTTTATCAAAACGGGTAACCTTTCAGGAAGCTGATCTCACCAAATTTGTTGATCCGTTAAAATACGATATGATTTTATCAGTTGATGTGATGGAACATATACTTGAGGATATAACAGTATTTAAAAATTTCAATAATTCCCTTAAACCAGGTGGCGTATTGCTTATTTCAACCCCATCAGACCAGGGAGGTTCCGATGTGCATGTTGATAATCAAAGCTCATTCATTGAAGAACATGTTCGCGATGGTTACAATATAATTGAAATAGAAGAAAAGTTGTATGCCACAGGCTTTACTAAAGTAGAGGCAGGATATACATATGGCAATCCGGGGAAAATTTCATGGAAGCTATCGATGAAATATCCAATTCTAATGGTAAATACCAATAAAATATTCCTGTTATTACTGCCTTTTTATTTTATCGTTGTATTGCCTTTTGCTTTAATATTGAATTATCTGGATACACATTCCGTACATAAATCCGGTACCGGTCTTATAGTAAAGGCCTGGAAATAAAACATAAAGTTGAATTTTCCATTATACATAGCCAAAAGATACCTGTTCGCTAAAAAATCGCATAATGCTATTAATGTCATTTCTGCTATTTCATTAGCCGGAGTAACAATTGGCACTATGGCACTGATAATTGTCCTGTCAGTTTTTAATGGCTTCGATAAGTTAATACAATCTTTATTTAATTCGTTCGATCCCGATCTTAAAATAACATTGGTTGAAGGAAAGACATTCATTCCGGATGAAGTTGTTTTAAAAAAACTATCACAAATAAATGGCATTGCATTCTATTCAAAAGTAATAGAAGAAAATGCCTTAATAAAATATGGCCAAAAGATATATATTGCCACAATAAAGGGCGTAGATGAAAACTACAAATTAACCAGTGGAGTTGATTCCATGATTGTCGACGGCAAATTTGACCTGTATAAAAAAAATGAACCATATGCTATTATTGGACAAGGTATTGCATATTATTTACAGGTTGGTTTGAAATTTATTAATCCTCTGATAGTGTATATTCCCCGTAAAAATGCATCTATTTCATTGAACCCTGAAAATATGTATAACCACAATTATATATATCCGTCGGGAATATTTGCAATTGAGGCCGACCAGGATACAAGGTATGTGATAGTCCCTATCAGTTTTGCGCATAATCTGCTGGACGATACCCTATCTGTAAGCTCTATCGAAATTAAGCTAAAAAGGGATATAAATCCCGTGAAAGTAAAATCTGACGTACAAAACCTTATAGGTAATAAATATTTAGTACAGAACCGGTACGAACAAAAACAAATATTTTACCGCATCATGAATTATGAAAAATGGGCCATATTCATGATCCTGACCTTTATACTTATAATTGCCTCATTCAATATTATTGGATCACTTTCCATGATTATCATTGATAAAAAGAAAGATATAGCTACCCTAAGAAATATGGGTGCCAACCGTAAATTAATACAACAGATTTTTCTATCCGAGGGCATTATGATTTCAGCTTTTGGAGCTATTTTGGGATTAATAACCGGATTAATTATTTGCTGGCTTCAAATAAAATATGGTTTTGTAAAACTACAGGGAGGTGGTTCCTTTATAATTAATGCTTATCCTGTATCAATTAAATGGGCTGACATTCTGCTAATTTTTATTACTGTATTGGTAATAGGATATTTGGCGGCATGGTATCCTGTCAGGTTTATTATTAAAAGATATTTTGTAAATTAATTTTTGTTATTAAACTTGAAAATACAATATTTAGGCTTTTAAGGTGAGTTTGAAAATGTGTTTATTGAATTTATAAAGTTTATTATAAACTTATAAACTATTTTATTTTTACTGATAACTGTTTACTGATAACTGTTTACTGATGCTAAAAACAGACCTGGCAACATATGATAATAAAACATACAAACCTGGCGCAGGCAGAATAAAACTCCTGGTCTGGTATGTAATTAGCAATTCAATTATTAATTCATATATTTTACCAATATCATTAATTAAGGTCATTATTCTCAGGCTATTCGGTGCCAAAATCGGGAAAAACACAAACATTAAACCTAAGGTAAATATTAAATATCCATGGCACCTTACCATAGGAGATAACGTGTGGATAGGTGAAAACGTCTGGATTGATAATCTTGATGACATTATTATCGGAGACAATTCATGTCTTTCGCAAGGTTCCATGCTCCTGTGCGGCAACCATAATTATAAAAAGGAGTCTTTTAACCTGATAACAGCTAAGATAATACTTGAGGATGGAGTATGGATTGGTGCTAAATCAATTGTTTGTGCCGGTGTTACCTGCAAAAGTCATGCAGTGCTAACTGTCGGTTCAGTTGCCACCAAAAATCTGGATCAGTTCAGTGTTTATAGTGGAAATCCGGCGGTGTTTGTCCGTAAAAGAGTAGTAAGTCGTAAGTCATAAGTAAAAAGTTGCAGGTTGCAGGTTACTGTTTCCAGTACTTATTAACAATATTTTGTATTATATTTTATATTTTTATAGATTAGTATCTTACGACTTACGACTTACGACTTACGACTTTTTATGACAATATCAATAATAACGGCAGTATTTAACAATGTAAATGAAATAGGCACAGCCATTAACTCTGTATTGTCACAAACCTGTAAAGATATTGAATACATTATAATAGATGGCGGTTCAGATGATGGCACAATTGATGTAATAAAATCTTATGGAAATAAAATTTCACATTTTATCAGCGAACCAGATAATGGAATATATTATGCCATAAATAAAGGCCTTTCAATTGCAAACGGAGAGGTTATAGGATTACTTCACTCGGATGATATGTTCAGTAATCCAATAATTATTGAAAAAATTGCAGATATTTTTAAAAGTGGCAACTACGATGCAGTTTATGGCGATTTGGAATATGTATCAAAAGCCAATATCTTAAAAGTGATCCGTTTTTGGAAAAGTTCTCCACTGGATGTCACAAAATTTAAAAAAGGTTGGATGCCTGCTCATCCCTCTCTTTTTATAAAAAAGAAAGTCTACGATGAATTTGGAAGTTTTGATACTAAATTCAAAATTTCATCCGACTATGACTTTATATTACGAACTATGGCCTCCGGAAAGCTGAAATGTTATTACCTTCCAATGGTAGTAACCAGAATGAGATCAGGAGGTGCTTCAAACAAAAGCTTTAAAAATATCTGGATAAAAAGTTATGAAGACTGGCAGGCTATACGTAAGAATAATATTGGAGGGCTAATGGTTCTATTGCGAAAAAACATTTCCAAGCTCAGGCAATTTTTCTTTAAAAAATAATTTACCCCAACCCCTTAAAAAGGCATAGCCGTCAGGTTAATGTCTATATAGAGCAGAATGATAGATATTTAGTGTAAATGTAATAAAATATTAGTGTAATTAAGAGCGTATGTCAACGACTGGATTTGTATATATTATGACCAATAAGAACAAAACAACTTTATATATTGGGGTTACAAACAATTTATGCAGAAGAATACATGAGCATAAAAATCATTTGATAAATGACACTTTTACAGATAAGTACAATATTGAATACTGTATTTATCACGAAGAATTTCAATATTTTGATTTGGCAATACAAAGAGAAAAAGAATTAAAAAAGTGGAACCGTCAAAAGTTTATTTCGAGCGACGCGAGAAAACTCAATATTAACAAAAAGAACCCCGAATGGAAAGTGCTGGCAACAGAGCGTGGCTTTGTTCGGAATAATAAATCATTTTCTCAACATGTTTCGGACATAGTCAATGAATTACAACCAATTAAAGAGATTCCTCCCTGCGGTCGGAATGACGACCAGCAGAATTGTGGCGTTGCGGGAGGTGAAGAGAGTGCGGCAAAGCCGCACTCTCTTCACCTCCCGCTCTCTGACCAATAACGACAGTCATTTCGAGCGAAGCGAGAAATCTCAAATAAAGTATTATAATTGTATATAAGCATTTTACAAGCGTTAACCTGACGGCTATGCTTTTTAAGGGGTTGGGGTTAAAGATGGCTAATGTAAATGATATTCTGCTAAATAAGAGATAATAGTTATAAATATTTTAACTCCTAATTCGTATAAATAGCAACTATATTCTAACGTGACAGTTCTTTCCACACCAGAGCACTAGCTCCCATAACGGCAATATTCTTATCCTGCAATCCCGAAGGAAGAATTTTTATTTTGTTTCTGTATATAGGCAAAAGGTTTTCTTCAAAGCTTTCAAGGGTTGGTTTGAATAATAATTCTCCCGATTTAGCTAATCCACCAAATAGAAATATTGCTTCAGGACTGCTAAAAGCAACCGCATCTGCAAGTTTTGACCCCAGAATTCTTCCTGTATATTCAAAAGCTTTTAATGCTATGGGATCATTCCTGAGTGCAGCTTCGTATATTTTCTCTGAAGTGAGTTCCAAATAATTATATTGACGTAATTCGCTGTCATCAATCATATCGCACAATAACTCGAACACGGTTCTTTTTATACCGGAAGCACTGCAATATGTCTCCAAACAACCTTGTTTTCCACAAGCACACTTTCGTCCATAAGGTTCAACCTGTGTATGGCCAAGTTCGCCGGCAAAACCATCAAAACCATAAATCATTTCACCATTTGATACTATTCCGCTTCCAAGACCAGTACCCAGCGTAATAATAATATAATCACGCATTCCCCTCGCCCCGCCGTAAAGCCCTTCGCCAATACCTGCAGCATTAGCATCATTGGTCAATACCATCGGGACATTATAATATTTTTTAAATAGTTCGCAAAAATGAATAACCCCTTTCCATTTCAGGTTAGGTGCATATTCAATTGTACCTTTATAATAATTACCGTTTGGCGCTCCAAAACCTACTCCTTTAATTTCTACAGTCCCCATTAAGGGAGCTATAGAATTTTCAATGGATTCATACAGGGCCTTTTGATAATCAACCACATTATCATATGTATCGGTAGAAACTGAACCTTCAACAATTAAATTTCCTTCGCGATCTACCAATCCAAATTTTGTAAATGTCCCTCCAATGTCTACGCCAATAACTACCTGTTTCATAAAAATATGTTTAATTATAATGTTGAACCGGACAAAGATAAAAAAATACTTTAATTGTATAACTGATTACTGATTACTAATTACAAATTACTAAATTTAATAATTTTATTATTAAATTAGCTATCTGATAAATACTTAATATGCCATGATTAAAAATTTCATTGTACCTGTTGACTTTTCGGACGATTCCCTCAAAGGACTGGAATTGTCAATAATGTTTTCTAATAAAATTTACAGCAACATTCAAATGGTTTATGTTCAAAAGAAAACAGCCCTGCATTTTCCAAGTGAGATTCGGGAAGAATATAAATTTGCCAAGGAAAAGTTTGAAAAAATATTATCCGGTTATTCTCCCAAACTTGGTAACAATTCAAAATTAAGATACATTATAAAAAAAGGCCCTAAAGTTTATGAAGAAGTTGTTAATCAGGCAGAATCTTATAAAGATAGTATAATAACAACTTCAACACACGGAGCATCAGGATTTGAAGAATTTTTTATCGGGAGCAATGCATTTAAAATAATATCTGCAACTACAGGCCCGGTAATAACAGTGCGTAAAGGAGTAGTTCCGGCAGATATAAGGCGTATTGTTTTGCCTATTGACAACATGCCGGAAACAAGGCAAAAGGTACCGATGACCGCTGAAATTGCCCAGATATTCGGGGCAGAGGTTCATGTTGTAAATGTTTTAACTTCGAGGAACCTAAAAATAGATAAACGGTTAAATGCTTATTCAAAACAAGTGTCAAACTTTTTGAAAGGCAAAAATATAACTATTGTTAACCAAACTATAACGGGCAATAACGTAGCTGATATGACAGTCGGGTATGCTGATGCAATTAACGCTGATATGATTTCTATAATTACTGAACAGCAAAACAGTCTTACTAACCTGATCCTGGGCAATTATGCCCAACAAATTCTGAATAAGGCTACCATTCCAGTTTTGAATATTACACCCCGTGAAATTCAAATAAAAGGAACTTTCAGTACGTTTGGAGGGTGAAAATAATGTGCAAATGCGCAGATGATTACGAATTACTGATGACTAATGACGGATGAAAGAAGTCAGAAGACAGAAAAAGGTTTAGGCTTTTTATTTCTTCTGCCCTGCAACCTTTTCATATTCACCAGCGCCCACTTCACCTGAAACAATCTTGAAATCAGGTTCACCTACAAAAACACCCATAGCAATCCAACATTTTAAATAATAAACCCCACCAAACCTGACATCGATAGTAACAGTCTTCCTTGATTCGGTTTTCGCCCATATTTCTGTTTTTCCTTCCTGATAAAGTTTAACTGCAAATTTTGAATTATTCTTAACACGTCCTATTATACTGTCATTAATAACGTTATTCTTCAATTTAAGATTATATCCAATTGCTGCACCTGCAAAATTTCTTAGCCTGTAAACATAAAGCAAAGCATAAGCAGTTGTATCAGATTTATTAACACTAACATTATCATTAGTTATTGTTTCTTTACCTTGAATATTTTTTGAAGTATCATTAATTTCTGTTGTGACAGGTGCTTTAGCAGACGCACTAACAGGAGCACTAACAGGAGCTGGAACAGGAGTACTGACAGGAGTACTGACAATTTCGCTAACAGGTGCTGAAACAGGTGCACTTACAGGTGAATTTACAGGTTCTGTTGCAGTTACATTATTGCCTTCTGGGTATGTATTTTTTATTTTGGAAAATTTTACTACATCAGACATTTTTTCGATAAAGGTGCTATTGCCAATGGTTTCAATTTCCAGAGCCCCGACAGGTGCCTGCTGTGTTATAATTCCTTTTATGACACATCCGTTTTTCAGGTACACTATATCCAGAAAAGCACTTTGCAGAAATATATCTTTAGATTTATCGTAAGGTTCCTTCCCTTTTGAAACTATATCTTTAATATCGTATATAAGTATGCCCTTATCAGGAGTCTTTATTTTAATTGATTCACCAATAAACTGTTCAACGATAATTCCTTTTATTGCATCGCCGTTTTTCAGGTTAACCACCTCAAAAATTCCATACGCTTTGAAAATATCATCATCTGGCCTGACAGTTTCCTTACCTATTTTTTCTATTGCATTATAATTATATGTTTGGCCGGGGATACTGTCAACTTTAATCTTTACCCATTTATCCGGCGATTGTTCCAGTATTTTACCAGCCAGCCTGGTGCCATTTTTTAATACAACAACGTCAACACCAGCCTTAGAGGATTCATTCTGCATTGTTTTTTTTGACTTAATTCCTGATATATCTTTCAAATCCAGTTTTAATACTGCAGAAGAAGGAATAATACTGATACTTTCTCCGGGTACCATTTCAGTTACCATGCCTTTTATCACTCCATTGCCATCCCTGAGGGTTATTACATCTTCAACATTGTTCTGTGCAACTGCAAATTGTGTACAAAATACATAAAAAGCCACAACAGCTATAAAAAGGTTTTTATTCATTATTATAATTATTATGTTATAATTCCATGCCGTTTACAGAAAGCCCGACAATATTTAAATAATCAGTGGCCCGAAATTTTTAGTTTATTGATTAAATCTGTACGTTGCGCAGATATTTGCCTCTGCTTAATTAATTTATTACTAATCATTGAATTTTGAAAGGCAGATTTTGAATTACTGTTTGAATATGTTCCGTTTAATGCATTAATGTTCACTGTTAGCAATTCACCTGCTGTTATAGGGCTACTTGGAATTGTCCCGGAGTTTACCAAATTACCGCTTGCATCATAACCAAACCACTCAAAATTAAATTGTGAAGATGGAAAATAAGGATATGGGCCAAAAATACCTCCATCATATCCAGTAGTTATCTCATAAACATAATAACCTAAACTTGGAATTCTCCATATATGGCTGGTATCGGTATTAACATCAAGATAAACAGGCATGAAGTTTTCAAAAACAACCAATGAATCAATACCTGCCTTTATAAGATCTTGAAAATAAAGATTAATGAATCCGACTTCACGGTTCATGTTTATTGAAATTGTTTGCGAATTATTTACAGTTATATTCTGTTTATAAAATCCTAGTACAGTATAATATCCAAAAGATACCGTATCAAAAAGGATCTTATAATTATTTAAATTTGTTTCATTATTCAGAGTGTATGGCTGAAACCCATCAGCATAAATATATGCACAGGATACAACCGTATAATTTCCTTTACTTAACGGTGTTTTAATGGTTGGTGTAGCAGCGAAGCTTGATAAAGTCAATTTTTGATCAGTTACTGAATTTCCGGTATTATCAAAAATAATATAAGACAATATAACCGAAGCGCTGTCAATTTGCCCACTTGGAAATACCAGAGAACTATCTGTGTATTTTAAATTACTTACCACAGGAAGCAAATTAAAATTGGCTGTAAATTGGTTGGAAATGGTAACATCTATATTTTTATTGCATGAAGCAAGTATTAAAATACCTGCTACCATTATTATAAGTATTTTTCTCATTTTTTATATCTTATTATTTGTTAATAAATTAGAATAACCACCCAAGTGAAATGGATATTACATTGTTTTTCCATTGCAGGTTATTTGCCACATCCGACATTCCATAGTAATATCTGGCACTAATGGTAAGTCCAGACTTTGATTCATAACCTGTTCCAAAAGCAGCTCCTGCATCCATGCCGCCTTTAAGGCTTGAAATTGTGATCTGTTCACCATTTATTGCAGCAGTAGACGGTGATACATTCATCAAATAACTGCCCCATGGCCCCGCCTCAATATAAAACCTTTTGTCCGGGTACAGCTTCGCCATAATTGGTACTGTTATATAATCCAGGCTAACCGATTGCCCACCAGCCTGGAATCCCTGACGGGAATAAATCAACTCAGGCTGAAGACCAAAAAGACCTGTTCCGACAGGAGAACCTTCATTGCGATATCCAAAATGCATATTTGCCAAAATTCCCACATGAAAATCGGTTTTCATGGCTGGAGAAAAATTTATATCTGACCCATTGCTGATATTTGCAAAATTCAAACCTGCCTTTACACCAAAATCAAATTTCATTATTTTTGGTTTTTGTGCCTCATTATTGCCCTGTGCGTGAGCGGCAATAAATAACACAGATAGCAGTATAGTTAAGGTGATTGTTTTAATTCTTTTCATTTGTTTAATTGCTAATTAGTTAATTAAATTTTACCATTTGCTGAATTATTCAGTTTATCGGGTTGTTTTTACATAATTAATATTTACCAAAACGTGAAAAGATCTTTTGACTTAGTGGCTTTTTGCGATTCTACCTTTATATCTACCTTTCTGTCGGAGGAATCAAAGTCAAAATTCAGGCTTTTTTCCTCGCCGGCATTTAAGGAAATTGTGAAACTTTGCTTACCCAATGAAACAATAACATTTTCTGCTTTAATATTTGCCGTATTTTTAACTATTACGGGAAGCTTACCTCTCTGGCCGGAATTAATCTTTTTGTGGTTGTCAGGAAAGTTCACGCTAATTGAAGGCAAATCCTTTATAATAATATCTGTTGAATAATTTGAAAGCAATAATCCCTCGTCATAAATTGACATTTTAAAGCTTTCTTTTTCAATCTCATTATCATTATTCTTTGAGAGGGACCAGAACAACTTTTTCTTTTCATTCGGAGCCATGAATGATATTTTTTCAATGTCCCTGCCGTTGATTTTTAATGTAAGATTATTGGCAGGCAAGGCCGATGAATTAAGTAATTCTATTTGAAGGTGTGTTGAGTTTCCAAATACCGAATAAAGTGTATCAGCCGGAACAGATATTTTTAATTTTGGTTTTTCTTTTACCTTAATTATCCCAAATTTTCCGTTAACTGTTTTAACCGTTACTTCAGATGAACTGTTCCATATTAACGAATTATCATCGAATTGCAAAATATTCCCGTTCAGCTCAAATTTACCCTGCGGTTTATTAATTGGTTCTTTTTCCGGCAAATAAGCCAGTTCAGTTCTTAATTCATTTTTCCCAATTAATTCAATAGCTCTGCATTTTGAATCAAATATCAATTCACCTTCATTGCACGACAGGGATTTTTGTTTGTAGTATACCGGGTCACCCGGAGGAGTGAGTTTAGGCAGGCTGATTGCAACCTCCTTGCCGGTTTTATCAATGCAATACATACCCTTGCCATATAGTTCAATGGCTTTGCCATTATTGAAACCCATTGCCCAGTAAATATTTTTTTTCGGATTCGGCTCTATCACGGTTAAACCGTCTGTCCGTATATAATACCAGCCACCGTCAAGGTCGAATAATACCCCTGCCAACCCTTCGCTAAAGGGTTGCGAACTTATGTATTTGCAATTAATTGCGATACCGCCTGATTTGTTCAGATAACCCCACTTTTTCCCGTTTGTAACAAGCAGGAGCCCGTCATTAAATTGAGCAAATCTGGGATCAATTTTATAACTGCTATTTGGTATTGATATTTGACCCTGCATATCTGCAATTCCAACAATGCCTTTATCTGAACTTCCCAACACTCCGGCACCTTCGCTAAAAGGATATGCCACTTCATATTCCGGTTTAACAATCTCCTGCCCCTGCTCATTTATATAACCCCATTTTGCATTTAATTTTACTGCTGCAATTCCTTCATTAAAATCAGAAATAACATCGTACTTAGGCTTAACAAGCCATTCAACATTCTGGGCCGTTATAAGCTGAATACAAAAAGTGAAAAAAAGTATTAATCTTACTGTTATTTTCATTATTAAATTAATTTGAATCATTAAGAAGAGTGTTTTGAAAGATAGTAATTATTATTTAAAAAGAATTGAATTTTTGAAAATATTGTTTATGTTTGAATATCCTAACAAATAGCATAATGTTATGAAAAATAATTTTTTACTTTAAATTTTTAATAACTAACTAACTAAAACTTATAATCCATGAAAAACGTATTTTTTACATTATTAGCCTTTATTATTTTTAGCAATAAAGTATTGTCTCAGGACAATATTGTTCTTAATAGTGGCGAACAAATTAAATCAAAGATACTTGAAGTTAACCAGACAGACATAAAATATAAGAAATTTGCAAATCAAAACGGCCCGGTATATATTATTCCAAAAGCTAACGTATCATATGTGATATACGAGAATGGATATAAGGACATTATAAATACTGCAGGAAATAATCAAAATCCCGGCAAGCCTGTTAAAGCTATTAATAACCCTCCCCAACAATTTAATAATTCACAGAAAAATACTCAAAGCAAACCAGTAATTTCAGAACAGGCATCAGTTGGTGTTGGTTCTGGTTTGGATTATGGCGGTATTGGCGCTCACATCTCATATTATCCACAGAAGAATTTAGGTTTATTTCTTGGCCTGGGCGATGCAATTGCAGGTTTTGGCTATAATGCTGGCTTAAAATTAAAATTCTTAGCAGACCGTAATTACACAGTGAGCCCATATATAGTTGGAATGTATGGATATTATGCAGCGGTTGACGTTACCAATGCAACACAATTAAATAAATTGTTTTATGGGCCGACTATCGGATTTGGATTGGATTTTAGGTTCAACCGTGAGAGCAATGGGTATTGGTCGGTTGCACTTTTAATACCTATACGTAATACGGATCCTCAAAACTATATTAATAATCTGGTAAATAATGATGGCGCTACTTCTGTTGCCAGTCTTTCACCGGTATCATTTTCCATTGGATATAACTTTATATTCAGCTATCATAAATAAACCATAAATAATTAACTGAAAACTAACATCTAGTAATTATAGGACTTGCTATGAACTAGGCAATATACATGCACTAAACTCTAAGCACTATGTACTAAGCGCTATACATGTACTAAGCACCAGGCACTATGCACTATGCACTATTTCAACGTCCAGGTTTCATTATTATCCCAGTTAGAACGAATATTTATTATTTTATCATAATAATCTACCTTTTCAGGCTGAATACGTTTGCCAAAATTGCCTGTATCCCATTTGTTATTCCCATTCCTGTCGTAAATAACTTTAATCTTATATTTGCCCGGCCCCAAAAAATCGAATAATACCTTCCCGTCAGAGTCAATATATTTTTCTTTAATTACAGCCTCGTTATTGCCAATTATTTGAATTATTGTATGTTGATTAACATTTATCATATTTAAGGTTAATGTTCCATAATAATCATCCTTTTGTGTTTTAATCCTAATTCCGGTTGAGTCACTTATTTGGTTATAAATACTCAGGAAGGCAGCAGAATCTGATATTAATAAATAACCAGTATTTGGCTCAAATTTAAAATTGATCCAATAATTTCTAAGGTTAACTGAATCGTTTTCAATAGAAAATTTAATCGGGATATTTTGTACATCCTTACTTTCTCCTATTTTAAATAAATGAATTTTAGAAGAATCTATCGAAAATACAGGAAATGATGCTGTTATAAAAAGCCTTTCATTCAGGTCGAACCCATCTTTTTTATCTGCCAATGAACTTATTTTAAATTCATTAGCCTTTTTTTTCGGGGTACCCTTTTTATTTTGTTTATTGATATTTTTTTTATTATATGTTAATTTTATAGTATCGCTAAAGGAAAACAGTTTGCCTATGCTATCCATTTTTGAATAAGTTATAATTGTTTTGAGAGTATCTTTGTGTACCAATGCAGTGTCAGTAATCCAATATGATACCGAATCTGTTAACTCGTTAATATCTTTAAGAAACCATATTTTTGCATTATAATTTAAAAGTGTAATATAAACCGAATCATAAGGTGTCCGGTTCAATTTAATGTTAAATTTATATGGTTGAGGCCGTTCAAAATGTGATACATACTGTTTCTTATGATCTTCCTCAAAAGTAAATAAGCCTATCTGAGGCTTAAGATAAGGCATTACTTTACGTATAGAATCAAATTTTGCCGTATCCTTCAAAATAACACTATCCCTGGGTACATAATACTGATCATTTAAATTTATTAAAGAATCGGAAAAACCAATCATTTCATTTGGAAGATCGAATAACATATTTTGGTTCGCATCCTTTAATGCCAGAATCATATATTTGCCAGTATGCAAATGAGTTAAATTAAAATATCCATCCTCGTCAGTTTTAGTAACGTAATTCGGCAAATGTTTCCGGGGTATTGAATCTTCAAATTTATCATATAGCATAACATAATACCCATCCTTATCAGCTTTAAGGTTAAAGCTGTTAAGTACTCTCCCGCGAAACGAAAGGGAATCAATTACATTGCCTGTTGAAAAAACAAATTCAAAATGTTTAAATATATTGCCTTCATTTAAATCCTGGACAGAATTGCCAAAATAAAATGTATAAGTAGTATTTGCCTTAAAAGTATCTTTATCATCCGGAATTATATAAATGCTTTTATTACGCTCAATAATTGATGGTTTATGCTTTAAAGGCGGAGATATGACCAATTCTTTTGATATGTCAGTTACCTTAAGAAATTCATCAAATGTTATCTCAACTTTCCTGCCAGTATAATTGGTTGAATTTATTACCGGAATACTATATGCCAGTTTGGGAGGCGTAATATCTTTTGGGCCACCCATAAGAGAAGCACTCATATTGGCACAGGCAATAAGAATTGATACCATTATCCCAAAAATAAAGCTGTATATGATAACTCTTCTCATTGTTAATTATCCTTTTGTTTCTAACACAAACATACTAATTTTACATTCCATAATCTTAAACAAAATAATAATGTTTTATTACCTTTGCGAACATAAATTATTTGCTGGTTGGTAGATACTGGTTACCGGTAAAACGTGCTAATTACTGGTCACTAACAACTAACAACTAACAACTAACAACTAACAACTATCTTTATATGGTTTTTGATTTTATTCATTGGAATGTTAATCCGGAAATTTTTCACATTGGCTCACTTTCTGTACGTTGGTATGGTTTACTTTTTGCATCATCTTTTTATTTTGGTTACTTATTATTTATAAGGTTTTTTAAAAAAGAAAATATCCCTATCGAAGTTCTCGACAAACTTACGATTTATATGGTAATTGGGACAGTAATAGGAGCCCGTTTAGGACATTGTCTTTTTTATGAGCCTTCATATTATTTAAGCAACCCTTTGGAGATTTTGATGATATGGCACGGGGGATTGGCCAGCCATGGAGCTGCAATAGGTATATTATTCGTTTTATATTTATTCTCACGTAAAGAAAAGCGTTCCTTTCTGTGGATTGTTGACAGGATTGTTATTACTGTTGCACTAAGTGGCTTTTTTATCAGAATGGGCAACCTTATGAATTCGGAAATATACGGCCATGAAACTAATCTTCCCTGGGGATTTATATTTAAACGGGCAGGCGAAACTGTTCCCAAACACCCTACTCAAATCTATGAAGCATTAGCATATTTAATTATTTTCGGGATACTTCTCAGGATATATTATCAGCAAAAAGGTAAACCTAAAGAAGGATTGTTATTTGGGATCTTTCTTATATTGCTTTTTTCAGCCCGATTTTTAATTGAATTTATTAAAAATGAACAGGTAGATTTTGAGAAAACGATGACAATTAATATGGGGCAAATTCTTTCTATTCCTTTAATTATTGCAGGCGTTGTTATCTTGATATTTGTAAAGAGAAAAGATAGAAGGCTAAAGACAGAAGATAAATAAAAGATTTAAGATTTGAGAATCCAGATTTGAGATTTAAGATTTACAATTTAGTAAGACTATTAAAATCTTAAATCTAGAATCTTAAATCTAGAATCTTAAATCATAAAGTCCTGGTTCCTAGCTCTTGGCTCCTTGTTCTGTTTTGAAACTTGTAACAAAATACTTATGACATACGATCAATAATCAATATTCAATAATCAATTATCAATTTACATATGTACAAAATAGTATTATTACGCCATGGGGAAAGCACATGGAACAAAGAAAACAGGTTTACCGGTTGGACAGACGTAGATTTAAGCGAAAAGGGAATTGAAGAAGCAAAAAATGCCGGGAAAATTTTGAAAGAAAACGGGTATAAATTTGATTTAGCTTTTACTTCAGTGTTGAAAAGAGCAATTAAAACTCTTCATTACACTCTTGAAGAACTTGACCTGATGTGGATACCTGAAATTAAAAACTGGAGGTTAAATGAACGTCATTACGGAGCATTACAAGGCCTTGATAAATCAGAAACTGCAGCAAAACATGGAGAAGAAATGGTAAAAATCTGGCGTCGTTCTTACGATGTTCCTCCTCCGGCACTTGAACACACCGACCCCAGGTACCCTGGTAATTCGCCTATTTATAAGGATTTGGATCTGAATGATATCCCTGCAACTGAATGTTTAAAAGATACCGTAGCTCGCTTTGTACCATACTGGGAAAATACAATAGTACCTCAAATCCGTAAAGGCAATAAAATAATAATTGTTGCTCATGGCAATAGTTTACGGGCATTAGTTAAATACCTCGATAATATATCCGAAAAAGATATACTCGAATTAAATATTCCAACGGCAATGTCTTTGGTGTATGAATTAAATGCTGATTTAAGACCTATACGGCATTATTATTTGGGTAATCCTGAAGAAGTGGCAAAAGCTATGGCATCAGTTGCTAACCAGGGGAAAGCAAAATAAATTTGAAAATGTGCAAATTTGAAAATTTGAAAATGATTACAAGTTACTGATTACTAATTATTAGAATGTTTATAAGGTTTATAGGTTATGGGTTTATATAATTTCTCATAAACTAATAACATTTATAACCCTTATAAACCTCATAAACCTCATAAACGTATAAACACATAAACACATAAACAATTTAAAATTTAATTAACTAGCAACCAACAACTAACAACTAGCTGCTATCAACTAAGCACTAAGCACTAATATCTAAGCACTATTATTATGTTTCAGGAGATACTGGATAAAACTCTTAATAAAACATTCGAAGTTTTTTATTTCATTACTTTAATATTTACCGTTATACTTATTATCCAGCAAAAAGGTGATCCGCTTAAAACTATTTCCTGGATACTGGTGATTTTTCTGCTTCCGATATTAGGTATTATCCTTTATTTTATTTTTGGTAAAAATTTTAGAAAAGAAAAGATTTTTTCACGTAAAGGCTTCACCGATCTTGAACACATTAAAGTATTAAGCCAAAATCAGTTTATAAAACTTTCCCGGGAAAATTTTTTTAAAGACCAAAAACTGCAGAGTAAGGTAAATATCATGAGACTGTTGCTCAATAGCAGTAAATCGTTGCTTACCGAACACAATAGAGTGACTATTCTTCAGAATGGGAATGAAACATTCAAATCACTTATTAATGCCATTGAAAATGCTCATGTTTATATTCACCTCGAATATTACATAATAGAAGATGACCATATAGGAAATTTAATCAGAAATTTATTAATTAAAAAATCCCGACAAGGTATCAAAATCAGATTTATCTATGATGATGTTGGATGCTGGAGCCTTCCAAAACACTTTATTGACTCGATGACTGATAACGGAATTGACATTTACCCATTTCTGCCGGTAAGATTCCCTTCACTCACTAATAAGATCAATAACCGCAATCACAGGAAAATTGTTGTTATTGACGGAAAAGTTGCATTTATGGGCGGCCTCAATATTGCCGACAGATACCTTCAGGAAAATGAAGAAATAGGAATTTGGAGAGATACTCACCTTAAACTTGAAGGAGAGTCGGTGGGATCATTACAAACAATATTTTTAGCTGATTGGTTTTTTGTTAGTGATGAAATAATTCAAAGTTCTGATTTTTTTACTATACCTGTTATTGAAGATTATCATTTGGTTCAAATTACAGCAAGCGGGCCTGATTCGGATTGGGCAAGTATAATGCAGGCATATTTTGCAGCAATTGCCAGTGCTAAGTCATTTATTTATATTTCATCGCCATATTTTTTACCCAACGAAAGCATTTTGACAGCACTTAAAACAAGTTCACTTAGTGGACTTGATGTCAGAATAATATTACCGGATAAGTCAGATTCAAAAATAGTTTTTTACAGTTCGCGTTCTTATGTAAGCGAACTTCTTGAAGCCGGCATAAAAGTGTTTTTTTATAAGAAAGGATTTCCACATTCAAAGCTTTTAATTGTTGATGGAGTGCTAAGTTCAGTCGGAACAGCAAATATGGATATCCGAAGTTTCGATCAGAATTTTGAAGTTTCTGCACTTATTTATGACGAAAACATTACATCGGAATTAATAGATAGATATCTTTGTGACTTAAAAAATAGTATTGAAATTACACTTGATGAATGGGAAAAAAGATCCCGCCGTGATCAAATTGCAGAATCAGTGGCAAGAATATTCAGTCCTCTGTTATAATGGAAATACTATCTATATTTTTTTACCAGGTTCTGAAAAAACCATTTTTTTTTATTAATTTAGGTTTACATTTGCAAATTTTATTTAAAAGGCTCCTGTAAAACATTATTTTGCTGTGATTGTTTAATTTTAAACAAATGAGTATGTGGTCATTTCATCCCTATTTATTAGTGTTATTTAGCTTGTTTGTTTCCTTTTTTATAGTTTATGTTTCAATACCATCGATTGTAACAGTAGCCTGCACCAAGAAATTATTTGATGAACCCGGCCAGCGTAAAAGCCATCAGGTCAGGATTCCTAATTTGGGAGGTGTTGCTATATTTGCCGGAATAATAATTTCAACCGGATTATTTGCAAATTTTGAAGTTTCAGGTGAACTTATGCCTGTAATGATTGCAATGGTGGTAATTTTTTTTATCGGAATTAAGGATGATATCCTGATTATAGCGCCTGCAAAAAAATTATACGGAGAATTATTAGCCGCAATAATAGTAATATTAATTGGGAACATTCGTTTTACAAGCCTGCATGGTTTTCTGGGTTTTAATGAAATAAATTATATTCCCAGTTTATTATTAACCGGTTTTGTGGTTGTTGTTCTCACTAATGCCTTTAATTTAATTGACGGCATTGATGGTTTGGCTTCCGGAATTGGAATTGTAGTTTCCTTAACTTTTGGTACCTGGTTTATGCTTGCAGGATTCACTAATTATGCCATTCTTTCTGCAGCTTTATTGGGATGCCTGATCGCATTTTTTGGTTTTAATGTTTTTGGCAAAAAAAACAAAATATTCATGGGTGATACTGGTTCACTTATACTTGGATTAATTATGAGTATCCTCGTAATTAAATTTAATGAGGCCAATATCACCTACCAGGGTATATATACAATTAAGTCAGCTCCTGCCGTATCATTCGGTATCCTTATTGTACCCCTGTTCGACACTATGAGGGTATTTTTCCTCCGGATAATAAGAGGGCAATCTCCTTTTCATCCGGATAAAAATCATTTGCATCACAGGGTTCTGAAACTGGGATTTTCACATATTGAATCAACCGTACTTATTGCCGTTGTAAATATTTTCTTTATTTTAATGATGTTGACTTGCCAATCAGCAGGCTTGCTATTTCTGATGTTGCTTAACATAACTATGGCTTCATTTTTTGCAATGCTTACAGAATATTTTATCAGAAAGCATAAGGTAAATGAACATCTGCCAACCTGAAATTTGGTGCTTTCAAAAATTGTGCTTAGTTTTGCCACGATTAGTGGAAAAATTTGATTTGATTGCAACCACGGAAAAAAATGCTAAACCGAAGTTCAAGAAATCTTAAATTATCTTCCATTTCTCTGTTAATATTTATTAAATAATTAAATTATATGGGATATTTATTTACATCCGAGTCAGTTTCTGAAGGACATCCGGATAAAGTTGCCGATCAGATTTCCGATGCATTATTAGACGAGTTTTTACGCAGTGACCCTGACTCAAAAGTTGCATGTGAAACACTATGTACAACCGGGTTAGTTGTATTAAGCGGTGAAGTACGCACAAATGGATATGTTGATGTACAAAAAGTTGCCCGCGACATAATTAGGAAGATCGGTTACACTAAAGCAGAATATATGTTTGACAGCGAGTCTTGCGGAGTAATTTCTTCCATTCATGAACAATCGGCAGATATAAATCAGGGCGTGGTTCGTTCCACTGATGAAGATCAGGGTGCAGGCGACCAGGGGATGATGTTTGGATATGCCTGCCGTGATACTGATACCTACATGCCTTTATCCCTTACCCTTTCCCATGCCTTACTTATGGAACTGGCTGTAATCCGTCGTCAAGGCAAAGAAATGAAATACCTGCGCCCGGATGCAAAATCACAGGTTACAATCGATTATAATGATAATAACCAGCCAAAGAGTATTCATACTATTGTAATATCGACCCAACATGATGATTTCGATTCAGAAACCAATATGCAGGCTATAATTAAAAAAGATATACAAAATATACTCATACCAAGGGTTATGTCCAAATTACCCGAACGAATCAAGCTGCTTTTTAATGCAAATTATATTCTTCATGTGAACCCTACTGGAAAATTTGTTATTGGTGGCCCTCATGGAGATACCGGCCTTACCGGCCGTAAAATTATTGTAGATACTTATGGCGGTAAAGGGGCACATGGCGGAGGAGCCTTTTCAGGGAAAGATTCGTCAAAAGTTGACCGTTCAGCAGCCTATGCTGCACGTCATATCGCTAAAAACCTTGTAGCTGCTGATATTGCTGATGAAGTTCTCGTTCAGCTCGCTTATGCCATTGGTATTGCCAAACCTGTTGGTATTTATATTAATACATACGGTACTTCGAGGGTAACCCTTTCTGATGGAGAAATTGCATTAAAAATTTCCGGTTTATTTGATCTTCGCCCATATGCAATAGTAAAACGTTTTGGCCTGAAAAATCCGATTTTTCTTGAAACAGCTGCCTATGGCCATTTTGGCCGCGAACCATTCACCCGTAAAGTGAAATTCTATACCTATGGAAATAGTAATGGAGCCTCAACTTATGAAAAAGAAGTTGAATTTTTTGGTTGGGAAAAACTTGATTTTGTTGATCAGATCAGAAATGCGTTCGGTTTGTAATAGAGCCAGGAACCAAGAGCCAGGAGCCAAGACTTGAGATATAGGACATAAAACAATATGAAGTCAAAGGATTTGAGAATCTAGATTTGAGATTTGAGATTTAGATTTAAGTTTTAGGAATACAACTAAAATAGAAATATTAAAATCTTAAATCACTATCAACTATTCCATAGTCCCTTATCTTGGTTCCTGGCTCTTGGCTCTTGATTCTATTTTTCTCTATTTCGTAAGCTCCCTGAATACTTCTTCGAGGCTTTTTTCTGATTTATGCATAGATAGTACTGATAAATTGTTCCTGACGGCATAATTAAACACATCTTCACGAAAATCATTTCCCTCAAAATTACTAAGAATCCAGGTTTTTTCATTTACCTTTAACACCTTCTGTACATTAGATATTCCTAATAAAAAACTTTCTTCAATTTCCCTGTTTAACTCAACCAATACTGAAAATTCTCTCGATTTAATCCTTTGATAAATGTCCTTAGTATTTTCATCAGCAACAATTTCACCTTTATTAATAATCAGAATTTTATGGCATATTGCCTCAACCTCCTGCATTATATGGGTCGATAATATAATGGTCTTGCTTCTCCCTGCCTCTGAAATTAATCCTCTTATTTCAACTATCTGATTAGGGTCAAGTCCCGAAGTCGGTTCATCAAGTATCAAAACAGACGGATCATGTATAAGTGCCTGGGCAAGACCTACTCTTTGACGGTAACCTTTCGACAAAGCCCCTATTTTTTTATGCTGTTCCCTTTCAAGTCCGGTAAGATGAATCATTTCTTTTATTCTCACCCTGCAATTCCTTATCTTATATATTCCACCCACAAATTCAAGGTATTCTTTGATATACATATCGTTATACAATGGATTTTGCTCTGGCAGATATCCTATGCTTCTTCGAACTTCCAGCGACTGTTCCATAACATTGTAACCATTTACCGTTGCACATCCCGAAGAAGGCGGCAAAAAACCGCTTATAATTTTCATCAGGGTAGATTTTCCGGCTCCGTTTGGTCCTATAAAACCTACAATTTCACCACTTTTTATATTAAACGAAACCTCATGCAACGCAGATTGTGTTCCATAAAATTTGCTAATTTTTTCAACTATTATAGACATCCTGGTATTTTTTATATCGTGCAAATTTAATGGATTTGTTGAAAGGTTAACTAACAAGCAACAACTAACAATTAAATTGCCTGTAGGAAGAATTTCTTTGTTTTATGAACCTTCAATTATTTTGAATGTTAAAATGAATTAATACATTTGTACAAGTGATGAAATGGGAAAAAATAAAAACTTCTTTAACTGTAAAATTATGATAAAGTTAAATTATAAAATTGGAGCAATAGTATTTGGAATAGTGTTTTTTACATGTAACATATTAAATGCTCAAACAAAAAAAGATGCTGCCGATGTTTTTAACCAGGGAGTAGCAGCATCTGCAAGCAACCTTAATGATTCAGCAATTATTTATTTCGAAAAAAGTATTGAACTTAGTGATAAAGTTGGAGATGATGCTAAAGATATCAAAGAACAAGCAATAAAAATAATACCAAAACTTTATTTTAATAAAGTCGCTCAATATGCCAAGGATAACCGGTTGCCCGAATGTATTGCGGCAAGCAAAGTGGCTGTTACTGTTGCTGAAAAATATGGTAATGATACTATTAAGAATGAATCTTTAAAAATTATGTCACAGGTTTATTTTAAAATAGGAAATAACAATTATAAAAATAATGAGTTGGAAAATGCTGTATTATCTTATGACAGCGCTTTATCAATTAATCCTAATTATACTAAGGTAATTATAAATAAAGCTATGGTTTTTTTTAAAATGGGAAACAGTGTTAAATTTTCTGAAACCATTGATCTAGCCATTGGCCAGTGCAAAGCACAAAACGATACTATCCAGGTATCAGCCCTCAATAAAAAAGCCCGCGACTATTTTAGAAGTGCAGGCTCCAAAGCAAACCAGGCTAATAAATTAAGCGATGCCATTACCAGTTTAAATTCTGCTGTTAAATATGGCTATGATAAAGATATATATTACCTGTTTTCTGACGTTTACAATAAACAAAATAATTTCCGCGAAGCCCTTGTGAATGCTCAAAAAGGATTGAATCTTGAAACCGGTGATGAAAACGCTAAAGCAAAATATTACTACCAACTTGGTGTTGCACAATTAGGTACTGGAGATAAAGACAATGCCTGCAATTCTTTTAAAAATGCTCAGTACGGTGCCTTTGTACAGGCTGCAAAAGGTCAGATGATTAATAATAAGTGCCCGGGAGCGGAAGTTAAATAGAACCAGGAGCCAAGAACCAGGAACCAAGACTTGAAATGGATGAAGAAATGGAATTAACCTTCAGATTTCGGCGTTCGAAATTCGGTGTTCGAAATTAATACTTACCCCCTGCACCTAGTCACTAGCCCCTTGATCACTGCTCCCTAAGCACTATGCACCAAGCACTATGCACTAAATTATTGCCCGTACATGAATTGTCCCATAGTGGCAAAATTAGCCTTTGGGTTTACACACATCACCGGTATTTTCTTTTTATTGGCAATAATTCGTTGTTCGCTGGCACCAAACATATAATCTAAAATAGTTATATATTTCGTGGTTGTGACCAATATAATATCAGCATTGATCTTTTCTGCATATTCAACAGTTTCCAATGGAAAATGCTTTGATTTTTCAAGTGCGAAAATTTCATATTCAAGGTTGTTCTGAATAATAAACCTGATTGCAAAATTTAAATTGGTGTTGATCTTCTTTTTTAATGATTTATCATTAACGGTATAAATAAATAAATGGACCTTTGAACTGAAATATTTCCCTAAATATATTGCCCAGGAAAGTTTCTCCTTATTTTCGGATTTATAATCTATCGGAAAAACAAGTTTTGAATATTTCTCACTGTTAATTGGTTTATCCTGAACAACAATAAATGGTACGCTCGACCCTACAATCACTTTTAAAGCCCGGCTTCCAAATAATTTTTGCATACCGTGGATCCCATGGGTACCCATAACCACAATGCTTGATTTGCTTGAAGTTGCATAATCAGAGATGGATTTAAAAATACTTCCTTCAATAATAATAATATCAGGCCTGATTCCAAACCTTTTCTCCGTTTCATCACATACAACAGTCATTTTTCCCTTTCGGATTTCAATTTCTTGTTTGGATAACTTGGGAGAAATTATGTGTAGCAATGAAATATCTTTTTGAATACTTCGGGATATTAAAATAGCGTGTTCTAAAGCAAATTGAGAAATGTATGTAAAATCCCATGTAACTAATACGTTATTATTCGGAGTTTCCATAAAATGGGATAATTAAATGTGTGATAAAAATATAGATTTCTTTGGATTAAAAAAAATCTTTATTTAGCAAACTGTTTGGAAGGGTATAGCTTAAAAATTATATTTTTGCAATTATATTATAAATGAAAATTAAAAAATAATGAAATATCAGGAGAGGCTTATAATACGGGAAGTTTTAAAATCTGTTGAATTTGGTGCGGAAATTACAGTAAAGGGATGGGTACGTACAAAACGTGGGAATAAAAATATCGCTTTTGTTGAATTAAATGATGGTTCTATCATTCATAATTTACAGATAGTATTTAATGTTGCAAATTTTGATGAAGAATTGTTAAAGAAAATAACTACAGGTTCTTGTATTTCCGTTAAAGGCAAACTGGTTAAATCGGAAGGCCAGGGGCAAAATAATGAAGTAATTGCCGAATCCGTAATTTTATATGGAACCGCCAGCCCTGATGATTATCCATTGCAAAAAAAAGGCCACAGCATGGAATTCCTGAGGGAAATTGCTCATCTTCGCCCGCGAACAAATACTTTTGGTGCTGTTCTTCGTATTCGTCATGCATTATCTTTTGCTATTCATAAATATTTTAATGATAACGGATTCTTTTACCTTCACACGCCAATAATTACAGGTTCAGATGCTGAAGGGGCCGGAGCCATGTTCAAAGTGACTACCCTCGACTTAAATAATATCCCTAAGAATATCGACGGATCAATAAATTATAATGACGATTTTTTCGGGAAATCTACTAACCTTACAGTTTCCGGACAACTTGAGGGTGAATTGGGAGCCCTCGCTTTAGGTGCTATTTATACTTTCGGGCCAACATTCAGGGCTGAAAATTCAAATACTCCGCGTCATCTGGCTGAATTTTGGATGATAGAACCGGAAATTGCTTTTTTCGATATTAATGATAATATGGATTTGGCCGAGGACTTTCTAAAATATCTCATCACTTATGCACTCGAAAACTGTTCCGACGATCTGGAGTTTTTATGCAAGATGTACGACACCGAACTTATTGGCCGTTTGAAGTCTGTTACTGAAAATGAATTCGTTCGCCTAACTTATACTGAAGGTATTTCAATACTCGAAAAATCAGGTGAAAAATTTGAATTTCCTATTTCCTGGGGTATTGACCTGCAATCAGAACATGAACGTTATCTGGTGGAAAAGCATTTTAAAAAGCCTGTAATCCTGACAGGATATCCAAGTGAAATTAAGGCTTTTTATATGAAGCAAAACGAGGATGGGAAAACAGTTCGCGCAATGGATGTATTGTTCCCTAAAATTGGTGAAATAATCGGAGGTTCGCAACGTGAGGAAAATTTTGAAAAACTGGAAAAAAGAATAAAAGAACTCAATATTCCTGACAAAGATCTTTGGTGGTACCTCGAAACCCGAAAATATGGCACCGCTCCTCATAGTGGATTCGGTTTAGGTTTCGAACGCCTGATAATATTTGTTACCGGCATGGCTAATATCCGCGATGTAATCCCGTTCCCAAGAACGCCAAAGAATGCTGACTTTTAAATGGGAGGTGATTAGGTGATTAAGTAATTAAGTGATTAAGTGATTAAGTAATTGATTAATTGAGTAAACGAGTAATAAAATTAAACGAATAACCTAATCACCTAATCACCTAATTCCTGAAACTATTTTTAAGCACAATACAAATAAGATGGTATATTCTGAAAGGCACTATGTATCTTTGTATCGAAATATATGTAAACAATGTTACACCAAAAGCTTCAGCAAAAATTACTTCAGAAATTATCTCCGCAGCAAATTCAATTGATAAAGCTGTTGGAAATACCATCCATGCAACTTGAGCAGAGGATTAAATCAGAAATTGAGGAAAACCCTGCCCTTGAAGAAGGAATTGATACCGATGCGGATGAACAATTCGAAGATAAAAACATTGAAGAAGATAAGGATTTTTCATTGGATGAATATTTAAATACTGAGGATATCCCGTCATATAAACTTAACTCTAAAAACTTCAGCAAATCGGAACTCAAACCCGATATACCTTTTTCAGTCGGATCAACCTTTAAGGATTTTCTTGAAAGTCAACTTGGAATGAGGGACCTTGACCAAAAAACCCTTGAATTAGCTATATATCTAATTGGTAATCTTGATGATGATGGATACCTTAGGCGTAAACCCGAAGCAATTGTCGATGACCTTGATTTTTCGATGAACATCCATATTACTGAAGAAGAATTAATAAAAACTCTCAGAATAATACAGGATTTAGATCCTGCAGGAGTTGGCGCCAGGGATCTTCAGGAATGCCTTATTCTTCAAATTACCTCTAAAAACCAGAGCGATCCTGCAGTTATAATTGCCACTAAAATACTAAAACATTATTTTGACGAATTCACTAAAAAACATTATGATAAAATAATGGCAAGGTTAGAAATTAGTGAAGATGAACTAAAAAATGCTATTGATGAAATAATTAAACTTAATCCCAAACCTGGCGGAACATATTCCGATCCACATAGTAAAGTAGCTGAACATATTATTCCGGATTTTATTCTTGAGAACCGCGATGGTGAACTTCAATTAAGCCTCAATTCCAGAAATATACCTGAGTTACGGGTCAGCCGGACTTATTCAGGAATGCTTGAATCCTACGGCAACGGCAAGTCAAAACAGAATAAAAATCTAAAGGAAGCCGTATCTTTTGTAAAACAAAAACTCGAATCGGCAAAATGGTTTATAGATGCAATTAAACAACGCCAAAACACTCTTATGATTACAATGAACGCAATTATTGATTTTCAGAAGAATTATTTCGAGGAAGGTGACGAAACCAAATTACACCCGATGATACTTAAAGATATTGCAGATCGGACGGGATTAGACATTTCGACAATATCCAGAGTGGCTAACAGCAAATACATACAGACTCATTTTGGCATATTTCCTTTAAAGTATTTTTTTTCCGAGGGACTTCATACTGATTCAGGCGAAGAAGTATCCACACGCGAAATTAAAAAAATATTAGAAGAATGCATTGAAAATGAATCTAAAAGGAAACCACTTACCGATGATGAACTTTCCGAAATATTGCAAAATAAAGGTTATCAGATTGCCAGGCGTACTGTTGCAAAATACCGTGAACAATTAAATATCCCGGTAGCACGTTTAAGAAAGGAATTGTAATGAAAAAAAATTGTGTATTCAATATAGCCTTTAAATATATACCCAAATCTTTATCAATTATCCTTCATCCATTGATAATGCCTACTTTAGGCATCTATATTATTCTTTCAACTTCGGGCACAAATTCATATTTGCTTGATTTGCAGGATAAATATTTAATTATCTCACTAGTTGCTATTTTTACATTTTTACTCCCAATTTCATTAATACCTTTTTATTATTATTTTAAAATTACTTCAACAATTAAATTAAATTCCAGGCAAGAAAGAATCATACCATTAATGATTACTTCAATTGTATTTTATATTTGTTTTATGCTGTTTAAGATCAAAGGTGCTCCACATCTGATTCAGGCTTTCTTGTTTGCTACAACCCTCGCAGTTTTTTCAAATTTATTGATTACTCTCCGTTGGCATATTAGTGCTCACATGATTGGAACCGGAGGAATAATCGGATTATTGTTAACTCTTGCCTTATTTTATCGTATTGAGATACTTGGTTATCTAATGTTTGCCATTATACTTGCCGGATTAATCAGTTTTTCAAGGCTAAGCCTGGATGCTCATACTCCAAAACAGGTATATTCAGGGTTACTTCTTGGTTTATCTGAAACTTTCCTTGTCATTTTTCTTTATTAAAATCCTTCATTTTCAATACTTTGAACTAGGTATGAATTTAGTGCTCTTTCCATTGTTTTTTAATTTGTTAAATCTATCTTTGTGAACTTTTATAAAACCCATGAATAGAAAATTCCGGGAATACAAACACCTTGATCTTTCACTGATAAATAAGGAAATCCTTTCCTGGTGGCAGGATAATAAAATTTTTAAAAAGAGCCTTGATATCAGAAAGGGCAAAGAGGCATTTGTCTTTTATGAAGGGCCTCCTTCAGCTAATGGTATTCCTGGTATTCATCATGTATTGGCCCGTACAATTAAAGATATATTTTGCAGGTACAAAACCATGAAAGGATTCCTTGTGGAACGAAAAGCCGGATGGGATACTCATGGTCTTCCGGTAGAAATTGGCGTCGAAAAAGCATTAGGAATTATTAAAGATGATATAGGCCCGGGTAAAAAAATCAGCATATCCGATTTTAACAAGGAATGCAGGAAAGAAGTTATGAAATATACGGATCAGTGGGAAGACCTCACTGAAAAAATGGGTTATTGGGTCGATATGCATAATCCGTATATTACTTTCGATAACAAATATATAGAAACACTTTGGTGGTTACTAAAGCAGCTTTACCAAAAAAAATTAATTTATAAAGGGTATAGTATTCAACCTTATTCCCCTGCAGCTGGGACAGGGTTAAGTACACACGAATTAAATCAGCCGGGTTGTTACCGTGATGTTAAAGATACTACATGTGTTGCTATGTTTAAAGTAACAAGAACTGAGATATCTGAATTTCTTTTTGAAGATTGCAATCTAAATGCATATTTTCTCGCATGGACTACAACTCCGTGGACATTACCTTCAAATACAGCTCTGTGTGTTGGCCCAAATATAGAATATGTTAGAGTTAAAACTCATAATCCCTACTCTAAAGAACCTGTAATAGTTATACTTGCTAAAGATATTCTGGGGAAACATTTATCTTTTGGAGGTGAAAAAAACGAATTCAATGAAGTTCTAAACCTTAAAACTAAAGATAGAATTTCGGTTTTAGGTAAAGAGTTAGAAGGTATTAATTATGAGCAACTTATTCCCTGGGTTAATCCCGGTGAAGGTGCTTTCCGCGTAATAACTGGTGATTTCGTTTCCACAGAAGAAGGAACGGGTATTGTCCATATAGCTCCTACATTTGGGGCTGATGACGACAAGGTAGCTAAACAAAAAGGTGTCCCTGCTCTTCTGTTAACAGATAAAGCAGGATATCGCCAACCCATGGTTGACCGCAAAGGAAAGTTTTTTAATGTAGGCGATCTTGATCCAAAATTTGTGGAAGACAAGGTTAACATCAAACTGTATAACGAATTTGCCGGACGTTTTGTGAAAAACGCCTATGACATTTCTCTTAACGACGACGAAAAAACATTGGATATCGATATTTGTGTAATGCTTAAACAACAAGGCCTTGCATTCAAAATAGAAAAACACGTTCATACATACCCACATTGTTGGCGGACTGATAAGCCCGTGTTGTACTATCCTCTCGACTCCTGGTTTATTAAAACAACTGCCTGTAAGGACGAAATGATTAATTTGAATAACACTATCAACTGGAAACCGGAATCAACAGGGACGGGTCGGTTTGGAAAATGGCTGGAAAATCTTCAGGACTGGAACCTCAGCCGGTCACGTTTTTGGGGGACTCCTTTACCAGTATGGCGTACTGAAGATGCAGAGGAAGAAATTTTTATTGGTTCAGTTAGTGAATTAAAGTTTGAAATTGACCGTGCTGTTAAAGCCGGATATATGAATATTAACCCGTTAACTAATTTTGTTTTAGACGATTATTCTGATGAGAATTATCGAAATTTCGATTTACATCGTCCTTTTGTTGATGATATAATCCTTATATCAAAGAATGGCAAAAAAATGTTCCGTGAAGCTGATCTTATTGATGTTTGGTTCGATTCCGGAGCCATGCCTTATGCCCAAATGCATTATCCATTTGAAAAACCCAGTAACAATTTAATATTTGATAAGGATGCGCCCCTCGGAAAAGGATATCCGTTTCCTGCAGATTTCGTCGCTGAAGGTGTTGACCAGACCCGCGGATGGTTTTTCACCCTGCATGCTATTGCCGTTATGCTGTTCGATTCCGTTGCTTTCAGGAATATAATATCAAACGGCCTCGTACTTGATAAAAATGGCAATAAAATGTCCAAACGACTTGGCAATGCAGTTGATCCCTTTGAAACCATCGAAAAATATGGCACTGACCCATTACGATGGTATATGATTGCTAATTCATCTCCATGGGATAATCTGAAATTCGATTCAACAGGCATAGACGAGGTATGCCGTAAATTTTTCGGTACGCTTTTTAATACATATTCATTTTTTTCGCTATATGCCAATGTTGATGGTTTTACAGGAACCGAACAGGAAGTATTGGTAAATGAACGTCCTGAAATAGACCGATGGATAATATCCTTACTTAATTCCCTTATTAAAGAAGTTGATGAATGCTATAACGATTATGAACCAACCCGTGCAGGGAGAGCAATTCAGGAATTCGTAACCGAACAACTGAGTAACTGGTATGTACGTCTGAACCGTAAACGGTTTTGGAGAGGCGAAATGGATACAGATAAGCTATCAGCATATCAAACCTTATATAACTGCCTAATTACAGTTGCCAAATTGGCTTCACCAATTTCCCCGTTTATAACTGAAAAGATATTCCGTGATTTAAATATGGTTACCGGTTTGGAAAAACCGGAATCAGTTCACTTGTCTTCATTCCCGGTTTATAACAAGGATTATTTAGTTCCTGTTCTTGAAGAAAAAATGAAACTCGCCCAGCAAATTTCTTCGATGATACTTGGCTTGCGCCGCAAGGTCAATATAAAAGTGCGACAACCATTGCAAACGGCACTTATCCCAACGATTGACAATGATACCAGGGACAAAATAAATAGTATTAAACATATAATTGAGCATGAAACAAACATTCAATCGCTTTCTATCGTATCAGGTACCTTGGGGATGATTGTAAAAAAAATAAAACCGGATTACAAAACCTTAGGTCCAAAATATGGCAAATTAATGAAGGATATTTCCAATAAAATAAATGATTTTGGACAAAATGAAATTATAGAACTGGAAATTGAGAAGAAGAAGGTTTTGAAAATTAACGGCACCTCCGTAGAAATTTCGATAAATGATGTCAATATAACTACCGAGGATATTCCCGGTTGGCTTAGTATGTCTGAGAATGGTATTACAGTAGCTCTTGATGTTTCTCTCACTGAAGAACTTATTCAGGAAGGCATTGCGCGGGAATTAATCAACCGTATCCAAAATATCCGGAAAGATAATGGATATATTATAACAGATAAAATTAAAATAGAAATTCAAAAAAATGATGCAATATTGCAGGCCATTAATGTACATCATAAATTTATTTCTTCTCAAACTTTAGCAGAAAGCATTGATTGGGTAGATACTCTCAATGATGCTAACGCTAAAGAAGTTGAAATAGAAGAAAGCGTTAAAACGCTTTTAAAAATTACCCGTGTAGAATAACACGAAGAAATACAATTAATTTTTTACTAATTTCGACAAATTTTTAGGTTATGGCAGAAAAAAATAAATATTCGGATATAGAGCTTGAAGAGTTTAAACAAATTATTCTCGAAAAACTAGAACAAGCAAAACAAGATTATGAATTGCTTAAAAGTGCTATTACACACAGTGAAAGCAACGATACTGAAGATACATCCCCAACCTTTAAAGTTCTTGAGGAGGGAGCCGCTACACTCTCGAAAGAAGAGGCTGGCAAACTTGCCCAACGTCAGTTAAAATTTATCCAAAATCTTCAGGCAGCTTTGGTGCGGATACAAAATAAAACCTATGGCATTTGCCGGGAAACAGGCAAATTAATCCCTAAGGACCGCTTACGTGCTGTTCCCCATGCTACACTGAGTATAGAAGCAAAGCAACAGGGACAAAGGTGATGTGTTAATTTGAAAATGTGCAAATGTGCAAATTTGAAAATTAGATTTGAGAAAATTATGCGCTAGTTTGAATTCAATATTCAATAATCAATAATCAAAAATTAATGAAAATTTCTCTGGGCCAAAAAGCTGCCACTGTAGTAATTTTAATACTATTTCTCGATCAGTTTGTTAAATGCTGGGTAAAAACGCACATGTACTTACATCAGGCTTACCACGTTTTTGGAGAAAAGTTTCAGATTCAATTTATCGAAAACAATGGAATGGCTTTCGGATTAGAATTTGGAGGAACAGCAGGCAAATTAATATTAAGCCTTTTCCGGATTCTTGCTGTAGCTGGTATTGGCTGGTATTTAATTTATATAATAAACCAAAAAGCTCATACAGTTTTTGTGATCAGCATAGCACTGATTTTTTCAGGAGCCGTTGGAAATATTATAGATAGTGCATTTTATGGCATGATATTCAGTAATAGTTCCGACTACCAGTTATCGCAGTTATTTCCACAAGGTGGAGGATATTCTTCATTCCTGCATGGCAAAGTGGTTGATATGCTATATTTTCCACTATTTCATGGTCAGTTTCCAGGTTGGTTTCCTATATGGGGATCTGAACCTTTTCTTTTTTTCAGCCCCATATTTAATTTAGCAGATTCATCAATTACGGTTGGGGTTTGCATAATATTGCTCTTTCAAAAAACCTTTTTCCCAAAATAGAGTTTGTCCCTAAATGTCCGTAGCCTTCGTTACGCTTGCCTAAAAACCAGTCATTTACTCAAGTAAACTCCTGATTTTTAGGCTTCGCAAGCCTCGGCTATGAACATTTATGATCCAAACACTAAAATGTAACTGAGTAACCTGAGAAAGTGAAATATTTATGAATATCTTTCATTAGTAATTTTAATTTGCACAATTGCACATTTACACATTATTTTTTCTGCTTTCTGCCTTCTGTCTTCTGCCTTCTATCTTCTTTCATCTTTTAACTTTCATCTGCAATTAACCGATGGGCCATTATCACAAAATTCTGGGAGTCGATGAAAATTGTTCACAAGAAGAA
The DNA here is from genome assembly GCA_963846585.1 of uncultured Bacteroidota bacterium. Taxonomy (GTDB): domain Bacteria; phylum Bacteroidota; class Bacteroidia; order Bacteroidales; family JAAUTT01; genus JAAUTT01. The sequence goes on from CAWJWO010000018.1 coordinate 255,808, forward strand.
ATTAAAATGGCGTATCGTCGGCTTGCCAAGAAATATCATCCTGATCTCAACCCAGCCAATAATGCACAACAGAAATTTATCGAATTAAACGAAGCATACGAAATCCTGTTAGAAGAATTTAAAAATCCTGATCCTTCATCATATAAAAGTTCAGATAAATCCCAAAAGGAATATTACGAGTTCATTCAACTTATAAGAGAACAGGCAAAAGAAAAAGCCAGGATCAGGTACAATAAGTACTTAAAGCAACAAGAGCAATTTCGTGAAAGCGGACTTCAGGATTTAGTTTTGTTATTAAAGTATATAGGAAGAATTTTGGAACCTGTTTCAGGTTTTATATTAATAGCAATACCCATAAGTGTATGTTTTAGTGAAAGATCAGTTCAACCTTTCTTTTATCTGTTTTTTATGTGGGTTATGGGAAGTGTTTTATTGTACGATGCCTATTCCAAACGCATTCATTATTTTAAACTTGGAAGTTTCTATTATTCATTTAACAAAATCAAAAATATTTATAATCAAACAAACGAATCAAATAATGATGTTTGTTTTTATTGTGCCGGACTCAGGGCAAATTCAAGGCCTTACAAAATTAATCTATTAAAGGTTAAAGATATAAAACTTAATAACCTTGGACCAATGCAACATCAGGCAGGATATGACCGGAAAAATATTGAGATAAAAATGCCCCGGTCTCGTAAAGCCTTAATAATACATACAATTAATTCAATAATTAAAGTTTTCTCTATACTAACCTGTATTGTTTTACTTCCAATCGACAGTTTCATTTGGCGATTTGTTATCGGGGCTATTTATGGGTTTTTGTGCTCTTCATTATTGCTTAAATTGACTAAAACTCATTCAAGAAACTCTTATCTTATTAGTTATGGCATACTAATAAAAATTGCTGTCTGGTTCCTAATTATTTCCTTGTGTTCAGAATTTGATATTAAGCATTTGAATATTAGCACAAAAGAATATTTTAAGGTTGTTTTCGTAATTATGTTATTTTTCGATCCTTTTTTGGAACAAATCCTGAAAATTTCTAAAAAACATTTGTTTAAGCCAATTTTTCATCGTTATTACAGATTGGATAATTATTTTAATAATAATTATCAATTTTATCTTGAAATTCCATTGTGGACTTCTTTATACCCTTTGATTCGCTGGATATTTTAGTAGTGTTTGGAGTATAAAGAAAAAACCGTTGAAGTAATCAGTGTAAAAAGAAAAGAATTTTTGTAATTTTAAAAAAATAATCAATCCGGTTTTCAAATGGCAAATTCATCTTTAAGATTCCTGCTGGGATTATACCCTAAAACAAAAAACATTGAGAAACACCTGGCTGACCTGATTAAGGAATTTGATCAGATTAATCAATATGCCAGGTCAGAAGAACTGGCACGTTATGAATATCTTGATAAATTTATTAATTCTCCTGACTTTTTGGAACAAAAACTTTATTTTAAAAACCTGACTTTTAAAAATTCCGGGGAAAAGAAAAAAGAAGATGAGTACCTGAAGTTAAAAAAATCAAAAGAAATAAAATTTTATTTCAGGTTCATGGCTTCCCAAGGCTATGACAGATTTCTAAAAATGGATGTATCCGAAGAACTTGAACATTTTAAAGAATTGAAATTATTTATTGAATCCTCGCAATTCAAAAAGGTAGAGGAATATATGAAGGATAAAAATAAATGGGAAAAAACTGAAGATTTTCGTAAAATAAATGATTATAAAGTTTTAATAAAAAAAATTGAATTTAAAAACTATTTTAAATTTATTGGTTTAAAAGAGTACAACGATTTAATTAAACATTTAAATTCCAAAGATATAATACTTTATGAATCATTGGAGTTATACTTTAATTCCCGGGATTTTAAAATGTTAAAATCCTCGATGAAAAGAAAAAAATTCAGAGAACATGAAACTTATAAAAATTTCCAGGTATACAGGAGAATGAAAAAGGACAAATCTCTTCAAAACTATTTCAAGCTATCAAATAATAATCTATTTGCAAATTATAAAATAATCCATAACTCAAAAGAACTATTTAATTATAAAGAATTAGAAAATTTTGTTATAAATCCTGAACTTAAAACAAAAGAAAAACAATTAAAGTCGTTACGATTTAATCAAACTCAGGAATATATAAAATTACAGGAATATAAAAAACTGGCATCTTCAAAACCTGTTAAAGAATATTTTAAAATGAATTCTTCACAGGAATTGGCAGAATTTAAAAATTTAAAAGGATCAAAATTAATTGCTGATTATAATTCACTTGAAAAATATGTTTTATCTGATGAATTTAAAAATAAAAAAATATACCTGCTTGATAAACATAAATGGGATAAATCAGATGAAAAAAAACAGTATACAGATTACATTATTTTGAAAAAGGCCCCAAAAATAAAATGGTATTTCAAATTAAAGGATTCACCTAAATACAATACATTAAGAACCTGGAAACTATCATTTGAAGATGATTTTAACTCCGGCAAACTAGATAGGGACAAATGGATTACACGTTATTTCTGGGGTGAAGTAGTACTTAACGACTCTTATGCACTGCCTGACGAAAAACATTTGTTTTCTTCCGACGGGAACATTAAAATAAGTGACTCAGCCATCCATATCATCACAATGAATGAAAAGGTACAAGGAAAAGTATGGAACTCTGACTTCGGCTTTTTCACAAAAGATTTCGACTATACTTCGGGCATAATTAATACCGGAAGCAGTTTTCGCACTAAATACGGCAGGATAGAAGCTAAAGTTAAACTCAATTCCACGAAAGGAATATTTCATTCTTTCTGGCTATCAGGAGATACAAAATTACCACAGATCGATATTTTTAAGCATTACAATAACAAACTCTATTTGAGTACTTATTGGAATGATAATTCTGATTCAGGTATAATAAATAATGATACTGTATCATTGAATGGATCTTTCTTTACTGGTAAATATATGATTTATTCACTGGAATGGACGCCTGAAAAAATTACCTGGTTAATAAACGGCCTTATTATTAAGACTCAAATTAACAATATACCCGATGAAATGATGTATATTTCATTAAATTCAGGAGTAATCGGGGAATCTACCGGACCATTACCCACAAGCCTGGATATAGATTGGGTACGTATTTATCAAAAATATTAAAATTAATTTTTTTTAATGTCTCTTTTTTCAGAATCGAACGAGCAGAAACTTAAGAAAATTATTAACTGGGTCAGGGGGCTTAAAATTAATTTACCTTTGAACCTGGAAGAGATAAAGATTATTACCAGGTTAGACCTAAGTTTTAAAGCTATTAACAAGCTTCCTAAAGAAATAGGTTGCCTTAGCAGCCTAAAGGAATTAAATCTTTCCTATAACTATCTTAAAGAACTCCCGAAAGAACTTAATCAGCTTTCAAATATTCAATCTCTTAACCTGGGTTATAACCAGTTTAGAGCAATTCCTGATGTTGTTTTTCATCTTCAAAATCTTCAGATACTAAACATTGAAGCTAACATGGTAAAAAATGTACCTTCTTCTATTGGCAAATTATCAAAACTTACCAGCTTAAATTTCTTTGCTAATCAAATTTCCGAACTTCCTTCAGAGTTTTATTCACTGACAAATCTTGCCCGGCTAAATATGGCGCTTAACCATCTCTCAAAACTCCCCGATGCATTTGAAAAATTAAAAAACATCGTTGAACTTGAGATGTGGTTAAACAAGTTTGAACTTATTCCTGACGTTTTATCAAAACTGCCTAAATTAAAAGACTTATATAATTCCTTTGATGCTGACAAACTCAATAAAGCACTTATAATGGCAGTATTTGCCAATAATTATTCATTGGCTGAAAAACTTATTTTCTATGGCGCAGATGTGAATTATGAACTTGAAGGATTTGGATCTCAGTCTTTTACAACTCCTCTATTTGAAACTAAAAGTGTTGAAATGGCAAAGCTTCTGATAAAAAATGGAGCCGATCCATATCTTAAAAGAGAAATAATAAAACATGTTATTTCAAAAAATGGAGAGGAAGATATAAGAAAAACAGGAAAATTCGAAACTTTTTTAACTATTAAACATTTTGATCAATTATCTAAATATATTAAAGGAATTGTTGTTAAAACCTAATAACTAACAACTGACAACTAACAACTAGCAACTAAATATGATAAGGGATATAAAAACATTATCGGCAATTCAAAAATTTCAGGAAACCGAACTTACTGAACATTATATTTATAAGAATCTTGCATTAAAAGAAAATGACAGGCACAATAAAAACATTCTTAATAACATAGCCGATGACGAAAAAAAACATTACAATATTTGGAAAAATTATACAAATAAGGACGTAAAACCAAATAGAATTAAAATATTCTATTATTCCTGTTTAGCAAATTTGGTTGGATTAACCTTTAGTTTAAAACTAATGGAGAAAACAGAGAATAAGGCACAGAATAGTTATTCAAGCTTACTGGTTAATATCCCTGAAGCAAAAATGATAATCAACGAAGAAAATATCCATGAAAATAATCTTATTGCATTAATCAGGGAAGACTTGCTAAATTATGTCGGATCAATTGTCCTGGGATTGAATGATGCATTAATTGAACTTACAGGTGTTCTGGCAGGGCTATCATTTGCTCTTCAAAATACCAGGCTTATTGGTATTGCAGGTTTAATAACAGGAATCGCTGCCGCTTTTTCAATGGCAGCATCCGAATATCTTTCACAAAAAGAGGAACATGGCCCAAACCCAATTCAATCAGCTATTTATACAGGCCTTACTTACATTGTCACAGTTGTCTTTCTTATCTTCCCATATCTGTTATTTACGAATTACCTGATTTGTCTTGCTGTAACTATTTTTACAGCACTTCTTATTATTATGGCCTTTACTTTTTATATATCTGTAGCCAGGGATTTACCATTTAAACGCCGTTTTATTGAAATGGTTTTAATTAGCGTGGGAGTATCATGTATAACCTTTATTATAGGAGTGTTGGTTAAAAAGTATATCGGGGTTAGTGTGTAGTTGCTAGTTGCTAGTTGTTGGTTGTTAGTTGTAAGCTAAAAGTGGACGTGGGACGTGGGACATGGGACATGGGACGTGAGACATGAGACATGAAGATTCTAAAAAGAGATTAGTTTGTTGTGATATAGGTTTAAAGTCTTATTTACTAAGTATTTAGTTCTTTGTATATGTCACTGATCTTATGATTTAATGTCTTCACGTCCCATGTCCCTTCACGTCTCACGTCCCATGTCTCACGTCCCATATTATTCCCCATTAAACCTATACCCAATTCCTGATTCGGTAATTATTAATTTAGGCCTGGAATGGTCTTCTTCAACCTTTTTCCGCAGTTGAGCAATAAATACTCTAAGGTATTGCGATTGTTCAATGTAACCAATACCCCATACCTCCTTTAAAATAAATTGATGCGTAAGTACTCTCCCTTCATTTTTAACAAGAAGGGCCAAAAGAGCAAACTCAGTTGATGTAAGTTTAATTATTTCATTCTTTTTGCGTACAATGTGATTAGATAAATCAATTGACAATTGATCCGTTGAATAATGCGAACTGTCGGGAAAAATATTTTGCTGGCGGATTGCAACTCTTATTCGTGCTAATAATTCTCCCGTGCGAAAAGGTTTTATCAGATAATCGTTTGCCCCGTTATCCAATGCTTTAATTATATCTTCTTCTGAATTTCGAACTGAAAGGATAATAATTGGTTTTTGGTACCATTCCCTTAATTTTGTCAGGATTTCCAAACCGTCAAAATCGGGTAAGCCTAAATCCAGGATTATTAAAACAGGTTGCCAAGAAGCTGCCATTATCAAACCCTGTTTACCGGTTGTTGCCTGTGATATATGATATCCGTTGGCCGACAGGGTTATATCGAGCAATCTTTGGATCGGTATCTCATCATCAATAACCAAAACTTTTTCCTGCATTAATTTTCTACTTGTTTTAATATTTTAGTAGGCAACTTTATGGTAAATATTGCTCCTCCATTTTGCCGGTTTTCTGCTGTAACCGTACCATGGTGTGATTCAATAAAACCTTTTACTATAGATAAGCCTAAACCTGTTCCGCCTGCCTGGGCATCTTTCCCACGGTAAAACTTATTAAAAATAAATGCCAGCTCTGATTCCGGAAATCCCTGACCTCTATCCATTACCTGAATTGAAAGATTATCATTATCGTAAAAGAATTTGAGCCTTATATTAGATCCTACAGGAGCATTTTGAGTTGCATTTAGTACCAGGTTATGCAGTACTTGCTCGATAATGCCGTAATCAATATAAACTAATGGCATATCAGGAGGAATTACAGTAGTAAACCTGAATGGTATTAATTCCAGATTAAGATTATCAGCAACTGTATTTGCTAAATCGTGTACATCACACCAGTCAGGATGAGGAGTAATTCTGCCTGATTCGAGCCTCGACATATTAAGCAGGTTTTCAATAAGGCGGTTTAGCCTTACAGCTGCAGTATTTATTTCTGAATAAAGTTTTATTTTGGTTTCCTCAGGATATTTTTGAGATAATAAGGTATCTGACGCACCCATTATAGTTGCAACCGGAATCCTTAACTCATGAGAAATAGAACTAAACAATGTTTTATAAAGTTTATCCGATTCATTCAAAACATATGCTTTTCTGGCTGCATTACGTAAATACTCCCTCTCATATTTACCTGAAATTTGTGATATATAAGCTTCCCAGAATTCTTCCTCTCCCTGCGTAAATATTATAGAATGTTTAACTGCAATTACACCTACATTATCTTTATATCCTCTGAGCGGATAAAAAGTATATTCGCTGGAAGGTAAAGTATCAGTGTTTTTCCCCGCTTTTACAGAATGTCGGAAAACCCAGGATGCTATACTCCATTCATTTTCTGAAAGTATTATTTCAGAGTCGTGTTTAACTTGCTGATCCAGTTGATCCGAATCGTTTTTGAGAATAATTGCACAAGCCAATTTAAAATATTTTTGAATGCTTTTAACGGCCACTTTGGTTACCTCTTCCGTTCCGGTTGCCATATTTAATTCCCTTGTAAGCTGATAAAGTGCCTGAGTGCGTTCCTCCCTTATTCTTATTTTTTTCTCCTGGCGACGGACCCGTGAAGTCAAAATACCATTGAGCAAGGCAATAATGAAAAACATTAGTAACATTAACATGTCGACAGGTTTTTCAAAATGAAGCGTAAATTGAGGCGGGATAAAGAAATAATCCCAGATTAATGCACTCAATGTAGATGCAACCAATATTGGGCCTGTACCAAAAAATAATGACAGGAATGATATCAAAAACAACAAAATAAAAGATACTGCCTGGTAACCTATAATATCTTTAATTATATAACTTATAATTGATGTTAATAAAACAAAAAAAGTAAGAATAAGATATTGGCTTATATTTGAAGTAAATGAAGGTATGGAGACCCTTTCTTTGAAATGGTCCTTTGCCTGGCTATCAGCACCTAAAATATAAACGTCAATATTACCGCTATAACGTATCAGCCTGTTAACGAAATTGCCAAGCTTGAACATTGATATAATATTTCGTATACGTGGCTTCCCTACAATAATATGTGTAACATTTTCCTTTTGGGCAAAATCAACAATTGCCTTAACAATATCATAATTTGTAATAATCCGGAATTTTATACCTAACTGCTTGGTTAAATTAATATTTTTATCCAGTTGTTCGTGTTCCTTTTTTGTAAGTTCTTTAGAAGTCTCAATGTAAATTGCCTGAATATTGGCCCCCATTGAATAGGAAAGATTTTTAGCCCAGCGTAATAACCTGGTCGATTGTTGCTGGTAATCTATAGCTACTAAAAGATGCAGGCCTGATTTCCATGGCCCGCGTATTCGTTTATGCTGCATATAATCGTGTAGCTGCTTGTCAACACGATCAGCTACAATTCTCAAAGCCATTTCCCTTAAAGCAGTAATATTCCCTTTACGGAAAAAATTTAATATGGCTTCCTGGGATCTCTCCTGGTTATATACTTTCCCTTCTGAAAGCCGTTGCAATAATTCGTCAGGTGTGAGGTCAACAAGTTCTACTTCATCAGCACTCTCAAATATTTCATCCGGCAGGGTTTCCCTTACTACTATTCCCGTAATTTGTGCTACTGTATCGGATCTGCTTTCAAGATGCTGAACGTTTAGAGTTGTATAAACATTTATACCGTTTTCGAGAATTTCCTGAACATCCTGGTACCTTTTAGCATGTCGGCTACCGGTGGAATTAGTGTGTGCCAGTTCATCAACCAGAACAATTTGTGGTTTGCGGGAAATAATACTATCCAAATCCATTTCTGTAAGCGGAGTAGATTTGTATTCATAAACTTTCCTGGGAATTAATTCAAATCCCTCTGCCAGTTCAGCTGTTTCCTTGCGATTATGAGTTTCGATGTAACCAATTATAATATCGCTTCCCTTCAATTTTTCGGCTTGTGCAGTTTGTAACATGGTGTATGTTTTTCCAACACCTGCACACATACCAAAAAATATTTTCAATTTACCCCGTTTGCTCTTTTCTTCTTCATTAATCAAAGATGCCAAAAGCTCATCCGGATCAGGCCGATCTTCTTCGTAACTCATTTCTTATAGTTAAATGTAGTAAGTCGTATGTAGTAAGTCAATTATTCAGAGCCAGGAACCAAGAACCAGGAACCAAGATAAGGGAATAGGGTACAGCGACACTGGTGATTTAAGATTTTAGATTTTAGATTCTAGATTTGAGATTTAAAAATTACGAAATTACAAGTCTTAAATATAGATTCTTAATTCTAAAATCTTTAACTTCTGCCTTCTTTTTTCTTTTACCTTTTATCTTCAATCTTCTTTTTCAAGATTATGTCTTGGATCCTGGTTCCTGGCTCTTGGTCCTATTTTCCAGGCACTAATTTGTCCAATGCCAAATTTAATTCAAATATATTAATTCTTGGTTCTCCAAAAATAGAAAATTGAGGTCCTTTTGTCAGGCTTCTTATCAACATTAATGTTTTGAATTTTTGTGGCTCACTAAATTTTCTTGCATAAGCTACCCTGTTTAATTGCATCATTGCTGCTTCAGGTGAAATGTCAGGATCTAGGCCACTTGCAGAGGCAAAAATCATTTCTTTGGCTACTGACATTGTATCCTTTATATCATTTTTAACAACAAATGTATGTCGCCATGCTTCAACCTGCTGTTTTAATTTAGCACTTGTAGGCCCGAGGTTAGATGCCCCTGATGGTATTGGATTATAATCGATTGCCGAAGGCCTTGACCAAAAATAAATAGTACTGTCAAATTTTTGGCCAATTAATTCTGAACCTATTATTTTACCATTATTAACAATTAAACTTCCGTTTGCTTTTGACGGAAAAGCTATTTGCGCCAATCCGGTCATTACAAGAGGATAAACCAATCCGGTCAGGATTGTCATTACAAGTAATATTTTTAATGCTGTAAATATTTGTGTTTTCATATGTAAATTCTTTATATGCAATATGTTTCCAAAATATTAAATCAAATGTGTAAATACCAGAAGAATATCAATAAGTTTTATTCCAATAAAAGGAATGATGATACCTCCAATGCCATAGATCAAAATATTTAATGCAAGAACCCTGTTAGCAGAAATAGGCCTGTATTTTACCCCTTTCAAAGCTAAAGGTATAAGGGCAATTATAATCAGTGCATTGAATATTACAGCACTTAATATAGCACTCTCAGGAGTAGCCAGCTTCATAATATTTAGTATGCTTAACGGCGCTATTCCTGATGAAGTTACATACAATAAAGTTGCAATAGCAGGAATTATGGCAAAATACTTAGCCACATCGTTTGCTATACTAAAGGTAGTTAAGGCCCCACGGGTCATAAGTAATTGTTTTCCGGTTTCAACCACTTCAATAAGTTTTGTGGGATTGCTGTCCAGGTCGACCATATTACCTGCCTCACGTGCAGCCTGTGTCCCTGTGTTCATCGCTAGGCCGACATCTGCCTGAGCCAGGGCCGGGGCATCATTTGTGCCATCGCCTATCATTCCTACCAGATGTCCGTTTGCCTGTTCTTCTCTTATCCGTCGTAATTTATCTTCAGGTTTTGCCTCTGCCATAAAGTCGTCAACACCTGCCTCAGCTGCAATAGCTGCTGCAGTCAGGGCATTGTCCCCGGTAATCATTACGGTTTTTATTCCCATTTGCCTGAGTTCGGCAAAGCGCTGTTTTATCCCTCCTTTTACAATATCTTTGAGGTGGATAACCCCCAATACTTTGTTGTCTTCTGCTACAACCAAAGGTGTTGCCCCTTGTCTGGCAATTTCTGTAACCACATCCTGAATTTGTTGCGGGTAAAATCCATTGTTTGTTTGTATAAAGGTACGAATGGCTTCCGATGAACCTTTCCTGATATGATGAATTTTACCATCCTGAGCTTTTATGTCAGCTCCGCTCATCCTGGTTTGTGCAGAAAACTGAATAAACGAGGCTTGCAGGTTATGCATATCCCGTCCGCGTATATTGAACTTTTCTTTTGCAAGAATAACAATAGAACGGCCTTCAGGAGTTTCATCCGACAAAGAAGAAAGTTGGGCAGCATCGGCCAGTTCTTCAACAGATACACCCTCAGCCGGGATAAAATCTGTTGCCATCCGGTTTCCAAGGGTAATAGTCCCTGTTTTGTCAAGTAACAAAACATCAGTATCACCGGCTGCTTCAATAGCTTTTCCACTTGTAGCGATGACGTTCTTGCGCAATAACCTGTCCATTCCGCTAATGCCTATAGCACTCAATAAACCTCCTATAGTTGTCGGGATCAGGCATACAAGAAGAGAAATCAATACAGGTAGCGACAGGTTTTGATTTTGTGATACTCCGGATGCATGTAAACTGTAACTATAATAAGCAGGCATACACACTACTACAAGTAGGAATATAATAGTAAGACCTGATAACAATATAATTAAAGCTATTTCGTTTGGAGTTTTCTGGCGTTTTGCACCTTCAACGAGGGCAATCATTCTGTCTAAAAAGGTATTTCCTGAATCAGAGGTAACTTTTATTTTAATCCTGTCGCTTATTACCTTTGTTCCTCCTGTAACTGCACACCTGTCTCCTCCGCTTTCACGTATCACAGGTGCAGATTCCCCGGTTATTGCAGATTCGTCAACACTGGCAATACCATCAATAACGTCCCCGTCGGCAGGAATAACATCCCCTGCTTCACATATAACGATATCGCCTTTTTTAAGATCATTTGCCGGTACAATTTCTTCCTGATTTTGTACAAGTTTACGGGCCTTTGTAGTTGTACGGCTTTTACGTAAACTATCAGCCTGGGCTTTTCCCCGGCCTTCAGCAACGGCCTCAGCAAAATTGGCAAACAAAACTGTAAACCATAACCATATCGTGATTTGTAAATTAAAGCCGGAATAATGTCCCCTGAATATATCAGATAAAACCACACCGGTTGTTAACAATGCACCTATACCTACAATGAAAATAACCGGGTTTTTAATCAATATCGCCGGATTTAATTTTAAAAATGAATCCAGGATAGCCTGTGAGGCTATTTTTCCGGTAAACAATTTATTTATATTTCGTTCCTTCATACTTTATTTTTTTATTAAATTGGATCATTAATAGGTTGTAAACGTTGTAGAAGTTGTAAAGGTTGTAAGGTTGTAAAAGTTGAAAATATTCTGACAACCAACAACTAACAACTTACAACTATATTAAAAGGTTACACCGAGGTTCATAAGCAAATGTTCGACAATAGGCCCCAATGCCAGTGGCGGGAAAAAAGTCAACCCTCCAACAATCAGAACCACACTTAATAATAGCAATACAAACAACCAGTTATCAGTTCTGAAAGTACCTGATGAAACTGGCGTGATCTTTTTCTTAGCCATATTTCCAGCTATTGCCATTACCGGGACTATAACTCCAAAACGTCCGATAAGCATGCCGAATCCTATCATCAGGTTATAGAATACCGTATTGGCATTAATACCGGCAAAAGCACTACCATTATTTCCGGCAGCCGAGGAGAATGTATATAATATTTCTGACAACCCGTGAGGCCCTGAATTATTCAGGCCTGCTAATCCGGCTGGCACCGTGCAGGCTATTGCTGAAAACAATTTGATAACTATGGAAGGGGCCAAAACGGCGAAAATGGCCATTTTCACTTCAAATGCCTCCACCTTCTTTCCAAGGAATTCAGGAGTACGCCCAACCATTAGGCCTGCAATGAATACTGTAAGGATAACAAAGATTATGATACCGTATAGCCCTGAACCTACCCCTCCAAAAATAATTTCTCCAAGCATTAGGTTAAACATGCAAACCAAACCAGACAAAGGAGATAAACTATCATGCATGCAGTTTACCGCTCCACACGATGTATTGGTAGTTACTACGGAATATAAAACGCTATTAGCTATGCCAAAACGGGTTTCTTTTCCTTCCATACTCCCGGCAACATTCAAAACATGATTATAACTATATTCCGACCAAAGGGAAATTGCAAGTCCTGAAGCAAACATAATAAACATAGTAATAAATATTGTCCAGGCCTGGCGTTTGGAATTGACATAATGCCCATAGGTAAATATTAAGCCGGCCGAAATTATTATTAAGGCAAGCATTTGTAAAAAATTTATTAACGGTGTAGGATTTTCGAAAGGATGGGCACTATTTGCGCCAAAAAAACCTCCTCCATTTGTACCTAATTGTTTTATAGCAATTTGTGATGCTGCCGGTCCGAGAGGAATTACCTGGTGGGCCCCCTGAAGGGTAGTTGCATTGGCATAATGCGAAAAGGTTTGCACAGCTCCCTGTCCGACTAGTACCATAGTAAATACAATTGACAAGGGCAACAAAATATAAACAACACTTCGGGTTATATCAACCCAAAAATTACCTATATTTTCAGTGGTTTTTCTTGCTAATCCTCTTATTAATGCTAATACAACTGCAATCCCCGTACTTGCACTTAAAAAATTCTGGACAGTTAATCCCATCATTTGAACAAAATAACTAAGAGTATTTTCACCATTATAAGACTGCCAGTTGGTATTGGTGATAAAGCTTGCAGCAGTATTAAAGGAAAGATGCCACGATACATTTGGCAAATGTTCCGTATTAAGGGGCAGGTAGGCCTGAAATATCTGCAGCAAAAACAAAAGTATCATGCCAAACAGGTTAAAAAACAATAAACCATACAGGTACTTCTTCCAGTTCATTTCTTCATCGCTACGTATACCTGATATCCTGTAAATAGTTTTTTCAAGCCAGCCAAAAACTGGTATCATCATATGGCGTTTACCAATAAACACTTTGGCCATATAATTCCCCAATATGGGAGCCAAAGCTATCATTACCAGAATATAAAGAATAATTTGAATTGCTTCGTTCATAAGTATTTCTATTTAAGTTATTTTAAAATTTTTCCGGTTTTAAGAGAGTATATACAAGATAAATCATTAAAAGAACAGCAATAATGCCCCCTATAATGTAACTTAATGAACCATTTGAAAACGAATGTTTTGTTGTCACTAATGTAATCATCGCCATATTGGCTCTGTCCCCGGCCATATGTACCAGAGCAGATCCATTTGCCGTATAGAGGGTTAAAGGTAATATTGCTACTAAACAAATTAATAATCTGATTGCTAAAATAATTTTCCTGTTCATAATTGTTTCCCTTTTATTATTAAATTGAGTCTTACAATGATTTGTAATCACAAAATTATCAGTACAAAAATACAATGGATATTATAAAGAAAATATAAAAATATCGATCCCTGATATAAGGATTTTATAAAAATTCCGGTTAATAGTTGTTAGTTATACGAATTTAGGGTTAACTTTTATATTAGTTTTACCACAAAGGAGCACTAAGTCAATCACTAAGGTACACAAAGGATAATCTAATTTATACATGATTTCATTATTTTAAAAAACTTGTTCCTTTGCGTTCCTTTGTGTAAACCTTTGTGATCTTTGTGGTTTAAATTTTTCGACTCTTAATTCGCATTAGTTGTTAGTTGTTAGTTTTTAGTTGCTGGTTGTTAGTCGTTTGTTTCAGGTTACAAGTTGCAGGTTTCACGTCCTTTCACGTCACAAGTCCCACGTCACACGTCCCACGTGCCACGTCTTTTTCCCATCATCACTTTAATGTCTTATCATTACCTTATATGTTACATTTTCAGGTTTTTTGTAAACCTGTAAAAAATATAACCCGTTAGCTAAATTTTGAACAGGAACCTGCACGATATTTGAATTTGTCTGTTCTTCAAAAACCTTTTCCCCTGCAAGATTAAATAATTTAACAGAAGTGATTGTACTGTCTGAAATTATACAAATCAGATTAGTTGCAGGATTAGGAAAAATCAGGTCAGGTATTTTTTTAAATTGATAAAAACTATCTAAAAGGAAAGTAATATTTACAAAATTTTCTTTTGCATTTACAGTTACATTTCCATAATCAACATATTCATCACCCTTTAAAACTGAATAAATATATGTTTCGGCGGAATCAAGATTTGAAAATTGTGCCTTTCCCTTGATGTCAGTATACTTTAAAGAATCGTTAAAATATATGGATATTCCCTCTACCGGACTGTTTAAAAGATTATTAACCCTGAAAGTAACAGAACCGGTATTAATAATTATGGTATCAAGTATTATTTTTATAGTAGTATCGCTTTGTATATTGTATTTATCTTCAAAAGTTTCATATCTATACTTTGAGAACGTAAAAGTATAAGGATTACCAGCCTTGCTTATATTGAATACTGCATCTCCGGAAGAATTATCTGAAATATATATAAAACCGTTGTCTATGTTTACATTAGGTAAAACATTATTGTTTTGATCTACCACGTGAAAAGTTACATTATATGTAATTATTGGGGAAAATGACCCAATCCATTTATAAATACCAGCTCCATTAAGATTATCAGAATAATAGGAGCCCCCCCATCCTATAGCCGCGGATTTAAACCGTATTTCATTCATATTGATACTTTCATCAATTATATTAAAAGTAGAATCATCGTCAGTACTTAATTGAGTGTAACCTCGAAAATCAATCCAGGTAGATTTGGTGCCCGGAATAAATATCAGATTTGTCATGGGGTTATTTTCAATATATTTAGTCCATGTTTTACCGGCGTTTTGAGTTTTATATACTGCCTGGGAGGACAAACCTTCACCTATATGGGCAAAAACATTCAGGCTATCTTTAAATTTAACATAATAAGTTGTTATTAATGAACTAAAAATACTATCCTGAACACTCCAGGTAAGTCCCTTATCAAAGGATTTATATAACCTTCCATCTCCGGTTCCAAACCAGATTGAATTATTATAAGCATCATAACTGTTTTCCAAACCTGCTTCATTATTTTTTGCAGGTGGAATATTATTGGCAAGTACCCTGTTCCACTGGTTCCCACCATTATTTGTAGTGTATACTACAAATTGGTTTTCATAAGAATCGCCCATGCAAATACCATTGTCTGCGTCAAAGAAATATACCCAATCGGCCCAACTGTTCGAGAAATCTGCTGAAGGCTGATTAGCCCAGGTTATACCTCCATCACTTGTAAATAAAATAGCTCCCCCGGTCCCGTTCCCGGGATTAAAACAAGCATAGGCCCTTTGTGAATCGATGCCAAAAATATTTGATAAAGAAAGACTACTGATTGCCGGATTTGAAATATATCCTGAATGCCAGTTTAAACCACCGTCAGAAGTTGTTGTAAAAAGGTTATCGGACCCTCCAAGTGTTGCCCATACTACCAATGAATCAACAATTGATAAATAACTAATACTTAAACCTTCATCAGAAGGGATTATATGTTGCAGTTTCCAGCATCCTGAAGTTAAATTATTAAATACATAAAAAACTACACTGTCAGTACAACTCATTTGGTTATTTGATGCAATAATTTTAAGATTATGTCTTCCTGAAGCCAGATTTTTAGCCGGATAACTAAAGGTGTAAGGAGCATTAATAACCGAATCCTTAAGTATATTATCAATAAAAAGGTTAATAATTTTAGGTTTGCCATTTAAAATATTCACATTAACTATAATCGAAGAGTCTGAATTTATGACTGACTGGTCAACTGGATCAGTTAATTCACATTCAATTTGACTGGTGTTAGTTAATGGTTTTATTTGTGTAATAATAGAATTATAATAATTCCAATATGTTAAACTATCGTTTGGGACCTGATTTAGTGCTCTGATAGCAAAATAACCATCATAATCTCCTCCCCAGCCCCAATTAAAATGAAATTTTGTCGGAAAGGAATTATCATATCCGTCACAAACAAAACAATGTCCTTCAGATGAACTGCTATACCCGGTGTAAATAACCGGCCGTTTATTATCCATTTCAAGTTTAATCTGTGATATCCAAAGTTCAATTCCAATAGTATCAGTTGGTATATAACTTATAAACACTGAATCATTATAGCCGAAATAGTTAATTAAAGCTGGCGGGACACTTTCAGAATATGCTCCTGACCCGGTTGGACCATAATCCATATCAATAGAAACACCACAATGATATATTAACTGAGCTACTTCCTTATTAGGTCTCAATAATGAATCCGGCATGGCGGCCCAATTATAATTTGTATTCCCAAAATTGGCCGAAAGATATCCATAATTAGATAAATATGAATTAGAACCGTTCCCTTTAGGAGGATATTCGTAATATTTCATAACCTGCGCCATAGCAGTGGCGACACAACCAGTTGGCACATGGCCATTATATCCGTATGGCGAATCCGGATCAGCCGGACATGAATCGTTATAAAACTGAGTTTGGTTCCATCTACATTTTAAAAGTGGATCAACGTATATGTTATTAACTTTAAAGTTATTATTCAAGGCATCCTCCCATTCCGCCGCAGATGATTTATTTTGAACGTTATCTTTTGCGGCGGACCTAATTTGACCTGAAATATCATCCAACCATAATCTGGCAGAAGGGTTTATATTACTTTCATCAGCATATCCTTCAATAGAATATGCAAGTATCGGTGTTGCAACATCATCTGCCGCGATAATAACCCAACCCCCTCCTTCAAAATTGAAAACATAGTATGTTGGAATACTATCCTTTAAAGAAACATAGGAGCTTTTTATAGTTAACCCGTTCGCAAGTATGGTTTTATATTTGAAAAAATTATTTGCTGCCTTTTGGGCAGTATCCTTTGGAATTGATTTTGAAAATAAGTCAGTACAAAGAATTAATATTACAAATATTGCTACTAACCGTCTGATTAAAGGAAAATTCAGCCTCATTATTATAGTTTTATTCATAAATTAAGGTTGGTAAATGCAGGTTACAGGTTCCAGTTAGCAAATTGCAGGTTTTACTTCCCATGTCCCACGTCCCACGTCCCACGTCTCACGTTCCATGTCCCATGTCTCACGTCTCATTTGTTTCATATAGCCGAAGCCTGTTTTTAAGTGTAATAATCTCTTCCTGCATCAATGTAACTTTTTGCAGTAAAAAATTTATGGCTTCAATCCCTTCGAGGTTTATATCCAAATCATAATAGAAGGTAACAATTTTCTCCAATTGCCTGAGATGACCAGTGTCAATAAATTCCGATTCATCAATAGTGGTAATTTCTATTAGTCCTGTCTGTTTTAATGAATTGATAAATGAAACCTCAATATTGTGGTTTATACAGAATTCATTTATGGATATCAAATTTGCTGTTTGCATTTGGTTTGAATTAAAATTACGACCTGGATAATTCTGTAAATAATGATTTTTGCTTATCAGTTAAATTTGTAGGAATTTTAATGATATAGGTTATATATAAGTCGCCAAATTTTCCTTCATTTTTATAGACAGGGAATCCCTTGCCTTTCAGCTTAATTTTGCTGCCGTTCTGTGTTTCAGGCTTTACTTTTAACTTTACTTTTCCGTCTAAAGTATCCAGGGTAATTTCACCGCCTAATACGGCCGTAAATAAATCAAGGTTTACAGTTGTATATAAATCATTTCCCAATCGTTTAAATTTTGAATGATTAGTAATTGAAAATGTTATATATAAGTCGCCGTTAGGCCCTCCGTTTATACCCTGGCCGCCATGACCTGCTATTTTAATTGCCTGGCCATTTTCTATTCCTGCAGGAATAGTAATCCGGATATTTTTCCCGTTTACTGTAAGCGTTTGTTTTTGAGTTTTATATGCATTAATTAAATCGAGATGAAGTTCTGCATTGTAATCTTCGCCTCTGAATTTTACATGTCTTTTACCAGTGTTTGTAGCACCACCGAACATAGATTCAAAAAAATCGGAAAAATCACCTTCAAATTGAGTTCCTGAATACCTTTCCCTATCCGAACCTGCGGATTGCTGCCTGTTTTGTTTTGCACTTTCAAATTGTTCGGCATGATGCCAATCCTGCCCATATTGGTCGTATTTCTTCCTTTTTTCCGGATCGCTTAGTACTTCATTCGCCTCATTTATCTCCTGGAATTTCTTTTTCGCATCTTTATCATTCGGGTTTAAGTCAGGGTGATATTTCCTGGCAAGCCTGCGGTATGCGCTTTTGATAACCTTTGGCGTTGCAGTTTTTTCTATTTCTAATATTTTATAATAGTCTATGTAAGTCATTTGCTTTTAGTATTGAGAAGCCCCTGAATAAAAAATATTTAACCCCAACCCTTAAAAAGGGGTCATAACTGTCATCTGATCAAAGCAATATTATTGCTGCCTTTTTATAAGTGAAAGCCTCCCTTCAATTCCTGATTCGAATAATATTATCCTCAACTCTTCATTAATCAGCATAATCCTTCCTTTGAGCAACGAATTCAGTTTTAAATCTTTTTTGTTGTCACCTATAAATAAATCACCTGTGTTTTCTAAAACCCAGTATCCTGAATTAAAGTTTAATTCGCTGATAGTTGCATCCCAAGAAACAGTGCTGTCTTCATTAAAAGTTACATAAGATCCCAGTACCCTTCTAATAATTGAAGTAGCTCTCTGGTCATAGGTCCCGGCTGATTTACCTTCAATAACTTTATCAAAATCGCCATAATTATTAATATAGGCTGTTTTTATCAAATCTCCGTTAATATATAACTCGCATTTATTCACTTCCCAGGTTCCAATAATATCTTTATCGGAATATTCCTGTGAAAATATATACTGATTGATTAGAAACGTTATTGATAATAATAAAAACTTCATTAGTAAAAATAATCAAAACAAAATTGATAATTAACAAAAATAATATAAAACGTTTGCTAAAAAATCCATGGCGACAACTTTAATTTAAATTGGATATAACATAACACTTGCAAAATTTTAAAATGATAATCTTAATTCTGATCTATACTTTCTATGTCCAATTATTATTAAAATTGGTCAACATTTTATTATTGCTGATCAAAATAAACTTGAATTAAATGATTATATATGATATATTTACTACTAAAATACAGCTAAAAATGAAGAAAGAGATAATTAAGCAATTAAATTTTAACCAATTATAATTAATTTATTTGTAAGACTAACTAACAGACCAAAAGTTATGAAAAGGATAATATTTATACTTATCACTGCAAGTTTAAGCACATTTATATATGCCCAATGGCAAAAAACAGGACCTTTTAGTGACTCAATTCTAATAGGTTCTATTGTTCATAATGCAAACAATATTTACATTGGAACAAATAAGGGAGTTTATATATCTACTGATAATACAAAAAGTTGGCAACTTGTTAACAATGGGTTACCATCTTCTTCAAGTCATATCTCACTGGCATTAAGTGGGGATAGTCTTTTTGCAGGAACTGATAGTGGGGTTTATATAACAACAAATAATGGGAATTTATGGAACATTGTTAATACCGGCATATCTGTTGGTAATCCAGTTACTACAATAAAAATCAGTCGTAATTATAATGGGGCTGGTAAAAATATTTTTGTAGGTACTCAAAGTGGACTTTATACATTTTTTAACAACAGTTGGGGACAGGGGAATACTGGTCTACCATCAAACGCAACCATAACTTCAATAACTATTAGTGGAATTATGAGATTTATAACAACAAGTTATTTTAATGGAGATCCCCTGGACGGACCCTCAACTTTAAGTGGTGTTTATTCTTCAGATAGTCCAGATGTTATGGTTTGGGCTACATCCGATAATGGATTACCATTAAGTACAATGCTTGGATCAAGTATTCCCTATATATTATTAAATGGAGCCAACTTGTTTACAGCTACTTACGGTGGTGTTTATTTATCAACAAACAATGGAGAAAGTTGGACAATAGCAAATAAAGGGTTACCACCTATACGTAATTTTACATATTATAAATATCATTATGTTAATACTTTAGCTACAAGTGGCAACTATGTCTTTGCCGGGACAAGTAATAATCCATATTGGGAATTTGGTCCTGACACAACAAATAATCCTTCAGGTGTTTACTTTTCTACTAATAATGGTTCCAGTTGGACCGCAATAAATAATGGCTTTGCTAATAATATTGGAATTAATGCAATTGATATTGTTGGTAATTATATTTTAGCAGGAACAACTAATGGTTTATATGTTTATCCAAATATTACAAAGAGTATTACAGTTTCATCAAATGCTTTATCAATTGGGGCTCCAGTTAACAGCTCACAAACCTTTAATATAACATCCGATACAAGTTGGGTAATAAGTAATACACAAACCTGGATAACGCCAAATGTAACCACAGGAAAAAATAATTCTGCAATCACCTTAACTGCCAGGGCTAATCCTACAGTTAACCAAAGAATTGACACTTTAACTGTTACCGGTAAAGATTTATCTTCCCAAAATATTGTAGTTACTCAATCTGCAGGAATTCCAACATTATCAGTATCTACAAACAATATTAGTTTAGATGCCTTAGCAATTAACCCTGCTACTTTCAGTATCAATTCAAATACAAATTGGTTAATTCAATCTAGTCAAAATTGGCTAACTCCAAATATTATAAAAGGTTCTGACAGTGCAATTGTTACACTAACAGCAATGTACAATAATAGTTTAAAATCAAGGACAGATACAATTACTATTTCAGGAAATGGAGTCAATTCGAAGGAGGTAACTATAACACAGCCTGCAGTTCAATATATTCCAACTTTTTATGATACCATAATAATAACCAAGACCATAAATGATACTTTAAAAGGGCTTAAAACCATAACTGATACTTTAAAAGTGATTCAAACTGTTTATGATACTATAAAAATAACCAAAACCATAAATGACACTATTTTAACCTCTGTTGAAGATACCTTAAAATTTAATGTTTTCGTTGGAAGTAGTATTAACTCCCTGGTTTCAATTGATCAAATTAAGGTTTATCCAAACCCTACCGGCAGTGTTCTTAATATTAATACCGGCAATTATCTTGATCTAAAAAATTATCAATTAAAAATCATTAATTCTAAAGGTGAAATTGTTTGGACAACAATAGTATCACAGCAAATTTATACTATTGATTCAGGTTTATTTGGAAGCGCCGGACTTTATTTTCTACAAATTTATGATTCTGATTCAAATTTAATTGAAGTTAAAAAAATAGTTATACTGAAATTTACCCAAGCGATTTAAAAATGAGAAGTTTATTTATTATAAGTAAAACACTATACCTGTATATATAAAATAAATAACTCTCTTGTATAATATTGTATTACAAGAGAGTTAAATTAAATAAAGTGACCCCGGCGGGACTCGAACCCGCAACCTTCAGAACCGGAATCTGACATTCTATCCATTGAACTACGGAGCCGGAATATAGTGCTTAGTGCATAGTAACCGTATTTATAAATATTCGTTTATGAGTTTAATGGGTTTATAAAGTTTATAAGGTTTATAATCTCAAATATATATTAAACAGTCAGTCATCAGTAATCCGTAATGCCTATTTGCACATTTGCATAATATTTTTTCTATCTTCTTTTATCTTTTATCTGTCTTCTCTTAAGAAACCACTTTCCGATTTCATTTAATTTTTACTTCGGCTTGCCGGAGAAAGACGCTGTCTTCTGCCTTCTGTCTTTCTCTCCATGTCTTGGTTCCTGGTTCTTGGCTCTTGATTCTAAACTGCAAATTAACAAAACTATCCTTATTCAAGCAACATATCATTTCTTATTTCTCTACTTTTCTTACTTTTGTCCTTTTTTAGACGACAACTAAGCACTAAGCACTAATTACCAAGCACTATATTCTATGGATTACAATTTTGCAGAAATCGAAAAGAAATGGCAGGAATACTGGGAAAAAAATAAAACGTTTAAAACTGTTTTCGACCCTGACTTGCCAAAATATTATATTTTAGACATGTTCCCTTATCCTTCAGGATCAGGCCTGCATGTTGGACATCCGGAGGGCTATACTGCTACCGACATCATAAGCCGGTACAAGCGCATGAAAGGCTTCAATGTGCTGCATCCAATGGGATGGGATGCGTTCGGGCTACCTGCAGAACAATATGCCATCCAGACAGGCACTCACCCAGCTTATATTACTAATAAAAACTGTGATAATTTTCGCCGTCAGATTAAAATGTTAGGGCTTAGTTATGACTGGGACCGTGAGATTAATACTACCGATCCGGGTTATTTCAAATGGACCCAGTGGATTTTTATTCGTTTGTATAATACCTGGTTCAACACTAAATTACAGAAAGGCCGACCCATTAATGAGCTTACAATACCCGATGATATTAAAATACTTGGGAAGGCCGCTGTAAATAAATATACAGATGAATTAAGGCTCGCCTATTATGACGACGCCCAGGTATGGTGGTGCGAAAATTGCAGGATTGTTTGTGCCAATGAAGAGGTATTAACGGACGGGACACACGAAAAATGCGGCAATCCGGTAATCCGTAAATATTTAAAGCAATGGATGCTGCGAATACCACATTATGCCGAACGCTTGATTTCAGGCCTTGATAACCTCGATTGGCCTGAAGGAGTAAAAGACATGCAAAAAAACTGGATTGGCAGGTCAACCGGCGCAGAGGTCGATTTTGAAATTGCCGGAACGGATGTAAGGTTAAGAGTATTCACCACCAGGCCTGATACACTTTTTGGCGCTACATATATGGTTATCTCTCCCGAACATAACCTTGTTAATACTTTAACTACACCAGATCAAAAAACCTCAGTAACAAATTATTGTAAAAATGCCGCACTTAAATCGGAAATTGACCGGACTGATGTATCCAAAACAAAAACAGGAGTTTTTACCGGCAGTTATGCTGTTAACCCTGTAAATGGAAATAAAATACCGGTTTGGGTTGCCGATTACGTGCTTACCGGTTACGGTACAGGAGCTATAATGGCCGTACCTGCTCATGATACACGTGACTTTGAATTTGCAAAAAAATTCAACCTGCAGGTAGTGTGCATTATGGACCCTAAAGGTGCCGATAACGAACTTAGAAATAAAGTTTTAACCGGAAATGCCTGCTGGACTGAGGATGGAACATATATTAACTCATCAGGTGAAAACAATGGATTAAATATAAATGGATTACAAAAGGAATCCGGAGTAAAATCAATGATTGACTGGTTGGAAAAAACCGGTAAAGGAAATGCAAAAATAAATTATAAAATGCGCGACTGGCTTTTCAGCCGCCAGCGATACTGGGGAGAGCCATTTCCTGTTATTCACTGGGAAGATGGAGAGATAAGCCTGTTAAACGATAACGATCTTCCCCTTGAACTGCCCAAACTTGAAAAATACCAACCTGCAAGCACTGGCGAATCTCCGCTTGCAAATTCACCGGAATGGCTGTATGTAAAGGACAAAGACGGAAGAAAAGGCAAGAGGGAAACAAATACCATGCCTCAATGGGCGGGGTCGTGCTGGTATTATCTGCGATTCACCGATCCAGAAAACAATAAAGAACCTTTTTCACAGGCATCTGAAAAATACTGGATGCCTGTCGACCTCTACATAGGAGGAGCGGAACATGCAGTGCTTCATCTACTCTACAGCAGGTTCTGGCATAAGGTACTTTACGACCTTGGTATAGTTTCCACTGATGAACCTTTTCAGAAATTATTTAACCAGGGCATGATCCTTGCATTTGCATATGAGACTGCAGCCGGAGCTAAAATACCTTCCGACATGGTTGAGGAACGGGAAGGAAAGTTTTATCATAAGGAATCGGGTGAGGAACTCAGCCAGATAGTTGCTAAAATGTCGAAGTCGTTAAAAAATATTGTTGCACCTGATGATGTAGTGTCCCAATATGGAGCTGACTCACTTCGCCTCTATGAAATGTTCATGGGACCGCTTGAGGCTACCAAGCCCTGGACTGAAACAGGCGTTAAGGGTGTTTTCAGGTTTCTGTCAGGAGTTTATCGTTTCTTTGGCAACATTGATAATTATTTTGAAGGAGAGGAAGATCAGGAAGTTGTCAAATTATTGCACAAAACCATTCAAAAAGTAACATACGATATTGAAAATCTAAGTTTTAACACTGCTATTCCCCAGATGATGATTTTCACCAACCTTTGCATGAAAAAACAAAAGGTGACTAAATCAACAGGAGAAAATTTTGCCAAAGTTTTATCGCCATTCGCCCCTCATATAGCCGAAGAACTCTGGAATATTCTGGGACATGGCAATACTCTTGCATATGAAAAATTTCCTGTCGCTGAATTAATGTACATGGAGGAAGATTCCGTGAATTACCCCGTATCAGTTAATGGTAAAAAAAGATTCGAACTTCTGTTGCCAAAAGATATGCAGACTGCCGAAATTGAAAAAGCCGCCTTATCGGATAAGGAAGCCCAAAAATGGCTTCAGGGTAATACTCCGAAAAAAATAATTATTGTAAGAGGGAAGATTATAAATATTGTGACTTAGTTGGCGATTAGCGATTTCACATTTAATGAACTTAGTTTGTTAAACTTTGTTAATAGGTTGCATTAATTTCAGGTATTTTAATTTTTAAAAAAATCAAAATAAGTACCTTTACTTAAGGTAATTTTTCACAATTAAGGTTAAGAGAGTTTAGTTGTATTTTATTTTATTTATTTAATTTAAAAAATCTATGAAAACACAAAAGTTGATCTCATTTTTCGGATTAGGAGTGTTCTTGTTTTTTATTCAGATTAGCGCTATGGCGCAAGTTCATCCACATTACCTGCATGCATTATCCAATTTACGTGCTGCACGCTGGCAGGTTGAACATCGTCCCGGCAACTGGAAACAAACTG
Source organism: uncultured Bacteroidota bacterium (assembly GCA_963846585.1). Lineage (GTDB taxonomy): Bacteria > Bacteroidota > Bacteroidia > Bacteroidales > JAAUTT01 > JAAUTT01. The sequence continues at coordinate 281,108 of CAWJWO010000018.1, forward strand.
TTGATGAAGTTAATGCTGTTAAACAGATTGAAATGGTAATTGCTGATATTAAACAGGCTTCAATTGACGACCATAAAAATCTTAATGATCATCCGATGGAAGCTGAAGTTCCCGACCATGCAGGCCGTCTTCATAAAGCCATAGATTTCCTTAAAGCAGCCAAGGCTGATATAAAACAGGAAGAAGATAATGGATTTGCTCAGGGATTACAAGGCAATGCATTAAAAGGAATAAATGAAGCCATAAAACTTTTGGAAAATGCCCTTAAAGGGGTATAAGTATTTATTTCGGAAATTTTAATTATGATTATTGGATTAAGAGGCTGTTACCAAAATTGACAGCCTCTTTTGTAAATTTATAAATGACATTGCCGGATGTTACTTTAATATAAATAAACAGATGAACAAGGATAAAATTCACTTAAATGAGGAATTCCCTGTAAAGTCGCCGGTATTATTTAATGCCTGGCTTGACGGTAATAAACATTCTGCCTTTACCGGAGGTGGACCGGTATCTATCAGGAATGTAACCGGAAGTAATTATACAGCCTGGGATGGATATATTTCAGGAAAAATATTAGAACTGGAAGAAGGAAAAAGAATTTTACATACCTGGCGAACAAGTGAATTTCCTGAAAATGCAGAAGATTCATTATTGGAAATATTACTGGAAGATACTGTAAAAGGCTGTAAGTTAACTTTAAACCATTGGAATATCCCTGAAGGCCAGGTAAACGATTATAAAAAAGGGTGGGTTGAATTCTATTTTAAACCTATGAAAGAGTACTTTAAAAAGTGATGTTTGTCCAAAAATTATATTTAACGAGAGATCAAAGGATTACTGGCTGAAGAAACAAATCTGATCTTAAACGTTATTTACATCTGAAGAATTGGCGAAACCATTATCAGAAGATATTACTTCCGGTACCTGATCGTCTAAAACAGGTTTTTCAAGCAGATGGACAGGCAGGAAAAATTTATTTGCAATTAGTGTTGGTATTATGGCACTTGCAATAACTGTTCCTACTATATACGAATATTGTTCCCTGGTAATAATTCCATGCGTTAACCCATAAAGTGCAGATATAGTTCCAAATGTCAATCCTGTTGACATAAGCAGGGTATAGTACCATTTTTCATTTTTATCATCCCTGAAAGTGTGAATAACCGGATATAAACCAAAAATCTTTGAAACAACCTTACTTGCAAAAAGTACGACAAAAATTAAGGGAGCTGCTAATAAGGATGGTATCGACATAAGGGCACCAGCCCTGAGAAAATATAGCGGAGTTAAAAAACCTACAGTCATTGTTCTTAACCTTCTAACGAAAGAATGATCCCTTTCCATTGTTTTTGCCAAAACCATTCCAATTATGTAAGCAGGTAATACAGGTTCGCTACCCGACCATATCGCAAGGCTTCCCATAGATATTAAAACGAAAAGTATCCATTTGGTTCTTATCGCAGCTGTTTTATAAGCAAGATGTTTTATAATAAACTCCGTTATCACCGGTAAAAAAAACACCAAAATTATGGTAACAGCTATAAAAATGATTGTTTTGAATGTAAAAGGTGCAAATATTAATCCTAACCCTATTACTGTACCTAAATCATTGACAAAACAGGCTCCGAGTATACCTTTTCCATATTCGGTTTTATTAAACCCATATTCAAGCATCACAGCATATACAACAGCCATAGATGTGGTGGAAAGAGCTATGCCACAAAGCAAGCTTGCTTTTAATCCCCATCCGATTAAATAATATGTCACTAAGGAACAACCAATAAAAGGTGCGAAAAATCCTATTAAACCTATTGTAGTTATCTCTTTAATTTTAGTTTTCATAACATCAGGGTTCAATTCAGCACCAGAGAGAAAGGTAAGCATAACGGCACCTAAAGCAGTACAAAATTTTAACCAGTCGTCATTCAGAGCAAGTCTATTTGTATAGCTAAATTTAAATGCCAGATATCCAATTAGTGATCCAATAATTATTTCCATTAACGCCATCGATATTTTTAAACGATTTGCAATAATTGTAGACAAAACTGCTGCCAGGAGCCAAAAGGCAGCAACACAAAATATTGATATCATATAAAACCCCTAAAAAATGTATAGGAGTCATCAGCATTATTGCGGTTAAAGGCGAACTCCATCACCAGAAACAAAGTTAAAAATAATTTTTAAAACGAAATTCATTTTAATCTTCAAATCTATAATTTATGTTGCCCGGCGGTTTTTTAACGCAACCATTTGTATAGATTAGCATCATATTATTGTAAACTTAAAATCAGGTACAATGAAATATCTATTTTTTTATAATAACATGTATGTTATACTAAAATCCTGCATTATGAAAAATATTTTGCTCACAGTTATTTTCGCAAGCTTCATGAGTTTTGCCAGTGCACAGGTTTTTGATACCACGAATTTAATTACTCCCGGAACATTGAATACTTTGGCAAAAACTTATCTAACCACTGTTACCAATCTTACAATTAAAGGCACAATAGATGCACGTGACTTTAAAACAATGAGAGACAGCATGCCATTGTTATCTGTTCTTGATTTAAGCAACACAATTATTGCTTCATATACTGGTAAAGCAGGTACACAGGATTCAAATAACGATACTTATGCTGCAAATGCAATTCCTCAATATGCTTTTTATAATAATATGTCATTAATAGGTGACACAACATTGATTTCTATAACATTACCTTATAATATTACATCTATTGGCGATTATTCTTTTTATTGGTGTGCCAGCCTCAAAGATATAAACATTCCTTCTTCGGTTATTTCTATTGGGAAATTCGCTTTTTATAATTGTAACGGATTAACAGGTTCGTTAAACATTCCTTCGTTAGTTGCTTCTGTTGGAGCTTATGCTTTTGATTGGTGTTCAGGATTAAATGGATCATTAACTATTCCTTCTTCGGTTGTTTCTATTGGAGATCAAGCCTTTGTCTCATGTAATATAACTGCATTTATTGTTGATATAACAAATCCATCATATTGCAGTATAAATGGCGTTTTATTTAATAAAAGTAAAACAACACTAATTGAATGTCCCAATGAAATGACCGGAACTTATACCATTCCTTCTTCTGTAGATAGTATCAGAGATTTTGCTTTCTTTGGGTGTAGTCAATTAACAGGTTCCTTAACCATACCTTCTTCGGTTGTTTATATAGGGGTTGATGCTTTTAATGGGTGTTACGGATTTACAGGATCATTAACTATTCCTTCTTCGGTTACTTATATTGGATATTGGGCTTTTTCAGATGATGAAGGTTTAACATCAATTGTAACATTAAATCCTATTCCATTAACCTTACCCTATCTGAGGTATGATATACCTGCAGAAATTACTAATGATGTCTTCTATGGTGATTATAATGTTACAAGCTTATATGTGCCATGTGGTTCAATTGACGCATACAAAGCTGCCCTGCAATGGAATAGTTTTAATGTTATTGCAAATGACAGGTATGTTCCGATTTCTGCAAGTTTTGATACGGTAAAATCCGGCTTATCAGTTACTTTTACTGCAAATACCAGCTGTATCAATGGAAATCCAACTTTACAATGGCAGGTAAATGGGAAAAATGAAGGTACAGGTAATTATATATTCAGTTATATTCCTGTAAATGGTGATACTATTACATGCAATGCTACCATTGATGATACTATTGTAACCAGTAATGCCATTGTGATGAATGTTACAGGAGGTGCAGGTATAAATATTGTAAATCCCGGGTCTTTTTCCCTGTATCCAAACCCCAACAACGGAAATTTTACAATTGAATTTTCAAATCCTGATAATCAAAATGTAATGATAACCATAACAGATATGACAGGGAAGACTGTATTTGATAACAGTACAACACAAAATACTTTTAATTTTACAGGAAATAAATTACAGCCTGGAGTTTATATTGTAACGATTAAAGGGGATGATAGTTTGTATGTTAGTAAGTTGGTGGTTAAGTGAAATAATGAGTGCAAATAAAAAAAGCCACCTGAAAGTTTTATCTTCCAGGTGGCTCATTTTGAAGCTCCCCCTCCAGGACTTGAACCTGGGACCCTCTGATTAACAGTCAGATGCTCTAACCAACTGAGCTAAGGAGGATTATATTATTTTCAAAGCATGCTAATTAATAAACTAACAACCAGCAACTAACAACCAACAACTAAATTGAACAGCGTGGCGAATGTAATAGCTTTCCACTAAAATAACAAAAGTTTTCGATTAATTTTTTTTGGGAACGTTTTTAAATTTTTGCGTCTTATATATAAACAGGGGAGTGATTATCCAAAAATTTGATTCTATTTTGGTAATTTTGAATGTGAAATTTTAGATTTGTGATAACATTAGAAGAAGTAATTAAAGGATGTAAGCAAAATAATAAATTTGCCCAACATCTGTTGTACGAAAGATATTCATCTTTGATGAGAGGTGTATGTTTACGATATATGAATGATTTAAATATTTCTAACGACATCGTTCAGGATGGATTCATAAAAGTTTTTTCCAATATTAAAAATTATAAAGGAACCGGATCTTTTGAAGGGTGGATGAAACGAATATTTATAAATACTGCAATTTCGTACTTAAGAAAACATAACAAAACAAATAGGTTTTTAAATATTGATGAATTGAATGAATATGATTTAACAGATCAAAATTTAAATAATCACATCAATGAAGAAAATAAAATTGACAGAAAAGATATTATTAATGAACCAATAGATTTTCAAACCATACAGGCAGCTGAATTTTCTGAAGTTGAATTATTAGGAGTACTCGGAAAACTACCTGAAAGATACAGAGTTGTTTTTAACCTGTATTCTATTGAAAACTTAAAACACGAAGAAATTGCTGATTTGCTTGATATTGAAATAGCAACATCAAGAAGCCGGTTATTAAGGGCAAGGGCTTTAATTAAGAATGAATTATTGACAATGTGCATGGAAAAATTAAGTGTATGACGATGGAAAATATTGATAATAAAATCGATAATTATTTTTTAAAGAAATTTGAATCCTTTAAAGTTGAGGATTCTGAAAAGGATTGGAATATTTTATTTGCAAAGCTTTCAAAAAATAAATTTCTAAAATTTAATGCCCATAATTTAAATATTTATTTCCTTACCGGTATTTTATTAATTAGTGGCATTGCAACTTATTCTTCATTAAATAATATCCAACTAAATACACAAGTTAAACACTTACAACATATTATTCAAGATAATAGCAATAAAAATAATCAACAAAACTTAAAGCCGGGAATGTCTGGTAATCAATATAAAAATGTCAGAGAACCATCGACAAGTTCCAGTTTATCCTTTAATTATACTTTACAAACGAAATATATTAATAAAGTTCAGGCAATATCAAAAAACAATTCCGATTCAATCCAAAAAATTAATTCTGCAAATTTGCAAGATGATACCACATTAAAACCAAAAGTAAAAAAAATAAAAAAAGTAATCATCGTTAAACCAAAAAATGTAATCGTTAAAGATACGGTTCAAATCTATAGGTTGCATAAGTAAAATTATTATTGGTTAACTCAATGTTTTTTATATTTTTGAACCAAAATTATAACTATCAGGTTCAAATTTAAACTATGCGGTTAATCCTGACTTTTTTTATATTATCATTCCTTTGTACAGTAACCTGTAAAGCACAAACAGAAACTAAAAAAAATCCAGCTACTGATACTGTGAGTGAAAAGGAAATTATTGAGTACGATACAATTTACCTGGCACCGGATACAACAAAATTAATTGATACAATAGTACATTACCTTGATTTAAAAAATCAAAAAAAAATTCATAAAAAAAGCTGGTCGTTCAAACCTGACTTTAATAACATTTTAACTCCTTTTAAAAAATTATATAATTCCGCGAAAAAAACTACTAATGAAGATTTATCCACAGGTAAACAAAAGGTACATAAATGGTCAATTTTGTTTGCAGCAGAACCTTATGTTAACGGTTTTTTAACAAATGGGAAGATAAATGACTCGTTAGCATTTAAAAAGGTTGTGAATGCTGCTTGTAACTTAGGAATAATGTATCATAGGACAAGATATTTTTATACATTCGGCCTGGGATATACATCTCTTTTCGAACAAATTCAATACCAAAGTAAACATTACAGCTCAAATATTTCTCAATATGGAAACTCGTCTTACGATTCCATATTAGTGACAAATAGCAGTGCAATAAATAATAATTTCAAATTATTGAATATTTTTATTTCGGCGGGATACAATTGGCCTTATACCAGGATTAATCTTAGCTTTTCATTTACATTTGGTTCCGACATATTAATTGATTATTCTGCCATTGCATTATCCAATAGTTTTAATAATAAAATCGAAAAATCAACATATTTAAAAGATGTCAATTTTTCAATTGGCATAAAGCCATATATAAGCTATAATATTAGTAAACGCTGGAAGTTTTTTGTCGCCCCTTTTTATTCACATACGCTTAACAATTCAATTAAATATCCCCTGACAAATTTCAGCAAAACAGGCTTGGATGTTGGTTTAATGTTTATTCTATAAACTAATATATACTTTGAAAAACCTATCTGCAATATTGCTGGTTCTATTACCGATTATTTTAATACATGCATTGATTTCATGCAATAAAGAAGCTACAATAAATTATGAGTCTGATACTATCAAAGTTGCAACAATTTTTCAACCCGATAGCATAACCGGGGAAAATGCTATTATTGAAAACATTTCACCAGATATTAATTTTGGAAATTATCCTATTATTGCTGCATTTGCATGGACTGATACAGGATTTTTCAATGTTGCCCGATCATTAATTAAATTCGATTTATCAAAAATATCTCCGTTCATGGCCATCAAAAGTGCCAAATTAACACTTTATTTTAATAGTTATTCCAATTTAAATGCACAAACAGGTGAAAATGATTTTACCATTTATCGTATTGCACAGCCATGGAATGTAAGCACAGTAACCTGGAATAATCAGCCGGCAATTAGTAACCTTGATTCCGTAGCTGCATTAAAAAGTACTTCTGTAGATCAATCGTACAAAAATATTGATGTTACTAACCTGGTAAGAGATATCATCAATAACCCATCGGTTAGTTTTGGTTTTTTATTAAAGCTCAATAATGAGAGCCCTTATGGACTTGTTGTTTTTGGATCTTGTTATAATAATGATAGTTCTGTACATCCTAAACTGATTATATATTATTGAAGCAAAAAAAAATTCAAAATTTTGGGAACGTTTTTAATTTTTTGCGTCTTATAAATGTAGCCTGATATTTTTGGTTATATGTATTAGTCAATCTTTAATTATTTGATTAATTAACAATTTGATGAATACATCAAATTGTCTGACATAAATATTAACAATTAATACTTTATACACGTAAAACATTAGTAATTTTAAAGGTTCAATAATAAAACCTCATTAATCCAAATATCATGAAAAAAGATTTACTTTTTTTGAGACTTGCCGCTTTATTTTTAATATTTATCCTATATTCTTGTAATAAAGATAAAAAAGATATTGCAACTTCACAGGGGAAAATTCAATTTTCGTTAACAATTAGTAATAACCAACAATCTTCTTTGAAGTCGGCATCCGACTCAACTGTATCAAATGTAATAACTGCAGCGGTTGTGACCATTGAGGATGCATCAGGCAATATAGTACAAAACTCTGTAAGTATACCTATTACTAATATGAACGGGAGTTATATAAGCAATCCTGTTTCTTTGGTTACAGGCAATTATCAGTTAACCGAATTTCTGTTAGTTAATCAAAATAACCAGGTTGTATATGCCTCTCCGTTAAAATCTTCACAATTGGCTTACCTGGTTTCAAATCCTTTGCCAATTACATTTTCTATACAAACCAATACTGTTACAAATATTATACCTGAGGTTATAAATGCATTAAATTATACCCCGCAGGATTTCGGGTATGCAACATTTAGTTTTAGTATCGACTCAACATTTAATTTCCTGGTCGGGGCATTTGTTTATGATTCAACAGCCAAAGACTATCAGCTTACAACGGCTTCCATTTCAATTTACAGCGATTCCACATTGGTTTATTCGGGACAATTAAGTGCCTTGAAAAATAATAGTCCTGTAATAAATACCCCATACGATAGCCTGGGTGTTACTAATAAAATTACCCTGCCGGCAAAATATAACAGCTATACAATCAACATTTCCAAACTTAATTATGTTACTTATAAACAAGCCTTTACTAAATCGCAGTTAAGACTCTACTACCGAAGTACCGATAAAGGCCCACTTGTTGTTATCCTTAAAAATGGAAGCAGTCCCATCCAGAATGATGGATTGGTTTTATATCTTAAAATGAAAGGAGATGTGCTGGACTACAGCGGGTATGGAAATAATGGGACGGCCTATGGCACCCTCACTCCAACTGCCGACCATAATGGAAATCCAAATGCAGCTTATTATTTCAATGGAACAGATAGTTATGTCGAAGTACCTGATGCACCTTCACTCAATCCTACAACTCAAATTTCAATTTCGGTTTGGTTCTGTCCTGTTTCTTTTGTCGGAACCGGTAATGATCCAATAATTGATAAACCATTCACTAGTTTTGCTCTTCCAGCTTATCAGTACCATTTTGGAGTTACAGGAAACGATTACTGGAATTTACCTTCGAAAATTGGATTCGATATTTCGACTAATAATATATTAGGTGGAGCTGTAAGTCCGATTAATTTTTATCAACCCGGAAACTGGTATCATCTTGTAGGAACTTATGATGGTTCTTATGCAAAATTATATGTAAACGGAGCTTTAATTACATCAAATTCAACATCTGGTACTCTGAAGGACTATAGCCAGAATATTTATATTGGTAAATACGGAAATAGTAACAATTTTTTACCTGGAAGCATTAATGAACTAAGAATTTATAACAGGGCATTATCCCAGACAGAAGTTACCAGTTTGTACCAGCAATAATAATTTAAAAACCAAGTAATTACTTCAATATACTGAAGTAATTACTTGGTTAATAATATTTTAATAATTAAGCCTGTAAATATTTAGAAAAAACCTCAATTATTTTTTTCTCACGAACTTCCATAGAAAAGTTCTGTATTGTATATTCTCTGGCCTTGTGTCCTGTATCCATTGTTAGTGCTTGCCGAATGGCATTTTCCAAATCAAACACATTTCTATTGTAAACGATTACACCATTTACCCCAATTGCATCAGGTATACCATTCACATTCGACCCAACCGGTATGCACTCACAAAGCATGGCTTCGCCTAAACTTAAAGGCATCCCTTCAGTTATCGACGCTTGCACAAAAACCCTGGCTTTATTGAAAAAATTAACTAAATTTTCTTCCGGACAGAACCCCGAAACTACCGTAAGATTTCTGATTTCAGATACTTTATAATTGGTTTCAACCCATGATAGATAACGTAAATTAATGTTGACCAATACAAAATCCAGGTCGGGGTTCCGATGTGCTACTTCAATAAATAAATCGAAACCTTTATTATAGAAATGTGCCAGCTTACTCATTGTCCCTATTGTTAAAATCATCTTCGGGTCTTTTGCAATGTCCGGGATACGTTTAATGCGGGATGTGTCAATCCCATTCGGAACAATTTCTATTTTACAACGAAGATTAGGAACATATTGTTTAATCCCGTCAATATGAGGATTCTCAGGATTATAATAATAATTTTCGTGATATATTAATGACTTGTGATTAGGTAAAACTAAAGTCGCATTTCTAAGGGCATAACGAACACAATCTCCTCGGAATTTATTTATATAAACCCCTTTGCCTAACTCCTTATAGCAAACGGCTTCCATACCTCCAATAAAAATAACTGTCTTTTTTCTAAAAAGTTTACCAACTAATACCATGACAAAAGCATGATAATCAGCAAACCAACATACTAATAATTTATTCCCCCGGATATTTTTCAACAGGTAAAATAATAACCCTATAAGCCGAAACAAGAATTTTAACTTACCTTTTCCCTGATTTAATAAAAAAGTCTCCAGCTTGTAATGTTTCTCAAGAATTTTTTGATCTGTATTAATAAATGAAGAATTATTGGGTTTTATATAAAATATTTTTGTAGTCCTTCCCATATATGAGCGATTAATTGTTCCCAATAGCCTTTATATATAATTCTATCCCTTCTTCAAAAGAAATTTTTGGTTCCCATATTAAATTTCGTTTTATTTTCGAAATATCAGAATATACATCCAAATTTCATTTAACCTTTCGGCATTTTTAGCAAAATAGGGTTTGTTATACCTGTTTTTTGCATTACTACCTGAGTAATTTTCTCTACGCTAATTGAATATCCGCAACCAATATTATAGATTTCGAATCCTTTACTACTAATTGTTGAAATTAATGCGGCAATAAAATCATCTATAAAAAGATAATCCCTCTTAGGACGAAGGTCCTGTACATTAATTGTATCAATAGTATTGTCCATGACTTGCTGAATAATAGTCGGTATCAGAAATTCTTTCTTATGAGCCGGGCCATATACATTAACAGGCCTTAGCACAGTAACAGGAAAATTAAAAGTTTGTGAATAATATTTGCAGATTTCTTCAGCGATAAGTTTGCTGTGATTATAAGGGCTGGCAGGGTTTATTGGATGACTTTCGTCAACAGGCAAATAACAAGGAGTGCCATAAACATAAAACTTGCGTCTGTTAACGGACAATTGTTTTTTTTGCATGCTTCCAAAACATTTACAGTGCCCATTACATTTGTTTTGTAAAACTCGGAAGGGTGTTCCCAACTTGCAGGAACAAAGGTTTGCGATGCCAAATGAAAGACATGATCAAGTTGTTTGAATTCAAACCGGAAGCTTGTTATATCACCTTGTTCCAGGTCAAATTCATTAACATGGTAATTAAGGTTTCTAAGCATATTTACGAGTTTATTACCAATAAACCCACTACTACCTGTAACTAGAATTGTCATTTGCCTGGCAGAAATTTTTCTTTTGTTTTATCAAATTCTTCAATAGCTTGCATATAATCATCGGGACGACCTATATCTAACCAATACCCATCATATTTATACACTTTCACTTCCATTTTTTTCGATAGCATATTGAGCATTAATTTGTCGAAGCCATAAGCCATACCTGGGGGAATCAAATTTAATACCTCCAGGTTAACCATATATATTCCCATACTAACAAGATAATCATGACGGGGTTTTTCCCTAAAACCGGACAAAGAGTCGTTATTGTCTATGTCCAATACACCGTACTCAATTATTTCAAACCTGTTAAATGCCGCTATTGTAAAAAGTTCTTTGCTTTTTTTGTGATTATTGTAAAACCATTCTAAATTTAAATCAGTAAGAATGTCGCCGTTCATCACCAGAAAACTATCCGGAAGATCTTTGATCAGTTTTAAGGGACCCATTGTACTTAAAGGCTGGTCTTCAAACGAATAATCGATTTTTAAGTTCCACTTTGAGCCATCTCCGAAGAAAGCTTTTATAATATCAGCCTGGTGGTTAACAGTAATCGTAATATGGTCAAATTCATAATGTGCTAATTGACGGATAATGATTTCTAAAATGGAATATTCACCAATTGGCATTAAAGGTTTTGGCAAAACTACTGTATAGGGCCTAAGGCGTGTTCCTTTACCACCAGCAAGGATGATTGCTCGTTTAGACATTATAAATATTGGTTTTATATTGTTTTAAATTATTGTTGTCGCGGAACCATTCAATGGTTTGCATTAATCCCGTTTCTAAATCGGTACCAGGAATCCACCCTGTATGTTTCAACAACTTGGAATTTTTTCCAAGTAACCGTTCAACCTCACTTTTTTCAGGTCTCAGCCTTTCCGTATCCGTTAAAATTTTAGCATTCTTATTAATTTGGCTGATTATGGTTTGTGCGAGATCGCCGACAGATATTTCAAGTTGGGTTGAAATATTGACCTCTTCACCAATTAAGTTGTCGCATTTAGCTATTTCGATAAATCCACGGGCAGTATCTTTAACATAAACCAAATCGCGTGTTGGATGTAATGCTCCTAGATTAATTTCATCTTTACCACTCAATAATTGTGTGATGATTGTTGGGATAACAGCCCGGGCCGATTGTCGTGGTCCATAGGTATTGGACGGTGTACTATTGTTACAGGTAATCCAAAACTTCTGTAAAACGATTCAGCTAAATAATCAGCCCCAATTTTAGTAGCCGAATATGGTGATTGTCCCTGCTTTGGATGTTCTTCGTCAATCGGCACATAGCGAGCAGTTCCATAAACTTCGGAAGTGGAGGTTACCAAAACTTTTTCAACATTGGCATCCCTGGCAGCTTGTAAAATGTTTAAAGTACCCTTGATGTTTGTATCTACATAACTATCCGGAGAATGATAACTATATGGAATGGCAATTAAGGCGGCTAAATGAAAAACAATTTCAATATCTTTCATGGCTGTACGCACCCCATTGGGATCACGAACATCGCCAGTAAAGATTTCCATTTTTTTCAGCTCTTCCCGGGGAAAGGTATCAAGCCAACCCCATGAATTAAAGGAATTATAATAAACAAAAGCCCTGACATCTGCCCCTGCATTTATTAAAGCTTCTGTCAGATGGCTCCCGATAAATCCGTCGGATCCGGTAACCAAAACCCTTTTTTTTGCTAAATCCATACCGCATTTTTATACAAACCTACGAGAAAAAAATAATTTTAAGTACCTTAATCATTTAAAATCTGCTATTGTGATTATTGAATCCCTTAAAAAAGGAAATTTTTTTAAAACAATTCTGTTTATTGGACCATTATTTTTAATATGTCCATTCATCTCAAAACTAATTTCTCTAACATTAAAACCTGCATGAACCAGCAATTTTGCAATAGTATATGGAGAAAAATTATAAAAATGATCTGAATTTATTATTTCCTTATTCGAAAATGCGTATTTAAAGTTTTTTAATCTGAAAGCGTTTGGAACAGTTATAATTATTTTTTTTACATATTCCGAATAGTTTTCATGTAACCTGCTGAGAAAAGAATAAGGTTCCCTAACATGTTCAAGAATTTCTCCCAGTAATAAATAATCCCAAAATTGATTTTTTATTTCATCTAATATATCAGTTGATACAATATTATGACAGTAAACATCAGCTATTCCTTTAGATTTAAGAAGTTCTATTCCTTCTTGATTAATATCAACCCCAATACATTTTTTTGCTGATTTTACTAATAATCCGTGCAACCATGTGTTATCTTTTATTTTTTGTTCTATAATTTCAATGTGATCCACGCATCCCACATGTATAACTGATTTACCATATATTAATGTATTTAAATACCCTTCTCTTGATGAAGGTTTATAATAAGTGTTCTTTATATTGAATATTAATTTATTATCAAATTGTTCCCCTTTTAAAAAAGGGAAGTAGTTTTCAATCATAGTTTAAAATTTTATTTGATATAAAAGGTTTAATTAAACAAACTTATGTTTGCTTTTAAAATTATTGATACAGAGTAAATAATAATTATATGTCTCCTCAGCTTTTTTCTGGATAGTGAAATTATTAACTTTTTTAATCGCATTATCGCTTAAGGTTTGAGCAAATACCTTTTCATGTAGTATCTTAATTACTGCATTAACAATAGTATCAGGATCTTCAGGTTTAATCAATATCCCGTCTACACCATTATCAATTAGTTCAGGACCACTTCCATTTTCAGAATAAATTGTCGGACAACCACATGCCATTGCTTCCATAGGAGCGATTGCAAAAGCTTCTGATAAAGAAGGGAATATAGCTAAAGCCGCCTTTCTATATTCTGATAACAGAGTATCTCTCGAAACATGTCCCTTAAAAACAATTTTATCTTTAAGATTTATGTTAACCTTATATTTAATTATGAATTCTCTCATAGATCCGTAGTTTTTATATGAACTATCCTTACCATAAATTTCCAAAAGAAAATCTTCAAGTTTATCAGCAAGTATGTTCATTGCATTAATAAGGTTAATAATCCCTTTTTTCTCCATTAATGTACCACTATAAACGATTTTTTTACTTAAATATTCTCTGGAATTAGTGTCAGTTTTATTTTCGATTAACTCTATTCCATTGTAGATAATTTTAAAATCTATGTTTACTTTAAAAATAATATTCGTAATACTTGCCGTGTATTTAGATACGGCAATAAAATAATCAGCCCTTTTATAACTTAATTTTTCAAGTAAAAATGACACTTTATTAATCTTTTTCCCCGCTAAATAAGAAAAATACGAATTTGAACCATGCGATCGTATTACAAGTGGAATTTTTAATTTCCCCCAGAAAGCAAACCATCCCCGTGAATCGGGAGCCTCAACAAGGTCAATTTCCTTATTTAGTGCCCATTTTTTAACTATTTTATATTGTTTTATCCAGGCTACTATCCAACCAAATTTACCGCCACTATCATGTAGCCTCCATACTTTAACTCCTTGATCCTCCTCATATTCTTTAGCTAAATATGATTTATAATATACTCCTATTACCCTGACTTCATTCCCAAGTTTAACAAGATACCTGGCCGTTAATTGAGTGAACGTACCAATACCCCCATGCGGGCCTGAAGGATATTCAGGACAGATAAAACAAATTTTCATAAAATGATCCCTTTCCTGCAAAAGTATTTATTTTTAATTTACTTTTATTTTTTTGAAAAATGCAATGATTGATAAAATTCGTGATTTAGGCAAACAAACTTTTTTTTACGGCCTGGGAAGTATTATCAATAAACTCTTAGGGTTTATTCTTATCCCGGTTTATCAAAGATACATTCCAATTGGCGATTTCGGTAATTTAGCTTATTTTGAAACCATTATTATATTTCTGACGGCTTTGTTAAATTTTGGAATTGCTCCGGCTCATCAGAGATTCTTCTATTCAGAACATGAAAATAAAACATATGGCGTTTATCTGTTTAATAATTTCTTTGGGTGCCTGTTTTTAGCTACAATAGCAATTTTACCTGTAGTGATTTTTTCAGGGGGGGTTTCATCTGTCATTTGTAAAAGTTCTTTACAGGCATCAAATCTAACAACTACATTATTGATTGTAGTAGTAGAAGTTATTTACATAATTCCTCTTCAGGTACTTCAATATGAGCAGAAACCTTTACAATACCTGATATTCAATGTTATAAAATTAGTCATTACATTTAGTCTTACCATTTATCTGGTTCTTCACTACTCAATGGGAATTGAAGGCATATTATATGCACGGCTGGCAGGAGGAGTTATAACGGTATTAATTGCCTTTTTTGTTGTGGTATTGCCTCGTATTATTATAAAAATAAACCTTAAATCTATTTATCAATCCATAGTATTTGGATTTTCTTATGTAATTTCAACATTGGGATATACACTTTTTTTGGTAAGCGACCGTTTTATGTTAGAGTGGTTAAGTACAAGTGTTCAGCTAGGTAAATATAGTTTTGGCTTTAAAATAGCTAATTTTATAAATATTATATTAGTCCAAACTATAGGAATGAGTTACTTCCCATCTGTTATGAGGAACGAAACAGTTAAAAACAATATCAGGTATTACCGTAAAATGCTCACTTACTATTGTTTTATTATTGCTTTCTTAATCCTTGTATTTTTATTCTTTTACCAGGATATTTTATGGATTGTTGGCAGAAATAAAGAATATTGGGATGGCCTTAAAGTAGTACCTATATTATCGTTAAGTTTTATGGTAATGGGGATGAATTATTTTGTAGGAGTTGGTTTGTTTCTGAAAAATAAAACCAAATATTATCTGATTCCATCATTAAGCGCTTTACTTGTTAATATACTTTTGAATATATGGTTAATACCTTCGCGGGGAATGATTGGTGCAGCATATTCAGTACTGGTCGCTCAAATTATTTATACGGGTTTATTAGCATACTTTTCAGGCAGGCAAATGAAAATAACTTATGAATGGAGTAAAATTTTACAGATTTTTAGTTTAGGAATTCTTATATTTATTATAATTCAATATTGTGGCATAAAAAATGTCTTATTGATTTCGGCATTTAAATTATTTATGCTTGCCTTGTTCCCACTAGTATTATACAAATTAAATTTTTTCGAAAAAATTGAAATTCAACGCCTTAAGGAAGGCATTGTAAAATCACTGGTCAGACTTAAGTTAAAAAGTGCTTAGTGCTTAGTGCTTAGTAATTAGTAATTAGTGCTGAGAAATTATTACTAAATCAAGTGATTATTGTTAACTTTTTACTTACGACTTACGACTTACGACGTCAATTAATAGTCCAGTTGCACGTCATACCCGCCGAATTTCCTTATATTAATTACATTTCCTCCTTCAAAAATCAGGTACTGCCCTTTTATTCCAATTAACTTTCCTTTAACCAACGGTTGTTTGTCAAAACTTAAACTTGCAATTTTTTTCTCAACTTCGATATAAGGATAGTTAAGCTCTAGTACATCATTATCCGGGGAAAGGAATCCAATAGAATCCTGAGGCATCAGTAGACTAACCTTTTTCTTCTCATCCACTAACGAAACTGTATTGTCAGTTATATTCCTCAGCATATCTCTCCAGTTTGTTTTATCTGTAAGATGGTGCTTTAGAGCTACTTCAATAATTCCAGCCTGATATCTGTTATTTGTCTTTGCAAGTTTTATTGTTTTCCATGCACCCTGATCTATCCAACGAGTCGGAATTTGAGAAAGCCTGGTTACGCCAACTTTTACCTGGTTAGTCAGGGCCAGGTAAACAATATGGTCCTGCAGGCAATTTTCCAATGCATAATCCATATCACGGGCAATACCTTCATGTGCCCTGCATTTCTCAGGGTTTAAAACACATTCTTCAGTTTCCGGAATTGACACATAACAAGGATAACAATATCCCTGGGCAAATGATTTACTGGTCAAACCTCCGCAGTTCAGGCAATGAATCTGGCCCAACCATGTTAATGAGATTTGATGACCTATTAAATCATTCATATATACTCTTCCATTTCCAATAGGCAAATGATATTGTATCGGATTGGTAAATACTGAGATCATTTTTGATATCGGCCCGGTATGCTGCATCAAAAAATAATTTAGGTTTAACTTTCAAAGTTAGGATTTTCAACTAAAAGTGAAAATATAATATTAAAGTTATTGATAAATTAATTTGTTTCTTAAAGAAAAATATGTCAGTGAATAGTTAAGAGCCGGAATAATTTTTTATTTTTGCACCTCCAAATTAAAGGCATCTCTATAAACCTCAAATCCGGGGCCCAACAAAAAAATTGAGATTTTTAGCGGTGCCCGAAAGACACTGACCTATGGTGTAATGGTAGCACAGCAGTTTTTGGAGCTGTTAGTCCAGGTTCGAATCCTAGTAGGTCAACGCTAATTTCTTCATTTCTTTTTGCGCACAAAAAGAAACGAAGCAAAGACCCTTCGACCGCGCTCAGGGTCCGATGCTTGGCCGCGGAAACGCGCTCCGGCTGCGCCTTCGCTTGAACGGCCCGCAGCCAGAATGGAATTAAACCCCTACACCTTAAAAGGGGATAATTGAATATCTGATAGTTGAAATATTTGTTATAAAAGAATTTAACATTGGCAAGAAGAAGATCGCCTTAGAGAAAATGCGTTAAAAAAATCGTGTAATGAAGCGTCTAAAACCGGCGCTGTTTGAGAGTCCGAAGGACTCGAGCTCGGCGGTTTTAGCGCAATGCAACGATTTTTTAGCATTTTATCGAAAGCGGTGACTTTTTCTGCATACTCTTTTGTGTCGCAGACAAAAGAGTATGTGGGGTTTGGGGCAAAGCCCCAAAATCTGGTTAATCAAATGTTTTTTCTTGCAATACCAGGAAAACTTTTTGATCGAATAACTTTATTTTTCTTTTGTCCCTTTTTTGATCGCAATAAAGAAACCAAAAAACTCTTTGACTGTGGGAAGGTCAGCCATAAAGGTAACCATGACGAAAGCGCCCCACCGATATAGTAAACTATTTATGCCTTTGGACATTTCGAAGATTAGTTCATGCCAGGAATAATTTATTAAATGTAAATTTTTTAGGAGGAGTCATTTTTTTATTCACTTAGAATTGTAATTTTGTACAAACCATTGATATGCAAAGTATAATTATAAATAATATGGATAAAATAAAAACATTATGTATGCTTCATAATGTTAAAACATTATTTGCTTTTGGTTCAGTATGTACTGATAAATTTAATGATAATAGTGATATTGATTTGTTAATTTCATTTCAGCCTATGGATTATGGAGATTATGCCGATACTTATTTTGATCTGGCTGATAAATTTGAAAAATTATTTAAAAGACCCGTTGATTTAGTTACGGAAAAATCTTTATCAAACCCATATTTTTTATAGATTCTGTTAACCAGACAAAGGCTTTACTTTATGGATAATGAAATAAGAAAATATTTGTTTGATATTCAAGATTCTATTGATTCTATTGAAAAATATTTAGAGGAAAAACATGATTTTAATGTATATATAAGAGATAAGATGTTGCGCCGTGCTGTTTAGCGTGAATTCGAGATAATTGGTGAAGCAATGAGTAATTAATTTTCTTGAATTAATGTCAGTTATATCTAATTCACTTAAATTTTCAATAATAGGTATAAATGTCTGAACTGGGATTTGTGGGATTTTTTGGATGATGTGATTAAAAATTGAGGAAATGAATTATGTGTTTCACCGTTTAACCAATAAAAAGTTTATACCCTGATCATTAAATCCCAAGAATCCTTTAATCCCACAAATCCCAGTTCAGACAAATGAAAAAATCTATTACTGAGCAAATAAAGAAGATATTTCAAGTATAATTCTTTCCAAAAATTTGTCATCAAAAAATTGTATATTTACCTAAATTTAAATGCAATGACTGATGGAATTGAAAATTTAGATGTTGAAAAAATAGTAAAGCATTGGATTGATACTTCAGAAGAAGATTTTAAAACTATGCTAAGTTTATATGATTCAAAATCATATAAATGGGCATTGTTTTTAGGGCATATTTCAGTTGAAAAATTACTAAAAGCTGTGTATGTAAATAAATATAAAAAGCATGCTCCCTTTATTCATAATCTATATAGATTAGCAGAGTTAAGCAATATCGAAATGTCAGAAGCACAATCTGATTTGCTGGATAAAGTTACCACTTTTAACCTTAATGCCCGTTATGACGATTATAAAAGTGAGTTTTATTTATTGTGTACTCTTGATTTTACAAAGGAATGGATAGAAAAAATTAAAATTCTACGCTCATGGATAATACAAATGCTATAATTGTTGCGCAAAAATTTGCCGGTGTTGTGAAAGAAAATTATAATTATATCAAAGTTATTCTTTTTGGGTCTTACGCGAAAGGAAATTTTAATGAGGATAGCGATATTGATATTGCCGTTGTTTTTAATGATTACTATAATTTAATTGATATGCAACTCGAATTGATGCGACTGAGAAGGAAAATTGATAGCAGAATTGAGCCTCATCCTTTTAGAGAAAGAGATTTTAATTTGTCTAATCCGATTGCAAATGAAATAATAAAATATGGTCAGGAAATAAAACTTAACGGTTCCAAATCGTAAAGACAATTATATGAACATTTTAATTTTTGGTTAATTATTGATAATTCAACAACCCCTTAACAGTTCGTTGCTAAAGGATATAAAACATATAGAATTATATTGGAGTTTCACCGCTTTACCAATAAAAGTTTAATCCCTGATTATAAAATCCCAAAATCCTTTAGTCCCACAAATCCCAGTTCAGACAGAATTCATCCCTTATTTCTGTATTTATTCAATTCGGTAAGATGTTGCCTGGAAAGTTCCTCTTCGCGTTTAAGAGCACGTTTTCGGAAAGCATCATATTCATCCTGAAGTTCTTTATGTGAAGTTTTAGTTTGAACAGTCACAATATGACTGTGTTTATATAACACGAATAATACCAGCAGAGTAAGTACTAAAATGCCAATCAGTGACCACATCAGTGTATTATAGTAGTTTTTACTCATAGAAATCCCAATCCATGAAATCGACCCTTTTTCTTTTGTGACCTTTGTAAGGCCTTTGTTCAGTATTGTTACCAGCGATTGCAGGGAATCGGCTTCTTTTGATTTCAGGTTTATCAGGGTTTTAAAATCAAGGTTTTGCTGCCTGACTAATTTTATCGTATCTAAAACTCTTGATTTTACTATGTAAAGCCAATTTTGCTTAACCATCCTGAATTCTGCATCCGGAGTTGATTTTAGGATCATATAATCAAATTGGGTTTTGATCGTTCCCGTATTCCAGGGAGGAGGTGCTTCTTCCGTTTGAACCTGAGCCTTAATAAGGATTCCCGGAATTATAAAAAACATGCACATCCAAAATGCCAACCGGTATTTAGTATTTTTCATGTGTTTTAATTGATTAAATTAATACCTGAATTATTAACGGAATCTGTGATCAAATATTATTTATATTCCTAACATGCCGGGCAAAGTATTGGTTACACAGTTGAAGTAAAACTTATTTTTCGTCATATGTTCCATTTGAATACGGGCCAACAACCATAATTTTATTAGTATCAGGCATATGAACAATTTCCGGCACATTGATAGCATCAAAATCAATATAAACAAGTTTTTCTGTTGCTGAAGCGTTACGAATGACATGAGCCCCATCCTTTCCGGTAGGAAATGTAATTATATCCCCTGCTTTCAGGTTAATATCACCTTTAGATGTACGGACAATGGCTGTGCCACTAATGATGTAAAACACTTCCTCATTCATTTCATGATAATGATAGCTGAATGCCTGGTTTCCTGGTTCAACTTCTACAAAGCTGACGCGGCATTTGGTAGCTTCAGCCCTTGGAATTACTGATTTTACGATAAATTCATTTCCGGCACCCCTGTTTATTTTTTCACCTTCTATTGAATTCAGGTTTTTTACAACTAGTTCTTTCATGGTTTTTCCTCCAAAATATAATTAATTCAATGTAAAGTTAAAGTTCTGAAGATAACAATGTCTTGTGGGGTTATTATTCTTTTACTCTATTCTTTAAATCCATTTGTTCATGGAGAATTCTTGTAATTTCTACCTCATTTTCTTCAACCTTGCGATAAAAAATGATGTGCCTTCCTGATCTAAATCCTAATAAGTTTTCCGTTACTCCTGAATAATTTTTACCCAAATTAGGGTTATCCGCAATTTCGTTGAAATTATCTACAAGCATATAATAATATTTGTCTGCTTGTTTTTCAGACCATTTGTCAAATGTGTAATTCCAAATCAGAGTTAAATCATCTACTGCTTTATTTGTTAACTTATACTTAGCCATTCAGGTTTTTATTAGCTTTTAAATCTTCTAAATGGGAAGTTGGATCAAAATTATAAGCAATTCCACTATCTATTCCTTCCTTAATAGCTTCTCTTAAAGCAATTACCTTATTTTCTTCTTCTTCCAAAAGCCTTAATCCTGCCCTGACAACTTCACTGGCATTTTTAAAACGACCTGCTGAAATTTTATTTTGGATAAAATTGTCAAAATAATTTCCTAATGATATTGAAGTATTTCTATTCATAAATTCATATATTTTTCTTCAAAGTTACCAATATTTGGTATTTCTTAAATTGTCTTTGATTAAAAATTTGTTGCATAATAATAAATTTACTTTTATCGAACTTAAATGTTAGTTTAAATTAAAATTTTGAGTATCCATTGAATTTTTAAAAAAAACAATATTTGCAAATCTCTTTTTTAATTTTTCTATGCTAGACTGCCACTTGTTGTTATCAGCTGGAGGAACATGCATTATTACAATATACCTTGGATTTAATGTTGTTAATATAAACTCTAAGTCCGATTCATCTTTTATTAAATCACAATACAGAAATGCAATATCAATTCTGTCATTCCATTTTCCCTTCCTTTCAATATAGTCCCTGAGACTATTAATCATAATATCACCGGAATGAAATATCTTAATACCATCCAAATCAACTAAATAACCGGCATTATACATGTATTCTTCCAAATCAATTCCATCTTTAAAATAAGACAGATGCTTTAATCCAAATACTTTTACCGGAATATCATTTATTGTCTGTGAAATACTCTGATTAATTCCGGGCGTTATTTCACAAAACTGTTTCTGCTGTAGAACAAATCCAAATTGTTCCCCATCAATAAATACAAGAGAAGGCTTGTTTGTCACAATCTTTATATCAGGATATTTCTTAAGATATTTACTTATCACTCCAGGATCGCAATGATCTTTATGGTAGTGTGTCAAAAAATACAGGCTGATGCTGTCAAAAGGAGTTTTAGCTTCCATTATCTGATTAATGAGATCTTTTGAAGGAACGGCAAATATTCCATAACCGTCAGAGAACAATGCGTCAATCAAAATTTTGTGATTTATGGATTTAATTAAAAATCCTTCATTGGCTATATTTGTTACCTGAATTTCATTCTGCTTTAATTGAGAATAAATCAAATTACAATTGCATATTGTCAGGATAATAATCCCAATAGATACTAACTTTGTATTCCTTTTGAAAAAACCGGGCTTGCTTAAATCCATAAAGAATAAATTTTACTGTATTTGATAAGGGCATTTAGAAAAAAAATTAATTTTACCCTGAATTGAAAATCAATAATATTAAAATCTTAATATGAAAACAAAAATAAGAATATTCTGTACTATTTTCGCACTTAATATAATAACAACCTTGCACGGCCAAACCAAAATGACAGAAGAAGGCATTTTTAACGTAAAGCAGTACGGGGCGGTTGGCGACGGCAAACATATTGAAACAAACGCCATAAACCTGGCTATCAGGACATGTAACCTTGCAGGCGGCGGCATCGTGCTTTTCCCTTCGGGTGAATATGTAACCGGTACATTCGAATTGCTTAGCAATGTTACTCTCGAATTGCTTCCCGGATCTGTTATCAAGGGAAGCAACAACCTCACTGATTTTAAGCTTAAATCGGATTTCCACCTCAAGGGTTTCGGAAGCGGAGAATCAGGTGAAGGCCTGCGCTGCAGGGCTCATTGTTGCCAACAAAGCTGAAAATATCGCAATAACCGGACATGGCGTTATTGACGGTAATGGGACCTACTTTGTCGATACTAAAATTCCCCACGTTGACAATCCCAATGAATTCGATAAAAAACGTACACGCCAGGGTGACAGTTTTATGGATCCCGGGATTGGACTTACTGAAGGTCCTGTGCTCCCATGGATGGATTGGAAGGACCGTCCCGGCGCACTTATTATTTTAGCCGAATGCGATAATATTATTGTGAAAGATATAACTATCAAAGACTCGCATAACTGGACCCTTAATGTATCCGGTTGCGAAAACGTTGAAATCCATGGAATAAATATTTTAAACAACCCCCTTATACCTAATAATGACGGAATAAATATAACTGCTAAAAATGCACGCATTTCCGATTGCAATATCTCTACAGGTGATGATGGTATTGCTGCCAACGAGTGCGAAAATCTGGTAGTAACAAATTGTATCCTTTCATCCAGGTCTTCGGGCATCCGTTTTACCGGAGGCAGTTATTGTACTTTTCAAAACATTGTTATACGTGAATCAAACCGTGGTATTGGGGTTTTCGGAGGTGCTGAAAAT
Organism: uncultured Bacteroidota bacterium; assembly: GCA_963846585.1. Classification (GTDB taxonomy): domain Bacteria; phylum Bacteroidota; class Bacteroidia; order Bacteroidales; family JAAUTT01; genus JAAUTT01. The sequence goes on from CAWJWO010000018.1 coordinate 304,819, forward strand.
GTTCTTTTTACTGATATACTTATACAGACTAAACTTTTTACCGGTCAATGGTGGGGCAAGGGAGAACCTGTTTATCTTTGTGTAATGCCTCACACTGTTTACATTAAAAATTCAAATACATGGATAAAAAACCTCCGTTTCTCTAACATAATAGCAGAAGCCGAAAACAGCATATTAATATATGGTACTGAAAACAATATAATCAAGGAAATTTCATTCGACAATATCAAGTTAAAGCTTAAAGGAGGCATACATAGCGATGCTATGGGCGGTAATTTCGATCTCAGGGGTTTAGGTGCCGGAGTGGAACTTGCAATTTTCAAACACGATATCCCTGGTATCTATAGTCAATATGTTGACGGATTAAAGATTCACGGATTCGAATTGCAATGGGCCGATTCTTTGCCCGGTTATTTTTCAGATGGAATCTATTGCGAACATTTCAACAACCTTAACATTGACGGATTCAAAGGAAGGCAGGCTCAAATCACAGGTACCGGTGCTGCAATTAATTTAAAGCAGGGTACAGGGGTCTCGGTAAGTAACTGTGAAGCAGCAACGGGAACCGGCACATTTCTTTCATTGCAGGATGTAAGCGAACAGCATTTGTTTATAAACAATAACCTGGAAAATGCAAAACAAGCATTTGATCCTTCCAAACCTCAGTTTAAGGTTATGTCAGGAATCGATATGGGACAAGAAGTATCATTATCAAAAACCCCAAAAAAGTAACTATGTCAATAAACTTTAATTAATTTAATTAACAACATCATGAAAAAAAATTTAAGAATACCAGGCCTTGCCATAGTTTTACTTTCCGGCATGATTTCAAAATCAGAGGCGCAAAATTCGTTCGGATTGTTTGAACAAGGCATGGATGTAGGAAATGTTAAAAACCATGGTGGCTGCCTGTATAATGCTGATAACGAAACCTATATCATAGAAGGATCAGGTACTAACATGTGGTTTAGGAGCGATGAATATTATTTTGTCTGGAAACACATGGACGGGAATTTTATTTTAAATACCCATATGGAATGGATCGGCAAAGGAGTTGAACCTCACAGGAAAGGAGGATTGATAATCCGCGAAAGTTTAGAGCCGGGTTCGCGGTATATTGATATTGCCTTTCACGGCGAAGGTTTGATGTCTATGCAATACCGCGATGCAAAAGATTCTGCAACAAAGGAACTCTCCTGCTCCTTAAAATCCACTCCTAATTTGCAATTGGAAAAAGTTGGCGACAAAATAATTACGAGGGTTGCATCGGATGGGGACCCACTCAGTAAAATAGGTGAACTGGAAATGAAATTTGAAAAGGGATACTACGTTGGCTTATTTGTCTGTGCACATAATCCCAATGTGATAGAAGCTGCAAACTTTATTAACACAAGACTTACAATTCCTGCAAAAGAGGGGTTTATACCCTATAAAGATTATATTGGTTGCAGGATAGAAATTATGGATGTTGAAACAGGGCTTCGAAAGGTGATTTACCAGTCCCAACAACCATTTGAAGCTCCAAACTGGTCAAAGGACGGCAAATTCCTTGTACTAAACAGCAAAGGATTAATTTATCGTATTCCGGCAGAAGGAGGAAAACCTGAAATAATTAATACAGGATTTGCAACCATTAACAATAACGACCATGGAATTTCGCCGGACGGAAAACTATTGGTAATAAGTAATCATTTGTCCGAAAGGCCAGCCGGGGATAATTCAGTAATATTTACCCTCCCCATAGAAGGTGGCACGCCAAAACAAATTACAGAAAAAAGCCCGTCATACTGGCATGGCTGGTCTCCGGACGGAAAATACCTCGTTTATACCGGCAAAAGGAATAACCAATACGATATATACCGGATTCCCGCTTCGGGTGGCAATGAAGTACAACTCACAAATCATCCTTCCCTTAACGACGGGCCTGAATATTCATCAGACGGCAGGTATATCTGGTTTAATTCGAGCCGGACAGGCTCCATGCAGATCTGGAGAATGAAAGCAGATGGATCGGAACCTGTACAAATTACCTCCGATAATTTTCAAAATTGGTTTGCCCATCCGTCACCGGACGGAAAGCATGTGGTCTTCCTTACCTTTCCCCCTGAAGTGAGCCCCACCGATCACCCTTATTATAAACATGTAATGTTACGTATCATGGATACTGAAAATCTTAAGCCCAAAACAATAGCCTATCTATATGGGGGCCAGGGTACTATAAATGTTCCATCGTGGTCGCCTGATGGTAAAAGGATTGCTTTTGTCAGCAATACCGATGGTATAAAATAAATTCTTTTACCCTTAATATAAATTATTATTTCATAGAGCCAGGAACCAAGAACCAGGAACCAAGACTTAATGATTTCAGATTCTTGATTTTAGATTTGTAATTTTAGATTTATATTTTTATATCAAAACTCAATTTTATAAATCTTAAATCTTTATTCCCTCATAACACATTACTAATTATTAATTGATTTTTTTTTCTTGGTTCTTGGTTCTTGGTTCTTGGTTCTTGGTTCTTGGTTCTTGGTTCTTGGTTCTTGGTTCTTGGTTCACCTCATCACCTCATCACTTATTTTTTGTTATCTGAAATAATTTTGTTAAATTACATATCCAGGTGAAAAATGTAAAATAGTGTAAATATGACTTTAAAAAAAATATTCCTGTTTTGTTTATTTTTACAATTCACCTCTTACACGGCAATCCCGCAATCAATAAAATGGCGCGAAGTACAATATACCGCTGAATCAGGTTTATCAAATGATGAAGTTCTGACTGTGGCACAGGATTCTGTCGGTTATATGTGGTTTGGATCTGTGAACGGGCTTAACCGGTTCGATGGGATTAATTTTAAAATTTATACAACAAGTATAAATGATTCCAACAGTATACCTGATAATAATATTTTTAAAATTTTAAATGATTCTAAAGGACGGTTGCTGATTGCTACAGCCAAAGGGTTATGTATTTATAACAGGTTGCATGACAATTTTACACGGATTAATATTAATGAAGGTTCTGTTAAATCAGGTTTTTCCATTTGGACCATACTGGAAGACAAATACGGGAATTATTGGCTTGGTACACAAGGAGCTGGATTAATTAAAATTTCATATAATTTTCATTTTATTCATCAATATGGCAATTCCCAATTTGACAATTCCGGTTTGTCGAGCAACTATATTTGGAGCTTGTATGAGGACAAAGAAGGGATCATTTGGATTGGTGACCAGGAAGGTAACATATGTTCTTTAAATCCCTATTATGGGAAAATTGATAAAAACCTGAGCACAAATTACTCTTCAATAATTGATGATATAATAGAAGATAATAACGGTAATCTTATTGTATGTTCATTTTCTGGTGTGAAGTTTTACAAACCAAAAAAAGTATTAAAAAATTTACAAAGTTTTATTGAATTACACAATATTAAGTTATTGGATAATAATTTAAATGAACGGGACCGGGTGTACCAATGTTTGTATGGTTTTGACCATAACCTATGGTTCCTGGATAAAAAAGGCTTCCGTGTTTATAACAGCTTAACCAATTCCATCATACAATCAGCTTCTGCGGCATGTCCATTCGGAATACCCTATTCTAATATATCTCAACAATTAATAAGTGACAAACAAGGAAATATATGGATAGGTACACATAAAACAGGTATAGTTTTATTTAATAAAATGTATAAAAACTTCCTTTCATCCGGTGTAAAATATAAAGATAAACTTTTGACAAGTATATTTGAGGATAGTGAAGGAAATTTATGGATCGGAATTAATGGTGAAGGAATATATTATACTGATAATAAAAAAGGCATAACAATGCATTTTTCTTCTGATAATGTGTCAAAATATGGATTTAATACCCAATCGGATTTCGTTACATATGAAACAGCCGATCATGAACTATTCATTGGTACTTATGAGGGATTATATTCATATAATAAAAAAACCAGCCATTTTAAAAACTATATTTATAATCCGCAAATTTCTTCCTGTATTAACCACTATGATATAAGAGATATTTTTGAAGATCCAAAGGGGAAAATTTGGGTAGCTACAAATGGCGGAGGCATAAATATTCTCGACCGGGAAACCCGGACATTTTCCCACATCATGAAGAATGTAAACCATCCTGATTCAGGAATAGTTGATAATTACTGCCTGCATTTTCTTAACGATAAAAATGGTAATTTATGGATTGGCACATACAATGGCTTTACCAAATACGACCGAACCAATAATCGCTTTTATAATTTTAGTAATGACAATAAAACGATTTTAAGTCAAAATTGGGTTGTTGCTTTATGTGAAGATGAAAAAAGCAACATTTGGATGGGTACAGCTAACGGAGTAGACGTTTATGATCAAAAATCCAATACTTTTAAATATTATTTCAAAAAAGACGGGTTGCCCGACAATGTTATTTCGGGCCTGCAATCTGATAAGAACGGGAATATCTGGATAAGTACTGCACAAGGATTATGTAAATATGACAATTCAAGTAAAAAATTTATAACATATACAAAAGCCGATGGCCTGGAAGTTACTGATTACAGTTTAAATTGCTGTTTTAAGAATAAAAAAGGGGAATTGTATTTTGGTGGAAATGGTGGATATGTATCTTTTTCCCCTGATGAAATTAAACAAAATCCATATTCTCCTAAAGTAATAATTACTAATTTGAAGTTGTTTTATGAGAATGTTCCTGTAAGTGAAGCTAAAAACTCTGTATTAAAGCAGCAAATAAGTCATACCAAAGAGATTACATTAAATTATAATCAAAATTTTATCACCTTCGAATATATCGCGCTTAATTATTTGAATCCTGAGAAAAATCAATATTCATATCAGCTTGTAGGTTTTGATAAAAAATGGTGGAATGTCGGGCCAAGAAGAGAAGTTACTTACACAAACCTTAACCCGGGTAATTATATATTCCGTGTTAAAGCATCAAATTCAGATGGAGTTTGGAATAATAACCCGACTGAAATAATTATTCATATAATACCTCCATTTTGGAAAACAGCCTGGTTTATATGTTTATTAATAATAATGACTCTTTCATTAGCATTTAGTTACTATCGTTACCGTGTAAAAAATATAGTAAAGCGTAATCAGGAATTGGAAGATATCGTCATTGAACGGACAGAGGAGATCCGTTTGCAAAACCACGTACTGGAAGATCAGGCGGACAGGTTAAATGAAACCAATGCATTGCTCGAAGAAAGACAACAACATATTGAAGAACAATCAGAGGAAATACTGGCACAACGTGACCAACTCAGCCAGCTAAATGCAACAAAGGATAAACTGTTTTCGATCCTTGCACATGATTTGCGAAACCCGTTTAATATAATACTTGGATATTCAGAACTTTTAGTAAGTGATTTTAAAAAATTATCAGAAGAAAAAATTAATAAATTCCTCGATTCGATCCATAAATCAGCCTTTAGTGGAAATACCCTTCTTGATAATATATTACAATGGTCGCGGGCACAAACCGGCCGGATATCTTATGAACCCGAAGAACAACACCTTTTAACCGTTTCCAATGAAGTTATCAATTTACTTGAAGGCAATGCCCAGCAAAAGGAAATAACAATATGCCAACTAATTACCCCTGATATTGTTGTGTTTGCGGATGAAAATATGTTAAAAACGATCCTAAGGAATCTTATTTCGAATGCCATAAAATTTACACCTGTTAAAGGACAAATCACCTTAAGTGCAGAAATTTCGATCGATAATACTGTGGTAGTAACAGTTTCAGATACCGGAGTAGGCATTCCTGAGCCAACAATAAAAAATCTTTTTGAAATAAATAACACGGTTTCTACAAAAGGTACAGCTAAGGAAACCGGTACAGGCCTTGGATTGATTATATGCAAGGAATTTGTGTCAAAACATAAAGGTAAAATCTGGGTACAGAGCCAGGTAAATAACGGATCAACTTTTTATTTTCAATTACCCCATAAAGGCTAGTTCCTGGTTGTTAGTTGTTAGTTGTTGGTGAAAGCAGGAAAGATTTACTTAACATAATAATATTGTAAATTAAAATAATGTTTTTAACTTTACTAAATAAGTGATGAAGTCAAAAATCCTTTTATACTTTCCTACTTTTCAATTATTTATTAACATAAAAACACTTTTTTAAATTTTATAATTAATTTAAATAATAAAAAAAATAATCTTCAAAAACCTCATTTTATATTATATATTGTAGGCTATTAAAAATATTTATTATATTTGAATCGCTAAACAGATAAATTTAATAGGCAGTATTCCGGAAGTTTTATAAGCATAATGGTTTTGGAACACTGGCTTGTATTAATGAAAAGGTGATATTATACCTTGTGTATGCATCATTAAAATTATTACTATAACTAACTAAATTAATGAATCTATGAAATCAATCAAACTCTTTATTTTTATTTTTTTATTAGCCTGCCTTTCCCCAGGTATGCTTTTCGCTGGTAAAACGGGAACTATAACAGGTTTAGTAGTTGATGACACTACAGGAATAGGAATGTCCTGGGTTACAGTGGCAGTTAAACAGGCTAATATAGCTGTAAATACTGATATTAATGGCGTTTTTAACCTTACAGGTGTTCCCGAAGGTACCGATACCGTTACGGTAAGTTTTTTAGGTTACGAAACTCAAAGGGTGGTTATTAACATGAAGGCCGGACAAGATTTAAGACTTACCGTTACCATGAAACCTGCCGTTATTAATACCGGTGAAGTTGTAATATATGGACAGGCCAAAGGCCAGATAAAAGCTAATGAGGAACAGTTTGAATCTCCATTGATAGTAAATGTAGTTTCAGGGGCAAAAATGCAGGAATTCCCTGATGCCAACGCGGCAGAAGCTATCGGTAGGCTTCCCGGGATTTCACTTACAAGGACCAACGGTGAAGCTGATAAGCTTGTAATACGTGGTTTGAGTCCACAGTGGAACTATGTTACGCTGGAAGGGTTCCAGATGCCTTCGACTAATTACACCGACAGAAGTGTGGACATGAGTCTTTTGCCTTCGGATATATTTTCAGGTGTTGAAGTTTATAAAGCTTTGCGTGCCGATCTGGATGCCAATGCCCTTGGCGGTACAGTTAACATGCGTTTACCCAAAGCCGCGCAGATTCAGAAATTCGAAATTGGGGCTGAAGGTGGCTATGCCTTCCTTAACAGCAGTTTCGCGAATTACATTGTCAGAATTGGCTATAGTAACAGGTTTTTTAATAAAAGACTGGGTGTAAACATTAAAGCATCCCGCGAGCAAAAAGACAGGCCCCAGCAACAATTTACCGGAAATTATGCATCCCCAACCCCTGCTCCATCATCAAGCGGAGAATATCTGAAAATATCGTCCACCGGCATAACACTTAACGATATACAGCTTCATACAACACGGTCCAATGCCGATATTATTTTAGATTACGGGACTAGCTGGTGGGATGTTAAATTATTCAGTTTGTTTTCCCAGAAATTAGACAGGGAAACACAACGACAGTTTAAATATTATTGGTTAATGACTTCAGGCACTAACAATGAGAACCTTGATCAGACCCTGTATTCCCAGTTATGGATTACCGATAACCTGATGAATACACTGCAGAACGAATTCCGCATAGGAAGTACAAAACTGGATATAGCATTAAATTTATCGCTTGTAAATCAAAGGTTTACAGAAGACAACTTCCCGTTTATAGAAAATCAGAACGGTGTTCTTTTAGCTGCGAGTAGTTTAATTTTTGGTAATCCTGCTGCTCTTTATAATTCTCCGGGCTTTTCAGGCATCTTGAAAGGACATCCTAAATCTAGCACCCTTACCAACATGAATAATGACGGTCAGGAATTAGTTGACAGAAACATGGGTTCAAATCTTGATTATGAAATCCCTTATAAGATAGCTGAATTTATTGATGGCAAAATAAAGCTGGGCGGTAAAATGTACGACTTAACAAGACATAATCAGGAATTCTATTACCAGTATCAATTCCAGTATGGAAATGGAAGTAGTAACCGGAACAGTATGCTAACTTATTATAAGGTTACTTCTGCTGTTTCATCAACTGGTGTAGGTGGAATAGACGCTTTCTCATTTGTCGACAATGGTTATAATCCCGGTAAATTTATAAATGGAACATATTCACTTCCATATTCATATAGTTTTGGCAATTTAATAAATGATGATTTAGGATTATCAACCAGAACGGTTAAAAACGCTAAAGGTCAAATAGTAAAAATTGGTACAGCTGTACCTAATACGTCAAATGAATGGTCTAACACCTATAGTTCAACCGAACATCAGCAGGCATCCTATATTCTTACTGAATTTACCATTGATAAAATAATTACTGTTGTTCCAGGTTTGAGGTACGAAAGAAACAGCACTGCATCCACAGGTATTCAATTTGAGCAGGCAAGTAATCCCAATGATATATCAGGTGTTGCTAACCATGTAACAACTAAAAGGTTTGAGGCAGACTATTTCCCTTCAGTGAACCTGAAATACCAGGTAACCAAATTATTTAACATATTGGGAGATATATACAAAAGTACTACCAGGCCCGATTTCAACGATTATTCCCCTACTATTGCATATCCAACATCTGATCAGGGAAACTTTAATTCTTATAACCCTTTTCTTAAAGATGCTTTGGCATGGAATTACGATTTGAGTTTTCAGTATCTTAACAAAACTATAGGTCTTTTTTCCGCCAGTGCCTATTATAAAGTAGTTCAGGATCTTGAAGTTTATCAGAGTAATTACAATCTCGCATTTCAAAATGCTGGATTAATAGGTGCACCTTCCAATCTTACCCAGATTGTTCCCCCTCTCAGTTATTATACTATCGGAGCTGTTAATAATGGCGCAGTTATTAATAGTTTGCCTATTAACAACCCCAGCAAGGCTTACATTAAAGGAATAGAATTATCATGGCAGACAAATTTATCATACTTAACAGGTCTGTTAAAAGGTATAGTTTTTGAAGTCAACTATTCATTAATTAATTCCTCTACCAATTACGTGTACACTTATTCAACTCAGGTTGGAAATGCAACTGATTATTATTGGAGTACCAGAAAGGGTGAATTAATTAATCAACCTGCCTATAAAATACAGGGAAATATTGGATGGGATTATAAAGGATTTAGTATCAGGTTTTCTTACAGCTACCAGGCTAAAACCTTATCAAGCCTGGATTCAAGATATTCTGTAAACGATACTTACATTTCCCCTGTTTCATTGGCAGATTTAATGATTAAACAAAAAATAACCCACAATATATCCTGTTTCCTCAGCATGACGAATCTGACAAAACAGGTGGATAATTCCTATAACAGCTCTTTTGTTCAAATGGTAAACGGAGTGAGGACTGTAGAACCGTCTTTGCCTCAGACCAGTCAGTATTATGGTATTAGAGGGCAAATCGGAATAAATGTTAACTTATAAAAAAGGAGGTTTAATGAACAGATGAATTAATATTAAAAATTATTAACAATTATTATTAACTTAAATTTTAAAAACTTATGAAAATTAAATATTTACTTAGTGTGGTCATTAGTTTTTTTCTGATGGCAAATGTGGTGAATGGACAAGGAATAAGAACATTAACAACTAAATTAGCAGGTGATACAGCTTATACTGATGCTGCACATGATACAGTTTATATTCCTGTTACTATATCTTCAGGTAACCTTGAAAATGTTATCACTGGTGATACAACCGCTGCCGGTGCCAGGGTTAATCCGAACACCGTATACTTGCTGCAGGCTGGTGGTGTATATCTGCAGAATGCAGGCTGGATCTATGACGGTACAGGTACAATAACACTTATGGGACCTGCCAATCAGGCTAAACCAGTTTTAAGGTTCCAACCGCTTAATAGTCTTAAGGTATATGCAAGCACAGTTAACGGTTCTGATACTGCTAATGCAACTTTTACCGGAGGTAACCTTACTTTAAAAAACCTTGAAATACAATGTTTATGTACCGATAACACTTTTTTACCTGACCATGTTGCTACAATGTCCGGAAGAGGTACCAAACTTGATGTTGAAGACTGCCTGATCCTCACTATGGACCAGGATTTCATTTTATCACAATCTGTATCATCAGGTTTTAAAGTTGTATTCAAAAATAACTATTTCCGTGACTTCTTTGATGGTTCACAATGGTGGGAAGCCCGTGCATGGTATTGCAAAAATCCTATAGATACATTTATTTTTGAAAACAATACCGCGTTTGGCCCTGGTCTTCTTTGTTTAAGCCAGAATTCTCTTATCCAATTTGCTGTGGTCGACCATAATACAATTATCAACTCAATTAAATATCCATTTTTGGATTCATATTATTTAACCGGTTACTTTACAAATAACCTATTTGTAAATATAGGTTTGGCCGGTGAAGATAAACCAAACGTTCAAGAACCAGGTGGACAGGATCCTGACGGACTTCCAATGGGTATTATCGGCGTTGATACACTTGATAAAGTAAAAGGACTTGATACCGCTGGTTCTCTCGGGGTTCAACCAATTTACCTGGCTTCTCGTGCTAATGGTGGTACTTATCTTGACTCTTCCAAGCTTGGACTTTCCCATATTAAATGGTTCGCTTCAAACAATATAGTTGTAGCTGACACAGGTCAAGGTACCCCATTGTATGCATATCTTCATGGAAATCCAAATGACGGACTTGCCGATTCTGCATGCTCTTATCTTACATGGGAAGGTTTAACGGGACCATTCGGTGTTGTTAACATATGTGAAAACCTGACTAATTCAAGAGGTTATAATCTTGCCAAAGATCACAATAACATAAAATTTGACAAGAACCATGAATATACATGGCCGGTAAACTATTTAGGTTTGACAACAACCCCATTGGATACAGAAGCAGCTGCTATGTTTATTCAATGGAACAGGGGTCAGTACAGTTGTCCTAATGCAGTTACTCCGGTAACTTATGCAACTCCAATAGTTACTTCTACAGGTAAAGTTAATCCAAGCCCTGAAGCCAGATTTAATATTGGCGGCCGCTTAGGTGGTATGTATGGAGGTGAATTCCCAGGCTTTACAGCAGCAGGTGGCACAAAAACTGAAAATGCTACCATTGGTATAACTTTACTTTCTGATGTACAAGAAAACTGGGCACTCAAATTATCTGTAACTGACAGTTTCCTGTCAACAATAGATGGCCTTCCTATTGGTTCAACAGTATGGTATCCTGGTACTTCATCAATTCCATATACTATTGATTTTGCTGATGAACTTGCAAAAATAGAAAATGCATATCTTCCTACAGGTGTTAATACTGCCACAGAAGCAGCAGCAGTTACTGTAAGTAACTTCCCTAATCCTTTCAGCAGTTCAACAACAATTAAAATTACCCTTCCGGTTCCAACACATGCTAAATTAACAGTATTGGATGTATCAGGTAAGGTTATTGCTACTCTTATAGATGCTGATGAGTTAGATGGTACAACAGATGTAACATTTGCTCCGGCAGGATTATCAGACGGGGTTTATATTTTCGTATTAACTACAAATGAATCAGTAGTAACAGGTAAATTTGTAAAGAACTAAGCGTAATCACGCTGTCGATATAAAACTACAGATTGGCTCTTTTGCCATCTGTAGTTTTTTTTTGTTACGCGCAAGCAAAGTATTTTTAAATCTTATAGGCAATATAAAAACAATTTTGTTATATTTAGACCTCTAAACTATTACTAATAACTAAATAACGAATCTATGAAAAAATCAATCAGTCGTCTAATATTTATTGTTTTATCAAGCTGTCTGCTGCCTAATATGCTCTTCGCCGGCAAAACGGGAACTATAACAGGTTTGGTAGTTGATGACACTACAGGTATAGGAATGTCGTGGGTTACCGTGGCGGTTAAACAGGCTAATATAGCTGCAAATACTGATATTAATGGCATTTTTAACCTTTATAGCGTTCCTGAAGGTACCGATACTTTAACGGTAAGTTTTTTGGGCTACCAGACACAAAAGGTTGTAGTTGTTATTAAGGGTGGTGAAAGTAAAAGAGTTACCATCACTTTGAAACCGGAAGTAATTCTTGGCTCAGAAGTAATAATATATGGTCAGGCCAAGGGCCAGGTAAAGGCTAATGAGGAACAGTTTGAATCTCCAATGATAGTAAATGTAGTATCGGGGGCAAAAATGCAGGAATTCCCTGATGCCAACGCGGCAGAAGCTATCGGAAGGCTTCCCGGGATTTCACTTACAAGGACCAACGGTGAAGCTGATAAGCTTGTTATCCGGGGTTTGAGTTCCCAGTGGAACTATGTTACGCTTGAAGGGTTCCAGATGCCTTCTACCAATTTCACTGACAGAAGTGTGGATATGAGTCTTTTGCCTTCGGATATTTTTTCAGGTGTTGAAGTTTTTAAAGCTTTGCGTGCAGATCTGGATGCCAATGCCCTTGGCGGTACAGTTAACATGCGTTTACCCAAAGCCGCGCAGATTCAGAAAATCGATCTTGGTGTTGAAGGTGGTTATGCCTTCCTTAACAGCAGTTTCGCGAACTACATTTTCAGAATTGGCTATAGTAACAGGTTTTTTAATAAAAGACTGGGTGTAAACATTAAAGCATCACGCGAACAAAAAGACAGGCCCCAGCAACAATTTACCGGAAATTATGCAGGCATAACCCCTTGGAAAAATCCAAGTGGCGGAACTTATTATAAACAATATTCCACCAGCTTTACCCTTGACGATATACAGCTTCATACAACACGTTCCAACGCTGATGTAATTCTCGATTACGGGAATAACTGGTGGGATGTTAAATTATTCAGTTTATTTGCCCAGAAACTGGACAGGGAAACACAACGCAGCAATGCCTTTTTATGGGGTCAAGGAGCCGACGGGGACAACATCGATATGACTATGTATTCACAGGAGTGGATTACCAATAACCTGATGAATACCTTCCAGAATGAATTCAGGTTTTTAAACACTAAACTGGATTTAGCATTGAATTTATCTATTGTAAATCAGCGATTTAATGAAAATTATTTCCCTTTTGAGGAAGTTGACTATGTTAATATTGATAAGAATAGTACAGTTTGGGCAGATCCCGCTACTCTCTATAATTCACCTGGTTATGCAACTGTAAGACAAGGACATCCTAAAGCAAGTATTCTGAAAGAACTTCATTACGACGGTCAGAAATTGGTTGACAGGAACTATGGTGCAAATCTTGATTATGAAATACCATATAAAATAACTGATTTTATTGACGGTAAGATAAAACTGGGCGGTAAAACGTACCATTTAACAAGGTCTAATGGAGAAAACAATGATTTTCTCTCTTTCCAGTATGGTGGGAACCCTCCAAACCGTAAGGCAATGTTAACGGATTTTGGTATTCCCTCTAACAATTCAGCCGGTTTGGGAGTAAACGGTTCCTATTTACTCGATAATAGTTATAACCCAGGTAAGTTTATCACCGGTACATATCATATTCCATATTCTTTTAATATTGGGGAGTTAACATATATCCAGAACCAGGTTGTTTATAATCCCAAGGAAAAATTACATTATTATGTTAGCTGGACAAATCAATATCAAAATACGTACAGTTCATACGAGTACCAGACAGCCGGCTATCTTCTTACTGAACTTACCCTTGGAAAAAATCTCACGATTGTACCTGGTTTAAGGTACGAAAAAAACAATACTTCATCAACCGGATACGTGATTATGACATCAAGTAACCTTGTCGGTTATACAGGAAATCCTTATACTGTTACTTATAATAGGTCTCTGGGAGACTTTTTCCCTTCTGTTAACCTCAAATACCATGCATCCAAAACTTTTAATGTATGGGCAGATTTTTACAGAAGTACTACAAGGCCAAATTTTACCGATTATTCTCCAACACAGATATATCCAAATCCTGAAAGTGGTGGTTTTCCTGCCTACAACCCTTTTCTTACTGATGCGCTGGCATGGAACTATGATTTGAGTTTCTCATATTTTGACAAAACTAATTCAGTAGGACTTATTTCTGCAAGTGGTTTCTATAAAGAAGTTCAGGGCCTTGAGGTTTATATGGGTAATTACCCTATATCATTATTGCAAAATCCTGTAATAGGTGCACCCTCAAATTTTACCTCCCTTTTTCCACCTACCAATTATTTTTTACCGGCTTATGTACTCAATGGAGCGTATGCATGGTCTATGCCTTTAAACAATCCTGAAAAAGCTTACATAAAAGGGATAGAATTATCATGGCAGACAAATTTATCGTACTTACCGGGCCTGTTAAAAGGTATAGTTTTTGAAATCAACTATACATTAATTAATTCCATTACCCGTTACCCACTTTTAAATCTGGTGCAGATTAATGCTGATTCATCTGTTTATCATTACGCGACCAGATCAGGTGAATTAGTAAATCAACCGGCTTATAAAATTAATGCAAATATTGGATGGGATTACAAAGGATTTAGTATAAGGGCCTCTTACAGCTACCAGGCTAAAACATTATCTAGCCTTGATTCACGATATTCCGTTAACGATAGCTATGTTGCTCCTGTCACATTGGCTGATTTAATGATAACCCAAAAAATTAACCACCGTTTTACCTTTAAACTGAATTTGACAAATATTCTAAAACAAGTAGATAATTCTTATACCAGTTCCTTTAAACAAGTGGTTTCAGGAACAACTCCAACTACAGAACCGGCTTTACCTCAGACCAGTCAGTATTACGGCATAAGAGGTCAGATTGGGATAAGTTATAACTTATAAAATAGAATAGCGTTTAAATATGCCAACGTTGAAAAACTACAGGGTGCCCCCTGTAGTTTTTTTATTTAAGCGCATTTATTGTTTATAAAAATTCAAATTAATTATTATATATTTATATTTATTTAAAACTAATAATAGCAAAAATAAAAATCTGCTAGTTAATATTGTCTTAAAATAACTTTTATTATTAACGGTAACTAGTTTAATATGAGACTCAATAAATTGTCAACAAAATTGTGGTTATTATTAATTATTATTTTTACCTGTCATATGTTCTCCTGTAACCAGCTTAAAAAGCCAAAAGTAGGATTTCTTGTTCCAAATTTAATACACGATCGGTTCTTAAAGGAAGAAACATATGTATCTGAACGTATTAACGAATTAGGAGGTGAAGTACTTATGGAATCTGCAAATAATGACGATAAACTTCAGATTCAACAGGCAAAAGAATTAATTGAAAAAGGTGTAAAAGTTTTAATAGTTAATTCTGTTAATCTTTATACTTCAGCCGAGATTGTTCGCCGTGCACATAAAAAACATATTAAAGTTATTGCCTATGACAGGCTTATCTGTAATTCAGATTTGGATTACTATTTGTCATTTGACAATGTGAAGGTGGGGTTGTTAATAGCAGATTACGCTATTAATAAAGTACCTGTAGGTAAATATCTTATTTTCGGAGGGGATAAAACCGACTTGAATGCCGGATTTGTTAAGGATGGAGAGTTAAAGGAACTGGAACACTTAACGGGTTCCGGAAAAATATTTATTAATTTTGACATATTTGTTGAAGAATGGTCAGGTTCAAATGCAGGCTATGAATTAAAAAGATATCTCAATCTTTCCGGAGAACAACCTGATGTGATTCTATCCGCTTTTGATGGAATGTCTACCGGAATTATTGAAACTTTAAAGGAATCCGGCATGGAGGGTAAAGTACTTGTTACAGGCCAGGATGCCGAACTTGCCGCCTGCCAAAATATAGTAAAAGGTTACCAGACCATGACTGTTTACAAACCACTTAAAAAACTGGCATATGAAGCTGCTGAATTATCAATAAAATTGATCCAGAATAAAAATATTACGGAAGCTACTTCAAAAGTATTTAATGGCAACAAGGATGTACCTTCAATATTATTAGAACCTATAACTGTTGATAAATATAATTTAAAATCTACTGTTATAGCAGATGGATTTTTATCGGAGTCAGATGTTTATAAGCAATAAAACTATAATACACGCCTAAGATTTTACTTATGTATCAGGCTATATAATTTATTTTATTCAACTTAAATAAATTGAATATAATGAATTTTTAGATAATCATTTATAATAATATTTTTTGCTATGAATTGGAAAGACTTAAAAATAGGTTCGAAAATCAGCCTGGGATTTTTAACTATTATTCTGATGATCGTTATTGTCGAAGGAATGTCATTAACAAATCTGGTAAAAATAAAAAGTAATTCATTAGACCTGTCCCGGGAATATATTCCTATTATCAACCATACCTTTAAGATCGATGAACACTGGCATAATATAAATAATTTGTTGATGATTTATGATCTCAATGGTGATGAATATTATTTGAATAAAACAAATGATGAGCTTGTAAAATTTAAGTCAATCATAGATAACCTGGTTGAGATTACAGGAAATTCTAAAAATTTTAAATCAAGTAATGTAAAATTAATCTCAATAAAAAACCGGTTTGATGATTATCTAAAACAGGTTAAAATATGTTCATCAGCTGAAAAGCTATATTTATCTGACCTTGTACATATTGAAGCATTTATGGAACCATTTCAAAATCAAATAAGGAATATCAACTTTTCATCCAGGGTAATTACTTTGGTTAATTACATATCATCTGTTGAATATGAGGCATTAAATAAAGAAAAACCAGCATTGTTAAATACTATAGATAAGGAAATTGATGCCCTTGACAGGGAACACGAATCAACAGCTTCATCTTTCATTAAAGCTTCGAGGTTATTCAAAACTGACTTTAAACAAGCTAAATATGAAAAAATAAAACGTTTGGAACTCGCTGATGTAATCGGTTGGGAAATACAGGGGATAACTGATATAGGATTCGATGGACTATTGGCTATGGGTGATAACAATGGAACAATAATATTAAAGGAACAGATATCATTGATTGTTGCTGCTTTGATAGTTATTTTAATTAGTATTTTATTAATTTTCTTTCTTATTAATTTTATTGCAACCCCAATAAACCAAGGTATTGCAATTGCCAATAAAATAGCTGAGGGAGACTTGACCCAGCAATTCGACCTTGAACGGAAAGATGAAGTCGGACTGCTTGCTAATGCTATGAATAAGGTTAGTCAAAATTTCAGGGACATAATATCGCGTCTTCAGGAAAACTCTAATGTTATTGACAAGACAAGTGATAAATTAAAAGCAAATGCAAATGAAATTTCTGACGGTACAAAACAACAGGCAGGAGCTGTAGAAGAAATTTCGGCCAACATGGAAGAAATGTATGCAAATATCCAGCAAAACACTGATAATACAAAAGAAACCCAACGAATTGCGGAATTATCCGTTGAGGCGATAAACAAAAGCAAGGATTCGTTTCAGATGGCTACAAATTCGTTAGGTCAAATTTCAGAAAAGATAGGATTTATCAATGATATCTCATTTCAGACCAACCTGCTTGCATTAAATGCTGCCATTGAAGCAGCCCGGGCAGGTGAACATGGTAAAGGTTTTGCTGTAGTTGCCACTGAAGTAAAGCACCTTGCTGATAAAAGCCGTGAATCTGCACAAAGTATAAACGAAGTATCATCCGATACTACTGCCAGGGCAAATAAAGCCAAGCTTGAACTCGAAACACTTATTCCCGAAATAGTTAAAACAGCAGCTTTGCTAAAAGAAATAACTATAGCTAACATTGAACAACTTTCAGGTGTTGAACAAATCAATAATGCTATGCAGAATTTGAACCTCGTTGTTCAAAGTAATACTTTAAATGCTGATGATTTAGCAAATTGCTCAGATGCACTTCAATTACAATCAGATGAATTGAGAAATCTTATTATGACCTTTAAATTATAATTTGTAATAACTACTACTTGATCTGACAATCTTCCAAAATGGATATTCCATATCCTTTGCAATATTATATGCAGGTTGTTGAAATGTTTGCGCTCTTTTTTCTATAAATGGAAAAAGGAAACACACTAAAATCCTTATTAATTTCATAATTTGAAGGTTTGTTTAGTTCCTGGTTCCTGGTTCTATTTTTGAAGTAACTCCAGACAATTTATTAAAGCCCTGCTTGTATGATAATTACATTTCCAATCCGATGCTTTCAAATAATATTTCATTTTAGGTGAATTATCTAAACCTGCCCAATACCAATCACCGTATTCGTAATCAATCACGTTATTTTTAATGTAATACCACATTTTATAGGCGGCATATTTATATTCCTGATTTTTAGGGTATAATCGTGAATATAAGAAAAGGGCATTAAGTGCTTCAGCTTGTTCCCACCATACTTTTTCTTTATTAACAATTTCCATGGAATCATCTGAAATATAATACCCTCCATCAAAAATTCCCATAAAATCTTTATCAAATCCTTTAGCCATGCTATGAGCTATCATTTTCTTTGCAATTCTTTGAGTTGCGGTATCATTTTTCAAGCCTAAAGCTTTTGATGCTTCCAATAATAAATATGCTGTCTCCATATCATGTCCAAATGAAATATGGTCAAGTTCAAAATTCCTTTTACGATATCCATCAGCTGAATCTTTGAAGGAAATATGTTTCCAGTTTCTATCGAAGTAAAGTTGTATATATCCCTTTGGGTTTGTTAAAGTATCTCTTACAATAACCATCATTTCAACAAGGCGTTTTTTTACAAGTGTATCAGGCAAAACTTCATACAGGCTGGTAAATGCCTCCAAAAGGTGAATCGATGAATTATAATCTTTATACCAACCGCTTTTTGGAAAATAATTGTCTTTATTGTCGAATTTTGGGTTAATTACCGAATATCCTTCCTGGGACAGCATATTGAAATATCCTCCATTAAGTGGATCATGACTATTATTTTCTAACCATAAAAAATCTTTTTTTGCTAATTCCAGCGCATCTTCTTTACCTGTAAGCTTAAAATATGCGGATAAAGCATAAATTGCAAAAGCATTTCCATATGCTTGCTTGAGTTTAACACCTGGCCTTTTATTCTCATCAAATCCCAGATAGGTATAAAATCCACCAAACCTATTATCCCACATAACATCCCGGAGATATTTAAAACCATGTTCCGCTGCTTTTTTGTATCGTGTATCATTCGGATATCTTTTAGCCGCCTGACAAGCTGTCCAAAGATCCCTTGCTTGTGATACAATCATTTTTTCTTTTATAGGTTGAACAGGGTTCCATCTGCAATCGAAATTAGTATAAAATCCACCATTTACAGTATCTATTATTTTAGGGTAATAAATATGTAAAATATTATTAACCAGCACATTTTCGATTTCAGTTGCAATTTGCTTTTCGTCATCGGTAAATGGTCTTAATTTTTGAGAAGATGTACTGCATGAATTTAAAATAGTCAGTGCCAGAATAGAGTAACTTAATATTATTGTTTTCATGTGTGTTTACAGGTTTATTTGTTTATACGTTTTATGCTTTAGTTACAGGTTGCAGGTTCCAATTTGCAGGTTTCATGTCTTCACGTCCTTGATGTCTTTTTGTTCATTTTCATAAGTAATCAGTAATCTGTAATTTGTCATTATTTGCACATCTGCACATTCTCAATTTTTCAAATTAACTATATCATTAACAAACTCCCTGATTCTTGCTTCAGTTGTATCCCATGTGCACATTAACCTTGCCCCGCCAACTCCTATGAATGTATAAAAATGCCATCCTTTTTCATGTAATTTATTGATTGCAAATTCGGGCATTTTTACAAATACAGAATTAGCCTGCCTCGGGAACATTATTTCTACAAAGGGTATATCTAACAGCAACGATTCAAGCAATGCGGCACAATGGTTGCTATGCTCCGCATTTTTGAGCCAAATGTTATCTTTCAATAAACCAACCCATTGAGCAGAAATAAATCTCATCTTTGAAGCTAACTGCCCGGCTTGTTTGCAACGATAAGCAAAATCTTCGGCCATTTCCTTATTAAAGAAGATAATGGCTTCGCCATGTGTTATGCCATTTTTTGCACCTCCAAGGCAAAGTATATCTACCCCGCATTGCCAACTTAACTCTTTGGGCGTAAGATTCAATTCAGCCATGGCATTTGCAAAACGGGAGCCATCCATGTGCAGTTTCAATTTATAATGTTTTGATATTTTATAAATTTCCAAAAGTTCGGATGGATTATAAACAGTTCCTACTTCTGTAGCCTGAGTTACGCTTACAATTTTTGGTTTTGGATAATGGATATCCTCTCTTTTAAGTATTATTTTTTCAATTTCATAATCACTTAACTTTCCATTATCTCCTTTAGCCAATAATAATTTGGCTCCATTTGAATAAAACTGTGGCGCTCCGCATTCATCAGTTTCAATGTGGCTTGTTTCATGACATATTATGCTGTGATACGATTCGCATATTGAAGCCAAAGCGAGGGAATTAGCAGCAGTACCGGTGAGTGCAAAAAAAACTTCACAATCAGTTTCAAATAAATCCCTGAACAAATTACATGCTTCCTTTGTCCAGTAATCATCTCCATAAGGCAGATCGTGCCCGTTATTTGCTTCAACAAGGCATTGCATTGCCTGTGGGCAAATACCCGAATAAGTATCACTTGCAAATTGTTCCTTAAAGTCCATATTAAAATTTAAAATATGTAGTAAGGCTATTCAGTTTATTTGCCTGTGCCGCCAATGAATCAGATGAATGCGATATTTCTTCTGAAGTTTGAGCAATTTTCTGAGTACCCTGGTTGAATTGCTGAATAGCCGTATTTATCTGGTTAGCGCCTGCATTTTGTTCTGCAGTTGCCGAAGCAACTTCCTGTGTCAATTTTGTACTTTTGTTAATATCAGGAAGCAAATCTTTTAAAAGTGTACTTACTTCAACCGTTGCATTTACACTTTCCTGCGATAATCTTTGAATCTCATCCGAAGATAATTTACTTTTTTCGGCCAATTTGCGAACTTCTGCAGCAACAACTGCAAAACCCTTCCCTTGTTCTCCTGCCCTGGCTGCTTCAACAGCAGCATTTAATGCTAAAATATTAGTTTGAAATGCTATATCGTTAATAATATTAATCTTATCTGAAATATATTTAACAGCATTAAGGCTTTTATCTGCCGCAAGCTGCATTTTTTTTACTTCATTAAATATTTTAGTTGCAATTTTTTCATTAATTCCCGCATTTTCAGCATTTTGTTCAATATTTGAAACCATTTCTTCCATAGATGATGACACTTCTTCGGCAGATGAAGCCTGTTCATTAGCCCCATGAGATAATGCAAGCGAATTTTTATTCAGTTCGGAACTCGATTTTGACAATTGTTTTGCCGATTCAGAAATATTAGTAATTACTTCTTTGAACCTTTCAAGATGTTCAGAAAGTGATTGTGTAATATTGCCAACCTCATCATTTCTTCCAAACATTTCCTTATCAACATTAAAATCAAGGTGCCCATTGGAAATATCTTCGATATTTCGTGATATTTTCATTAAAGGCTCTTTAACTTGCCTGGCAATTATATAATAACTTAAAAATATTAGTAATAATACCAGTGGAACTCCCCAATACAAATTTTCCATTCCTTTGTTGCCGGCAAAAAAATTTGCCCAAAATGAAATAACATAAAGTGGGCCTAAAATTGCACCAATTTTATAAACAATTGAGCTTTTAAAAAAATAATAAAGTATTATATAATACAATGGAATTATTCCTGCAAGAATGATCGCGTAAATTATTGTTGAATCCATAGATGGCCCTCCTGCTGTAATATAAATTTTTGAATTTCTGTGTTAGAAAAAATGAAATGTTAAGTTAATGATTATTTTGAATATTACTGCTATTCATCATTATATAATTTAGTGAATTAAATAGCCTGAAAAACTAGCATTTGTAAGAGTAATTGGTGCATATGAATTTGTTATCTGGATAGAAACATAATCATTAGCAGACAGGTTTTTTATAAAAGTTGAAGAAAAGGTTTGCTGGTTAATCAAAGGATACTGCTTAGATGTAGTTCCGTTTATTAATATAGTCACAACTATATAATATTGTTCAAGAAAAACAAGATTCAGGCTAAAAAAATAAGTCCCGGCCAGTGGAGCTGTAAATTTAGTTGAATCAAAACTTCCCGGAGGCATATCGAATATTTGTTCCTTAAATACTAATACCTGAGGATTAGCTGTCGAAAAACTGGCTCCTGAACAATTAACACTAAACGCTATTAGTGTTGGCGTATAAATATATTTTGACAAATTAATGGTATCAGGCGATTGCGATAATGATAATGAATTACCTTTTAAGCTCAGATTCTGTGGTGTATAAGTATATTTTGACAAATTAATGGTATCAGGCGATTGTGATAATGACAATGAATTGCCGTTTAAACTCAGATTCTGTGGTGTATAAAAATATCCTGACAAATCAATTGTATCCGGCGATTGTGATAATGATAATTCGTTCCCTTTCAAAATAAGGTTTTGAATTGCATTATTTTTTATATTAGATAAATCTGCAATTTTTATTCCATTTGCTGATAAGGTGTAATTTGATGAATCATATATAATTGTATTAATTCCGCTATTCATTGCATTACCTGCTACGTCGGCGTACATAGCATAGGGTACTGCTGTCATTTGTGTAGTTCCAATTTCGAGGTATCCTGTCCCAAAATTAACTTCAACTTTAAGATAATGTGTTCCGTTTCCCCATTGAATTGAATCGAACTGCGCGGCTGTACCTTCTATCCTGTCTCCTTGCCCGATAATGGCCGTGAACAAGCCAAAATTATTGGTTGTTACATTATGAGTTTCCTGCCATTCCAATGTGCCGTTCGGATCATTTAACAAGATACTAAATCTTACGCCCAGGTTAGTTGATGTTATTTCAACTCCCTGTGCATTTCTGGCTACTGCCTGATAGTTTATCCCTACAGGGTGAACCTGGCAGTTTCCCGTTACCAGGTTTAGAAGCAGAATTATGGTAATAAATATTTTTGGTCTCATATTGTTTCAGTTGTTAGTTGCTGGTTGTTAGTTGTTAGTTGTTAGTATATTTTGTTTATAAAGTTTATAAAAGTTAATAAGGTTTATAAAATTCTTATAAACAAAAATTCTCAATAATATAATTCTATAAACTCTATCAACTTTATAAACCTTATAACCCAATTTGTAATTAGTAATTTGTAATTTGTAATTTGTAATCATCTGCACATTTATTTTTACATTTTAATTACTTTGAAAGTTTTAAGCAAGGTACCGCGTATTGTTGTAATTTTTAAAAAATAAATTCCTTTGTAATATATGCTAAAATCAATATTTTGAACAGTTCCTCTTTCAACCTGCCCAAAATTAATGTCTCTTAGCATATTCCCTTTAAGATTGTAAATCTTACCAATTAGCAATGTAGTACTATCGACTGAAAAATTTACCTCTAATTGGTTATAAACCGGATTTGGTGAAATTGTAATGTTAAAAACCGGGATTGAATCGCTGTATAATGCACCTTGTTCAAACCCTTCAGTAATATACTGACTGGTCAGGCACCAGGTGTTTATGGAAAGTTCTCCGATATTATAACATATTGTACCTGATGAATTACTGCCAAAACCTCCTCCATTTGAAATTACTGAACGGGTTATGCTTTGGCTCTGTATTATTAATGAGTCAGATAAAAAAAATATCAAAAAAATAATTTTTCTTACCACAATTACGTTTCCCTATATAATTTAAGTGTTATTAAAAATTAATTGCCTAATCTGAGTTTACTATAATATTCAGTTTATGATGTATTTATAAGACAATTATTCAAATCAAAAGTAAATAATTTTTATTATAATTGGTTTGCAAATGAATTATTAGTTATTTTTAAATTTTAAAAAATAAAACAAGTAAAATATATAAGGCCTATATGTCAACTATAACAGGAGAAATCATCCAGGTAATAGGACCTGTGCTTGATGTTAATTTCGAAAGGAAAGAAAGCGAATTGCCTAAAATTCACGATGCACTGGAAATTAAACGGGACGATGGACAAATTCTTATTGCTGAGGTTCAGCAACACATCGGTGAAAAGACAGTGCGTGCAATTGCAATGGATTCCACTGATGGTTTACGAAGAGGCATGGAAGTCACCGCCGTGGGTAGCCAGATTAAAATGCCGGTTGGCGATCAGGTTCGTGGCAGGCTTTTAAACGTAATTGGAGATGCCATCGATGGTATAGGTTCTGTTGATAAATCAAATGGCTATCCCATTCATAACGATCCTCCAAAATTTGAAGAACTTTCAACCTCGGCTGAAGTGTTGTTTACCGGAATTAAAGTAATTGATTTGCTTGAACCATATGCAAAAGGCGGTAAAATAGGATTATTTGGCGGGGCAGGAGTTGGTAAAACCGTCGTTATTATGGAACTTATCAATAATATTGCAAAACGGTATGCCGGTCTTTCAGTATTTGCAGGAGTTGGCGAACGTACCAGGGAAGGGAACGATTTATTGCGTGAAATGATTGAATCGGGAGTAATTAAATATAGTGAAGAATTTAAAAAAAGCATGGCATCGGGTGGCTGGGATCTTTCGCTAGTTAATGAGGCCTCTTTAAGGGAATCACAGGCCACACTTGTCTTCGGCCAAATGAATGAGCCCCCAGGGGCCCGTGCTACCGTAGCTTTGTCAGGGTTAACAGTAGCCGAATCATTCCGCGATGGAGACGAGAAATCAGGAGGAAGAGATATATTATTCTTCGTCGATAACATTTTCAGGTTTACCCAGGCAGGTTCAGAAGTCTCCGCACTACTTGGACGAATGCCTTCTGCAGTAGGTTATCAACCAACTTTATCAACTGAAATGGGAATAATGCAGGAAAGAATTACTTCTACAAAACGCGGCTCAATAACATCAGTACAAGCAATATATGTACCAGCCGACGACCTCACAGATCCTGCTCCTGCTACTACATTTAGCCACCTCGATGCAACAACTGTTCTTGATCGCAAAATATCCGAACTTGGTATTTATCCTGCAGTTAATCCGCTTGATTCAACTTCGAGGATATTAACCCCTGAAGTCGTAGGAATAGAACATTACCAAACTGCTCAAAAAGTTAAAGAGTTATTGCAGCGTTATAAGGAATTACAGGATATTATTGCTATCCTCGGATTAGATGAGTTGTCAGACGATGATAAACTGGTAGTACAAAGGGCCAGGCGAGTTCAACGTTTCCTGTCCCAACCTTTCCATGTTGCAGAGCAATTTACCGGTTTGGCTGGCGTTCTTGTTTCAATTGAGGATACTATCAAAGGATTTAATATGATTATAAATGGCGATGTGGATAAATATCCGGAAGCTGCCTTCATGATGGTTGGCTCAATAGAAGAAGCCATTGAAAAAGGGGAACGTATTTTGGCAGAAGCGTAAAATAGTAGTAAGTATCAAGTCGTAAGTCGTAAGAAAAAAGTCGTAAGTCGTAAGTCGAAAGACAAAAGATAAAAGAAAAAGACTGACATTAATTAATAATACTTTCCCTATCCTACTTACCTACTATCCTACTTACGACTTACGACTTACGACTTACTACTAATGATTATTTACCAATAACTATTTTATCATGTACCTTGAAGTATTATCTCCCGGCAAAACGGTTTTTTCAGGAAATATTAAAATAATTAAAGTCCCTGGCACTGGCGGATCTTTTGAAGTAATGAAAAATCACGCTCCGTTGATTTCGACACTCGATGATGGTAAAGTCAGGATTGTAGCAGAAGATGATACCACCAGGTTATTCAATATCAGTGGAGGTGTAATACAGGTAATTGCTAATAAGATTATTGTACTGGCAGAATCAATAACCGATTCCAAATAGGGGCTAGGGGCTAGGGGCCAGGGATTAGTATGATTATTCTATTATACTTTATTGACTTTATAACATTTACATTCTTTATAATATTATTAATTATTACAATTGGAATATCTCTGATTACCAACAATAAACATGAATGAAAATACATTAAACTGAACAACGAATAAACTAATACTTTTAAATTTAATTTAAGTACTTTACCATAACCCCTAACCCCTAACCCCTAATCCCTAATCCCTATTTTTCATGAGGTTATTATTAATATGTACATTCTTATTTATATTAACTATGAACGAGGCTCAGCAAACTGTTACCTTTAAATCTACCGATGGTTTGGATATTACTGCAGATTTATATTTGCAGGATAAAAGCCTTCCATTTATACTGTTATTTCATCAGGCAAATTTCAGCAGGGGTGAATATCTTGAAACGGCGCCAAGGTTCGTTAAAATGGGATTTAATTGTCTTGTAGTTGATTTAAGGTCAGGCAAAGAGGTAAATTATATTCAAAATGAAACGGCAAAAAGGGCCAGGGAACTTAACCTTCCCACAGGTTACCTGGATGCGGAAAAAGACATCATTGCCTCTATCAGTTATATAAAACAATATACCAAAGATAAAATCATTCTGGTTGGCAGTTCATACTCTGCGTCCTTAGTACTACTGATAGCAAAAAACAATACTATGGTTAGCGCTGTCCTGGCATTTAGTCCTGGTGAATATTTTGAACCGGCACATTCTCTTAAAAAAGAATTAACCGGATTTAATAAACCTGTTTTTGCAGCCTCAACAAAAAATGAATATCCATTCGTTAAAGAAATGTTTTCAGGTATTTCCGAATCTATGATAACCTGGTATTCACCGTCAAATGGAGAAGGCACACACGGTTCCAGGATTTTGTGGAAATCAAGCCCCGATAGTGAAGAATGCTGGATGTCGTTGTTGATGTTCGTAAAGGGTTTAGAGCCAGGAACCAGGAGCCAGGAACCAAGACAAAAATGATTTGAGATTTAAGATTTGGAAAATCCGGTTTAAAAATCTTAAACTATATTCTTAATTCAATTATTATTTCTGTCTTCTGTTTTCTTTTATCTGTCTTCTTTTTCACGTCTCATATCTCACGTCCCATGTCTCACGTCCCATGTCTCACATCCTACGTCCCACGTCCCACATCCCATGTCCCATGTCCCATGTCCCATGTCCCAAGTCTTGGCTCTTGGCTCTTGGCTCTTGGCTCTTGTTTTATTAAATTACATTTGGAAATGGTCTCATCAGGTCCTCAATTTGATCTCTTTTCCGGATCAAAACATCTTCCCCGCTTTCATTTATAAGAACTTCAGCCGGCCGTAAACGACAGTTATAATTCGAACTCATTGACATAGCATAAGCGCCGGAATCCAATATTCCAAGTATATCGCCTTCCATTATTACAGGAAGATTACGTTCCTTTGCAATTATATCTCCGGTTTCACAAATATTGCCAACAACGGTAACATTTTCATTTTTAATATTTTTTCTTTTGATTCTGCTGTAAATTTCAATGTCGTGATATGCATCGTACATGGCAGGTCGGAGTAGTACATTAAAACCAATGTCGGTACCAACATATTTTTTATTTGCATTTTCCTTTACAGAATATACTTCACCTAGTAAAATACCGCATTCTGCAACCGTGTATCTGCCAGGTTCCATTTTAATTGTTATTTGACGGCCATTACGATTTACCCAATTATCAATAACTTCCTGTACCCCCTCTCCCAGTTTACCCAGATCAAGGCGGGACTCTCCTGCTTCCTTATGATAAGGAATACCAAAACCTCCGCCAATATCTACAAATTCAATATCCGGAAAATTCTCTGCAAATGAAAGTATAAATCTTGCTGCTTCTATATAAGTTTCCGGGGTCATAAATAACGAGCCAATGTGTTGATTAAGCCCACATAGTTTCAAATCGTACTTTGCAAGAATTGTTTTTAATTCATTTAAAAATATCGGGTTAATCCCAAATTTAGTATTTTTCCCACCTGTGATTACCTTTTCGTGATGACCTGCTCCGACTCCGGGATTAACTCTTACGGCAACTTTACCACCTTTATTAAGCTTACCATATTTTTCAAGTTGCGAAAGCGAATCTATACTAATAAGTATGCTGTGATTTATACCAAACAGCATTTCTTCATCCGACACATTATTTGAAATAAATAATATTTCTTCAGGCTTGAATCCTGCTTTCAATTCAAGAAATATTTCACCTGGCGACATCGCATCAACCAATAATCCTTCATCATGAACAATTTTAAGAATGGTAAAATTCGTGTTTGCCTTGGCGGAATAATTAATCTTTAACTTTGGATATGAAATTATATTTTTTAATTCTGCACATCGTTGTCTGAGAATGTTCTCGTTATAAACATAAAGCGGGGAACCATATCTTTCAATTAATTGAACCGGATTTGTATTACCATAAAACTTAATATCTTTTGTCAAGATATTATGCACATATGAAAAGTTACCGGACATATTTTCTATCTTCATTATATTTTCTTTTTAATAATTCGCTCATAATATTATCAGGCAAAAATATATAAAAATAACTGGAATCGTACCTGAAGGTTTTGTGAAGTTGAGCGGCTTATTAAACAAATGAAAATTGCTGCTGTTAAATTTAAAAATATTACTAACGTATAAAAATTACAGAGGAATCAACATATTGGAAAATCAACATATTGCTGTTAAAGGTTTTTACTATTTATACTGCCATTTTTAGATAAAAGTTTGGATTTGTTGGTTATACCTTGTAAATATTATATAACTAAGAATTAATTCTAAAATTATCAGGGAGAAATATAGGGAGATTTGTTAATATATAATTGTAAAAATCCGACAAAATATTATTAAAATTATGTCAAATGTGAAAATTTGCAAATGGGTATATTAAGCTTATCAGGTATAATATATTGAATAAAATTATAAACATATAAACTTATAAACCTTATAAACCTTATAAACCTTTATTTTTACGACTCACTCCTATAATAATGTCTCTTATAAAAAATAAAATACAATTCGATTTGAGTTTATACCTCGTTACTGACAGGACACTTTCATCAGGCCGTGATATTGAGTGGATTGTAGAAGAAAGCGTGAAAGGCGGGGTAACAATGGTACAATTACGTGAAAAAGAATGTACTACCCGACAGTTTATAGAATTGGCAACCGGTTTGAAAAATTTACTGATACCTTATAATATACCCTTGATTATAAACGATCGCGTTGATGTGGCTATGGCAACAGATGCCGATGGCCTACATATCGGACAAAGTGATATGCCTTACGGGATAGTCAGGGGTTTACTGGGTAAGGATAAAATAATCGGACTTTCAGTTGAAAATATAGATCAGGTTATTGAAGCCAATTGCAATGATGTTGATTATATTGGCATTTCACCCGTTTTCAGTACTTCTACGAAACCCTTCACCGCGAGTCCTTTCGGATTAGAAGGTATCCGGCGCATAGTGGCTATATCTGAACATCCTTCTGTTGCTATTGGAGGTATTAACAGAACTAATGCAAAATCAGTAATACAGGCTGGCGTAAATGGAATAGCAGTTGTGTCAGCAATATGCTCTGCCTCCAGCCCTCGTGAAGCAGCATCGGTTTTAAAAAATATTGTAACTGATGCAGGAAAAAAAAATAAGAACCAGGAACCAAGAGCCAGGAACCAGGACAAAAATGATTTTAGATTTTAGAATCTTGATTTGAGATTTAAGATTTGGAAAATCCAGTTTAAAAATTTTAAATCTATATTCTTAATTCAATTATTATTTCTGCCTTCTTTAATCTTTTATCTGTCTTCTTTTTCACGTCTCACATCTTGGCTCCTGGTTCTTGGTTCTTGATTCTACATTAATAACTAACTTAATATCTTACAAAACCATGAAATGGAGCCAAAATACCTGGAACGCATGTGAACCAATTTATCACAGAATTTTAGAATTACCCTTTTTACTTGAATTAATGGACGGTACTTTGCCACGGGAGAAATTTTATTATTATCTGCAACAGGATGCCATCTACCTCTCTGAATATGGAAAAATAATGGCAGGTATTGCAGCCCGTCTAGATAATACAAGATATAGAGAAGCTTTCCTGAATTTTGCAAAAGCAACCATTACAGTAGAATTATCTTTACATGCTACATTTTTAAAAGATGCAACCCCAAATTCTTATCGGGCCGCATCGCCATGTTGTTTATTATATACAGGTTATTTATCGTCACTCCTTCATTTTAGTCCTATCGAACAGGTACTTGCAGGCATATTGCCATGTTTTTGGATTTATCAAAAGGTAGGTGATAATATTGTTGAACATCAAACAAAAGATGACAATCCATATCAGCAATGGATTAATACATACAGTGGCGAAGATTTTGCAGGAATGGTTAATATTGCTATTGAAATTTGTGATGAAGTTGCAGAAAAATCCTTGTTAAAAGCTGAAATGACTGAAGCATTCAGGTATGCATCAAAAATGGAATGGATGTTTTGGGATAGTGCCTATAGACTGGAGGCATGGCCTGTGTAATGTAGTTGTTGGTTGTTAGTTGCTGGTTAAAGGTGATGAAGTGATGAAGTGATGAAGTGATTAGGTTGATAAGATCTTCTATAAACCTTATAAACCTTATAAACCTTATAAACTCATTAACAAATTTACAAATTATTTTCATAATGGAAATTAAAGATATAGGAGAATTTGGGTTTATTGAACGATTTAAACCTTTATTCGATAACCTGGTTCAGGATTCCCAGGTTGGAATAGGGGACGACTGTGCAATAATTTCAGCAAACAATGAAGAAGATTGGCTGGTAACTACTGATTTACTTATGGAAGATATTCACTTTATCAGAAACGCCATAACTCCTGATCAATTAGGATATAAATCCCTGGCGGTAAACCTGAGTGATATTGCTGCTATGGGCGGATCACCTGTAGGGTCGTTTCTGTCAATTGCCATACCCCCTGCAATAAATGTTGAATACCTTGATTTATTCATGAAAGGTTATCACGAATTGTCAGCAAAATACAATATACCTCTTTTGGGCGGGGATACTACCCGGTCAATAAAACACCTTGCAATAAACGTTTGTGTTTTGGGAAAAAGCAAAAAGGGTATGGCCAGGAAACGAAATATGGCCATGATGGGCGATGCTGTATGTGTTACAGGTAATCTGGGTGATTCGGCTGCAGGATTGAAAATTTTATTGGATAGATTGCCGGAATCTGAATCCGGCAGGTTTTTGCTCCAAAAACATAACAGGCCTGAACCTAAACTCAGTGAAGGGTTATTCCTGTCAGTTTATCCTGATGTGCATGCAATGATTGACATATCGGATGGAATCGCTTCCGATTTGAATCATATTTTAAAAGCCTCGGGAGTTGCTGCACATATCCGCCTTGATTGGCTGCCGGTATCGGAACAACTTAAAA
Source organism: uncultured Bacteroidota bacterium (assembly GCA_963846585.1). Classification (GTDB taxonomy): domain Bacteria; phylum Bacteroidota; class Bacteroidia; order Bacteroidales; family JAAUTT01; genus JAAUTT01. The sequence continues at coordinate 336,155 of CAWJWO010000018.1, forward strand.
GTATTGCTGCACAACAAGGTTGGAATATAATTGAGATGGCAGCAGGAGGCGGTGAGGATTACGAACTTCTTTTTACTGTTGCTTCCGGTAGCCTGGAATCTATTAAGAAAGAATTTGATATAAAATTTAATAAACCTGTAATACATATAGGTGAAATAACAGGCGATACTCCTAAAATTCATTGGTTTAAAGGTTTAAATGAAGTCGAATTTTCAATCAAAGGTTTTAATCATTTTATTTAAATCAGTGTTTATGTAAAGTTCGAAGTAGGAAGGTAGGAAAGTAGAAAAGAACAATAACTTCAAAAATAAATTACAATGGAATATAAACGGGTTTTAACAATAGCCGGCAGTGATTCGGGAGGGGAGCAGGCATTCAGGCAGATATTAAAACCATTTCCGCTTGTGGTTGTTATTCAATGACTGCCATTACTGCCATTACTGTGCAAAACACAATGGGCGTAACGTATGTTCACCCTGTTCCTGAACAAATTATCGAAGGTCAGATAAATGCAGTCCTCAGCGATATTGGCGCCGATGCAATTAAAATAGGAATGTTACATTCTTCAGAAGTTATAAGGACTGTGAAAAATGCATTACAACGTTATAACATACAAAATGTAGTTTTGGATCCGGTTATGATTTCTACTTCCGGCCATAAACTCATTAAAGATAATGCCGTTGAAACATTAATAAATGAGCTGATTTGTAATGCAAGAGTCATAACACCCAACATACCCGAGGCCGAAATAATACTTAATAAAAAAATAAACTTCCAGCATCAATTGCCTGACTTGGCTAAAGAATTGTCTTTCAACAGAAAAGTATCAGTATTATTAAAAGCCGGACATTTATTGGAAAAAGAATTAACAGATATTTTCTATAATTCAGAAACGGATGAATTGTTAGAACTTAAATCAAACAGAATTGAAACAAACAATACTCACGGCACAGGTTGCACATTTTCATCTGCTATAGCTGCTTATCTTGCCCGGGGATTATCACTAAATAATGCAGTTCAGAAAGCAAAAGATTATATCAATATGGCTATTATTGAAGGAGCTAAATATAAAACAGGCCAGGGACATGGTCCCGTAAATCATTTCTATAAATTTTGGAAGGTGGAGAAGGTAAAGAAGATAAGGGAAGGGAAGGGAAGGTAGAGAATTTAAAGATTTCATTAAATATAATTAATCCTGGCAATATTTCATTTTATTAACTTCTTTCATTCTCTTCTTTTTCCATTTTCTGCCTTCTCTACCTTTTTTACCTTCCACCATTCTTTACCTTCCAATTTTCCTAATCACCTGATCACTTCATGACTTATTGCCCTTCTTATAAATCATATACCAGGTATATTTATAATAAGTACTGTCAGATGCGCTGGTTTCATTATTTGGAATAGACTTTACCAGAAAATCATCTCCGACTTTCCAGTCTGCAGGGGTCAAAGAAATCCCGTCTGAAGTAGCCTGAAGAGCTGTTACTGTTCTTAAAAGTTCGTCCATATTTCTTCCAACATTCATAGGATAAAAGTAAATTGCCTGAACTATGTTATTTGGATCAATAATAAATACTCCTCTTACTGCTTTTGTTGAATTACTGCTTGATTGAATCATCCCATATTGCCTGGTAACGTTTAAGTCCTTGTCATCCACAATCGGAAAATTAATTTTTGTAGGCCCTCTGTCCTTATAATTCAGGCTTTCCAAAGCACATTTCCATTGCTTATGAACATTAAGCTCATCCGTAGAAACAATAATCAGTTGAACACCTAATTTATCAAATTCACTTTGCAAATAGCTTAGTTCTAAAATCTCGGAACTACAAACCGGTGTAAAGTCCATTGGATGACTGATTATAATTTTCCATTTGTTTCCAAAATCGGATGGAAAATTAATTGTTCCATTCGTCGATTCTGCCTTGAAGGAAGGTGCGTTCTCCCCAATTAAGGGTATCCTGTAGTTTCTGTTTTCCTGCTGTGCCCATATTTGGGTCAATGAAATGACCATAACGATCAACATAAAGGTTTTTTTCATAATCTTAACAATTAGTTTAAATTAATTTAGATTAAATAAAAATAAAATTTTAGTATCACTCATAACAATTATTTAAATTAATTGTTTTATTAAAAATAAAAATGCCATAACCTTTTTATCTGGTTATGGCATTTTAAGTTAGTGTCTGAAAATATAAAACTAAACCTTGAAAATATTATTTAGAGAGACCTTTATAATTTTCAGGGTATAGTGTAACTCTGACTAATTTATTAACATCCAAATATTGTTTTGCAACCCGCTTTAAATTTTCAGGAGTCAATAATTTAATAATCGAATAAGGATTTTCAAGACGTGAAAAATCTTCGCCTAACTGGTATACGCGTTCAATTTTTGAAAGATATGAGTTATTTTCTTTTGAATCGCGTTCTGCAACCCTGGTTTGTGTTTCAATTTCCTTCTGAATTTCTCCGGAAGTTAGCCCCCTCGCTATTATTCTCCTTAATTCAGCAATTGCAGCATTCACAAGTGTATCAGAATTATCGGGAGAACAAGGAATAATAACTTCAAATTCATAATGCAAATATGGATATTTTTCCACATCGGAGGAAACATTTACGCCATATACCTGCCCCATTTCTTCACGCAATTTATCAATAAAAATTCTTTCCAGTATTTGACCCAACGACCATAATAAGTGCTCGTCTTCCTTCTTAACAGATGGCAATTGGCTATCAAAAAATAAATACACAAAGCTTTTTGGATCAGTGCCAATATAAATATTTTTTTGTGCTGGCCCTTCAATAGAACGGATACCTATATCCCTGTACGAATTTTTCATTTTTTTACCTGGCAAACTTCCTATATATGTTTCCAGCAATGGTTTAATCTTTTCAACATCGAACGATCCTACAAAAATAAATGTAAAGCCACTTACATCTGAAAAACGATCCTGAAAAACTTTACTTATTTTATCAAAATTAATTGTATTAAAGTCACTATCGGAAGGTATTACGCCAGGTGTTCTGGGGTTGTTATTGTATCTGAATTTTGTTGCCTGGTTGAAAAAATTAATTTCAGGCCTTAATGTAAGGTTTTTGAAATATTGTTTTTGTTTATCAATATATGAGGTATATGCTGATTCATTATATCTTGGAGATGTAAAATATAAATTTATTAGTTGAAACATTGTTTCGAGGTCCGATTTTGAACTATTGGCATTAAATCCCTCATAATAAGTATTGATGTAAGGACTAACACTTACATTTTTGCCAGCGAGGACTTTTTCAAGATCAGGCTTACTGTATATGCCAAGTCCGCAATCGGTAATACATTTTGAAGAAAATACAGCCGACCAGTTATAATCACCCGGGAAAACTGATTGCCCGCCTTCCCTGAATGCAGTCATTCTTATTTCGTCGTTTTGAAAATCTGTAGGCTTTAATACAATTTTAGCTCCATTTGAAAGAGTAAATTCTGTTATATTAACTTTTCCAATATTTTTTGAATGCTCTATTTTACCGGGAGCAGGTATTTTAGCCATCAAAGGCTGATTAAATTCCTTTTCCGGCAGAGGATCAATTTTTTCATTCTGAATCCCGGCAGTAATTGCTGCAATATCCTTTTTTTCGGGGACCTTAATTCCTTCCTTTTCAATTGATTCTGCAATTATTATACGGTTTTTATCTGTAATCCATTTTTTTGCAAGCTGGTTCAAATCTTCAAGGGTTATTGAATTTAAATTTTCTTTTGCATAGTTGAATTCAAACTCGATCCCCGGAATAGGATCATTGTTAAGAAAGTTAGATACATAGTCCCATACAAGATTTCCCGATTCGGTTTTATCTTTTTCATTGTATTTTTTTTCGAGATCCTTAAGATATGTTTTCTTATAACGTTCAAATTCTGCATTGTTGAATCCAAATTTCTTTACCCGTTCATTTTCTAATAACAAAGTTTTTATTCCTTTTTCAAAACCGGTTTCACCTACCCTGGCAAATACCTGGAAAGCGTTTTTGCTTCTTACCAGGTTATCATACATTGACCTTGCCATTAAAAATGGTGGGTTTGCTTCCCTTGTTAAATCGCTGAATCTTTGGTTCATCATACCAATAAACAGGTTGTATGTAAGTGATTTTTTATAATCACTGATTGTCCTTATTGTTTCTGTATCTGTTTTATAGGCAATATAAATTTGATTAACCGGATTTTCTTTATCCGAAACCACACAAATTTGGGTTTGGTCGTTATCAGGAACAGGATAAAATTCTTTTTGCCGCGGATTTACAGGAATTTTTGCATTTGCGTAATCCTGTTTAAGTTTTTCCTCAATTTTAGCAGGATCAATATCCCCGACAATCACAAAGGCCATTAAATCCGGCCTGTACCAATCGTGGTAAAAATCAGTAATACATTTATAACCCGATTTTTCAATTGATTCTTTTGTTCCAATAGGCAGCCTTTTAGAATATTTTGAGTTGCCAAGCATAACAGGTAAAAATTTATCTAACATACGTTGCATTGCACCTCTGCCTAACCTCCATTCTTCAACAACCACACCACGTTCCTTATTTATTTCAGTTGTGTCAAAAGTTACGTCCTGGGCCCAGTCTTCAAGAATCTGTATCCCGTTATCAAGTATTTTTTCAGTATCAGTTGGAACATTAATCTTATAAACTGTTTCATCAAAAGAGGTAAATGCATTTAAATCAGCACCAAATTGGGAACCAACTGATTGCAAATAATGAATCAATTCATTTTTGGGGAAATTTTTTGTACCGTCAAAACACATATGTTCAACCAGATGTGCTAACCCTAACTGATTGTCATTTTCCTGCACTGAACCGGCATTAACAGCTAAACGCAATTCAACACGTTTTTCAGGTTTAAGGTTTTTACGAATATAATATTTCATGCCGTTAGGAAGCAAGCCAATTTTTATATCCGGGTCAACAGGAATTAAATTGCTTTGAGAGTATAATAACGGCGAAAGCAAAAACAATAATAATCCTGTTAATGCCACATTAAGAAAATAATTTTTCATAAATGTCTATTTTTTAATTAGTAAATTGTATATTGGAATAAAAAAGTTGTAGAGGTTGTAGAGGTTGCAGGTTGCAGTTTGCAAGTCTTGGTTCCTGGTTCCTGGTTCTTGTTTCTATTTTTACGGATCAACAGCCCCTTCAAAAATGTTTATTGATCCAATATGTTTTGCGCTTTTTCTTAAATATTCGTGAGCCGGGATGGGCGGGCCTATACTGGTATCTTCAAGCAAACGTGTATTATCAAAAGTCTGACCCAAATCAATAAAGTTAATATAAGGTTCCAGAGCATAAAACAAGATACGCAATTTGGAGTTATCACCAAAATTGTCAATCCAGTAATCAAGATATCCGCTGTATTGATGTAAAACGCTATGTCCGTTAATAAGGGCAACATTCTTTGACCATTTTTTCATATCGGATAATAACCCCTTCGATACAAATTTAAAATCGGGTTTATCAGGATAGTAATCTTTTATAGCATCGGTTACTTTTCCGGGATTTGTAACAGAACCTGTACCTGATGAAATATGGTAAACATTGTATTTTCGCTTAGTATTAAATATTAATTCATTAATAGCCCGTGCTGCATAATCTATTGATATAATATCGATATTGCTTTGTGCATTGGAAGGAAACAGCCGTAATTCATTAAAAGTAGCAAGGGCCCATAATATTACATTAGACCGTGGAACCCATGGCCTGCTGTCGCCCATAATAATTGAAGGCCTTACAATTAAAACTTTTTCTTCCGGTAAATATTTTCTTACCAGAAATTCCCCCAACATTTTTGTATATGAATATTTTACAAGATGTTTTGAAGATAAGTTTGGGGACATATCTTCTTCAATAATACAATCTCTTAATTTTGTACCGCATATTGATGCAGTTCCGACATATGTAAAAAATTTAAGATTTTTTAAAGTTTTTGCCCATTCCAATATTTGGGTAGTTCCTCCAATATTAATTTTTTCAACCAGGCTGTCATAAATTTTTGAGAACGACGTATTTGCTGCAGAATGAATAATAATTTCCACGTTGGTCAAATGATGATTACTTATTAATTTAACAGCCAGATTATCATCTGTCAATTCACCTGTAACAGGAATTATTTTCCCCGGGTCGAAGTAATCATTATGTAAATTGAACACTTTTTTTAATCTTACCCGGGCATTTTCTTCATTTTGTGCCCTCACTAAACAGAATATCTTTTTTATATCAGTTCTTTTAGCCAATTCAACCAGGATTTCACCACCCAAAAAACCAGTTACTCCTGTTATAAATATTTCCATAATATATTTTTATATTTTATGTAATCTACAAATTTAGAGCCAAGAACCAAGAACCAGGAGCCAAGATAATAGATAACTATTAATTTCAAATTCATTACTTAATAATTATCTATTCGATTAAAACATAGTGTCAGATAAGAAAACGCCAAGATCAAGGCTTGCGAAGTCAGAAAAAGCGGAGTTTACTTTAGTAAATGAGCATTTTTCTGATGAGCATAACGAAGAGCTTGGTGTTTTCTTGCTGACACTAATTAGTCGAAAAATTCCAAGCCAATAACTCCTAAGATAATTAATATCATAGAAACAATTTTTATAATGGTTACCGGTTCGTTTAGCCATATAATTCCAACCAAAGCAATAATAAAAATACCTGCACTTGCCCATATTGCATACGCAATGCTTGTATCCATCTTACGTAAAACAAGAATAAGGCAACCTAAAGCAAGCGAATAAAATAAAAAAACAAAAATAATTGGAAATAATTTTGTAAAGCCTTCTGATTTTTTCATAAACACCAGGGCAATTATCTCAAAAAGAATACCTAAAGCAAGGTAAACCCATTTCATTGTAAATACTTTATTGTTTATTTAAGAAACAATTCCTAAGCAATCCATTTATTCATTGCAAGTATTATTCCAAAAATGTGTCAAAAATATAATTAAATATTTAAAAATATGAAAACTATTCAATTATTCAATAAAGTATTGCTTTTCATGTCAATAATTGTAATGATATCAATTACTGTCTCAGCTTCAAGCCCTAATCAAGCCTGTAACTCAAAAATGGAATATCAGGCCCGTCAGCAAAGAACTCCTGAAGAAGTTGCCAAGAATGAGACTGATTGGATGAAAAAAGATCTTGCTTTGACCCCGGAACAACTTGCGAAAGTCAATGAAATAAATTTAGCATATGCAAATAAATTTCACACATTAAGGGAACAAACCAATGGTAACAGGCAGGAAATGCGCAGCAGAAGAGCTGAACTCGAAGGTCAGAAACATACTGAATTAACAACTGTCCTTTCAGCAGATCAAATTAAAAAATATGACGAAATTATAGCCGCCCGCAGGGAAAAGAGACAGCAGCATAGTGGGGATTAGGCTTTAGGTTTTAGGCTTTTAGGCTATTAGGCTATTAGGCTATTAGAATTAAGAATATTAATATTATACTTTATTCTAATACCTAATAGTCTAATACCTAATAGCATAATTAGACTCTATATTTTAAGTCAGGTGTTTGAATCATAAAGTTCCGCAACCGAGGCTTGCGATGTTTAGAAATCAGGAGTTTACTATAGTAAATGACTGATTTTTAAACGAGCGTAACGAAGGCTCCGGGCTTTATGGACAAACATTAATTATGATATGGCTATTTGTTTTGGCGCCTTCGGTTTTGCTTCTTCCTTTTTTGGAATAGTTACCTCTAGTATCCCATTGTCATATTTAGCTGCAATCTTATCACTATCTGCAGTATGGGGCAGGGTGAATGAACGGCTGAATGATTGATAGCTAAATTCCTTTCTGGTAAAATTCTGATTATCTTCGGCTTCATTTTCAAATTGTTTTTCCGAAGAAATAGTCAACACGTCGTGTTTTAATTCAATCTTAAAATCGTTTTTGGTAAAACCAGGTACTGCCATGTTTACTTCAAATTCTTCAGCATTTTCTTTAATGTTAACCGATGGTAACGTAGTATTGGTAGCTGAAAAATTCCTGTTCGACCAATCTAATAAATCATTATCGAAAAAACGTTCGAATAATGATGGATACTGATTTGAAAATTTTACTAGTGTCATGATTAAATCCTCCATATTTAAGTTTAACATTTAAATTTATGCTAACCTTATTGCAAATAAAATACCATACCAACCTGATTCTAAATCAAAAAAAGGTTATATACCTGTATTAATGATTCTTATAAAAATATTCATTTATTTTATTACTGCCATATTGTCATTTATTAATTTTTTACTATGTCGTTTTGTCATTTAGTAAAAATTAAAGTATAGTACTTAGCCATAGAATTGAGCATTTTATAAAAGAAACCAACAAAAAATGCAATTTTTAGAAGTGCCGTTAAAATATTATTCTTTGGTAATCGTCTATCCTTTTAGAAACATTAATTTGAAGGTTGTATCTTACATAAAGGACAATTAACATGGAAATAGTAATTTTGACAAATAAGGCAGAAAATTATAATAATGTGGCTTCAAATACTAAAATAACCGAAATTGTAAAAAATTACAGTAACCGTCTACGGTCTTTTATCCGCAAACGTGTAAATAACATTGAAGATGCTGATGATATATTACAGGATGTTTTCTATCAACTGGCCGAATCGGACCGTCTTCTTAAACCAATTGATCAAATGGTATCCTGGTTATTCACAGTGGCAAGGCATAGGATTATCGACCTGTACAGAAAGAAAAAAGCTGAACCTTTTCCATTTACTACTGACGATGATGATATGAACATTGTTGACGAAATTGGGGAATTTATATTCGATAATGGAAGTACTCCGGAAACTGAATATTTACGAACCCTTGTTTGGACAAAGCTTGATGCAGCATTGGCAGAATTACCTCCCGAACAAAAAATAGTATTTGAACTCACTGAAATTAAAGGCCTTTCCTTTAAAGAAATCTCTGAACAAACCGGCGTTCCGGTAAATACTCTTATATCAAGAAAACATTATGCCATTGCACATTTGCGCGAACGTTTAAAGACGTTGTATGAAGATTTGTTGTACTATTAATATGAATCAACAGACTTAAAAATAAATAATTACAAATAATAACTTAAATTTAATATTTATGAAAACAAGTTTTAGAAAAAAATGGTACTTATTTTCCCCATTGGTGTTGATTGCAATCGCTGTATTTGGTTTTATTACAATGTGGTTATGGAATGCACTGTTACCGGTAATTTTTCATCTGCCTGAAATCACCTTTTGGCAATCGTTGGGACTTTTGGTCCTGTCCCGTTTAATTTTTGGCGGAATAGGTGGCCACCACGCCAGGCATCCAAATCACTGGAGAAGCCATATTCGTGAAAAATGGCAAAATATGACTCCTGAAGAGAGGGAAAACTTTATGAAAAATCATAATATGTCCCATGACTGGTGTGGCCGGAATGAAGACAGAGGGCAGAGGACAGAAGACAGATAAAAGAAGAAAGAGGGCAGAGGTCAGAGGACAGATGTCAAAAAAGGACGTGAAAAAGAAAAAGATGACTGATGACAAATTACTAATTTTAACTATTTGTCATTAGTCATTCGTCATTAGTAATTTGTAATTATTTTAATTCAAGGTAAGATTATCAAAAGTATTCCACAGATTATTGATAAAATACCCTTCTTTTAAAATATAAGTAGTAGCTCCTTTTTCAATATAGGTGGAAATAAGTTCTGTGTCAGTATTATTGGAAAGAATTATTATAGGTACTGATTTATTAATGCCCCTTATTTTTATAAGAGCTTCCAGTCCTGTCATCAATGACTCATCCTGTCCGAGGTAATAATGATCAAGAATTATGCAATCCGGATTTTTATCCAGATTATTTATGCAATCTTCGGCTTTAGAAAATACTTTTGTAGTAAACCCTTCTCTGCCTATGATAGAATATTCAATAAAATTCTGAATTATTTTATCATCATCTACAACAAAAATTAACTTTTCTTTCATGTTAAGGTAATTCAATAATTGGGTTTTTAAATTTATTTATTATGCAAAGTTAGATATATTTTTATTTATATAACATTATTTTGAGTTCTTTATATCAATAAAAAAACAGGCTTTATCAAATAATTATAGCCGTTTAACAAATTTGATGCTTTTTGAGTTTAAATATTAACCAGCATGAATATTTATACGTGAATATCCAAAATAATATTCACAATACAAAGAATAAATTTTGGAATTTTTGATTTTCAGTTTATAACAATATTTTTCAAACCATACTAACAACCAGCAACTAACAACTGACAACTTTGAAGTTCTTTTGTAAAATATTTTCATTGCTCTTTTAGCGACAATCTTCGCAGCAAAGGAGCCTTCCTTGCGGCTGTACCAACAATTAGCAAAGTTGCTATACCTCCAAAAATAACAGAAGGTATCAATCCCATTAATTTGGCAGTAACCCCTGATTCAAAAGCCCCAAGTTCGTTGGACGAACCTACAAAAATACTGTTTACAGCAGCTACCCTTCCCCGCATTTGATCCGGTGTAAAAATCTGAAGTATGCCTCGCACGTATTACAACACTCATGTTGTCGAATGAACCGCTTAAAATAAGAATCAAAACTGAAAAATAATAATTCCTTGAAATGGCAAAAGCTATCATACACAGCCCAAACCCGGCAGTACAATACATTAGTTTGTGCCCTGTATTTTTTAAAGGAGGGTGAAAAGTCAGGTTAACTGACATGATTATTGCTCCAATTGCAGGTGCCGCTCGCAGTAACCCCAGTCCCTGTGGCCCAACTTTTAGAATATCAGATGCAAATACCGGTAACATTGCCACTGCACCTCCAAAAAGCACAGCGAACATATCAAGAGAAAATGCTCCTAACAACACCTGATTATTAAAAACAAAACGAATCCCTTCAAGAATACGAGGGAATATCCCTTCCTCTCCTTCTTTAACTGCAAAAATACGGGCGTTCCTGACATTTAATATCAATATTAATGAAATTAAAAAAAGCGAAAATACCATGGCATATGCAGGTATAATTCCTGCAAACCCGTATACCAATCCTCCAAAAGCAGGTCCGGTAACTGCAGCTACCTGCCAGATGGTACTATTCCAGGTTGCCGCGCTTGTTAACAATTCGCGGGGAACGAGTTGGCCTAAAAATGCAGTATGTGCCGGCGATAATATCCCACGTACAAGCCCTGTAAGGAAAATAGTAATAAACATAGGAACAGTCCCAAATAACTCAAAGCAATGTAAGGTTGGAATGCTATATGTAAAAAGGATCATCGACCCTATAAGCAGAAGCATGGTAGCATAAAATATAATTTTTTTCCGGTTCCAGATATCAACAAAATGCCCGGCAAATAAAGCTATGGTAACTTGTGGGATAACTTCGGTAAGACCAATTAGCCCAAGTGATAAAACATTTCTGGTAAGGTTATACAACTGCCAGCTAACTACTACCGATTGCATTAGTATTGCTGTTGTCATCACAAAACGGTAAAAAAGGAAAAACCGAACATTGGAAATCCTGACAACAGCGAAGGCGTCGCCTGAAAAATAACTCTTTATCTTCATAATTGACCTTAAATTCAAATAATAATATGACAAAAATAGTAAAGTATTAGTTTTAGTAATGAATCGAATTTTCATATTCCAAAGCAATTTCTTACTTTTACCTGCTAACTTTGATTAACCTAATTTATGTCAGGACATAACAAATGGTCGACCATTAAACGTAAAAAAGGGGCAGCTGATGCCAGGAGGTCCAAGATATTTTCAAGAATTATTAAGGAAATTAATATTGCCGTTAAGGAAGGCGGAAGCGATCCTGAAGGAAATGCACGCCTTCGATTGGCCCTCAATAATGCCAGGGGCGCTAATATGCCTAAGGACAACATCCAGCGCACCCTTTCCAAAGCTAAGGATACGGAAGCTTTAAACGAATTAACTTACGAAGGTTATGCACCTTTTGGAATCGCAGTCTTTATAGAATGTTTAACTAATAATCCGCTGCGCACGGTCAGTAATGTTCGTTCCTTGTTTAATAAACGCGGAGGTAACCTGGGCACAAATGGTTCAGTTTCATTTATGTTCGACCGGAAAGGCGTTATAACTATTCCAAAAGGAAACATTAACCTCGATGATATCGAACTCGATATTATAGATGCCGGTGCCGAAGATATTGATCTTCAAGATGAGAGTATAGTAGTGACGACCGCTATGGAAGATTTTGGTGCCGTACACAAAAAACTGGATCAATTGGGCATTGAAGCTGAAAATGCAGAACTTCAGCGTATTCCGCAGGAAACAAAAAAACTTGAGGTGCAGTCTGCTGTAAAAGTACTTCGCCTTATTGAAGAATTCGAAGACGACGATGATGTTCAGAATGTTTATCATAACCTTGAAGTTACTGACGAGATATTGGAAGCGATGGAAAGTATTTAGTTGCCGGTTGTTAGTTGTTAGTTGTTAGTTATTAGCTGTAACTTCATTATGGTTAGTTTTTAAACTTTGTACAAAAGTTAATGTTATAGGGAATATTACATAATAATTTAATATAATAATTTGAATAAAAATTACTAAATTAGATTATATATAATTATTAATAATAAGAATATTGTAACCTAAAAGAAAGTACCTGTGGTAAAATATTCTACTTATCGTATTCTTCCTGAACTTAATATTAATCTGGAATATTATTCAGGTTTAACTTATCTAAATGATCTGGTTGAGGTTAGAAATGAATTAATTAAAGAAAAATCTTTAAATCCAAATTATAATTTTATCGTGGATTTAAGAGATGCAACCTTTGATTTACATACAAATATTGTAGATGAATTTATCAATTATGTTAAATCACAAACAAATTTATTGTGGAATAGAAAGACGGCATTATTATCGCTAACACCAAACCAAACAGCTTTTTCATTATTATATATTTCCGATTTAGGCAAAGCCCCAATGAAGGTTCAGTCGTTTACCACAATGGAATCCGCATTAAATTGGGTAAATTTGTCGCCTTCCGATCAGCCGTTAATAGAAAAAGTTATTGAAGATATAAAACATAATATTCCGATATAAACAAGAATAAAAGGGACGTGAGACGTGGGACGTGGGACGTGAAAACATGCGCTAATGCCTATGAATATTGACTTTAGTGCATGTTATTTTATAAAAATTAATCTGCAATTTACTTTTACTGTTTAATGATTTTCCTTGCTATAATTCCATTATCCTGAGTAATTATTTTAACAATATAAAAGCCTGCAGGATATTTGCTCATGTCTATTTTTGTAACCGGATTGGCAATAACAGACGAGTATATTTCAACGCCATTCAGGTTATAGATAACCACTCTAGTTTGATCTGCAAGATTTGGAAATGAAATAGTTAAAAAATCTATTACAGGTATTGGATAAAGTTTAACATCTTGTTCTGTAATGTCCATAACACCCGTACCGCTCCCGGCAGCCTGGGTAACAGTTATGATTTGTGCCGGCAAGTTAGTACCGGTCACTGTTATTGTATCTGTCCTCTGATTTATGGTTGTATTGGCTGATATTGTTAATGCTATTAAGGAAGTATCATTCCCGGCTGAATAGTTTAATGCAACCCAGGGCTTTATGCTTTTAACATTCCAGTTAACATTTGAGGTAATAATAAAGGCCTCCTCGTTATTGGATTCAGAAGTTACATTAAAGGAGTTTGCAGAAACATTTAAAAATGGTGACCCTGCTGCCTGGGAGATATATACTGTATCAGACTTAACACCGTTTGCTGAAACTATTATAGTGCATATTCTTGAGTTTATTGTTTGATTAGGTACTGCCCATACTGTTATTATTGAACTATCGATACCATCAGTAATATTCGTAATTAACCAATTTTTGTCTTTTTGCACAGTCCACACAGTATTGGAGTATATACTAAATAATGTATTGCTGTAACCGGAAGAAATATTTAAGGCTTTGTCAGATACTGACAATTCAGGTGGCCCTGCTGCCTGAGTAACAATTAAATATTGTGGCAGTAAGTAATTACCAGTAACAATAACAGTATCCGTTCTGGAATAATTATAAGGATTGGCTGATGCAGTTAAAGAAATTGTGGTACTGTCAGAGCCAGACCTTATGTCAGGTATTATCCATGTTTTTTGGCTTTTTACTGTCCAGGCTGTATTTGAATATATAGCAAAAAAGGCCTGACTATTTGCCGAAGCTGCAATATTAACCGTATCTGTTGAAAGTGACAAGTTCCCGTTTCCTGCCTGCGTAACAATTATAGTATCATTATTAAAACTTTGAGCTGAAACAATTACCGTGTCAATTCTCGGAACAAGGTTATTATTTGCCGAAGCAGTTAAAGTTATAGTTTTATTACCTGATCCGGAGGTAATGTTTGGACTAAGCCACATTTGATTGCTGCTTAAAGTCCATGTCGTATCTGAATCTATAGTAAAAGTCCCTGTACTGTTTGCTGGGTAAGAAATATTCAGTTTGTTCGTGCTAACCGATATTCCACCGGCAGCCTGAGTAATTATAATAATTTGTGAAGATAAATCTTTACCGGTAACTGTTAAAGTATCAATTCTCGGATTAGTTGTTGGATTAGCCTGGGCAGTCAAGGTTATTGCAGAATTGTATATTCCAGAGGTTATATTTGGCGTTATCCAATTTTGAGTATTACTTATTACCCAGCTTGTATCAGATGTTATACTAAAGGTTTTTGTACTATTTGCAGGAGCTCCTATTGATAACACATTTGTTGAAACTGTAATACTTTTTGTAATATTCGGATACATCCATAAGCCATTGGTTGTTCCTGCCAGGATAAAGCTATCATTAATATCAATTGCATTTATTCCAGTATTTGGAGAAAAACCATTATTTATCGGCGTCCAACTGAAACCATTATTAGTCGAAAAATAAACACCAGGAAAATTGTTTATAACAGGAAGCTCGTCCCATAATGGATAATTACTTGTTCCTGCAAATACATAGTTGCCACTTGTTCTTAAAATATTCACGTTATAATAATAAATGTTATAAGTGTATCTGAGTATTGGAGGTAAACCACTATTTGCTAATGCCCAATTTTCTCCATTATTTGATGAAAAATAAACTCCAGCATTAGTTGCTGCAAACAATTTGGTTCCATTTAATGCTATACTAGGGATACCTGCTCCAAAACCATGTGATATTAAGGGTATTCCACTTTCAGATGGTTCCCAAAAAACACTTTCTTGACTATTATTAAACAAGTACACACCATTTACCTTCCACCAATCTTCCAGGGGTCCATTTACATAACTAGTTGCTATAAATGTTATATTTCCATTATTAGCTATTGAAGGAATTGTTGCATTTGCTGGCAGGCCATAATTTGCCAGAAACCAATTGGTGCCAATATAATTGGTATAATAAATTCCATTTGTAGTACCTGCAAAAATATATTGACCACTGATATTTAATGCAGTTACCAAAGTTCCTTTGGGTATGCCTGTATTAACAAGGTTCCATAAATTCCCATTATTCGTAGTTAAGTAAACGCCACTATCAGTTCCTGCATAAAGACTGTCTCCACTTAATGCTAATGATATATTTTTAGTATAAGAAGGTAATCCGTTATTAACAAGTTGCCAACTTCTAATATTATTAGTAGATAAATAAACTCCTGTATTTGTTCCAATAAAAATACTGCTTCCATTATGTACTATGGCACCAACATTAACAGCTGCTGGTAATCCTGTATTAATTGCATTCCAACTTGTTCCATTACTTGTAGATAAATATACTCCGTAAAGATTAGAAATTAAATAAAGGTTATTGCTATTTTTGTAAAATCCAACTGTTGAAGACAAACCATAATAAGGTACGGCCCAACTTGTTCCATTATTTGCAGATACATATACATTGTCAATTGTTCCTGCAAATAAATTCCCATTGCTTATTATTAATGAGTTTATGTTTTCATTTAATGGCAAACCTGAATCTACAGGTGTCCAGGAGTTTTCATTATCTGATGATAAATAAACACCTGAATTTGTACCGGCAAAAATATTGCTTCCACTTATTGCCAAAGATGATACACCGGTTAATGAAGCAGGTAAACCTTTATTAAAAGCAGTCCAGCTTGTTCCATTAATTTTTGATGTATAAACTCCTTTCCCTGTTGTAGTTCCATTAATATTACTGCCTGCAAAAATATTGCTGTCTCTTATAGCTATGGATGAAACAGAAGTATTCTTAGGCCATCCAACTGTATCTGTTTGCCAGGAACTTATCGAACTCCCTTCTATGGTAGCTTTAAACATACCTGTTGAAGTACCTGCAAATATTCTGTTACTGTCAACTAATAATACGTTAAAAATGAGCTTGGAAGGCAAGCCATTGCTAAAATTAGTCCAGCTACTTCCATTATTGGCGGACAAATAAATACCATTATTCGTACCAATTATTAAATTAGCTCCGCTGGAAGTTATGGCATAAATACTTATATTAGGTAAACCTGTATTATCAGAAACCCAACTATTTCCATTATTAGTTGATAAATACAGACCACTGGGTGTGCCAACAAAAACATTGCTGTCTATACCGATAATACAATTTATTGCAACGCCAAAGGGGCCTACTTGCTGCCATTGTGCATTAGCAAAGCTCATGAAGCTTGCTAAAATAATTGAAAGTAAAGTTTTTTTTAACATTTTGGAATTGTTAATTGGTTATAATTTTCAACAAAACTTATGGGCAAGTTACAGGCAGTAAAAATAATATGCAAGTACTTATTGATGAACACGTATAAAATAGTGTCAAACTCTATTATGAAGAGGACAGAATAAAAAATTTGAAAATGTGAAAATGTTCTAATTTGAAAATTTTGTAATTAGAAATTTATCATCTGATTTCCGTCCTCTGTCTTCTGATCTCTGCCTTCTTTCATCTTTCATCTTTCATCTTTTTCACATCCTATCTGTCCACCGGCCCAAATCCTCCTCCTCCGGGACGGCCTCCCGGATAAAAGTCCCTCCTGCTTTTAAATTCGGGCGGAGCACCTTTAAAATTACGCAAAGTATAAGTAAAAGTCAGCATAAAATACCTTGGCAGTGTATTGTACCTTATATCCTGAGTTCCGAATGGGGACGTACTCCAGGTGATATTTTTGCCTTCCTTCAGGAGGTCATATACACTTACCTTAAGTTCCGCATTTTGCTTCTTTAAAAACTTTTTACCAAAGCTGCCATTCCAAACTATGTATTTCTGATTATATCCCTGGGATAATCCACTGTTTATCTGCGCCAATGCATCGGTTTCAAAAAGAAACCCGTTCCAAAAAATAAGATTTATCTTGCCGCTTATTGTCTGGTACATATAGGAAGAATTCCCTTTGGACTGACTGCTATTTACGGTTTTGTTCAGAGTGTTGGTATAAGAAAATGTAAAATCAGTATTCTCGCTGACATTGCTTGCCAACACTACCCCGTTGGTAAATGCTGAGGTATGATTAATATTCATTACTATCCCCGGATGAGGGTTGGCCGGGCCTGGCACTAAAGATTCAATTTCTCCCGGAGTCAACGAATAATTCAAACCTGTAAGAAGGTTTAGCTTGCTTAAAATAAATTTCAGGGGGAAGCCAAAATTAACCATCGACCTTATGGACCATGTATTATTTAAATTTTCAGGTATTGAGAGGGAACCTCCGGGTTTTAACAATAGATTATAAACCGGTACTACAGTATCTCTTTTAGGTAATCCTGATATTGTAAGATTCTCAACCGGATCAATAGTATATGTTCCACCAAAAAATGCTGAAAATGTGAGATTCTTATCAGGATTTGATACCATGTACCTGGCCATCAGGTTATGAGTATATTGCTGCCGCAGATTTGCATTTCCCATAGAAAGATTAGGACTGTTGCTTACATTAAGGATATCCTGAAGTTGTGTAACTGAGGGTGGACTTGTCGAGGTTCTGTAGTAAATACGCAAATTACTCTGTATACCTGACCTGTATAAAAACAACATATTTGGAAGGATATTAAAATATAACCTGGATAAGTTACCTGAGTGAGGGTAAACCAATGTGCCATCAAGTTGAGCCCGCTGAAAATCGGAACCGATAGAAAAATTAAATTTATCCAGTTTATAGCGATATGATATTCCAGGCCTGTTGGTAATATATGTGCTATTGTATACGCTGCTTAAAGTATCCAGAAATATTATTTTCCCATTTGCAATAGTATCTAATCTGGTGTCAGCCTGTGAAAATGTATATGCAAAGTTGTAAGCAATCTGCACCATTCCATTTTTCCATGCTGGTTCTGTATAAGCCAGATTAGCAGATATTCCGTGGGTTGGAAATTTAGAAGTTGTAAAATTGTTGCGTTCAGAGGAATCCAATAATACAGCATATTTGTTATAAAGAAATTGGTTAGTTGAAGAATTCCTGTCCGTAAATGTCGGTGTAATACTTACCGAGACCGTCCTTCTGGGAGTATGGAACTTCCGCCGGTAAACCAGTTCATCGCTTATGCTGCTGCCGTTGGAAAGCATATAATTGTCATTTGTGATGGAATTTATAAATGATAATGTGTCAGATGCTGAAAGAGTATAGGAAGAAATTCCGGAAACATTGTTTTGGAAACTTATTTTCGGGGTCATTATGAATATATCCATGGTATCAGGATCCCATTCAAGACGCATATTAAAGCGGTTATTGTAATTTTTGGCATCGGAATGTGTCGTTTCATTTTGAATAAGGCCCTGGCTAAAATTATTAATGGACTGATACTCCAGATAATCGTTTTTAGAATAATTAAAAAAATAACTTGCAGTTACATTCAATTTTTTCCCCCAGGCATTTGTATAGTTTAAACCTGAAGAACCTGTTGTTGTGATACCAGGCAGCGACTGAACAACAAAATTGCGGCCATTGCCTCCCCCTGCACTAACAAGGTCCTGTGCGGCAAAATTCTGTTGATTGATGTTATCAGTCAACCCAAGATATGATATTCGTAACTGATCTTTAAAATAGTTTGCATTATCCCCAATTATATACCTGTCACTTAAATAATCCTTAAAATCACTCCCCGCGTAGAATTTACCAAATACACCGTTTCTCCTGTTTGTTTTAGTAACAACGTTTATAGTTTTTTGTGAATTGCCATCATCAAAACCTGTCAGTTCTGATTGCTCGCTAAGCTTGTTAAAAATCTGAACCTTATCAATAACTTCCGCAGGAAGGTTTTTTAAGGTTATTGACGGATCATCCCCAAAGAATGGCTTACCGTCAACAAGCACTTTAGTAACCTGTTCCCCATGTGCTACATAGGTACCATTCTGTACTGTAACGCCCGGCATTTTTAAAATAAGGTCTTCGGCAGTAGCGTCCTTATTAACTTTAAAGGCCCCTGAATTCATTTCAGTGGTGTCGCCCTTTTGTGTTGATGCCGGAGGATCTCCTTTAATAACTACTTCATTTATTGACTGAGATTTAGCAAATAAAGTGAGAATCCCCATATTTTTCAATCCTGCCTGAGTTAATATTCTCAGGTTTAAATCCGAGTAACCAAGGAATGACGCATTTAATTTGATTTTTTGTCCCGCTTTTATTCCTTTAAAATTAAATATACCATCCTTATCTGTTGTTACTAAATCCAAAATAGCGGAATCAACAGTATTAATAATTTTTACATAAACACCTGGCATTGATTGTTTTGAATCATTATCAATTATCGTACCGGTTAGTTTACATGGCTGGGCATGTATATTTTGCAATATAAAAACGGATATTATTATAGTAATATATTTTCTCACCGTAATATTTTTATAACAATTCGACACAAAATATCCGAAATACTTGCTAATTTTTAATAAAATGAAATAATTTAATTAATTATTTTGATAAAATAAATTATTCATATAATTTTGTATCAGAAATTAAAATTTGGACAATGAAAATTGCAAAACATAGTATCCTAAATGAATTTTTTAATAAATCTCTCAAAAAAGTTACCTGAGGATGGTATGTTTGTATATATAAGAGCTATATATAAGAGCCATTCTCAAAGTACGGGAATGGCTTTTTACTTTTAATGACACCTACTTAACCTTTAATTTATATAAATATTATGCAAGAAGGCTATCCTGATGCCAGCGGATTATACGACCCGGCACATGAACATGACAGTTGCGGAGTTGGTTTG
This sequence comes from uncultured Bacteroidota bacterium, assembly GCA_963846585.1. Taxonomy (GTDB): domain Bacteria; phylum Bacteroidota; class Bacteroidia; order Bacteroidales; family JAAUTT01; genus JAAUTT01. The sequence continues at coordinate 356,382 of CAWJWO010000018.1, forward strand.
ATTGTTCAGATTAAAGGTATCAAATCACACGATATTGTAGAGAAGGGATTACAGGTACTTGAAAATCTAAATCACAGGGGGGCAGAAAGTGCAGATGGAGTAACCGGTGATGGGGCTGGTATTTTAATTCAGATACCACACGACTTTTTTTGTTCACTTGGGTACCCGCTACCTGAACCTGGCAGATATGGAGCAGGGCTTATTTTTCTTCCTGCACGCAAAGATGAAGCCGATACCTGTATCAAAAAATTTTATGACATTATTAACCATGATGGGTTAAAGGTTATAGCACTTCGTGATTTGCCTGTAAAAAACGAAATTCTGGGTGATATATCAAAATCTACCGAGCCCGTGATTAAACAGATTTTTGTTTCCGGATTCAATGATCAGGATACTCTTGAGCGTAAACTCTATATTGTTCGCAAGAAAATTGAAAAACAAATTTCTGAAAGCGGATTAAGGCAAAAAAAGGACTTTTACATACCCAGCTTATCAACGAGGAAAATTGTTTATAAGGGAATGCTCACCTCCCTTCAGTTAAGGAATTATTTCCCTGACCTTACCAATCAAAAAGTAACCAGTGCAATTGCTTTGGTACATTCAAGATTTAGCACAAATACATTGCCAACCTGGTCGCTTGCACAACCCTTTCGTTTACTTGGTCATAACGGTGAAATAAATACAATTAAAGGGAACCGTTTCTGGATGCAGGCCAGGGAATCAATTCTTAAGTGCGATGACCTGGGCGATCTGAATGAAATTTACCCTATTATTGAAGCCGGAAAAAGCGATTCTGCCTCTTTGGATAATGTTTTTGAATTCCTTAATATGGCAGGAAAGAGTCTGCCCCACGCATTAACTATGATGGTACCCGAATCCTGGAATAAGAAAAACCCAATTTCGGATAACCTGAGGGCTTATTATGAATACAATGCTACTATGATGGAACCATGGGACGGACCTGCTGCACTCTTCTTTTCAGATGGGCGTTATGCTGGTGGTACTCTCGATCGTAACGGTTTGCGCCCATCAAGGTATTTGATTACAAATGATGACATAATTGTAATTGCCTCTGAAACAGGTGTGCTTGCTTTCGACCCTCAAAACATAAAGGAAAAAGGCCGGTTACGCCCGGGAAAAATATTACTGGTCGACACGGAAGAGGGAAAATTATTTTACGACACTGAACTTAAAGAAAATCTTGCAAAAGAAAATCCATATGCTGATTGGTTAAAACAAAACCGCGTAAACCTCGAAGATATTGCATATGCCAAAGAAATTTCCCCGGCAGTGAAGGATTACGAAAAACTTGCACATACCTTTGGATATTCAAAAGAAGACATTGAAGAACTAATTATTCCTATGGCAATAGAAGGCAAGGAACCAACATCGTCAATGGGTAACGATACTCCTATTGCTTTGCTTTCAGATAAACCACAGCGTTTGTTTAATTATTTCCGGCAATTGTTTGCACAGGTTACAAATCCTCCTATTGATCCTATACGTGAGGAATTGGTTATGTCGCTTACAGGCTTCATTGGTTCCACCCAACAGAATATGCTGGATGCCCAGCCCGATAATTGCAAGGTTATAAAAATTAAAAGCCCTATAATAAATAATACTCAGTTCGATATAATTAAAAACCTGAGATACAAAGGTTTTTCGACTACTGTATTACCCATATTATTCCCGGCGTCCGATGGAGGCAACGGACTTGAAAAGGCGGTTGAAGAGTTATGTATTAAAGCCGAGCAGGCCGTTGATGAAGGAAAGAACTATATAATTCTTTCCGACAGGGGAGTAAATGAAACTTTAGCCCCAATACCATCATTGCTGGCAGTTTCAGCTGTACATCATTACCTGATTGAAAAGCGCAAACGTATGCAGATAGATATTGTGGTTGAGTCTGCTGATCCCCGGGAAATAATGCATTTTGCCTTGCTTTTCGGTTACGGGGCAAGCGCAATTAATCCTTATCTGGCTTTTGGGGTTTTGGATACTTTGGTTAAAGAACGTTCTATTCAATCAGATTATCAAACAGCCGAACAACACTATATTAAAGCTCTTAGTAAAGGTATTCTTAAGGTCCTTTCTAAAATGGGAATATCTACCCTGCGCAGTTACCGTGCTGCCCAAATTTTTGAAATAATCGGCATACATGAAGATGTGGTAAATAAATATTTTGCCGGCACTGACTCACGCATAGGAGGCATTGGAATCGAAGAAATAGCGCTTGAAGCCCTAATTCCTCACAGGGAAGCCTGGCTCGAAAATAAGGCAGATGGCATGTTGCCTAACTTTGGATTTTACCATTTCCGCAAAACAGGAGAAAAACACTCCTGGAATCCTGAATCAATTGCAACATTGCAATGGGCAACACGAATTAATGACTATAAAAAATTTAAAGAATATTCACATATAGTTAATAATAAACCGGAACCTATATTCCTTCGGGATTTTCTTGATTATAAACGAAATCCGATAGATATATCTAAGGTTGAACCAATTTCTGCAATTACTAAAAGGTTTGTAACTGGAGCAATGTCCTATGGTTCTATAAGTCGTGAGGCACATGAAGCAATGGCCATGGCTATGAATAAATTAGGAGGCAGAAGTAATACCGGAGAAGGCGGAGAAGATCCTGAACGTTATAAATCAAGACCCGATGGACTTAGCACCCGAAGTGCAATTAAGCAGGTTGCTTCAGGACGTTTTGGTGTTACTGCGGAATTCCTTGTAAATGCTGATGAACTTCAAATCAAGATTGCTCAGGGTGCAAAACCTGGCGAAGGTGGCCAGTTACCCGGACATAAAGTGGATAAAATTATTGCCAAAACAAGGCATTCTATCCCGGGAATCTCTCTTATATCCCCGCCACCGCATCATGACATATATTCTATTGAGGATCTGGCACAATTAATATTCGACCTTAAAAATATTAATCCTAAGGCTATTGTAAGTGTAAAACTTGTCTCTGAGGCCGGTGTTGGCACAATTGCTGCAGGTGTTGCAAAAGCCAAAGCTGACCTGATCCTGATAAGCGGAAGTGAAGGGGGTACCGGGGCAAGTCCTTCCAGTTCCATCAAATATGCCGGATTACCATTTGAATTAGGTATTGCCGAAACGCAACAAATACTTGTAATTAACAACCTTCGTGGCCAGGTTCGGCTGCAGGCCGACGGTCAGTTAAAAACCGGACGTGATGCTGTTATTGCCGCTATTCTAGGTGCCGAAGAATTTGGATTTTCTACTTCAGCTCTTATTACTCTCGGTTGCATAATGATGCGTAAATGTCACCTTAACACATGTCCGGTTGGTGTTGCTACTCAGGATGAAAAGCTTCGTCAAAATTTTTCGGGCCGCTATGAATACCTTATAAACTTTTTTACTTTTTTAGCTATGGAAATACGCGGGATATTGTCGGAAATGGGATTTACAAGGATGGAAGACATAATAGGACGAAGCGATTTACTCACGGTAATTAATTCCAACCACTGGAAAGCAAAACATCTTGATCTCTCCAAACTTCTTTATAAACATGAAGAATCAGCAGGTAATGCCCTGTTTAACGTAAAACCCCAGGTACATAAAATTAAGGATGTTCTTGACCATAAGTTAATATTGGGGTGTACTATGGCTATCGAACAAAAAGAGAAAGTTAAATTAACATTTGATATTAACAATTCCAATAGAACTACCGGGGCTATGCTTTCCGGTGAAATTTCGAGGCGATATGGTAGCGAAGGATTACCTGACGATACTATTAATGTTACCTTTAAAGGTTCAGCAGGCCAAAGTTTTGGAGCTTTCCTCTGCAAAGGTATTACGTTCCGCCTTGAAGGCGATACAAACGATTACATGGGCAAAGGATTATCAGGAGGCAGAATAATTGTTGTACCTCCGTCAGGCTCAACTCTTAAACCTGACGATAACATAATTGTTGGCAACACACTGTTATATGGTGCAACAAGTGGTGAAGTTTTTATAAATGGTAAAGCAGGAGAACGTTTCTGTGTGCGTAATTCAGGAGCAGTTGCTGTTATTGAAGGTGCCGGTGACCATTGCTGCGAATATATGACAGGCGGCCGTGCTGTAATTCTGGGATCTGTTGGCCGGAATTTCGCTGCAGGCATGAGTGGCGGCATGGCTTATGTCCTGAATGAAGAATGTAATTTCGATTTCTTCTGTAATATGGAAATGGTTGAACTTTCACTTATTGAAGATTCACATGACGAACGTGAACTGAAAGGATTAATAACACGTCATCTTGAATATACAGGCAGCCCAAGGGCAAATCATATACTTGCAAATTGGGGTACTTATATCCATAAATTTCTCAAGGTATTGCCAATTGAGTACAAAAGGGTACTTGATGAAGAAAAACTTGAGGCTCTCAGACGTAAAGTTGAAAGAGTAGAACACGACTATTAAAAAAAGTGCTTAGTAATTAGTGCTTAGTGCTTAGTAATTTAATTAAATTGTGAAAATGGTTTATGAAGTTTATGGGATTATAAGGTTTATTGCATTCCTATAAATCTATAAACCTAATAAACTTTATAAACTTTATAAACATATAAACTTTCAAAAAGAATGGGAAACCCAAAAGGATTTTTGCTGTATGAACGCAAAGAGGCCGGTAACAGACCTGTTGGCGAACGATTGTGTGATTTTGGAGAAGTTGAACAAACACTAAATGCCGAAGACCGTAAAATACAAGCTGAACGCTGCATGGATTGCGGTGTTCCATATTGCAACTGGGGATGCCCTGTTGGTAGTGTTATTCCTGAGTGGCAGGATATGTTGGGAAAAGGCGAATGGAAACGAGCAAGCGAGTTGTTACATTCCACTAACGATTTTCCTGAATTCACAGGCAGGATTTGCCCTGCTCCCTGTGAAAAATCATGCACTTTAAATATTAATGATGCTCCGGTTACAATTCGTGAAAATGAATGTGCTATAGTTGAAAGAGCATTCGAAGATGGATTTATTAAGCCAAAACCACCAAAATACCGTACAGGTAAAAAAGTCGCAGTAATAGGATCAGGTCCTGCCGGAATGTCGGCAGCAAATATATTAAACAGAGAAGGCCATACAGTCACATTGTTTGAAAAAGATGAGGCAATAGGTGGTTTATTGCGTTTTGGGATCCCTGATTTTAAACTTAATAAATATATCATCGACCGCCGTGTTAATATTATGGAAGCTGAGGGGCTACTCTTCAGGACAAATTGCGAAGTTGGCAAAAACATTTCTGCCGCTGAACTGTTGGAACAATTTGATGCTATTATACTTACTGTAGGGGCTATGCAACCCCGTGATCTTCCGGTTGAAGGCCGTTCACTTAATGGGGTTCATTTTGCAATGGAGTTCCTCACACAGCAAAACCGGTCAATTGCAAGACAATATTTCGAACCTGAAAAAAAAATTAAAGCAACCGGTAAAAATGTTATGGTAATTGGTGGCGGAGATACCGGATCCGATTGTGTAGGTACCTCTAACCGACAGGGAGCTTTAAGTGTAACCCAAATTGAAATTCTTCCGAAACCTCCGGACAAGAAAAATTCCGAGACTCCATGGCCCTTCTGGCCCAATATTTTAAAAACTTCCACATCTCATGAGGAGGGGTGCAACCGTTACTGGAACCTTGCTACAAAACGGTTTATTGGTGAAAATGGCAATCTTAAAAGTGTGGAAGTGATTGAAGTTCTCTGGGATAAGGATGAAAACGGACGCATGAACATGACCGAAATAAACGGAACACAAAAGATTATTACCTGTGAACTGGCACTTTTATCAATGGGATTTACTCAACCTATGCACCAGGGTTTATTGGACGATCTGGGATTAAAATATGATAACAGGGGAAATGTAGCCGTCGATAAAAAGTTCAAAACAAATACTGGGAAAGTTTTTGCTGCCGGTGATACTGTCTTGGGCGCCACCCTGGTAGTAAGAGCAATTTATTCCGGCAGACAGGCTGCTTTTAATGTTGCTGAGTTTTTAAACAAATAACTACATTAATTTGGCAACCTTATAATAATTCCTATTTTTGTACCTATAACTTATAACAGCTGAACCATGACTAACTACAGAAAAATACTACTTAACGAAAAAGATATGCCTACCCAATGGTATAATATTTTGGCCGACATGCCAAATAAACCATTGCCTCCCCTGCATCCCGGAACTAAACAACCGATTGGGCCTGAAGCCTTAGCTCCGTTATTCCCAATGGAATTAATAAAACAGGAAGTATCATCAGAACGGTTTATTGATATTCCTGAAGAAGTCCAGGATCTATACCGAATTTGGCGACCATCTCCGCTTCACAGGGCTTACAGCCTTGAAAAAGCATTAGGGACGACGGCTAAAATTTATTATAAAAACGAAAGTGTTAGTCCTGCCGGATCACACAAACCTAATACTGCTATACCTCAGGCTTATTATAACTTTAAGGAAGGTATAAAACGGATAACTACGGAAACAGGTGCCGGACAATGGGGTAGTGCTCTCGCCTTTGCCTGCCAGCATTTTAATATCGACCTTAAAGTGTTTATGGTAAAAGTCAGCTACCAACAAAAACCTTATCGTAAAATCCTCATGAATACATGGGGAGCTGATGTAATTCCATCTCCTAGCAATACAACTGAATCAGGCAGAAAAATACTTGCAGAACACCCTGATTCTCCGGGAAGCCTTGGCATAGCAATTTCAGAAGCTATAGAATTGGCACTGAAAGATGAGCTTACTCATTACTCACTTGGAAGTGTGCTGAACCATGTATTATTGCACCAAACTATTATCGGCCTGGAAGCATTAAAACAACTTGAAATGACAGGTGATTATCCCGATATAGTAATTGGTTGTTTTGGAGGAGGCTCTAACTTCGGGGGTATTTCATTCCCTTTTCTCAGGCATAACTTTACAAACGGGCAAAAAACAAGAATAATTGCATCTGAACCGGCATCATGTCCTAAATTAACCCGTGGCAGGTTTCAATATGATTTCGGCGATACAGCAGGATTTACGCCTTTAATCCCTATGTATACACTTGGCCACAATTTTGTACCTGACAATATTCATGCCGGAGGGTTGCGTTATCATGGAGCAGGAGCTATCGTGAGCCAATTATTGAAGGATAAATTAATTGAAGCTCAATCAGTTAAACAGCTTGAAACATTTGAAGCCGGTGTCTTATTTGCCCGTACCGAAGGTGTTATCCCGGCCCCCGAATCTACTCATGCCATTGCAGTTGCAATTCGTGAAGCTAAAAAAGCCAAATTAACAGGTGAAAAGAAAACAATTCTGTTCAACTTGTCAGGACACGGATTCATCGACATGTCGGCCTATGACCAGTATTTTGCCGGCAATCTTGAAGATCATGAAGTTACTGATGCCGAAATTAAAGAAAGCCTGGAACAATTGCAACAAGTTTAGCAATAATTATTTAATTCTGGATTTTGTAGTTTATCCACTTGATTTTCAATTTTTGTTTGGAAGGATATTTATTTTTATGTATCTTTAATAATTGGTCTGAATTGTAACGGTTTTCAATTTTTAACCGTATACATATATATAATATAAATTATTAAATGTCAGAACAATATTTACAAAAATCCAACTTCTCAAAATCCATATATTCTTCATACTAATTATTATTATATACTATGGAAAATATTTCATTAAGTATGTTTTCTTCCAAATTAAGCTATAGAATTGGTATATTAATAATTTTATCTGTTTTTTTTGTCTTAATATCTACAGGTTTTTTTTATATCTCAAAATTTTCTAATGAAACAAGCCTGAAATTTCAAAATCAGATGGCTGCCCCTGCTAAGTTAATGTCCACAGGCAAATTAAACTATGATGCCGCTATGGATATCAAAACCCTTTCAAGTCTTGTAGGCGATTCGGTTATTCACGCTATTGTAATAGGGAAAGATAAAAAAATCTATTATGCCAGCGACAGCTTATTCCTTGATAAATCAGTCGATGAAATATCAATTATCAATCAATATAAAGTATTTGAAGAAAAAATTGAAAAGCCTGTTCTGTTTAGCGAAGAAAATGGAAGAAGGGCTATTTGCATATCTCCGTTATATTTTGAAGATGGAACCTATATAGGATATTTGTACCTGGCAGTCAACACTAAAGCTATACAAAAAACAAAAGCTGGATTGGTAATTACTTTTTTAGTCGGAACCCTTCTGTCAATAATCCTCCTCTCTATGCTTATTCTGATGCTATTCAACCGATTCATTACTAATCCGATTAAAATTATTAAAAATTCAATCGGCAAAATGAAAGAGGGTGATTTGTCGGTTCAGATTGATATTAAGACCAAGGATGAACTTGGACAAATTGCTGATTTGGTAAATGATTTCGAATTACAGGTTAAGTCGGTAGTTTCTGAAATTATAGAAGAATCAGGGCATCTTAATCAAACGAGTTCCGAACTCAAAACTACTGCAAATGAATTGTCGGGCGGAGCCAATCAACTTGCCTCCATTGCAGAAGAGGTTGCTTCTTCTATGGAAGAAATGGTTTCCAATATTCAAATGAACTCTGAAAATGCGGCAAACAATGAAAAAATCACTAAACTTGCTGTAGATGAGATGAATACTGTTGGGAAGTTGTCGGGATTAAGTTTATCTTCCATTAAAGAAATTGCACAAAAAATAACAGTTATCAATGATATAGCATTTCAGACAAATTTGCTTGCCTTAAATGCTGCTGTTGAAGCCGCCAGGGCAGGTGATGCCGGTAAAGGATTTTCAGTGGTTGCAAGTGAGGTTAAAAAACTTGCTGAAAACACCCGTACTTCAGCCGATCAAATCCAGCTGCTTTCAAAAAACAGCCTTGAACAAACCACTAAATCTGTAAATGGAATTACTACTCTGGAACAGGAAATAATTAAAACGCTTCAGTATGTACAGGAAATAGCTTCTGCGAGCAAGGAACAGGCTGTTGGGGTAGGACAAATCAACGATGCCATTCAGCAGCTTAATGATATCACTCAAAATAACTCAGGGAATTCTGAAATAATTAATATAAAAGCCGGTGAACTTTATAATCAAGCCGAAAAACTTAACGAAATTACGGCATTCTTTAAAATCTGAGATAAACCCATAAGTGCCCCTTTATTTATTTACCTGGCGAAGTAGATTTTTAACAGCCTCATTTGCTGACATTTCTCCATTTAATACTTTCTCAACCTGGAATTTTAAAGTCTTATTTGTTTTTAAAAACAAAGAAGCCAAATCGATTGTTACTAGCTTATCGTGATACTTTTTCGCTATATGCTGCGAAAATTTTGCATATTCATCTGTACCAAAATCTCCATACGATATCCTGTTCCTAAGTCCTGTAGGACATTTTGAATATTTTGTCCATTTCCCTGCAGTTTCCGGCGAAGCAATAAATTGCATCAACATTTCAGCTTCTTTCCTGTGTACGGCATTTTTAGGAACTACAAAAGTACAGTTGTATGTACCCGAATAATTAACGGCTTGTTTGTCGTTCAAGGAAGGCATTTCACAGGGATGCATAACCTTTTCTCCCTCCGGGTTTGATTTTTGCCAGAATGCATTTATCCATGAAGGATATAATATAAAAAGTATTTTATCATTAATCAGAGCTAACTGATTGGGCAATGTAACATATGATTCCATAGGTTTAAAAGGAACAAGCTTTTCTAATGCTTCATAGCTCTGCCTTAAAGCTTCAACAGCTTCTTCCCTTGAAGAAGGGGAATTCTTTCCCAATGCCGACATTGCAATCTGATTTAATAAATGATCCAAATCATCCTCATGAGGACATTTAATGAATGTAATTTTATCGGTATGCGATTTGTTATAATCATAAACAGCACTTGCATATGACTGAAAATCGCTCATATTCATATCCGTCCTCTTTACATTAATACCAAGGCGTTTTTCCACATCTGCACTTAAATATAAGATATCCCACGCCCCTTCTATATAAGCTCCGGGAGCCATGCCACTAAAATCTTTAGTATATTCGTCCGTATCGAAAAGACCGGCTTTATGGGCATTAATAAACCACGGCTGTTTTAAGAAATCCACAAAATATTTTTTCCCCCAGTCAGGATCATTTAAATCATTAGCAATACGTTTATACAGATAAACATCACAAAGCATGATGTCAAATGGCCATTGATTCTCCTTTATCATTTTTAAAATCATGTCTCTGTTATAATAAAAGGCCGTTACACCGGCATTCGTTTTTACAAGTTCCTGGGTAAATTTCAAATCAATATTGATATTTTGATGAAGGAATGCAAATTCCCTGGCCGTTTCACGGATGAGTTGTTCTTTTTTACCTTCACCATACCACTGCCCCAGCCATTTTACAGTAATTTTAGAATTACCGGCCAATTCTCCTGTAATATTTTTTACGTGGTTATTTTTAGTATAACAACCTGTTAATAAATACAGGAAGATGCATAAACTATAAAAATTTATAAATTTTCTCATTTTTATTTGGGATAAAAGCTAATTACTTTAAATATACTGATAGCTGAGTTAAAAAAGACTATAATCTATTAAATGAATACAATTCTTCATTAAAGATAAATAAATAATCGCCTATTAACATATAATACAAATAAGCACTATCCAATGCCTGGTAATTTTTTGAAAAAATCATTGCCCTTATCATCCACAAGAATAAAGGCAGGAAAATTAACTACTTCAATTTTCCAGATGGCTTCCATACCAAGTTCGGGATATTCCAAAACCTCCACCTTTTTAATGTTATCGAGGGCAAGAATAGCTGCAGGGCCACCGATACTTCCAAGGTAAAATCCTCCGTATTTTTTGCAGGCATCGGTCACCTGCTGGCTTCTGTTTCCTTTTGCAATCATTATCATACTGCCACCATTGGCCTGAAATCTGTCTACGTATGAATCCATACGGCCCGCAGTGGTGGGGCCAAACGACCCGGATGCCATTCCATGGGGTGTTTTAGCCGGCCCGGCATAATAAACAGGATGATCTTTTAAATATTGCGGAAGGCCTTCCCCTTTGTCAAGTCGTTCATTCAGTTTAGCATGGGCCATGTCACGGCCTACCACGATAGTTCCTGAAAGTGAAAGCCGTGTTGCTACAGGAAAGCGCGTAAGTTCGGCAAGAATTTCATTCATAGGCCTGTTGAGGTCAATCTTCACTGCATCGCCTTCTCCCTGCTTCCTGTATTCTTCCGGTATAAATTTACCCGGGTTGTCCTCTAATTTTTCAACCCATATCCCATCCCTGTTTATCTTTGCTTTAATATTCCTGTCGGCGGAACATGAAACTCCCATCCCAACCGGACATGATGCACCATGTCTGGGAAGACGTATTATGCGTACATCATAAGCAAAATATTTGCCCCCGAATTGAGCACCAATACCACTTTCGCGTGCAGCATTCAATATTTTTTTTTCGAGTTCAATATCCCTGAAAGCCTGACCCCCTGGGTTGCCATGAGTCGGAAGATTATCCAGGTATTTGGCAGAAGCTAGTTTAACAGTTTTAAGGTTGGCTTCCGCAGAAGTTCCTCCAATTACAAAAACCAGATGATAGGGGGGACATGCAGCTGTCCCGAGAGTTTTTAATTTTTCTGAAAGAAATGCCTCCAGGCTTTTAGGGTTTAGCAAGGCCTTCGTCTCCTGGAATAGAAAAGTTTTATTAGCTGAACCTCCTCCTTTTGCAATGAACAGAAATTTGTATTCGTTTCCTTCAGTTGCATATATATCAATTTGTGCGGGAAGATTGGTGCCTGAGTTTTGTTCTTCGTACATATCCAATGCAACAGTTTGGGAATAACGCAGGTTTTCCTCCGTATATGTTTTATATATGCCCTTAGAAATTGACTCTTCATCATTTCCATCTGTAAAAACCAACTGGCCTTTCTTGCCTATAACTATCGCTGTTCCGGTATCCTGGCAGAATGGCAATATCCCTTTGGCTGAAATTTCTGCATTACGCAACATTGTTAATGCAACAAACTTATCATTTTCGGTGGCTTCCGGATCGCTTAACACATCCGATACCTGTTTCTGATGTTCCGGCCTTAAAAGAAATGAACAGTCACGCATAGCTGCATTGGCTATCTTTATAAGCCCTTCGTCTTCAATCTTCAAAATTTCCTTTCCTTCAAACCTGCTTACTGATACATGTTCTTTTGTAAGCAGATAATATTCTGTATTATCCTTTCCAAGTGGGAAAAGTTCCTGGTATTTAAACTGGGGGGTTGGCATGCGTATAGTTGTTAGTTGTTAGAATATTTTGTTTATAAACCCAATTTGTTATTAGTAATTAGTAATTTGTCATCATCTGCACATCTGTAAATAATTTTAGTCTCCTCCATACTCCATCAGGTATGTTTTAATAAATTCACTCAAATCTCCATCAAGAACTGACTGGGCATCGGATGTTTCATAATTAGTGCGTACATCTTTTACAAGTTTATACGGATGAAGCACATAATTGCGGATTTGCGATCCCCATTCAATTTTCTTTTTATTACCTTCAATTTCTGATTGTTTCTCCCGTCTTTTTTGAAGTTCCAATTCATATAGCATCGATTTAAGCAAACGCATCGCGTTTTCCTTATTTTTAAGCTGCGACCTGTCTTCCTGATTTTCAACTACAAATCCGGTTGGATGATGGCGTAACCTGACTGCTGTTTCAACTTTATTTACATTTTGCCCTCCGGCACCGCTTGAACGGTAAGTTTCAAAGCTAATATCGGCCGGATTAATTTCAATATTGATAGTATCATCTATAGCAGGCGAAACATAAACTGAAGCAAAACTGGTCTGCCTTTTGCCCTGGGCATTGAACGGAGATATCCTGACAAGCCTGTGCACTCCCGATTCGCTCTTTAGAAAACCATAAGCATATTTACCTGTAAATTCGATAGTAACTGATTTAATGCCGGCTTCATCGCCCTTTAGGATATCTACTATACGTGCTTTGTAATTATTGCGTTCGCCGTAACGCATATACATGCGCATTAACATTTCACTCCAATCCTGGCTTTCGGTACCGCCTGCACCTGAATTAATTTTTAAAAAAGCTCCCAGTTCATCTTCCTCCTTACGGAGCATGTTTTTAAATTCAAGCTCTTCTATATTGGCAAGAGTAATTTTATATTGATTATCAAATTCCTCTTCAGATGCATCGCCCTCTGAAAAGAAATCCGCCATGACCTTTATGTCCTCGACGCTGCTTTTAACTTTAGAATAAATAGAGGTCCACTCTTTAAGCGAAGATAAAAATTTTAACTGTTTTTCCGCTGCTTTGGGATCATCCCAAAACCCTGGAGCATGTGTTTTTTGTTCTTCTTCTTCTATTTGAATCAATCTATTGTCGATGTCAAAGATGCCTCCTGAGCGCTTTTTCGCGTTCTGCCAAATCATTAAGTTGTTCGGAGGCTATCATTAATATGTATTAAATTTTCTCAAATATAATTGAAAAGGAACCAGGAACCAAGAACCAGGAGCCAAGACATTTGTTATTCACTTCTTTTTGTTGCAAATTCTATTTAAGATTCTAGAATCGAGATTTGAGAATTGAGATTTGGGAATTCTGTACTAATAAATCTTAAATCTAGACTCTTAATTCTAAAATCTTAATTCAATTATTTTAATTTGCACATCTGCACATTTTTATGCTTCACTTGCTACCAGGACATTTTCCAGCAGGGATAAGTCCTCTTTAAGTTCGTTTTTACGGAAAATATAAACAATACCGTATTCTTTAGCACGTTCACGGCGCAATTCATCAGGAAGTTCCCTGTAAGTATTTTCAACCTCATCCCAAACTTTGCCTATCAGGTTATCTGCATCACACCTCAGTCTGGATAATTCCAGTAATGTTCTTGTATTATTTTTTTGTAAAGTCTTTTGATAATTATATGTTTCCATAAAATCTTCAAATCTAACCTTTACCAAAGCTATTGTTGGATTTGTAATAGGCGCTAATCCTTTACGGAGCCTGTCGGTTTCACCTTTTATAATTGACTCGCCCCATTTTATTACATCTGATTCTGTATTTAACAAAGGTACCTTATTATCATACTCCTCAAGGTTATAAAACGTTCGCACATTTGAAGGCAAATCACCACGAAGGATAGCCATATTAACCACCTGTATAAAATGAGAAATATACAGTTTAGCCTTTCTTAAGGCATTTATATAATCTTTACTCTTTACTACCTGATTGTTAAAGGCTGTTCTATGTACCAGCAAAGCATTTTCAAACTGCGGGAGAAATGTTTGAACTCTGTTAAAAGTCGCCTGAGTATATGAAAGTTTAAATGGTGGCAGGTCTCTGCCCTTTACAAATGCAATTTTTAATGACCGTAGCCTTGCAACATCTGTGTTAGGTAAACGACGGTATGGCATGTTAATAAGTATTTTATAATTGTTAATAATTATTTTTATTATGCGAATATATGAAATAAAATAAAAATGTCAAATCTATTCGTAATTATTTACATTTATTTACGTTTTGAATATTAAATAGTTGCATGTTAGATAAAATTTGATTATCGCACATTTTAAAAAGCATTTAAAATATCCAATTTTTAGTATATTTAAATACTTGTTAATAACTTTATAAAATTCTGAAAATATGTTCCCGGCAAATACTTATACGAATAGAAGAAAAAAGTTGTGTGAATTTATTGCACAAGGAATAATTATTTTACCTGGTAACTGCGAAGCAGCCTGCAATTATAAAGGCAATCCATATCGTTTCAGGCAGGATAGTACTTTTTCATACTTTTTCGGGCTAAATGAACCTGACCTGGTTGGCTTAATTGATACCGACAATGGAACAGAATATCTTTTTGGTGATGATACAGGCATTGAAGATATTATTTGGATGGGTAATATTCCCGGTGTTCAGGAAATGGCAAATAAAACAGGAGTTAAACTTACTCTGCCACTGCGTGAAATTGAACCATTCCTGAAAAAAGCAATATCATCAAAACGAAAAATTCATTATCTGCCCCCCTACCGTGGAGAAACTATTATCCGGATGCAGGAATGGTTTGGTGTTGGAATATCCGGATTATTTAAAAATTGTTCAATTGAACTTATAAAACAAGTAATTGAAATGCGTTCAGCGAAAGACAGCCATGAAATATCGGAAATCGAAAAAATGATTGATGTAGCCTTCGATATGCATACTACTGTAATGAAATTAGCAAAACCAGGGGCTAGTGAACACGAAATAGCGGGTATAATTGAAGGAATTGCATTATCAAAAAGCAATGGTGCTTCATTTCCGGTAATTTTAAGCATGAATGGAGAAACACTTCATAATCATAACCATGGTAATATATTACAGAACGGGCGTTTATTACTCACTGATGCAGGTTCTGAATCTGAGCTGCTTTATGCCAGTGATATTACCCGTACAGTGCCTGTAGGGGGAATTTTCTCAAAAAGCCAGAAAGACATTTATCAAATTGTACTTGATGCTAATTTTGAAACTATAAAATTGACTAATCCTGATGTGAATTTTATCAATGTGCATCTTGCGGCAGCTAAAGTAATAGTTTCAGGCTTAAAAAGTCTCGGATTTATGAAAGGTAATATTGATGATGCCGTAGCTGCCGGAGCACACGCCTTGTTTTTCCCTCATGGCATCGGACATTTGCTGGGCATGGATGTTCACGATCTGGAAGGACTTGGAGAAGATTATGCCGGTTATGATAATAATATTAACAGGAGCGATCAATTTGGCCTTTCCTATCTCCGTTTTGCAAAAAAACCTAAACCTGGATATGTATTAACCGATGAACCCGGAATTTATTTCATACCTCCCCTGATTGACCTATGGCAAAAAGAAAAAAATTTTACTGATTATATAAATTACGATAAGGTTCAGAAATTCAGGGATTTTGGAGGTATCCGCATTGAAGATGATATTCTTGTAACTGAAAATGGATGCCGTGTCTTAGGAAAACCAATACCCAAAACTGTCGACGACATAGAGTCAATAATGGCTGGATAGTCGTATGTAGTTTAGAGCCAGGAACCAGGAACCAGGAACCAAGATATGAGACGTGGGACGTGGGACGTGAAAAGAAGGACGTGAAGATTTGAGACTTAAGATTCTATATCTATATTTAAAATTTTTAATTGTTTCCATTTTCAAATTTTCAAATTAGCACATTTTCAAATTATATTTCATGTCTCATGTCTCACGTCCCTTTTCACGTCTAAGGTCTTGGCTCCTGGTTCCTGGTTCTTGGTTCTATATATATCAGGTTAATGTGGCCGCATAATATTCCCTGTTTAGCCTTGCAATATTGGCAAGTTTGATATCTTTAGGGCATTCAACTTCACACGCCCCCGTATTCGTGCAATTGCCAAAACCCAGTTCATCCATCTTTCTTACCATCCTCAATACACGTTCTTTTGCTTCCAGTCTTCCCTGAGGCAATAAGGCAAGATGTGAAACTTTAGCTGAAACGAAGAGCATGGCAGAGGCATTTTTACATGCTGCAACACAAGCTCCGCATCCTATACAGGCTGCTGCATCCATAGAAAGATCGGCGTTAATCTTAGGTATCGGAATTGCGTTTCCATCTGGCACTCCCCCGGTATTTACCGATATATATCCGCCTTCCTGTATAATTTTATCAAATGCACTACGGTCAACTACCAGGTCTTTAAGTATAGGAAAAGCTCTGGCCCGCCATGGTTCAATTACAATAACATCCCCATCTTTAAACCTTCGCATATGTAACTGACATGTAGTAACACTGCTATCATTGCCATGAGGACGTCCATTTATGTACAAACTGCACATTCCACAAATCCCTTCTCGGCAGTCATGATCAAAACATACCGGTTTTTCAAACTTATCCACAAGTTGTTCATTCAGCTGGTCGAGCATTTCGAGAAAAGAGCACTCGTCGGATATATTGGATATTTTGTAGGTGACAAACTTACCTTTTGAAGTGGCATTTTCCTGTCTCCAAATCTTTAGTGTAAAATCCATATTAATTTATTATTGATTATTGACTATTGATTATTGTTTATTGACTATTGACTATTAACTTACTTATAGTTTCGGGTTGCAACATGAATGTTTTCATATATTAAGTGTTCTTTATTCAGCAATGGTTCATTTCCTTCACCCATATATTCCCATGCCATAACGTACATGAAATCATCATCATTGCGTTTGGCTTCACCATCCTCTGTCTGATATTCTTCGCGAAAGTGGCCACCGCAGGATTCTTCCCTTGTAAGGGCATCTTTGGCGATTAATTCTCCCAATTCGAGAAAATCGGCAACCCGAAGCGCTTTCTCTAATTCCGGATTCATTTCATTATCTGTTCCTGTAACCCGAACCTCTTTCCAGAATTCCTCGCCCAGGGCTTTAATTTCAACAATAGCATCACTACAACTTTTATTTGTCCGTCCCATCCCGACTTTTTCCCACATTATCCTGCCAAGTTTTTTATGAAAACTATCAACGGAATGTTTGCCCTTAATGCTCATAAGTTTTGCAATTCTGTCCCGAACCTGTCTTTCTGCATCAACAAACTGAGGCAAATCAGTATTCATTCTTGGAGTACGGATATCCGATGACAGATAATTTTGAATAGTATAAGGAAGAATAAAATATCCGTCTCCTAAACCCTGCATCAAAGCAGATGCCCCCAGGCGATTGGCGCCATGATCGGAAAAATTGCACTCTCCAATTGCAAATAAACCCGGAATAGTGGTTTGTAATTCATAATCAACCCAAATGCCACCCATTGTATAATGTACTGCAGGGTATATCATCATAGGAGATTCGTAAGGATTTTCATCAACTATTTTTTCATACATCTGGAAAAGATTTCCATAACGTTCTTCAATAACGTGTTTGCCAAGTCGTTTAATGGATTCGGCAAAATCGAGGTAAACGGCTAAACCGGTTGTTCCGATGCCATAGCCGGCATCACAACGTTCTTTTGCAGCACGTGATGCGACATCACGGGGAACTAAATTACCAAAAGCAGGATACCGGCGTTCCAAATAGTAATCACGATCATTTTCAGCAATATCTGTCGGTTTTAGCATGCCATTGCGGATAGCTTCAGCATCTTCCTTTTTCTTTGGAACCCATATTCTGCCATCGTTACGCAGTGATTCCGACATCAGGGTGAGCTTGGATTGATAATCGCCATGAACAGGTATACAAGTAGGATGAATCTGTGTATAGCAGGGATTTGCTATCATAGCACCACGCTTATAAACCTGCCATCCTGCACTGAAATTAGAGCCCATGGCATTAGTAGACAGATAAAATACGTTAGAATACCCTCCGGTTCCCAATACAACAGCATGGGCAAAATGACGCTCAATTTTCCCGGTAACCAAATCACGCGTAATTATTCCCCTGGCCTTTCCGTCAATAATTACAAGATCTAGCATTTCATTACGCGTAAACAGCTGCACACTACCTTTACTTATCTGGCGGCTTAATGCACCATATGCTCCCAACAATAATTGCTGGCCTGTCTGGCCCCTTGCATAAAATGTCCTTGAAACCTGAGCTCCGCCGAATGACCGGTTATCAAGTAATCCACCATATTCCCTGGCGAATGGTACACCTTGAGCAACACACTGATCAATAATATTATTGCTTACCTCTGCCAGCCTGTATACGTTACCTTCTCTTGACCTGTAATCGCCACCCTTTATTGTATCATAAAACAACCGGTATACAGAATCTCCATCATTTTGATAATTCTTCGCGGCATTTATTCCACCTTGTGCCGCTATACTGTGTGCCCTTCGGGGACTATCCTGGTAACAATATACTTTAACATTAAATCCTAACTCTCCAAGGCTTGCTGCTGCAGATGCTCCTGCCAGCCCGGTTCCCACTACAATTATATCAAGTTTCCTTTTATTTGCAGGGTTTACAAGATTCTGATTAGCTTTATAATAAGTCCATTTTTCAGTCAACGGGCCTTGTGGTATTTTTGATTTAAGTTCTCCCATTTTACGTATGTTTATTATTCGTTTATTCGTTTATTCGTTTATTCGTTTATTCGTTTATTCGTTTATTCGTTTATTCGTTTATTCGTTTATAAGGTTTATAATATCAAATAAATATCTAATAATCTGTAATTTTCATTTGAACATTATTTTTTGTCTTTGCTCCTGGCTCTTGGTTCCTGGTTCTAGCTGCACATCAACACATCTGCACTCTTGCAAATTTTCAATGTCTTGGCTCCTGGTTCCTGGTTCTTGGTTCCATTTGCACATCTGCAAATTATTTCCCCCAGATCAATAAAAAATAAAGCGGAATAATAGCAAAACCAACTGGTACAGCAATCGCATAAATAATTCCTATTGCTTTAATAATCGGGGTATATTTTTTATGATTAATCCCAAGTGTTTGAAAAGCACTCTGAAATGAATGAATCAAATGAAATGAAAGGAAACACATCAATATGATATAAGTAATTGAATAAACTGGCTGAGTAAATAAATTTATTGCCATATTATAAAAATCGTGAGGGCTCTCAACCTTGTTAATACCTTGTGGAGCTGGACAAATGCCAAGCTTTACAAAATAAAAATTAATAAAATGCAAACAAAGAAATACAAGAATTACTGCCCCTGTATGTATCATGTATTTAGAAAAAAATGATGATTGTGAATAATTAATGACATTATATTTAGACGGACGTGCAATCCAATTTTGAATCTGTAGAATTATTGCCCAAATTATATGTATAATAAAACCGGCAAACAATACAATTTCCATTATTTTAATTAATACATTAGTTGTCATAAAACCAACAGCAATACGAAACACTTCGCCTCCATCGTGCCTTAACAACATTAAATTAATGCCCAAATGTACAAGGAGGAAACTGCATAAAAACAAACCTGCCAATGACATTAAAAGCTTTTTACCAATTGATGAACTAAAAAAGTTACTCATAGACTTTATTTTAAAGTAAGTTAACTAAATTGCAAACAAATTTAAAGAAACTAAAAAAATATTTGCAAATGTATTTCCTTGGAAACCTATTTGCAACTAATAGAAAAATTTTATAGGTTATTTAAATCAATTCTAAAGTTTATGAACCCGGTTATTCCACACAGCTTCTTTCAACAAAACAGGAATAAACTTAGCAAATTATTGAAAAAAAATTCAGTAGCAATTTTTCATTCCAACGACGAAATGCCCAGGAATGGTGATCAATTTTTCCCTTATCGTCAAAATTCCGATCTATTCTATCTGACCGGTATTGATCAGGAAAAAACTATTTTAGTGCTAAGCCCTGATAATCAAAATTCAAAATTTCAGGAAATCCTTTTCATACTAAAAGCTGATCAGACTCTTGAAACCTGGAACGGTAAAAAATTATCCATTACAGAAGCTTCTCAAATTGCCGGAATTCAACAAATAAATTGGATTGATGAGTTTTTACATATTTTGAAAGAAATAGTACAGCATGCAGAAAATATATATTTGAACCAATACGAAAATCCGCGGTTCAATTCAGATGTTAAAAGCAGTAATGAACGTTTTGCAAAAAAGTGCAGAAATATATTCCCTCTTCACCGTTTTGAAAGGCTGGCACCATTGATGACAAGCCTGCGGTTAATAAAAGAACACCAGGAAATAAATATAATCCGTCATGCCTGTTCAATAACCGAAAAAGGGTTCAGCCACATTTTAAAATATGTTAAACCAGGAGTTTATGAATATGAGGTTGAAGCAGAAATAAATTGGATATTCAGGCGTAATGGAATAAAGAATCATGCTTTTCATCCAATTATTGCTTCAGGAATAAATGCTTGCTATCTTCATTATTCGGAAAATAATTCAATGTGTAAAGGCGGTGATTTGCTGCTTATTGATTTTGGAGCTGAATTTGCTAACTACGCCTCCGATTGCTCAAGGACTATTCCAATAAATGGAAAATTTACCGATCGTCAGAAATTATTTTATAATTCAACACTTTCTGTTTACAAACGTGTAAAGGAAATGATGAAAAAAGGAACATCCATTGCATTGATTAATAAACAGGTGGGCATATTATGGGAAGAAGAACATGTTAAACTTGGTTTGTACTCGCTTGAGGATTTAAAACACCAAAACAACAATTTCCCATTATATGCCAAATACTTCATGCATGGCGTTTCGCACTTTTTAGGACTCGACGTTCATGATACAGGCAGCCAATCCGATATTTTGGAACCCGGAATGGTATTAACCTGCGAACCTGGTATTTATATCAGTGAAGAAGGTTTGGGAATTCGCATTGAAACCAATATTCTGGTTACTGAAAATGAACCGATGGATCTGATGGAACATATGCCTGTTGAAATTGAAGAAATTGAAGATAAGATGAATACAAAATAGAGTCAGGAGCCAAGAGCCAGGAACCAAGATATTAGTCAGCAGTTCTTGGTTCTTGATTCTTGGTTCTAATTTTAAACCTAATGCAATGATAAGATATAAAACTGGAACAATAAATTATACAGAGCAAGGAACTGGTCTTCCCATTGTATTATTACACGGATATTTGGAAACACTTGAAATTTGGAGCGGTTTTGCAAAAGATTTGTCTAAAACTTTTAGGGTCATTTCTATAGATATACCGGGCCATGGGATGTCGGATAAAGTTTCTGAAATTCACACGATGGATTTAATGGCTGATGCTGTTGAAACTGTCCTGATAAATCTAAATATTGATAAAGCTGTGATTGTTGGACATTCTATGGGTGGTTACGTAGCTATGTCGTATCTTGCTAATTATCAAAGTAAATTATCGGGATTATGCTTGTTTCATTCAAATCCTTTTTCAGATAATGATGAAAAAAAGGCCAACCGCAACAGGGAAATTGAAATAATTAAAGAAGGAAAACAGGTTATATTATTCAATACTAACGTCCCGAAAGGATTTGCCACTGATAACCTGGAAAAATTCAAAGCCAGTGTGGAATGGGCCAAAGGTATAGCTGCCAATTGCAAGCCTGAAGGAATAATTGCCTTACTAAAAGGTTTAAAAATAAGGCCTGACAGACAGAAATTGTTAAAGGAAACCGATACTCCAGTATTGTTCATCCTGGGTAAAAAAGACAATTATACCGATTTTAAAGTAATGATTGAAGTAGCCGGACTCTCACCCAAAGGTGAAATTCTGGTACTTGATAATTCCGGACACATGGGCTTTATAGAAGAACCAGACATTTGTGCTGAAACGTTGAAGGCGTTCGTCAGGAAATGCTATATTTGATGAAGTGATGAGGTGATGAGGTGATGAGGTTTATAGGACTTATATAAAACTCATAAACCTTATAAACCTTATAAACCTTATAAACTTTATATACCCTTTTTCAATTTTTAACTTCATTACTTAATCACTTAATCACTTCATCACTTTTCATCTGCAACTTATAAAAATATCCAATGAAAAAATTAAATCTTTTAATAATACTGTTAATAAATTATTTTGGTATTGGGGCCCAAAACAGGCAGAATATCAATTTATTTAAAGACATAATAATTCAAACAGATTCTGGTAATTATTCAAAATCAGTTAACAATATTAACGTGAATTATGAAAATTGTATTTGGTTCTATTACTACAGTGAAGATGAAGTTTGCCATGTTATTTTATATCCTGACCAATTAATCCGTTTTAAATCATTAGCCCTTCAGGAAACCTCCGATTATGAAATTATTGACTCTATACGGTTCTACAACAACCTGTATTATGATTTTAAAATACGTTTTAACAATCTTACAAAATCTGATTTTCTTAAATTTTCAATTATATATAAAAAGGATACAGGAGGTTTATTTTATGATATAAAATTATTCCCGCTTTACAAAACAACGGCATTAATTGATGTAAACTCTAATGAACTTACAGTTGGAGAAGAAAAGGTTATTGAATTGATAACCAATAACGCCGAAAATATACGTTTGAACCCTGACTGGGATAACTCCCAGGATATAAGCTACCGGATTATTGAAAACAACGGGCGTCTTTTTATTCACCTTCTTGGAAATTCAACCGGAATGAAAACTCTTAATATTAAATTAAACACATATAAACCATTCCTTACAGGAAATAAACTTGTTTACGAACTTCCCAAATTAACCTGTTCGTTTAATGTTAAAGCGGCCGGGCTTGTATTTCTTCAAACTGACAAGGCGGATATCCTGTTTGATGATAAGGCTTCAAAAGATGGTATTATTTTGCAAATGGATAATAACCGTTTATTGCAACTTCACAAAACATATCTTGTAGATGCCCAGGAAAATCCAGGCTCACCATTAATAGCCACGCTTTTCCTTAATGAAAAATTAGCGAATAATAAGGTCACCGGAATATTACGTATATTCAATTTACATAAACAATCCGATGGCTATCTGTATATAAAGGATGGCGACGACCCTAAGTGTATCACTAACCTTAACATTATACAAAAAACTTCAGTCGATAAAATAAAAATCATGCGTAATGGTAAGGACTGGGTAGAAGAAAACAGTGTCTACCCCGGGGAAACAGTTAATGTTCGTTTGGAAGGCCAAAGTCTATCCAAAGCAAAAATTCACTTCGACCCTTTGATTGAAGTAGCTAATGATTCTGTAATTAAAAACGATAATTTAATTGAATACAAGGTACGAGTGCCCATTAATATATCTAAAAAAAGTATTGCCATTTATAACAATAATCAAAATACAGGGATTAGTTTAATTGTAAAAGAATATCAAATTACCCGGCCTTTTGATTACATAAATATCCGGCTTGGGAATAAATTAAAAAATCTGACTGATTTCAGAGGACCTGAATTCTTTGACGATCATTTAAAAGATGTGATAATTTCATTCAGGCCTGACAAGATTGAAACTGAGAGCAAACTCTTTGGTAAACAATATTTTACTGTTGATGTAAAGGTATTTAATAAAACCGGCGAGCTAAAAGATTTTACAATAATTGAAGATTTGGCAGTTTGCCCGGCAGATAATTCACCGCGATATCCGTATTATGATAAATCAGATTGCTCTGCTTCTGATATCAGTTTAAACAGCAAACTTAGCGGAGGTATATACGATCTGAAAGATTGGTCAAAAATCAGGATGGCTTTTAAAAATCAAAAAGATAAATATTCTAAAGATATTCAAGCAAAAACCATTGACATTGTATTACAGAAGCTTTACAGCTTTGATATTGATGTTTCATTCCCGGCAGGATTATTGATTAAAAAAGCAAATACCGCGGGATATGGTGATTTTAGCGGAGTTAGTTTAGCAATTATGGAACAATGCAGTTTTTATGCTAAAGAAAAAATAGCACAATTACAACCATATAAGATTGGAGTTGGTTTTATAGCACTAAATGCATTTGACTTTAGCTCTTCATCAACTTCGGGCCGGGATATGGGAATTGTGATATTGGGAACTCTGAATCCGGTAAATACAACAAAAAAGCTTACATTTCCGATTTACGTGGGTGGAGGGTATTTGTTATCAGGACATACCTGGTTTTGGCTTATAGGGCCGGGTATAAGTGTCCAATTCTAAATAGTGTCAGTAAGAAAAAGCCAATTTTTTCGTTACGCTCACCATAAAAATGCTCATTTACTAAAGTAAACTCCGCTTTTTATGTTTTCGCAAGCCTCAATTATCCGTGATACCTTGAAAATCTATTATATTATCACGGGTAATCGACAAGACCTTGAAATTCAATTATAACCTTGTCAAACTTGGCGTTTTTTTATCTGACACTGAATAATATTCCAAAAATAAAGATTTCTGGAAATACCCCACCCGGTAATAATAACCGGGTGGAAAGAAATTTTACTGGACGGCCTTGTCAAGCTCGGAACCAGTACTAAACTTGATGGCTTTTTTAGCCTTAATTTTCAGTTCTTTGCCTGTTTGTGGGTTTCTGCCAATCCTGGCTGCCCTGGCTACTACAGAAAATGATCCAAAACCGACCAATGCGATCTTTTGGCCTTTTTTTAAGGTTACTCCAAAGATTTTAATGATGGCGTCAAGGGCTGTCCTGGAATCCTTTTTTGATAATCCGCTGCCTGCTGCAATAGCATCAACTAAGTCTTGCTTGTTCATGGTAGTAGTTATTAAGTTTAAAAATATTTATGAAAGTAATAGAAAATTTGTAAAAACACAATGAAGAAAATTTAATTTTATCAGCATTAATTGCTAAAAATTTAAATAATACTTGTAAATTTGCCTCATAGTTTGGATTTGTTGGTTAGAACAACAGAAAAAAAGGCAACGTCGTGAAGATGTGGCCTTTTTTGTTAATATCCGATTCCGCATACCTCCAACCTTGCCTTTTAAAGAACATAACTTAGGTAAAGACTCTATAGATAATTATTAAGCGGTTGTAAGAAAACTCAGTGTCTGATAAGAAAACACCTAATTCAAGGCTTGCGAAGTCAGAAAAAGCGGAGTTTACTTTTCGTAAATGAGCATTTTTCTGACAAGCATAGCACAGAAGTTGGCGTTTTCTTGCAGACACTATTTAGAATGAAGGACTTCCAGTGATTTTAATACTGTTTTATCAATAGTATTATAAATTGGATAGAACCCGTCAGTATCAAAAAAATTTCTTACAATATATGATTCAAGTTCTTTTTGAATAATCTTTGAGGATTCCTTCAATTCATAAATATTACCATGAATCCCTAACTTTGAAGTGTACGCAATAAACTTATCCATAATTTTTTGTTTTTTGAGGAAGCTTAACATCTGCTGATAAGTTTTAAATTTTACCAAATCGTTACGACGCATATCTGAATAAATAAATCCAAACCGGTATATTAATCCTTTTTCCTTAACCTGGTAATAATAATCAGATGTATTTAACGTATCTATTGGAACGAAAAAATCAGGCATTATTCCTCCTCCTCCATAAACAACTCTGCCTTTAGGAGTAATAAATTTAAGCGAATCGTTAAATTTAATGCTGTCGGACTTAGCCATTTCTCCATGAATAAAACGTTTATGAATATCTTCGTTATAATTTTCCAAACCATATTTATATGGCTTTTGTATGCATCGTCCTGTAGGAGTGTAATACCTCGCAATTGTTAACCGGATCAAAGCTCCGCCGGGCAACATGGATTGTTCCTGCACCAATCCTTTTCCAAAACTGCGCCGTCCGACGATCCAACCCCTGTCGTTATCCTGAATGGCTCCGGCAAGTATTTCACTTGCTGAAGCAGAATATTCGTCAATTAATATTGCCACTGAATCTTTTAAACATATGCCACCTGGCGTAGATGTGGAATTGATCTGATGGCACGCACGTCCCTTCTGATATACTATCAATTGATGGTCATCCAGAAACTCATCAGCAATTTTTATAACTGTTTCCAAATAACCTCCGCCATTACCGCGCAGATCGACAATAATTTTCTTCATGCCTTTCCTATGAAGATCTTTTACCGCTGTTATAAATTCCTCATAGGTATTTTTTGAAAATTTACTGATTTTTATATATCCGGCCTCTTTATTGATCATGTAAGATGCATCTATACTGCGAAGTGCGACAATATCCCTGATAATTTCAAAATCAATTAACTCCTTATGTCCGTTTCTGCGTACCGCTAACTTTACTCTTGTTCCTTTTATCCCTTTAAGTTTTTTAATTATTTTATCGTTAGTAATCTTTACTCCGGCTACAACTGTATCGTTAACTTTGATAATACGGTCGCCTCCCCTTATTCCGGCCCTTTCAGAAGGCCCATTTATAACTGTATTCAATACGACCAGAGTATCTGATTGTATGTTATATTGTATGCCTATTCCTGTAAAATTTCCTTCTAAGGATTCATTGGTAGCCTGAGCCAATTCTGCAGGAATATATACTGAATGCGGATCCAATTTTTGCAATATAGCTTCAATAGCGGCTTTCTCCAAATACTCCCGTGAAACTGAATCTACATAAGAATCTTCAATAAGGTTCAAAACACTGTTAACTTTATCAACCCTTGGGAAAATTAATAATTGTTCGCTAGTTTTGCTATTGCCAAGTTTAATCCCCAGATAAATACCTAATACCAATATTATTGCCAGAACAAGAGGATATAATACTACCGATTTTTTATTGTGGATACTCATGTAGTGATTAGTTGTTAGTTGTTAGTTCGATGTACACCAACTCAATGTTTGCCCTTTCCAACAACCTCAATCCTTCTTCATTATGATATTTATCGCAAAAGACTATACGCTTTATGCCGGATTGAATAATAAGCTTGGAACATTCCAGACACGGAGAAGATGTCACATATAATGTTGCATTTTCGCTACTATTGTTCGATTTTGCTACTTTTGTAATTGCATTAGCTTCAGCATGAAGAACATAAGGTTTAGTAGTGCCGCTTTCGTCTTCGCATATATTTTCAAAACCGGAAGGAGTACCATTGTAACCATCACTTATTATCATTCTTCCCTGCACTATCAATGCCCCAACCTGACGACGCTTACAATAAGAGTTTTTTGCCCATATAAGGGCCATTTCAAGGTAACGTTTATCGAACTGTAATTGTTTATCATTATTTGGATTTAAATGCGTACTTGTCATTCTTTTAAGTTTTTACAACCTTCTTTTTAAAATCATATGGGTTAAAGGATGCCATTCATTGTATATTTTTGAATTGAATTGACTTGTATTTACACCTGAGTTAAAACTGCCATATTCTATGAAATATAAAGCCTGGCTCAGGCATGCTTCATTCCTGTCGCCAAAATTATGTGTAATATCATCGGGGGCTTCCTGGTTAACCGTTAATCCGCTAAAATATCCACCGTAATTATTGGCATTGGTAATTTGAAATGTTATTGGATAAAAATAATAATTATAATTTAATAAAAACTGAACCATTCCAACAGGTTTTCCATCAGTAGCAGATCCTATAAGATAAACATCCATGTATGGCCGTAAACAGTTAATAACCATTTCGCTTGCCGAGGCAGTATTTTTAGTGGTTATTACAAAAAGCCTTTTTAGATTAAGTGAAACAGGTACCGAAGAAAATTTCAAAGACTCATTTTCGTTTGAATTTTTATTGTTAAATGTAAGGTTTACAAAGGTTTTCCCGTTTGCAATATTGCCTGCAATCATATCAGCAAGGTTTTGGGCAATTTCGACACTCCCTCCCCCGTTGTACCTTAAATCAAGAACGAGATCAGTAACATTAGCCTGCATAAAATAACTGATAGTAGCCTTTAAAGCTGAATCAGCATCAAGCTCGAATTCCAGGAAAGAAATATAACCAACTGTTTCCTGATTTATATGTAGGGTATCGAATGCCAGTACTGTATTTTGTAAAATATTTTTTTTGGAAAAAACCAGCGTTGTGTCAATTCCATCAGGTCGTGTAAAAGTGAAGGTATCTTTTAATCCGGCGACATTTCCACCAAATATGGTACCTGCATTGGATGAATCGGGGATAACACCGTTTAAACTTTTAATTATCCAACCTCGGGTGACACCAGCTGTATATAAATCTGAAGATTTAAATACAAAGGCTATCCTCATTTTTTTCCCCTGATCAAAACCATAACTAAACCCATAACCGTAATATATACCGGTTACAAATTCTGATTGGTACTGTTCCTGGGTAAGGATAAAACTCCACCGGTCCCTCCGGTTAACAATAGAATTAATAAATGTTTGCGGGTTAGTATAATTATCGGGATTTACCACCGGAATACTGTCATACCAGAGGTAATATTGGTCCATTAAGGAATAAACCTGCTCGTTAACACTTTTAACGGTGTCAGAATTATTTTTAGCCGATGTATTAGTAACATCCTTTTTACAGGATATAATCATTTGTGAGATAACCCCAATTATTGCTAACCAAAATAATACTTTATGCTTTATTATCATAACCAGAAAAGTGATAAATTATATGATAAGAAACGCAAATATTGAGGACTTATTATGCCGGAAATTGTAGGGACTCATCATTATCTGTCCCTAAATTGCATTTTTATGGTTTGTGTAAAGTTAAAATTGGTGCTTTTCTTACAGACATTATTTATAACGATAAATACTTTCAGCTATATAATCAACAATATTTTCAGCAAAATACAAATTTTGCATAGATGTAACAAGGCTTTACAATAAAATTAAATTATAAAATTAACCCTTTTTGATTTGTATAATATTAGCTATTTGAATCTTATGATAAAATATCACCTTACAAAAAGTAATAATAAAGGGTCTTATGTACCCGGGGCCGGGATCGAACCGGCACGAGGGTGAGCTCACTGGTGTTTGAGACCAGCGCGTCTACCAATTCCGCCACCCGGGCAATATAGTTGTTAGTGCATAGTGCATAGTGCATAGTGCTTAGTGCTTAGTTGTTGGCTGCTGGTTGCTGATTGTCAGGATATTTTACAACATTTACACAATAAAAACAACTATTCACTTAATTATGCACTATGCACTATGCACTAATAAGCCAATCGGGTTGCGAAGGTAACAAAATTATTTTACAGATAAAAGGTTTAAATTGAATCGAAAATTGTAAATTTCTGAAAATAAATAAATAAAATCCGAATTCTATAATGTATTATAATTATTTGAAATTGATGCAACTAAAATAATACTAATATCCAATCAATGAAAAAATCAATTATAAAAATAGCCAGTACAATAATTCAGGGTGTTATATTTTTGTCCGTAATCCTAAGTTTAAGCTGCTCCAGACCCTACACTGTGGTGACAAGGTTATTGCCTGATGGCAGTTGTTACCGTGAATATTTAATCAATGCCGATTCATCTCTGTTGACTGGTGATACAAGCAAAAATAAAATCCCGGTTATTATTGATCCTTCCTATAAAGTGACATTATTTTACAATACTTCATCAGGTAAAAAAAGGATCCCTTCCGGTTGGCCCCTTAAAAGCTTAAATAATTATGTAATTAGTTCTAAAAATGTTGTTTTATCAGTTCGCAAGGATTTCCCTTCAGCCAGAGAACTTGAAACTTCATCATATTTTAATAATACTTCATGGAAACAAATATCTCATAAAATTAAAATTTATAAAAAATTCAGGTGGTTCTTTACGGAATATTTGTATAAAGAAACCTATCCTTCGTATAATCCTTTCCGGAAAATACCTGTTTCAAAATATCTCACCGATCAGGAAATAGCCATCTATACCGGTGAAAAACAGCAACTGTATGCTAAAAAAGATAGTGCCCAGCAAGAGAAAGAAATGAAGCTTATCGAAAATAAGGTGATGGATTGGCTGGGTCATAGCATTTACGAGGAATTTTTTTCTATAACATTATCAAACCTGCATGCTGTCAACATTAATAAAACTGATTCAATAAAGCTTTTAGCGGCTAAAGATACAATTTATGGCTTATTAAAAAATTCTGAAGATATGAGTCCCGGACATTTTGTTGATGCATGCTGCAACTATTTAAAAACTGATGTGTTCAGGAAACTTTTAATTCCAAACAGTAAACCTTCTGATGATTTCAGGAAATATGATAAAGTTCTTGATATTTTTAGTGACGATTTCCATTTTTCTTTACTAATGCCCGGAAAAGTAATTTATACAAATGCAGATGTAATAAGCAGTGATACAATGCTATGGAAATTAACAGCCTACAAATTCTTTTTTCATGAATACAGGATCGTTGTGCGTTCAAGAGTTACAAATTATTGGACCTGGTGGTTTACAGGAGGTTTGATAGTTTTATTAACAGGTTTGATTATATTGTGGCGGAAAAAATGAGGACAGAAGACAGAGGGCAGAAGACAGAAAAAAGATAAAAGATGAAAGAAGAAAAAAAAGAATTTGAAAATGTACAAATGATGACAAATTACTGATTACTAATTACAAGTGAATAAAAGTTGTAGAGGTTATAGAGGTTGTAAAAGTTGTAGAGGTTACAACCTTTACAACCTTTACAGCGTTTACAACTAAATTATTAAATTATAGCCTGCAACCTGCAACAAAATATTACCCTTATGACAAAAGAACATTACAATAACAAACACTGCCTGAAATGTGGTAAAGTATTTGAATGCAGGGGTGATGACTGCTGGTGCCATGAATATAATTTACTTAATAAGGATATAAATTATATCCGTACAAAATGGGACGATTGTTTATGTCCATCTTGTTTAAAAGAATTTGCCGAAAACAAGCCGGATGAAAAAATAATCTGAATATTGTATGACTCATAAAATATTTTTATATTGCCCTCTGAAATGTTATGGATAATTGAGCCCAATTAACATAATACCATTAAAAGACATAATGTTTTAATTTATTTTAATGATCCGCTACTCAAATTTTAATATAATCTAACTCTATAAACTCATATCAATGATTTTCAATTCACTACCTTTTATATACTTTATTTTACTTTTTTTTCTGATTTACTGGTTTCTTTTAAAAAACCATTTAAAGGCCCAAAATTTATTCCTTCTATTAGCTAACTACGTTTTTTATGCATGGTCTGATTGGCGTTTCCTATCATATCTGATCGGTATTTCTCTCCTGAATTACCTGTTAGGGATATATATTGAAAAAGCACAAAAACAAGGCACAAAGAGATTGTTGCTATATGTTGGATTATTGCAGGGAATTGGAGGATTAGTATTCTTTAAGTATTATAATTTCTTTGTCCAGTCATTTGATACAGCCTTTCAACTTATGGGAATTAAATGGAATTTAACTACCCTGAGTCTGATTATTCCTATGGGGATCAGTTTTTTTACCTTTCGTACAATAAGTTATATTATCGATATCTATAATGAGGATATGAAACCCACCAGGGATGTAGTGGTATTCTTTGCCTTTGTATCCTTTTTCCCATCCTTGCTTTCAGGGCCCATTGACAGAGGCAGAACGTTTATCCCTCAACTGGAAAGGAAAAGAGTATTTAATTATAATCAGTTTATTGACGGGTTACGACAAATATTATGGGGTCTGTTTAAAAAAGTAGTTATTGCCGATAATTGTGCTACGTATACAACTAATGTATTTGATCTGTCACATCATGCACCGGCCATTTCTATACTTCTTGCTGCATTTATGTATGCCATTCAACTTTATGCTGATTTTTCCGGGTATTCAGATATGGCTATAGGGATAGGACGATTGTTTGGAATTAATGTGACTAAAAACTTTAATTTTCCATTTTTCTCACAAAATATTTCAGAATTTTGGAAGAGATGGCATATGTCTTTAACTTCATGGTTAATAGATTATGTATTCACGCCATTAAGTTTCACTTTTAGGAAATATGGTAAGTTTGGCCTTATTTTAGCCATAATAATAAATTTTACCATATGTGGATTATGGCATGGGGCAAATTGGAAATATGTGTTTTTTGGATTTTTAAATGGCTTATATTTCATCCCATTGATCCTCAAAGGAACCCTGAACAAGATAAATATCACCTCCGGTAAACTGATTCCAACTCTCAGAGAATTTATTAATATGTTAGGTTTCTTTACATTAATATCCGTCTCGTTGATCATATTCAGGTCCAATAGTATCGGAGAAGCTTTGCATATTATTGCAAGTCTATTTTCCCTGTCACTTTTTACAATACCTGTAATGCCTGCAAAACCATTTTTATTCGCTATTATCATGCTTGCTGCAGAATGGTTGCACAGGGATAAGGATTTTGGTTTACAAATCGATTATATCAAATATCCGGTCCTTCGATGGTCAATTTATTATTCTATTCTTTTATGTATACTTTTATTTGAAGCCGGCAATGCAACATTTATTTATGCACAATTTTAATAAGTACCAGTTTATAATTTTTATTTTGCCATATAATTCATTTAAGTATCTCATATATAATAATATCTTTTGAAAATGAAAACGTTGTTTATAAAAGGTTTAATTTTTTTAATCCCAATAATACTGGTAATTGCAATATATATTATTATTGATCCAGGTAAAAAGGTGTGGAATTATGATAATTACGTTTTTGATTTTCAAATGCTTAATAAAGGTGATGTATGCACTAAACTGATATTAAAAAACAACAACAAATATCATTATAATTCATTTATTTTTGGTAGCTCAATTTCTTGTGCAACAACCAGTGCATCCTGGAAAAAATACTTACTACCACAAAGTGTACCCTTTTCATACGGATCCTGGAGTGAACAGTTAATTGGCATTGAACGTAAAATTAAGGTTTTGGATTCATTGCAATTCCCGATCAACAATGCATTAATAGTTATTGATGCAAGTGGTACTTTTAAAAGTATTCCTTATCTTGATCCTGTAAAAAGCGATCATTATTTAATTTCAGGCGAATCCAAATTTGAATATTATAAAACAGATTTCAGGGATTGGTTGCGACATCCGGTTATTCTATTGTCCAGCCTTGATTACTCTATATTTCATAAGAGAAGACATTATATGAAAGAATTCGTCGATCCCCAATATGGAGGATTAAGTAGCATAAATGGGGACTGGAGATTACTTTCGGACAAATTAATTGAAGCTGATTCTGTAAATTATTACAATGAATGCAAACATTCATTTTACAAGCGACCGTTACAGCAACAATATGCGAATGCTATGATTGATGCCAAAAAGAAATCAGAACTTTTAGAAATATTCAGAATTTTCCAAAAAAACAAAACACATTATAAATTGTTAATCAGCCCTCTTTATGATCAAATTAAACTTAATCCAAAAGATTTTGCTGTTTTAGTTTCTATTTTTGGATCAGAAAATATCTTTGATTTTTCAGGGATTAATGATATTACAAATAACATGTATAATTACGGGCATGATGTGTTTCATTACAGAATAAGGACAGGAGATTTATTGCTGCAGAAAATCTATGCCAGATAAAAAATTATATTAATAAAATAGCTAAATTTATTTTGTAATACTAAATAATTTAAGATGTTTAAAAATCAAATTGCAAAAGAGTTGATAAATTCAGCCCTGAAATTCCCAAAAAATAATGCGTTTTGCCTTAATGAAAAATATTTTACTTATATCCAATTTATTCAAAGAGTTGCAGCAATCTCCAAATTTCTGGAAAACATTAAAGATAATAATATAGCTATAATTAGTAATGATGATATAGATACATATGCTGCAATTTTTGCCATCTGGTATACAGGAAAATTTTATGTGCCAATAAACCCTGACGTTCCTGCTGAACGTAATAAAAATGTAATTGATCAGGTTGGCATTAAAACAATTTTGGACTCAAATGAAACAGTTAAGCTTATTTCACAGGATTTTGATGTATCAGTTAAATTATTAGAATCTTATTTAACAAAATCGGATTTTGATGACCAGTTGGCTTATATTTTATTTACTTCTGGCAGCACAGGAATACCTAAAGGAGTGATGATTACTAAAAGTAATGTCGCTCATTATGTAGAAGCTTTTTGGAACATGGATTACATTATAGATGAAAATGACCGTTGGTTGCAAATGTTTGAACTAACATTCGATTTTTCAGTGATGGCTTATCTTCTTCCATTATTAAAAGGCGCTTGTGTTTATACTATACCAAAAGGCGAATTAAAATTCAGTTATATTTCTGAACTTATGGAACAAAAGGAATTGACTGTAGCACCAATGGTCCCCTCGGTTATAAATTACCTGCGTCCTTATTTTAGTGAAATATCATGTCCCAGGATGAGGTATTCAATATTTTGCGGAGAACCATTATATGAAAATATTACAGGAGAATGGTCAAAATGTATTCCAAACGCCAGAATTGATAATGCTTATGGACCTACTGAATGCACAGTTTTTTGTACGTATTATACTTATAAAAGAGATTATGATAATGATACTCATCATGGTGTATTATCTATAGGTAAACCTATGTTGAATAATATAGTTACTATTATAAATGAAAATAATCAAATAGCTGGTATTAATGAAACTGGTGAACTTTGCTTAGCTGGTGTACAATTATCCACAGGTTATTTTAATAATTCCCGTCTTAATGAAGAAATGTTTTCTTTAAGAGACTTTAATGGTCAAAGTACCAGGTTTTACCATACCGGAGACTTATGCATATTAAGGGAAAATGGTAATATGGATTATGTCGGACGTAAAGATTTTCAGGTAAAAATACAAGGATTTAGAGTAGAACTGTCAGAAATAGAGTATCATGCTAAAATTGCAATTCAGGACAGTGCAGTTTTAATTGCTTTGGCAATTGAAAATACTGCAGGTAATTTTGAGATCGCTTTAGTGTTTGAATCGGACGAATTTGAGATTACCCAGGCAAAAGAATATATGAAGTCCAAAATGCCGTCCTATATGATACCAACACAATATTATTTTATTAAAAATTTCCCTTTAAATATTAATGGTAAAATTGACAGGAAAAAAATAAAATCTTTAATAAATAAGTAATGGAATACAATTTTAGAAGAGCTAATGTGAAAGATGCTGTCTTTATTTCAAAAGTAATTATTGAAGCTGAAAAGAGCGGTACTGATAAAATAGGTATGGCTAATGTATTTAATTTAACAGAAACTGAACTTCAAACTTATTTAATTCAGATTTTAAAAGAAGAAATTGATGGTTGCGAGTTTTCTGTAAGTAGTTTTATTTTAGCCGAGTATGATAATAAACCTGTTGCAGGTGTTGGTGGTTGGATTGAAGAAGAAAATGAAGATGAACAACAGTCAGCAATCTTAAAATCTAATCTTATAAGTTATTTTTTCCCAAAAGAAAATGTATTATTATTACAGAAAAAGCAGGAACTTTTAAAAGATGTTCAAATTATAAGGGAACCGCATACTCATCAGCTTGAATTTGGATTTGTTGATGAAAATCATAGAGGTAAAGGCCTTATTACTAAATTATTTGAAGAACAAATACGATGTGCTAAAATACAAAATCCAAAAATAAAAAAATCACAGTTACAGGCTTTCGAAAACAATGTTAAGGGAATTAGAGCTTATGAACGTGGTGGTTATAAAACAATATTGAGAAAAGAATCAACTAATTCAGATATTTTAAAATATTTACCGTGGAATGTCAAAATAGTTATGGAAAAAGAATTGTAATTTAAAACATATAAAATGGAAAGAAAAGAAATTATAGAAAAATTAAAAGTTATTTTAACTTCAGTTTTAAAACATGATAAATTCGATATTCATGATAATTTATCGGCATCAGATGTTGAAGGCTGGGATTCCTTATCGCATATGACAATCGTTACTGAAATTGAAAAAGAGTTCAATATTAAGTTTAAACTTAAAGAATTAAATAAGTTAAAAAATATCACTTCATTGATTGAATTGATAGAGTTAAAATTAACAAACTGACGGAAAGTTCAGTCAAAATATATTTTTTTGGTTGTTAAAATCCGTATTAATAAAATCAGTAATTTTGCAGCCTTTATTTAGCGTATCAGGAAACAATGTGTCTTATAAGAAAACACATAGTTACACTTACGAAAAAGTTGTAACGGTTGCAGAGGTTGTAAATGTTGTAAATGTTGTAAAATGTCTAACAACTAACAACCAATAACTAACAACTATTATTACGGTCGGTTGGCCGAGTGGCTAGGCAGCGGTCTGCAAAACCGTTTACGGCGGTTCGAATCCGCCATCGACCTCAATAATAAACCCTGAAACTAATGATTATTAATAGTTTCGGGGTTTTGCATTTACCAATTTTCTCCACTCTGTCTGAACTGGGATTTTTGTGATTTTTGGGATGATTGGATTAAAAATCCCAAAATCTATTAATACAAAGAATCCCGGTTCAGACTAATAAATTTCTGGACTTGGATTTTTATGATTTTTGGGATGATGTGATTAAAAAATAGAGGAAATGAAATATGAGGAAATAACAAGACGGATTATTGCAGCTGCTATGAAAGTTCATTCCTCTTTAGGAAATGGATTTCAGGAAGTGATTTATCAGCGAGCAATGGAAATTGAAATGCCCTATGAAAACCTTTTATTCAAAAGAGAAATGGAGATGCCAATTTATTATAGAGATTTGCAGATAGGAACAAGAAGGGTTGATTTTTTTATTGAAGAATTAATAATGACAGAATTAAAGGCTCTAATAAAATTAGAAGACGTACATATTGCGCAAGCAATGAACTATCTCGAAGCGTACAATATGGAAATTGGATTGCTTATAAATTTCGGAGCAAAAAGTTTGGAGTTTCACCGTCTAGCCAATAAAAAGTTTAAAACTGGATTATAAAATCCCAAAATCATTTAATCCAAAAAATCCCAGTTCAGACTTAAAGGGCGGAAACTCACCGGAGGGATATACAACAAAAATGAAAGTCATATCCTTGTATTAATGAATTTATTATGCGAAAGAGTACGAAAATCTACCTTCGAGATATACATTAATAAAAATAAAACTGGTTTTATTCAACCTTTTAAATATTTTTAAGTCAGGAATATTTTTTATGAGAAACTCCGGAATTTTCTATTTTAGAATGGTACTAAAAATGGGGTTTACTATACAGTAAAATTGCAAAGCAATTGAATAACCATGGATTGAAAAATACATAAGGAAGGAATACACCAGAGATGAGTTAAAAACTACCGTAAACCGTAATAAATAAAATTGATAGGTCTAAAATATTAATTAATTTTGAATGGCCTATCAAAAAATCAAACGTTATGAAAACACTACTACTCATCATTACAACATTCACTTGTATGCAATTAAGCATATATTCACAGCAATTAAAGTACACCGAATCAACAGATAAATTTGCTGGTCTACATTTTAAACAAACAAATTTTTTACTCATTTGTAATGAAAGCTGTTTTATTATTTACAATTTCATTATGTAACTATCAGTGTGCATTATAATTTTTTGATTATATTTTTAATTTTTTGCAAGCCTTAATACCAATATCAAAATATAAAGTTTATTTCTGCTAATTCCCTGCCTACTTGTTGCACACCTTTTAAAATACGTTGTGTTTGGGCTGTTGAAGGTTTTTTAATTCCATGTCAGCTTATGCCTGAATGCTAAAATTAAACTCTGCTCCCAGGGCATGAACAATTCTAACAATGGTATCAATTGTAAGGTTTAATGTCCCTTTTTCAATTTTGCATATTCTCCCTTTATCGACACCTATCATATCAGCAAGTTGTTGTTGCGTTAAATTCTTTTGTTTCCGTAGCTCTTTTAACTGGTTGGCAATTACACCGGCTTGAACTTTTGCATCAAATTTTTCACGTTCGGGAGTACCTTGTTTACCAATGTCCCTGTCTAATAATTCTTCCATTGTTATTGTTTTCATACAGATTTGATTAAATAATCCATTCTTATCTTTTCGGCCTTGTCAATTTCTTTTTGTGGCGTTTTTTCAGTTTTCTTAATTAATGCATGGGTACATACTACATAAATATCTTTGCGTTTATCCCAGAAAGCAAATAACCTTATATGTTTTCTTCGAATCAGAACACGAAATTCCCATATTTCCGTTCCTGTAAGTTTTTTAAAGAACTCACTATCTTTACTATATTGGGCAACCTGAACACAATAATAAATCTTTTTTCTTATGGCAAGGTCGGACTCATTAATAAAGTCTTTAGCTTCATCCAAAAATTTTACATTAAAATATTTTATCATACAAAGATATATTTTGTTGTGTTATATTACAACTATTTTGCTATTTTTAAATGTGTTCCCATAAAATACGGATGTTTCGAAAGGTTCTGTGCCGTTTCTTCCTTACCTACCTTAATATAATTCAGGAATTCCCTTTCAGTTTTATGCCCCGAAATTTTCATTATATCAATTGATGGTACACCGGCCAGATACATTAAAGTACAACCGGTACGCCTGGCAGCAAAAATGTCTGAACTGGGATTTTTGTGATTTTTGGTATGATGTGATTAAAAAATCCCATATTCTTTTAATCCCAAAATCCTTTAATCCCAAAAATCCCAGTTCAGACATAATTTGAATTATCAATCAAAGTTGATTCTTTTAAAAACCTCGAAACAATCAAACCTATTATCATTAATATTATCAATACTACCAAAGGAAATGTCATCGATCCGGTTGAATGTGATTTAAATCCATCGAGCCCAAATATAAATGCGATACCTGATACCTGACCCATTAATAAAAGCAAACCATTTGAAGTGCTTTCCGACGTCGGGTAAGTTATTTCAGCTCCATATTGAAACCCAATTGGCCCGGCACTTAAAAGGAAATACCCTAATAGCGCGCTTGCTGTAAGAAGCTCCCAATAAGTGCTGGCAAAGGTTATTCCAATCAGTCCTATTATTGATCCGGCTAAAGCAATAGTTATAAAGGGAATTCTTTTTCGGTAATGATCGGAAAACAGAGGCATTACCACGGCACCAATAATCCCTCCTATAATCATTATGCCACCCGACAAACCAGCCTGTTCGGCTGTAAAACCTCTTGGCTTTACTATATCTTCTATCCATGTCGCTACAGCATTAAATACTCCCAACCCAATAAAAAAAATAAACATTAACCGGTAAAAACCCCTGTTATGCAAAGTATCCCTTAAACCATCCTTAATCCGGGAACGTTCTTCCTGGTCGGCATGGCAGGGAGGAGTGGCCGGACGCTCTCTTGCAAATACTATAAATATTAAAGCTGATATTATTGAAACAAAACCATATATATAAATCATTCCATTAATTCCATGATTCTTTGTTAAAAAGGGAGTAACCAACATTCCGATAAGAATCCCAAGATACATGGCCAGAGATCCCAGTCCTGATGCAGTGGCCCGTTCTTCAATAGGAAACCAGCGGGCTGCCAGTTTTGTAAGGGCATTTAAAAGAAAAGGCTGGCCAACTGCTACACCAATTTGTGCAATCAAAAGAATATTATAGTCATGGCCCGCAAAACCACGCATCAATCCAAAACCTCCTGTCAAAACAGCTCCAATTCCTATCCCAACCCTGATCCCATATTTATCAATAACCCATGATGCAGGAATTGATACTGCAAGGTACACAAGCATAAAACACATGGATAGCATTCCAATCTTAATGTCCGATACATGGTAAAAAATTGTTGCATCAGTTGTAATTGGAGCAAATGTTATCCACAAAAGCTGATTTATTGCTACAATTAACATATATACACTAAGAACGATCCACCGGTAACTGTATACTTTGTATTTAATTGATTCCATAAATAATTTGTTTAAATTAAAATGTTAAAATAGTTTAAAATATGGATATTGGCCTGACTTTTGTTTTGTTCCTATTAAACTTTAATATTATTTCACAGTCAAAGAATAAATTTTGATCAATAAGAATTAAAATTCTAAAAATATGAAAACAGTATTAATTAATTTCAATAAACATTATTTTGCCGCGAAAATTAAAACAATATTTTCCCTTGTGGCATTAACTTTTATGTTTGTAATCGTAACAATTCCAAACGCCAATGCTCAAAGACGAGGTGGTGAAAGGGCCCCATCCTGGCATTATGCCAATGTCCCTGCACGTGGTGCATATTTCAGAGGAGTACCCCGTGGCGCTACAAGTATTTATTTTAACAAGCGTAATTTTTATTACCATAGAGGTATTTTTTATCATCCTTACCGTGGAGGTTATATAATTGCTCCTCCTCCTTTTGGACTTAGAGTTGCATTTCTTCCAAGAGGCTTTTTCGCATTCTATGTTGGAGGATTGCCTTATTATTATTATTGCGGAACATACTATGTTCCCCGTAGTGGCCAATATGAAGTTGCCCCTCCGCCTGTAGGGGCTGTTATCGAAAGCCTGCCCCAGGGATACGAGAAGGTAGAAATTGAGGGCCAGACCATTTACACATGCGATGGTACACAATATAAACCCGTTATGAAAGATGGTGAAATTTGGTATGAAGTAATTAAAAGTCCCGCCAAAGCACCTGAACCGGAATCATATGGAAATCCTCAGCAGTAGTGCTTAGAGCTTAAGGTACACAAAGGATAATTCACAATATCTTTGATTTTATCATTTATAAAAATTTATTCCTTTGTGTTACTTTGTGAAAACCTTTGTGATCTTTGTGGTTTAATTTTTTCAACTTTTAATTCACATAAATTACTAACAACTAGCAACCAACAACTAACAACTATTATTAATGAATAACTAACATTTTTGTTACAAATGTCTTCGACCCGTCTTCAGTAGTCAGGAACACAAGGTATACGCCTGTTGCTACCCTTTTGCTACTATTAACGAGGTTCCCGTCCCATTCAGCCTGCCCCCCTCCGACACTGCCTGGAAAACTAAATTTCCTGATATATCGGTAATTTTCACAATAGTGTTTGTCATCAAACCAGTTATTATTATATCCCCATGATAACTATCCCTTACCGGATCAGGATACACATATACGTGGCTAAAATCTTCACTTCCTGTGGTTGCAACGGCTCTGTAGGAAATAATTCCCTGATCGGTTCCAAAGAAAACTTCCCCCGAAGTCCCGTCAATAGCTATGGCCTTGACATTATTTGAAAGTATAGGGCTATTATTTACATTGAAATTATATATCTGTTTTGTACCGTCAGCCGAAACAAGAAAAGCTCCTCCGGTCTGTGTGCCAACCCATTTCTGATTTGCTCCGTCAACAGCTATGCAATTTACCTGTATACCTGTTAATAAAGGATACACTGTACCCTTACCATCATTAAGCGGAACATAAGGCTGAAATTGATATTGACTTACACTGACATTACTACTGAAAACCAAGCCGGGATTATTATATACTATAACTCCGGTACTGGTACCTGCCCAAATTTCCTGGTTATTATCCAAAACTGCACAAAAAACACTTGATATAGAATTGCCATATCCATCCACCGGATGCAGAAGGCTTGTGGCACTAACGTTTGACTCATTATCAACTGTTCCGGTGTAACTGAAAGCAAACAAACCTGAGTTTATGCCTAACCCACCATAATCTTCCCTGGGTGCAACTACCCAAACCTGATGGTTCTGGCCCTGATCAATTGTAATGACATCTGATAAATAAGTTGTACTAAGGAATCTGCTGGAGGCAATAGTTTTCCATGTTCCATCAGGTTTAAGCACCAATAAAGGAGTTGTTGACCTTGTATTGGTAACCCAAAGATTATTTGCAGCATCAAAGGTTGTCCCGCCAACATAAATATAAGGGCCGGGACTTAAATCTATCAACGGGCTATTTGTATTGGTGTAATTATTAATTAATTGCCCGTTGTTATAGACTAATACCCCGCTATTCCACGATCCCACGTAAACCTTATTGGGATTAACCGGATCAACCGCAATTGTAGTGAAGTCGTCAACCGTTTCATTTATTATACTTGTCCACGTCTGATTGGAAAACTGAAAAAGTTCCCCTCTTGTCCATACAGGGGTCCAGGCATTATCAGCTCCTCCACCTGTAACATAAATGCTTCCATTGTGATATTGCATTCTCCATACATCGCCTACATGTTGCGGAGTAGGACCGAAACCGTCCGGTAAAATATTTGAATAGTTTTGTGAAACGGCTGATTTTAAAACCAGCCCTTCATTATTGTCAGCAAACCAGGCATTTCCGCTATTATCAATTAAAGTGCTATATGGATTGGAATATGAATATTGGTTTACCACATTAAGGTTTTGTCCTAACTGGTATACTTCATTGTTTCCCGTAATAAGCAACCAATTACCCCATTGCCGGATTTCATGTTTATGCATACTTGCCCCCGGTAGAAAACCAGTCCAAATATTATTTTTTAAATAATAAAGCTTGTCAGGGTTATTATTTGATCCTACAGAGTTGGCAATAATCATACCGTTATAATAACATATCTTATCAAACGGGCCATTTGCATTAGGTATATTGGTTACAAGGTGCCATTGGGAATAATCAACCAGGAAAGGGTTGTTAATTGATGCACTGAAAATCCCGCTATTTGTTGCTGCATAAAAATTGCTGTCATCAGCTGCTACGGAATTAACCGTATAACCTGCTCCTGTTGCACCAATAATGTAATTATCCTTTATCTCTTTTTTTACCAGGTCAATTACTAATATCCCGAATGAATAAGATATATATGCATAATTATAATTAAATAATATATGATTTGCAGTTTTTGACTCAATCATCGATTTGTTCTTAAGATACGGAATATTTGAAATTACATTATTACTTAATAAATCGATATTTCCATCATTATATGCTATTAAAAGAATGTTTTTGCTTTGGTAATACTCCATAGTACTTACACCTATATCGGAAAGCCCATTAATTTTTGATAGTTTTTCAATACTGTTATCACTTGTATTATATGTAAATAAATTATTATTTGTGGCACAATATATTTTATTTCCAATTTCAACAACTTTTATACATTGATTATATGGCAGATGATCACGCCATGCCCCTGTGGTAATTTGGGCTTTTACAGGAAAGAATGATAACAGGGCAAAAAGACTTAAGATTAAAGACTTGGGACGTGAAAAGTCAATTTGAAAATTTGAAAATTTGAGAATTTGAGAATTACTAATGGCAAACAGGCGCTTGATGTGAGACATAATGATTTTTTAAAATTATATTAAATATAAACGTTTTAATAATATAAAAATTATGTGAAATTTAACGCATTGGACTAATTATTATTTACTAACAACTAACAACCAGCAACTAACAACTATTTTAAGCTTTATGCACTAAGCACTATGCACTATGCACTATTTTCATTAGTTTTTAAAAATTCAACAAACTTCATAAACGCCCTGGCCCTGTGACTAATTTTATTTTTTTCGGAAAGGCTCATTTCTGCAAAGGTATTGTCAAAACCATCAGGAACAAATACAGGATCGTAACCAAAACCTGAAGACCCTCTTTTTTTATCAATTATTTTGCCACCAACTACACCTTCAAATAAATATTCATTATTATTTGCAATAAACGCAATAACCGTCCTGAATCGTGCACTGCGATCTGTTTTACCTGATAAGTTGCTTAACAATTTTTGAATATTGGCCTCATTCCTGATTTCTTCCGATCCGAATTCGGCCGTTGATCCGGCATAACGGGCTGAAAAAACTCCTGGCGCACCATTTAAAGATTCAGTTTCAAGGCCTGAATCATCAGCAAAACAAGAAATATGAAACCGGTCAAATATATAACGGGCCTTTTGGATTGCATTTCCTTCAAGAGTAAGCTGATTTTCAGGGATATCATCATCAAAACACAAATCCTTTAAACTTATCAGTTTAAATTCTCTCCCTAATAATTCCTGTATCTCATTTAACTTATTTTGATTATGGGTAGCAAAAATAATATTTCTATCAATCATGATAATTGAATATTGAATATTGAATATTGAAATTTTTCAATTATCAATTTACAATTCTTCAGCCTCCGGTGGTACTGAAACTACCCACTAAGGTATGCCTGGGGTTGAGGCACATAACAGGTATTTTGGCACTGTTTGCAATAATATGTTGTTCTGAAGCGCCAAATA
Organism: uncultured Bacteroidota bacterium; assembly: GCA_963846585.1. Classification (GTDB taxonomy): domain Bacteria; phylum Bacteroidota; class Bacteroidia; order Bacteroidales; family JAAUTT01; genus JAAUTT01. The sequence goes on from CAWJWO010000018.1 coordinate 400,871, forward strand.
TATAATCTGCATAATTTATTGACTTGGTAGTCATTATTAAAATTAAGTCAGCATCAATTTTAGTGGCAAACTCTATTGTCTGAGCACCAAAATTTCTTTTTGCCTCTGATACTGAAATTTCATAGTCTATACCTTTATTTTTAAAATATTTTTCTGTAAAAACCATATTAGAAAGAATGGATCTTAAGAACCCTTTATCTCTAAAATTCGATTTTAAAATATATATTTTAGCATTATAATGTTTGGCTAAGAAACAAGCCCATCCAATTTTTTCCTTATTTTCTTTTTTAAAATCTACCGGAAAAACAAGCCGTTTTATACTTTCTTGTTTTGGAGGTTCTTGTACTATGATAACAGGAGCCTTTGAGGTAACTGAAACTTTAAGCGCCCAGCTCCCTGTAATTTTCTGCATACCATGCATTCCGTGAGTACCCATTACCAATAACTCAGATTGCAGCTCATTCGAAACTTCACCAATAGTTGAAAAAATTGATCCTTCGCGAATGATAGTATGAACCTTTATTTGATAATCGTTATTGATTTTATCAGCCAAAAAATTCATTTGATCCTCAGCATCTTTGTACTCCGAATCCTTTTTAATTATATGAAGCAAAGTGATTTTTTGATCAAGAATCCTGGAAAACCTGACCGCATGTTCAAGAGCATAGCCTCCTACAGTTGAAAAATCAGTAGGCACAAGAATAGTCTGCATTTGCGAATCCATATTAATAAATTTGGTTTATTAATTAAAAATTTAAATATTCACTATTGTGGATATATACTTTTTTGGGTACATTAATATTTTTAACTTTGAAAACTTTGTATAAGTAAAATGAATAATGTGTTTAAATATAAGAATTTTACTCAAAAATTGCTTGAATATTCCGTTTTATTTTTAGCATGTTTTATTTTCTTATCCACCAATTCTGACAAAACTACAACTTACAGAAATTCTGTTAATACTCCTGCAGCAAAATACACAGTTCGGCAAATTATATGTTACAGGTTAACAATCAATAACCAAAATATAATTTTTGTTTCAACCGGAAATTCAATTCTTTTATTCGACAATAAAAACTGGAATACCTATCCTTTGCCTGAAAAATGTTTGCTAACTATTGATAGCCACAATATTATATATATTGCTGCGGAAACATTTATCGGTACTATCAGGTTTAATGAGAGTTGCAAACCAGAAATATCTAAAACAATTACTAAATCAGGCTTAGTACAATGGGGAATACCCGAAAAATTTTATATACTGGATAATAAATTATATCTGGAGTCGAATAATATTTTATTCAGAATTACCGGAAACAAAATGGAATTGGTTGATTTAACTCCAATATATAATCGATGGTGGTCATGGATACTCTATTCAATCATTGTTATTACGGTAATATTGCTTTATATATTTAAAAGAAAAACCGACTTTAATAAAGAAAAAACTAAACTGGAACGTATTATCCAGGAGCGAACTGCTGAATTAATGAAAGAAAAAGAAAGGACCGATGACCTTTTGGCTAACCTTCTTCCAAAAGATACAGCTGACGAACTTAAAAAAACCGGTAAGGCTACTTCGCAAAAATACGACTTAGTTACTGTTTTATTTTCTGACATTCAGGGTTTTACAAAGATAGCCGAAGAAATGAACCCTGAAAAACTAATTGATGAACTCGATAACTTTTTTTTTCAGTTCGATTCAGTAGTTGAAAAATATAATATAGAGAAAATAAAAACTATTGGAGATGCATATATGTGCGCTGGCGGCATACCCTATAAGAATAGGACCAATCCGGTGGAAGTAGTGCTTGCTGCTTTGGAAATGCAGGAATATATGCGACAGTTAAAACAAAAAAATGTCGAAATATGGGATTTGCGTATTGGCATACATACCGGAGCAATTATTGCAGGGGTAGTAGGCCATAAACGCGTGTCATACGATATATGGGGCGATACTGTTAATACTGCCAGTCGCATGGAATCGTCAGGTGAACCTGGAAAAGTAAATATTTCCGGCCAGACTTTTGAACTGGTGAAGGACTTTTTTATTTGTGAATATAGGGGTAAGATGCCTGTAAAATATAAAGGCGATGTAGATATGTATTTCGTAAAAGGAATTCGTCCCGAATTTTCAATTGACCTGAAATTAATCCCAAACAAAAAATTCTTCATTCAACTTCAATTGCTTCGTATTAATGATATTGAAGAATTTATGGATAATAAACTTGTTAAAGAACTCCCCGGGACACTTTATTTTCATAACGCGAAACGTACTAAAGAGATATATACCCTGGTTGAACTTATTGGCCGTGCTGAAGGCCTGTCACAGGAAGAAATGTTATTAATCCGCACAGCCTCAATGTTCGTTTATTCCGGTTTTATAAATACTTATCCGGATTTTATAAGCAGCAGCATTAGATTGGCAAAAGATATTCTGATAAAATTCAAGTATTCTGAGGATCAGATTGAAACTATTTCGAAATTAATCCAGTCTTCAAGGGCCCACGATAATATTAATAACCGCCTTCAGGCAATATTGATAGATGCAATTTATAATTATCTGGGCAGAGCAGATTATTTATCCCTTATAATAAATCTTTTTAATGAAATGAAATTGATGGTTTGTGTTATTAATGAAAAAGAATGGTTCATTTCGCAATTAAGGTTCCTGGAAAAGTTTACATTTAGCACTCAAACTGCAAAATTATTAAGAGAAATACCTGTAAATGACCAAATTCGTAAAATCAAAGAATATGCAAAATTAGATTAATTTAGCTGCATATTGGTAGGATGAATTCATTAAATTTGTCGTCTTACAATTTATTTATATTAAATTTTTAAAAATGATTGATTTAGATTGGAAAAATTTGCCGTTTGGTTATATAAAAACGAATTACAACGTTCGGTGTTATTATCGTAATGGGAAATGGGGCGAACTTGAAATTAGTTCATCTGAAGAAATTAATCTGCATATTGCTGCTACTGCCCTGCATTATGGCCAGGAAGCCTTTGAAGGATTAAAAGCATACCGTGGCAAAGACGGAAAAATCCGTTTGTTCCGGGTTGACCAAAATGCCAAACGAATGGCTGATACGGCTACCTATATACGTATGGCAATCCCTCCGTTGGATTTATTCATAAATGCGGTAAAAACAGTTGTTAAGTTGAATTCTGATTTTATTCCTCCGTATGAATCAGGAGCATCTCTATATATCCGGCCATTGCTAATAGGAACCGGACCACAGGTAGGCGTAAAGCCTGCCACAGAATTCCTGTTTATTGTATTTGTTACACCGGTAGGCCCATATTATAAACATGGTTTTACTCCTATTGATGTAGTAATTGAACGTGACAGTGATAGATCTGCACCTTTGGGCACAGGCCATATAAAAGTGGGAGGAAATTATGCAGGAAGCCTGGTTGCCCAGGATAAGGCTAATAAATTAGGCTATTCTGTTTCGTTATATATCGATCCGAAAGAAAAAAAATATATAGATGAGGCCGGTACTTCAAACTTCTTTGGCATAAAAAATAATACTTACATAACCCCCGAGTCGCATAGTATTTTGCCATCGGTTACCAATAAAAGCCTGATGCAATTAGCAGAACATATCGGAATGAAAGTTGAACGAAGAAAAATTCCGGTTGAAGAACTTGCTACCTTCGAAGAAGCAGGTGCTTGTGGCACAGCAGCAGTTATTAGCCCTATTAACAAAATTGACGACCTGGAAAACAAGTTGACCTATAACATTGCAAAAGACTGCAAACCAGGGCCAAAAACTATAATGCTTTATGAAAAGCTCATAGGAATACAATATGGAGACCAGCCTGATCTGTTCGGATGGATAACAGTAATAGAATAAATGAAACAAGGTGATAATAAAGTAATAAAGAGGCGCCTGAGAAGTTCGTATCTTACTTCTCTCATTTCAATTTCACTTTTGTTGTTCATGATTGGGTTGATAGGGATATTATTGCTTAATGCACACAGAATTTCAGTTAATGTGAAAGAAAACATCGGATTTTCAATAATTCTTAAAGAAAATGTTAAAGAAGCCGAAATATATAAATTGCAAAAAACTCTGGATGCAACACGATATATCAAATCAACGGAATATATAACTAAAGAAAAAGCTGCCAGGGAATTCCAGCAGGAATTAGGAGAAGATTTTGTTAATTTTCTTGGATTTAATCCTTTATTATCATCCATTGAAGTAAAACTTTTTGCAAATTATGCAAACACCGACAGTATATCCATGATCGAAAAGGATCTCAAAAAATATGAGCCAATAAAAGAAATTTATTATCAAAAATCATTAGTACATTTAATTAATAATAACATACAAAAAATTAGCCTTATAACTTTATTGTTTTGTGGATTATTATGTATAGTAGCCATAACTCTTATAAACAATACTATAAGGTTATCTATTTATTCTAAACGGTTTATTATTAACACTATGCAACTTGTTGGGGCAACCAGTTCCTTCATTAGAAAACCATTCCTGTATAAAAGTATTATGCATGGAATTTTTGGCGCCTCAATAGCGATTGGATTGATTCTTACAACAATATATTGGGCTGAAAAACAATTGCAGGATATAGTTCAATTAACCGATTTAAATCTCATATTTGTACTTTGTCTTGGTTTGTTAATAATTGGAATTCTTATCAATTTATTATCAACATTCTTTGCAGTAAATAAATACCTTAAATTGAGTACTAACGAATTGTATTATTAATAATATATTATATGATGGCTGAAAAAAAGAAATCAACCGCTAAAGATCCCGGATTTGCTATTCCCAGGGAAAACTATAAACTTTTGGTTATAGGATTTTTAATTGTTATTGCAGGATTTATTCTTATGACAGGTGGAGGTTCTGATAATCCTAAAGTTTTTAATCCGGACATATTTAGCACCCGGCGTATTATTATTGCACCTGTTGTAGTCATTTTCGGATTTGCATTCGAAATCTGGGCTATTATGAAGAAACCGAAAAATGATGTGCAAATTTGAAAATGTAAAGTATTAAGAGCCAGGAACCAAGAACCAGGAACCAAGATATGAAAAAATAATGTGCAAATGATGACGTGAGACATGAGATGTGAGACATGAGACATAAGAAATAATTTGAAAATGTGCTAATTTGAAAATTTGAAAATAAAAACAATTAGAAATAATAAATCTAGAATCCTAAATCTCAAATCTTCACATCCCATGTCCTTTTTCACGTCCTTTTTCACGTCCCACGTCCCACGTCTCAAGTCTTGGTTCCTGGCTCCTGGTTCTTGGCTCTATTTTAACTAATGATATATAATTAAAATCCCCTGAAAATATTATGAATACAATACAAACAATTATCCTGGCCATAGTCGAAGGTATAACAGAATTTTTGCCAATTTCCAGCACGGCTCATATGAAATTTACCAATCCGTTAATAGGAGTCGGCGTTTCCCCATTTGTAAATATGTTCGAAGTTGTAATTCAGTTGGCTGCAATATTAGCAGTTGTAGTGATCTATTGGAAAAAATTCTTTGATTTTTCAAGAGCAGGGTTGTATATAAAACTTTTTATAGCAGTAATTCCTGCTTTGATAGTAGGTTTCTTTTTAAAAAACTATATTGACAAAGTATTGGAAAATCTGATTTTTATTTCCTGCGTAATGATTGGCGGAGGAATATTATTATTATTTATAGATAATATTTTTAAAAATCCTGTAATCTCTGATGAAGTAAATATTACTAATAAACAATCCTTTATAATTGGTTGCTTTCAAACGCTGTCAATTATTCTCCCCGGATTTAGCCGAAGTGCCGCTACAATTATAGGAGGTATGGGACAAAAACTTACACGTAGCCTGGCTGCTGAATTTTCTTTTCTGCTTGCTGTACCAACCATGTTTGCAGCATCAGTTAAAAGCTTTTATGACTTGTATAAAGAACATCCTGATACAATTAACTCTTCAAATATGAGTACATTAGCACTGGGTAGCATTGTATCTTTTATTGTTGCGTTAATTGCTGTTAAGTTTTTAATAAGTTATTTACAAAAACATGGCTTCAAATTATTTGGATACTACAGGATCATAGTTGGCGTTGCATTGTTTATAATGCTGTTTCTCAAAATTATATAAAGCCAACCGTAATATATAAATATGTACAATAATTTCATTGAAGGTGAAGTTTTGCTTATAAATAAGCCTCTTACATGGACATCTTTCAATGTAGTTAAGAAGATTGAAATTATTCTTCGTAAACACCTGGGTATTAAAAAAATTAAAGTTGGCCATGCCGGAACTCTCGATCCCCTCGCTTCCGGTTTATTAATAGTTTGTACAGGTAAAGCTACAAAGCAAATCCATTTAATTCAAAGTCAGGAAAAAGAATATATAGCGGGAATGCTCCTTGGGAAAACAACCCCATCATTTGACCTGGAAACAGAATATGATAAAAATTACCCTACTCAGCATATTACAAGAGAATTAGTAGAAGAAGCCATAAATTCTTTTATCGGAGAATCGGATCAAATACCTCCGGTTTATTCGGCAAAATTCTTTGAAGGCAAACGTGCTTATGAGTATGCCAGAAAAGGACAATCTATTGAATTAAAGCCAAATCCAATATCAATTTCATGTATGGAATTACTCTCTTATCAATTTCCAAAAGTTACTGTCAGGGTAAAATGCAGCAAAGGAACATATATACGTTCTCTAATGCGCGATATCGGAACCCGCCTCGAAAGCGGGGCTTGTATGATATCGCTTGAAAGAACGGCGATTGGGCCATATAGATTAAATAATGCTGTAACATTGGAAGAATTTGAAAATAAATTAGCACTTTTGTAACCATTTTTTAAATCGGTCGTATAACGTATCCTTAACATTTCAACTAATATGAAGTTATCGCAATATAAATTTAATCTACCCTCAGATTTAATTGCAAAATTTCCTGCCGCAAATAGGGATGAGTCAAGGTTAATGATTTTAAACAAAGAAACCGGGAAAATTGAACACCGTATTTTTAAAGATATTATTGATTTTTTCGATGAAGGCGATGTAATGGTATTCAACAATACCAAAGTTTTCCCAGCCAGGTTATACGGTAATAAAGAAAAAACCGGTGCCGAAATTGAAGTATTTCTCTTAAGAGAATTAAACCGTGAACAACGCCTGTGGGACGTTTTGGTAGATCCGGCCCGCAAAATCAGAATTGGCAACAAATTATATTTTGGCGAAAATGACATTCTTGTTGCCGAAGTAATTGATAATACCACATCCCGTGGACGTACATTACGTTTTCTGTATGATGGCGACTATGACGATTTTAAAGCTACACTTTATAAACTCGGGGAAACACCACTTCCTAAGTTTATTAAACGTGATGTTGTACCGGAAGACCGTGAACGTTACCAGACTGTTTTTGCAAAGCACGAAGGAGCAGTTGCAGCTCCCACGGCAGGTATGCATTTTAGCCGTGAATTATTAAAGCGCCTCGAAATTAAAGGAATTCATTTCGGTGAAATAACATTGCATGTGGGGCTAGGTAATTTCAGAACTGTTGATGTTGAGGATCTTACTAAGCACAAAATGGATTCCGAACGAATAATTATTACTGACGAGGCAACCAAAATAGTAAATGACGGCATAAACAGGAGATCCCACATTTGTGCCGTTGGCACAACAGTTTTAAGAACTCTTGAAAGTTCCGTTTCAACGACTCATCACCTTAAACCTTTCGACGGATGGACTAATAAATTTATTTTCCCTCCATATGAATTCAGCATTCCGGACAGGATGATCTCGAATTTTCACCTTCCTCTGTCTACACTTTTAATGATGGTATCAGCCTTTGCCGGATACGATATGCTTTTTGAGGCTTATAAAGTAGCCATTAAAGAAAAATATCATTTTGGAACATATGGTGACGCAATGCTTATCAGATAGTTGTTAGCAACTGACAACTAGCAACTAACAACTATTATGCAACTCCTTAACTCAATTGTAGGGTGGTTTAATATAAAAAGACGGCATCAGATCGGGCTGTTTAAACAATATCCGTTTAATGTCCAGCAAGATCAACTTAATAAATTAATCTGTAAAGCAAAGGATACAGAATGGGGACAAAAGTTCAGCTTTAATAAAATACAAACTGTCGACGATTTCCAGAAAAATATACCATTACAATCATACGAGGAATTAAAACCTTATGTAAACAGATTACGCGATGGTGAACAAAACCTGCTTTGGCCCGGTGAAATAAAATGGTTTGCAAAATCATCCGGAACCACTAATGACAAAAGTAAATTTATTCCTGTAAGCAAAGAAGCCATGGAGGATTGTCATTTTCGCGGTGGCAAGGACATTATGGCCATTTATACCGGGATGCACCCTAATACCAAAATTTTTACCGGAAAAGGATTAACTTTAGGCGGCAGCCATCAAATCAATAATTTCAGCAATCAATCCCTGTATGGCGACTTATCAGCTATCCTGATTGAAAATTTACCCTGGTGGGCCGATTTCATACGTACCCCGAAAGTTGAAATTGCCTTGCTCGACAAATGGGAAGAAAAAATTGATAAAATTACCGAAACAACTATCCGTGAAAATGTTACCAATATAGCCGGCGTCCCCTCATGGAACCTCGTACTTATAAAACATATCCTAAAAATCACTGGTAAAAACAATCTGCATGAAGTCTGGCCAAATCTTGAGCTTTTCACTCATGGCGGAGTAAGTTTTACCCCATATAAAGAACAATTTAAAAATATTATACCTTCATCTAAAATGAACTATATGGAAGCTTATAATGCTTCCGAAGGATTCTTTGCTATTCAGGACGACCCTCTTAAAGATGATTTGCTGCTAATGCTGGATTATGGAATTTTTTATGAATTTATACCTATGGACCAGTTTTATAATTCTTCGCCTGAAGTACTTACTATCGACAAAATTGAAACAGGCAGGAATTACGCCATTGTAATCTCAACCAATGCTGGATTATGGAGATATGTAATAGGTGACACTGTTGTTTTTACTTCTACTTTCCCGCATAAAATAAAAATTTCGGGCCGGACAAAACATTTTATTAATGCCTTCGGGGAAGAAGTTATTATTGATAATGCTGAAAAAGCACTCCAGATTGCATGTGAAAAAACCAACGCTTCAATTAAAGAATATACAGCCGGACCTGTATTTATGGGCGACAACTCAAATGGTGCCCATGAATGGCTCATTGAATTTGAAATTGAACCTGGAGAAATTGACTATTTTACTACTTTACTCGATAATGCATTATGCTCACTGAACTCCGATTATGAAGCAAAACGCTATAAAAATATTACATTAGGTTTACCAGTAGTACGCAAAATGAAGCCAGGCGTTTTCTATACATGGATGAAAGAAAAAGGCAAATTGGGAGGACAGAACAAAGTACCTCGTCTATATAATGACCGGAAATATTTAGAGGAAATTCTGGCAATAAATTTAATTTTGAAATAATTAAGCGAACGGAAAATACCTTTTTAACATTTTTTAAATTATAAAAGAGTTTTTTATCTTATATTTGTATAGCATTAAATGTTAAGATTCGTTTAATCATTTATAATGAAAAAACCTTTCTCCATGTCATTTGCTCTTCTAATCCTGCTTTCAGGGATGAATCTTACCATTTCCATTCATACCTGTGGAATGAAGGTGGAAGCAGTGAAATGGTCATTCACAGGCAAGAAAGCTTCTTGCGGAATGGAGTCGGACAAAGAATCTTGTCCTGCACAAAAAGGATTTTCTGAAAACTGTTGTAAGGATAAAACGACTATTTACACAGTTGATAACAATTATAAACCATCTGATTATCAAAATAATAAAGTATCAATAAAGTATATACAAATTTTTTCTATTCCTTTAAGTACTTTATTTAATTCTTATAATACTTTTTTTTCAAACAATAGCAATGTCATTCCCCCCAATATTGCATTGACCAGTTCTGTTTACCTGCCCGAAATTTGTGTTTTTCGTATTTGACCAATCCCTTCTAATTATTTAAAGGTAAGAAGCATTCCGCTTTTTATTAAATCACTATCTTATTATTTAATGGATTTATTAAAAAACACCATGTTAAATCGTCTTGTAAAATATTTTCTGGAAAACCGGCTGGTTACCTTTATCGTTCTCATAACATTTGTAGCCGGAGGCCTGGTGACTGCACCATTTAACCGGAACCTGAGTTTTTTGCCCCGTAATCCGGTTCCGGTAGATGCAATACCTGACATTGGCGATAACCAGCAAATTGTAGCCACCGAATGGATTGGCCGTTCACCGAAGGATATACAGGACCAGGTAACTTATCCTCTGACAACAGCCTTGTTAGGTATTCCGGGAGTAAAGACAATTCGAAGCACCTCGATGTTCGGGATGTCTTTTGTGTATATCATTTTTAAAGACGGTATTGATTTCTACTGGAGCCGCTCACGGCTCCTCGAAAAACTGAACTCTCTGCCTGCAGGGACATTACCTTCCGGGGTTCAACCCACACTTGGGCCCGATGCTACTGCTCTGGGACAAATATTCTGGTACACACTCGAAGGAAGAAACCCAAAGACGGGCAAACCCAATGGAGGTTGGAATCCGGAGGAACTCCGTACAATCCAGGACTTTTACGTCAAATATGGCCTGACCACTGCCGAAGGTGTGTCGGAAGTTGCTTCAGTGGGTGGTTTTATCAAAGAATACCAGGTAGACCTGAACCCGGAGGCACTCAAGGCATATAGCGTATCGGTAATGGACGTGATGAATGCTGTGCGAAACAGCAATCTGGACATCGGTGCTGAAACAGTAGAATTAAACAATGTTGAATACATCATCCGTGGACTGGGGTATATAAAAAACCTGGATGATTTGGAAAGTTCCGTGATTGCTGTCCGTAATAACATCCCGGTAAGAATTAAAGATGTGGCCCATGTTGCCTTTGGTCCGGCTACCAGGCGTGGCGGTCTTGATAAAGGCGGTTCCGGAGCCGTAGGTGCAGTAGTGGTTGCCCGGTATGGATCCAATCCAATGGAAGTGATTGGTAATGTTAAAAATAAAATAAAAGAAATTGAAGCCGGGTTACCTCAAAAAACTCTTCCCGATGGCAGTATATCAAAAGTTACTGTGGTCCCTTTCTATGACCGCACCGGATTGATAAAGGAAACAATCGGCACCCTTGAATCATCGCTCTCTCACGAAATTCTTATCAGTATCCTTGTCATCCTTGTACTTGTTATAAACCTGAGAGCCTCAATAATTATCTCCGGATTATTACCCATTGCCGTACTGATGACCTTTATCATGATGCGTTTTTTCAGCGTTGATGCAAATATTGTTGCCTTATCGGGTATTGCCATTGCCATAGGAGTAATGGTGGATATCGGTATTATTTATGTCGAGAATATCGTAAGGCATATCGAAATGGAAGGTAATCACAACCTTCGTGGCAAACCATTACATGAGTTAATATTGAAAGCAACAAGTGAAGTATCACCAGCCGTGATGACAGCCCTGGCTACTACCATAGTTAGTTTCCTGCCTGTTTTCGCTATGGAAGCAACAGAAGGAAAATTGTTCCGTCCGCTGGCATTTACCAAAACGTTTGCTTTGATGTCATCTTTTTTATTGGGGATTATAGTATTGCCTACGCTCGCACATATGATCTTTTCCATGCGTTTTGACACCAAAAAAATAAAAAAGATTTGGAATGGTAGTCTTATAGTTACAGGTTTGCTGTTTACCGTAATTTGGGGCACCTGGCCGGCACTGGCTCTTGTGGCGATCGGAATTAACAATTTGCTTGACGATCGCTGGCCGGAAAAACGTAAAGCTTATTCTAACTATATAAACATTGGGATAACTGTGTTGGTGGCTGTATATTACCTTTCCATAGAATGGTTGCCTTTGGGTGCCCGTAACAGTACTTTAATAAACTTCCTTTTTGTGGCTGGTATTGTTGCTGTAATTCTTTTTGCACTTATATCAATGGTACATTATTACGAACGCATTATACACTGGTGCCTGGCCCACAAATGGAAATTCTTGTTAATCCCTGCATTTACATTGTTTTTGGGGATTATGGCATGGCAGGGATCCAATAAAATATTCGGATTTGTGCCACAGGCTATGGAAAAAATTGGATGGAAAAGCTTCGGGCAAAAATCCTTATGGCAAGGTACTATTGCACTTTTCCCCGGAACCGGAAAAGAATTCATGCCATCTCTAAACGAAGGTTCATTTTTACTAATGCCCACCAGCATGCCCCATTCAAGCATCCAGAAAAATATACAATATATCGAAACACTCGATAGACGTCTTTCTGAAATACCCGAGGTGGAAGTGGCTGCAGGTAAATGGGGACGGGTAAATTCGGCACTCGACCCTGCACCGGTACAAATGTTTGAAAATACTATCAATTATCGTCCCGAATTTATACTTGACGAAGATGGGCACCGTATGCGTTTCAAAGTAGATAAACAGGAAAGTTTTGTACTTAAAAATACCAGGACATATAATCCTGCAAAAGAAGGTTTCCGGCTTATCCCTGCGGATAGCCTGGTCCCAGATGATCATGGTGAATTTTTCCGCCAGTGGAGACCACAAATTAAAAACCCGCTGGACATTTGGAACGAGATAGTCAAAGTTACCAATATCCCAGGTTTGACATCTGCCCCAAAATTACAACCCATCGAAACAAGGCTTATCATGCTTTCCACAGGGATGCGTGCCCCAATTGGTTTAAAGGTTTATGGACCTGATTTAGCTACAATTGAACAAGCAGGCTTATTATTTGAACAGGCTTTGAAAGATGTACCTTCCGTTAAATCATCTTCGGTATTTTATGACCGTGCAGTAGGTGCACCTTATATTGAAATTAAACTGAACCGTGAAGCCATGGCCCGTTATGGAATGACCGTCAGTGAGGTTCAGGAAATATTACAGGTTGCCGTAGGCGGGATGTCTTTAGGTACGTCTGTGGAAGGACGGGAACGGTTTCCCCTAAGGGTAAGGTATGCTCGCGAACTTCGTGACAACCCCGAAGATTTAAAAAGGATATTGGTTCCAACAATGGGAGGTCAGCAGGTTCCACTTAGCGAAATTGCGGATATTGATTATACTCGTGGGGCACAGATGATCCGAAGCGAAAATACCTTTTTAGTAGGTTATGTGATCTTCGATAAACTGGAAGGGAAAGCAGAAGTAGAGGTGGTTGAAGAAGCCGATAAAATTTTACATCAAAAAATATCATCCGGATCGCTGAAATTGCCAACAGGGGTTTCTTTTAAATTTGCAGGTAACTACGAACAGCAGGTAAGGGCTACCAAACGTTTGAGTATTGTTATACCTGTTAGTTTATTAATTATATTCCTTTTACTATTCTTCCGGTTTAAAACCGTAACCGCTTCCTGTATACACTTTTCCGGCGTTTTCGTTGCCTTTGCAGGAGGGTTTATCATGCTTTGGCTTTATGGTCAGGGATGGTTTTTGAATTTCTCCATTGCCGGCATGAACCTTCGGGATTTATTCCAGATGCATACCATTAACCTGAGTGTAGCGGTATGGGTCGGATTTATTGCCTTGTTCGGAATTGCCACTAACGATGGTGTAATCATGGGGACCTATATTCATCAGGTGTTTGAAGAAAAACACCCTTCTACGGTTCATGAGGTACGAGAAGCTGTAATAACTGCCGGAAAGAAACGTGTACGGCCCGCCATGATGACCACTGCGGTAGCAGTAATTGCGCTTTTGCCCGTATTGACATCAACCGGTAAAGGGGCTGACATCATGGTACCCATGGCCATACCAACCTTCGGTGGGATGCTTATACAGGTAATGACCGTTTTTGTTGTTCCGGTATTTCAATCTGTTTGGCGGGAATATAAAATCAATATCAAAGGAACTTCAAATTAAGCTAAATAACTTCATTAAAAAGACAAAAGATGAAAATAACTCCGAAAAAGAAATTAAATAAACTATTACGACAATTTTTTTTTATTTCTATTTATTTCAACTTATTTCAACTTATTTCCGGCTTTTCTCAGACTGATTCATTAATGGCATATTTAGTACTGGCAGCTAAAAACAATCCTACAGTACAACAACGGTTCATGGAATACCAGGCATCGTTGCAAAAAGTACCTCAGGTTGGAAGTTTGCCGGACCCGGAGTTGAACATGGGTATTTTTCTAAGTCCGATGGAACTGGTTGAAGGTAAAGAAGTGGCTGATATTAAGCTGATGCAGATGTTTCCATGGTTTGGAGTGCTTAAAAATGCCAGGGATGAAATGAGCCTGATGGCTAAATCCAAATATGAATTATTCAGGGATGCCAAATTGCAGGTTTTCTATGATGTACAACGTACATGGTACGAACTGTACAGGAAAGGGCAGGATATTCATATATCCGACAAAAATATTGAAATCCTGCAAACTATTGAGCGGCTGGCTTTGGTAAAGTTTAGAACTTCTTCCACGCAAGGTAATACCATGGGTGCTTCATCGAATTTTTCGGGATTGGCTGATTTATACAGAATACAAATCGAAATCGGTGATCTGGAAAACAACATCGCTTTGCTTAAAAATCAACAAAATACTATCGTGGCAAAGTTTAACAGCTATCTTAACAGGCCTGTGCAATCGTCAGTTGAAATTATCGATACTCTGAGGCCTGATTCTTTAAATATTTCGTTACCGGCAGTATCTGATAGTATGCTTAAAAATAATCCTATGCTGGGAATGTTCCAATACGAAGAACAATCGCTCGATGCCAGAAAGAGAATGGTTACACGGATGGGTTACCCAATGTTAGGATTAGGGGTAGATTATTTGGTAATCAATAAAAGTGATATGTCAACTTCACCAATGAACGGAAAGAATATGATTATGCCTATGTTAAAGGTGACATTACCAATTTACCGGAAAAAATACAAAGCAATGCAAACGGAAGCGGTCCTTTTAAAGACCGCATCAGCACAAAATTATTCTGCTACGGCCAATAGTTTGCAAACTGAATATTATCAGGCTATGCAGCTATTCCAGGATGCAAGGCGCAGAATGGGCCTTTACACAAATCAGTATTCTCTGGCTAACAAAACACTCGAAATCATGTTGAAAAGTTTTGCTTCGTCCGGAAGCGGGTTAACGGATATTCTCCGTATCCGTCAACAAGTCCTGGATTATGAGTTTAAGCAAGTGGAAGCTGTTTCAGATTACAACACGGCAATAGCATGGTTGAAGAGATTGGGGAGTTTAGATATTAATTTAAAATATTAAATATGAAAAAGTTATTCCTGAATAAATATGTCCGGTACGGACTTATAGCAATCGGTGGATTTATTATAGGGTGGATATTTTTTCAGTCACCACATAAAACTGACGAAAAAAAACCTGACACGATGCATGAAAATAAAATTAATTATTGGACTTGTGCCATGCATCCGCAGATACGTATATCTAAACCTGGCAATTGTCCAATATGTGGAATGGAATTAATTCCACTAAAACAAGATAATACCGTAACCAACGATCCGGATGCTATCCATCTTGCCAAAGAAGCGGCAGATCTTGCCAATGTTCTTACAACGGTAGTTACACATCAAAAACCAATCAAAGAAGTCCGCCTTTACGGAAAGGTCCAGGCCGATGAACGTTTATTGCAAAGCCAGGTGGCACATATCCCCGGACGAATTGATAAACTTTTTGTAAATTTTACCGGGGAAAGGGTCAGTAAAGGTCAAACATTAGCACTGATTTATTCTCCTGAACTTGTGACCACCCAGCAGGAATTACTGGAAGCGGTTAAAAACAAACAAAGCCAACCGGATATTTACGAAGCTGTTAAAGAAAAACTAAAGCAATGGGAACTGACAGATTCTCAAATAGTAGATATTGAAAATTCAGGAAAAGTTAAAAATGATTTTGAAGTTGTTTCAAACACTTCAGGCATTGTAACTGCCAGGAGGGTAAATAATGGCGATCATATTTCCCAGGGCACCGTATTATTTGACATTGCTGATCTTTCGAGTGTATGGGTGATGTTCGATGCTTACGAAAGTGATCTTCCATTCCTGAAAACAGGTGACAACTTGACATTTACGGTTCAGGCACTTCCTGAAAATCATTTTTCAGGAAATATCATTTTTATCGATCCTGTGCTTGACCCCTTAACCAGAGTTGCTAAAGTCAGAGTAGAAATAAATAATGAAGCTTCAAAGCTCAAACCTGAAATGTTTGCTACAGGTATTGTAAAGGCTGACCTCAATGAATACCGGAATAAACTTGTTATTCCCCGGTCGGCAGTGCTGTGGACCGGTAAAAGATCAATTGTTTATGTAAAGCAACCGGGAACAGATGAAGCTGTCTTTAAAATGAGAGAAATAGGTCTTGGACCAATGCTGGGTAATAGTTACATTGTGACTGACGGACTCATGGATGGGGAAGAAATTGTAACACAAGGTACTTTTAGTATAGATGCAACTGCCCAGCTGGAAGGCAAACCCAGTATGATGACCCCTAACCGTGAAAAAACATCTACCATGCAGGGATTGGATATGCCCGTCGAGTCAAAAACCAATAAGGAATAAAATTTTAAATATTTATTATTAGATTATAATAATCACAAAAAATTAAAAACTTTATGGAAAATGCAGCCCAATCACTTTATCTGCCATGGGAAACATTGTTGATGAAGTAGCTGATCGTTACAAAAATCTTCATATCTTTATAAATAAAAAAAACAGGTATGCACATTGCAGTAGCGGGTAATATCGGATCCGGGAAAACAACTCTTACAGGATTATTAGCAAAGAATTATAATTGGCAACCTCATTACGAAGATGTTGACGATAATCCATATTTACACGATTTTTACGACGACATGCAACGGTGGTCGTTTAATCTTCAGATTTACTTCCTTAATTCAAGGATTAACCAGATAATCCAGATCAGAAATTCAGGCAATACCGTAATACAGGATCGTACAATATATGAAGATGCCTACATTTTTGCAGCTAACCTGCATTCAATGGCCTTAATGTCGACAAGGGATTATGAATCGTATGTTTCGTTATTTGAGTTGATATCATCACTTATTCAACCCCCTGATCTGGTAATTTATCTGCGTGCTTCAGTCCCCAAGCTTGTAAATCAAATTCAAAAAAGAGGCAGAAAATACGAAAATGCAATACGTTTGGATTATCTGCTGAGATTAAACGAACGTTATGAAGCCTGGGTAAGCTCATATAAACTAGGTAAGCTGCTGATTGTTGATATCGATTCCAATAATTTCTCCGAAAACCCTGAGGATTTAGGAAATATAATAAATAAAATTGATGCACAGCTGCATGGGTTGTTTTAGGGATTAGTCAAGGGGTCAGGGACATGAAAGGACGTGAAAGGACGTGAAAGGACGTGAAAAAGGACATGGGATATTAAAAGGAAGCGGGACGTGAAAATTAATCTGTTTTCTGTCTTCTGTCCTCTGCCTTCTGCCTTCTGCCTTCTTTTACCTTTTATCTTTTATCTTTCATCTTTTATCTTCTGCCTTATATCTTCCCATTTATCCGCCGGAATTTTAGCCCCTATCACTTCAATAACTTTGCCTGCTAACAATGCCCCTGTTTCCCCGCATTTTCCCAAAGGCAATCCCCCTGATAAGCCATATAAAAAGCCGGCCGCATAAAGATCGCCAGCTCCTGTGGTATCGACAACTTTTGAAGGAATGGGATCAATGCATATTACATTTGATTTATTTTTAATAAGTGATCCGTGTTTACCTATTTTAACTACAGCAGTATTACAAATATTAGCAATTTCATCAAGGGCCATTTCTGCAGATTTACCGGTAAATGCTTTAGCTTCTTCTTCGTTTGCAAATACAATATCAATATACTTTTCAGTAATATCTCTTATAAAATCAAGGTTGGCTTCAACTACATTATAACTTGCCAGATCAAGCGAAACTATCATATTGTTTGCTTTGGCAAGTTTTAGTGTTTTGTTGATTAAATCTTTGTTAAATATCAAATAGCCTTCAAGATGAAGAATCTGATAATTCATAAACATTGAATCCTCGAGGTCGCCTGCCCCTAACTCGACTGATGCACCAAGGTATGTACCAAAAGTACGTTCCGAATCAGGCGAAATTAGTACAGATGCTATTCCTGTCTCTGTTTTACATCTTTTTACAAAGGTTTCTATATTATTATTTTTCAGATCACTTAAAAAAAAATCTCCGGTTTCGTCCATTCCTATTTTGCCAATATATCCTGTTTCAACTCCCAAAGAAGCCATGCCATTAATAGTATTAGCAGCTGATCCGCCTGATGCTCTTGTATTTTTTAAATTCAGGGTCCTTGATAGCAACATGTTTTTAAAGTCACTATCTACCAATTGCATACTTCCCTTGCGCAAGTTTAATTCCTTAAGCAAATCTTCATTTTCAATCCTTATTAATAAGTCCACCAAAGCATTTCCAATTCCTAAAACTCTCTTCATTTTTCTGTTTTTATTATTTAATCCTTTGTGTCTCTGTGCCTCCGTGTTTAATTTCATAATGTGTATATTGATGACACTAATCTTTGACCCTTAATGCCAGCCCATACGCCTGATCATATGCTTTTCCCAGCCTTTCCCAATCAAACAACATAGAAGTGGCTTCAACATTATTTCTTTGTTTGATTCTTTCGCGCCTGTTTAAATTAACAAATTCAAAAAGCAAGTTGGAAAGATTTTCTGCAATGTCTGTAATATTTTTGTGTTTTCTCCCAAGAACATAAATGCCGCTGTTATCATGATCCGGAACAGATGAATTAACAAATGAACCAAAGCCTGACATATCGCTTGTTACAGAGGGTATACCACTTACAATACATTCCAGAGGTGTATAACCCCATGGTTCGTAATAACTTGGAAAAATACCCATATGACAACCCCTTATAAATTGCAAATATTCCATCCTGAACAGTGGATTGGAAGTGGTTACAAAATCAGGATGATAAACTATCTTCACCTTATCATGTATATAATTCATTAAATTATTGTTTTTCAGATAATTCACTATTGGATCACTGAATTCGTTAATTAAATTATGTGTAACTATCGGAGGAAGCCTCTTGGTACGCCACGATTGCAAATTTGTACGCAGACGAAGTACCATGTAATCGTCAATCATAGTATTTAAATCCGGCATTACAAATCCTTTATCATTTGCAGCAATGGTATAAAAAATTTTATTGGCAAGTTGATCCTGCAGTTGATCACAGTTGCGTTGAATTTCTTCCAACATTGCTTTTGATTGAAGCACCTCGGGGTTAATATTTGAGTAAGGAGCCCTGGTTATAATAAAGAACACTACCGTGACATCTGTCTTTGATTGCTTCATCTTTTGGTTCAACCTCCTCAAGGCGTCTAGTGTAACATCATAACCCTTATTATTATATTCATATCGTCCTGAAGTAAAAAAATAAAGGGTTTTATCCAGGTTGAACGAATAACTCTGAAAAAAATGACCCATTACAAATTCATCTATTTTTGCTTTATATAAACGATGTAAATTCTGAAACTCGTGCAAAGCTTCAAATCTATCTATATTAATCCCATTTGGCAGTATAACATCGGGAGCCCTGCCAAGGAATACCTTACATTCTTCTGCTGTAATTTCGCTAACTGTGGAAAATACATGTGCACCATGGGCAGCAGCCCGTTCAATTCCAACTATATGCTCAATATTGAAATGCTTCGCTTCATATTGCCAGTCATAATTTGGCAGATGATTGTAAAAATTGTTGTCGTTCATTGCCAGATAACGACCCAATAATGTTGCATGCGTAGTAAAAACAATTTTAACAGGCAGTTTATCACGCCGTATATCAGGTATCGGAGTGCCTGACATCCATTCATGAAAATGGGCAATGATACGCTTATTCTTTCCTTGTTTTAACGCAAATAGTTTTAAAAATTCATATACCTGATTGCCAAATGAAACTACCTGATTTGTCAAATCATCATCCGGAGTTGATATTTTATGTTTCTCCCATAGAAAATATTTTATTTCGCTTAAATTTTGATTAGTAGTTACAGGGTCAAATAAAACTACCATAGGCCGTCCTGATATTAACCAATAACCATAATGCACTTTAAATCCTGATTTATTCATTTCATTTACAGTCTGAACTACCAGATCATTTTTATCATTGGACGATTCAAAAATGAATTGTGCCTGGTTCTCAATATAAGGACCTAATAATATATAGTGGTCTTTTGGCCATTTCTTCATAACTGAAGGAACCTTCGACTGAAGTACTGTATAGATGCCCCCTATTTGATTACAAACTTCCCAGGCTACCTCAAATAAATAAGTCTTCGACATATCGTCGGCCGAAATTCTTCTTATGGCAGTATTTTTAGAAGGTTGATTACTTTCATTAGAATTACCTGAAGACATGAAAAAGTTATTTAAGTGATTTATTCAAAAAGTTACATAAATATAAAATTAATAAATAATTACTAATTACTGATTACTAATGACAAATGATTATTTACAAATGAATAATTTTATTTTTATTTTGCTGAGTTATCTGGAATCAGTAATCTGTAATTAGTAATTAGTAATTATATTTGATCCCTGATTTATCAAGCACTATGGACTATGCACTAAGCACAATGCACCAAGCACTAATTTATGAGAAATAATGTCTCAGGAATAAAATCTACATTCCGGTCACTAAATTATCGGAACTACAGGTTATTTTTTGCCGGACAGGGAATATCACTTATTGGAACATGGATACAACGAATAGCAATGCCGTGGCTGGTTTACGATATTACAAAATCTGTTCTGCTCTTAGGTGTAGTTGGTTTTGCAGGCCAGGTACCTACATTCCTTCTGGCTCCCTTTGCAGGTGTAATAACTGATCGCCTTAACCGCTTCCACATACTTATTGCTACTCAGGTATTAGCAATGGTTCAGGCAGGCATTTTAACATTCCTGGTTTTATCCGGGTCAGTTGAAATTTGGCATATACTGGTTTTAAGCGGATTCCTCGGTTGTATTAATGCCTTTGATATTCCTGCACGCCAGTCTTTTGTTATACAAATGGTAGACAAAAAAGAGGATTTAGGAAATGCAATTGCCCTAAACTCGTCAATGGTCAACATAGCCAGGTTGGTGGGCCCTTCTGTAGCAGGCATACTTATAGCGGTTGCAGGCGAAGGAATATGTTTCCTGATTAATGCAATAAGTTATTTATTCGTTCTGTTGTCTCTGATTCTAATGAATGTTGCCTTTAAAGAAAACAATAAAATAAGTAAACCAATTTTAAAGGAGTTTAAGGAAGGGTTTTCATATACTTTTGGCTTTGCACCCCTGCGATATATTATACTATTGCTCGCATTGGTAAGTTTAATGGGAATGCCTTACACGGTTCTGATGCCGGTATTTGCCAAAGAAATTCTTCACGGCGGATCGCATACTTTTGGCTTCCTTATGGGAGCGACCGGATTGGGAGCTTTAACCGGGGCACTTTATCTTGCTTCAAGGAGACACATTGCCGGACTTGAAAAAATAATCCCGATAGCAGCCGGGATATTTGGGACAGGACTTATTTTGTTTTCATTTTCAAGGTTTTTTATTCTATCATTAATATTAATGGTAATTACAGGCCTTGGATTTATGTTGCAGGGAGCATCAAGCAATACGATGTTACAAACAATAGTGGATGACAACATGCGGGGACGTGTGATGAGCTTTTACACTATGGCCTTTATGGGTACTGCACCATTTGGTGCTCTTTTAGCCGGCAGTGCTGCAAAAATTATAGGCGTCCCTTATACATTGTTCATTGGCGGAATTGCCTGTTTGATAGGTGCTGTAATTTTCAGTATTAAACTTCCTGAAATAACAAAAGCTATCCGGGAAAAAAGACGGGAAAAAAGATAATGTGCAGATGTGCAAATTTGCAGATGTACAAATGAAGACAAATTACTGATTACTAATTACAAATGACTATTTGAAAATGTGCAAATTTGATAAATTACAGATTTCAAATGAGGTTATAAAGTATTAGAAGTACACACTGGCCCCTAGTCCCTAGCCCCTGTAACCTGCAACTAAGCACTATGCACTATTTAACCGCCGCCCCGTTAACAGTTTGATCCTGCGGAACAACAAAAATCAGCTTGCCGCTAAAATCATCAGCAAGAAGTATCATACCCTTCGATTCAATACCTTTTATTTTTCGTGGTTCAAGGTTAACTAGGACACAAACCTGCTTACCCGGCAATTCTTCAGGTTTAAAATATTCAGCGATGCCCGAAACAATTGTCCTTTTGTCGATACCAGTATCAACCTTTAGTTTTATCAGTTTGGCAGTATTAGCCACTTTTTCAGCCTCCAGAATAGTACCAATCCGTATATCCATTTTTGAAAAATCATCCATATTGATATTTGGCTTTTGTGGCAGAGCTTTGAAATTTTTCAGTTCGTTTTCAGCTTTAATTCTTGTTAATCGTTCCAATTGATATTCAATAACATTATCCTCAATCTTTTCAAATAACAAATTAGGTTCCCCAAGAGTATAGCCACCTTTAAGAATTTCAAAATCAATAAGAGGTATTTCATTTAAATTATCAGGTAAATCAATTGCTTTAGTAATTACTGAAGTATCGCAAAATGAATCCCAGCTAAACTGATTTTTATCAATGTTTAACATTTGACGAAGCTTTTCAGCTGTAAATGGCAGGAATGGTTCGCAAAGTATTGACAATGCCGAAGTTATCTGGAGACTAATATTCATTACTGTCTTTACCCGTTCCGGATCAGTTTTAATAATTTTCCATGGCTCCTGATCAGCTAAATATTTGTTGCCTAAACGGGCCAGATTCATTAAATCCTTCAAAGCTTCCCTGAACTTAAACGATTCAAGGTTTGATTCAATACCGTTTTTATAAATATATATATCCTTAATTACATTTCTGTCAACGTCATTTAATTTTCCAATTTCAGGAACCTTGCCTTCGTAAAAGTTTTTAGTCAGTATAAGCGTGCGATTTACGAAATTACCGAAAATTGCCACCAATTCATTATTATTTCGCGCCTGAAAGTCTTTCCAGGTAAAATCGTTATCTTTTGTTTCAGGAGCATTTGCACAAAGAGAATAGCGCAAAACATCTTCTTTCCCGGGGAAATCCTCCAGATATTCGTGTAACCAGACTGCCCAATTACGTGAAGTCGATATTTTATCCCCTTCCAGATTCAGAAATTCATTAGCAGGAACATTGGAAGGGAGAATGAAACTTCCTTCAGCATGCAGCATTGCAGGGAAAATTATACAATGAAAAACTATATTGTCCTTGCCTATAAAATGTACCAGGCAGGTATCCTTGTCTTTCCAGTATTTTTCCCAGTCGGGAGTCAATTCTTTAGTAGCTGAAATATATCCTATAGGAGCATCGAACCATACATACAATACTTTACCTTTAGCACCATTTACCGGAACCGGAATGCCCCAATCAAGGTCACGGCTTACTGCACGTGCCTGCAAGCCCTGGTCCAGCCATGATTTGCACTGCCCGTATACATTTACTTTCCAATTTTTATGTCCTACTAATATCCAGTTTCGCAGAAAAGCCTCATATTTATCAAGGGGCAAATACCAATGGCTTGTACTCCTCATAACAGGTTTATGGCCGCTTAACACAGATCTGGGGTTAATAAGATCGGTTGCATTTAGTGAAGTCCCGCAATTTTCACATTGATCCCCATATGAATTTTCATTGCCGCAATTTGGACATGTTCCGGTTATATAACGGTCGGCCAAAAACAAATGTTCCTGTTCGTCATAGTATTGTTCATTTAATTTTTCTATAAATTCGCCTTTATCATATAAGGTCCTGAAAAATTCTGAAGCCGTTTCATAATGAATTTTAGATGTAGTCCTGGAATAAATGTCGAACGAAATCCCAAACTTTTCAAACGAAGACTTGATCATTTGATGATATTTATCAACAATATCCTGCGGCTTAACCCCTTCCTGCCTTGCTTTAATCGTGATTGGCACTCCATGCTCGTCAGAGCCTCCAATAAAAACAACATCCCGCTTTCTAAGCCGCAGATAACGTACATAAATATCGGCAGGTATATAAACACCTGCTAAATGGCCAATATGAACTGGGCCATTTGCATATGGCAGGGCTGAAGTTATCAGGTAGCGTTTGTAATTCATTTTGTATCTTTGTATTTAAAGTCAGTAAGAAAATACCAATATCTGCGTTATGCTCATTAGAAAAATGCTCATTTACTAAAAGTAAACTGCGCTTTTTCTAATTTCGCAAGCCTTGATCTTGGCGTTTTCTTATCTGACTTTGAGTTTTCTTGGATGCACTAAGAAGTGTCCGTCTTTAAAGTCAAATGTTTGGATTATAAAGTTCGTAACCGAGGCTTGCGAAGCCTAAAAATCAGGAGTTTACTATAGTAAATGACTGGTTTTTAGGCGAGCGTAACGAAGGTTACGGACTTTATAAACAAACACAATATATTTAAAACAAATATAATTGAAAATATTATGATTGTACCATTACAACTAAAGGAGGGCGATAAAATTGGCATAATTGCCCCCTCACATAAAATAATACCTTCAGATTTATCTGAATTTTCCAATATGTTAGTTTCATGGGGCTATCAACCGGAATATGGCTTTAATATATTTGGTTCATTTCATCAGTTTGCCGGAAAAGACGAAGAAAGGGCGGATGATTTTATCCAAATGATAAATAACCCTGAAATTAAAGCCATTATATGTGCACGCGGAGGATATGGTACTGTACGTATATTAGAAAAACTGGATATTTTAACTATAAAGAAAAACCCTAAATGGATTATTGGGTACAGCGATATTACCGTATTGCACTCTTTTTATAACAAAGTTATTGAATGTGAGACAATTCATGCTGCTATGCCTGTTAATTTTACTAATGAATCAATTGCCAACCCTTCCTGGTTAAAGTTAAGAAGTTTGCTTCGCGGTGATTTATGCAGTTATGAAATACCTGCACACGAATTAAACCGTTTGGGAAAATCGACCGGTATGCTCGTTGGAGGCAACTTATCTGTATTGTTTAGTTTACGTGGAACTTTATGTGATTTGAATACTGACGGGAAAATATTGTTTATTGAAGACCTTGATGAATATCTTTATCATATCGATCGCATGATGATGAACCTTAAAATATCAGGCAGATTAAAAAATTTAAAGGGACTGATAGCTGGCGAAATGACCGGGATAAAAGATAATAACATACCTTTTGGTAAAACTGCCTATGAAATAATAAAAGACACCGTTAACGATTATTCATACCCTGTTGCTTTTAACTTTCCGGCCGGACATGGCGATACAAATTTACCTTTGTTACTTGGCCGAAACATTAAACTGGAAGTAAATGAAAATTTAAGCAACATAGAATTTTTTGACCGCTCCACATGATTTTCTTTAATTCATTTAATAATTCATTATTTATAAAGAATTCTATAAACATATAAACGTATATAAATATCAACAAATCTTGGCTCCTGGTTCTTGGTTCCTGGTTCTATAATAATAATTATACATATCAGATTAGTTGAGTAGACATTTATAATCTCTTGGTATTCTGAATAAATAATCGCTTACCTTGTGATGATGAATGTTTTTCACTGAAATTCTAAACTTTTCGTCACGGAGTAATGTGCGCTCTATAATTAATATTGGGAAATAACCTGAATTATCAGGTATTAAATTAAAGTAATTGCAAAGTTGAGAATAATCTTCCGTTTTGCTTAACAAGTTCATGATTTCACTAAAAAAAGTAAAATTTTCAGGACAAACCCACAATGAAACTTCAGTATTGAAATCGATATTCTTAACCCTCCATAATGTGCACTTAAATCCGTTAATATATTTAAAATCTTCAGTTTTAGTTATTTTTATATTATTATTAGGGTAAATGAAATTTTTATAAATATTAGTATATAATTTTTGAGAAGGGCTAAGAGCTATGATACTTTTGGCTGAAATGTCAATTATAAGGCTTTGGATAATGATATTTTTGTTATTTTTTTCATCAATCCTTACCATATTGCGTTTTACAATATATGTATAAAAAGTAGTATCGTACAATGTCTGTTTTATAAGGTTGATAGTTCCTTCAAATTCTGAAGACGAAAGTTTCTGAACCATTCCAATAGTCAACAAAAAAACCAGAATACAACTCATTTTCCTGATTAAATTTTTAAATATCTTATTATAATTAAACTTTAGACTATTGAACATTATATAGTTATCAAATATTAAATTTTTAATCAATGAAGCAAAAGAAAAAAATTTCTGAGGCCTTAAGTAAATAAACAAATATTAATTTTCAATTATAAGGTGGCTATCATTTTTAATAAATTTACATATTTAATACAACAAAACTTACAGAGTCTGTTATTATGTTTTTAAATATGTGAATTATAATTATTTGAATAAATTAATTACTAATTTTAAATAATAATGCATAATCTATGATATCTCCACGGGAAAAAGGGGACCAGGCTGAAAATATAGCAGTTAAATATTTAGAAGATAAAGGATATATGATAATTCAGCGAAATTGGTATTTTCATCATTACGAATTAGATGTTATTGCCAAAAAGGACAACATTCTTGTAGTTGTTGAAATAAAAAGCCTTGTTAATAAATCTTTTCAGGAACCGTATAAGGCTGTAAACCGGAATAAACAACGGATGATAATTGCAGCAGCAAATGCTTATATTCGAAAGTATCAGATAAATGATGAAGTCAGGTTTGATGTTATTTCAATTACTTTTTATGCAAAACAACCTGTTGTTGAACATATTGAAAATGCATTTTATCCCAGGGTAAATTAAATCTAAAAAACAACTTTAATTAAATTCAAAATGAAAGAAAACAACAACTTTAATTACTTAATAAAGAAACTTGTAAATTATTTTTTACAGGGACTGCTTTATGTATTGCCACTTGGGCTTACAATATTTGTAATAGTTTACCTTGTTAATCAGGTAGATGGAATTCTATCCCCAATATTTACTCATTTCCTCAATATTAAAATTCCGGGTTTGGGTTTATTATCAATGTTATTAATAATTACAATTTTTGGTTATATAGGCCAGACAGTTTTGGGACGACCCTTCAAATTGGTTATTGAAAGGCTTCTTCAAAAAGCTCCTTTATTAAATATGGTTTACACCTCCATAAGGGATTTTATGGAAGCATTTGTCGGCAAGGAGAAAAAATTTAACCAGCCCGTTCTTATTAAAATAAACCCGTCATCAGAGTTAGAACGTATGGGGTTCATCACACAGCATGACCTGTCAGAACTTTCAATAAAAGATAAAGTTGCTGTTTATATTCCGTTTGCATATGCCTTTTCCGGGGAACTTTATATAGTGCCTTCCTCCTATGTTACCTATGTTAATATATCTTCAAGTGAATGGATGAAATTTATAATATCAGGAGGAATCACCCGGGTATGATTTTAGCTGTTAGTTGTTAGTTGTTGGTTTTAAAATAGAACCAAGAGCCATCCTTCGACTTCGCTCAGGAACCAAGAACCAGGAGCCAAGACATGGGACGTGGGAGGACGTGAAAAAGAGGACGTGAAAGGACGTGGGGATTTGAGATTTAAGAATTAAGATTTGCGATTTGTGATATGGTGTTTCTGATTCCACTGATAATTCTATTTTAGAATGATATCCTTCAACTGTTTTCTGTCTTCTGTTTTTCTGTCTTCTTTTTTCTATTACCTGTCTTCTTTAATCTTTCTTCTGTTTCACCTCCCATGTCCCAAGTCTCATGTCTTTTCATGTCCTTTCACGTCCTTTCACGTCCTTTCACGTCCTTTCATGTCCTTTCATGTCCTTTCATGTCCTTTCATTGGACATACAATATCATATATTGGTTTACTAAATATAGCTATTTGGCCATATTTATATTAGATATTTATTATTTATCGAACAATATTGAATCTATTCACAAGAATTTTCGTATTTATAATAAAATATAATGTGATAAAAATTATGGAAACCTGTGAATATATAAATTTCGATTATAAATGTATAGGTGAAACAAGCCAAATAAAATCTATTCTTCGAAGTAAGCAATACATTATAAATGAATACGAACAAGCAAATTCAAAAAATATATGTTTATATTGCCATGGAACAATTGATGATATGGCTTTATTAATTCTCGTTATGCCAAATTAGTGCTTAGTAAATAGTGCATAGTGCCTAGCAAATAGATGTTAGTTGTCAGATGTTAGCATATTACTATATCCCAAAGTAAAATATAGAAGAATCATTATCTCATAAATTTTGCTAGATTAATTAAACTATTGTATTAACTTTGTAATTACAAATACAATAAACTTATGGAAGTTTCCGTAGTGCAAATTGGCAATTCGAGAGGAATACGATTAAGTAAAACTTTAATAGATAAATATAATATAAAAGATAAGGTTGAGTTAATTCTTGAAAAAGAACAAATGGTGATTAGAGCAAAACCTGAGCCCAGGAAAGGTTGGGAAATAGGATTTAAAGCAATGCATGATAATGGGGATGACAAACTTTTGATTGATGATATTTTTGAAAATGAAAAGTTTGAAGAATGGAGTTAAGTCAATACCAGATAGTTTTAGTAAATCTTGAACCAACTATCGGTTATGAGATTAAAAAGACAAGACCCTGTGTCGTAATATCTCCAAATGAGATGAACCATTTTCTTGAGACAATTGTAATAGCTCCAATGACAAGTTCGACAAAAAAATATCCCTCACGTATTAAAGTAAATCATGGAAATAAAATTGGATGGATAGTTCTGGATCAAATACGCACAATTGACAGACAACGCATTATAAAAATATTTGATATTTTAACAGATAAAGAGATTAATAAGGTTAAGGAAACAATTAAGGAGTTATATGTAGATTAACGCCTTTTTTCATTTGTCATTAGTAATCAGCGATTTGTCATCATTTGCACATCTGCACCTTACTTTTTCTGCCTTCTGTCCTCTTTTATCTTTGATCTTTCTTCTTTTTCACGTCCTTCACGTCCCTTTTTGTCTTCTGCCTTCTTCTTTTTACTTCTCAAATCTCATATGCCATGTCTTGGCTCCTGGTTCTTGGTTCTAATTAAATTACAAAATTTATCGGTTCCACAAATTTCTTAGAATCACGGATAATGATCGAAGGTTTATGATAAACCACTGAAAATGCTGAAACACTTTCGGTTATCCAGGAATTACCTCCCACAACAGTATCGTGTCCAATAATAGTTTGTCCTCCCAGAATAGTGCTCCCTGCGTAAATAATCACATTATCTTCAATAGTCGGATGTCGTTTTACATTTGTAAGTTCCTTGCCCACATATAAAGCACCTAAAGTAACACCCTGGTATATTTTTACATTTTTCCCTATGATAGTTGTTTCACCGATAACTATTCCCGTACCATGATCAATGAAAAAGCTATGGCCGATTTTTGCGCCGGGATGAATATCAATCCCGGTCTTAGCATGTGCATATTCAGATATTATCCTTGGTAAAACCGGGATATTCATGTTATAAAGTACATGTGACAAGCGGTATATTGACAATGCATAAAATCCGGGATAACATAATATTATTTCTTCAAGGCACTTTGCAGCAGGATCGAATTTCAGATAAGCCTCCGCATCCTTTATAAGTTTGTCATAAATAGTTGAAACTGTTGAAAAAAAATCGACTGAAAGTTCTTTAACAGTTTTAGGCAATGTAGGTTGCAGGGGTTTCAGCAATTCGTTAAACTGAGCCTGAATATCCTCCCATTTTGATTCAAAATGGGAAATACTCGCGTTCTTGTCAGCACGGATCGGAAAAAGAAAATTTATAATATCGTTTATAAAATGATGCGTTTTTGCAATTGAAGGAACTTCATTGCAAAATGAATGTGTTTTTGAAAATATCCTTTTAGGTAATCCCTTAATTGAATCCATCAGACTATCGTATAATGAAGTTATTGAATACTAATTTTACAAAAACCATGCATTATTTATTTTCAAATTTGCACATTTCTTGCCCTGAGCGTAGTCGAAGGGTCAAATTTTCAAATTATTTTTCAATATCTTCCTTTCTTAATAATATTTTACCCCCTTATCGCCTTTATGCCAGGGAGTTCCTTTCCTTCCATATATTCCAGCATTGCTCCTCCTCCCGTTGAAACATAACTTACCTTGTCGGCAAGATGGTTTTTATTTATAGCGGCTACTGAATCACCCCCGCCAATTAAACTAAAGGCCCCATTGGCAGTAGCTTTTGCTATAGCTTTAGCAATTGCAGTTGTACCTTTGGCAAATTTTTCCATTTCGAAAACTCCCATAGGCCCATTCCAAAGTATTGTTTTAGATTTTTCAATAACCGCGCTCATCAATTTTACTGATTCGTCCCCAATATCCAGGCCCATCCAACCATCAGGAGTCTGGTCAATTTTCGATAACCGTATATTTGCATCCGCATTAAATTCATCTGCATTAACCGCATCAACCGGAAGCACAACTTTTATTCCCTTTGATTTGGCTTTTTGAAGGATTTCAAGTGCCAAACCCAGTTGATCTTCTTCGCAAAGGGATTTTCCTATTTTACCACCCTGAGCCTTAATGAATGTATATGTCATCCCCCCACCTATAATAAGATTATCAATTCTATTCAGAAGATTTCCTATAATCAGAATTTTATCGGAAACCTTGGCCCCTCCCATTATAGCTGTGAATGGCCTTACTGCATCAAGAAGAATTTTATCCATGGCTTTTAATTCACTTTCAATAAGGTAGCCAAACATACAGTCATTAGGAAAGTATGCTGCAATCAGGGCAGTTGACGCGTGAGCCCTGTGAGCAGTTCCAAAAGCATCGTTAACGTAACAATCAGCATAACCGGCAAGTTTCTTTACAAAGTCCTTCTGGCGTTCTTTCACTAAGGCCTTACCAGCCTTTTTTTCTTCTTCCGTAGCATTTTCTCCAAGATGATAGGGTTTTCCTTCTTCTTCTTCATAAAACCTGAGATTCTCCAATAATACAACATCCCCGGGCTTCATCGAGGAAGTAACTTTTTTTGCCTCTTCGCCTGCACAATCACTAACAAATATAACTTTTGTGCCAATAATTTTCTCAACTGCAGGTATTATATGTTTAAGTGAATATTTATCCTGTATCTTTCCGTCCGGACGTCCAAGATGAGACATCAGAATTACGGAACCACCATCATTTAATATTTTTTTAATTGTCGGCAAGGCTCCACGAATTCGTGTATCGTCCGTTACCTCAAATGTTTGTTTGTTGAGTGGTACGTTAAAATCAACACGAACAATTGCTTTTTTATTTTTAAAATTATAAGTCTCTATTGTTTGCATATATTTTAATTAAGGATTAATATTGAATCCCAAAGTTAATTATTTTTTCCAAAATGACTTTCAAAGAAATAACCGGTCAGGATGATATCAAAAAACGCCTTATAAAAACAGTAAAGGATAACAGGATTGCCCATGCTCAATTATTTTTTGGACCTGAAGGTTGTGGCAACCTTGCTTTGGCTATAGCTTACGCACAATATATCAATTGCTTAAGCCCTACCGACGAAGATTCCTGTGGCACTTGTCCCTCTTGTAATAAATATCAAAAGTTAATTCATCCCGATTTGCATTTTATATTTCCTGTTGCAACTACAAAAAAAATAACAAAAGAACCGGTAAGTGACGACTATATTAAAGAGTGGCGGGAAATGCTTCTTAGTTCACCATATATTTCTCTGCAACAATGGTATGATAAAATCGAACTCGAAAATAAACAAGGTAGCATTAGTAAAAATGAAAGCCAGGAAATATTAAGGAAGTTAAACCTTAAAACATACGAAGCAGAATATAAAATTATTATAATATGGCTGCCTGAAAAAATGAACATTATTGCTGCTAACAAATTATTAAAAATACTGGAGGAACCCCCTGCAAAAACATTATTCCTGATGATTCCTGAAAATACCGAAACTTTACTGCAAACAATAATTTCGAGAACCCAGCTAATTAAAATTCCAAAAATAACTGATGAAGATCTGCTTAAATTCATGAAACATAAATATGTGTTGCCTGATTCTCAGCTTTTGGATATAGTTCGCCTGGCGAATGGAAACTTTATAAGAGCTACTGCAATTTTTGAAAACAATAATGAAGATTCATTTAATTTTGAAAAATTCATTACACTTATGCGTTTATGCTGGAGTAAAGATGTACCGGGTATTTTGAAGTGGTGCGAGTCATTATCGGGAATTGGCCGCGAACGCCAAAAAAGTTTTTTATTATATGCTCTTAGAATAATTCGTGCGAATTTTATGATGAATTGCCATGTCCCGCAACTCTCACTTCTAACGGAAAAAGAATCGGAATTTTCATCAAAATTTTTCAATTATATAAATAATGAAAATGTTTATCTGTTAACGGAAGAATTAAATAAAGCACATAACCATATTGAATCAAATGCAAATGATAAAATAGTTTTCCTTGATATGTCATTAAAATTAATCAAATTGATAAGGAAGTAATTTTAACTATTTTTGTAAAACCTGTAAATAAAGAAAATTCATGAACAATCTAAATATATGCTGTACCCGTGGATGTTTTAACCAAACCGGAGAGCTGGCAGAAACTGAACCACATTCAATGCTTGGGTGCAATAAGCTTGACATATTCAACTGGCTCCGGGATATTCCGCAATATAGATTTGAATCTGATATTGTTGAAATCCGATTTAAAAATACAAGAAAAGGTTATTACTTAAATGTAAATAAACTGCGCCTCAACCAAGGAGATATTGTTGCCGTTGAAGCATCTCCCGGACATGATATTGGCATTGTTTCTCTTACTGGCGATCTTGTTTATTTTCAATTAAAAAAAGCAGGGATTGCTTTAACAACCCAGGAAGAAATAAAAAAAATTTACCGGAAAGCAAAAGCAGTAGATATTGAAAAATGGTACCAGGCAATTGAAGTTGAAAATACTACCATGCTTAAGGCACGAAATATAGCTATACAGCTTAATCTTGATATGAAGATTGGCGACGTTGAATACCAAGGAGATAAAACGAAAGCAATTTTTTATTACATTGCTGATGACCGGGTCGATTTCCGGGAATTAATTAAGAAATATGCCGAAGAGTTCAAGGTTCGTATTGAAATGAAACAGATTGGTGCAAGGCAGGAAGCCGGCCGCATTGGTGGTATTGGTACTTGCGGGCGTGAATTATGTTGCTCTACATGGCTTACTAATTTTATTTCGGTAACTACAAATTCGGCCAGATACCAGGAAGTTTCCCTTAACCCTACTAAACTTGCCGGACAATGCGGTAAGCTTAAATGTTGCCTGAATTACGAATTAAAAGCATATATAGATGCTCAACAAGACTTCCCTGAAACATCTTTACCCTTAGAAATTTTGGAAGGTACTGCTTATCACCAAAAAACAGATATCTTCAGAAGGATCATGTGGTACTCTTTTAGCAAAGATGATGCAACTAACCCTATCCCCGTTGATGTTGACAGGGTAAAGGAAATTCACGAGCTTAATAAAAATGGCATAAAAGCAAAAAACCTGACTGAACCTGTTGTTGAATCAAATCCTAAAAATGTCCTCGATTATCAAAATCCCGTTGGTTCAGACAGTATTACCCGATTTGAAGAAACCAGGAAAAATTTCAGATATAAGAAACGAAAAAACAAGAAACCACAGGATAATGAAAAAACTCAATAAATATATAACTATACTGATTTTTAGTGGTAAATGGATACATTGCCTGTTTTTAATTTTATGTATAATTATAACAAGCTGTAAATACAATAGTATTTACGATAAATCAACCAATATACCAAATTACAAATGGAGCAAAAATTCGAAAATCAATTTCGAAATACCTGTCTCAGATACTATAAATGGATATAATATTTTGATTTCCCTGAGAAATGACAATGACTATCCTTACAGTAACTGCTTCCTTTTTGTTAATACTATCTCACCAAAAGGGATAATTATACACGATACAATTGAATTTTCACTGGCGGATGAGCATGGTAAATGGTTAGGACATGGATTTGGCGGTGTATGGAGTACTGAATTCTATAAAAAAAACATAAGGTTCCCGGTTAAGGGGCCCTATAAAATTGAAGTTATTCAGGCTATGAGAGACGAACCTTTGGTTGGAATTATGGATGTCAGTATTCGCATCGAAAAAGCAAAATAAAAGAATCTCTAAAAGCCTCAACTTTTTTGTTGGACTTCAAATTTTAAATCCTCATTTACCTTAAGTAAACTGCGGTTTAAAATTTTAGTCCGCCTCTAATTTGAGGCTTTAGAGATTCTTTAAAAAATAGGGGATTGTGAGTAAAAGAAAATTGGAACGATTTGCAGAATTAGGTACGTTTTTAAATGTAATTCAACCCGATATAGAAGAAATTTTTAATAAAGACCATTATATTAAAGGCAAATGGAATGAAAATTTGTTCAAAAATAACAGCCCGATTGTTCTTGAGCTTGGTTGTGGTAAAGGTGAATATACCACAGGAATGGCCGAAGTTTGCCCTGATAAGAATTTTATTGGTGTAGACATTAAGGGAGCCAGAATCTGGATAGGTGCGAGGTATGCAGATCGGCACAATCTCACTAATTCCGCATTTTTAAGGATACGCATCGACCATATTACATCCTTGTTTGCCCGGGATGAAGTATCTGAAATTTGGATTACTTTTCCTGATCCATATGAAACACCCGGAAGATCAAAAAAACGGCTTACATCATCTGTCTTTCTTTCATCTTATCAGCATTTTCTTAAAAACAATGGCCTGATCCATCTTAAAACTGACAATAAAATTCTGTATGATTATACTCTTAAACTTTGTATTCTTAATAAATTTGAAATATTATATAATACTGACAACTTGTACCATTCTTCTTTCGATAATAACTGGCTAAATATTAAAACACACTATGAAACCAAATTCCTGCTTAATAACATTCCAATAAAATATCTCTGTTTTAAGCTTAATAATAATGTAATGATTACTGATTGCTGATTACAATTGGAAAACAAGTTTATAAGGTTTATAAAGTTTATAGAAGATCTTATAAAACTTCATCACCACATCACCACATCACCACATCACCTAATCACTTCATCACTTAATCACCTAACCACTTTTTTAAAAACTGAACATAGTTATTCAAATCCGGTTTATATATTTGAACAAAATATTTATAAAATATGGTTATCAATATAGAACTAGTTACATCAGCACTTGCAAAAGTCACACATCCTGCAGTAGGAAACGATATTGTTTCTCTTAACATGGTAAGCGACATTGTTATCAAAGGTCATGAAGTTTCTTTTACACTCACTTTTCAAAAATCGACCGACCCGTTAATCACCTCTATAATAAAAGCGTGCAAAATAGCTCTGCAATCTCATATCAGTCCCCATATTGAAATTGGTGAAATAAAAATTAACAGCGTTCAAACTATTGAACATAAAGAAAATTCCCTTTCAAAAGTTAAGAATATTATTGCAGTATCTTCCGGCAAAGGCGGTGTTGGAAAGTCGACCATAACTGTCAATATAGCAGTTACCCTTGCAAAACTCGGATATAAAACGGGATTGATCGATGCTGACATTTATGGCCCTTCAATTCCAAAAATGTTTCATATTGAGGATAGTAAACCGGAAGTGATTGATAAAAATAACATGGATTATATTATCCCAATTATTCAAAATGGAATTAAGATTTTATCCGTAGGATTTTTTGTGAAACCAACTGATGCTTTAGTCTGGAGGGGCCCAATGGCCACCAATGCATTGCGTCAGTTAATCCATAACGGAGACTGGGGTGAACTCGATTTTTTATTGATTGATATGCCTCCTGGCACAGGAGATGTACATTTAACTATAGTACAGGAAATGTCAATAACAGGTGCAGTAATAGTTAGTACTCCTCAGCAGGTGGCTCTCGCTGATGCAATTAAAAGTATCAACATGTTTAAAGGTGAAAAAATTAATGTGCCAATACTGGGCCTTGTTGAAAATATGGCGTGGTTTACACCTGAAGAATTACCAGAAAACAAATATTTCATTTTTGGAAAGGATGGATGTAAAAAGTTAGCTGAATCAACTGGTGTACCATTTCTTGGCCAAATCCCAATTATTCAAAGTATTTGTGAAGACGCTGATAATGGAACACCGTCAGCCTTAACCGATAACTCAACAGCAAAATTTGCCTTTAGCGATCTGGTAAAAAAACTTATCGAAGAAGTTGACCGGAGAAATGCCACTCTTGAACCTACACGCAGAATAGAAATTATCAAAAAAATGCACTAAAGAATAGTTGTTGGTTGTTAGTTATTAGTTGCAAGTTACAGGTTACAGGTTACAGGTTACAGGTTACAGGTTGCAGGAACAAAATTACATCCTTTACAAAATATTCCTTGAATTTTATAGTTATCAATAAAATAACTGTCATATTAGTGAATAGAATTATTAGAATAGTATTAGTACTTCAATGGCTGGTTGTTCTTTTAATGGCTTCGTGCTCAAACCAGAAAAACACCTCTGCAACCAGGGCTTATCATAACCTTACCGCACATTTCAATGTTTTATTTAACGGGCAGGAAAGTTATAAGAAAGGTTTAAAGAAGATAGATGCTACATTTAAAGACGATTATTCAAGGGTTTTGCCAATATTTACTTATGGAAACGATGCAATATCTAAAGCTGTTGCACCTGATATGAATGTTGCAATAAAAAAAGCCGGCAAACTGATTGCCCTTCACTCAATAAAAGCCAAACCTAAAATGAAAAAAGGTCATTTGAGCCAGCGTGAAAAAGAATTCTACGATAAAAATGAATACAATAAATGGGTAGATGTTGCTTACCTTATGATGGCCAAAGCCAATTTTTATAAACACTTTTATAAACCCGCGTCAGATATATTAATTTTTGTAGAAAGGGAATTTGAAAAACTGCCAGCCCAATTTGAAGCCTTGATATGGCAGGCACGAATTTATTCCGAAAACAAAGAATATGCTGATGCTGAACGAATTCTTACCAGATTGGAAGGAGATAATAATTTCCCTGAAAAATTAAAATTTGATTTATATAGTACTATAGCAGATGTTGCTTTAAAACAAAATCAATATGAAGGCGCTATAAAACCTTTAAACAAAGCATTAATGCTCGTAAAATCGAGAAAAATAAAACTACGGCATAAATTCATTTTAGCACAAATTTACCAAAAAACCGGATCGTTTAAAAATGCTTCAGATTTATATAAATATATAATCAGAAAAAACCCTCCTTATGAAATGAGTTTTAATGCAAGGATAAATCTGGCTTCTACTGTAGCCAACGGTGATAAAAATACCATTTATATAAAATCACAGTTAAGGAAAATGCTCAGAAATAGAATAAACATCGAATATCAGGATCAAATCTATTACGCTATGGGGAATTTGGAACTGATAGAAAACAATGAACCTCAGGCAATAATTTATTACAAAAAATCAGTATCAGTAAGTAAAATAAATCAAAATCAGAAAGCACTCTCTTGTATTACTCTTGCTGATCTTTTTTACAATAAAAAAAATTACATACCTGCCGAGGCCTATTACGATACCGCACTGCATAATATTAATGAAAAATATCCTGATTATGTTAATATCAAATCAAAGGCAGATTGTTTAACACACCTCGTAGAAAATCTGAACACTATTTCACGCGAAGATAGCTTGCAGAAAATAGCATCTCTTCCGGAAGATGAACGTTTTAAAATTATTGATGAGATAATAAATAACCTGCGGAAAAAGGAAGCAGAAGAACTATTGGCAGAAAAGCAACGCCTTCAGGAATACAGCAATAACCAAGGCCTTGCAAATCAGGAACCCAATGTACAGGCAAAGTGGTATTTTTACAATCCAATATCAATTGAGCAGGGGATGAAAGACTTTAAGCTTAAATGGGGGACCCGGCGCCTCGAAGATGACTGGAGGCGTCAAAATAAAGGATCTGCAGATCTCGCTGCCGACACATCCGAATCAGGAACTGAAGAGAAAAATCAGGATCAAAAAAAGATAGCAGATAATAAAAAAAGGGAATATTATATCCAGAACTTACCGCTTACTGACTCAATGATGGAAGTTTCACATAAAAAAATAATTGATAGCTATTTCTCTGCAGGATTGGTATACAGAAACGAATTAAAAGATCCGCTTCAGGCAGTATTGCTTTATGAAGAAATGCTGAAACGTTTTCCTGAAAACGAATACAAACTTCCGGTATACTACCAGCAATACATAATGTATTCTGATTTGAATAACAATGAAAAAGCATCATATTATAAAACTATGTTGTTAACAAGTTATCCTGACAGTAAGTTCAGCAAAATCATATCTGATCCTGAATATTATAAACAACTTTTAGAGAAGGATAAGGAATGCGATAACTTCTATGAATTAACCTATAATCTTTTCAATTCAGGCAATTATTCAAGAGTTATAGAAAATTCCGACAGCGCCTTAAATAAATATAAAAACAATCCTGTTCTTCCAAAATTTGTTTTTCTTAAAGCGCTTGCAATAGGAAAGACATCCGACATCATGGCTTTTCGAAGCGAATTAAATAATGTTATTACACAATATCCTAAAGATCAGGTAAGTAATAGTGCAAAAGAAATGTTAACTTACCTGAATAATTATAAACCTGAAACAAAACAACTTGAAGATTATAAAATTGCAGAAGAAACTTTCACTGTTGAAGAAAAATCAACTTACATTTTTGCATTGGTAGTTGAAAAACAAGAAGATATAAACCAAATCGCTTTTGATGTAATAAATTATAATCTTGATAATTTTCCTGATGATCATATGGATGTTACTAATGAACCAGTTGGAAGTAAATATAAAATCATCAGGGTGCAATCGTTTCCTGATCAAAACGCCGCTTTAAAATATTATAACACTTTTACATCTAAACCAAGTATTTTGAAAAATGTAAAATTCAGCCGAACCCTATTTATAATCTCCCCTTCAAACATACAACTTTTGGAGAAACAGGAATCAGCCGATGGCTATTTCGAATTTTTTAAAACCCATATTCTTAAAATCACAGAACAGTAACTAATTTGAAAATGAGCAAATGAGCAAATGAGTGGAAAAGGACGTGAGACGTGGGACGTGGGACGTGAAAAAAAGGACATGAAAATTAATTTGAAAATTTGAAAATGTGCTAATATAAAAATTTTGTAATTAACAATTTATTATCTGAATTACGTCTTTTGTCTTCTGTCTTTTGTTTTCTGTCTTCTTTTATCTTTCATCTTTTATCTGTCTTTGTAAGTCTCACGTCCTTTCATGTCCTTTTTCATGTCCCACGTCCCTTTTTGTCTTGGTTCTTGGTTCTTGGTTCTAATAAATATATAATTATGAAAAATATATCTGTATTATGGGTGGATGACGAAATTGATCTTCTTAAACCTCATATTCTGCTGTTACAGGATCGGGGCTACAAGGTAACTACTTGTAATAATGGAACTGACGCTTTAATAGTTGTACAACAGGATGATTTTGACATTATACTTCTGGATGAACATATGGCAGGATTAAGTGGCCTTGAAACACTTAACAAGCTCAAATCAATTACACCAAATACTCCTGTTATTATGATTACAAAAAATGAAGAGGAAAACCTTATGGAAGATGCCATAGGTTCTAAAATTACAGATTACCTTATCAAACCTGTAAATCCGAAACAGATTCTATTGACTATCAAAAAAAATACAGAACAAAAAAAACTGGTTTCACTAAAAACATCAACAGTTTATCAATCGGAGTTTTTGAATATAAGTAATTTGATTAGTTACGCGAATACTTATGCCGACTGGGTTAATTTATATAAAATTTTAGTTTACTGGGAAATTGAACTCGAAAAATTGAATGATCCCGGAATGTTTTCGATTCTCCAATCACAACACAGTGAAGCCAACCAGAAATTTGCTAAATTCATAAAGCAAAATTATTTAACCTGGTTCGACGGAAAAGGTGATAAACCAATAATGTCACAAAATTTGATGAAGGAAAATATTGTACCCTACATCAAACCGGGAGATAATGTCTTTCTGATAGTAATTGATAATCTTCGCCTGGACCAATGGAAAATACTTAGCCCCGTTTTATGTGAATATTTCAGGATAGAGCGTGAAGAATTGTATTTCTCCATACTCCCAACGGTTACCCAGTATGCCCGCAATTCTATTTTTGCCGGTCTTATGCCATTATCAATCAGGAAAATATATCCCAACCTTTGGGATGATAATGACGAAGACGAAATGAATAACCAATATGAAGAGGACCTTATGAGGCTTCAGCTTTCACGGCTTGGCGTGAAATGCAGGTTTGCTTATGAAAAAATAAGCAATCAGAAAACAGGCAATAAAGTACTTGAAAATATAAATAATTATTTTAATTATGATTTCAGCATATTGGTATATAATTTCGTGGATATCCTTTCTCATGCACGGACAAGCCAGGAAACCATCCGTGAACTATCAACCGATGAAGCTGCCTACAGGGCTCTAACTCTTTCGTGGTTTCAACATTCATACCTGTTTGAATTGTTAAAAGTCCTCGCCGAAGAAAACTGTAAAGTAATCATAACTACCGATCATGGTTCCACTAAGGTCGGCAACCCTATCAAAATTATCGGCGATAGGGATACATCTGTAAACCTCCGTTATAAACAAGGAAAAAACCTGAAATATAACCCTAAAGAAGTGTTTGAGATTAAAAATCCGGAAGTTGCACACCTTCCACGTTTCAATATTAGTACCAGCTATATATTTTCAACGGGGGACGATTTTATGGCATACCCCAACAATTTTAATCATTATGCCAGTTATTACAAAAATACTTTTCAACATGGCGGAGTTTCGCTTGAGGAAATGATTATTCCCTTTGTAGTGCTGAACCCTTTAAAATAGTAGTAAGTCGTAAGTATTTATATCTTATTTGCAAGTTACAAGTTGCAGGTTGCAGATTTCAGGTCCTTTCACGTCCCATGTCCTTTTTTTCACGTCCATTGTCTTTGTTCCTGGCTCTTGGTTCCTGGCTCTATTTTTTTCAGTTGCCAAACACTTTCTTTAGCAATTCCGATGTGCGGGCCATAGGATCTTTACGAATCTTATCTTCCTCCTTTGCAATCATTATAAACAATCCGTCAATAGCCTTTCCGGTAACGTATTCAGTAAGATTTGGGTTCATTTTCTTAACAAAAGGAATCCTGTTATAAGCTTTAATAAGTTCTTCCCAATGTTTGGTTGCCTCTACCTTATCCAATGAAGCTTTTATTGAAGGTCTGAATTTTTCGTTTAGTTGAGGCGAGGTGTTTTTTTTGAGATACATGGTAGCTGCATCATTATTGCCTTTCACTATATTGATTGCATCCTTTACGCTCATGTTTTTAATTGCATCAATAAATATATCCTTTGCATCCTTTGAAGCATCTTCAGCTGCCCTGTTAAGAGATAAAACCATTTCGTCAACCTGTTTTCCCATACCTATGGATTTCAGTTTTGACTCCATTTCTTTAGCCTCAGGAGGAAATGGAATTTTAATTTCCGGGTTTCCAAAATAACCATTCTCCTTTGAAACAATATTAACACTGTTGCCTGTACCATTT
This sequence comes from uncultured Bacteroidota bacterium, assembly GCA_963846585.1. Lineage (GTDB taxonomy): Bacteria > Bacteroidota > Bacteroidia > Bacteroidales > JAAUTT01 > JAAUTT01. The sequence goes on from CAWJWO010000018.1 coordinate 442,689, forward strand.
ACCAGGGCTTCCTTAATTCCATCAGCAGCTTCGCTCTCACTAAAACCACCGCCATTTTGCCCCATAATTGCTTTTGCATCATTTAACAATTGTGCTTCCATTTTATTTTCAGCTGTTGTAAACACTACAATTATTAATACCAATAGCATTTTTTTCATATTAAATATTTTTACTGCCGAAGGTAATATTTTAATTTCAAATCATTGTTGTACGGATAAAATACTATCTCGTCCCTGACGGGACTTTCTGTTATTATTATTTCATTATCTGCCAATATGTTGTCCCTACGGGACTATCCCGTCAGGGATTAAATATTGGTAGAAACAAATTCACCCCTGCATTTAAGTCCCGTTAGGGACGGCATATTTACATTCAGAATAATTTGACATTTTTTACAAATCAATAGTGATTTAAAATAAATTTTCTTCAAAATTTTGAATAATCAAAAAAAATACTTTACTTTGATAAAGTATATACTATACTTCATATTTAAGTTTTAACAGGTATATCGCATTTTGATACTGCTACTAACTAATCCTGAGCAATTAATAATAGTTAATTAATATAGGGTACCTCTAAAGGCCTCAAATTTGAGGCGGGCAAAAATTTTAAACCGGAGTTTACTTACAGTAAATGAGGATTTAAAATTTGAAGCCCAACAAAAAAGTTGAGGTTTTTAGAGGTGCCCTTAAACTTCAAAAATTATGACACAATTTGCAGTACTACACATCGAGAAAAACAAGGGCAGTCAAATAGGCTTAAGTAAACACATCAGCCGGGAAACAATCCCTGCAAACGCTGATCCTTCAAGATTGTACCTTAATGAAACTCCTGTTGGTTCAAGGAATCAAATGCAAGACATAAAGGATCGGATAAAGGAAGGTGTGACTCAAAAAACTGCTATCAGGAAAGATGCAGTAAAAGCAATGCAAATAATTTTAACCGGCAGCCACGAACAGATGAAAGTTATTGAAAGCAACGGACTTTTAAAAGACTGGATGAAACAAAATATATCCTGGCTTGATAAAACATTCGGAAAAGCTAACGTAGTGAATGTTACCTTACACATGGATGAATTAACCCCTCATGTTCATGCTACTGTTGTACCTATAACTTCCGACGGACGATTATGTGCAAAGGATTTCATGTCAAAGGAACACCTGAAAGGTTATCAGACAAGTTACGCCAAAGCAATGGAACCTTTTGGCCTGAGCCGCGGTTTGGAAGGAAGCAGGGCTAAACATCAGGATGTAAAACAGTATTACGCTAAACTGAATTACGAACTTCCAAAAATTAATAAGGAAATTGAGGAAAAACAAGAAACGGTAAAAGTACTTAAAAATGAAATCAGGGTTGATACAGCCTGGAAAACCGTCACAGGTATTGTTGATGGATTTGCAAAGCGAAAAGAAAATAAGGACAAAGAAGATGAAATTGCTTCTTTAAAGAAAACAGCAGAACAACTTTCAATTGATCTTAATAATTTACAGAAAGAGTTTGCTAAATCCAAATTAGAATTGAATAATACTAAAAAAGAATTTTCAACTTTACATGCTGAGATAGATAAATCAATGCAAGAAGGTTTAAAACAAGCCGTCCATACAATTAATCATTTGATATATAGCCAAATTGAAAAACCATTATTTCAATTTGAACTAATATACAAAAAGGAAAAGCCTGTAATAGAATTAAAACTTATTAAACCAACCAATCATGTGCCTACAGTGGAAGAAATAATGGGCAAAAATGTAAGAAAAAGAAATTTGGAGCGGTTGTAGAAAAGGTTGTAGAGGTTATAGAAAAAGGTTGTAGAGGTTGTAGAGGTTGTAGAGGTTGTAGAGGTTGTAGAGGTTGTAAAGGTTGTAGTTCTTATAATACTGTTTAGTATCTGTCTTTAAAGTGCATTGTTTGGATCATAAAGTTCGTAGCCGAGGCTTGCGAAGATTAAAAATCAGGAGTTTACTAAAGTAAATGACTGATTTTTAGGCGAGCGTAACGAAGGATACGGACTTTATGAACAAACACTATTTAGAAAGAAGCCACACCTCTTCCATCCCCTTCATTGCCCTTATTTTTTCACATTCACTTAAAGCTTTTTCTTTATCTCCGAATTCCCCTAACGAAACCCTGTATAAATCTTCTCCGAATTGTAAAACTTCTGTTTTAAATCCATCCTTTTGATAAATATTAGCAAGAATAGTTGCACGTTTAAATGTATTAAAACTGCCGCCAATAATAAAATAGCTTTTGCCTTCAGAGGGTTTTGCCACCTTTACAGAATCAATAGCAAGTGCATTCTTTTTATCGGTTTTATTATTGAAAAATTTTTCCAAATCACTTACTTTGGTAGTATCCGGGATTAATTTAACAGCAGATGGTACCTTCACATTTTTGTCAGTTACAGTAATTTTACTTACAGTTTTTGTAATAATATATCTTGATTTTATTTTACTAAAATTTATATACACGAAAATTGCTCCACCTGCAAAAATTAATATGCCTAAAGCATACAGAATTTTGAAAATGGTTTTTTTAAAATTTTTGAGGGATTTTTCATCATTTTGATTAGGGCCTGATAAAAAATCCAAAGATCTATAATCAATTTTAGATAACCCAAAGGAATCAGTTAAAAAATTAGAACCATATTCACGATCAAACCGGATAATATCGTGATCTTTTGAAAAATACCCAATCCCTTCCAAAAGAATTGTTTCTCCTTTGTTCAATTTCTTATTAAAAGCGTCAACCTGATGTTTTACAAATTTTTCTGCATTTTTTTTTGTTATCTTCTTCTGCTGAGCTATTTGTTGGACAAAAAAATCATCAGGACTATCAAGTTGCTTATTAAAAATTAAGAACTTAGTAGGAGGTGTAATAGTATGTTCTTCACTATTAATCTCTGCAGCCCTGTATATTGTCTTAAATCCTCCAATTCCCGGAATTATTAAAATATCATTGCTATATAATAATTCCTTAATGTAAATTGATAATTCCACTTATTTAGATTTTAACGCAAATGTATAAAAAATTAATTTTCAACGGTGATCTTTCTGTTCATCATAGGATAATTAGTGCAAGGTGTAAAAACATTTTTATTATCTTCGCAATTTTAGATTCGGAAAAACTAGTTTTGGTAAATATAATTTAACAAAAAGTGGAACAAAAAGTAACCTCAAAAAATTTCGCGTTAATTGGTGCTGCAGGCTTTGTTGCACCTCGCCACCTTAAAGCCATCAAAGAAACTAAGAACAATTTAGTAGCAGCACTTGATAAATTCGACTGCGTTGGAATAATGGACAGCTATTTCCCCAATGCTGATTTTTTTGTTGAATTTGAACGATTCGACCGTCATATTGATAAAATTCAAAGGTTGGGTACCAAAGTTGATTACGTAAGTATTTGTTCACCAAATTATTTACATGATTCTCATATACGTTTTGCCCTTCGAAACCAGGCAGATGCAATTTGCGAAAAACCTCTTGTCCTTAATCCATGGAATATTGACGGACTTATTGAAATTGAAAAGGAAACAGGCAAAAAAGTTTATAATATACTGCAACTTAGGCTTCATCAATCCATTATAGAATTAAAGGAACGGATTAAAAAAGGCCCTGCAGATAAAATCTACGATATTGATTTAACTTATATCACCAGCCGTGGAAATTGGTATCATACTTCCTGGAAAGGCGAACTTTCCAAATCTGGTGGAGTTGCCACAAATATCGGAGTTCATTTTTTCGATATGCTATCCTGGATATTTGGGGATTTAAAACAAAATATTGTTCATATTATGAATCCTGATAAAGCATCTGGTTTTCTAATGCTTAAAAATGCCAGGGTAAGATGGTTCCTTAGCATTGATTTTAATGACCTTCCTGCCACAATTCAGGCAAAAGGCCAAAGAACCTTTCGGTCAATTAAGGTTGACGGGAATGAATTTGAATTCAGCGAAGGCTTTACTGATCTTCATACCAAGACATATGAAGAAATCCTTGCAGGAAATGGCTTTGGATTAACTGAAGCAAAACCATCGATTGAAACTGTATTTGCTATACGTAAATCTGAACCGGTTGGGAAAATTGGCGATTATCATCCATTCTGCCAAAATATAATTTAGATTTGAGGATTAAAGGATTTAGGCGTTTAGACTTTTAGGCTCTTAGGCTTTAGCTAATTAAAATATAATGAAACAAATAATTTATATTTCAACCTATTTCTCTGTGTCTCAGTATCTCAGTGTTTAAGTTTTTATTGGGTTTCCTGAGAGGGAAACAGTTCGACTAAATTAAGATATTATGTACAATGATCTTGTTGCAAAAAAAGAAAAATTGGGCGTCATCGGCCTTGGTTATGTAGGTTTACCTATAGCGTTGGAGTTTGCAAGGAAATTGTCTGTGGTAGGATTTGATATACGTCCTGACCGGGTTGAAAAGATGAAAAATAAAATCGACCCAAGTAATGAATTGGATTCAAATGCATTCAATGGTTGCGATATTCAATTCACGGCAAATATTGAAGATTTAAGAAGTGTTAAGTTCTTTATTGTTGCTGTCCCTACTCCAATTGATAAACGTAATTTACCTGATCTTACTCCATTGCTTGGCGCAACAAATACAGTTGCTAAAGTCCTTAAAAAAGATGATTATGTAGTTTATGAATCTACCGTTTATCCTTCCTGTACAGAGGAAGATTGTATTCCAATCCTTGAAAAACTTTCAGGCTTAAAATTCAAACAGGATTTTAAAGTTGGATTTTCTCCCGAAAGAATTAATCCGGGTGATAAGGAACATACCTTAAAATCAATAGTTAAGGTTGTATCTGGTTGTGATGAGGAATCACTTGAAGAAATTGCAAAAATATATGAATTAGTTGTATCTGCCGGAGTTCATAGGGCAAGCTCAATAAAGGTTGCTGAGGCTGCCAAAATTATCGAAAATACCCAGCGTGATATAAACATAGCTTTTATGAATGAGCTTTCTATTATATTTAACAAATTAAATATTAATACATACGAAGTTCTTGAAGCAGCAGGAACAAAATGGAATTTTCTTAGATTCTTCCCGGGATTAGTTGGAGGCCATTGTATTGGAGTCGATCCCTATTACCTTTCCTATAAAGCCAAAGAATTAGGCATACATGCCCAGATAATCAATTCGGGCCGTTCTATAAACGATTCAATGGCCGAATATATTGCCGTTCAGTGCGTTAAAAAAATGATTTCTGCAGGGAAAACAATTAATCAATCCAGAGTCATAGTAATGGGAGCTACTTTTAAAGAGAATGTAAGCGATATCAGGAATTCTAAAGTTGCCGATATTGTTTATGAATTAAATTCTTTTGGAGTATCTGTTGATGTAATTGATCCATACGCAGACTCAGGTGACCTGAAACACGAATACGGATTCGGCTTAAACAAAATTTCCGGAAAATATGATGCAATTATTTTAGCTGTAAACCATCATCAATATATCAACTTTGAGGAACAATATTTCATTAATCTTTGCAATGAAAAAGGAATATTCTTTGATGTAAAAGGTGTATACAGAAATAAAATACATAAATTAACATACTTAAGCTTATAAATGGGTAAGAAAAAAATATTAGTTACCGGTGGAACAGGATATATCGGATCACACACTGCAGTAGAACTTATAAATGAAGGCTTTGATGTTATAATTGCAGATAACCTTTCCAATTCATCCACTTACTCACTTGATGGAGTGGAAAAAATAACAGGGATTCGTCCTGTATTTGAACAATTCGACCTGTGTGATAAAAAAAAGGCAAAGGATCTGTTTGTAAAATATCCTGAAATTGAGGCTATTATTCATTTTGCTGCTTCAAAAGCCGTAAATGAATCAGTTGAAAAACCTTTATTATATTACCGCAATAATTTTGTTACGCTTATTAATTTACTTGAAATTGTTAACGAAAATCCTGAAATTAAATTTGTATTTTCTTCATCTTGTACAGTTTATGGACAACCTGATTATTTACCAGTCACAGAAAATTCTCCTGTTAAAAAAGCAACCTCTCCATATGGCAATACAAAACAGGTTTCAGAAGAAATAATTCAGGATATATGCGCTGCCAATCCTCAGGTTATGGCCATATCACTTAGGTATTTTAATCCTATAGGTGCACACAACTCTGCAATTATTGGTGAACTTCCTCTTGGTGTTCCGCAAAACCTGGTTCCATTTATTACTCAAACTGCCATTGGCCTTCGCGAACAGCTTAAAGTATTTGGCGACGATTATAATACTCCGGATGGTTCATGTATCAGAGATTATATTCATGTGGTAGATCTTGCGAAAGCCCATGTAATTGCAATTAAACGACTTATAAATAAAAAAAACAAGGCTTGTTATGAGGTTTTTAACCTTGGCACAGGACGCGGGGTTTCGGTACTTGAACTCATAGATGTTTTTCAAAAAACTACCGGGGTTAACCTTAATTATAAAATAGTGGGCCGACGAATGGGCGATATAGAAAAAGTTTGGGCCGATACCAAATCAGCCAATGAAGAACTAGGCTGGAAAGCTGAAAGCACACTCGAAGAAACCATTCTTTCGGCATGGAACTGGGAAAAGTACTACCGCAATATAGTAGTAAGTCGAAATCAGTAAAACGAATTTTAGAACCAGAAACCAAGAGCCAGGAACCAAGACAAAATACAGAAGACAGAAAACAAAAGAAAAATGATTTAATAATTAAGCATCGAGTTTTATAACTTGTATTTACGTAATACTTAAATCTCAACTCTAGAATCTTAAATCACTAGCCACTAGTACCTGAACCTGTGTCCCTTATCTTGGTTCCTGGTTCTTGGTTCCTGGCTCCATTTTAAAGATCAATTTAGTTCATATGAAAAAGACAATTATTATTACCGGTGGTGCCGGATTTATTGGTTCACATATTGTACGGCTTTTTGTAACAAAATACCCGCATTATAATGTCATTAACCTGGATAAGCTTACTTATGCAGGAAACCTTGAAAATCTGAAGGATGTTGATAAATTGCCTAATTATAAATTTGTAAAGGCTGATATTACTGATATTGAAGAAATAAACCGCGTATTTGTGAAATTTAAACCTGACGGGATTATTCATCTTGCTGCTGAATCACATGTTGACAGATCAATTGCCAATCCGATGGAATTTATCCATACAAATGTAATTGGCACTGTTGTACTATTAAATGCAGCACGGGAAACCTGGAAAGATAATTTTGACAATAAACGCTTTTATCATATTTCTACCGACGAAGTTTATGGATCGCTTGGCAATAAAGGTCTGTTTACCGAACAAACACCTTATGGCCCACGTAGCCCTTATTCATCTTCCAAAGCCAGTTCCGACCATTTGGCCAGGGCATATTTCCATACTTATAATTTACCCGTGGTTGTATCAAATTGTTCAAATAATTATGGCCCCAATCAGTTCCCTGAAAAGTTAATTCCACTGTCAATCAACAATATAAAAATTAATAAAACTATACCAATATATGGGAAAGGAGAAAATATCCGCGACTGGCTTTTTGTTATTGATCATGCACGGGCAATTGATTTGATTTATCATAAAGGGAAAACCGGAGAAACATATAATATTGGTGGCAACAATGAGTGGACAAACATCGATCTTATAAAACTTCTTTGTAAGATCATGGACAGTAAATTAAAGCGTTACCCCGGCACATCCGCGAAGCTGATTACATTTGTCAAAGACCGTGCCGGGCACGATTTACGGTACGCTATCGACTCCTCAAAACTTCAGAATGAACTAGGTTGGGCTCCTTATTTACAATTTGAAGAAGGACTCGGAAAAACGGTCGACTGGTACCTCGAAAATGAAGTGTGGCTCGGAAATGTTCTATCAGGAGAATATGAAAAATATTACCGGCAGCAGTATGTAAAAAGATAATTTGTAAAAAGAGCCAGGAACCAAAACTTATTAAAAACCGGGATTCTTGTTATGGCACCTAAGCACTATGCACTAAATACTAAGCACTATTCTACCGTTACCGACTTGGCAAGATTCCGGGGCTGATCAACATTACAACCACGCATTACGGCAATATGATAAGACAAAAGCTGTAAGGGAACAACTGTTATTAATGGCGAAACAGAGAAATCCGTCACCGGCACTTCCAATACATAATCAGCCATTTTGCTGATCACCTTATCGCCTTCATGTACAACGGCAATTACAGTCCCGCTTCTTGCTTTTACTTCCTGGATATTACTTAATATCTTTTCGTAGGTCTGATCATTTGTTGCAAGCACAACTACAGGCATTTTATTATCAATCAGAGCAATCGGGCCATGTTTCATTTCTGCGGCAGGATATCCTTCCGCATGGATATATGATATTTCCTTAAGCTTAAGAGCTCCTTCAAGGGCAACCGGAAATAAATAACCCCTTCCGAGGTAAAGGAAGTTGGTTGCATATTTAAATAAAGTAGCTATAAACTTATACTTTTCATTATTAGCCAGCGTTTTCTCAATTTTATCAGGAACAGACATTAGTTCTGTAATTAAATGCTTACCCTGCTGCGGGGTTAAATTTCCTCTTTCCATACCCAGGGAAATTGCCATCATCATCAGAACAGTAACTTGTGCGGTAAAAGCTTTTGTAGATGCAACCCCAATTTCAGTACCGGCATGGGTATATACACCTGCATGGGTTTCACGGGGAATGCTTGATCCCACTACATTACAAATACCCAATACCAATGCTCCTGAATCTTTAGCCTGTTTAATTGCAGCAAGGGTATCGGCTGTTTCGCCACTCTGGCTTATTGCAATTACCACATCATCCTTATAAATAATTGGATTACGGTAACGGAATTCCGAGGCATATTCAACTTCTACAGGTATACGGGCATATTCTTCCAGTAAGTATTCACCAACTAATCCGGCATGCCAGGAAGTACCGCAACCTATTATAATTATTCTCTTTGCCTCTAAAAGCCGGGGCATTACGTCGTATAGCCCGCCTAAATGTATTTCCGAATTGTCATTTTTAATCCTTCCTCTGAATGTATCTAATATTGACCTGGGTTGCTCAAATATTTCCTTTAACATAAAATGGTCAAATCCATTTTTTTCAATTTCGGAAGTTTCCAGGCTCAACTTATGAATTATAGGTACTTGTTTAATATTCCGGATAGTTTTGAGAATCAATTCATCCCTTTGAATAATTGCAACATCATCGTCGTTCAGATAAATAACATTGTTTGTATGTTCTACTATCGGAGTTGCATCTGAAGCAATAAAATATTCATCATTGCCGACACCAATCACAAGAGGGCTCCCTTTTCTTGCTGCAATGAGCTTATCCTTTTCTTCCCTGCATATAATTACAAGGCCATATGCCCCTACTACTTTATTTAATGCTAACCTGACTGCCATCTCTGCATTTACCTGGCCTTTCAAATAAATGTATTCTATCAGGTTAACAAGAATTTCAGTATCTGTTTCACTTTTAAATTTATATCCCCGTAATTCGAGTTTTTTCTTTAAAGTCGAATAGTTTTCTATAATCCCATTATGTATAAGTGTAAAATGCCCGTTCATTGAAGTATGAGGATGAGCATTTACATCATTTGGTTCACCATGAGTAGCCCATCGTGTATGTCCAATGCCAATGCACCCTGTTATATCCTTGCTTTTTATAAACTCTTCAAGATCACTAACTTTACCCTTTCTTTTATATGTTTTTACATCACCGTCAATAAGTGATATGCCGGCCGAATCGTACCCCCTGTATTCAAGCCTTTTTAATCCATTGATTAAAATAGGGTAAGCTTGTTTTTGTCCAATATAACCCACTATTCCACACATACAATTAATATTTTTACAAATAACCTTCGAATTTAAAACTAATTATTGCTTTCTGATAATATTTTCTCATAGAAAACAGCATATTCGTCAATAATATTATCAGGATCATTAAACGGTAAATAAGTTTTACCTGATGATTTAACATATTCTTCCACAGTTGCATTAACGTTTTTATTAGCTATAATTATTCCATCAGAGAATTGAACGGCAAGTTTGGTTAGATTTAAAAAATCCGGGTTTTCAATTATTTGCAAATCCTTTTTAGTAATACCATCCATTATAATCTTATTCCTGAATGTTTTATTCAAGGCAGGGTCAAAATTATCATTGTAGACAGAGTATACAACTTTGGAATTAGCAAACATGGGATCGTCCCTGTAAGCTTTTTTAATGAACAAGGGAATTAATGCTGTGAACCAACCGTGACAATGAATGATATCAGGTGACCAGCGCAACTTTTTTACTGTTTCAAGAACACCCCTGTTAAAAAAAATGGCACGTTCGTCGTTATCCTGGAATGGTTGCGCATTACTATCATTTAAGGTATATTTACGTCCAAAATAATCATCATTATCAATAAAATAAACCTGCATCCTCGCTGATTGAATAGATGCAACCTTAATAATCAATGGATGATCCGTATCATTAATAATCAGGTTCATCCCTGATAATCTTATAACTTCATGCAACTGATTTCTCCGCTCATTAATACAGCCAAATTTTGGCATGAATGTCCTGATTTCTTTACCCTTTTCCTGAATGCCTTGTGGGAGATTCCTACAAATTATCGACATTTCTGATTCGGGAAGATAAGGTGTAATTTCCTGAGAAATAAACAAAACCTTGGTACTTACCATGCAACAAACCAATTTGCGAATTAATGTGCAAAGTTAGTAAAATTTAATAATTATATTTGAAACTTCAATAATATAAGTATGAGTATTATTTATTCCCAGGATGAAATAAGCACAATAATAAAAGAAATCAAGAGAAAAGGCCATACAATTGGTTTTGTGCCAACTATGGGAGCCTTGCATGAAGGGCACCTTTCACTTGTAAAACAAGCCACACCTGAAAACGATAATATCATAGTCAGTATATTTGTTAATCCTACCCAGTTTAATGATAAAAATGATTTAGCCAATTATCCCAGGATGATTGAAAAGGATATTGCTTTACTTGAATCCTGCAAGGTTGATTTTATTTTTGCCCCATCTGATAATGAAATGTATCCTGAACCTGACAAAAAAGTATTCGAATTCGGGGGACTTGACAAGGCACTGGAAGGTAAACACAGGCCCGGACATTTTAATGGCGTTGCCCAGATAGTTTATAAATTTTTTAAAGTTTTACAACCTGACAGAGCATATTTTGGTGAAAAGGATTTTCAACAAATAATTATCATAAAACATCTCATTAAAACTTTCGGACTTAAGGTTGAAATAGTTCCCTGCCCCATTATCAGAGAGTCAGATGGCCTGGCAATGAGTTCACGCAATTTGCTGCTTACACCTGTCCAGAGAAAAAGTGCTGCTCTTATTTCCAGGTTTCTTTTTGAAAGCCTTAGTAAAATAAATAAACTAAGTATTACTGATTTAATTTCAATGGTGGTTAATAATATTAATAATGACCCTCAGCTTGAAGTTGAATATTTTGAAATTGTCAATGATAATACTCTTAAGCCCATTTCATCATGGGATGATCCGGCAGGGAAGGTTGGACTTATTGCAGTAAGGGTTGGTAAAATAAGACTTATCGATAATATTAGATATAATTCTTAAATTTGTAATATTATTAAAGTAGGAAAGTAGAAAAGTAGAAGAGTAGGAAAGCGATCCTAACCTATTTGCCTACTTTTCTACTTAACTACTGATTAAAGTTATAAAAATATATTGCACAATATTTATGACAATTGAAGTTTTAAAATCAAAAATACACAGGGTAACCGTAACTGATGCAAACCTTAATTACATAGGCAGCGTTACCATAGATGAGGATCTGTTGGTTGCAGCCAATCTTATTGAATTTGAAAAAGTTCAGGTAGTAAATATTAATAATGGCAAACGTTTGGAAACATACATAATAAAAGGCGAAAGAGGTTCAGGCGTGATTTGCCTTAACGGGCCTGCAGCAAGACAAGTTGCAGTAGGTGATATAGTCATAATTATGTCTTTTGCCAGCATGGATTTTGAAGAAGCTAAAAAGTTTAAACCTGTAATTGTGTATCCGGATACTGCCACTAACTCGTTAATAGTGCATAGTGTTTAGTGCTTAGTGCTTAGTTGCTGGTTGCCAGTAAAAAGTGATGAGGTGATGAAGTAATGAAGTGATTATGTGATTAGGTTTATAAGATTTTCTATAAACCTTATAAACCTTATAAACTCATTTTCAAATTTGCACATTTCTTGCCCTGAGCGTAGTCGAAGGGTCAAATTTTCAAATTTTAATTAACTTATGGACCATCTCAGTTTTATCCAATCCAAAATTGTTCTCGACTGGTCAGATCTGGAATCCAGCCTTGCCTTATGGAGATTTAAAAACCAAAAAATAATATTTACAAATGGTTGTTTTGATATTATCCATCTTGGCCATGTAGAATATCTTGCTAAGGCAGCATCACTTGGTACCCAGTTAGTAATTGGCGTAAACAGCGACGCATCAGTTAAACGGTTAAAAGGCCCCAAACGTCCGGTTCAGGACGAAAATACCAGAGCTATGGTATTGGCTTCATTTGGTTTTGTTTCAAAAGTTGTACTTTTCGATGAAGATACTCCATATGACCTGATTAAACTGATATTACCGGATATCCTGGTTAAAGGAAGTGATTATGCTCCTGAAAATGTGGTTGGCTACGACATTGTTACTGAAAATGGGGGTGAAGTTATTACCATTGACCTGGTTTACGGGCACTCTACTACTTCCATTATTAATAAACTCTGCATATAGGGATAAAGTTGCTAGTTTTTAGTTGTTAGTTGTTAGTAAAAAGTGATGAAGTGATGAAGTGATGAAGTGATCAATAATTCATACCTTAAAAACTTAATTACCTAATCACTTTTTCAAACTAACAATTTCCTTGTAATCAGTGCATTCTATGCACTAAGCACTATGCACCAAGCACTAAATATCAAATGGCCAAAGAACATACAGTATATATATGTCAGCGATGCGGGGCTGAATCCGCTAAATGGATAGGTCGCTGCCCTTCTTGCAATGAATGGAATACCTATACAGAAGAAATTATCCAAAAACAATTGACAAGAAATTCTGCCGTTCCAGGCAGAGGATATTCTAAACCTGTATCTCTTGATGAAATATCTGCAATTCATGAATCCCGGTTAGATACAAATATAAATGAATTGAACAGGGTACTTGGTGGTGGAATGGTTCGTGGTTCATTAATCCTACTTGGTGGCGAACCAGGTATAGGTAAGTCAACTCTCGCTTTACAGCTTGCGTTAGGGTTTAATAATGTAAAAGTATTATATATTACTGGTGAAGAAAGCCTTCAACAAATAAAACTACGTGCAGAACGTATACACTCAAAAAGTAATAATTGCTTATTTGCCAATGAAACATCACTTGAAAATATCCTCGGATTATGCCAAAGCGAGCTTCCTGATCTGGTAATAATAGACTCAATACAGACTATTTCTGCAGAATCCCTGGAATCAGCAAATGGAAGCGTTTCCCAGGTGCGTGAATGTACCAATGCCCTGCTGCGATTTGCTAAAAGCTCTGATACGACTATCCTGCTTATTGGACACATTACCAAAGAAGGTTACCTGGCAGGTCCAAAAGCCATGGAACACATTGTTGATGTTGTTTTACAATTTGAGGGCGACAATCAGCATATTTACCGTATTCTGCGCCCAAGTAAAAATCGTTTCGGATCTATTACCGAGATTGGAATTTTTGAAATGTGCAATGAAGGATTAAAGGAAATTTCCAATCCGTCGGAAATACTTATTTCATCTAACGAAGAACAATTAAGTGGTGTAAGTATAGCAGCTACAATAGACGGTATAAGGCCATTTCTGATTGAAGTTCAATCATTGGTCAGTACGGCAGCCTACGGAACTCCGCAACGTTCATCCACAGGTTTTGATATCCGGCGATTAAATATGTTGCTGGCCGTTCTTGAAAAACGGGCTGGTTTTAAACTTGCCTCCAAGGATGTTTTTTTAAACATTACCGGTGGAATAAAAGTCGACGACCCCGCTATAGACTTGGCTATTATTACTTCAATATTATCTTCAAACCTTGATATTTATGTAAACCATAAGTATTGCTTCGCTGGCGAAATTGGCCTTTCAGGGGAAATCCGGCCGGTTAACCGTATAGATCAACGTATAAGAGAAGCCGAAAAACTGGGCTTTAATAAAATATTCTTCTCTAAAGCCAATAACAGCGGTTTATCAGCTTCTAAACATAAAATTGAATTGGTTCCTATTGGTAAAGTTGAACATCTGTTTCATAAATTATTCAAATAAAATGGAACCAAGAACCAGGAACCAAGAGAAAAGAAGGCAGATGGCAGAAGATAAAAGATAAAAAAATTTAGAATTAAGAATCGAGATTTTAGATTTGTAATTTATGAATGCCTAAATCCGTAATTCACTAGCCACTAGTCCCTGGCCACTAGCCCCATTTCCTGGTTCTTGGTTCCTGGTTCCTGGTTCTATTAATTAAACTTACAATTTACGACAAACAACCTGCTACATATCTCCGGCCTCGACATCGATTTCATACAAACTGGAATAAGGAAATCCATTTGCCGGAATCTGAATTTTTCAATTGCCAATGGTGAAACAGTTGGCATTTTAGGAGAATCCGGTTCGGGAAAATCAATAACTGCCCTTTCTGTATTAGGCCTTTTACCTCCTTCCCTTAAGGTTTCGGGAGGCAATATTTTATTTGCAAGGCCGGATGGTTCGATAATTAACCTTGCACAATCCACAGTTAAAACATTACAATCAGTCAGGGGAAAAGAAATTTCGATGGTTTTCCAGGAACCTATGACATCGCTTAACCCTGTTTATTCATGCGGTGACCAGGTATTGGAAACTATTTTGCAACATAAGGTTTGTGAAGGGGATTTTTTTATCAGACAAATAAAAAACTCAAATAATATAAAAGAAGCCAGGGATAAGGTATTATCATTGTTTAATAAAGTCAGGCTTAAGGATCCTATAAAAATATATAATAGTTATCCGTATCAGCTTTCGGGAGGCCAGAGACAAAGAATAATGATCGCAATGGCTGTATCATGTAATCCCCGGTTGTTATTAGCTGATGAACCTACAACTGCACTGGATGTATCTGTACAACAATCAATTCTTGAGTTAATTGGCGAACTGCAGGCCGAAACAGGAATGAGCATTTTATTTATATCACACAATATTAATGTAGTATCAGAAATTGCAAAACGGGTTCTTATATTAAAGAATGGCGAGATTGTTGAACAAGGTGATATATCTCAGGTGATGTCAAATCCTGAACATTCTTACACCCGTGGATTAATTGCCTGCAGTAAATCAATAAGGGATAAAGGAAAGCGGTTGGTAACTATGGAAGAATTTATTAATCTGAATGATAAAGATAATAAGGATAATAAGAATGAACAGAATATTTCTGAAAAATATTTAAATACAGATATCCAACAAAATGTACCTGTACTGAGAATAAAAAATCTGACAGTTAATTTTAAACATTCAACAGGACTATTTGGAAAATCAAATACTAAAGAAATCCTTCACAATATAAATCTTGAAGTGTTCCAAAACGAAACCATCGGACTTGTTGGAGAATCAGGATCCGGTAAAACAACCCTTGGACGGTCAATTATGAAACTGATCGGTTTCCAAAGAGGAGATATTTTCTATAATGGTATGCCAATCAACCTGCTCTCAGGAAAAGAATTGAAAAATTTTCACCGGAAAGTTCAGATTATATTCCAGGACCCATATTCATCATTAAATCCCAGGTTTACTATCGGGCAAATGATTACCGAACCCATGGTAGTTCACCGGTTATTTAAAAATAAATCTAAACGTAAAAAACGTGTCCTTGAGTTATTAAAACAGGTCAACCTTGATGAAAATTATTATTACCGTTACCCTCATCAGTTATCGGGAGGACAAAGACAAAGAATTGGCATAGCACGGGCACTGGCAGTTGAACCTGAATTACTGATACTAGACGAATCAGTTTCTGCACTTGATGTATCAATTCAGGCTCAGGTACTTAACCTGCTTAATGATTTAAAGGGTTTATACAAGCTTACATATATTTTTATATCTCACGATTTGGATATAGTTAGATACATGTCTGACCGGCTTGTGGAATTGAAAGAAGGCCGGATAGTTGCAAGTCGTAAGTAGTAAGTCGTAAGCCGTAAGAAAAGAGAAGGCAGAAGACAGAAGGCAGAATGAGACGTGAGACATGAGACGTAGGAAGTGAGACGTGGGACGTGAGACATGGAAATAATTTGAAAATGTGTTAATTTGAAAATTTGTAAATGAAAGCAATTAAAATCTCAAATCACGAATCTTAAATCTCAAATCACCAAATCACCTTTTCCACGTCTTTCCATGTCTTTCCATGTCCTTCCATGTCCCCTTTGTATATTCCACATCTCACGTCTCACGTCTCATGTCCCTTTTCCTAATTCTTGGTTCTTGGTTCCAATTTCAAATTAGCACATTTCTTGCCCTGAGCGTAGTCGAAGGGTCAAATTTTCAAATTATTTAAAGTTGTCTTCATTATAATCAGTCCTGATAACCCCTTCAGCATTACCCATAGGACAATCAAAATTAGATTTAAACCCTTCAGGGCATTCAAATGGTTCCTGGCTTAAATTTAATCGTTTGTCTGCATATGCTTTCTGCAAAAAAAGTGCAAAAATTGGTAACGCCATCGATGATCCCTGCCCTTCTCTCATATTATTAAAATGAATGGATGGTTCATCTCCACCTACCCATGCTCCGGCAACCAGATCAGGTGTAATTCCTACGAACCAACCGTCGGATTGATTTTGAGTAGTCCCTGTTTTGCCCCCGATTTCATTCATCAGGTTATAAGAACTTCTTATCCTTGATGCCGTTCCATTATGTACAACCCCCATTAACATTTGTAACATCAGGTACGCGGTATGTTCATTAATTGCTTCTACCTGCCGGGGCTTAAAGGTTGTAAGTATGTTCCCGTTTTTATCTTCGATACGGGTAATAAAAATAGGTTGAGTATAAATTCCCTTATTAGGAAAAGCAGTATAGGCACCTACCAAATCGTATAATGAAATATCAGGAACACCCAGGCACAATGAAGGAACAGCAGGAATATCGCCCTTAATCCCTAATTTTCTTAAGAGATCAATAAGCGATTGTGTACCAAATTTTTGTAATAAAAAAGCTGCTACATAATTCACTGACATGGCAAGCCCCCAACGAAGGTTAACCGGTCTCCCGTCAAATGGAGTTGGTTCATCATTCTTTGGAGTCCAGGAACTATCTTCCGATAGCTTAAATGAAACCGGAACATTAGGTACCATATCACATGGTTTATAACCTTCCTTCATGGCAAGAGTATATAAAAACGGCTTAATAGTTGAACCTACCTGTCGCTTCTGTATCATTACGCCATCATATTTAAAATTTCGAAAATCAGGCCCTCCTACATAAGCTCTAACGTATCCGTTATGGGGATCCACTGCCATAAAACTGGCACGTAAATAAAATTTTGAATAACGTATTGAATCCCATGGAGACATTACTGTATCTTTTATTCCTTTCCACGTAAATACTCTCATGTCAGTCGATCGCTTAAATGTATCTTTGATCTGAATATCCGTTAAGCCCTGATTAATCAAGCTCCTGTAACGGTCGGAATGTCTCATGGCTATTATAAGTCGTTCGTTTACTTCATTATCTGTAAGCTCGCTGCCAAATGGAGCCCTTTTCTTCCCTTTTTTAGCTTTGAAAAAATCCGGCTGAAGCTTTGCTGACAGATGCTCAACTAATGCCTTTTCAGCATATTCCTGCATTCTCGAATCAATAGTTGTATAAATTCTCAACCCGTCTTTGTATAAACTATATTTTGAACCGTCCGGTTTGATATTCTTATTACACCACCCATATAAAGGATCTTCAATCCACCGGAGAGAATCATCCCTGTATGAAATAGCTGAATTATAATCCTTAAACTGAGGTTTGTTCTTGTTCATTATCATGCGGATGTATTCCCTGAAATATGTAGCCAGGCCCGATTCATGACCCTGGGCATGGAAGTTAATGTTTAGAGGAACTTTTATCAGTGAATCAAACTGGTTTTTGGTAATGTTTTTTTGCTCATACATTTTTTCCAGGACATTATTGCGCCGGGATAATGCCCTTTCAGGATTGCGCTTTGGATTAAAGGTAGTCATTCCCTTAAGCATTCCTATTAGTAATGCCGCTTCTTCAATTTTTAGGGAATCAGGCGGTTTATTAAAAAACATCCTTGATGCAGTTTTAATTCCGGTCGCTTCGCTTGCAAACGATACCGTATTTAAATACATTGTTATTATTTCTTCCTTTGAGAAATTTCGTTCAAGTTTAATGGCAATTACCCATTCTTTAAATTTAGTAAGGGCAAAAAGTCCTTTTTTTACAATTTTGGGCTGATTTACTATAGTATCGCGGGGAAAAAGATTTTTAGCCAATTGTTGTGTAATAGTACTGCCTCCTCCTTCACTTTTTTGCCCTAACAGAATAGTTTTACTTATCACCCGCATTAATCCGATCCTGTCAATGCCTGAATGTTTCATAAACCGCTGATCCTCCCTGGCAATCAAGGCTTGAACAAGATATGGGGATAAATCTTTATATTCTACAGTATTTCTATTCTCATCCAAGTAATACGTCCCGATGATTTTGCCATCCGTGGAATAAATTTCAGTTGCCAGATTTCGCAACGGGTTTTCAAGATCTTCAAAAGTTGGCATAAATCCAAGCCATCCAAGAGAAATTAATGTAAATATTATAAATAGTAAAAAAGTTGGCGTAAGAAAAATAATCCAAAAAATATTTAAGTACTTTTTTTGCTTATCGTTAAGATTCTTCATGGCTTTTATTAAGATTGACGGGTAAATTTAGTAAATATATTTAAATGTAATTTTTGAGATCAGGAGCATATTTTTTTTTACTTTGTGAAGTTTTTAAACCGGAATATTGAATTATGGCAGAAAATCTGGTAATAGTTGAATCACCGGCGAAGGCTTCAACCATAGAAAAATTTTTAGGCAAGGATTATATTGTCAAATCAAGCTATGGCCATATCAGGGATTTAGACAAAAAAAACCTGGGTATTGATGTAAAAAAGGAATATTCGCCCCAATATATTATCCCTGAGGATAAGCTTAAAGTTGTTGCTGAGCTTAAAAAACTGGCTAAAAATGCAACAACAGTTTGGTTGGCTTCTGATGAAGACCGTGAAGGTGAGGCTATTGCATGGCATTTATCCGAAGTTCTTGGCCTGAAACAGGAAAAAACCAAACGTATAGTTTTTAATGAAATTACAAAAAATGCTATTCTTAATGCGATAAAACAACCCAGGGACATTGATACTAACCTTGTAAATGCACAGCAGGCAAGACGAATTCTTGACCGTTTAGTCGGTTTTGAAATATCACCTGTTTTATGGAAAAAAGTCAGGCCATCATTGTCTGCAGGGAGGGTTCAGTCGGTTGCTGTCCGTTTGATTGTTGAAAGGGAGCGTGAAATAAATGCATTTAATAGCACTTCTTCCTTTAAGGTGGCCGGACTTTTTATTTTAGATGAAAAAAAGGCTAAATTATTTGCTGAACTGGAAAATAAAATTGAAACAAAGGAACTAACCCTGGAATTCCTTAAAAAATGTAAAGGTGCTATTTACACTGTATCGGGTATAGTCACAAAACCTGCCAAAAAATCGGCGGCCCCTCCGTTTACTACTTCAACATTACAGCAGGAAGCCAGCCGAAAACTCAGTTTTTCGGTTGCCCAAACTATGGCTATTGCGCAAAAACTTTATGAAGCCGGTAAAATAACCTATATGCGTACTGATTCTGTAAACTTGTCAGAAACAGCTATTAATGCAGCTAAAAATGTTATAATAAAACTTTTTGGAGATAAATATTCCTCCCCACGCCAGTTTAAAACAAAAACAAAAGGCGCACAGGAAGCTCATGAAGCAATCCGGCCTACTTACCTGGATTATTCTGAAATTGAAGGGTCCAATCAGGAGCAAAGGTTATACGAACTTATCTGGAAACGTACCGTTGCTTCACAAATGAGCGAGGCACTGCTCGAAAAAACAACAGTCGTTATAGATATATCCACAACTGATGAAAAATTTATTGCAACAGGCGAGATATTGAAATTTGATGGGTTCCTTAAAGTTTATATTGAATCAACTGATGAAGAATCTGAAGACAATAATGAAAGATTATTGCCTCCGCTTTCAATAGGCCAGGAAATAGCCCTCGATTATATAAAAGCTAACCAGCGATTTACTCATCACGCTCCACGTTACACCGAAGCCAGCCTGGTTAAAAAACTTGAAGAGTTAGGAATCGGGCGCCCTTCTACTTACGCCCCGACTATTTCAACCGTACAACAACGAGGTTATGTATTAAAAGAGGACCGGGAAGGAATAGAACGTGATAGTATAGAATTTATATTTAAAAACGGCATAATTTCAGACAGGATATTAAAAGAAAATACAGGGGCAGAAAAAGCAAAATTATTCCCAAGTGACATAGGACTAATTGTCAATGATTTTCTCATTTCACATTTTAAGGAAATCCTCGATTATAATTTCACTGCAAATGTGGAAAAAGAATTTGATGAAATTGCCATGGGCAATGTGGTTTGGTATAAAATGATAGACAGGTTTTATATTCCATTTCATGATAAAGTTCAGGAAACAACCGAAAAATCGGAACGTAATGTTGGCGAACGCATTCTGGGTAAAGACCCTGTTTCCGGCAAACCGTTACTTGTAAGAATAGGACGGTTCGGCCCTATGGCCCAGATAGGCGAATCTACTGATGAAGATAAACCGCGTTTTGCCGGATTATTAAAAGGTCAATCCATCGAAACCATTACCTTTGACGAAGCACTGGCTTTATTTTCACTGCCAAGAACTATCGGCACTTTTGAAAACTCTGAAATTTTAGCCGGTGTCGGCCGTTTCGGGCCCTATCTGAAACATGATAACAAATTTTTCTCTATTAAACCATCGGAAGATAACCCTTTAACTATAAATCTGGACAGGGCTGTTGAAGTCATTGCCCAAAAACGAACTGAACAGGAAAATAAAGTATTAAAAACATTTAAAGAAGATCCTGACATAAAGGTTCTTAATGGACGTTTTGGGGCTTATATAAATTATAAAAAAAATAACTTTAAAATTCCAAAAACTAAAATTCCGGAAAACCTGACTTTTGATGAATGTAAAGATATTATAAGTAAAAGCCCTTCAAAAGAGAAGACTAAAAAGGCTGGGAGAAGAAAGAAGAATAGTGCTTAGTGCATAGTGCTTAGTGCTTAGTTGCTGGTTGTTGGTTGCTGGTAGATTTTGTTTATAAACCGATCTGCATTTTTTAAAATTAATTATGTCCATAAACGATTACATAACTTATTGGGATGATAAGGCTGAAATTATGACATTCAAAGGTACTATAGTTACTAAAAATATAACATTCCTGGATAACAGCCATATATATTTTACAAAAAACAAATATTCAGTTGCTATTTTAGGTATTCCTGATTTCGAAAATGAAACTTCATTTAATTGTGCATTGCTCCTAAGAGATAGTTTATACAAGCTGGTGGAAATCTCAAAAAGTTTGAAAATAATTGATTTAGGGAATATTAAATGTGGCAATAACTTCAATGATACTTGCATAAATATAAGCAAGGTAGTAATTGAAATGAATAAACTTAATATAACTGTAATTATACTGGGAGGCTCATCTAAATTTCATTGGGGTTTTATACTTGCAAATCAAAAAAATAATATTCCTGTTAATCTGGTCAGTATAGATGCTGAAATTAATCCTGATATTTTTGCTCCCTCTTATATCAACGATTTTGCCGATCATAACGATCGTCCTTCATTGTATAATTTTACCAACATTGGTTTTCAAAGTTACCTCGTGGAAAGAAAAACTGTTGATATGATTGATGACCTTCATTTTGAAGCTTACCGTCTGGGTAATTTACGTACCAATATTGATGAAATGGAGCCGGTTCTCAGGGATTCAAACTTATTGAATTTTAGTCTTAATGCCGTTAAATATTCTGATTCTCCCGGGTCAGCAGTTAATTATCCAAACGGGTTAACAGGAGATGAGGCGTGTCAGCTTTCTTTTTTTGCCGGGCATAGTAATTATATCTCAGCTTTTGGATTATATGATTTAAATCATAAACAGGACCCATTATCAATTTCATCAAAACTTGGTGCCCAGATTATATGGTATTTTTTAGAAGGTTTTGCAAATCGTATATTTGAAGAACCTGATATTACATCGGAAAATTTTACAAAATATATAATTCATAATAGCAAAACGAATATGAATTTATCTTTTTACAAAAGTAATCTTACCGGCAGATGGTGGATGGAAATTACAAATGAAAAATTAAAAAGGAATATTCTAATATCCTGTTCTGATACAGATTATCAACAGGCATGCAGGCAGGAAATTCCTGAACGGTGGTGGCTTGCCTGTTTACGTCAAAATAAAATGATCTAACAAGGTAACCTTAATCAACGTTTAAAAGTATACATTACCAAATAATAATAAGGGTAGAACAATAAACGATAAACAATATATGTTTATATATTTGTAGAGAATGCATATTTTTATTTACTTTACTACCTTATTGATTAAATGAGGTAAGGAATCGTTTATGATCAGGTTTTTATTGGTTATCCCCTTAACATTTTTTTTTGGTATGGCTCTTGCCCAACAAGATCCACAATTTAGTCAATATATGTTTAATAATATGTCAATAAACCCGGGTTTTGCAGGCAGTAAAGATGCTGTTAATGTGACTCTTTTTAACCGCAACCAATGGTTGGGATTTCCAGGCGCTCCTACTACTTCACTTTTTACTGCAAGCGTTCCCTTAAAACCATTTAATATAAGCAGTGGCTTAGGCCTTACTGCCAGTACCGATGCTATTGGATTTCAAACCACAAATAATGTTAGTGTTTCCTATTCCTATATAGCCACTGTAAGGAACGGTGATGCTAAGTTAGGTATTGGAATTAGTATAGGCTTTTTAACCAGCGCTTTTAACCCAAAGTACATTACTTATAATGGTGAACAACTTCCAATTACTGTGCCCGGAGAAACCTCAAGCGATAACGCAAAAACATATGATATTGGATTAGGGGGTTATTACCATTCAGAAAATTTATACCTTGGGGTTTCTACTACACACCTTACCCAATCTACATACCATTATCTTTTAGGTGCAAACTTATCATTAACAAGAAATTATTATATAACTACGGGTTACAATCTTGCCTTACAGAATCCGGCATTCGAGTATCAACCCTCGGCAATTGTGAGGTTCGACGGAACCTCATCATCTGTAGATTTAAGTTCGCTTATTTTATACAATAAAAAATTTTGGGGCGGACTGTCGTACAGGTGGAATGCAGCAATTGTTTTAATCCTTGGCATGGAATTACCTAATGGCCTTCGAATTGGTTATTCTTATGATTATACGCTTAATGGCCTGAATGCAAGTACACATGAAATTATGCTAAGCTATAATTTCAGCCTTGTAAAGGAAAAAATTTTACATAAATATAGAAGTGTACGTTTTTTATAAAAATTTTATTAACTTTAATTACTAAAATATTCAATTTTACAAAACATAGAAACTTAATAAGATTACAAATAAATACCTCTTTCTTATGAAAAAAATGCTGGTAATAAGTTTAGTACTTGCGGCACTTAGTGGAAGTTGCGGGAAAGGCACCGGTGAAGGTGAACTGACTGGTGTTAAGGGAAGGCCAAAATATTTTGAACCCGATCCATTCGGAATGGTTTTCATTCCACAGGGAAGTTTTAACATGGGTCCTAGTGATCAGGATGTGTCATGGGCACAAAATATTACATCGAAGACAGTTTCTGTTGATGCTTTCTGGATGGATGAATCTGAAATGACAAACAATAAATATCGCCAGTTTGTTTATTGGGTCCGGGATTCAATTATGAGAAGAATGCTTGGCGAATCGCAGGAAGACTTTCTCATTAAAGAAGATGAAAATGGCAATCCGATTGACCCGCCTATGATTAACTGGAAAACTAAAATTGACTTTAAGGATGAAGAAACCAACGAAGTGCTTAAAGATATTTATCTCCCTGTAAATGAACGTTTTTATTTCAGGAAAGAAATAGATACAAGGAAACTCATGTATGAATATTTTTGGGTTGATTTACAACAGGCTGCCAAAAAAAGCAACCGTTATAATTTCAATAAAAAACAATACGAAGGAGTGGCATTTAATGTAGCAGGGGAACAGGTTAAGGTTCAGGACAGGACTCCATTCATTATGCGTGATGTGGTTAATGTTTATCCAGATACATTATGCTGGGTTTCCGACTTTACCTATTCATACAACGAACCTATGTCAAACATGTATTTCTGGCATCCTGCCTATGACAATTACCCTGTTGTAGGGGTTAACTGGAAACAAGCTACCGCATTTTGTATTTGGAGAACACAATTATTAAATGCCAGTTTGCATAAATCCGGAGAACCTGGTGTCCACGAATACCGTCTTCCTTTGGAATCGGAATGGGAATATGCAGCCCGTGGCGGATTGGAAAATTCCATGTATCCGTGGGGAGGAATGTACACCCGGAACAAACAGGGATGCTTCCTTGCAAATTTCAAACCTATGCGGGGTAATTACATTGACGATGGCGGATTTACAACCATGCGTGTTGGTTCCTACGAACCTAATGAATTCGGACTTTACGATATGGCAGGCAACGTTTCCGAATGGTGTGCAAATGCATATGACGAATCAGCTTATAATTTCATGCACGATTTAAATCCTGATTATAAATATAATGCACGGCCCGATGACCCACCTTCAATGAAACGTAAGGTAGTTCGCGGTGGATCGTGGAAAGATATTGCTTATTATCTCCAGGTTGGTACAAGAACTTACGAATATCAGGATACTTCCAAATCATATATTGGATTTAGATGTGTTCGGTCGTATCTTGGAGGCAACTCTAAATAGTGCCTTTAAGAAACTGTCAATTTCTGCGTTAGGCTCATCATCAAAATGCTCATTTACTATCAGTAAACTCCGCTTTTGATGATTTCGCAAGCCTTGAACTTGACAGTTTCTTTAATGTCACTCAATTATAATAATTGTAATAAAACGCCAAATTTGGCGTTTTCCTTGTGAGATATAAATGATTATTTTAATATTTAAAATATAATTTCTTTCAGTAATATATTTATTTAGTATGAATATTTCCGAAATAGTTCAAAGTTCTGGCTGGAAAAATTTTATGGCCAAGTTATATGGCTTTGGTGCTTCTGTTGTTATTATAGGTGCATTATTTAAAATCCAGCACTGGACAGGGGCTGGTTTAATGATTACATTAGGCTTATGTACAGAGTCGATAATTTTCTTTTTCTCGGCATTTGAACCGCTTCACGAAGAACTGGACTGGACCCTCGTTTATCCGGAACTTGCAGGGATGACCGATCCTGATGAAATAGAAAACATTAAAGAAGCCGGAAAACTTGGGCATGCTACTCTTGACAGGTTTGAAGACTTAGTCCAGGATGCAAATATAGGGCCTGAAACCTTTCGAAAACTTGGCGATTCCCTTCAAAAGCTGAATTCTACCTCATCGAACCTTACTGATATTACACAGGCTACAGTTGCTACTTCCCAGTATGCGGAAAATATGAAAAATGCCGCTACTACAGTTGGTTCCATGTCAGATACCTTTACTCAATCAACGGCAGCATTACAGAACTCTGTGGGTAATTTATCCAATTCGTATTCCAGGCTTTCTGCCAGTGTAGAATCCGATCTGCCCCTAATATCAGAAGGATCAAAAAATTATAATTCACAACTTGGAAGCTTAAATAAAAACTTATCAGCCTTAAATGCTGTTTACGAGTTACAGTTGCGCGATTCAAATACGCAAATTAAAGAAACACAAACTATTTACGCAAATTTTAATAATTTGATTCAAGATATAAAACATTCAGCAGAGGAAACACAAAAATACCGGGATGAAATATCGAATCTGAGCAAAAACTTGGCTTCGCTTAATAACATCTATGGTAATATGTTGACAGCCATGAATGTAGTAACTGGTAAAAAATAAGTTGCGTTAGAAAGTTAAAAAACTATGGCTCACGGAAAAGAAACCCCTAGACAAAAAATGATAGGGATGATGTATTTGGTGCTGACGGCATTGTTAGCATTAAATGTATCTAAAGATATACTTAACGCCTTTGTATTGGTTGACAATAGCTTAACAGTTGCTACTGAAAATTTTTCACAAAAAAATAAACTTATTTATGAAGAGTTTGACAAGGCAGCTGCTCAGGTAAATAAAGCCAAAAAATGGAATGCTATGGCTAAAACAGTTCGCAAAGAATCTGATAGTTTATATAATTATATTAGTTCTGTAAAAGTAAGGCTTGTAAAATTAGTGGATGGCAACAAAGCTGAGGCTGTTGAAAATGGTAAAATTTTACCTATGAAAATAGGTGCTAAAGATAATATGGATAAAACTGCTAATCTTATGGTTGGCAGCGATAATAACGGTGAAGCAAAGATACTAAAAGCAAAAATTATCGCTTTCAGGGAAAATTTATTAAAAATGGTAGTGGATAAAAAGGATGTTGGTTTGATAAATTCAATTAAGAAAAATTTAAATACCGACCATCCTCCCCGTGAAGAAGGAGGTGCACCGGAATCCTGGGAAACTTACAACTTCGAACACAGGCCTTTAATTGCCGCTACAACTATTTTGTCTACTATGCAAAGCAATATCAGAAGTGCCGAATCGGAAATTACCACATACCTTTACAATAAAATTGAGGCCGGTTCCACCAAGTTTAATAAACTTGAAGGAATTATTATGCCTAACTCTAATTATATTTTAAAAGGCAATGAATATCACGCAGAAGTCTTTCTTGCTGCTACTGATACAACTCAAAATCCTGTTATTACTGTTGGTCAGGTTAAAGAAATTACCCTGCCTGACGGATCAAAAGATTATGAAATGGTGGGTCCCAGTGAAACTTTGCCAATAAATGAACATGGGCACGGTGTATATAAACGACCTGGCGGGGCAATTGGCAATATGAAATGGGGAGGTATTATTCAATTAAGCCGTTCGGACGGTACCAAGATAAGAACACGTTTTAGTTCTGAATACCAGGTAGCTGAAGCAGCTACGGTTATCTCCCCTACTAAAATGAACGTATTTTATATCGGGGTTGACAATCCTGTAGATGTATCAGTTCCAGGGGTCCCGGGAGATAAAGTTTTCCCTTCAATTAACAACGGGGTAATGATTCCAAGTGGAAAATCATCCTGGATAGTACGTCCCAGATCTGAAGGTAAAGCAACTGTATCAGTTCAGGCAGAATTTGACAAGAAAAAAAAAGACATGGGTTCAATGGTCTTCCGTGTTAAAGGAATACCCGATCCGGTAGCTAAAGTTGCCAATAAAAAAGGAGGTCTCATCGACCGGAATACTTTGGCTGCTCAGTCTGTTGTATTGGCCGAACTTGAAGGTTTTGATTTTGATGCCCCTTTTAAGGTGATTGAATTTACGGTTTCAGCAACTATTAGAGGATTTGTGCGAGACGAAACAGTTAAATCCAATAAAATAACCGATGCCCAGCGGGACATTATTTCCGGTGCAAGCAAAGGCCAGAGAATATATTTTACTGATATAAAAGCGGTCGGGCCTGATGGCAGACCGAGGGAATTGCCAACAGTGTATTTTAAAATTCAATAATCTAAAACATAAAAGCCATGCGTACCTTTTCTGTAGTTACAATTGCATTGATTATGATGTTCCTGTCATCCGGCAGTACTATTTTTGCCCAGGACACCAAAACTGAGGTTTATGAAAAAATACATATACCCCATAAAAAGCCAATTCCTTATCCATATACCAGGGAAGCCGATGTGATGTGGTCCAAGACCATCTGGAGAATGTTAGATTTGAGGGAAAAAATGAACCTTCCTCTTTTCTATCCTTCCAAACCTATAGGAGAACGGATGAGCCTGGTTAGTCTTCTTTTTTATGGCATTGATAATGAAGGGTTACAAGCTTATGATCCCTATAAGGATGTAGATGAATTTAAAATACCAATGTCAAAAGAAGATCTCGAAAAACAAATGGATAACGTTGCAAGAGATGTTCAGGTAGCGGATACTACAGGTCAAATGGTGACAAAACATGTTGCCGGTGAACGTAAAATGGACCAAATCAAAAAAATTCTTATAAAAGAAAAATGGTTCTTCGATAAAAATTATTCAACCATGCAGGTTCGTATCCTGGGTCTGTGCCCTATACGGGTATATCCAAGGGAAATAAAAGGGGCTGTAAATCCGGATGAAGAAAATGCCGAAATGTTGCTTAAAGAAGTATGCTGGATTTATTACCCTGAAGCAAGAAATTTATTAGCTTCTCATGCCGTATATAATAAATTTAACGATGCACAGCAGGCTTCTTTTGACGATTTATTTGTTCAACGCCGTTTTGCCAGTTACATATATGCAGAATCCAACGTATATGATAACAGAAGAGTTGAAGAATATACAACAGGATTGGAAACGCTTCTGGAAGCTGACCGCATCAAGGAATCGCTATCCAATATTGAACAAGACCTGTGGGAATACTAGAGAAGACAGAGGTCAGAATTCAGAAGTCAGAAGTCAGAAGACAGATAAAAGATAAAAGATGTAAAAATCAATAGTCAATTGTCAATATTCAATAAAAAAGGTGTTTCTTAAGTGGAACACCTTTTTTTATGAGTACAATACATAATATTACCTTATGAACAACATAATATTTGGAATTTTTACAATTATCATTTGTACAGTTGGTTATATATTTTCATGGAGCCAATGTAAAAAAGATAATTACAACATAGCTATCTTATTTCTTTTACTCTGCGGACTTGTACTTCGTATTTATACATCAACAGATTTTTTTCTTCACTGTTGGGATGAACGATATCATGCGCTTGTCGCTAAACACTTGATAAGTCACCCTTTAGTTCCTACACTTTACAATAACCCTATTCTTGGTTTTAATTATAAATGTTGGGTTGGAAATAATATTTGGTTACACAAACAACCTTTACCATTGTGGACAATGGCTTTAAGTATGTGGTTATTTGGAATAAATGAAATTGCATTACGCCTCCCATCGATTATATTATCAACTATTGGAATTTGGCTTACATATTATATTGGCAGTTATTTTTTTAATAAAAAGGTGGGCTATTTAGCAGCATTTTTATTTTCTATCAATGGATTAATAATTGAATTAACAGGTGGTAGGGTTGCGACAGACCATTTTGATATTTTCTTCTTATTTTTTATTGAATTAGCTGTTGTTTTTAGCATATTATTCGCACAAAAAAAGAACGTAATTTATAATATATTATCAGGAATTAGTATTGGTTCTGCAATATTATGTAAGTGGATGCCTGCTTTAATTGTACTTCCAATTTGGCTCCTGATTGTAAATGATTCCGGAAATTTTAAAATAAAAACTATTCTGATTCAATTCATTATTTTATTGGTCACATGTTTTGTAGTTTTCTTACCATGGCAACTTTATATTTATAACACATTCCCTATTGAAGCGAATTGGGAGGCACAATTTAATTTAAAACATATTACGGAAATAGTTGAAGGGCGAACAGGACCTTTTTATTATTTTTTGAATGTAATAAGGATAAACTATGGCGAATTGATCTATTTACCTATTCTTTGGTTTATATGGAGAACATTTAAAAATATTGAGAATAAAAAAAGATTAGCAATACTAATTTGGTTTATTGTACCTTTTATTTTTTTCTCATTTGCAAAGACAAAAATGCAAGCTTATATATTGTTTACATGTCCGGCATTATTTTTAATAACAGCTGAATTTTATTTTATGCTTTCTAACTATAAAATAAATCGTAATTATAAATGGTTTTACAATTTGATTTTGTGGTTATTAATTTTATTACCAATAAGATATGCAATTGAAAGAGCAAAACCTTTTGAAATGATGGATAGAAACCCTCAATGGGTGAAGGATTTAAAACAATTAAGAACTATGAATATTAATAAAGGTGTTCTTTTTAACTACAATAACCCTATTGAAGCAATGTTTTACACAAACCTTGTTGTTTATCCATATATCCCAGATAAAAACATAATTACAAATATACAACAAAAAGGGTATAATGTAATTATCAACAACAATGAATACATCCCTGAAGATATTAAATCTCTTAAAGGTATTATAACTGTATATTTAACTGACGCTAATAATTGACCAATCATCAGAGATTCCTCCCTGCGGTCGGAATGACGACCCACTGTATAGTGGTGTAGGAGGAAGAGAAAGCGGCAAAGCCGCTTTCTCTTCCTCACCTTCTCTTCCCGAAACCAACTGTCATTTCGAGCGCAGCGAGAAATCTCAAAATAACGGCTATGCCCTTCAGGGCTTTAAATCCTGATTCGACAAATATTTATTCACAGTGTATTGCCATTTATAAATTCAAACATAAATTCATACCACTTTCTGTTCATAAACCCGTTATGATGGTATCCTTCTTTAATTATAAGCCGGCAATTGTTATCATGCTTTTTCATTAAAGAATCAAAATCGGTGGCCGTATATAAGGGATTAAACTCATCTTTTGTACCAAACAGGCAGAGAAACTTTGTATTAGCTTTTTTAATATTCTGTGTAGGAGATAAAAGCCGTGGATCACATTTATTGTCCAGTTGATAATAAAACCAATTATCCTTTAACGGCTCAAAACATGGTGCTATTAATATGCAATTCTCAGGTTGTTCGCTTATTACTGAGTCTTCTTTCGGGTCGTTGAAATTTTTTATTAATGTTGCTGCTGCTGCTAAATGTCCTCCTGCTGACCAACCAATAGCCGTAAGATTATCGGGGTCAATATTAAGGTTTCTGGCATTCCTGCGTGTCCATCGTATTGCTGATTTAACATCCTGCAGAGCTTCAACAGGTGTTGAATTGAACCTTCCTTTTATGCTATACTCAAAAGATATAGCAACAAAACCCTTTTCAGTAAAAAAACGGCAACAGTCAAAGAACTGCTCCGGCGAGCCTTCATACCACCCACCACCAAAGAAACAACATACAACAGGTTGCTGTCCTTCGCTTTTTGTATCATGTTTAAAAATATACGCTTTTAAGTTGTACTTTTCCCGCTTTTTATATATTTCGACTTTAAAATCAGCATTTACCCTTTGATTTGATTTCAATATCAGTGAAATTTTATTTTTAAACATTGAACCTTCCCCCAGCTTATCTATTCTGGTAATTATATCATCTGAATTGAAAAAACCATAGGATTTAATATGGTCAAGCAGGATTTGTTCAAGTACCATATTTTTAAGCTTCCAATCTTTAAATTCATTTTGTACTATATCTAATTTAATATTTGTTAAAATATTATCTGTATAACCCTTTGAATTATCAAAAGCTGATAATTTGCCTTTGCCATCAATATATGTACCTGTAAATTCTGAAAATTCAGTAATATATAGTAAACCAGGGTCATTAAAAGTTATCCGCGGAACAAAAGAATTAAAATTCTCGGGCAAAGTGTAACGTGTATGATTTATAAGCGAATGATTAAATGCATATTCATAATATAATTTAGCCCTGATGCAATTTTCCCGCAGGTTTTCATATCTTTTAAACATTTCAGGCGCATTTTCTATGTTTTTAACCATCTTAAACATAGAATCGATTTTTGATCGGAATATACCAAATTCACCTGCAAAGAGGTTTAATTTATCTATTTTATTTTTTATTGTGTCGAAGTACCGTTCATGGTTAATGATTTGTTCATTCAAATTTTTTTCATCACCGGATAATCTTACTTCGTGAGTTTTGTTATCAATTTCCAAATTGATCTTATTACCGGGTTCGGCAAATATATTAATGTTAAAACCCAAATTAATATTAAAATAACTTCCACCTGATGCACAAGGTTCTTTTATTAAAAAATTACTTATAGAATCTGTTTTTAGCACTTTAATACATTTGCCGTTAACTGTTATAAATGAATTGGCATAATTTGTAATTTTACCTTTAATAACTACAGGCTTGTTACAAGAAAAGGATATTAAAGGGATTAACAGGATGAATATTTCCTTCATGTTTATACATTTTTAAACCTTATTCCGATTCAAATTTCAATAAACTATTCGAAATTACTTATCAGGGGACTGATATTTTACTTTAAGTTCATCATACCACTTTTGCATAATAAAGAATGCCTTTTTCTTTTGTCCTTTATCCGAAACCAGGCCTTTTCGGTTGAAATCGTCCTGTAGGCCAGGCAAGAAGCGACGCGGGGATCGAAAATCTTTTAATATCCAGGGTGTTGTTCCTGCTAATCCGGGAATTCGTTTTAACATATTTACACTATGTATATATAAATCTTCCTGGTAATCTTCGGTAAAACGGTCTGTTTTTGACCCTCGCATTCCGTAAACACATTCTCCGCCAAATTCAGTTATAATTACCGGCTTTTCTTCAGAAAAAGTCCATTCAACACGGTCGCATTTTTCCGGTAAGCCGTCGTACCAGCCAACATATTGATTGAAACTGATAATATCGAACAATTTTCCTAAGGTGTCGTTGACGGTCATTAGTCCGGGTTTAATTTCTTCCTTTTCCAGTGCAGCACTAACAAACCTTATATTATCAATGCTTCTTGCTTTGGCAGCCAAACGGCTTAAAAAATTGAACCGCTCAGGACTTTGAGGGGTTTCATTGGCAATAGACCATATTATTATATTTGCCCTGTTTTTATCCCGGGTAATAATATCTGAAAGCTGATTTTCAGAATTATTATATGTTTCCGGATTACTCCATTGAATGGTCCAATACACAGGTATTTCGGACCAAACCATGATTCCCGCTTTTTCAGCCTGGCGGATCATTTGTTCATTGTGCGGATAATGTGCCAACCGGACAAAATTACATCCCATTTCTTTTGCCCATCCTAAAAGGATTGCATCTTCCTCGGCAGAATAGGCCCTGCCATTGCGAAATGCAGCTTCTTCGTGAATACATACTCCCCTGCAAAATATCTCCCTGCCATTGAGTAAAATCTTTGTTCCTTTTGCCTCAATAGTCCTGAATCCAATTTCGTCGGATATTTTATCACTTTCTGAGGTAATTGAAACATTATACAATTTAGGATTCTCTGGGCTCCAATAAACTGGCATAACTTTTATTTCGAAAGCAGCATACCCGTTTTGGCCGGTAATTACCTCATGGCTTATCTTTAGCTCAGGAATGGCGATTCTCACCTTTTGAATATTTTGTATGCCGTCAAGCTGAACCCAGCCACTGATTTTGTTTTTATCGCCTTTTTTCAGTTGAATATAGTAATCACGTATAAAGGTAGAGGGAGTTTCAATTAAATAAACCTGGCGGGTAATACCACCATAATTCCACCAATCAGTGTTGATTGTCGGCACACCTTCCGGAATCCGCTTATTATCAGCTTTTACTACAATTGAATTTTCGCCTGGTTTTATCAGCCCTGTAACTTCAAAATTGAAAGGCGTAAAGCCCCCCACATGCTTGCCAATTTCTTTTCCGTTAAGAAATACAACAGCTTCGTAATTTACTGCACTAAAATACAGGAATTGACGATTGCCGGCAGCAGGTTTGTATTCGAAACGTTTCCTGTACCATACTGTACCTTCATAATAGTATAATTCAGGTCTTTGTGTATTCCAATCACCTGGAACAGATAAAGTTTTGTCAGTAGCAAAGTTATACTCCTGAAGCGTGCTTTTATCAACCCAGTCTTTATCTTTTCCAAATCCATCTTTCAGAGGAATTCTGCGATAATCATAATAACCTGTTTCATATGGATCAACTATTGTTTTCCATTTCCCGTCAAGCGATGTGGTATGTCGTCCATCTACATTAATAATTTGTGGATATAATTGACTATAAACTGTTAGTGAACTAATATTCAGCATAATAAATAAAGCTAATCTGGATATATAATTAAATCCTATCATACGTCCTTAGGTTAAAATTAACCTAAATGTAATAAAATTGTTTATTACATTTATATTATAAAACAAACATTAGCCAAACCTTACATTATAATACAATTAAGAGTTGAAAAATATAAACCACAAAGATCACAAAGGATTACACAAAGTAACACAAAGGAATAAATACTTAAAATGATGAAATCAAGTATATTGTTTATTATCCTTTGTGTACCTTAGTGATTGACTTAGTGTACCTTTGTGGTAAAGCTAAATTTATCATTTGATTCTTAATTCGCATTTATAATCAAAATTAAAAGAATGAAAATAACTGCAGCATTAACAATTATTATAATGTTCCTATTGGGATTTAGAAGCCTGGCAAGCGCTCAAAAAATAACTGTGAAGGGGACAAAATTTTACAGGGATGGAAAAGAGATATGGTTTAACGGTGCAAATACCCCATGGGACAACTGGAACGATTTTGGCGGAAAATACAACCATCAGTGGTGGGACTCTGCATTTAAATATATGCAAAAAGCCCATATTAATATGATAAGGGTATGGATAAGCTGTAATGGCAATGTTGCACCTACCATAAACAGCGATGGTACGGTAACAGGAGTGATCCCTGCATTTTGGACAGATGTTGATGATCTTGAAGGTATTGCAAATAAATATCAAATATATGTACTGTCGACTTTGATGTCTTTTGATAATTTTCAAAATAATAACAGGGACTCTTCCAACTGGCGGAATATGCTTAACGATTCATCAAAAATAAGGACTTATATTAATAATTATATTATACCGTACGTCGAAAGATATGATACCAGTAAATATTTTTACGCTATTGATTTATGCAATGAACCGGAATGGATAAATCAAAACTCCGCTGACGGAAAATTGCCTTTAAAGGAAATACAAAGATTTGCAGCTATGTGTTCAGCTGCCATCCATAACAACAGTTCAAAACTGGTTACAATTGGCAGTGCATGCGTAAAATGGAACAGTGACAATCCCGGTGGACAATTCATTGGCAATTGGTGGTCGGATGCCAACCTTAAAGCTGCTTATAATAATAACAGTTCAGTTTACCTTGATTTTTGGGAAACTCACTATTATAACTGGGTGTATCCATACTATGGGGCACCTTTCACCAAAACAATAAATGCCTATGGAATGACTAGTGACAGGCCAACTCTTGTCGGTGAGGGGCCAGGTAAAAATGATGAAAACCACACTATTATACAAATGTACCAGGATACCTGGGCAAACGGATTTGCAGGTTATTGCTCGTGGACTTCCAATGGCATCGATAAAAATGGTACCCTGTCAGAATTCGAACCAGGTACTGATACCTTTTTTACAAAGCATATGTTATTAATTTATCCTTCTTCGGTACCCGCCACAGGTGTGACAGTTTGTCCCTCAAAAGCGGCTATTGCTAAAAGCGGGACCCTGCACCTTACCGATACTGTATGGCCTTCAGGATCAAGCCAGGCGGTTGAATGGTCCTCTGGCGATACCACAATTGCTAAAGTTGATATTTGGGGAACGGTAACTGCAGTAGCGCCCGGAAGTGTTAAAATAACCGCAACATCAGCTGATGGAGGGTTTAAAGCAACCTCAGTTATAACTGTCTCTTCCGGATCCGAAAACTAATGGTGGGCGACTATATTAGAAGATAGCCAATTATAAAATTAAACACTGAGACACAGAGCCACAGAGAAATAAATTGAAATATATTTTTTTCTTTCCTCTTTCTTCTTTTATCTTTTATCTTTTATCTGTCGTCTGTCTTCTTTTTCACGTCCCTTTCACGTCCCATGTCTTGGCTCCTGGTTCCTGGTTCTTGATTCTATTTTCATATTCCCTGAAATATTCTCTTTATCATCCGCTGTCTCCAGGTCGGCTTTTTATGATCAGAATAATAATCATTGTAAATATCACTATATCCATAGTTATAGCTGTATTTTTTCCCGTATGCATAATATGAATTCACTTTAACATCGTTGATGAGAATACCTATATTAGGTACATTTCTCTTGTTACTAAGCTCATCAACCAGGTACAGGACATCCCTCGGTGAATAATTATGCCTTATTACAAAAATATTGGCATCCGAATACCTGCTAAGTAAAATAGCATCGGTTACAATGGCAATTGGCGGTGTATCAATTAAGATAAAATCAAATTCATTTTTTGCCCTCGTTATAAACTTTTCCATCAGTTCAGTATCAAGCAGTTCTGAAGGATTCGGCGGTATAGGCCCGGATACGGAGACGTATAAATGATCAATATTGGTAGGTTTAATAATATCTTCATAAGACGTTTTCCCTATCAGGTATGTACTTAATCCCACCTTGTTATCAATATTAAATATCTTATGTATTTTGGGTTTTCTAAGGTCAAGGCTTAAAAGCAAGGTCTTTTTTTGAGCCTGGGCCAAAATAGCTGCCAGATTTATTACACAGAACGTCTTCCCTTCACCGCTCATGGTAGAGGACATACAAATCACCTTTTTTTCTTTATCCCGTAATATATATTGCAAGTTTGTTCTTAAAGCCCTGAATGATTCAGCAATAGTAGACTTTGAGTTATCAGCTACCGGAATGTCAGAAGATTTATCGTTATGCCCGACCGATCCGAAAATAGGTACCTTGGTAAGTTTTTCAATAACTTTAACATCATTAATTTTATTATTAAAAAATTCTAAAAGAAATAGTATCGATAAAGGAAACAATAAACCCAATACTATTGCTACCATCTTATTTTTTGATTCCAGAGGGGCTATTTGTACAGTACTATAGGCTGATGCTTCATCCAAAACTTTATTATCTGCCACATTTGAAGCTTTTGAAATGGCGGCTTCGGCTCTTTTTTGCAATAGAAAGTTATAAATCTGGTCGTTTAATTTAAAATCCCTTTGAATATTTAATAATCTGCGCTCAGTTACGGGTAATTTTTGCAATTCTTCTTCAATTGATGCTTCCTGGTTAGAAATTTCATTCAGGCTTATTTTTGCGGAATTAATTATTTCATTAATGTTTTCCTGTAACGCTTTCATAGTATTTTGAATCTTTGCATTCAGGAGGGTAAGACTTGGATTATCATCCTGAGCATTCATAATCAATATACTCCTTTCTGAATAAAGCCTGCTTAACTCAGTAATCAGGGAATTTAAAAGCGCATCGCTAATACCCATTATGGCAGGTGCAATAACATCTTTAAAGTCTTTCCTTTTCTGTATATAGTCCTGTACATATTTGTAATATCTCAGCTGAATTTCAGCTGTCGCCCTGTCTTCCTGAACCTTTTCAAGTTTTGATTTAATTGCCGAACCCTCGGTTGTAAGATCAACTACTTTATTGTTTAACCTGAATATCTGAAGCTTATCCTCTGCTCTTCTTAATGAATCAACAACAGTCGATAATTGATTGTCGATAAAATTAATAGTATTAATAGCTGTCTGGTTTTTTTCCTCCAAACCCATTCTTATATATACTTCCATTAATTTATTAATATAATCGGCCTCCATTTGAGGAACCAAACCGGTAGTGCTTAGAGTTAAAACTGTCCCTCTTTTATCGTTGGTCGCTATATTTAATTTATTCCGGTAATTGTTTGTAAGACTCCCTATATCATTAAATATAAAGAAATATTTATTTGTGTTGGAAGGCTCTTTTATATAAACCTTAAAATTGAAATTACCATCACTATACCTCTCCTTAAACTTTAATATTTTACTTATTTTATGCTTACCATCAATCTCCAGTTTATATTCATCTTTTGATAAAATAGTTATTTCTACCGGATATTCTTTCAAATTATATGAACCGGAATCCACCACTATATAAAAAGGAGCTGATTTATATTGCATTGGTTTTCTTATAGTACCAACACTGAAATAACTAATGTCAAAATCCTTTAATTCCCGTAACGCCTTGCTTGCCATTTTATACGATTTAAGAATGGCAATTTCATTATCGATGTTTTTTCTTGCACTTAGCCTGTCAATAGAACTAATTAACACCTCAGCGGCAGATTTTTTTTCATCGTTAATAAGCAAGGTGGCACTTACACTGTATACAGGATCGGCATAATAATTAATAAAATAGGCAACTATATAAGCTATTGTCAGTGAAATAACAAACCAATACCATTTATTTAATATCTTATAAATAAATTTTCTAATATCAATGGCTTCTTCCGGTGAAGAATAATTCACTTGGTTTTCCATCTATTGGTTTATCTGGTTATTTTTTTGTTAAAGAATAAACTAAAATATATGTGGTAATGAGCGTAGTTAATAATGTTAAAAATGAAGTGTAATCTGTTAACTTAATTCTAAAAGCAGTATATTTCAATGGTTCCACGTAAATAACATCATTTGGCTGTACGAAAAATTTCTCTGACTTAAGCAGTCCCCGCTTCGTCAGGTCAATCCGGAAAGTTTTCAATCCTCCTCCTTCAGTAGACCTGACTATTAAAATATTCTTCCTGTTCCCGTAATAAGTTATTTCACCTCCCAAAGCAATAGCCTCAAGTATGGTTGCCCTGTCATTAAAAATAGTAATCTGTCCGGGATGTCCAATTTCACCTAACATTGTAATTTTAAAACTAACCAGCTTAAGTTCAACCCTCGCATCTTTTATATACTGAACTGCTATCTTCTGTATATCTTCAGTTGCCTTATCAACAGTGTTCCCTCCAACAAGTACATCTCCTATTACAGGCAAATGAATAAATCCGTTTTTATCAATGGAATAACCTGTAAAATACATGTTGCCACCTGATATTCCCATGGATGATTGTGAATTGCCGGAAGTTCCGTTTGAATTAAAAAGTTCCGAAACATTTTTATCAATACTTAATACGTTTACGTATAAAATATCAGCCGGTTGTAACTTATAAAGAGTCAGATTGGGTTTATACACCGTATCCTTCTCCCCACGCTTTGCCTGCAGGTATGTAATTTTTTTATATTCCCCGCATGAGGTTAATAATAAATATGTAACAGACACAATCCAGATTAATTTCTTCATAAAATATAACTATCAATATAGCATTTATCTATACAATTTATAAATTTATCTTACCTCAAATTCAATAAATTCAAAATTAAAATAAATTCAAATTAAATTACTGTTTCAGCTAATATATTTAAATTAGAGCAAAAATAGAATTTTATGTTTTCAGGTATTGTAGAAGAAGCTGCCACAGTAGTATCAATTGAAAAAGACCGTGATAATTTGAATATTACCCTGTCCTGTTCTTTTGTTAACGAACTAAAAACCGATCAAAGCTTATCTCATAACGGGGTTTGTCTTACAGTTGTTAAAAAAGATACAAATACATACACTGTAACAGCTATTGCAGAAACACTTTTAAAATCAAATTTGGGCATAGTCATTACGGGC
Organism: uncultured Bacteroidota bacterium; assembly: GCA_963846585.1. Taxonomy (GTDB): domain Bacteria; phylum Bacteroidota; class Bacteroidia; order Bacteroidales; family JAAUTT01; genus JAAUTT01. The sequence goes on from CAWJWO010000018.1 coordinate 482,287, forward strand.
GATAAAGTTAACGTTGAACGAAGCATGAAATTAAATGACAGGCTGGACGGTCATCTTGTACTGGGACATGTAGATCAAACTGCCGTTTGTAAAAAAGTAATTGAAGTGGAAGGCAGCTGGTATTATACATTTTCGTACGATCCTTCCACAAACAATATAACTGTGGAAAAAGGTTCTATAACGGTTAACGGGGTTAGTTTAACGGTTGTTAATTCACAAAATGGCTCCTTTCAGGCAGCAATTATCCCATACACCTATTATCACACTAATTTTCAGCAAATAAAGCCAGGAAATATAGTTAACCTCGAATTCGATATCATTGGTAAGTATGTGGCCCGGTTATTGTCATCTGTTAAGTAGTTTGTTACCTGATAGATCCAAGAGCCAAGAACCAGGAGCCAAGATAGAAAACAGAAGACAGAGGAAAGAAAAAATATATATTTCAATTGATTTCTCTGTGCCTCTGTGTTTAGTTTCTTATGTGAAGATATAAAAAATAATGAAATCATTGACTCCAAAACAAGTAGCCATTTACATTGCTATAGTTGCTGTAATAGTATTTCTTTTACTGCTTTTAATATCATTGTCACTTCCTACGAGAATAATGCTTATAACCAGCCTGTTATCAGCAAGTATTTTGTTCTGTTGTGTTTATTTTTTTTCCCGGCATATCCTTATTGAATTTATTATTGAAAAAATTAATCCAATATACAGGACTCTTCATAATATTAATATTCAAAACAAAGAAAAAAAGGAGTACCTTGAGGGTAAAGATATTATAACAGAAATAAGGAATGATGTTTCGGCATGGACAAATAATAAATCACAGGAAATTGCACAGCTGAAAGAACTCGAAAAATACCGGAAAGAGTTTTTAGGAAATGTATCACATGAACTCAAAACACCCATTTTTAATATTCAGGGATATATTTTAACACTTCTTGATGGCGGCCTCGAGGACCCTGCCATTAACCGTTTGTACCTCGAACGTACTGAAAAAAGCATAAACCGTATGATTAATATTGTTGAAGATCTTGAATCAATTTCAAGGCTCGAATCAGGGGAACTTAAGCTGCAATTTGAAGATATAAATATTATAAGTTTAGTGGAAGATGTATTCGAAATGCAGGAAATGCTTGCTAAAAATCTGAAAATTAAACTTTCTTTCGGAGCAAATTACGATAAACCAATTAAAGTAAAAGCCGATAAAAAAAAGATTACAGAAGTTCTTAATAATCTTATCGTAAATTCAATTAAATATGGAAAGAAAAATGGAAAAACTACCATTACTTTCATTGATATCGGTGAACAGGTACTAATTGAAGTTACTGATAACGGGATTGGAATAGCAGAAAAAGATTTATCCAGAATATTTGAACGTTTTTACAGAACTGATAAAAGCAGGTCGCGCGACCTTGGAGGCACGGGCCTGGGATTATCAATTGCCAAGCATATTATGGAAGCTCATAATCAAACTATTCAGGTGAGGTCAAAAATTGGGGAGGGCTCTACGTTTACATTAACCCTAAATAAATCTTAAGTAGTAAGGTTTAAAAGTTTATAAACATTACAATTTTTACATCTATTCCGATACCTGAACAGGTATTCCCAATTGTTCTATAAGCCCGGCAATTTGTTTTAATTTGGCAACAGGTATTTTTTCAAGGGTATCGAATGGCGTATTCCTTGCAATAGTATATATCATAACCATTCGGGGATTTATTTCTCTTAAACATATTTTCAATGCATCTGTTTCAACTTCCGTTGTATTATCAACATGCCGGCCATCAATAAACCCCTTCAGGAACATTGTTTGAATTATAAGCTGACCTGAAAAACTTTTGAGCTGCCGGACAATTTTTCCAATATCATATGTCCCTTCCGGCCTGTTAATTAATCGAATTGTTCCATTTATTCCGGAATCGAGTTTCATAATATTATTATCTGCCTTTTTTAAAGCTTCAACTACATTTTTTTTATGTAACGTTGTGGAATTTGACAGAACCGATATAGCTGCATCTTTATAATACTTGTCTCTTAAAACTATAGTATCATTTATAATATGGTGGAATTCAGGATGCATTGTTGGCTCACCATTGCCTGCAAAAGTTATTACGTCCAGTTTTTCTTTTTTTTCTGAAATGGCAGCAAGCGCCGACTGAAGTTTGCCTGAAACTTCACTCCTTGATGGCAACGTTATTTGTATACCTGAACCTTTCTCATTTAAACCACACTCACAATATGCACAATCAAAATTGCAATATTTGCGATTCGTTGGCAATAAATTAATCCCTAATGATATCCCAAGTCTTCTGCTTGTTACCGGGCCATATATTACCCTGTCAAATAAAAATGTATTCATTCAGTAATTCTTAAATGGCTTATTAATCTATTTATTTTAACGGTTAACTTTCCTGGCTCCTGGTTCCTGGTTCCTGGCTCTGTTCAGATAATGGTACTTAGATTGAGGGTTTACCTCGCTTACAATTTTCTTTACATAAAACATTGAAATATTTATATGTCTTAAAAATTTGCTTTTTTGGTCATCCTGATCCAAAATAAATCCTTTAATAATATTATTTTTCTTGTTTTTTATCCTTTTCGAAACCTGGTATAATTTTACTTTTGCCGATCTGTTATAATTGATTTTCTCAAAGTAATCAGCCGGATTAATTTTATCCTTGTTATTTTTGATGGTATTGTATGCAGTAAACCCTATATTTTTAGACTGGTCGTCATTAAATATTTGTATCTGAATTGTTATTTCATATAACCCGGTATCTTTTACAGCTATTTCAAAAGGAATTTTTTCAGCAAATCCTTTCCCCTCAAGTTTAATATTAATCTTCCCTTTATACAAATTTCCTGCCGAATCCAGAATTAATGACCTTATGATATAAATATCCTGGCTCATCCGGTTTAACTCTGTTAATACTTCATCATATATTTCCTCATAACTTTTTGGTTTTATTTTAGAATAATACGATAAAGAACTATCGAACTGAACCTTAGTAATCCCGTTTTTATCAAAAATCTGCTTATAGAAATCATTATTATACTTACCGGCATTATTTTGGTTTGAATGCATCATATAATATGCATCTGCAAGTTGAATGTCTATAAGTAAATCTTTAAGCTTTGCTGCCGGAATTATTTGGATTTTAGTTTTATGATTGCACGACCACCCAAAACAAATTATAATGACAAAAACTATTATCCTTTTTACATTTCTCATTTACGCTTTTTTGCCATTTTTTTAATAGAATCGAAGTTATATCCTATTACTATTTCATATGAACCTGCACTATATTTCCTAAGATTTGAAAGAGCATAATCCCAGGCAAATCCTATGAATATTCTCCGCTCATGGGTATATCCCAATATTAAGGATATGGCGTCTTGTGTCCTGTATGAAAGACCTCCCCATACCGTATTCCTGTAAATCGCTTTCCCATAAAACTCAAACTGATAAGGAGCAGCTATCACTTTTGTTACTACTACGCCAGGCTCAAGGGTCCATTCACGGTCAATTAGATAGCGATAGCCTCCCATAAGATAAAAATGTGTTTGTAGCTCCGTTATCCCAACCTGATTTGGAATTAAAGCTTCATGCAGGTTAAATAAATGATTTGCTGAAAATCCGGCATTAAATTGTGAATTGTAAACATAAATACCCGCTGAGGCATCGGGTTCAAGTTTGGAAAGAACCGAATTAGGCAATTCTGTATAATCAGTAATATAAAATTGTATGCTTGTTAAATCAATAGAATATTCCAACAAACCAAGTTCAAGCCCAAAGGAAATACGAATATCCGAAGTTATCGGCATATTATAGGTATAAACTCCATTAGCCCCTGTTGTACTCACCGGACCTGTGATATCGCTATATACATTCCCGCCAAAGCCCATATCCCTAGTACTATGAGGCCCAAAAGCACTTACTACATTTGTAATAGGAGCATCTTTAAACCCTACCCATTGAAAACGGTGGTTGGTCCTAATTTCCCAATAATTAGCAGTACCTGCTACAGCCGGATTATAAAGGAAGGGGTTCATCATGTACATAGTAAACTCAGGCGACTGCTGTGCCCAAAGCGGTACTGTATAGGTAACGGTTAATGAGAGGAGGATGAGGATGAGGTACTTTTTCATTTGCCTGTACTTACGATAGTTACTGAGCCTGTCTCTGGAGTTGTTCCATCTTTAAAATCAATTACAAAATAATAGGTTCCTGCAGGTAAATAATATCCATTGCGTTTACCGTCAAAAACTCTGGTTGAATTATCATATCCGGTTGACATATAAACCAGCTCTCCCCAACGGTTGTATACCTCAACAAGTATATCCGGATAATCGGGAGCCTTTTCAAGGAACCAAACCTGATCTTCATAATGTTTTGAACCTGGATAAATCCCGGTAGGTATTAATCCATGCGACCGAACAATAATATCAATCGAATCACTCTGCTGACAACCGTTAGAAGTTTCAGCAACCAGCACATATTCAATGCTATCACCTGATGGAACACTCTTAACATTTATAATAGGTGTCCTGCTTGCCGGATTATCCAAATAGGTAGTTGGAGTCCATTGATAACTATTAAAGCTATCGGGCAGAGCCTCTAATTGCACTGGTATATTGACATCAACAAAATCCTTGTTAATTGCTTTAAATCCTGTACTGGTCTCAATTCCCACCTGAAGATTATAATTTGTATAAACGGCAATAAGAACTGAAGCAGTATCTGTACAATTTTGAGTATCAGTTACAGCTACCTGGTATCGTCCATTACTGGTTGTAGTTAACATTGGATTTTGAATAAATGAATTGCTTAATCCTGTTAAAGGTGTCCACGACCAACTATATCCGGCTGACCCCGAAGCATTCAACTGGTAAGGAACACCCTGGCAAATCTGGGCCGAAGGACCTGCACTTACTTTTAATGTATCTTTCGCGTTTACTGTAAAAGCTTGTGAGGCCCGGCAAGAGTCAGCATCTATAACAAATAAAGTATAATGCCCCATAGGAATGCCCGTCAACGAATCCGTAGCTGAACTGTTATTCCATAAATATGAATAAGGTGCAGTACCTCCGTTAATTATGGTGGTAATGCTACCGTCAGATTTTTGATAATTACAGCTGGCGTCTGCTACATCACCGATAATCACTAACTTCTGGGGTTCTTTTATTGTAATAATATTTAGATATTCAGCACCTTTAGCATCGGTAACTGTTACAAGGTAATTACCTCCGGGTAAATTTGGAAATATATATGCATCGTTTGCTACAGCAACAATTGAATCGGAACCAGGACCTTTAATTATAAATGTCAAAGGATTTGTATAAATAGTATCTCCCATGGTAAGACTAATTATACCCGAAGAATCACCAAAACAATTAATATTTGTTACAACAGGTACAACGAATAATGTATCCCCGCTTTTAACTCTAAGGGATGTATCATGTGAACAAATATAATTAGAGTCCTGCGTGGTAATTGTATAAATGCCTGCATTCAGATTTGAAAATGTTGAATCGGATTGCCAGGTGGAACCTCCGTTTATTGAGAACTGATATGGCGGAATGCCATTTTTTACGGTTAAAATTTGTATACTACCCTTTGCAAATCCTATAATATTGGTTATACTTGCTGTAATGTCTATCGGCTTAGGATCTACTAAAAGTTTCTCGGTTGTTTTCTGGCAACCATTTCCATCCATAACACTAATCAGGTAATTTCCGGCAGAAAGATTAAAAAATTGGAAATTTGTACTATACGCACTATCATTAATTGAGAATTGTAATTGTGGTATGCCTGTTGCTGTTACTCTTATACTACCATTATTCCCATTAAAACAAGTCGGGTTGGTTGGTGATATAAATCCGAATTTTAATGCAACAGCAGGCTGAGTAATGGTATCTGACTGGAAGAACTTAGCACCTGTTATTGTGTCAACAACTTCTGTAAGATAAGTCCCGGCTAACAAATTTATAAATTTCCCCGAATCCTGGAAGGTAGAACCTCCGTTTATCGAATATTTACATTTCGCTGATCCTGCAACTGTAAGGGTAATGCTGCCCGTTGAATCTCCTTTGCATATAACATTAATTGTTGTAACTGTTACCGTTAAGTTTGAAATATAAAAAGAATCAAGGGCAGCGGCACAACCTAATGAATCGTGTACATAAACATAATATTTGGCTGCTGAAAGATTTAAGAACGTATCGCTTTTTTGATAATTAATTCCATCTATACTATAATTTAACGGCCCTTTTCCTCCCTTTGCATAAACTGTGCAAGATCCGTTAACAGCTCCATGGACATTAACCGTAACAGCCGAATCAATTATAACTGCTGGAGGGGCCTTAATTGTATCAGTACCTGTTGCCGTACAAGATGTTAAAGTATCCCTGACATGAGTAGTATATATGCCACCCAATAATCCTGTAAATGTACTGTCTGCCTGATATGGCATCGTATCCAGTGAAAACGTCAACATTCCGTTGCCGCCACTGGCATATATTTTAATACTTCCATTTGGATTGTTATAACATATTGTAACATTATTCACAACTGATGAATCAATGCTAAGTTTGTTTGCTCCTTTCAAATTTATTACCGGAAATGCAGCTGGACAATTATTTGAATCCTTCACTGTCAGATTGTATGGCCCTTGGTTAAGATTAGTGAAACTTGAATCAGGTTGCCATGTTGTACCACCATCAATGGAGTAGAGGTAAGGACGTGTACCTCCTGAAACGTTTGTAAATCGTATAAACCCGTTAGATTGGCCGAAACAAATATAATTACTTGTATCAATGGTGTTTATAGCAAGAACCGCAGGTTGTGTGATCACAATATTAAATGTATCGGCATTACAGCCATTGTTATCGGTTGCAACTACCATATAATTATTTGCCGGCGATAACCCGCTGAAAACTGCGCTGTCATTTGAAATCACAGGTGAACCAACATCAACTCCTCCCTGTTCAAGGACAAAATTATACGGCCGTGTCCCTTTATGGCCCTTTAATTTGATTTTACCATCACCGGCAAGGTTACATGTTACATTGAAAACTTTCAAAGAATCAGCAAAAAACATAGTTGGCTGAACAATTTTAATTGTGGTATCCTTGTTACAGCCATTATCATCAAAAATGTGAAGTGTGTAAATCCCTTTAGTTAAACCTGATACTGTTTGTCCGCTATTTTTTGTAACACCGTTAATGGTGAATTCTTTAAGACCGGTTCCACCGCTTAAATATGCCTGTATGCTGGTTGTATCGCCAAAACATTTTAACGAATCCCCATTACTGAATTTTATAGAATCAATATTTATAGGTAATGGTGATGAAACACTGGCAAATGCCGTATCAATACAACCCAATTCATCGGTAACAATTGCAAAATAATTTCCACTGCAAAGTTCCACTGTATCTCCGGTTGCTACCAAAGTTGAAGGTGCCAGCTGATTATACCATTTCCCTTTTTTATACGGTGCGGTACCTCCCGTTTTTGTAAGTACAGCAGTTGCTCCCTGGCCTGGCCCGCAATTTGAACATTTTGTTTTTAAACCTATTGGGACAATATAGTCTGTTGGGGAGCAGGTAAATGCGTCTTCCGACTGATTTATAGGAAAATTGATATTGCCTGAATCATAATTCACTGTTACACTATCACCGTGAGAATCTACATCTTTAAATTCTATATAAGCATTTGTTATATCTCCAGCTTGTAAAAAAGCATTATCACAATCTGTAACTTCTACTCTCCAGGCCCCATTTGCCGGGTCTTTCCCATATAACGCAGTCCAATCTCCAACAGCTCCAAAAGTGCCGGTTAAAGGCTTGTCTTTATATTGCGGACTGCAAATATCGTACGTTTGTGATGCAGGTAATTTAGTAGTAAACACAACCTTAGCAGAACTTGCAAAACTATAACATAAAAAGTCATTAGTGTGCAAGGTTACAATTGTTCCGTCAGGAGATACAAAATAAAATCCTAAACTGTTAAGTGCCGCTCTGTTATTAACGCTTATTCCTATTTCAATAGTAGTTCCGGCGCCAATCAAATAAGGAGTTAATGATCCGACGGTAGCAACAAGTGTGGAAGTAATTGTAACAGTTTTAGAACTAAATACATCCGGACATATTGCACTTGAGGCGGTTAATGTAAGAACTACTGAACCGTTTAACTGATCGTTTGGCCCGGGTGTATAAATAGTGTTCAGGATAGCAGCGTTTGTAAAAGTCCCGTCTCCGGAAGTAGTCCATAATAATGAACTGTAGTTTGAAGCTGTTGCATCAGAAAGTACAATATTATCATTATGGCAGATTGAATCATTGGCTCCTGCATAAGCTGTGGCATCCGGGTTAATTGTTGCAACAACAGCTGTACGTGTGGTTGTTGTACATCCGGCTAAAGTGGCATCTACATAATATGTCGTTGTGCCCGCTATTACAGGTGTGGTAAAGCTTGGGCCTGTGCCCAGCGATACACCTCCGGTGGCTGCCGCCCACCAGTTTATTATCCCTGCGCTGGCCGTGGCCCCAAGGGTTACTGCTCCAGGGCCGCAATTACTGCCCGGCGTGGTACTGGTTATTGTTGGTACAGGATTGATTGTTGCTGTCACTGCTGTTCGAGCGGCTGTGGTACATCCGGCTATAGTAGCGTCTACATAATAGGTCGTTGTGCTTGCCAGGACAGGTGTGGTAAAGCTTGGGCCAGTGCCCAGCGATACACCTCCGACGGCTGCCGCCCACCAGTTTATTATCCCTGCGCTGGCCGTGGCCCCAAGGGTTACTGCTCCCGGACCGCAATTACTGCCAGGTGTTGTTCCTGTTATTGTTGGTATAGGAGTGATTGTTGCTACAATAGCTGTACGTGTGGTTGTGGTACATCCCGCGTTGGTAGCATCTACATAATAGGTAGTTGTGTTAAGTAATACAGGTGTTGTAAAGCTTGGGCCTGTGCCAAGCGATACCCCTCCGGTGGCTGCCGCCCACCAGTTTATTATCCCTGCACTGGCAGTGGCCCCAAGGGTTACTGCTCCCGGACCGCAATTACTGCCCGGCGTGGTACTGGTTATTGTTGGTATAGGATTGATTGTTGCTGTCACAGCTGTTCGTGCGGCTGTGGTACATCCTGCAATGGTGGCATCTACATAATAGGTCGTTGTGCCTGCCAGGACAGGTGTTATAAAGCTTGGGCCTGTGCCAAGCGATACCCCTCCGACGGCTGCCGCCCACCAGTTTATTATCCCTGCGCTGGCCGTGGCCCCAAGGGTTACCGCTCCCGGGCCGCAATTACTGCCTGGTGTGGTACTGGTTATTGTTGGTATAGGAGTTATTGTTGCAACAACTGCTGTCCTTGCGGCTGTGGTACATCCTGCTATAGTTGCATCTACATAATAGGTTGTCGTGCTTGCTATTACTGGTGTTGTAAAGCTTGGGCCTGTGCCAAGCGATACCCCTCCGACTGCTGCGGCCCACCAGTTAATTAAACCTGCACTGGCCGTGGCCCCAAGGGTTACTGCTCCCGGGCCGCAATTACTGCCCGGCGTGGTTCCTGTTATTGTTGGTATAGGAGTTATTGTTGCTACAACAGCTGTACGTGTGGCTGTGGTACATCCGGCTAAAGTGGCATCTACATAATATGTCGTTGTGCCCGCTATTACAGGTGTGGTAAAGCTCGGGCCTGTGCCCAGCGATACACCTCCGGTGGCTGCCGCCCACCAGTTTATTATCCCTGCGCTGGCCGTGGCCCCAAGGGTTACTGCTCCAGGGCCGCAATTACTGCCCGGCGTGGTACTGGTTATTGTTGGTACAGGATTGATTGTTGCTGTCACTGCCGTCCGTGCGGCTGTGGTACATCCCAAGTTGGTGGCATCTATATAATAGGTTGTCGTGCTTGCCAGGACAGGTGTGGTAAAGCTTGGGCCTGTGCCAAGTGATACCCCTCCGACGGCTCCCGCCCACCAGTTTATAATCCCTGCACTGGCCGTGGCCCCAAGGGTTACTGCTCCCGGACCGCAATTACTGCCCGGCGTGGTACTGGTTATTGTTGGTATAGGAGTGATAGTTGCTGTTATGGCCGTTCGTGCAGCTGTGGTACATCCAGCTATAGTTGCATCTACATAATAAGTCGTTGTGCTTGCCAGGATAGGTGTTGTAAAGCTTGGGCCTGTGCCAAGCGATACCCCTCCGGTGGCTGCCGCCCACCAGTTTATTATCCCTGCGCTGGCAGTGGCCCCAAGGGTTACTGCTCCCGGACCGCAATTACTGCCCGGCGTGGTACTGGTTATTGTTGGTATAGGATTGATTGTTGCTGTCACAGCTGTTCGTGCGGCTGTGGTACATCCTGCAATGGTGGCATCTACATAATAGGTCGTTGTGCCTGCCAGGACAGGTGTTATAAAGCTTGGGCCTGTGCCAAGTGATACCCCTCCGACGGCTGCCGCCCACCAGTTTATTATCCCTGCGCTGGCCGTGGCCCCAAGGGTTACTGTTCCCGGACCACAATTACTGCCCGGCGTGGTACTGGTTATTGTTGGTATAGGAGTTATTGTTGCAACAACTGCTGTCCTTGCGGCTGTGGTACATCCTGCTATAGTTGCATCTACATAATAGGTTGTCGTGCTTGCTATTACTGGTGTTGTAAAGCTTGGGCCTGTGCCAAGCGATACCCCTCCGACTGCTGCGGCCCACCAGTTAATTAAACCTGCACTGGCCGTGGCCCCAAGGGTTACTGCTCCCGGGCCGCAATTACTGCCCGGCGTGGTTCCTGTTATTGTTGGTATAGGAGTTATTGTTGCTACAACAGCTGTACGTGTGGTTGTTGTACATCCGGCTAAAGTGGCATCTACATAATATGTCGTTGTGCCCGCTATTACAGGTGTGGTAAAGCTCGGGCCTGTGCCCAGCGATACACCTCCGGTGGCTGCCGCCCACCAGTTTATTATCCCTGCGCTGGCCGTGGCCCCAAGGGTTACTGCTCCAGGGCCGCAATTACTGCCAGGTGTTGTTCCTGTTATTGCTGGTACAGGGTTGATAGTTGCTGTCACAGCTGTTCGTGCGGCTGTGGTACATCCAGTGTTGGTGGCATCTACATAATAGGTGGTTGTGCTTGCCAGGATAGGTGTGGTAAAGCTCGGGCCTGTACCAAGGGATACCCCTCCGACGGCTCCCGCCCACCAGTTTATAATCCCTGCACTGGCCGTGGCCCCAAGGGTTACTGCTCCCGGACCGCAATTACTGCCCGGCGTGGTACTGGTTATTGTTGGTATAGGAGTGATAGTTGCTACAATAGCTGTACGTGTGGTTGTGGTACATCCCGCGTTGGTAGCATCTACATAATAGGTAGTTGTGTTAAGTAATACAGGTGTGGTAAAGCTTGGGCCAGTGCCCAGCGATACACCTCCGACGGCTGCCGCCCACCAGTTTATTATCCCTGCACTGGCCGTGGCCCCAAGGGTTACTGCTCCCGGACCGCAATTACTGCCCGGCGTGGTACTGGTTATTGTTGGTATAGGATTGATTGTTGCTGTCACAGCTGTTCGTGCGGCTGTGGTACATCCTGCAATGGTGGCATCTACATAATAGGTCGTTGTGCCTGCCAGGACAGGTGTTATAAAGCTTGGGCCTGTGCCAAGTGATACCCCTCCGACGGCTGCCGCCCACCAGTTTATTATCCCTGCGCTGGCCGTGGCCCCAAGGGTTACTGTTCCCGGACCACAATTACTGCCCGGCGTGGTACTGGTTATTGTTGGTATAGGAGTTATTGTTGCAACAACTGCTGTCCTTGCGGCTGTGGTACATCCTGCTATAGTTGCATCTACATAATAGGTTGTCGTGCTTGCTATTACTGGTGTTGTAAAGCTTGGGCCTGTGCCAAGCGATACCCCTCCGACGGCTGCGGCCCACCAGTTAATTAAACCTGCACTGGCCGTGGCCCCAAGGGTTACTGCTCCCGGGCCGCAATTACTGCCCGGCGTGGTTCCTGTTATTGTTGGTATAGGAGTTATTGTTGCTACAACAGCTGTACGTGTGGTTGTTGTACATCCGGCTAAAGTGGCATCTACATAATATGTCGTTGTGCCCGCTATTACAGGTGTGGTAAAGCTCGGGCCAGTGCCCAGCGATACACCTCCGACGGCTGCCGCCCACCAGTTTATTATCCCTGCACTGGCCGTGGCCCCAAGGGTTACTGCTCCAGGGCCGCAATTACTGCCCGGCGTGGTACTGGTTATTGTTGGTACAGGATTGATTGTTGCTGTCACGGCCGTCCGTGCGGCTGTAGTACATCCCAAGTTGGTGGCATCTACATAATAGGTAGTTGTGCTTGCCAGGACAGGTGTGGTAAAGCTTGGGCCTGTGCCAAGTGATACCCCTCCGACGGCTGCCGCCCACCAGTTTATTATCCCTGCGCTGGCCGCAGCCCCGAGGGTTACTGTTCCCGGGCCGCAATTACTTCCCGGCGTGGTACTGGTTATTGTTGGTATAGGAATAATTGTTACTACTACTGCAGTTCTTAAACTACTGGTGCAGCCACTTATTGTATTTTGTGACTGGGCATAATATGTCCCGGCAGATAATACTGTTGCAGGGCTAAGAGCTACCCCTCCGGTGGCTGTAGTGAACCATTGAACGATGCAATTAGATGGCGGAGTGGCAACAAGATTTGCTACTGTATTATTAAAACATTGATTCTGGTTACTAGCGGTGGGGGCCGGAACATCAGCAGGTATAAAACCTCCCATACCCGGCGCTCCAAATATAAAAAGTATTGATTTTGAAACTGGAGGACAACCTACTACATCAGAGACGATTACCTGATATAATCCTTGACCTATACCGGATAAGATATTGGAATTGCCTCCAACGACAATCCATGGTCCTCCCGGAAGACCCGAAGAAGACTGTTCCCAGACATAAGTATAGGGAGGAATGCCTCCTGAAACCGTTGCTGTAAATTGAGCGTCAGAGCTGTTAAAACATGATAACGGGTTGGTAACAGCTATGGATGGAGTAGTCATATTTGAAATGTTAATAGTAAGCACATTACTATTAACTGTTCCGCATCCCATAGTAGCAGTTCTCTGGTAAGAGGTAGTCTGGGTTACTGAAGTTGCTGTATAAGTGGCTGCATTTGCCCCGGGAATATTAATCCATGTGCCGGTAGTATTATACTGCCATTGATAAACCGGTGCTGATTGTCCACCACTTGCAGGTGCAGTACTGGTAAATGGCAAATTAACAGGGGCACATGCCTGGGCTACGGCAGAAGCTATGGTGCCTGGATTTGAAGTTGCATATACATTTACAGTAACAACATTAGAATATAATAATCCGCAAGTGTTAAAATATTGTCTTACAAAATAAGTTTGTACTGAAATTGGAGTAGAATATGTTAATGTGTTGGAATTAGAAGAAGGGATATTAGTCCAGGTACCTGAACCGGCAACTGAGGAAGTTGTGGAATATTGCCACACATAAGATGGGGATGTTCCGCCTGAGGCATCAACGGTACTGGTAAATGGAGCTGCTAATGTTCCCGGGCAAATTGTTTGTATAGCCGGGGCAATGGTTCCTCCTGATGTTGGAGGATTATTAACGGTAACAGTAATATAATTATCCGAATATACAGTCCCGCAAATTCCTCTTGTAGCTTTTCTGCGGTAATAGGTTGTAGCAGTTAAACCACCCGGAGGATTGCAGGTAAGTGAATTTACACCTAAAGAATTTGTTGGAGAAAATGAAGAATTTAAACTCCATTCCCAGTCATAAGTCCAGGTGCCGGAACCTCCGCTGGGATCAGTTGTACTTGTAAATCCGGAAGGATTACCAGGGTTACTGCAAATAATCTGATTTAAAGCAATTATTCCGCCATCAAGGGCTGCAGGTTGGTTAATTGTTACAATATTACCAAACTCATCATTAACCGGCAACGAATTATCTGAAACTTCAACTTCATATTTTCCAGCCGATAAATTAGTAAAGATATAGAATGGAGTTGAAGTTACGACAGGAGTACCTACGAGGTCGTAGTTTCCTGAAATATCCATATACAGATAATATGTATAATTTGCAGTACCTCCGGCGACTGTAGTAGTAACAGTTCCATCTGAACCTCCGTTACAACTGGCATCTGTTTCTGTAGAACTTACGGTATATTGGCTATATAACCTTAATTGTGTAAATAATAATACTACAATGATGGTTAAGACCCTGATAAGAATATTTCTTTTTAAAACCATGTCTTTTATTTTAAAATGTAGCACTATTTAATTATTCTGGAACTATTCTGACCGCCGCTTTCTACCAAAACCATCCATTTACGGCGTTCAGATGTATAAAAAGTATAGCTTTTCGATGAGATATGCTCCTGCTTATCAATCAATTGATAATTCAGATTCTCCATTCTCCCAAAAAGACTAATTGTACTGTTACTGACATTATTAGGCAAATCTACCGTTATTGAATATTTAAATTGGCCATTTTCTATAGTAGAATCAAGCTTGCAGCTAAATTTTATATTTTGCGCTTCTAACTTTCCGGCAAAAATGAAAATTAATATAATGAAACCAGTTATTCGTATGGTTTTATTAATTATTGAATTTAAATCGTTCATAGTGCTTTACTGTTAAGTTGGCATCGTGGTAAAAAATCAATTTATGATGCTTTTCATTTTTTACGAAATAACGTAAAAATGGTTTTAAATTAGCACTTTAATTATTATGATAAATTAATTCTATCTGACAAATTACATCCTACTGCTTATGTATAATCAAACAATTTTATTATAAAAAATTAATGATAATAAGCTTTTTGGCTATCATTCAATACGTTAAATAATCGTGGATAAATTTAAATAATTTTCACTAGTTATTGATAAAAGTTATTAACGTGTGGATGACATACTAAAATGGCCGTTATAAAAGCTTTTAAACAGATAAGGCCCTGAAAAAAAAGATAAATTGTTAGTAATTAATATTCTATTTGAATGTATCTAATCTGAAATCCAATTGCTTCTTCGGGAGGTTTGCCCGGTAAACTTCAACTTTTACAGGATCTCCAAGCTGATACCTTTTGTGTTTATGTTTGCCGGTAATGCAAAAATTATCTTCATCAAATTCATAAAAGTCATCTACCAATTCGCGCATAGCTACGAGTCCCTCGCATTTATTGTCAACAAGTTCCACAAAAAATCCCCATTCGGTAACTCCTGATATTACCCCGTCAAAGATTTGTCCTATTTTATCGCTCATAAATTCTACCTGTTTATATTTAATCGAAGCCCGTTCTGCATCCATTGCGCGTTTTTCCATTTCTGACGATTTTTTACACATATCATCATACAGTTCTTTTACAGGAGTTTGTCCGCTATTGAGATAATAATCAAGTAAACGGTGGACCATAATGTCCGGATACCGGCGAATAGGAGATGTGAAATGAGTATAGTATTTAAATGCCAAACCATAATGTCCTATATTGTCAGTTGAGTATTCAGCCTTGGCCATTGAGCGTAATGCCAGTGTTTCTATAAGGTTTTGTTCAGTTTTACCCCTAACCTGTTCAATTAGTTTGTTTAGTGATTCAGAAATTCTTTTTGCAGACGAAGTGTGTATGGAATAGCCAAATTTAGTGACAAACGCGGCAAACGATTCGAGACGGTCAATCTTCGGCTGGTCATGCACGCGATAAACAAATAGGTTACCTTTGCCTGCCCTTCCCGGAGAAGGAATATTTATAATATTGGAACAGAATTCAGCAACCTTTTTGTTGGCCAATAGCATGAATTCCTCAACCAGTTGATTTGATTCTCCATACTCTTTATTGTAAACACGCAATGGTTTTCCCGTATCATCAATATCAAACCTTACTTCGTCACGCTCAAAACCAATAGCTCCGTTTTTAAATCGTTCTGCCCGGAGAATTTGAGCCAGACGATGCAATTCAATGACTTCGGTTTTAAAATCACCTTTTCCTGTATCAATGATTTTTTGGGCCTCTTCGTATGTAAACCGGCGATCAGAGTTTATTATTGTTCGTCCAAACCACTGGTTAATAACTTGCGCCTGGTTATTTATTTCAAATACAGCTGAATAACATAGTTTTTCTTCTTTGGGACGCAGAGAACAAATAAAGTTGGATATCCTTTCCGGTAACATAGGTACAACCCTGTCGACCAGGTAAACTGAGGTTGCTCTTTGCAAAGCTGCTTCATCAAGAATTGATCCTGGTTTAATAAAATATGTAACATCAGCAATATGTACACCGACTTCCCAATTTCCGTTTTTTAGTTTTTTAATTGAAAGGGCATCATCAAAGTCTTTAGCATCTTTAGGATCTATAGTAAAAGTTGCAGTATCACGAAAATCGCGGCGCTTTGTATATTCCTGTTCAGGAATCTTATCTTTTAACCTGTTAGCTGCTTCATCCACTTCAGCGCTAAATTTGCCCGGAAGTTCAAATTCTGCCAGGATTGCATGCATCTCAGTTTCATGCAATCCCGGGAAACCAAGGATTTCAACCACTTCACCAATCGGGTTTTTTGCGCCTGCAGGCCATTCAACAATTTTAACTACGGCTTTTTGTCCATTTTGTGCCTTATTCAGACTTCGAAGCGGAATAAATATATCAAATGGAATTTGTTTTGCATTAGGCAGTAAAAATGCAAAGTTTTTAGAAATTTCTAAAGTCCCTACAAAAAGGCTACGTGCACGTTGCAATATTTCAACAACCTCTCCTTCGGGACGTGCTTTTTTGCGTTTTGCAAAAAGATATACTTTTACAATGTCGCCATGTAAGGCATGATTAAGGTTTTCCATCGAAACAAATATATCTTCATCATAATCGTCAGAAACAATAAACCCGTAGCCACTCAATGTGAGATCAACCTTTCCTGTAACATAACATGCTTCTGTTTTCAACCTGAATTTACCTGTATATACCTCTTCCAAAATTTCTTCTTTTACAAGTTCAGCTAAAATTTCCGGCATTAATCGCCTGACAACTGTTTCATGTATATCAAGTTTTTTCGCCACCTGTTTATAATTCAAAAGTTCATTGGGTGCATTGCGAAAGGCATTAATAATGTTTTCACGCAACGATTTTTTATTTATTAAATGATTTGATTCTGTTCTGTATTGTTTCATTTTCTTTTTTTCTACTATTTTCCCAACAAAATTAACAAGTAAATACCTATAATGATAAAAAATGAAATTATATTATCTGTTATTACTATTTTTGGAACATTAAACAATAAATAATGCAACAACTGAAACTTTACAACACTATAAAAAGAGAAGTCCAGGTTTTTGAACCTTTCCATCCGCCATTTGTCGGGATGTACGTTTGTGGTCCTACTGTATATGGCGATCCACACTTAGGTCATGCACGTGCAGCAATAACATTCGATTTGCTTTACCGTTACCTCATTCATTTAAATTATAAAGTTCGCTACGTAAGAAATATTACTGATGTCGGACACCTTGAAAATGATGCGGATTCAGGAGAAGACAGAATTGTTAAAAAAGCGAAAATTGAAGATTTGGAACCTATGGAGGTCGTTCAATTATATATTAACCGTTACCACGAATTTATAGGTAAACTAAACGTTAAGTCACCTGGTATAGAACCTCAGGCATCAGGTCATATAATAGAACAGATTCAACTTATAGAAAAAATATTTGATGCCGGATTTGCATACGAAGCTAATGGCTCAGTATATTTTGATGTGTTATCGTATAGTAAAAAGTTTCAATATGGGGAACTTTCAGGACGTATTCTTGAAGATTTGTTAAGTTATACACGCGAACTTGACGGAAAGAATGACAAGCGTAACAGTTTTGATTTTGCACTTTGGAAAAAAGCCGGGCCGGAACATATCATGAGATGGCCTTCAAAATGGAGTACCGGATTCCCGGGATGGCATCTCGAATGTTCTGCTATGAGTAACAAATACCTTGGCGACGTAATTGATATCCACGGAGGTGGAATGGATTTAATATTTCCGCATCACGAATGTGAAATTGCCCAGTCGAAGGCAGCCCTGGGTTACGATCCTGTCCGATATTGGGTACATATGAATATGATAACAATTGACGGGCAAAAAATGGGTAAATCACTTGGTAATTTTATTACACTTGAAGAACTTTATACGGGTTCGCATAAGCTTCTTGAAAAAGCTTATAGTCCGATGACAATTCGATTTTTTATACTTCAGGCACATTACCGGAGTACTCTTGATTTTTCGAATGCTGCATTAAAGGCTTCAGAGGTTGGCCTGCAAAAAATATTTTCTGCAATGAAAGCCTTACCTGGTTTGATAGCAAACGGACCCGTTCATGAATATGTCAAAAACCTTCATCAACGTTGCTATGATGCATTAAACGAAGATCTAAACAGTGCCGTATTAATAGCCCATATTTTTGATGCTGTACGCCTTGTGAATTCAATAAAAGAAGGTTACAGGACAATCAGCTTTGATGATCTGGAATTGCTAAAAGGCATTTTCAATACATTTGTAACCAATATACTGGGATTAAAAGACGAGCCCGATACCGATATCCATTCCGGTTTGATTGATGGTTTAATCAATATCCTAATGACATTGCGACAAGATGTAAAATTAAAAAAGGATTTCCAAACTTCTGATAAAATCCGTGATGAACTCTCCGGTATTGGCATATGGGTAAAGGATAAAAAAGATGGGTTTGAGTGGGGGTTGGGAAAAGGGACGTGAGAGGTGGGACGTGGGACATGGGACGTGAAAAAAAATGACGTGGATGGATGTGGCTTTGTTTGCGATAATAAATCTTTTATTCATCATGTTTCGGACTTAGTCTATGAATTGAAAAAACAAATGAGATTCCTCCCTGCGGTCGGAATGACGATCCGCAGTTTTGTGTTGTTGGAGGAAGAGATGCCGGCTTTGCCTGCCTCTCTTCCTCCTCTTTACTTACTGAAACTGATTGTCATTTCGAACGAAGTGAGAAAACTCAAAAAAAGTAGGTAGCTTCCTACTAACCTAAATTTTCTACTATTTTCTAACAACATCCGACATTAATTTTGCGACCTTCAACATAAAACATTATGTCTTACGACTTACGACTTACGACTTACGACTATTCTTACGATTACAGGCGCCGGAAAAGTTCCATAGTAAAAATTGGTGATATTCCGTTGGGAGGCGATTACCCCATTCGGATACAATCTATGATAAATACCCCAACAATGGATACTGAAGCTTCCGTTGAACAATGCAAACGGCTTATCGATGCAGGGGCAGATTATGTCAGGATTACAACTCCTTCTATAAAAGATGCTGAGAACCTGTCTCAAATAAAAAAGTACCTGAGATCTGCCGGTTATAAAAATCCTTTAGTGGCCGATGTTCACTTTAACCCGGCAGTTGCAGAAGTTGCAGCGCGGATAGTTGAAAAAGTCAGGATAAATCCGGGGAATTATATTGATAAAAAACATATTAAACAAATTGAATATAGCAACTCTATCTATAACCTTGAAATAGAACGAATTCGTGCCAGGGTTTTGCCATTGTTGGCAATTTGTAAAGAATATGGTACAGCCATTCGTATAGGTGTAAACCATGGCTCACTGAGTGACCGGATCATGAGCCGGTATGGTGATACAAATGAAGGAATGGCTGAATCGGCAATGGAATTTTTAAGAATCTTTGTCGCAGAAGGATTTCATCAGACGGTAGTTTCAATGAAATCGAGCAATATCAGGATCATGGTTCAATCCACTCGTCTTTTGGTTAAAAAAATGCTTAAGGAAAATATGTTTTTCCCGGTTCATCTTGGTGTAACTGAAGCCGGGGAAGGCGAAGATGGCATAATAAAATCGGCTGCCGGTATTGGTACACTTCTTGGGGAAGGAATAGGCGATACTATACGTGTATCTCTCACTGGAGAACCTGAGCCTGAAATTCCGGCAGCCAAAGAAATTGTCAGGTATTTTACTCAACGCCAAAGCCATAATCATATAAAATCAAATCATCTTCTGAATTTTAACCCGTTTGATTACCAAAGACGGGAAAGTATACAAATTGGAAAAACAGGAGGAACCCTTCCGGCTAATATAGTAATTGGTAATTTACCTGAATCATCAATATATGCAGAAGATATCCTCTATTCACCTGAATTAGCTGAAAAGAATTTCCCATTAAAATCTATCAGTTTAAAAAATGCTGATTTGACAGTAAAAACTAACTTATCAGGCAAGATATTGGTTTTAAATTCTGAACATATACATTTTGTTGGAGAAATTAAAGCTTTGCTTTCTGTTCTTCAGAATAATGAAATTACTAACCCTGTAATTATTCACCGGTTATATAGGGAATATACTGTCGAAAATCTCCAAATAAAGGCTGCATGTGATTTTGGGCCATTTCTTATTGATGGTTTAACTGATGGAATCTGGATTGAAAATGAAGGAAATTCTATTACGTCAGCATCAATTTATCAATTATCCCTTAACCTTTTACAGGCAAGCCGTAACAGAATGAGTAAAACAGAGTATATATCCTGCCCATCGTGTGGAAGGACATTATTTGATCTTTCATCTACACTTAAAAGTATTCGTGAACACACAGCTCATCTGAAACATTTGAAAATAGGAGTTATGGGTTGCATTGTAAATGGCCCCGGTGAAATGGCCGATGCTGATTATGGTTATGTGGGATCAGGCCCGGGCAAAATAACCCTTTACCGAAACAAAGAAATTATAAAGAAAAATATCGATGAAAATATCGCCGTAACAGAACTTGTTAATTTAATAAAAGAAAATGGGGACTGGCTGGAAAAATAGTGCTTAGTGTATAGTGCTTAGTGCTTAGTTGTCAGTTGGAGAATTAGAGCCAGGAGCCAAGACAGTATACATGAAGTCCTGTAGATGCTAAAACATGAAATCTCATGTCCTTTTTCATGTCCTTCTTTTCACGTCCTTTTTCACGTCCCTTTTAATGTACCATGTCATATTTTAATGTTTCCATGTCTTGGTTCCTGGTTCTAGGCTCCTGGTTCTATTAAATGAATTTTTCGCCTCGCTTGATTCTAACCTCATTAACAAAGTCCTTTATCCTCTGTTCGTCTGTTTTACGGCAAATAAGCAGCACACCATCAGATTCTACAACTATATAATCGTCAAGCCCCTCAATAACAGCAAGTTTATTTGAAGGAATATTAACAATACAATTGCTGGAATTAAACATAAAGGCATTATTTCCCACAAGGGCATTACTGGATTCATCCTTATCCAGATTAGTATACAATGACCCCCAGGTACCAAGATCGCTCCATCCAAAATCGGCGCAAATAACAAATACATTATCTGTCTTCTCCATTATGGCATAATCAATTGAAATGCTCTTGCAATTGGGGTACAGGCCAGCAATAAAATCCTTTTCACCCTCAGAATTCAATATATTAATACCTTCGTTAAACTGTGAATTTAAATCGGGCATGTAAAGATCGAATTCGTGCATAATTGAATTAAGGGACCATATAAAAATACCTGAATTCCAATAAAATTCTCCACTTTCAAAAAAAACCTTTGCCATTTCGATATCTGGTTTTTCAGTAAAAGTTTTTACTTTACGTATAGATGAATGGCTTTTAGCCGAATCACCGTTTGTTTGTATATAACCATATCCGGTTTCCGGGCGGTTTGGTTTTATCCCAATAGTAACCAGGGCATTAGAAATTTCCGTAAATTCCAAACCTTGCAATATTACCTTAAGGAATTCATCTTCATTGTAAATTAAATGGTCAGATGGTGCTACTACTATATTAGCGTTTGGATTTTGCGTAAGTATTTTAAAATTTGCATATGCAATACACACGGCAGTATTTTTTCTCATGGGTTCCAAAAGAACCTGATTAGGATTAATACCTGGAATTTGGCTAAAAATAAGATCTTTATAATCAATATGAGAAATTATATAGATATTTTTCTCCGGAATTATCCTTTTATACCTTTCGTAAGTTTGCTGAATAAGAGACTTACCTGTACCTAATATATCCAAAAATTGTTTTGGTTTGGAAGTTCTGCTGAGTGGCCAAAACCTGCTACCAATTCCACCAGCCATTATAACACAATAATTATCAGAATTCACCGAAATATAGTTTAGTAATTAATAATTTCACAAAATTGGAATTAAATTTACAATTAACAGTGCGAATTTGTAACTATATTTTTTACTATCCAAAGGTTTTACACGAACGTATCAAAAGAATTGATCGGATATTTATAACTTTGCATAAAAGTATCTTCAAATAAAAGTTTAAGTAACAATTTATAATGATTAAAAGGGGCCTTTTTTACCATATCGGACAATACTTTATTCTGATGTCAAAGGTATTTGCCAAACCTGAAAAACATAAACTCTATTACAGGCAATTTTTACGTGAAATTGAAAGTCTTGGAATAAATTCCCTGGGAATAATTGCTATAATATCAGCCTTCATGGGTGCAGTTATTACTATTCAAACAGCTTATGATATGACAGGCGCAATGTTCCCAAAGTATTTAATTGCTTTAACAGCAAGGGATTCAATCCTTCTTGAATTTTCTTCAACTATGGTAGCGCTTATACTGGCTGGTAAAGTAGGATCAAGTATAGCTTCAGAATTAGGTACCATGAGAATTACAGAACAGATTGATGCTCTTGAAATTATGGGCGTTAATTCAGCCGGATACCTGATTTTTCCCAAAATAGCTGCAGCAGTATTTTTTAACCCAATACTGGCATTACTAAGCATGTTTATAGGTATTTTCGGCGGTTGGCTTATTGGTACTATTACCGGAGTAATTACTACTGAAGAGTATATTTATGGATTACGATGGTCATTAAATACCTTTTATATTAACTATGCTCTTATTAAAACTGTAGTTTTTGCATTTATCATTACTTCAATATCTTCATATTACGGGTACTATGCAACCGGAGGATCTATTGAGGTTGGCAGGTCCAGTACAAGGGCAGTTGTATATAGCAGTGTGGTTATTTTGATGTTTAACCTTATTCTAACTAAACTGCTTTTGTCATGATAAAGGTGCAAAATATTTTTAAATCATTTGCTGACAGAGTAGTAATCGATGATATTACATTAGAATTCGATGAGGGAAAGGCAAACCTGATAATTGGACAGAGTGGATCGGGCAAAACCGTATTACTAAAATGTATCGTAGGACTTTTTGATATCGACAGTGGTCATATTTTCTATGGTAATGAAGAATTTTCCAATATGGAATTTGCCGCTAAAAAGGAAATCAGGAAACAAATAGGTATGCTCTTTCAGGGCGGGGCACTTTTCGATTCCAGTACAGTTGAACAAAACGTTTTGTTTCCACTGGATATGTTCACTGACATGTCAACCAATGAGAAGCTGGAAAGAGTAAATTTTTGCCTGCACAGGGTACGCCTGGAAAATGTTAACAAGCTATACCCTTCGGAATTAAGCGGCGGTATGAAAAAAAGGGTAGCTATAGCCAGGGCAATGGCACTGAACCCTAAGTACCTCTTTTGTGATGAGCCCAATAGTGGACTCGACCCTCAGACTTCTATTGTTATCGACGATCTTATTAAAGAAATTACCGAAGAATATAATATGACCACCATTATCAATACACATGACATGAATTCGGTTATGGGAATTGGCGATATGATTGTTTTTATATACCAGGGAAAGAAAATATGGGAAGGGACCAAAGATGATATTTTTCATGTAGATAACAAATACCTCAACGACTTTGTATTTGCCTCCCCGTTAAGTAAGAGGATCAGGAATATGGCGAATAAATGATAATAGTTTAATTCTTGTTAATGTAGAAGTTTATAAATTGTTAAGGCCAAACCAAACATAATAAACATAGTTCCAATAGTCCAAAGGATAATTTTGTTTTGTGAATTTAGAATATCATTTTTTAATTCACCCTTTAATACCGCTATATCTTCTTTCAAATTACTAATATCTAATTTAGTAGCCAAATTTTCTTTATGTGATTCGAACTCATCCTGAACCTTAGCATCAACATAAGTAACTAAGGTTTCAGCCTGGGTTTCACCAAGTTTTTCTTTTAATATCTGGAATAATTGAAGATTGGTAACTGTCATTACACTTGTTTTCATTATAATAAAGTTTTACAAAGATACATGAAAAATTCAAGTTTTGTGCTTCTAAAAGCTTGTAGTATATAATGCGAATTAAGAAATGATAAATTTAAACCACAAAGATCACAAAGGTTTACACAAAGGAACACAAAGGAACAAATACTTTTAAATTATAAATCAATGATATTGTGAATTATCCTTTGTGTACCTTAGTGATTGACTTAGTGTACCTTTGTAGTAAAGCTAATATTATAATTTAACCCTTAATTCGCATATAAAATAAGAACAAATGGGAAACATCCCTTTTCATGCCCTACGTCTCACGTCTTGGTTCCTGGTTCTTGGTTCCTGAGCTTAGTCGAAGGATGGTTCCTGAGCTTAGTCGAAGGATGGTTCCTGAGCTTAGTCGAAGGATGGTTCCTGAGCTTAGTCGAAGGATGGTTCTTGATTCTAAATTGACTTACAGCGAAACCAATAATAAATAGAAGCAGTATAACCGAGCTGGCTATTGAAATTTTTTCACCCAAGGCATATGATGCCGGTTCGAAACGGAACTCAACAGTATGTATACCTGCCGGAATACTCATAGCTCTGAGAAGATAATCAGCACTGAAATAATTTGATTTTTTCCCGTCTATATAAACATTCCATCCCTTAGGATAGTATATTTCTGAAAAAACGGCCAGCTGAGCCGAATTTGATTTACTCTGGTAAATTAATTGATTTGATATACACGTTGTTAATTTTATTGTGGCCGCAGAATCGTATTTAAAAGGAGAAATAAGTCCTTTAAATTTTTGATTTACTACGGCTTCTGTTTTTAAATTCACCTTGCCAAGTGACCGCATTTCTTCATCGGCACTATTAACAAATTGAACATCCTTTGCCAGCCAGCAATTGCCATTAACATTTTGATTCACAAATGGAGGAGAATCAGGATTATAAATAATATATTTAGTGTTTAACATATTTAAAACCGGTATCCTGGTTTTAAGAATATTATTAATTTTATCCATTGTAACCGTACTATCTTTTAATGAACTTACAATAGTATTTATCTCTTTTGAAAGATAAAAATCAATTAATTCCTGGTATTTTTTAAGTTTAGCTCCATTATAGCCCCCAAGCGATTTATGAAAATATGATACTTCCCCGTTACTAAATGGGTCAGACAAATTAAGCACCCTGTAATCAGTAGCAAAACCTAATTCCCTGAACGTAAGCCTTTCTTTTTGAATTTCTAAATCTATATCCTTAACTTTTGTCAATCCCTTCGTCACACCCTCATCTATTTTACTTCGCAGCGAAGGATTATGCATAACCTCGTTACCTAAAATGAAGTTATCAGCCCCGGATGCCCTGTAAGGATTACTGTATTGCTGTTTTTTCACCCACATTCTGTACCCTCCGCCTGAATCTTCATTATTCAAAATGCGTTTATCCACCAGCCACAAATCTAATATTACAAAGAACCCTAATAATCCAAAGAAATAATTCCTTTTTAATTTACCTGTAACAAAGAAATATACTAATCCGCTAACAACCAAAGCATAAAACAAACTTCTTAATACATCCTTTTTAAAAATTGCTTTCCGTGTATTTTCAAGTTCAGTAACAAAGCCGTTAAATTGATTCTGATATTCGGGATTATTTGCATAGGCGGATAGCTGTTTGTTAAAATTTTCATTTTCCGATGTACTTACAAAATCAAAAAAAGTACCGGGCATAATATAGAACAGAAATAATATGCCATTTATAGCCAATATTGAATAAAGCAGCTTTTTCCTGTCAATTTTTCTGGTCATTATTTCTTTTATAAATAACATCCCGATAAAGGGGAATGAAATCTGAACAAGTATAAGCATCATCTTGGTGTCGCGGAACTTATTGAACAATGGAAAATGTTCTATGAATATCTGTAATATGCTGCCATATTTCCATGATAAAACAATTCCCAACGCCGATGCGGCTAAAAATGCCCATTTTATGGGGTCAGCAATAAAAATTAACCCAAGGATAAACAGTACAAAAATTGAAGCCCCAAAGTAAAAAGCCCCCCCAGAAAAAAGCTGTTCTCCCCAATAAGAAGGTTGCTGGGCTATATATTCTTTATATTGAGGACTCACCTCACTGATAATATCTTTCTTATTCCCTATATATGTTTCTACCCCACCTTTTACATCGGGTATTACCACCGACCAGGTTTCACCAAAACCCATACTGTATTGGGTAATATAACCGGCATCAAGGGCATCGGCTGAAGTGGTTGATCTTCCGGCAGGGGAATTTGGAGAAATCGTCAGTTCTGATTTTCCGCGGGTAGAATGTTTGCCATATTCATAGGTAGTATACAAATTCGAAAACGAAGGCATTATGCCCAAAATAACAGCAACTAAAATAACACAGGAAACCTTTATGTATTTTATAATCTGTTTGTTCCTGATATGTATTATTAACTCAACAATAACAATCAGCCCAATAAGGAACAAGCTGTAATAAGTAATCTGAAGATGATTGGACGCTACCTCGAGGCAAATAAAAAAACTTAGCAGCACAGCCCCTATCCTGTAATTTTTTCTATACGCCAGCAACAGGCTGCCCACTACCGCAGGAAATAATGCAATGGCATGTACCTCTGAATTATGGCCTGCCCCCAAATACAACATAAATATTGACGAAAATCCGAAAGCAAGGGCTCCTATTATACTTATCCAGGGACTAATGTCAAAACATAACATTAATATGTAAAAGGCCAGCATTGCCAAAATAATATATCCTACAGGACGGGAAAATGGTTTAAGAATTAAATAATCCTCAACTG
Organism: uncultured Bacteroidota bacterium; assembly: GCA_963846585.1. GTDB lineage: Bacteria > Bacteroidota > Bacteroidia > Bacteroidales > JAAUTT01 > JAAUTT01. The sequence goes on from CAWJWO010000018.1 coordinate 509,244, forward strand.
GTGCAACATAGTTTGAATGTACTGAAGATATCTGATAAGCAGGCATCCCGCTGAATGCAGAATTCGTCCATAAAGGCTCTTTCCCGAATTTTGCCCGAAAATCACTAATTTCCTTGCTCATTCCAATAGCCTGTTCCGTATCGCTTTGCCTTAACTGAAAACCTTCGAGCTGAGGATAAAAATAAACACAACTAACTATAATAAATAACAAAACCGCAATTAAATGCGGCATAATTTGGCTAAACTGGATATTCTTCATTGGGGCGGAATTTAGTTGTTAGTTGCTAGTTGATTTCTTCAAAATCAACATATTCTCCTGTATTTTTATTATTGCGTTTTTTCTTAGGATTAACATTATTTATTGTTACTTCACCCTCACGATGCGCATTTTGACCTCCGTTTGATGAATGATCCCCATGCATTTGTGAAAAGTTGCGGTTTATAAAGTTCCCCAATAACAGCGGGAATAGATATCGTGTTAAAAATTTGTAAATGACATAAATAATGCCAAATATGAAAAATAACCTAAACAGCCCTATCATATATGAAAAATTTTCACAAAAATAATAATTTTTTTAAAGATTTGAGATTCTAGATTCTAGATTCTAGATTTAAGAAATCCGTAAATACGAATTTAAAATCTCGATTCTTAATTCTCAAATCTTAAATCACTTTTTTTCTTACCATGATTGATTATCAACTTCTACAAGAGGTTTGTCTCTCTTTAATCTTCTTATTTTATACGGTTGGTCATTGCCAAAAACGAGGTTCCATCCGAAGTGGAAATTAAAACTCTTTTCATCATATGGTAAAGGAAAATATGTTCCACTCTTAGAGAACGAAATATTGTACCAATTAAGAGGAATACGGTCACTCATGATATAAAACTGTGAAACCCCTGCAGTAAAGTAAAAACCAACCCCGAAATTATCGTAAGTATTATCTGTTATAGTATAAGCAAGGTTGAAATTAAAAGCACGGCCCGGTTTAAGGTTCATCGACAGGGTATATTGCTGGTCGATGAGGCCGTCCCTTATTTGTGTGCGGGAAAGGGCGCCCAACCCAATCCAATTTAAAGGCTGAAGATATGCACCAACGAAAATTTTTCCGGATAAATTAGTGATATATGATTCATTATCATGATTAATTGTATATGCCTTTTTAAGTGTATCCAAAAATGAAGGATGCTGATTTTGATTATGAATATAACTACTTACGTTAAACCCTGGAAAACTATATGAAGCATTCATCAGCATATTGTTGACATTGCTGTGCCATTGAATAAACCCCAGGTCAATAACACTTGCTGAAATACTTAAACAATTGGCTAATTTATAAATAATCCCCAAATCGATTCCAAAACCAGGGTTTTGAGTATTTGTCAGTATTTTAACGTAGTCATGTGTTTTCATTTTTTTAATGCTCGCACTGTCAAAAGTATTGCCTGTATAATATATATTCATGCCCGGTATTGACGAATTAACCTGGATATTCGATTGTAATTGCCATATTGAATCCTGACCTATGGTGTTGAGGCTGGTATTATAATTCCGCGTGGTAAAATTTGCCAGGCCAAACAAGAGTTTGCCCCGTATCCCAAATGTTAATTTGTCATCCGCTTTTATCGAATAACCTAAAGCATATTCCCTGTACCAGGTTGCATTTATCCCCAGTCCGCTTAAATCAAAGAAATTGTCAACACTATTAAGATTAGCTGCAAAATCCAGTAATCCGTAAGGCAGGTTCCCATATGTTTCGATCCTTTCACCGACGGAAAATGATATATACGAATCATTAACCCTGAAACCGAACGATAATAAGTCCATCCGGAAATCTCCCGAAACGAAATTATTTTTGCTGAATTTACCTAATAATGTATTCGGAATCAAATTGCCGGTATCTTTATTAAACCATTGCACACTTGAAATTATATCGTGCAATCCGATAGAGGAGTTACCCATGTTAAATTCTATGGATGAAAGTGCTGGAATACCAATGTAAAAACTATACCGGGGCTGTGTAGCCGGATTCAACTGGTTTGACTGTGGTATACCATCCATAAAATACAAGGAATTGTTCTGTTGGGCACATACATGTGAATACATTGTAAAAGCAACTAAAATTGCTGATGCAAGTGAACGAAGGATGAAAAAAAAGTTACGTATCATAAATTCAGTTTATAACTGGTTTAAAGAGTCGATTTTATTTGCACTTTTACATCCGCTCTTAAATAAAACTTCAACCTGTAATAAGAATAAAATTTAACAAACTTCTGCCCGTTATCCGTAGTTGAAAATTTAGAATTGATAATAGCACAATTTACCTTTTTAAGTTTTAGGATTCTTGCATGATTTGAATAATTAATCGAAATGGTACTTTCGTATGGCGAAGTAACCTTACCTGCATTAATAGAAGCTGAACCAACATTTGGCAACTTGGAAAAGTTAATAATAGTGTCAAGATGTATAAATATTCCATTTACAGAATCGCAAAGAATTACCTGTGTATTGAGGTCAAAAGGCATTCCATTAATAAATACACATTTAATAATCACCTGTTGTATGTCAGTGGTATCTGCAAATTGGGATAACGGACTAAATCCAAGGGTATCAGCTGTAGCATAAAGGCCTGCCTTTAAATTTAACGGCAATTCAATGCCCAGGTTTACAGACAATCTGCTGGTATCGGATACAAAATTATGAGGCTTGCCGGTAGGGTTAGTCGTCGCACTTATTCCATAATACATGTATTGAGGGTAAATAGCCAGGGATTGTGATAAATTTGGACAGTTTGTAGTATCAATCAATAATGTATCAAATGCAGTTTGAGTAATTGTTTTTGGATATGGTACATTAACAGGGTTAACTGATGCATTGAATGTAAGATTAACCTTATTGCCGGTTTTGGTTGACAGGGTATACACGTTTAATAAAGTTGCACTCACCGGAATACCGAAAGAATTGGCAAAATATAAATGAAACCGGGGATCAGCTAAAACTATATTGGTATTTGATAAATTGTTAAAGAAATTAAATTCGAAATTGCCTGCTGTATCAATTATGGTATATTGTCCCATATATCCGTACATCGATTGGTAGGTAAGATTATTTAACCCAATTGCTATATTTGGTATATTACTACCCCCAAGATTAATATTATAATTTACCGGTATTTGATTTGGTATGCCCCCGATCGTAGTATCCCGAAGGCTGTAACCACTAATATTATTTGAAGTATTACCACTGATCTGGGCATGATTAATTACAAAAGTTTCCCTGAAAGGGATTCCTCCTTTTGTAAGGGTTGGCAAGGTAATTATTATACTGCCGGTGTCAGTTAAAGTTGAAGTTATATTGAATGTTAACATTCCCCCGCTAAAATTAATAGTATCCAATATGGCCCCGTTAAAAAATGCACAGGGATAATCAGTATTCGCGGTAAATTTAATTACTCCACCATTTGGTAACGGGAAAGAAGAAAAACTTTCGTTAAAGGCCTGGTTAGGCAAAGTGATTATATTATTGGCAGTTTGAGTATAAATGTTTGTTATATCTTCAAAATACAATGAACTGTCAGGATATTGTTTGATATAACCTGATGAATTCGCAGCATTTAACAGATCGGTAATTGACCAGCTGCCATAGGCAACAGGCGCCTTTAATTCAGACTGGTAAATTATACCTATATTGCTAAGATTCACCTTTTCTTTTATACAGGAACTAACGGTGAACATTCCCAAAATACAAACTACTAATAAAGATATCCGTGTAAGAAATTGATTTTTTTTCATATTTTATATTTATTAAGCAGAGGTTGTAGACGTTGTAGAGGTTGTAGAGGTTGTAACTTTTACAACCTCTACAACCTTTACAACCTTTTTTTATACAACTTTACAACCTTTACAATCTTTTTTTTATACAACTTTACAACTATACTACTGTATTTTTACGGTATAGCCATACAAAAAGTTATCACTGCCCACAATAAGCTCAAACTTATTTTCAGCACTGTTCAGGAATTTAATGGAATATTGGGTGTTCCCTTTTAATGGAAACCCTTTAAACAGCTCTCCATTATTTTTATACAGGCTTATTTTTTCATCCGTGGCAGTAACTATGCTAAAATTGTATTTATGTGTTTTAAATTCATAAAATACCGGCCTGTAAGTAATGGCCTGGCCGGTAGTTACTGTAAAAATTTCCTTCCCTTTTTGAGAAATTGCCTTTACGGTTTGGTTCCAGGTAAATATAAAATCTTTTGATCCGTCGTTATCGACATCAACCATATCAAACCAATGATTAGAGGGGAAAACACCACAATCAGTAATTTTTATCTTTCCATCAATGCCGGTATATATAATTCTGCCGGCAGTATCAGTTATAACAAATTTGACATCTTTAATTGATCTCGTATTAACTATTGCAACTTTATTCAATGGTGATATATTAAACTTATTAATGGTTTTAAATATCGGTTTACCTTTTCTGTCAACTATATAAATCCTTTGTTTATCGTTGTAAACCAGTAATTCCTTATTTTCAATTTTGAAATACTGAACCGGTTGCTTCACAATAGTATCTGCAGGTTCACAATTCCACCCATTCACAGGCCGGGCATTTTTATCAAGACAAATTAAATTCCTGCCTTCAGTTGCTAATAAAATCCGGTAGTCTCTTTTCTTTGCGTAATCGAACACTGCCATACCATTAGTGGCTGGAATTTTCAGGGTAACCGGAAACTTATCAATACTCTTTCCGTTCCGGTCAATTAAATAAATCTGATCACGTGTATTAAAAATGATTTGCTTTTTCCCATTCCTGTAATAATCTATCTGATAAATATCACTAATAATTGGTTCAGGAAGCTTAATTTTCCAACTAATTTTACCACTGGAAACAATAAAGTATATTTGATTTTTACTGTCCTGAACAACAATTTCATCATCATTATTATTGCCATTTTTTAAAAAGACCGGTTTCCCTGTTACTTTGTCATCCAATTTAGTTTCCCAGGAAGAATTGGATTTTTCCTGCACTGAATTTGATTTAAATTTAAGAAATATATTATTGTAAATTAATCCATTATCTCCAATATTAAACTGATATATCATTGAATTGAGTGAATTAAATTTTGAAATATTGGATTTAAGATCGGAAAGCAAATCTCTTTTAAGAAAATTATTGTAAAAATCAATTGAATTTGATGGTTTATTGTAAAAAAAGAAATTGCTTTGAGATGAATAATATTCAGTAAAATCATTAAATCCCATATCGTTACTTATAAATTTACCAGATGCTAAATTATTGAGGTAATTTAATACTGCTTCCTTTGTCCTTCCGAAGATAAGATAATTATCAGATAATGTGCAAAAATGGTTATCGCTAATGTTAAATAACTTGCCAAAAACCAAATATGGCACATTACCAAAGGGAAGATAATAAATTTTTTGACTATTTCCAATTCCTGACTTTACCACTGATATTAAATCTGATGGTTTAATATTTTGCTTTTCAACATAATTCCCTATAATATTATTTAACATTGATTCAGCTTCTTCCCTGTTTTTTACCCTGATAACCGAAAATGCATTATTTTCAAATGTATCATTCACGGCATCGAGGTAAACTATCCCTGCATCATGATAGAACAAATTTCGAAAACTACCTGCCAGGTCTATATTATAATTTTCTTCAAGTGATCGAAGAACATCTTTATTTTCCTTTGTTTCTGCAAACATCTGATAATCTTTTCTGAACTGTTCAAAATTTGTAATGCCCATAAAAACAAATGAACTTGCAGTTACAGGAATTTTTGCAAATGATTCAAATTTTACAGGTTTTTGATTTTTAAATACCGCTTCAAATCCGGGAATTTTGTCCTTAGTTAAGGAAAACCCATTTAACATAACCATATCAGGCTTAATATTCATATCAAATTCGGCCCAGCTTCCAAAATTTTCAAATGAGTTTATTTCATTTCTATATTTTGGATGAATTATTTGGGAAAGGAGTCCCGGTAATTGTTCAAAATTAATAAATAAGTTCAGGAAAGAAGTTTTTCCTGCTGTTTTAACTATCTCATTAAGACCATTGTGAAGTAAAATATTCTCTTTTGCTCCAAGTTGCCTTATTGCATCTTCAAGTAGAATAGACGATTTGCTAATAATAAATATACCATCTACCCATGAATAGGAAAATCCCTCATTTTTAGTTCCCAAAATTACAATATCTTGAATATTTGCATTTTCGTAATTTCTGTTCGACCCGACAATAATACCATGTGAGGCCCTGACAGATTTATCAATAATATCAAATTCCTTTGAAGTATTTACTCTTATGTAATAGAGGCATTGCATATCACCCTTACGAAACGGGTGACCTGAAATCATTACCGGATGAGGTTGATTTAATATTGCGTTCAAAGCTTCATTATTAGAAAACGAATCAATTATAGCCAGGTTTGTTTGTAAATCTTTTAAAAATGAAATTGAAAGAAAATCGCCAGAAAGGGCTTTATTTGATATTAAACCATCCTTAAGCATCTTATAATTAGCAATATCAACAATAAACGCAGCGTCAAGAGGAACAGCCCTGAACAATGGTGCACCCATCTCCCTGCTCTGGTTTATTCTGATTAATACCGCTATTGTACCTGCTATTACTAACAGGATACTTAACAAAATAAAAAACCTCCTCATTATATAGTTGTTAGGGGCCAGGGACCAGGGGCTAGTGCCCAGTTTAGTGGCTAGTTGTTAGTCGTCAGGAAACCCACATTGTCTTCAAAATTAGGAAAATAATCAGTGACTGCAAGAAAATAATATTACTTACATTTGTAATTATAGGGGACCATGGTTAGGGGTTAGGGGCCAGGGGTTAGGAACTAGGGATTAGGGACCAGGGATTTGGGATATAAGTCTTAAAAGTCGTAATAATTCTTACACCAGCCACTAGCCCCCAGCCACTAGCCACTAGCCACTAGCCACTAGTCCCTGGCCCCTAGCAACTAATTTCTTATGGAAAAAATTGATCCTAAAATAGACGATAGCTGGAAACATGTTTTAATGGAAGAGTTCGAAAAATCTTATTTTTTTGATTTAAAACAATTTTTAATACGGGAAAAAGAACAATTTACAGTTTACCCTCCCGGTGGACTTATATTTAATGCGTTCAATAAAACCTCCTTCGATAAGGTAAAAGTTGTCATCCTGGGACAGGATCCTTACCATGGAACCGGTCAGGCCCATGGTTTATGTTTTTCAGTACCCGAAGGTATTACTCCTCCGCCTTCGTTAATTAACATTTTTAAAGAAATACATAACGATTTGGGGTTCCCGGTGCCTTCTCACGGAAATCTTGAATCATGGGCATCACAAGGAGTATTATTGCTAAATGCTACACTTACAGTCAGAGCTAATCAGCCACTCTCACACAAAAACAAAGGATGGGAAATTTTTACTGACCAGGCTATTAAAGTTCTATCTGACAATAAAAACGGATTGGTATTTTTGCTTTGGGGAAACCATGCAAAAGTTAAAGAAGACCTAATCGATACAACGAGGCATTTAGTGCTCAAAGCGGCCCATCCCTCCCCATTTTCTGCGGCAAGCGGTTTTTTCGGCTGCCATCATTTCTCCTTAGTAAACAAATATCTTAAGGAACAGTCTCATATTCCTATTGATTGGAGAATTTAATAGGGACGTGGAAGGACGTGAAAAAAGACGTGGCATATTAGATACATACTAAAATTATATAAAGATTTATTAAATGAATCGTTCTTAAAAAAGTGTACAGGTTAATACCTAAATCATGGATTGAATTTACCTTTTAGTTAAAACCCCAAACGGATTAAAGTTTTAGCACAGTCCCCATTTCCATGTCCTTCCATCTCCTTTTTTCGCATTATCTTGTTGCATTTAATAAAATGAAAAACTACTTTTGTTGCAAAATCTCCAGATTATAATGGACGACTTACCTGCGGATATATTAGTATTAACCATGTTATAGAAGGTTAAATTATCAAAATCACCTTCTATGCATTAATTTTCAGGAGGTGAAAATGGCTTCTCTAACAACGTTTTTTCTGAGCCGCATAATTGGCAAAAAAGTTAAGGATCCTACCGGCAAAGTTTTGGGAATTGTGAAGGATTTGCTGGTAGATAATAATTCGCCTGCGTTAAAAAGTTTACCGGGACGCCCCACTGTTACCGGCATTAAACTTAAAATCAGGAATGAATCGAGAGAATATTCATTTGAACATTTCGAAGTAACAAAAATCAACCGGAAAGTTAAGGTTAAGTGTAATCAACTCGTTGATCTTAAACCTGAAATTTTACAAAATAGCCTGTCCCTGTTAGATGTAATCCTTGATAAACAAATAGTTGATCTCAATGGCAGAAAACTTGTCCGGGTAAATGATGTCCGGCTTGTATCGGTAAGCGAAGGCACATATGCTATAGCCGTGGACGTCGGACTGGAAGGTTTGTTGCGCCGTATCGGCATAGTTAAGCCAATAAGGGGGTTTCTTAATTTGTTTAATCTTGCAATCCCGGCTAAGTTTATATTATGGGATGATGTGGAAGCAATCGATTACTCAAACTTAAATATAAAATTATCAAAAAGCTATTCAAAACTACATACTTTACATCCTTCTGATCTGGCTGATATTATAGAAGACATGGGACGGAATTCCCGTACAGAGGTGTTTTCATCGCTTGACGAGGAAAAAGCTGCAGATGTACTTGAAGAACTGGAAACACATGCACAGATACATATTATTGAAAGCCTGCCTGTTGAAAAAGTAGCAGATGTATTTGAAAAAATGCCTGCCAATGAAGTGGCTGATATTCTTGATGAACTGGAAGATGATAAGGCAGAAATGCTTCTGAATGAAATGGAAGCCGAATCCTCTCAGGAAGTGCGCGATCTGTTGGAATATTCGGATAAGGATGTTGGAGGTTGGATGACTACTGAAATACTTTCATTTAATGAAAACAAAACGGTAGAGGATGTAATTCGGGAGTTCAGGGATAAAAAACCCGAGGCAGCTGAAATGTATAATCTTTTCGTTACTGATAACCAGGAGGAGCTTATTGCAACATTCTCATTGCGTGATCTAATAATATCTCAACCTGAGACTACCATTAAAGAATTCATGAAAACCGATCCTATTTATTTATACGACGATCAGGATATTGACGAAATCGCCGAAATTGTTTCAAAATACAATCTTTTAGCTGTTCCTGTGGTTGACAGGAATCAGAAACTACAGGGCATGGTGGTTGTGGACGATATCGTGGAAGACTTGATAAATAAGCGTAAAACAAATAAACGGTAAAAAATAATTTGAAAATTTGACCCTTCGACTACGCTCAGGGCAAGAAATGTGCTTATTTGAAAATTAATGACAAATTACTGATTATTAATTTTAACCACAAAGGAACACAAAGGTTTTGCTCAAAGGAACACAAAGGATAAAAATGGATATAGAAATACTTTATAAAAAAATTTTAGACAGTTCCTTTAAGGTTCACACCACACTGGGCCCTGGATTACTTGAAAGTGCATATGAAGAGTGTTTATATTATGAACTTCTTCAATTAGATATTAAAGTTGACAAACAAAAACCTTTACCTTTAGTTTATAATAAAGTAAAACTTGATGCAGGTTATAGGGTTGATTTATTAGTTGAAAATCTAATTATTGTAGAAATAAAATCAATTGATGCATTAGCTGATATTCATTTAGCGCAAATATTAACTTATATGAAACTATCTGGCTGTAAACTTGGTTTATTGGTTAATTTTAATGTAATTCATTTAAAGGATGGCATCAAGCGGGTTATTCTATAATCCTTTGTGCACCTTAGTGAAATACTTCGTGTACCTTTGTGGTTAAATTTTACTAAAAATATTGCATTTTATTTCCATTTTCGTTTTTATGTACCAAATTCTCCAAGTTAAAACCAAATCCGATATAAAGGAATTTTTACAGTTACCTGTAACTCTTTACAAAAATGAAAAGAACTGGATAAGGCCTCTTGATAAAGATATTGAAGAAATCTTTGATCCGTTAAGAAATAAACTTTTCCGCGATGGCGATTGTACCCGATGGATTTTAAAGGATGAACGTAAGGCAACGGCAGGCCGGGTTGCTGCCTTCATCGACAAAAAAGCTGCTGCCAATAACGATCAGCCAACCGGCGGAATGGGGTTTTTCGAATGTATCAATGATAAAACTGCAGCTTTCCTTTTATTCGACACATGCAAATTATGGCTTCAGGAAAGGGGGATGCAGGCCATGGATGGCCCTGTTAATTTTGGCGATCGCGATAAATGGTGGGGGTTACTGGTAGAAGGATTCTTTGAACCTAATTATTGCATGCCATATAACTTTTTGTATTATAAGGATTTATTTGAGGAATACGGCTTCAGGAATTATTTTACCCAATATACCTTTCACAGGTTGGTCAACCGCGAAGATGTATCTCCTGAAGTTTTGAACAAGGCAGAAAGAATTGCAAAAAATCCAGACTATAAATTTGTTTGCTTCAATAAAAGTTATAAAAAAAGGTTTACAGAGGATTTTCGTACTATATATAATAAAGGCTGGGCTAAATTTTCGGGGGTAAAACCAATTTCAGCATTACATGTAAAAGCTCTCTTTAAAAGTATAGAACCAATATTGGATCCTGAGCTTATCTGGTATACATATTTCAAAGATGAGCCTGTTGCATTTCTTGTAATGATCCCGGAAATAAACCAAATCATCCGTCACCTTAATGGAAGCCTTAAAGGGTGGAATAAATTAAGATTTTTGTATTACCTGCATAAACATGAATGCACTAAGGTACTGGGTTTAATTTTTGGAATTGTACCCGGGCATCAGGGCAAAGGGTTAGAAGCTGCACTTATATTGGCATTTGCCGATACGGCCTGGAAACCTGAATTCAGGTACAAAGAAATGGAAATGAACTGGATAGGTGATTTCAACCCCGGTATGATTAAAACTTTGGAAAAAATAGGCGCTAAAATACGTAAAGTACATGTTACATATAGGTACTTGTTTGATCGCACTAAGGAATTTAACAGGGCTACGACTGTGAATAAATAGTTGCTGGTTGTTGGTTGCTGGTTGTTAGTTGTTGGTTGTTAGGGTTTTTATTAAAGCCAACCTATTGATTAAAATAATTAAATTCTTATATATACTAAATTAATTATATATATGAAAAATAGGACAGGGAACTCGCAGTCCCTGTCCAGCCACATTATGAGTAAGATCCCCATTCACAAACCTAAGCGACAAACAAAGGTGGAGATCTGCTTATTAGTGACCTTTCTCTTCAATTTTTTACCTCTATTTGGAATTTGACCCAAACCGTCTGTACACCCAGTTAAATATAAGCGGGAAAACCCATAATGAAAAAATCATAGCACAAAGTATCCCACCTATTACAACACGGGCCAATGGCCTGGAACTTTCCGAACCAATGCCATGCGATAGTGCTGCAGGCAGTAACCCTATAGCTGCCATCAAGGCAGTCATCAACACTGGTCTGATCCTGTCACTCACTCCCATTTGTATAGCCATATATAATGAATCTGACCTGGTTTTCATTTTATTCAGGTTTTCTTTAAACATAGTGATCAGTATAATGCCATTCTGAATACATATACCGCATAATGCAATAAACCCTATGCCGGCAGAAATACTGAAATTGGTACCTGTGATATACAAAGCGGCTATTCCTCCTATCAATGCAAATGGTACGTTTAAAAATACTAATCCGGCATCCTTGAAATTATTAAACATACCTCCCAATAATATAAAGATAAGTAATAAACTTACAGGTAATACTTGTGCAAGCCTCTTTGTGGCCCGTTCCTTATTTTCAAAATCACCCTGCCATGCCATCCGGTATCCCCTTTTTAATATAACTTTTTCATTAACAATATTTTGTGCTTCAGTAACTGCGCTTCCCATATCCCGGCCACGTACTGAAAATTTTAAAGCAGAATAACGTTCATTACCATCCCTGTCAATTAAACAGGCACCTGTTTTTCTACTTATCTGTGAAATAGCTTTAATTGGTACTTTAGCTCCATTCATGGTAGGTACTAATAAATTCCCAATGTCTTCCTGGGTTTTTCGATATTCTTCCGGCAGACGTATGCGTATATCATATGTTTCAATACCCTCATAGAGCGTTGAAGCCGCCTGTCCACCGATGGCCATACCCAAAACCGCGTTTGCATTAGCTGTAGTTACACCGTATAGAGCCATTTTATGCTGGTCAAGTTTTACATCAATCTCGGGTTGACCGATATTATGTATTACACCAAGGTCTTCAATTCCACGGACGTCCTTCATTACTTTAAATACTTCATTTAACTTTTTCTCCATATACGGTAATGAATCCCCATAAATTTTAACACAAATTGAACCTTTTACCCCGGATACGGCCTCTTCCACGTTATCCATAATCGGTTGTGAAAAATTAAGATCAACTCCCGGAATCACTGAAAGCTTTTTTGTCATCTGGTCAATCAGTTCTTCTTTACCAATTTTAGGTCGCCATTGAGATTCAGGTAACATAATTACATCAAATTCATTGTTATAAAAACCTGCTACGTCAGTCCCATCATCTGGCCTTCCGGTTTGTGATACTACACATTTTACCTGTGGAAAAGTCATTAATATATCTCTAACCTGAATAGAAATTTCCACTCCTTTTTTTAATGAAGCACTATAAGGTAGCTGAACACGTAACCATATAGCCCCTTCATTTAACTCTGGTAAAAACTCAGAACCAAGAAAATTGAATGAAACTAATCCAATCAGTAAAATACATCCTGATAATATTATAACAATTTTTCTATGTTTAAATGAAGCAATAAACCCGTTTAACATGATTTTATGCATAAAAGAAACAAATGGATTATGCCGCTCATGTACATTTTTGTTCAGAAGTATCGAAATCAAAGCCGGAACTAAAGTCAGAGTCGTTAAAAGAGCTCCTAATAAGGCAAAACCTAAGGTAAATGCTAGTGGTGAAAACATTTTCCCTTCAACTTTCTGGAAAGAAAATATAGGTACAAGTAATGTTATTATTATAACTTTTGAAAAAAATATTGCCATGCCCATTTTTGTTCCTACCGATTTATACATACCCATTTTAGATAGTTTATTAAACCTTTCCATACCAATTTCTTTTGCTTTGGTATTTAATGCCACAAATATTCCTTCAACCATGACCACGGCCCCATCGATGATAATACCAAAATCCACTGCGCCCATTGATAATAAATTTGCAGTCATACCGGCGATTCTTAAGCAAATAAATGCAAACAGCAAGGATAATGGGATAATTACAGAAACAATAAAAGTGGTTCTCCAATCAAAAAGGAAAATAGAAACCAAAAATATAACTAATAAGATACCTTCTGTAAGATTATGCAGAACTGTATTGGTAGCATAAGATATAAGATCGGTTCTGTCATAATAAGGTATAATTTTAGTGTCTGCGGGCAACACATCCCGGTTGAGTTTTTCAATGGCTTTTTCCACGCCGGTTGCTACCTGACTTGGATTTTCTCCTTTTCGCATTACAACTATACATTCAACTACATCATCCTGGTTTGTAACGATACGTTTTCCGGTGTTATCCTTAATGGCGTCGCTCCTGGTTATCCAACCCAGTCGAGGTACATTGGAAATTTCAACTGTGGCCACATCCTTTACAAGAAGTGGTACACCATTGTTGTTCTGAATTATTATATTATTTATTTCATTAATATCATTAATAAGTCCAATACCCCTTACCGCATAAGCTTCGTCATTTTCAAAAATCATATCCCCGCCAATGTTAATATTGGTATTTTGTACAGCGGTAAATACGTCCAGTGGCGTTAACCCCAATGAGGTGAGTTTACCGGGATTAACTTTTATTTCATATGTTTTTGTTTTCCCTCCGAAGCTGTTTAAATCGGCAACCCCTGGTACCGACCTGAGTTGTCGGTCTATTACCCAGTCCTGTATACTTTTCAATTCCCTTACGTCCCTAAATGAACTTTTAATAGTATAACGGAAAATCTCCCCTGTTGGCCCGGTAGGGGGTTGAATGGCCGGAATTATAGCCGGAGGCAGGCTGGCATTGTTAATAAGGCTCATTACCTGTAACCTCGCTTCAGGATCCCTGACATTATCTTCAAAAATAACCTTAATATATGACAGCCCGAATATACTGGCTGACCGGAGACTTATTTTTTCCTGTACAGGGTTTAATGCAATTTCAATGGGAATAGTTATGTGTTTTTCAACTTCTTCTGCACTTCTTCCCGGCCATTGAGTAATTACATCAATTTCAGTATTTGTAACATCGGGAAATGCTTCAATGGGCATGTTCTTAAAAACGATGATACCTGATACAATTAATATCCCGGTTGCAAAAAATATGAAATTCCTGTTTCTTAACGAAAATGATATTATATTTTTTATAACCTTATTCATTGTTTGGCGTTTTCTTACTGACACTAATTGTTTAACTCGCTGTATATTTGGAGGGTGGTCGAAGCAATAATCTTATCCCCCTCATTAATTCCTGAGTTGATGTAAGTTTTATCCCCAAGTGTGTTTAATATCTCAACGGGTGTAATATCCGCCTTTCCTTTTCCATTATATTTGATTACATAATAACGGCTTCTTTCATAGACCAGGGATTTACTAGGCACACAAATGGCATCCCTGCCCTTTTCGGGATTAGATACCAATACACTCGCAAACATTTGAGGTTTTAAAATATAATCGGGATTTTGTAGTACTATCCTAACCTTTATCACCTTGCTGGTTGGATCGAGCACATTAAGAATTTTATCAATTTTACCGACAAATACCTTATCAGGTGCGGATAAAATACTAACTTCCGCATAGTCGCCAAGGTTTACCTGTTCAACATTTGCTTCATATACATTTGCCTGTATCCAGACTTCTTTGAGATCGGAAATTGTAAAAAGTGCTGCTCCATTGTCAGCCCTGACTGAAGTATTGTTTGTTACATTTTTTTGAACGATAAATCCACTTATTGGTGCCTTAATTACATATTCTCCATTAATATTATTACCATTTATTTTAAGTATCCTTTTAGCCATTTCGAGCTGTGATGAAGCCTGGTCATAATTCACCTGTGCATTGGTGACATCCAGTACCGATGCCAGGCCACTTTTGTATAAGTCAGTTGCTGCATCAAGTTGTTTTTTTGCAGCCCTTACTGTAGTTTGTGCAACCACCAGGCTGTTGCTGTAACCTGCCATTTCACTGCTTTTGACTACTGCCAGTACTTGCCCTGCATTGACATAATCACCCAGCTGGACTTTTATATCCTGTATATTGCCACTTACAAGTGAAAAAATGTTTACCTGTTTATCCTGGTTAAAATCAACCATCCCGGTTAAACGGATAACATTGATAAGAGGACATTTACTTACGGTATCAATAACCAAAGTATGTAATAGCGAGTCAGGAATAATGTATTGTTGCTTTACTTCCGTGACCTTTTTATTTTCTCCGCATCCATAAATTAATATTGCAGCAGAGACCATTGCTGATATGTAAATTCGTGTTTTCATTGTATTTAATTTTAAGTTATATTTTCAGAAGTCAGGGGCCAGGGGCTAGGGGCTAGGGGCCAGGGGCTAGGGATTAAGGCTCTATTTGCAGTTACAATTTTCATGACTTAAATCCTTTTTCACTTCCTTTAATGTCCTTCATGTCCCAAATCTTGGTTCCTGGTTCTTGGTTACTGGCTCCAATTTTTATTTATTATAAAAACTTGTACCCGTTAAAAAATTCAGGTTTTCAAGGGTATTTACCTTATTGAATAAAATATTATTTAACTGAATTATATTTTGTTTGTATGAATCATAGAATGTTAGAAACGTTAAAAGGCTTACATTCCGTTTCATATAATTCTTTGTCATTTCCATTGCCAGGGTATCAAATTTTGAAGCAAAGGCAGGATCGATGCCCTTATACAAAAAATTTGCATCGACTGCTTTCTGAAATCCCCTTGACACCTGTTCATCGAGGGTTTTTTGCGTATATTCCAATTGTGTTTTGTTATAATCGATAAGAATATATGCGTTTTTAATATTCCCCTGGTTACGATTAAATATGGGTATATCTATATTTAAATTTACTGCATTGAAGTTGGTGACATAACTACCGTGCCTGTCAGTACTTATTCCTACGGTAAGATCAGGAATAGCAAGAGCTTTTTGATAGGTATATGTTTGTTGGCTCAACAAAAGGTTATCCTTAGCAATCATAAGATCGCTCCGGTTAATATATGCCGAATCCAATAAAGATTTAAGGGTGTATAACAGAGGATCCGTCTTAACAATTTCTGCATTTACCAAAGGTTGTAAATATAAATTGGCAGAAGTTTGTAATAATAGCCTTATCTGACTTTCCAGATCATTTATGTTATCTTTAAGTGCCTGGTATTCATTTTGTAATGAATAAAGTTGCGACTGAATCAGGACAATATCCGATTCAGAAACATACCCTTTACCCTCTACATGGTTATATGCAGCTACAATTTTCTTAAGTGCATTTATTTCCTGATCAAATACTCCGGCAGTTTGCTGATAGTAATATATATTATAGAAACTACTGCGTAAAGCCAGTTTTAAAGTCCGTAATAAATCGTACAGGTTATCTTCAGCAAGCCTATAATTTGTTTCGGCTAATTTAACCTGTTTATGAATTTTACGCGATAGCATTATTAGTTGTGAAAACTGAAAGGCTTGCTCTCCGTTTGTATAATCCTGTTCAAACCATTTTTTAGTTGCAGGGTTAAAAGCCCCCTGTTCGAAACTTAAATTAGGGTTTGGATAGAGTTTGGCCTGTATAATAAGTGCCTGTGTGGCATCCACATTATATTTCTGAGCAAGCAAAAGAAGGTTTTTGGTTAGAAAGATACTGTCAGCATCATATATTGACAATTTTAAAGTATCCTTAAAAACTACCTGTCCCAAAATTGCAATAGTTCCTGATAGCTGCAGTAACAGCATCAGAAACCATTGTTTTATGTTGATATAATACTTCATTTTTTATTTATTATTATAACCCAAAACTTTAGTTGTCAGTTGTTAGTTGTTGGTTGTTAGTAAATATTACAACCTTTACAACTTTACAACCTTTACAACTTTTTAACCACTTACCTAAAATAACCGAACAGGATCATTATTTCGTTTTGCTTATAACTGTTAAGTCATTTCAGGATAAGGCAGTTATTTAATTAAATATTAAATTCTGAACAGTAATACAAAAATGATCCTGTTATCTGTTTTAACCAGGTCAGGTCTCCAGGTTCCGTTCGGATCTACCGGTGTCGTTACATAGCCGTTTGAAGACGTTACACCGCCATGTCCGTTAAAGTAGGGAACACTTGAATGTCTTGTAACAAGTTCAATCCTGAAAGTAAGGCTTTGATTCGGCATAAAGTCTATATTTGTGGAAGCATCCCATCCTTGAAACTGATCTCCCGGGTTTGCCGTGAAGGGGAAAAGGCCGGATACTCCTCCATTATAAGTGGGATTGTTCGGATCAGGTAATGGACTAGCCTGTCCTGTAGGTAACAGTACCAGGTATCGGCCTGGGTTGTCCATAAAACCGCCACCGATTGTCCATGCCATGTGGTTCTTATTAAACCATGTACGGTGATAAACCATCGCACTTACAAAGTATTGTGCAGGTTCCCCGGGGTAGCCGTGGAAACCTCCTACTCCTCCACCTTTTTCATCCCCAAAGTCAAAAGTTAAGGAAAAAGCCATCTTAGTGATTCCGGGCCCCTGTGGACGGTCTAAATATTTAACCATCATGCTATTATCAGAGTGAAAACGTTGCCTGGTGGGTACTCCCCCATCATCAGTTCCAAAATAATCATTGGTCAGTATCTTGAAGTTGCTGCTCGGTATCCAGGAAATATTTCCACCCATCCCCGGCATACTGTTGAACATTGCATAGCTCTGCCAGCCATTGATAATCCATGGCTCTATCTTCAGATATTTGTTCACCCATATCTGGGTACGGATACCGTTAAAAAACCAGGGTGTATTATCAGAAGTAAATGAAGCCTGATATTCCCAGTTTTCATTTTGGTAATAAGAGTTTAACCCGATGTATGACATGAACATACCCATATCGATATTAATTCCGTACAATACATTGAAATGGTAACCGGCATAAGCTTCGGCCAGGTAACGGTATACATCCTGTAAATTGTACTGCCCGTGGTATGTACTATAGTCATTACGCGGAACTACTTCAGAGCGGGTTCCGAACTGTGTGATAAAACGACCACGTGCGTTTCCATAAAAGAAATCACCTCCAAAGTTTAAGGAATTCAGCTGGACTTCATTATCCCTGGCTAAAGCCGTAGATCCTACAACTGTATGGTCTATAGGGTTGTTTTCTGCATAGGTATACGCTATATCAAACAGAATACTAGGGTTAAAATACTTTGCAAAGGGAGAATTTTTGAATACGGATGAATCGCGGCGGTCAGAACCATTGTACCAGGATTGATCTAAACCGTCCCACGGTACATGTACCGGATCGGGTTCATCAAGCTTCTCTTTTGGTTGTCCGAACATGCTACTGCAAATTGCAGTAGCAATGATGATTAAGTTAAGTGTTTTCATACGCTTAGGTTTTTTTTAGGTTAAAAATTTCAAATTCTATTGTTTGCTTAAATCATAAATATGGTTTAACTGGTACTTCTTGGTGGTACTGTCATAGGCTAATAATTCGTCATCGCTGTGGATGTATACATCCAGCAACTTGTGAAATGCAACCTCATCGTAGAGGACAGTTTTTAGATAATATTTAGACAGCGGATAAATAGGTTCATCAGCTTTTGCACTGAAAAAATATTCTGTAACCATGTGATTGCTTTTAAGTCCTCCTGCCTGAACCATCCTGCTATATAATAAAATCTGTTCGGCAGGATTGGCTATTTTATAAGCTACATTATTAAAATACCGGTAACTGATGTTCTTGTTGTCGCGGTAACCAAATACAGAAGACTTATTTAATTTGATTACAGAATTGTCTGTTACTATTTTAATTGTAGAACCTTGAAACGCTTCATGCAAATAAATTTTGTAAGTTTTATTCTGATCACTTACATATGAGACTTTACCCTGCAAAAAATCGTTTGCAGACAAATAGATACCTTCGCTCACTTTTTGAGCATTCAATACAGTTATAAAACTGAATATTGAAATTGCGAGAATTAATACTGATTTTTTCATGATCTTTAGTTTTAAAATTATACTACAAAGATCGTCAGTATATTATAAATAAAATATAAAAAAGGATAGTGAAAACATTAAAATTTTATTAAAATTTCATTTAACCCCCAATAATATTAATATTTTATCCATTATTTTAAATAAAATATAATTTAACCCCCATATTTAGTAGGAGCATTTATTAATAAAATCTAATTTTAAGTTAATACTTTGAATTTGTAATCTTAAATTAACGGCCATTTATTTGTCTTATTTCCTCTGACCTCTGTTTTCTGTCTTCTGTCTTCTGTCCTCATTTTCAAATTAACTTCTCAACTTCCAAACCTATACCCAATCCCCGACTCAGTATTTATAAGTTTTGGCCTGGCCGGGTCTTCCTCTATCTTCTTTCGCAATAAGGTAATATATACCCTTAAATATTGCATTTGGTCGGTATATCCTATTCCCCATATTTCATTTAATATAAACCTGTGTGTTAATACCATTCCTTCATTTTTAGCTAAAAGCGCCAGGAGTGAAAATTCCGTAGACGTAAGTTTTACTAATTTATTGTTTTTCTTAACCATGTGATTAGCCAAATCTATATCCAACGATCCGAATGTTAAACTTGAATTATTTGGAATGTCCTGAGTCTGACGTATTGCCACCCTTATTCTTGCCAGCAATTCTCCTGTGTGAAATGGTTTTGTGAGGTAGTCGTTCGCCCCGTTATCGAGAAGATTAATTATATCGACTGTCGAATTCCGGGCCGAAAGTATTATTATGGGATTAACATACCATTCACGAAGTTTTTTAATTATTTCCAATCCATCTTCATCAGGTAACCCCAAATCGAGGATAATTAACCCGGGTTGAATTGATGCAGCCAGTAATATCCCTTCCTTACCGGTCGGGGCCTCATGAAATTTATAGCCTTCTGCCGAAAGGGTTATTTTAAGCAGACGGCGGATTTGAACCTCGTCATCAATTACCAATATATTACTATCGTTTGCCATTTAATCTTCATTTTTATTATACTGTTCAATATCAGACAATTTTACAGGAATTTTGATTATAAACCTGGCCCCGCCGTTTTTCCGGTTTTCTGCCCTTACTGATCCTTTAAGTGCTTCGATATAACCTTTCACAATAGATAATCCTAAACCTGTTCCACCGGCTTTAGAATCTTTTCCCCGATAAAATTTGTTAAATACTGATGCAAGTTCATCTTCAGTAAATCCCTTACCCCGGTCCATAACCTGAACCGTAAGAAATTCATTTTCAATAGAAAAAGATAGCCTTATGGATGTATCGTCAGGTGCATATTGGGTTGCATTCAATACAAGATTATGCAGTACTTGTTCTATAAGACCCGAATCGATATATATCAATGGCATGTTATTCTGAATCTGCATATAAAATTTAAAAGGAAGCAATTGTTGCGACAAATTATCGATGGTTTTATTAGCAATATCAAGTACATCGCACCATTCGGGATGTGGTGTGATATGACCCGATTCTATGCGGGACATATTAAGCAGATTTTCTATAAGCAGGTGTAACCTTACTGAAGCTGTACTAATTTCTGAATATAACAGTAATCTGTTTTCTTCTTTGTGTCCCTGGGTCAGTAACGCTTCAGAGGAACCCATAATTGTAGCCACCGGGATTCTTAATTCATGTGATATGGAATTAAAAATAGTATTATATAGTTTTTCCGATTCGTTCAACAAATATGTTTGCTTTGCAACATTCAGTAAATAATCACGTTCATATTTACCGGAAATTTGAGATAGAAATGCTTCCCAGAATTGTTACTCACCATATGTAAAAGCACTTGTATGATGAACAGCTATAACTCCCATATTACCATAAATGCCGGTTAAAGGATAAAAGGTATTTTCAGTGGAATGAAATAAGTTTGTATATTTTCCTGCTTTACCCGAATACCGGAACACCCAGTCAGCCACACTGAATTCAAATTTTGACAACTTTAATGCCGAATCATTATAAACCTGATTATCTAATTGATTAGACTCGTTTTTTAGAATGATTACACTGTCTAATTTGAAATATTTTTGAATATACCATGCTGCATTTTCAGATATTTCTTCTATACCGGTACTGCCCGATAATTCTTTAGTCAGCTGATACAGGGCCTGTGTACGTTCTTCCCTTATCCTGATTTTTTTCTCCTGAACACGGACTCTTGATGTTAAAACACCATTTAGAAGAGCAATAATAAAAAACATTATAAGAAGGAATACATCCAGCGGATTTGCAATAATTAAACTAAACTGCGGATAAGTAAAAAAATAATCCCAGGCGATTGCACTTATAATGGCAGCGAATAATACAGGTCCGGTTGCATAAAACAATGCAAGTATTGAAATTAAGATTAATAATACAAATGCAACTGCCTGGTAATAAATAAAATCTTTAAGGAGGTAACATACGAGAGTTGTTAAACATACAAAAAATGAAACCATTAAAAATTGATGGATATTAGCAGAAAAAGCGGTAACAGAAAGCCTGTTTTTAAAATGATCCTGTGCCTTGCTATCGGCTCCCAGAATGTAAACATCAATATTCCCGCTGTAACGCATAAGCCTGTTCACAAAATTACTATGGTTAAACATGGTTAACATGTTCCGGACACGTGGCTTGCCAACAAGTATATGAGTGCAATTCTCTTTATTGGCAAAATCAATTATTGCTTTAACTTTATCATAATTTGTTGTAATCCGAAAATCAATGCCAAGCTCCTTTGCAATGTTAATGTTCTTATCAAGATGATCTCTCTCTTCCGGTGTAAGTGTATGAGTAGTTTCTACATAAATGGATTGAATATCTGCATTCATTGATATTGAAAGATTCTTGCCCCATCGTAAAAGATGTATTGATTGTGGGCTGTAATCAATAGCTACCAAAAGATTTATACCGGACTTAAACGGTTCATGAAAAGTTTTATCAGGTTTCTTTTCATTTAATTGTTTATCTACATGGTCTCCAACAATGCGTAAGGCCATATGGCGCAATGTTACAATTTTGTCTTTTTGGAAAAGATTTTCCATTGACTCCCTTGGTACACCGGGGATAAATATTTTACCTTCGGAAAACCTGTTTAACAGTTCTTCTGTAGTTATATCAACAAGAATTATTTCATCAGCTTTTTCAAATATAACGTCAGGCATGGTATCCCCACTCAACAAACCTGTTATTTTGGAAACCTTTTCAGATTGACTTTCAATATTAGAAACATTTACAGTAGTATAAACATTTATGCCATTATCCAGTATCTCCATAATATCCTGGTATCTTTTCAAATGACTGCTACCGGGAACATTACTATGTGCAAGGTCATCGATTAACACAATTTCGGGATTTCGTGTAATAACAGCTTCAAGTTCAACTTCCCTAACAGTTAAACCATTGTGAATAAATTTTTTGGTTGCTACATTCTCAAAACCTTCAAGTAACTTTTCAACCCCCGTACAATTATTTGTTTCAACATATCCTATAACGACATCAACCCCATTTTCCTTTGCAGTCCGGGCTGACTGCAGCATGCTGTATGTTTTTCCCACACCAGGACACATTCCGAAGAATATTTTTAATTTTCCACGTTCTCTCATTCCTTCAGAAAGTATTAATGAAGGGTAAGGTTCGGAAATATCAGGCCGGTTACCGGGTTTTGCATTCATTTAATTTTATTGATAGATTATTGTCATATTACAAAGATCGTCAGTATACTATAAATAAAATATTAAAAAGAATGCGGAATGCATTAAAATTTTATTAAAATTTTATAATTTCTATATATTTACACCTGATTTATTGGATTTAATTCCAAAATAAAGTACATTTATTTGGAATACAATCCCGATATATGTACTTTTACATTTAAATATTAATCATATATGACAATGATCCAACGCTCATTAGAAAAAAAAATAGTTGAACTACTTAATAAAGGTAAAGCTATTATTTTGGTTGGAGCCAGGCAAGTAGGGAAAACAACACTACTTAACATGATATTCGGAAATAGTTCGGATGTATTATGGCTTTCCGGAGATAGCCCGGATATAATATCTTTATTCGAGTCAGCTAATGCTGAGAGGCTACAATTATTTTTTGGAAAAAAGAAAATAATAATAATAGATGAAGCTCAACGAATACCTGAAATAGGCCTGCGATTAAAACTTATTACAGATAATATAAAAGATGTACAATTAATTGCTACCGGGAGTTCATCATTTGAACTGGCCAATAAATTGAATGAACCACTTACCGGCAGGAAATGGGAATTTAAAATGTATCCGCTCACTTTTTCAGAAATGGCTATGCACAATGGATTATTAAATGAAAGAAGATCAATAAACCATCGTTTACTGTATGGTTATTATCCTGATGTAGTTAATAATACTGGTGATGAGAAAAGAATTTTAAAACAGTTAACAGATAGTTATTTGTTTAAAGACATTTTAATGCTTGATAATATTAAAAAACCGGAAAAACTGATTAAACTTCTTCAAGCTTTGGCATATCAGATCGGTAATCAGGTTTCATATAATGAATTGGCTCAACTTTGCGGATTGGATAGTAAAACAATTGAAAAATATATAAATTTATTAGAACAAGTATTTGTGATATTCAGATTAGCATCCTTTAGCAGAAATTTAAGAAATGAATTAAAGTTTAGTCGTAAAATTTATTATTATGATAATGGCATTCGCAATGCTTTAATTAATAATTTCGAAATACCCGAAAGCAGAAATGATACAGGTGCTTTATGGGAGAATTTTATAATATCAGAACGCATTAAATTACAATCATATAAAGATAACTGGGTAAATAGTTGGTTTTGGCGCACAACTGAACAACAGGAAATAGATTATATAGAAGAAGCTGACGGAAAGTTAACTGCCTTCGAATTTAAATGGAATCCTAATGCTAAGGCCAGGATTTCAAAATCGTTTACAAGAGCGTATCCCGAAGCTTTAATTATGGAAATACATAGAGATAATTTTGAGAATTTTTTGTTGTAATATCGATTTGCATTCAAACACATTTAGGTAAATAATGGCAGGAAAATGAGCAATGCGGTTAATGCAATGAGAATAATTACAAATCCCCAACCTATAATGTTATAGGTTGAATTATTGACATATTCTCCCATAATTTTTTTATTGTTGACCAGCAACATCATACAAATTAAAACAACAGGCAGAAGCATGCCATTAAGTACCTGTGACCATATAGTTATGAATATCAGAGGTGCATTTGGAATTAATATAATACAAACAGAAAGAACTATTATCCCCGTATAAAGTGTATAAAATTCTCTGGCATCGGCCCATTTTTTATTAATGCCTGCTTCGAAACCAAAGGCTTCACAAACATAAAAGGCTGTTGCAATCGGCAAAATGGTAGCTGAGAAAATAGATGCTATAAATAGTCCGAAAGCAAATACCTGCGATGAGATAGCGCCGGCAAGGGGTTTTAACGCCAATGCAGCGTCTCTTGCTTCATTTATCCTTATCCCTTTTACATGTAATGTAGATGCACAGGCCACTATGATAAAGAAAGCAACAACTACAGTAGCAACACAGCCAACAACTATATCCACGAGCGTAAATTTATAATCCCTCATTTTCAGGCCTTTTTCAATTACAGCCGATTGCATGTAAAATTGCATCCAAGGGGCGATGGTTGTACCTATAATGCCAATTACCATTGCCAAACAGGGAATATTCATTTGCATTTTAGGTTGAATAATGGAACTGCCTATTTCTCCCCAATGAGGTTTCCCCATAAGTGCAGATACCACATACATTAATAACGATACACTGAATATAAGGAAAATACGTTCGGCTATTCCATAATCACCCTTTACAACAAGGAACCAAACCATTACACCTACTATAGGTACAGAAATATACCTGCTTACACCAAACACATCCATACTGCCGGCAACCCCTGCAAATTCGGTAGTGGTATTACCTATATCGGCAATAAGAAGGCCGAGAAAAATAAAAAATGTGACTTTTACCCCTGCATTTTCACGGATAAGGTCTGCAAGTCCTTTTCCTGTAACAATGCCCATACGTGCATTCATTTCCTGTATTACAATAAGTAAAATGAATGATGGGATAAGTGTCCAGATAAGGCTATAACCATATAACGCCCCTGCCTGGGAGTAAGTTGTAATTCCACCTGCATCATTATCAACACTTCCCGTAATAATGCCCGGACCTAAAATAGCCAGGAACAAACCTATCTTACCCCAAAAGGCTCTTTTATTCTTAAACATAATATTGCCCTCCTATTTGGTTATATGGTTAAGATAAAATGTGTGGAATGATTTCATACGCACCTCCTTACTTTTATGATAAAGCTGAGGAGCGAACGTACAGGAACGGCCCCTGCTATATCAGGTTAATATAATATATATCCGCAGGCCCTTCGTCCATTTTAGAATTGAAATTGGTTTGTGCGGCAAAAGTAATCCTTTTGTTTAAAGAAAAAAATAAATCCTCAATTTTATCAGAAATATCATTTGTTAATTTTTATTTAACATCCTAAAACAATAAATTTTACTGGTTACTTATTACATTTGCACTAAGCACTAAGCACTTTTTTATATGTCATCATCAGTAATTTCCATTTTCAAATTTTCAAATTTTCAAATTTTCAAATTTTTTTCACGTATTTTCACGTCCCACGTCCCACGTCCCACGTCTTCTGCCTTCTGTCTTCTGCCTTCTGTCTTCTGTCTTCTTTTATTTTTCTGCCAATACTCCGCAGCCCAATATCCCGGTGACTCCGCAAAAGTATTTCTTATAACGGTTTCCCCGGGAGAGGAAATATATTCGCACTTTGGGCACAGTGCTTTAAGGATTTTGGAACCACGGCGCGGAATCGACATAACTTACGGTTATGGTATGTTCGATTTTAGTATTCCGCATTTTTATGAAAAATTCGTTTTTGGAAGGTTGTTATATTGCATATCGGCCGACCGGTTTGAAGATTTCATGGAGGAGTATAAAAGCACAGGGCAGGAGGTTTATCAGCAATTGCTCAATTTAACCAACAAAGAAAAATACCAGCTGATAATGAACCTGCAAATTAATTACAGGCCCGAAAACCGGTGGTACCGTTATGACTTCCTGTACGATAATTGTTCCACCCGGATACGCGATATAATTGAAAAATCTGTTGACGGAAAAATAGAGTATGATTCCTCATTCATTAAAAAACAAAAAACCTTCAGGGACCTCCTTTCCATCTCACTCGAAAATGAACCATGGGTATCGCTTGGAATAAATACGATGCTGGGTACCGGATCCGATAAAACCGCCGCTGCAAAAGAATATATGTTTCTTCCATGTTATCTTATGAAAATAACATCGGGTTCCGGGATTTCAACAGGCAAAAATTCAAGGCAACTAACGGGGCAACCGGTAACTATACTAAAAGGTACTATTCCTGTTGCAAAACTTAATCTTTTTAATAAACCGGAAACTTATTTTGTAGTACTGTTTTTTCTTGCTCTGCTTGTAAGTTATTTAGGCTACAGGAAAAATTTATATTCCCGCTGGTTTGACATTGTTCTGTTTTCTGTAACAGGAGTACTCGGACTATTATTTTCAATTATCTGGATTGGCAGCCTGCACAAAGTAATGGCCTATAATATTAATATATTATGGGCCAATCCTTTAAACTTTATTATTGCAATTATCCTGATATTAAATACCAAACATATAAAATGGTTCCGACATATTTTAATATTGTTTGCAGTTATATTGCTTTTATATATACCTTGTTCAATAATTACCTTCCATCACTTATTTACAGTACCATTGATGATTGATATTTTGCTTTTATCGCGTTTATTAAGGATAAGTTTACAAAAGTAGTGTTCAATTGAATTTACTTTGACTTAAACTTTTTCTGGTTTCTCTATTTCCTTCCTGTATGGTTTTATTATATTATCATATGTAAGATTATATTTTTTGTTAATTTTATCAAATTCTTCTTTCATAGCAACCAACATACCTCTTATATCATCTTCACTTTGATAAAGGCTTATCAATACCCTTAAACCACCTTTATTTAAAGATACGGCAGGATAATTAAACGGGGTTACATAGTAACCTCTATTCATTAAATTATTACATAATTCGGCAGTTTCAGATGTACCTCCGACTGCAATAAAGCAAATTGGTGTATTGGCGTCATTTACAAGAGGTAAACCTAATCCTTTGGCTGTATAATTAAATAAATTAATTAATTCCATCAGTCTGTTTTGACGATCATATATTTCATCAGTAATATGAATTTTACAGGAGGCTATAATGGCACCTAATGTTGCAGGACTTATCGGAGAAGTAAAAGTCAGGGGAGCAGCACATGCAGAAAGTCTGTCCTTAATTTGATTATCATAGCAGACAATAACACCACCTTCCGCTCCGAACCCTTTGCAAAGTGAAGTAGATAATACGATATGCGGGTGATAACCCAAATTTTGATGAATATAACCTTTACCGTTATTACCAGCCCAACTCATACCATGCGAATCGTCGATATATAAATGAAATTGTTCGTATTTATTCAAAAGTATTCGAATATCGTTAACAGGAATAATATCACCATATGTAGAATAAATACCATCAGCAAGGTACCAGATTTTGGAATATTTATTTTTTAAAGTTTTAATTTTATTCTCCAGTTGGTCTATCCTGTTATGATGTATTATTTCAACATGATTTCCATAACTTTTAAGTAAATCAGAGGCTATTCTAACACTGGTATGTACATCCTGGTCAATAATAATTAATTCATCAACATCTGTAATTACAGGTAATACTCCAATATGGGCCAAAGAGGTACGCTGAAATAACAATACAGGCCTGCCAAAAACTTTTATAAGGTTTTCTTCCGCCTGTTCATATATGTCTAATTTAACAAATGCCCTTGATACTGAGGCAAAAAATCCCTGATTTTTAAGTGATTCTATAGCGGCATTTTTAAGTCTCTCATCATGACCCAATGCCAAATAATCGCATAAAGAAAAGTTAATATATTCCTTTCCTTTTACTGAAAATGAATTATTAGTAAATCCCTTTTCGTCTGCAGTCATATGTGCTATGCCCATATTCTTAGCTATTTGCATATATGAAAAAACTTTATCATAAATTTTTTTTCTCATTTTAATAATTTTTAATGAAAATTTAAAAAAGACCTCAAATTATTTTGAGCGAAAGAAGTTTTAAAAAAAGGTGAGGAAGGCTGAAAAAATATCGGCTAAATTCGCTATATTTCAGAAAGAATATATTGAATTGGCATGAAACTTATCAACGTATTATTAACTAAAATTTTAGGAAGCAATCTAATTTATTCTTTTGAAGAGAGATATACTATTCATATTACATTATATTCCGCGTTTTTATGCTTTGTCTCAACATTTATAAATTTCTTCATGAAATTAGGGATAGGTTCTGTAATGATTGTTTTAATCTCTTCCTTCATATACTCAATATCTTATATTTTAGCTCGTTGCTATCATAAAATAAATTTATCCCGTTCTATTTTTAGTGTATATACAATAGTATTTTGCAATTTTTACTGGTTAACAAATTATGGATCTAAAGGATATGCACTAAGCATTTTTATTATTTATATATCTGTAATGCTGATTGTTTGGGAAAATAAACAAACAATAATTATAACATTTATTATTGCCATAAATATTATTCTTTTATATATTATTGAAAGTAATAACCCCGGTATTATTCCGAATTATCCTTCTGATAAATCAAGGATTATTGATGGATACGGGTCCACTTTAATGTATCTTAGTATATTTGTGATACTTACATTGTTAGCTAAAAACAACTACATTAAGCAATATAAGCTTGCTAAACAATCCGATATGTTAAAATCGGCCTTTTTAGCCAATATGAGCCATGAAATACGTACCCCGATAAATGCAATTGCAGGGTTTTCCAAATTATTGGCAAAAAAAGAACTCACAAAAGAAAAAAAGGAAAATTATGCTAATATTATAGTCGAAAACAGTAATTATCTTTTGCAATTAATGTCCGACATAATTGACATTTCTATGATTACATCAGGTCAAATGAATATTTCATTGCAAAAACTGAATATTAATGAACATTTAGACAAACTTTATATATACTGCAAAAAATTGATTGAAAAATCAGGGAAAAAAATGATTGAGATTAAAACCGATTTTGCCTTTAAGCATTTCGATGTTTTAGTTGACGTGATACGGCTTGAACAAATCCTGACTAATTTTTTAAGCAATGCCGTTAAATTTACTACTGAAGGCTATATAAAAATCGGATATTATACCGAAGGCAAAAATATTATATTTTTTGTTGAAGATACAGGCATAGGTATTAAGGAGGAATTTCAACCTTTTATATTTAACAGGTTTATTAAAGGTGAAAACATAGATAACATCAAATTTGAACGTGGCACGGGTATAGGACTTTCCCTGTCAAAAGAAATTATTGAAAAACTGGGCGGGAAAATTTGGTTTACCTCACGATATCATGAAGGTTCAATATTTTATTTTTCATTACCGCTATATGCTGCCGGATAAATGTGATTAGGTGATTAGGTGATGAAGTTACAACAAAATTATTTTTTCAGAAACATATATTAATTTTGAATCTTTACGTTAATAATTGAAATAATGGATTGGAGCAACAAAAAAGTACTTATTTCTGAAGATGAAATTACAAATTTTATGCTTCTCGAGGAATATCTTGAACCTACGGGCATAACTATTTATCATGCTTCAAATGGCCTTGAAATGCTTGAAATTTTGAAGAATGTTACACCTGACATAATCCTTTTAGATATAAAAATGCCTCTGATGAACGGATTTGAATTTTTAAAAATTTTCGGTAAATCGGCAGTAAATATACCTGTAATTGCCCAGACAGCTTACTCAATGAAAGGCGACAAAGAAAAAATTTTATCAGCAGGATGTTACGATTATATTGCTAAACCAATAAATGAAGACATCCTTTTACAAAAAATGGAACAGTGTTTTAATCACTTCATCTAATCACTCATTCCCAACAACTGGCAACTAACAACTAACAACTAATTTTATGTACAACTTTGAATTTTACAATCCGGTAAAAATAATATTTGGGAAAAACCAGCTTTTCAAACTGGCAAAGGAAATTCCCCAAAAGAAAAAAATCATGCTCGTTTATGGAGGCGGGAGTATCTTTAAAAACGGGGTGTACGATGAGGTACACAATATTTTAAAAGACTTTGAAATTGTTGATTTCGGAGGTATTGAACCCAATCCGACATTCGAAAAAGCAATGGAAGCAG
Source organism: uncultured Bacteroidota bacterium (assembly GCA_963846585.1). Lineage (GTDB taxonomy): Bacteria > Bacteroidota > Bacteroidia > Bacteroidales > JAAUTT01 > JAAUTT01. The sequence continues at coordinate 539,914 of CAWJWO010000018.1, forward strand.
TTGCTGTTATTAAATCCGGGCATATTGACTGGCTATTAGCCGTTGGTGGTGGTTCTGTAATTGACTGCACAAAATTTATATCAGCAGCTGCATTTTATGAAGGAAACGATCCGTGGGAAATAATATCTAAAAATAAACCTGTAACAAAATCCCTTCCTTTTGGAGTGGTATTAACTTTACCAGCCACCGGTTCAGAAGTGAATTCAAGCAGCGTAATTACAAAATCAGCGTCAAAAGAAAAATTAGCATTTTCTAACCCGATGGTATATCCGGTATTTTCGTTTCTTCTGCCTGAAGCTGCGGCCACGCTACCTCCACATCAGGTTGCTAACGGAGTTGTTGATGCGTTTGTACATGTAATTGAACAGTACCTTACCCTGAAAATTAATTCTCCACTGCAGGACCGCTATGCAGAAGCTATTCTTTTAACACTCATTGAAGAAGGTCCTAAGGTATACGCCAACCCTGCCGACTACGATGCAATGTCGAACCTTATGTGGTGTGCAAGCAATGCACTGTATGGATTAATTAGTTGCGGAGTACCGGGTGATTGGGGTACTCATACGATTGGCCATGAATTAACGGCACTCCACGGAATTGACCATGCCCGTACCCTTGCTATTGTTTTGCCGGGACTATGGTGGGTTTTACGTGCTGAAAAAAAAGACAAACTTCTTCAATATGCTTCAAGAATCTGGAATATTAAAGATGGTACCGACGATGAGAAAATATCATCAGCAATTAAAAAAACGGTTTCTTTCTTTGAATCCTTAGGAATAAAAACCAGGCTTTCCGATTATAATGTTAAGGAAAATACCATTGAACTTATTGGTTCCCGATTACATCAACGTGGATGGAAAATCTTTGGCGACCGTCGGCTCATAACGCCTGAAAAGGCAAAAGAGATACTCAGAAGACAACTCTGAAAAATAGTAGTATGTAGTAAGTCGTAAGTCGTAAGACTTGGTCAGAAAACATATTAATGACGAAAAAAGAAAGAATGCAGAGATAAAGAAGACAAAAAATTGAAGGTAGAATTTGAATTATATAAATGTGTAATTTCTTTTCTTTAACATAAATATACTTTATTAACTTGTAAACTTATTAACTTATAAACTTATAATTAGAATTTCTGCTATTTTTTAAAGATATACTTACGACTTACGACTAACGACTAACGACTAACGACTAAATACTATGTTTGAAATTATTACAAAGAAAACCCTGGCCCCCGATATTTGTTATATGGAAGTTTATGCTCCCAGGATAGCAAACTCAGCAATGCCGGGACAATTTTTAATTGTCAGGGTAGATGAAAAAAGTGAACGGATACCCCTAACTATTGCCGATTATAATCGTAAAAAAGGAACTATCGTAATTGTTACACAAGCATTAGGCGCTTCTACACGAAAAATTACGGCACTTGCTCAGGGAGAAAATTTTGCCAATGTTGCCGGTCCCCTCGGTAAGCCCTCGGAACTTGTTACCATGCCACTGACTGAACTTAATGAGCTTAAAATATTGTTTGTTGCAGGAGGCCTTGGAGCAGCTCCTATATATCCACAGGTGAAATTCGTACACGAAAATGGAATAAAATCAGATGTTGTACTGGGATCCAGATCATCCGACCTGATAATATTCCGCGAAGAACTTTTGAATGTGTCGAAGCGCCTGCTGATAGCGACTAATGATGGATCTGAAGGAACCAAAGGGTTTGTAACTGACCTGATAAAGAATCTCATTGAAAACGACAAAGAGAAATATGACATGGTTATCACAATTGGCCCGATGATTATGATGAAAGTTGTTACAGATTACACCCGTACAATTAATCTGAAAACTATTGCCAGCCTCAATTCTTTGATGGTAGACGGTACAGGGATGTGTGGTGCCTGCCGCGTAACAGTAGACGGGAAAACAAAGTTTACATGTGTTGACGGTCCTGAATTCGATGCTCATAAGGTTAATTTTGATGAAGCCATGCGTCGTCAGGGGATGTATAAAAATGAAGAAAAAATTAAGCTGGATGATGATGAATCATGCAAGATTGGGTTGTAATGAGTAGAAAGATAAAAGATGAAAGATAAAAGAAGGCAGAAGACAGAGATAATAATTTGAAAATGTGCAAATTTGAAAATTTGAAAATGAATAAAATAAATTGTCCTATATTAGACGTTTCATGTCCCACGTCCCACGTCCCACGTCCCACGTCCTATGTTCCATGTCCTGGCTCCTGGTTCTTGGCTCCTGGTTCTATTAAATAACAAATTAAACAATGATTAGAAAAGAAAGAGTCCCTGTCCGTGAACAGGAACCAAATATACGAAAATATAACTTTGAAGAAGTTTGTCTGGGATACGACCAGCAAGAGGCATTAAGCGAATCGGCAAGGTGCATTCAATGTAAAAAACCCACATGTACAGCCATGTGCCCGGTATCAATTGATATCCCGGGCTTTATTGGAAAAATCAGGGAAAATGATCTGGAAACTGCTGCACGAATCCTCTTCAACGATTCTACATTACCCTCTGTTTGTGGCAGAGTTTGTCCACAGGAAAGCCAATGTGAAGGAAATTGCCTGCTTGGGAAAAAAGGAGATCCTGTATCTATTGGAAAACTCGAACGGTTTTTGGGGGATTGGGCACGTGAAAATAAAATTGTTGCAAACCCTCCGGTAACAGAAAACTTCCATAAAATAGCCATAATAGGTTCAGGCCCGGCTGGACTCAGTTGTGCCGGCGATTTAAGAAAGTTGGGATACGATGTTACTATTTTCGAAGCTTTACATAAACCAGGCGGGGTACTCGAATACGGAATTCCTGAGTTCAGGCTTCCCAAGGAAAATGTTGTACGTCCGGAAATAAACAATCTGCGGCACATGGGAGTTAAAATTGAAACCGATGTTATTGTGGGTCGGACGGTTTCTATAGATCAATTGTTCGATGAAGAAGGTTTTGAAGCAGTTTTTATAGGATCAGGTGCCGGATTGCCAAAATTTATGAGTATTCCCGGTGAAAACCTTAATGGCGTCTTTTCTGCCAATGAATATCTTACCCGGAACAACCTTATGAAAGCGTACGACAACAGTTACAATACTCCAATCTATAAGGCCCGAAAAACAGCCGTGGTTGGAGGTGGCAACGTTGCCATGGATGCAGCAAGAACTGCACTAAGGCTTGGTTCTGAAGTTTATCTTGTATATCGCAGATCGGAAGCTGAAATACCGGCACGTCTCGAAGAAGTGCATCATGCAAGGGAAGAGGGTATTAAGTTTTACATGCTTACCAATCCGGTTGAAATTCTTGCGAATGAAAAAGGTTGGGTACGTGGAATTAAATGTATACGGATGGCACTGGGAGAACCTGATGCATCAGGACGCCGGTCTCCTGTTGCAATATCAGGATCAGAGTTCGAAATAGAAGTTGATGCTGTTATAATGTCGTTGGGAACTTCTCCTAACCCGTTAATTGCCACTACAACTCCCGGATTGGAAATAAACAGGTATAATTGTATTCAGGCTGATACCCAAAATGGCGCTACCTCACGGCCGGGAGTTTTTGCCGGAGGCGATGCAGTAACAGGAGCAGCTACAGTAATTCTTGCTATGGGAGCCGGCAGAAATGCTGCTAAGGCCATTGATGAGTACGTGAAAAAAAGGACGTGAAAAGACATGGAAGGACGTGGAAGGACGTGAAAAAAATGTGGAAATGATAATGACAACTTATTTATTATATATGACTTTATTATTAATGCGATTAAGGGTTAAATATTGATTTTAACTTTACCACAAAGGTACACTAAGTCAATCACTAAGGTACACAAAGGATAATTAATATACTTTATTACTTCATTTAAAAAGATTTGTTCCTTTGTGTAACTTTGTGTAATCCTTTGTGATCTTTGTGGTTTAAATTTTTCAAGTCTTAATTAGCATTATTAAATTATGTATACTAAAGATGATTGAAGTCTCACGTCCCTTTTCCACGTCCAATTTCACGTCCTTCCACGTCCTTCCACGTCCTTAACTATTAATTATGAAGAAGAGAACAATAATAATTATTCCCCTGATACTACTGATAATAGTTGGATGCTTTTTATTATTGCATTTTGGCGAGAAAATTTTATCAAAAAATTATCCTGTTAAAGCAAATATTCTTATAATTGAAGGATGGCTGCCTGTCAGTAATCTGGAAATGATGTCACAGTATTTAGATATTTCCAAATACGAAACCGTTATTGTAACAGGGTTGGCATATACATTCCATGAAGACGTGCTCCATAATTCAATGTTTGAAAAGTCGAGGGATATTGAAATTGCCAATGGAGGAGCCTACCTGAAAGATAATGCTTTATCACAAATTCACGGGGATGATACTGTAAAATCAATAAAAATCTTCTCACATGGAACCAAGGCGTTAGGTAAATTTCCACATTATTTAATTTATTTTAACGACTCCATTGTAGGTGCAGCTTATACCACTGAAGTAAATAAAATTCCCGCTGTATTTAATATTAATTATCCTTCTCATAAATTGCACAAATTGCTGATTTATTTCGATAACGATGTAGAAACCAACAATGAAGACCGAAATCTCTGGATAGATTCTATTATTATTAACAGTAAATCGTATGCAGGGAGCAAGTACTTTGCAAGGGTAGATGATTATGAGGCAAAGAAATTTATCAACATTACCTCCGATTCCAGGAAAACAGGGATTTTCCTTACCTATTTAGGTATTAAAAAACCAGTTATTATTCTTGATACTATGTATTTAGGGAGAAACAGGACCAGGGCCTTTGCCGTAAAATGTAAAAAATGGATTGATAAAACATACAAGAATAAGCCATATTCAATTAATATAGTATCTCTTAATTACCACTCCAAACGAACTTATTACACATACAAATCCCTGGAAAAAGGAATAGATATCGGGGTTATATCAATGCCTATGTCTGAAAACATTGACATTATCAAAGGATCCAAAATAAGGGGATACAAATATATTATAAAGGAATATATTTCCTTAATCCTTAATTTTGTATATTAAATTACTATAAAAAAAGTTGTTAGTTGTTAGTTTAGTAATAGTTTATTCGTTTATGAAGTTTATAAGGATTATGTGTTTATAATATTTTCATTACTTAATCACCTAATCACTTAATCACCTGATCATTTCTGTCTTCTGACTTCTCTTTTCACTTCCATTTACACATTTTCACATCTGCACATTATTTTATCTTTTATCTTTCTTCTTTTTTCTTTTATCTTTTTTTTATTTTTGTCACCATAATTTTGACATTCGTCACTTTTTTTTATATATTCGTCAAACTTTTATAGCCATTAGTCACTATTTAATGAAGAATTTTTCGTCGTTAGATAAACTTTTTTTAAATCATTAAACTGCCATACATGGCGAAATTGCTAACATCTGAATTATTAGATATTTAATTTTATCTAACCATGTCACAAATTAAATTTAGTTCCGTATTAATATGTAGTTTTGTCAACGATATTTATCCATTGGCCATAGATTTTAATACGTTCGTCAAAATAATTCGCAATATTGATAACTAAAAGAACAGCGATTATGAAAAATTTAATAAATATCAAATTATTTATCCTTACAGCTCTGCTTGGATCGGTCATATTTGCTTGCCAGAAAGAAAATAATACAGTGTCTGATAATACATCTTCAAAGAAGCATAAAAATACAATAACAACAATTTCAAAAGATACGACAAAAAATACTACCGGATCTACAGGCAATATTCCCGGATTAGTTACATATTATTGGGATAATGTTGGGACTTTTCCTGCCGTAGTCTGGACAACTTCAGGAGGTACTTCATACAATACACCAACATTGCCTAATACTCTTGGCACTCCTTTAAATAATGGGCAGCCCTCAGGCAGCAACGGATGGATGGCTTGTTGCTGTTATAGCAATAATTTAAATACTGTAAGTACTGCTGTTGAACGGTATACCGGACATCCTTCTTTACATTTAATTGTAAACCCATTTTCTCCTGCTATTCCTCAGGGAATGGAGGATGTTGGAGTTAGCGGGGGCCAGGGTGCAACTAATTTCAGGTCGGAAGTTGCATTACAACCTTTTCATTATCTATATCCTGTTCCAAGTGAATTTTGGTTGAGCTGGAGTTATTATTTTCCAACCCTGAATTCAGGATTTGATCCTTTTATTGATCCTAATTATCCGACTACCGATAATTCGGCAGAAGGATTAATCCATCAGCTCCATGTTGGTGGCGGAAGTCCGGTTATACAACTATGGATGCACTCTTCATGGGGAAATGAAATAGTTCTTACCATTCTTTCAGGTGACGCAAATAATCCAAACGAATATGCAACAGGCGCAATAGGTGGAAAATATCCGGTAGTTGCAGGCCAGTGGATGGACTTTGTAGAACACGTTCAATGGGCTACCGATGGAACAGGCCTTTATGAATTGTGGTGCACGGTAGGTGGTGTAACAACAAAATTATTCTCTCACACAGGGCCGAATACCTATTCAAATCCGGAAGATGGAAATTCACCTTACGGCGGTACTCCTAAATTAGGCCTTTATCATTGGTTTTGGCATAGTCCAACCACTACTCCGGCTAATGAATCAGCCTCTGTCGGTTGTCCTCAGATGGAAGTATATCTAGGCCCTGTAAGAATGATTACCAGAAATTCAGGAAATTATGATACAAATGGCTATAATGACATATATCCTATAAGTAATTAGTAAGATAGTGCTTAGTGCTTAGTGCTTAGTGCATAGAGATTCTGCCTTAAATATTTATTTACCATACACAAAAGCCCTGAGAATATTTCTACTCTCAGGGCTTTTAGTTTATCTCCGAATTGCCATGAGTAACATGACTCATTCTGATCAGTTCATTCTAAAGTTATCTGCTTACTTTAGTATTATCAGTTTTTTCACAATGGATTGATCACCTTTTATTAATACCATATTATATATTCCGGTACTGCAATTGGATAAATCTATCCTTGTAACTCCCTGGTTTAGGGCAAGTGTATAAGAATAAACCAACTGGCCTTTCATATTGGAAATATTAATAATCCAGTCTCCTTCGCTTCCTTCAGGAATACTGATATTAACAAAGTCATTAGCAGGAACAGGATATACATTGATATCTTCACCGGTTGCAGTAAGAACAGACACATTAGTTTTAACAGTAACTGTCCAGATTGCATTTGTTTTATTATCCTGAGCGGTAACTAAATAATTCACCGGGTTAGTGAAATTATTTGGAGTTACACCTGTTACTTGTGGTGTAGTTCCAACTTCTGCAGTAGCACCAAAATTTAATGTAAAGTTTGCAACCAGATCAGTAAGAATGGTTCCTACTTTTACATAAAGAGTAATTGTCTTCGGTGTTGATGCAGAATCAAAAGTGATATTATCAACTTCGTTTGGTAAACTAAAATAAGTAAAATTAGTAGCTGTATTGGCAGCATAACCTACCGTTACAGTCCAATCCTTAGTTGTTTTACCATCTTGTGCAGTTACTACATATTTAACCGGTTTGGCAAAGTCATTGGTAGTTACTCCGCTATTCTGGGGAGTAGTACCTACAACTGCACCAGCACCTGTTGATAATGTAAAGGCTGGCTTAATTGATGTTAATTCGCTGCCATAAGGTACCATCACATCAACTGTTCCTGAAGAGGAATTTATAGAAGCAATACCTACCTGTCCCGGAACACTGAAGTTAATAATTTCTGCAGCAGTATTAAGACCAACAGATACTGTAACTTTCCAGATTTTGGAAGCAGATAAATCCTGTGCAGTAATCACATAGGTTACCGTAGAGGTGAAATTATTGGCTGTAGTGCCGCTTACCTGTGTAACTGATCCTATTTTAGCAGTTGCTCCCGGTGAAAGAGTAAAAGTGGCTACCAGGTCAGTTAAATTTGTTCCAAAAGGCAATTCAGCTGTTACTTTACCTGTATCACCAGTAGTGATGGTGCTGGATCCAACTTCTGTCGGGAAGCTGAATGCAGTAATTTCTGCTGCCGTATCGGGTGCAGTTACTGTTACCGTCCAGTCCTTGGTAGTAGTTAAATCCTGTGCGGTAATCACATAGGTTACTGCAGATGTAAAGTTATTTGCTGTAGTACCGCTTACCTGTTCAACTGAGCCTATTTTAGCCGTTGCTCCAACTGAAAGGGTAAAGCTTGCTACCAGGTCGGTAAGATCTGTGCCATATGGCAATTGAACTTTTACAGTTCCCGTTGTGCCTGTAGTAATAGTGCTGGATCCAACCTCTGCAGGGATACTGAATGCAGTAATCTCGGCTGCCGTGTTGGGTGCAGCTACCATTACGGTCCAATCTTTGGTGGTAGTTAAATCCTGTGCGGTAATCACATAGGTTACAGTTGAAGTAAAATCATTGGCTGAAGTACCGCTTACCTGTGTAACCGAACCTACTTTAGCAGTTGCTCCTGCTGAAAGGGTAAAGCTTGCTACAAGGTCGGTAAGGCTTGATCCATAAGGTAATTGAACCTTAACACTGTCAGCAGTGATGGTACTGGATCCTACCTCTGCCGGGATGCTGAATGTAGCAATTTCTGCTGCTGTATTGGGAGCAGTCACAGTTACCTTCCAGTCCTTGGTAGTAGTTAAATCCATTGCAGTAATCAAATAGGTCACAGTTGAAGTAAAATCATTGGCTGTAGTACCGCTTACCTGAACATCAGAGCCAACTTGAGCTGTGGCTCCGTTCGATAAACTAAAGTTTGGTATCAATGCAGTCAGATCAGTATTATAAGGCATCACTACACTGATGGTATCAACTGTGCTGTTGATATTAGAACTTACCTGGTTAGGAATAGAGAATGCCGTAATAACTGTACCTGTTCCAACCTGAGAAAATGCGAGGTTCCAATTAAAGGTCTCACTTGTATACCCCTGGCTCCAAACTATCAGATAGTTCGTATTTGCTCCAACAGTGAACCCAAGGCTGTCATTCGGGTTAATTAACTCACTTTGTAAAGGATTATTTAACCCGGTCAACGGATCTATAGTGTTATAATCACCGCAGTTAAGGTATACAGAAACCTGAATTGATGCAGGTAACGCACCTGTGGAAATCTGCAAGTGCCCTGCCTTGGAAGGAGTATAGGTAAATATTTCATCTCCGACACTAGTTTTGGCAGTATTTCCTCCCAGAACGGCAATATTAGGATTGCTGCAGGTATATCCCTGAGGAATAGCACTATTTGATGTAAAACTTAAATTCCAGTCAAATGTGTTGGCAGTTCCATCTAATTGCGACCATCCGATATACACTGTCTGACCAGGTAATATTGTTACAGATGCTGACTGGGCATTTGCTGCACAGGTTGTTCCCTCAGCTATTTCACTGCCCGGAGTAAATCCGCAGCTGTTATTAATATAGACTTTGGTCGCAAATCCTGGGGTGTTCAAACAATCTGAAGCAGTTAGTATTCCTGTGTCAGGTGAGGAATTGGTATAAGTATACCATATCCAGGTCTGGTTATCCTGGAAACCAGTGCTTTGAGCTCCAAGGCTTGAAATAACAATCGGATTATCACAACTATACCCTTGCGGAATACCTGTCCCTGTAGGAACAGATGTCAATGTCCAGTCATAAACGCCTGTTTCATTGGTTGATGACCAATCCATATAAACAGTTGTTCCGGCCTCAACCAATAAAGTATAATTTGACTGATGCGAACCACAAGAACCACTATTCATACTGGCTCCGAGGTAAATATCGTTCTGATCCCAAACACTAAGATATGTGTAGGTAGAAACTGATCCGCAAGATGAAATCGTTACATTTGAATTTACCGCCGGTGTATATTTATACCATAGATTCTCAGCACCACCGGCATTGTTTGTACCGGGAACGGCAGTAATGGCCGTGTTAAAATTGTTACCAGGTGTTGTCGGCGTAAAAGTAAGGTTCCAGTTATATATAGGACTATGGAATGCATCGGCCCTTAAGCAGATTAACAATTGCTGGCCATTGTCAATTTGAATTGAATCCTGACCTATTGAAGTAGCATTTTCTCCGCATACCAGGTAAAACCTTAACTGAATACTATCCAAAAAATAAGGATATGTGCTGCTCGATAACTTTACTGTTCCGGGCTGTGTTGGTGTATAGGTATACCACTGATCGGTACTTTGAGTATGGTTTGCACTGTTGGAGCCTGCAATTGCTGTAATCGGATTACTGCAAGCCTGTCCTAAAGCAGGTGGGACAATTACTGATGTTACAGCTTCGGGGTTAGGATAAACTTTTACGTAATAAGTTATACCCACTTGTGCTTCAAACTGAATCCCATAGGGTGAACCATTTTCAAAATGTTTTATACTCCTTTCAAAATCGTTTACACCGCAACTCTTTCTTCCCTGGCAATAAACTTCGGAAAGATCAGGATGCCAAACTTTGACCTCCATAATATTTGTGTTATTTAAATATTTATACCAGGTAGGGTAGCGGGCACTAACAGTATCTGAATTGGTCCCTTCTGAAAGCATGGTTGCCTGATCACAAACCTGTCCGGCAATTGAGGTATATTGTAAAAGAGTAAATGGGAAGGTAAAGCTTTGGCCGCCATTAGGATTATCCCAGCTAAAATAATAAGTCTGGCCTGGCTGTGTATAAAAATAAATCAAATCTTTAATATCCCCGTTTTCTCCAATAACATAAGTTCTTTCGCATTCAATAGTATCCAGAATGTTACAACTGCCATACACTTTTACGTATGCGGCATATCCGTATCCGGGAGTACTTATATCAACTCTTGATTCAGTACCGGAAGCAGTAAATGAATACCAAACTGGCATGGCACTGTTTGATGTATTTGATGTAAATGTATTGGCACCGGTACCAACTACGGCAGGAATAGCATTTGCGCAATTGCCTCCGGTTGCGATAGAGTTTGTAGCCAGATCCCAGGTGAATGTTTGTGGGCCGCTTCCTGCTGCATTTAGTGCAATAATGTAAGTAACCCCGCCACTTACATTAAAAGAAAACTGACTGTTAGATCCTGAAATACAGGGTGACTCATATGTTTCGACTTCATCACCGCTACAACTACCCATAAATACAGATACAGAATAGGTGTTTGGATCACTGCAGGATGATATGGTAACTACTTCATCCTGTAAGGGTAAAAACTGATAATACTGAGTTTGACCCTGGCTTGCAACATTAGATCCGGTTAAAGCAACTACTGCTGAATTACAGTCAGTGGATCCCTGTGAAAAAATATTTATTGTACATCCAAGTAGAATTACAATAAAAATAAATGGCGTAATCTTGAAATTCATAGGCTTAATTTTTAAATATTAACTAAAAAACAGGACGAAAGTAAAAATTGTATTTAAACAATTTATATAAATTTGACAAATTGGCGTTTTTTGCTTATCAACTGACAATTATTGTAATTTCAAATTTTAGCGGTTACAAATAAGTAAACTTAAAAATATAATAAATATATTTAAAAATAAAAGTTTTTTGATGAATTTCAACTAATCCCTGATAAATAGTTCAATATTAAAGATTGTATATTAATTGTGCTTAATACCTTTGCATTTTAAATTTTTATAAAGATGAAAATACTATTTTTCTTAATTACAGCTTTGATGATTTCCTGTGTTCCCCAACGTCAGATCGAATACCTGCATACAAAAGAAATGTCGGATAAACAGGTTAACTTATACAAAGATATGGACAGCCGTTTGATTCGTCCCGGCGATGAATTGTACATTCAGGTATATAGTTTCAGCAACAATATTTCCAGTCCTGTGGGTGCTGAAAGTTCAACTATGGCTGTAACCCCTTACAGTGCATCACTTTTATCCTATAAAGTCGATAAGGATAGTTCAATTATTTTCCCTCTGATAGGGAGGGTTGCAATTGCAGGGTTAAACATACACCATGCGGAGCTTAATCTGAAATCAAGGCTTGAATCGTACATAAGCCATCCCAGCGTAAAAATTAAACTTGTAAATACTAATATATCAGTAATGGGTGAAGTTTCGCATCCTGGAAATTATACTTATACAAATACCCCCTTAAATATTTTCCAGGCATTAAGCCTCGCCGGCGATATATCGGAATACGGCGACCGTAAACATGTAAGGATTATAAGAAATAATGATCAAAATGTTGGTATAGGATATATTGACCTAACCACTGAAGATATTATAAAATCAAAATATTTCTACCTCGAAGCCAATGACGTTATATATGTCCGCCCTTTAAAAAGAAGGTTCTGGGGAGTTAACCGTTTCCCATTTGAAATTTTAATTTCAACAGCATCTATAATTGCAACTTTAATGATTACTTACAAATTATACTAAATTATTATGCAAACGATTGATAAGTTTATGGATAGGGATTTTAATGAAATCTTTAGATTTTTCAAAAAAAATTACCTTGTATTTTTATTAATAAGTCCGATCATCCTTATATCCACGTTTATATTCAACCAAACTTCAGTCCCAAGGTATAAAATTACATCACAGGTACTTATAAAACAGGATGATCCCAATCAAAACAGAAATTTGGGAAATGTTTTATCCTTTAATATTTTAGGTGATAATACAAATTTTAACAATGAGCTGGTTAAGATAAAATCTATCCCATTCATAGAAAAAGTAATCGAAAACCTCAACCTTCAACTTACTTATTATAAAAAAAATACATTCAGATATTCAGAACTATATAATGAATCTCCCGCATTTGTAAAATATTTGCCCAGCCACCCTCAGCTTATCAATGCTATGTTTGAACTGGAATTCATTAATAATACCGATTATAATTTATCTGTTAAGGGCTCGGATTTAATTACTTATAATTATGCCTTAAAGCATGCTGCGCGATATGTACCTGAAATCAACTATGTTCATCGAGGGAAATTCGGGGAATTAATTGAAAATGATTTTTTTTCTTTTATAATTAATATTGATTCCGCACATATTGTTGATTACAAAAAGAAAAAGCTTTATTTTATTTTCAATTCAATTAACGACCTGGCATTGATTTATCAGAAATCTCTTAATATTGAGCCAGTAAACGAAAAGGTGACATCCGGTATAATTACTTATGAAACATCTAATCCTGATAAGGGAACGGATGTAATTAACCAGTTGTGCAACGTATATGTAGATGAAGATTTACAACGCAGAAACCATTTAGCTAATATTACAATTCAATATATAGATAAACTTCTTGGAGAGGTGTCGGACTCCCTTTCAAAATCGGAGCAACAATTACAACAAATTAAAAGTTCAAGCCAATTATATGATATCGGCCAGCAATCTTCGGCCATTAACCAACAGTTGCTCGATATTGATAAACAAAGAAATGATATCCGGTCAAGAATAAGTTACTACCAGTATGTACAAACACACCTTTCAGAGAATAAGGCTGTCAACGATTTAATCGTACCTTCCTCAATGGGGATAAATGATGCCAGCCTTAGTAATTTAATAACGGAACTTACCAATTTAACCTCCGAGCGCAATAATTATATTGATAATAATCAGGAAAACAATCCTGAACTCAAAGTCATTAATAGTAAAATTGAAACCATTAAAAATTCCATATTTGGAAATATAAATTTTCTAATTAAAAACCTGGAAATTAATGAAAATGATTTAAAAAGCCAATCCTATAAATTATCAGGCGAAATCAGCAGATTACCTATGGCACAACGCGAATTACTTGTTTTTGAACGTAAGTTTAAACTTAACGACGCCATTAATACATTTCTACAGGAACGACGCGCCGAAGCCAATATTACTATGGCTTCCAGCCTTTCAAATATTCAGGTAATAGAACCGGCTATCAACTTAGGCAAAGTGTTTCCTAAAAAAAGCCAGAACTATATTTTTGCATTAATACTTTGTATTATATTACCTGTCGGTTTTATCATGACAGCTGAACGGTTTAAAGTTACTTTCAGCAATTATGAAGAAATTACAAAATTAACTTCCATACCTGTCCTTGGAAAATTATTACACTCTCACAAAAGAGAACAGAGTAATTTAAATGAAGCCACTTATACTCCTTATATTGAGTCGTTACGCCTGTTACGCACTAACCTTGATTATTTTATCCGTAACACAACAAGGCAGGTGATCCTGATAACTTCATCAAGCGAAAATGAAGGCAAATCTTTTACAGCATATAACCTGGCCTTAGGTTTTGCCATGCTTAAAAAAAATACAGTACTGGTGAGTTATGATTTACGCAAACCTTCCAAATATTTAGGAGTTGATGCCACTAACATGATTGGCCTGACTTCATATTATATAGGTAAAGCTACTATGGAGGATATAATTGTAAAAACTGGTATCGAAAAATTAGATATTATACCGGCAGGCAATATTCCCCCAAATCCGGCGGAACTTATTGAACTGGATAAAACAAAAGATATTTTCAATTTATTGAAAAATATGTACGATTACATAATAGTGGATTCTCCACCTCTGTATTATTTTACTGATGGATTTCTTCTCATGAAATATAGTGACATAAAACTTCTTGTAACCAGGCATGATGTTACTAACCGGATAATATTCACTAAAACAATAAAAAATATTGAAGATAAAAACATAAGCAATATGGCTATTATTTATAACGATATTCCTATTGAAGGTGAATACAGGCATGGATATAAATATTATGCACAAGGGTTGCCAAAAAAATCAAAAAAGAAGAAAAATAGTGCTTAGTGCATAGTAATTAAATCCGGCTTAACTTTATCACTTAATCACCTAATTACCTATTTTTTACAACTTATGTCTTACGGGTTACGACTTACGAATTTCGGTTTGCTTTTGGTATTTGTATTATTCCTGAAATTAAATGTACTTGGAGATACCCTGAATATAACCAAGCCTTATACTAATAAAATTATTGATTCAGGTATAATTATCCCTGAACTGGTTACATATTTTTGGGATAGCGTTGGTAAATTTCCTGCTTCCGAATGGCGGCAAAATGTTATTATACCTCATACAACCGGCACTTCAGTAAACAATAGTCAATTAATGGTTACTCACGCATGGGAAACCGCTGTAGAATATACCAATAAAATTAATTCTGTAAGTCCGGAGTACGAAAGGTATACCGGACACCCTTCACTGCATTTAATATGTAATCCGTATTTCCCTGCTGTGCCTGGAACTGAAGGCCCCTGTAACTTCAGGTCTGAAATATTCTTAACTCCGTTCCATTATTTAATTCCCGTACCTTCAGAACAATGGATTTCATGGAGCTATTATTTTCCTCAAACGAGTAGTTTTTTTGATGCATCAGCCGATGGGGAAGGCGCAATTCACCAGCTTCATGCCTCAAATAATAGTCCTGTTGTAGAATTGTGGCATCATGGAAGTTGGGGCAATAATCTTATTATTACTATCCGATACGGAGATGGAATTAAACAGAAAGAAATTGCGTATAATACACATTATAGCATTGGTGCCGGGCACTGGGTCGATTTTATTGAACATGTTCAGTGGGCCACTGATTCTGCAGGATTATATGAGCTTTGGATTACCGAGAATGGACTAACTACAAAAGTGCGAACATACAACGGCCCAAATACCTTCTCAAACCCTGAAGATGGCAATAATGCCTATGGTGGTACTCCGAAACTGGGATTTTACCATTATGCCTGGCATGGATATGGAGATATAAAGACCGGTAATGCTGCTATTGCAAATGTAAATGCTTTCATGGCTTCCGGAGGAAAACAACTTGAAACTTATTTAGGTCCGGTTAGAATTTATAATTGTTCAAAAGGGCACTATGATACAAACGGTTATAATATTGTTAACCCAGGAGCATATTAATATATCATTTTATGAGGAATCATACAACCAATACCATAAACCTCAATATTTTATTCATTTTCGTTATTGCTCCTTTAGTAGGATTTGTAAGTCAGAAATATTTAGGCAAAGGTTTTAATACAGTTGTAATCCCGCCTTTATTTGTTGGGGCCGCTCTCTTGCTAATCTTTCGCAAATACCTTTCATATTCGGGCCCTCTTATTTTTCTTACAGGTTTTCTTATTTATACTATGGTATCGGATGCTGTGCTTGCAAATAAAGAATATACAATGAGCTATTTCATTCAAAATTCAATATTTGGAAGTGTTTTAGCGATTTTTATTATTGAGAATACAAAATACTCTGATCGGTACATTAAAAATGCATATATCCTTTCTGCAATAATTTTATTTATTGCTTTTGTTGTGTCGCTAATTCAGGAATTTGTAGACATTAATTTTTTTCTCAATCCCGAAGATATAAAACTTATGAAATTCCTCCCTCCCTGGGAAACACGTTTATCATCTATTTATTCATGGATTGATACGATAGCTATCGGGCATTGTTTTTTCCCCGTGTTAGCCATTGTTATTGGTCAGCAACTCAAACAAAAAGGCAAGTACATTTGGATTTTTTATTTAATTGGTGCTATTGTGGCATTTCTTTCCAAATCACGGTTCATAATGATTAATCTGCTTATCCTAATGATATTAATTCCAATATACAGAAAGATTAATTTTGCATCTTTTATGAAATATTTAGTTATCATATTAATCATTGTCGGGGGATTTGTGATGGTTGCAAATCAATTAAAAGTACCTATTGGCGATATTGTTGAGAAACGAATCCTGGAGTCTGACAAGGGAGGAATGGTTAACGGTTCTGCCGGAACCCGGTTGTTGGCATTCGAAATTTTTGGAAAATTTTTCAGTGAAAATGCGGTTTTTGGAAAAGGCAAACTCCACGATTTTGTTGGTAAAGGTAAAGATTTTGAGCTGGTAAGGGCACTAGAGGGCCGATCTTCACAAATTCATGTAGGTTATTTATCTTTGTTTTACTATTATGGACTCATTGGAGGTTTAATATTTTTAGGATTTTTAATTAGTATGACATCTTTTTTGGTTAAATCAGCTAAGATCCACCATTATTGGGGCCCTCTGTTTGGATTTGTACAAATCATTTTATCAAATTTTACACTTGTAACTTTGAATGTATTTTTTATGGGGTACATTCTGTGTTTTATGTTTGACAGGTATTATTTGCAAAGACAGGAAATTTTAAATATAAAAAATGCAGCTTAAAGAAATATTTCGCAAGGTAATCACCAGGGAGAACCGTACATTCAGGGCCTTAAATAACATTATTATATCAATATTTGTAAAAGGCATAAACGTATCTATTGGCTTTGTGATGGTTCCTTTAACCATACACTACCTGACAAAATATAAATACGGCATATGGATTACCCTCAGTGAACTTGTAGGTTGGTTCTACCTGTTCGATCTTGGCCTGGGAAATGGTTTTCGCAATAAATTTGCAATTGCTCTTGCTAAAAACGATATCAAACAGGCAAAAATTTTCGTTAGTACTACCTATTTTATACTGGGAATTATCTCCTTATTTATTTTTTTAGCTTTTATTGCTATCAATCCATTTTTACCATGGACAAGGATACTTAACTGTACTCCTGATCTTTTGCATGAGATCAGTACACTGGTTGTTTTTGTAGTAGCGGCATTTTGCATGCAATTTGTCCTTCAACTTATAAAAACCATTTTATCAGCCGACCAAAAAACTGCAATTGGCGATGTCGTTGATCTGTGTGGCAAAATTCTTTCTTTCACTATAGTAATAATTTTAATAAATACTACAACCAATTCGTTGTTATACATGGGTATAGGATTAAGTATCACACCACTTTTAATTTCTCTTATAGCAACGTTTTATTTTTTCCGTGGTAAATACCGGTTGTATTCCCCAAATTATAAATTTATTCAGATGAGTTCAATCAAAGGTATTGTTAACCTGGGGATCAAGTTTTTTGTGATTCAGATAGCAGCTTTGGTTCAGTTTGAAACTTCCAATCTTATTATTACTCAATTATATGGACCCGCTAAAGTTACTCTTTATTTTATCCCGTTTAAATATTTTAGTATCATAACCCTGGCCTTTAGTATAATTGCAACACCATTATGGTCGGCTTTTACTGAAGCATGGACTAAAAAGGACATGAACTGGATACGGCTTACTATAAAACGCATGAATTATATTTGGCTGGTATTCCTTGTTGGCGGATTAATTATGATTTTATCTTCAAATTTTGTTTATAAGGTCTGGCTAAGGAAAGAATTTATGGAAGTTCCGTTTACATTAACTTTGATTATGGGTATGTATGTTTTATCCAAATCATTCGGTACAGGGTATGTATTTTTTTTAAACGGAATTGGCAAAGTAAAAATTCAATTTTATTTTTCTATAGTAACAGCTATTCTTAATATCCCTCTTTCAATTTTGCTTGCAAAATACTTTCATTTAGGATTGGCAGGTATTGTATTATCTACGTGGACTTGTTCCATTTTTGGCGCAATTATTGGCCCGATTCAATATCATAAAATAATGAATGGCACTGCAAAAGGGATTTGGAATAAGTAATGAATAGAGCCAGGAGCCAAGAGCCAGGAACCAAGACAATAGAAATAATGACGTGGGACGTGGGACGTGGGACGTGGGACGTGAAAGGACGTGAAAATGGGACGTGAAAAAGGACGTGAAAAAGGACGTGGATGGACATGAAAACCTCATCACTTTTAACCAACAACTAATAACTAATAACTAATGACTAATGACTACATTATGAGAGTATTATGGTTTAGCAATAGTCCTGTTTCAGCCGATAAACTGAAAAAAGTAGGTTTTATGGGAGGATCATGGATAATTGCCCTTGAAACAAAGATAAAGGAAATACAGGATATAGAATTGGGAATTGTATGCCAGGAAAGAGTAAAAAAAACAGAGATACATCTCATTGAAAATGTACAGTATTTCATATGCCCGGTAACTTCCGGATTCATAAAACGAAAAATAAAATGGGGAGGAAATTATAAAACTAATGACTCTCAAGCATTGGCATATTATCGTTCAGTTATTGAAGAATTTCGCCCCGATGTAATCCAGGTATTCGGTACTGAAAACAATTACGGATTAATTACAACGATTACAAAAATCCCTACTATTATACATATACAGGGATTTCTCAACATGTGGAACCGCAAATACTTTTCAGGAGTTCCTTTATATGAATATATTTCACTAAAAAACCTGTTTTATTTTATTAAAGGTGTAAGCGATTATAATTATTACCTTTTTCATAAAATGCTTGAAAAAAGGGAAAAAGTTATTTATGCGAATGCTGCTTATTTTTTAGGCAGGACTGATTTTGACCGTAGGATAGTTAAAACATATGCTCCTCATGCTAAATATTTTCATGGACAGGAAATGATCCGTAATGATTTTTTTCTAAAATTTTGGGATAAGAAAAAAACCGATCTTCTGGCAATATCCACTGTAATATTAGGCGCACCATACAAAGGCCTGGATATTGTTTTCGAATCTGCCGGACTGCTTGAGAAAAACGGAATTAATTTTCAGTGGAATATCATAGGTACTTCTCCCGATGATGGAATAGTTAAATTAGTAAAGAAAAAATACAAGCGACAATTTTCAAAAAAAGTTATTTTTCATGGAGGATTACGCGCTCCGGCTATTATTGAATTACTTCTTGATTCTGATATGTATGTTCATCCATCTTACATTGAAAATAGCCCAAATAGCGTTTGTGAAGCAATGCTCCTTGGAATACCCACTATAGTAGCATCATCAGGAGGCTGTTCATCTATAATGGTTCATAATAAAGAAGGTTTGCTGGTTAATACAGGAGACCCCTTTGACCTTACCGGAGCTATTCTTGATTTACATGAAAACCCGAAATATGCTAAGGAACTTGGAATAAATGCCAGAAAAAGAGCATTAATCCGCCACAATCCTGATAATATTGTAAAGGATCTATTGAATACGTACATAAATATTATTGCTGAAAATGATAAAAAAAGGACGTGGGACGCGTCTTCATGTCTTGGTTCATGATTCCATTTTCATATTTTCAAATTTTCATATTAACTTAATCCCTTTTTTACTTACGACTTACGACTTACGACTTACGACTTACGACTTACGACTTACGACTTACGACTTACGACTTACGACTTACGACTTACGACTTACGACTTACGACTTACGACTTACGACTTACGACTTACGACTTACGACTTACGACTTACGACTTACGACTTACGACTTACGACTTATTAATATATTCTAATATTAAACAATAATTGACATGGAACCCTCTGTACTACCTAAAGTTCTGATCATTGGCGACTCCTTCAGCAATGTGGGAGGCGGAGGGATTACCCTCACAAATTTATTTAAAGGTTGGCCCAAAGACAGGATAGCCATGGCTACTCCACAAATTGCTGACAGCGGACTGGACAGCTGTCATTTATATTATCGCCTGGGTTATGATGAAAACAAACGCATGTGGCCTTTATATTATATTCAGCCCAAATATTCTTCCGGACCATTTGTTTTCTCGGAAAATCATATCCGCAAAGAGGCCGTTATTACATATAAAGACAAACCATCTAAGTACAACAAGAATTTAAAATTATTAATGCTTCACCTGATGCAGTTTACGGGTCTTGCATTTTTGCAGGACAGGCTAAGGGCCACTCCTGCCTTTTTGAAATGGGTACATGAATTTAATCCTGATATTATCTACACTCAACTGGCAACTTACGAATTAATTAAATTTAATCTTGAGATAAAACAAAAAACAAATATCCCTTTAGCCATTCATATAATGGATGATTGGCCGGTATCTCTGAATAAACCAGGCATATTGTACTACTTTTGGAAGTACAAGCTTGACCATGAATTTCGGAAATTACTTGTCAGGACTAATATTTTTTTAAGTATTTGCGATGCTATGAGCATGGAATATGAAAAACGATACAATAAACCATTCAAAGCATATCATAATCCAATTGAGGTTGAAAAGTGGCTTCCATATTCCAAACAAGACTGGAATGTTTCAGGCCCGTTTAAAATTATTTATACAGGCAGGATCGGTACGGCAAATGGGAAAGCTATTGTTGAAATTTCAAAAGTTATAAATAGCTTGAGATCTGAAGGCAAAAATATTGAACTGGACATTTATTCTACTGATGGGAATAAAGCTAAAGCTAAAAAAATAAAGAAGCTCCGGGGAATCACAATTAAAAGCCCTGTTCCCCACATTACTATGCCTACCCTTTTGCCACAATACGATTTGGCAGTGTTGCCCCTGGACTTTGACCGTGCCGGGATAAAGTTTGCCCAGTTTTCGATGCCTACAAAAGCATCGGAATATATGATTTCCGGTACACCGGTGTTGATCTATGCCGACAGGCGAACTGCTCTGGCCAGGTATGCTACTGAAGAAAATTGGGGTTTTGTAGTCTCCGATAACACCAGCAATGTATTAAAGGAAGCTATAATGAAACTTAGTAATGATTTAACACTTCGTCAGGCATTGGGCCAAAAAGCAAGGGAAACTTCACTCAAAAATGAAAATGCCGTTACTGTAGTGCAAAATTTCAGGAATACATTATCTTCATTTTAAAATATTAAATTATAACTGATATGTTTAAAAACAAAACATTATTAATCACCGGAGGAACGGGGTCCTTTGGAAACGCGGTGCTGAAAAGATTCATCGATTCTGATATTAATGAAATACGCATTTTCAGCAGAGATGAGAAAAAACAAGATGATATGCGCCTGCTTTATAAAAACAGCAAGATCAAATATTATATCGGGGACGTCCGTAACAAACAAAGCGTTGACTATGCCATGGAAGGGGTTGACTACATTTTTCATGCCGCGGCTCTTAAACAGGTGCCATCTTGTGAATTTTTCCCAATGGAAGCAGTTCATACAAATGTTAATGGTACAGAAAACGTTATCGATTCAGCTATCCGCCATAACGTGAAAAACGTTATTCTCCTCAGTACCGATAAAGCAGTTTATCCAATCAATGCCATGGGAATGTCAAAGGCAATGGCCGAAAAAGTGCTGAGCGCCAAATCAAGAAACCTGAATGAATTAAATACAATCCTATGTGCTACAAGGTACGGAAACGTAATGGGATCAAGAGGTTCCGTTATCCCTCTTTTTGCAAAACAGATTAAAGCGGGGGAACCAATTACAATAACTGACCCTAACATGACCCGTTTCATGATGACCCTTGATGACGCCGTGGAATTGGTACTTTATGCCTTTAAAAACGGAAAACAAGGTGATTTATTTGTTCAAAAAGCACCTGCCTGCACTATTGAAGTATTAGCACAAGCTATGATAGAACTCTATAAATCAACTAGTAAAATTATTATTATAGGTACCCGCCACGGTGAAAAACTTTTTGAAACCCTTGTAAATCGTGAAGAAATGGTTAAAGCATCCGATCAGGGAGCATATTTTTGTATCCCTTTGGATTCCCGTGATCTTAATTACAGTATGTTTTTTTCAAAGGGGCAAACACAGGTCGATATAGCTGAAGATTATACATCCCACAATACATACAGAATGAACGTAGCCGAAACAAAGGAATTGCTTCTTAAGCTTACTGAAATAAAAGAAGACCTGAATATTAAATAGTTATAAAGTTGTAGAGGTTGTAAAGTTGTATATTGAAATACCAACTAAGCACTATGCACCATGCACTAAAATAAAATATTTATGGAACGGAAAATTAATGTTGGCATAACCGGGCAAAGCGGGTTCATGGGTACTCATTTGTTTAACTTCCTGTCTCTTAAAAACGATGAAATTAACCTTATTCATTTTAAGGATGAATATTTTAATGATAAGCAAACCCTGGATAATTTCACAGGACAATGCGATGTTATTGTTCATCTGGCAGCAATGAACCGGCATGGTGTCCCTAAAGTGATATACGATACCAATATCAGATTGGTTAAACAACTTATAGAATCTTTAGAAGAGAACAAATCCTCCGCTATGGTAATTTTTTCCTCCTCTACCCAGGAAGAACGCGATAACCCGTATGGAGAATCAAAAAAGGAAGGACGTCAATTACTTGAAAACTGGGCTCTAAAAAACAACGGATCATGTTATGGATTTATAATTCCTAATGTTTTTGGCCCTTTTGGCAATCCTTTTTATAATTCTGTTATTGCAACTTTCAGTTACCAGCTTACACATAATGAAACACCGGCTATTCAGGTTGATGGTGAACTAAAACTTATTTATATTCAGGAGCTTGTTCAACTATTTTATCAGAAAATAAAAACCTTTAATGATAAAAGGATTGAAACCTTCATTGTTCCACATACATCTGTCATTAACGTTTCAGGTATACTCGAAAAACTACAGTTCTATAAAACAACATATTTTAATCAGCATATAATACCTTCAATTACAGAAGACTTTGACCGTAACCTTTTTAACACTTTCAGGAGTTATATCGATATTGACAGCTATTACCCTGTTAAATATGACAAAAATGAGGACGACAGGGGGATTTTTGTTGAAATAATGAGGCATAAGCAAGGTGGTCAGGCATCATTTTCAACTACAAAACCAAATGTTACAAGAGGTAATCATTTTCACACACGAAAAATAGAAAGATTTGCAGTTGTCCATGGAGAAGCCCTGATACAGCTTCGCAGGTACGGAACCGATATAGTTAGTACTTTCAGGCTTTCTGGCAAGGAACCATCTTTTGTAGACATGCCTGCCTGGTATACCCATAACCTTATCAACGTTGGAAATGATGACCTTTATACAATTTTTTGGATAAACGAACCATATGATAAGGCCGATCCTGATACTTATTATGAAGAGGTGGTTATTAAATAGTTGCAGATTGAAAGTGATGAGGTGATTATGTTGATAATATCTTCTATAAACCTTATAAACCTTATAAACCTTATAAACCTTATAAACATATAAACAAATAAACATATATTAATGAAATCAGCAATAAAAGTACTGACCATAGTTGGTACCCGGCCCGAGATTATAAGGTTATCCAGAGTTATGGCTTTGCTGGATCAGTTCCTGAATCAGGTGATAGTTCACACAGGCCAGAATTACGATTATGAATTAAACGAAGTATTTTGGAATGATCTTGATTTGCGCAAACCTGACCACTTTCTGAATATTGATACTTCATCCCTTGGAGCTGCAGTTGGTGATATTATGCGTAAAACTGAAGAAATACTTTTAAGTGAAAAACCGAATGCCTTACTGGTTCTTGGTGATACAAACTCATGCCTTTCAGCATATATGGCTAAAAGGTTGCGTATTCCCATTTTTCACATGGAAGCAGGAAACAGGAGTTACGATTTTAATGTACCGGAAGAGATAAACAGGCGGGTGATAGATCATCTGGCCGATTTTAACCTTGTATATACCGAACATGCTCGCCGACATCTTATTTCAGGAAGGCCTGCCACACCGTTTTATTTACCTTACAGGGTCTCCTATGAAAGAGGTATTGGAACATTACTCAGTCAAGATTGAACATTCGGAAATTCTCAAACAGCTTAACCTTACTACTTCCCAATATTTTGTTGTAAGTGTTCATCGTGAAGAAAATGTCGATAATACCGGAAATCTTATCAAAATAGTCAATCTGCTTAACTCCCTTGCCAGGGATTACCAAATACCGGTAATTGTATCCACCCACCCCAGAACCCGTAAGCGTTTAACACAGCTTAAAGATATCCCGGTCGACCCTCACATTCAGTTTCTCAAACCTTTCGGGTTCGTTGATTATATAAAATTACAGATGAATGCCCTGTGTACTGTTTCTGACTCCGGGACTATAAGCGAAGAATCTGCAATATTAGGATTTGCTGCAATTTCATTGAGGCAATCAATGGAACGCCCTGAAGCTATGGATGCCGGTACAATTATTCTGACCGGCTTCGATACAAGAACTGTTACAGACTCAGTAAGGCTTGCTATTGAATCCCATTCTGTAGAACCGACAGGACAAATTGCACAGGATTATACTATAACCAATACATCCTGGCGGGTACTTAAACTTATAATGGGCCTGTCCGGGTTGAGCAATCAATGGAATAACATTATTAATAAGGATTAGCGTATGAATCTTACTAAATTTTCCAGGGATCCTTCAGGATATTTTTTTCATCATACCAGGAAAAGGTATATAATTATAACCGCTTGGGTTAGTACTCACCTGCTCCGTATTATGCTTACTTTAAAAAATATACCTCACGGTAAGGGGGTAATTTCATATGGGAAAACATATTTCAACAGATGCCCGTTAAGCCATATAATTTTGGGAGACAATGTAAAGTTCAGATCTTCATTCAATTCCAATCTTATCGGCCTTAATCATCCTTGTATGATCTCTACCCTTGATCATAATGCGGTTATCGAAATAGGAAGTGGATGTGGAATTAGCGGAGCCATTATAGGAGCTGCAGAGAAAATTATTCTTGGTAAATATGTCCTGGTTGGTGCAAATACTCTTATTACTGATACTGATTGGCATTATATTCACCCTGAGCTTCGCCGTACTGCCGGCAGCCTGACAAAACCTGTTATTATTGAAGATAATGTTTGGCTTGGCATAAATTCTGTAGTCCTAAAAGGAGTACATATAGGCAAAAATACTGTCATAGCAGCAAATAGTGTTGTTATAAAGGATATACCTGAAAATGTTATTGCCGGGGGTAACCCATGCAAAGTAATTAAAAATATAGACCTTTAAATACGGCAAAGTGAAAATCCTTATGATTAATGACAGCCTTATATTAGGAGGACGTGAAAGAAGATTTTTAGAAACAATTAAGGGACTGGTTTATTTTGGTTACGAAATTGAAGTAGTTATCCTGCGAAATGTTATCGATTACCCAATAATTTACCAGTACGCTAAAAAAGTACACGTCCTGGAAAGAAAAATAAAAAAAGACCCCCGTATTTTTTTTAAGCTTTTTAAAATATACAACAATTTTAAACCGGATATAATACACAGCTGGAGTTCACAAGCATCAATATATTCGTTGCCTTTGGTTATTTTTAAAGGCGCAAAACTTTTGAATGCCATGATTGCTGATTCTACTTGTAAAAAGTACAGCCAGGACTGGTTGAGAGCACAATTAACTTATCTGTTCTCCCGCATTATTTTGTCAAATTCCCAAGCGGGCTTAAAAGCTTATGGAGCTGCCGGCCGAAAAAACGCTTTTGTAATTCATAATGGCTATGATTTTAAACGTTCTGCAAATATTAGCAACCACTCCGGGGTTAAAAATATGTTTGCAATAGATACTCAGCTGGTTGTTGGCATGATTGCCGGTTTTCAGGTACGGAGAGATTATGCCACATACCTCGAAGCCGCAAAGATTATCTGTGAAAATCGTGATGACGTGACATTTATATGTATTGGTGACGGACCAACCGAAGAAGATAGTAAAAAACTTATACCTGTTAATCTGTTAAATTCACGGATAAAATTCCTTGGATTTCAAAAAGAAGTTGAAAGTATTATATCTATAATGGATGTTAGCGTATTATTGGTAAACACAAATCTTATACAGGAAGGATTATCCAATGCAATTGTTGAAAGTATGGCCCAGGCTAAACCTGTAATAGCAACAGATTCGGGAGGATCGCACGAAATTGTTATTGACTGTGTAACCGGATATTTTGTTAAACCATACTCAGTTGACGATTTGATAGAAAAAACCGAAAAATTGCTAAATAACCCCGGACTTCGTGAAAAAATGGGGAAAAAAGGGTTTGAACAAATTAAACAAAATTTTAGTTTTGATAACATGATTGGGATGAATGTCAAAATGTACAGCAGAATAATGAAGAAGACATGAAGAGACGTGAGACGTGGGACATGAGACGTGGGACTTGAGACGTAGGACATGGGACGTGAAAGGACGTGAAAGGACATGAAAACCTCATCACTTCATCACCTCATCACCTCATCACCTCATCACTTTTTTACTTACGACTAAAATACGCATGACAGAAAAAAAATTAAACATCATCTACCTTGGTTGTTCGGGTTTCCCGGTCGGGTTGGCTGAAATTGAACGCCAGAAACTAATATCAAAAAGCCTTGTTAATGCCGGTGCAATGGTAACTATCATTAACCGTAAAGGCATTCATTACGATACTGTTATTCCTGCACATGGTACTTATGAAGGTATCAAATATATTTACACTTCCGGATCAGCTTCAAGACCTCCCCATTTTTTTAACAGGAATTACTCCAAATTTATTGGTATAATCAATGAATTGAAATATATTTATTCTGAATCAGGGAAAAATAAAATCGATGCAGCCATTATTTCAACTATGTCCTTTTCGCTTATTCTTTATTATAGATTAATATCCCTGATTTTTGGTTTTAAAACTATTTTAAATTATGTCGAGTTTAGTTCAGCAATTAAAATGCGGCTTAAATTCACGATTAATAATTATTTCTTTGATCGTTTCGCAGTAAGGCTGTCGGATTTTGTTATTCCAATAAGCGATTATTTAATCAACTATATTAAACAGATAAGTCCGGATAAACCCATATTAAAAATTCCGGCAATTTGCGATTTTGATAAATTCAAGGTTGCAAAAATTTCTCCTGTCCATCCCTATTTTTTATTTTGTGGGGTAGTTCATTATTGGGAAGTAATTGTATTTGTTATTCAATCATTTAGCCGGATAAATAACAATGAATACTACCTGTACCTTATTATTAATGGAAATTCAAAATCAAAGCAAAAAATTTTTGAAGCAATAGAACAATCCCCAAAAAAGCTGCTTATAAAAACATTTTCAAAATTAGACTATAATGAACTGGTAAATTATTATATAAATTCAACAGGCCTGCTTATTCCTCTAAGGCCAACAATACAGGATACGGCAAGGTTCCCTCATAAGCTGGCGGAATACACTGCTTCAGGAAATCCTGTTATCACTACTAAATGTGGTGAAATCCCAAAATATTTCACTGACCTGAAAAATGCTTTAATTGCTGATTCCTACAATGAAGGAGAGTATTCGGAAAAGATGCAATTTGTAATAGACAATCCTGAACAAGCCAAAATGATTGGGAAACAGGGATTTGATACCGGGCTTGAATATTTTAACTATCTCACTTATGGACCAAAAATAATTGCCATGATAAAATAATTGCTACCTTAGATTTAATAATAACAACAGGGAAATGTGCGGAATTGTTGGATTAATAAATTTTGATGAACAACAATCAATTAAAACTGAAGACCTTAAGACGATGGCCGATACCATCCGACACAGGGGGCCTGATGATGATGGTTATTATATTCATAAAAATGTAGGTTTAGGGTTCAGGAGGTTGTCTATTATCGACTTAAAAGCAGGACATCAGCCACTGGCTAATGAGGATGAGTCTATATGGATAGTATTTAACGGTGAAATATACAATTACAAGGAATTACGTGAGTATTTACTTAAAAGGGGCCATGTTTTCAGGACAAATTCTGATACCGAAACTATTGTACACCTATATGAACAATTTGGCACCGAATGTGTGCAAAAATTAAGGGGGATGTTCAGTTTTATGTTGTTCGACAGGAACAAGAATATCCTTTTTGGAGCAAGGGACAGGTTTGGTATTAAACCATTTTATTATTATCATTCTGAAGATAAATTTATTTTTGGCTCAGAAATAAAACCACTTCTAACTATTTCTGATATTGATAAGAGTATCGATTATGAAGGTTTAAACTATTATTTTACATTTGGTTACATTTCCAATAACTTATCGATTTACAAAAATATACATAAACTAAGGCCATCTGAACAAATTGTAGTTGATCTGTCAAGTCGAAAAGTTTTAATCTCAAAATACTGGGAGATGGAATATCATCTTGATAAAAAGTTAAAAGGGAACGAGTTATTGGATTATGTTGATGAACAATTATCAAATGCGGTTAACAGCCACATGGTTTCGGATGTACCGGTAGGGGCATTCCTGAGCGGGGGTATTGATTCCAGTTCTATAGTTGCCCTTATGTCAAAATATTCCTCTTCTCCTGTAAAAACTTTTACTATTGGGTTCAGGGAAGAAAAATATAACGAGTTGAAATATGCACGTATTATCGCACAAAAATACCATACGGAGCATCACGAATATATAGTAGAACCCGAATCGGTCGAAATTCTTCCTTTATTGATAGGAAGCGTGGATGAACCCTTTGCCGATAATTCAATAGTTCCTACATATTTTGTTTCAAAATTTGCCCGCGAACATGTTAAGGTTGTACTTTCAGGTGATGGCGGCGATGAGTTATTTATAGGGTATGGTTCATATCCTAAAATGAATTTAATTAACAAATTGAACTTCCCATCTACGCACCTGAATAAATATTTTTGGGGTACTATAAATTCATTAATGCCAACATATTTTCATGGAAAGGGCTATTCTTATTTCCTTTCTCAAAATAAAAGTCATTTAGGGGCTTATTCATCGTCCATATGGATGAAGACAGAAAGGAAACACCTGTATAATGATAATTTTACCGATAAAATTGAAGGCAGCTATCCGGAAAGCTATAAGATAAGTATAGCTTCAAAGAGCCAGGCCAACAATTTTGTATCCCGGATGCAGGAAATCGATATGCGCACATATATGGTTGACGATATCCTTACTAAAGTGGACAGGGTTTCAATGCTAAATTCCCTCGAAGTAAGAGTGCCATTATTGGATCATATTTTCGTGCAACATATTTTGAATATACCATTTAAGTATAAATTCCAGGATAATAAGAAAAAATACATACTTAAAGAAGCTATGAAAAAATACCTTCCTGCTGAAATATTCAACAGGGGAAAACAAGGTTTTGATATACCACTTTCAGTCTGGTTCAAAAAAGAGCTTAATGAATATTTATGCGATACGATAATAAACAGGAATGCCCATATATACGATTATGTTAATTATGAATATGTTCAGAAGATAATCAAATATGAACAATACGGAATGCGAAATTTCGGTCAAAGGATATGGTCGTTGCTAGTATTGGAAGAATGGCTAAAACAATATAAAGGGCATCTCTAAAAACCTCAACTTCTTTGTTGGGCTTCAAATTTTAAATCCTCATTTACTGTTAGTAAACTCCGGTTTAAAATTCTCGCCCGCCTCGAATTTGAGAGTTTTTAGAGATGCCCTAAAAAATGCCTGTTAGAAAAATCCAAATTTTTATGGAAAATAATTTATTGCCTTTTAAATCGAGTTTTTGGATCATTAATCATTAAAATTTCTGATGAGTGGGAAAAAGTACCTTATTGTATATGTTGGTTTTAATGGTTTTCCTGAAGGATATGCCCCGGGTGAAAGACAACGGTTAATCTCCAGGTCGCTTGTTGAATTGGATAACCGCGTAATTATACTTTCAAGAAAAGGGACAAATAACAGGGATTATATAAAATTACCTTTTCATGGTATAAAGGATGGGATGGAATATATTTTTACTTCAGGTTCAGCTTACAGGCCAAAATCCTTTATTAAACGTAACATACTAAAAATAATCGGAGTAATTGGTGAGTTGTTTTTTCTCGTGTATTTACGTTTACATCACCGGATAAATTATTTAATATTTTATTCCCGCGATATAAGGCTATTAAAGTATTATTCATTGTTATCAAAAATTCTCCATTATAAAATTATTATT
Organism: uncultured Bacteroidota bacterium; assembly: GCA_963846585.1. GTDB lineage: Bacteria > Bacteroidota > Bacteroidia > Bacteroidales > JAAUTT01 > JAAUTT01. The sequence continues at coordinate 570,581 of CAWJWO010000018.1, forward strand.
GATTACACTGAACTGGCTTCATCCTTTGAAGAAAAAAAAATATTTTTTAAAAAATTCGAAACCAAATCCCCTTTTTATACTAATGGCGCTTTTTGCATTAGCTCATATTTACTTAACACTGTTCAAAAATTAAACCCTGCCCTGCCACTTATAAAAGTTCCTATCATCTGTGATATTGGGGGAATTGAAAAGATAGCCGCCAGGCCAAAACAAACAGATTATTTTTTATATTGCGGTACTTTGCATTATATCGATATAATTGAGTTTATTTTAAAATCGTTTGAGAAGGCTGCAACCGGAATTACAGAGCTGTATCTTATTGTAAGCGGCAATGATAAAAACAAGGAGAAGCTAAATTTATTGATAAATAAATCTCAAAAAAATAAATTAATCAAAGTATTCTCCGACCTTAATTATAATGATTTAATCGGATATTATAAAAGCGCACTGGCTCTTTTAATACCTTTAAGATCAACGGTTCAGGATATTTCAAGGTTCCCACATAAAATCGGAGAATATTCCGCATCAGGAAGGCCTGTTATTTCGATGAAATATGGTGAAATTGCCATATATTTTACTGACATGGGAAATGCCCTGCTTGCAGATGATTATTCTTTGGAAAAGTTTAGGAAAATGATGGAATTTGTAATCAATAACCAGGCTAAAGCCACTGAAATTGGTTTGAACGGGAAACTTGTAGCATCTTCCTTTTTTGATTATCGTGCCATTGGCCCCCAAATAATTAAGTTATTTGATAAACTTTCCACCAACAACCGGTAACCTACAACTAACAACCAACAACTTACAACTATACTAATGCTTCGGTTATGTATTTATATAATTTCTTACCTACTTCATCCCAGGTGTACAGTTCATTAGCAATTTTAGCCCCATTTTCGCCCATATTTTTACATTTTTGGGGATTATTCAATAATTCTATCAGTACTTTTGCGTATTCATCGATATTATTGTTTATCAAATACCCGTTAACCCCGTTTGTTACCATATCAGGCAATGCCCCTATATTATTTGCCACAATCGGAAGCCCGTAAGTCATTGCTTCCACAAACACCAACCCGAAAGGCTCACGCAGTGTAGGCATGCAAAAAACCGATGCATGATTAAAATATTGAGGGAGTTCATCTAATTTAAGCTTACCAAGAACGGATATATTTGACTCTTCGTGAATTTTTGGGTTACATCCAATAATAATAAGTTGTGCATCTGGCACCTCAATTAATACTTTTTCAAATGTTTTAACCAATATCGGGCCACCTTTACGATCCCATTCCAAACCTACAAATAATATAGTTTTATTATCATAAGTATTTTGATTTGTTTTATTATCCAATTCGACATTGCTTCCTGAATAAACACATTTAACCTTCGATTCAGGCACACAATATTCTTTAACTAACATTTTTGCAATATTCGAACTCATAGTAAAACAACGAAGAGCACTCAGATATAATTTTTTTTCGGTTTTAATAAAGGACGATGAACGGACATATTGCCGCGGGTTTATATCCGGATAAAAATAATTAGCCATAGTAATATGGTCGGAATATACGAAATGTGGCACACCCTCAACAGCCCCGTTGAATAATGATTGAAGCTGAAAAATGAAGAAATAGCTATCCGATTTAATTGCAGCAGTAGTATGTTTCCTGTAAATAGAAGCAAAATAAGAAGTACTCTTAAAAAAAGTAGAAATGTTGCTAATTTCTTTAGCTCCTGAAATAAAATCAATACCGTACTCCCAAATAAAGTAAAAAAGATTAATAAATAACTGAATTATAGTTATTTTCTTATGAATTTCATAAACGTTAAAGGTTGATACATCACACTGTGGGAACCATTTTACCAGCTGCTTATAAATTGCAATATCGGTATATGAATAATCACGGTGCCTTATAAGCAGGATCTTTTTCTTATCATTTGTTTGATATATCATTTAGATTAAAATGTTTAATCAGAAAAGCCTTTTTTTCTTTAGCAGAAAGGTTTTTGATATGAAGTGTGTTTTTATTAGCCAATAACATCTTCCCAAGCAATGAGCTTTTCATAATTACTTTAGCCGGATTGCCCATCACTACCGAATCGTCAGGAATTTTTCCCCTGATAACCGTGCCTGCCCCAATTATGCAGTTATTGCCAATTTCTGTATTAGGCAGAATAATTGAATCGATACCAATAAAACAATTATTTCCAACTTTTATTTGTCCGAACGAATCAATAGCAGGGTATTGATCCCTGTATATCCATACACTCCCATCATGCGTTACAAACCTTACGCCACTGGCGATAACCACATGATCTCCAATTTCAATTAAATATGGTTCAGTATTATAAGAAGTATTTAGTATTATGCAATTATTCCCGATTTTTACGCCAAGTTTTCGTAATTTCTTAATCCGGTAGTTGTTTCCGGCAACTCCGAAGATAATTCTGTACTCTAATAATTCTAGCAATTGTCTGAACATCCCTTTAATTTATTATAGAACAAAGAGCCAAGAGCCAGGAGCCAAGACTTGGGACGTGGGACGTGATTTGAGATTATAAAATCTTTTAACTGTGTTCTGTTTCCTGTCTTCTGTCTTCTGTTTTCTGACCTCTGTCTTCTGTTTTCATTTTCACGTTCCTAGCCCCTAATCCCTGACAACATTTATTATACATTTACAAAATTCCGATGCTACCCTCCTGGAAAACTTTTTATTCGGATGCGAATCGGTTCCTGATGTTGCAAATTCGTTTTTTAAATAAAGCCCGCCTTCCGTTTCCAATGAATAAAAATCAAACAAATATACGTTATCCCCTTTTTCTTTCCATTGATTTTTTACCCATTCGGTAAATTCCTTAGCCCTTAAAGCATTTTCGGGTACTGTTGATTTTTCAGTTAATGCCGCCAGCGTCCAGATAATAAATTTTGTATTTGGAAACTGATGCATTTTTTCTTTTAGCTTGTTGTATTGTTCCTTGTAAACTTCTAAGCTTTTTACCTCACTATCGGCACCGGATACTCCCGTGTCAGCAAGGATGTTGCTTCCCGGAAAGCAATGTTTAAAAATGATAACCTGAAATTCCGCCGTTAAAATTTCAAGTGTTGGTTCGCCCATATAAGGCATATTGCCTGCATTTTTAACCCATATATTGTAATAATCAAACGGATAGTTTTTCCAGCCATAAATATTGCCTTTTGGAAAGAACTGTGATGAAAATTCGATTTTTAATTTGTTGTTATGGTTATATTTTGATAAGCTTTGAGTTACCTGTCCGTGTTTTGTTAATTTGTACAGGTATTTATTGGCATCCCCCTTTAAAATGTTATTGCCGGTGCTATGATGAAGAAATATTGCTTTTACTGATTGTCCCATTTTAAAAAAAATAAAAATATATACAATTAAACAATTATTTCTCAATTTTGAAAGAAAACGTTTAAAATAATGGGTTTTATCAACGACTAAATATAAATTGTCAAATTAAAAGTATTTTGTATTTTGATAATTACGATATTTGATATATTTACAGGAAACGCCAAAATTGAAAATACATGAATAAACCCAGAATTGCAGTAATAGGGTTAAAAGGGTTGCCAGCCTTTGGTGGGGCTGCTACCGTGGGCGAAAATATTATCAGGCAGTTAAAGGATAATTACGATTTCACCGTCTATGCCGTTGCTTCTCATACTTCACACAGGGGAAAAGAAAACGGGTACAGGCAGATTGTTTTTTCAATTTTTCCCTTTAAGACTTTCAATGTTTTTGTATACTATATTAAATCGATGTTACATTGTCTTTTTGCTGCAAATTACGATCTTATCCATCTTCATCATGTCGACGGTGCATTTATCCTGCCTTTTTTGCGATTAAAATATAAAGTGGTTTCCACTTCCCATGCCAGGCCACAATTTCATGATAAGTTTCCCAAGCCGGTAAAGTGGTTTTTTGCCGTAAATGAACGGATCATGCTTTATATGGCCAGTGAGGTTACTGCAGTAGCCCGCCCCCTCTCCGATTTCTATACCAGCCAGACCCACCGTAAAATTCATTTTATACCAAATGGCATAAGTATGAATCTCACTATAAACAGTGATCCCATTCCATACAAGGATTACTTGTTATTTGCCGCAGGCAGGGTTATTCCTTCCAAAGGGTGCCATCTGATGCTCGAAGCTCTTAATCAACTCAACTATAAAGGAAAGGTGCTGGTTATAGGAGACATACACCAGGTACCTAAATATGAAAAAGAGCTGCTTTCTTATAAAAAAGCACTTGACGTGGATTTTCTTGAGATAATAAAGGATAAATCCATATTACTAAACTATGTCCACCATTCAACCCTTTTCATTTATCCTACTCTATATGAAGCAATGAGCATTATGTTACTTGAGGTTGCTTTCGCGCAAACTCCAATATTGTGCAGCGACTTAGTTGAAAATAAAGCTATGTTCAGCTCAAACGAAGTTACATTCTTTCGTTCAAACGATATTGATGACCTTACACAAAAAATCTCCCATGCCCTCAATAATCCGAAAGAAATGATTGAAAAATCTGCTTTAGCCTATGAAAAATTAAATAACCATTACAACTGGGTTACAATATCAAAAGCCTATGATAAGATATTCAAAGGTTTATTACAAAATATTAAGAAATAATTTTGGCAGGTAATTAAAGGATAAAGCCTGACGAGGCAACAAAAACGGGTTGATTCCTTCAGTGAACCTTTTCTTTTCTGTAGTAAACCCTATTTTAAAATTATTTTTCATGCTCAACTCAATTATATTGGAAGGATAATCTACTTTAACTCTCCCATTTGGATAGCAATAAACTACAGGTATTTTACCGGTAATTTGCTGTATGAATTTTTGAGATTCGAGTTGTTCAAAATTTATTTGTTCATTATTCAGTGTTGAAAGAATATAATGGTTATATCCGTGTGACCCGAAATATACCAAAGGATCCTTAGCCATTATTTTAATTTCTTCTATTGATAATACTTCCTCAGTATCGTATAACGAATTATAACACAACCATTCATCATTTGAAAGAAGGGATTCAACTTTTAAAAGAAAAGCTTCCTTTTCGTCAACTTTAAAGTATTTGAAAAGTTTTACCATCGAAATAATTTCTGCATTAATATCCTTATTGCTCCGAAGTAATTTTGCATATGGCTGAAGTAATTCCTGTCGTTTAACTTTATCCTGACAATGCGTTAAGGCGCAATAAATGTTATAATTATCAAATCGTTTATGTTCAATTATATTTCGTGTTGACAAAAATATGGTAAATGGAATATTTTTGGACGACAAATATGGATATAGCACTGTGTAATTATTTTTATACCCGTCATCAAAAGTCAGGTGAATCCACGGATGTTGTATCTTTTTACCATTCAGTACAACTTCCATTGCCTCTTCCATTGACAGGAATACGAACCCCATTTTTTCCCATAACTCAATCATCTGTTTAAAATGGACCATTTCAATATGCAAATCCTGGATCAGGGCATTTGACTTTTTTTTATCAATAACACCGTGCCCAAATAAAAAAAATGAAGGTTTTCGTAACCTGTAATAAGGACTTAATATCCTGAAAAAATTCAATGGTATAATATTTCTCATGTATTATTGTATGTGCTTGAGTATATTGCTTTATTAGTTTATGAGGTTTATATGTTTATACGTTTAGATGTTTATGAGGTTTATAAGGTTTATAAGGTTTATAAGGTTTATAATATTTCCATCACCTCATCACTTCTGTCCTCTGTCTTCTGTCCTCTGTCCTCTGTCCTCTGTCTTCTGTCTTCTTTTATCATTCATCTTCCATATGTCTTTTCAACACCGATTTATAAAAATCATAAGTTTGCTTCCCCACTGCCGCCGGCCGGAACATTTTTAACGCCTGAAGCTTTGCATTGGAAGCAACATTGTAAATTTTATCATTATGGTTGTATAAATCTGCCAGTATTTCCACAAGCTCATCACTATCGTTTTTAGTAAAAAGGAAACCTGAAACTTTATCTGTTACCATTTCCGGTATCCCTCCTGTATTGGTTGCTACTACTACCCTTTCCGCAGCCATGGCTTCGGCAATACTAATCGGAAGACATTCCTGCAATGAAGGTAATAAAAATACGGCACAATCTTCTATAAGTTGCTTTACTTTAATCTGACTAACCCATCCATGCATTATAACCTGATTTTCCAAACCGTTTTCATCAATAAATTGTTTTATATTCCTGTAGTAACCAGGTTCTTTTGTTCCACCTACAATATCCAATGAATAATTAATTCCTTTGGCACGGAGTTTTATCATGGCATCCAGTAAAATATGTACTCCTTTCAATTTATTTACCAGGCCCACAAATACAATTTTTGTAAGCGAAGAAGGAGGTTTAGTATTAAAAAACTCTTCATTTACAGGGTTATAAATAATTTCTGAAAAGATTTTCGAATTTTTTTTCTGAAAAGATTCCAGGATACAGCGGTTATAGTAGGAAATAGAAATATACTGATCGTACCGTCGTAGCAAAAACTTATCATACAGCCATTTGATCCTAAATTTAAGCCTTATGATGTAACTTGTCTTATATTTACTTTCTTCCCCCATTATACCATGCTGGGTAATTATAACTTTTCGCTTGTCCAGGCCCTGCAGCATAAGCAATATGGGCCCTGTTCCCTGTAAATGGATCAAATCAGGCTGCAGGTTTTTTACAAATTGAGAAATTTTTCTTCTGCCAAACCAAAGAAATTCAACTATTTTTAGTATCCTGAAAGTATAAGGCCTGTAATGAATAGTGCATCCTTCACGGATAACAATATCTTCAGGTTTATCAATATTAGGCCGTATACTAATAACGTGAATATCGACGGGCAAATCTTTTAACCCGCTTATAAGATTTATGGTTGCAGCCTCAAGCCCACCCTGAATATTGGCCAGGTTACGGGGGGTATCAGCAATCATTAATATTTTCAATTTCCCTGACATCAGTTTCTGTCTTCTCAATTTTTAAAAGCAATTTAATAAAAATGTCTCACAAATGTACAATAACTATGTTTTTGTAAAATCTTAATCTTATAATATTAATTGATCATTAATTAATAACATATGTTGATGGAATTTTTAGTCCCCTATTTTTTATTGACAAAAGTATTTATCAAATTTGTTTTTAACTTAAAAAGTTAATTATGTTATTTTATGCTGTTATTTTAAATAAACACTCTGTCCGTAAATGGCATGTTAATTCGCTTTTAAAGGTAATCAGGCAATTTCAGTCTTATCCGGCTGTATGTTACATAGCCGGTGAAAAAAAAGAAATAAAATACAACTATATTCTTGATTTTTATTTTAAAATTTTTACAAGAAATAAAAAGATAAGTTATAAAACTTTATATTCAATATTTGAAAAGACACCAACCAAAATAATAAACTTTCTGTTGCCTGCAAATCAAATACATATTTCACAATTAGAAATGGATGCCAATGCCGGCCCTTTTGATTTTATTATTGATTTTACTTCATGCCCGTTAGTTGGAAATCCTGAATCTGTTAGTAAACAAGGCATTTGGAAGTTTTCGTTTACTGACAATAATACCATTACTAATTTTCCTGTGGCTTTTGATGAAATATTAAATGAAAAGAAGATTGTTAATGGCCTTATTGTTGCCATGAAAAATGAAAATGATTATTTACTCCTGAGAGAATTTTGTATAGGTTCTGTTATTTTCTCATATCGCAAAACACTTAATATGATGTTGCTCCAGGCAGAAGATATGCTGATTCAAACTATCTACGATATTATAAATAAAATTCATAGCACACAAGTAGTTGAAATAAATTATGCCGGTCGTAAAAATCCGGGTTATTTTATGATAACAGCTTTAATACTTAAACAGGTTAAAGGGTTTTTTAATTTTCTATGGTTTCGTGGCTGTTTTGTTGATAATTGGAATATTGGATATGTAAATAAACCTGTAGGAACTTTTCTTGATAAAAATGAAACTTTTAAGGTTAACTGGATCGAAAACACTAAAAAAAATAAATTTATAGCTGACCCTTTTGGCGTATCCAAAGATGAAACAATTCAGCTATTTTACGAAGAACTCGATTATAATAAAGGAGTTGGATATATAAACACTGCCAGGCTTGAGGGCAACCGTCTGGTTAATGAAAATTTAATCCTCAAAAAGCCATATCACTTATCGTACCCGTATATTTTTTCGGATAACGGATCAGTTTATTGCGTGCCTGAAACAAACGAAGCCAACGAAGTATCGTTATATAAATTTAATGATTTCCCATCCAATTGCATAAAAGTAAAAACATTGATTCCAAATTTCAGGGGTATTGATTCTACCGTGTTCTTCTATAATGGGTTATGGTGGTTGTTTACAACTAATAAAAGCAATATGCCACAATCTATATTATATGCATTTTACGCCCCTTCCTTATACGACACATGGAAACCCCATGAAAATAACCCAATTAAAGTAGATATTCGTTCTTCAAGGGGCGCCGGCAGGCCATTTTACCAAAACGGTGATTTATACCGCCCTGCCCAGGATTATTCACAGGATATTGAAGGACGTATAAGGCTGCAAAAGATTATAAAATTATCGCCAACCGGGTTTGAAGAGAAAGAAATCCGTATAATTGAACCTTTCAGGGGGACATTGTATCCTGACAAAACTCATACTTTATGTGGTATTGGAAATATAACAATAGTTGACGGTTGCCAAAAAACTATTATTTTTAAAACCCCGGGAATTATTTGGTTTAAATTTAAAAGAGTTTTGTTATTTTTAATTAAAAAATTATAAATATAATTAATAAATAAGTAAATATCCAGGGTACAATTTTATTTACCTTGGTATTTTTTAACCTCTACCCTTAAAAAGGGGCCATAACAGACTTTAAAAGTTAATCCTTAATTAAAAGATTAGTTTATAAAATAGGTGTTTTATCAAAGAGTAATAACATATTGTCAAATTAATTAGTAATTATATTTTCATAATTACGATATTTGGTGTATCATAAATAAAAAGTGAAATTTATAAATTTATTTGAATGAAATCTTTTGAAGAAATAAAACATGAAATAAAAAGTTATGTGCTGTCAACAACCTTTGGAGACAAAAATAAGCTTAACGATGGTACAATGATTTTCAGCGAAGGCTATTACGACTCAATGGGTTTTGTTTCACTCATAGCCTATCTTGAAGAAACATACAAAGTAAAAACCGCAGATGAGGACCTCATCGAGGAAAACTTTGAGTCTATTAATGCCATATCAAAATATATAGAACGGAAACTAAGTTAATAGTGCATAGTGCTCAGTGCATAGTGCATAGTGAATTAAACAACATAATTAATAAAGTATTTTTGAATACACTAAGCACTAAGCACTATGTACTAAGCACTTTATTAATATTGTCTTATAAACAAAAAAATGTGCGGAGTAGCAGGTTTAGTAAAGGTTGGGAATAATTCACACATCAGCATTGATTTGCTCACAAGGATGCTGTCTTCAATAAGGCACAGGGGCCCTGATGAAAGCGGATTCTTCATTGATGATGTTGCTGCAATTGGTAATGTAAGGCTTAGTATTATTGACCTTGCTACCGGCCAACAACCCATGTGCAACCACAATGAAGATAAATGGATAGTTTTTAACGGGGAAATATTTAACTACATTGAACTCAAACAGGAACTTATATCTCTTGGCCATCATTTTAGCACCACCAGCGATACTGAGGTTTTGCTTCACCTTTACGAACAATTTGGTGCAGGATGTTTGTCAAAGCTAAACGGGCAATTTGTATTTGCAGTTTGGGATACAAAACAAAGGTCGTTGTTTATAGCCAGGGACAGGGTCGGAATTCGTCCATTATTTTACACTTTTGCCGGGGGAGATTTTATTTTTGCTTCGGAAATTAAGGCAATCCTGGAACATCCTGCAGTTTCGCCACATCTTAACGCAAAGGCCATTTCACAACAATTTACCTTATGGACTCCTTTGCCTGGCTACAGCCTGTTTGAAAACATTCATGAACTTGAACCTGGTAATTACCTTACACTTATAAATGGTAAAACAGAAATAAAAAAATACTGGGAACTTTCTTTTGCTACTGATGGAGAATATAACACCTCTTCATTTGAAGATGCGGTTGACGGTTTTCGATCGTTATTGCTCGATTCGGTAAAATTAAGGTTGCGCTCGGATGTACCTGTTGCGGCATACCTAAGCGGGGGACTTGATTCGAGTATAACCACCTCGATGATAAAACAGGTTTCACCTCAGCACCTGCAAACCTTTTCAATAGGTTTTGCCGATGCTGACTACGACGAAACCCAATATCAGGAAGAAGTTTCTGCTTACCTTAATACACAACATGTTAGTTTTAAATGTACTTCAAAAGATGTTGCCGATGTTTTCCCGGAAGTTGTATGGCATTGCGAAGCTCCGCTTTTTCGTACCGCCCCGGCCCCGATGTTTTTACTTTCCGGAAAAGTCAGGGAAAATAATATAAAAGTTGTTATGACCGGTGAAGGCGCTGATGAAATACTGGCAGGTTACGATGTTTTTAAAGAAGCTGCTATTCGTTATTTTTGGGCAAAATATCCAAACTCAAAATATCGCCCCCTGCTGCTTAAAAAGCTTTACCCATACATTCCGCAAATAAGCAATATGAATTCCCAGATGTTGAAATTTATTTTCGGATACAAGCTTGCCGATACACAAAATCCATTCTACGCCTTTTTACTGCGTTGGAACAACGGAACACTGCTTTGGAAATATTTCTCAAAGGATATTCAATCACAATTAAATGATTACAACCCTGTTAACGAGTTGGAGTCAATTCTTCCCACAGCCTTTAACTCCTATGATACGCTCTCCAAAGCTCAGTGGGTAGAAGCTAAACTTCTTATGTCAAATTACCTGCTATCATCTCAGGGGGACAGGATGGGCATGGCCAACTCCATAGAAGGCCGCTATCCATTCCTCGATTACCGTGTAATTGAATATGCATGCAAAATCCCTCCTTATTTTAAAATGAAAGGATTAAATGAGAAATACCTGTTAAAGAAAATGATGGCAGGACGTTTGCCTCAAAGTGTGGTTAAACGCAATAAACAAGCATACCGTGCTCCTATTGCCTCTGCATTTTTTGCCGTTAACAGGCCGGGATATGTAACCGAATACCTTGATAACAAAAAACTTTCTCTTTTCAATATTTTTAACCCAACTATGGTTGACCTTTTAGTCGGAAAACTCAAAACCGGCAAAAACATTTCGGAAAATGATACAATGGCCCTTACAGCTATACTGTCATCCCAGTTGTTTTATGCAATGTATATTGATAAAAGTTTTAGGCCGGTGAACTTTAGTACGCTCATTAATCCGGTGGTGGTTGATAGAAGAGGACAGAAGGCAGAGGACAGAGGACAGAAGTGATGAGGTGATGAGGTGATTAACTAATGTAAACCTTATAAACCTTATAAACATATAAACGAATAAACTTAAATACCGTACAAAAATGAAATTTTCAAAGGACATATTAAAAATTGCGAACTTACCGGCATTGTGTGAAAAACTACAAAATGAAATTAAAGAACATATTTATACTACTCTTCGTCGTCGTGGCGGAGTAATCGGAATAAGCGGCGGAATTGATTCCTCTGTTTCAATGGCATTAACGGCCAGGGCTATCGGGCCTGACAAAGTTCTTGGCATTCTTTTGCCTGAAAAAGATTCCAGCGCTGATAGTGCGAGGTTAGCCCATATGCTGGCCGATAAATTCGGAGTAAAAACTATTACTGAAGATATTACAGGCGCACTTGAAGGTTTTGGATGCTACCGGCGTCGTGACGAAGCTGTTACAAGAGTTTTCCCTCAATATAACCCTAAAACCTTCAAAATGAAAATCGGAGTGCGGCAAAGCGGCTTAAACACCGGGTTACCTCCGGTTTTCCACCTTACTATTGTTAACCCTGACGGAACTGAAGAAAGTAAAATTTTACCGGTAGCTGAATATGCCCAGATTGTTGCTGCTTCAAATTTTAAACAGCGTTCACGTATGTCAATGTTATACTATCATGCCGAACGTTTGCATTATGCCGTGGTTGGTACTCCTAATAAACATGAAGTTGAACAGGGATTTTTTGTCAAACATGGCGACGGAGGAGCTGACTTAATGCCAATAGGCCAGCTTTATAAAACTCAGGTATATCAGTTAGCGGAATACCTTGGCGTTCCAAAGGAAATTATTGAACGTACGCCCACAACTGATACATACACTGCTGAACAAACCCAGGAAGAATTTTTCTATCAGATTCCTTTTAATCAAATGGACCTTCTTTGGTACGGCTTTGAAAACAAGGTACCTGCAAATGAGATAGCTCCTGTAATGGGAATGACTGAAGAAGCAGTTAAAAAAACATTTGAAAATTTTGTCCGTAAACAAAAGACTACAGATTATTTGCGAAGGGCAGCCATTCACTTTAAATAGTGGCCAGGGGTTAGGGACCAGGGGCCAGGGATTTGGGAAAAGGGAATAGGGATATAAGTCTTAAAAGTCGTAATAATTCTTACACCAGCCCCTAGCCCCTAGCCCCTATCCCCCACTAGCTTCAGGAATTAAACTACTATAAAAAGTAATTCAACATATCTATAATTTATGAACTTCGTTGATTACCTGTTTTCCGATACAAGTACACTTGATAAACCGTTTCTTCTGGGGACAAAGGAGTCAATTGCCTATCCGCAACTTTACGCACAAATTGTTTCCTTGGCGGCAGGTATCAGGAAAGAAGTCGGAACAGGGCAAAATATCATCCTTGTAAGCAATAATAATTTATTCTTTATAATGGCTTACCTTGGTATCCTGAAATCAGGCAATGTAGTTGTTCCTCTAAATCCTGCAACTGAACCCGGGAATTTAAGCTATATTATTAAACAATGCGGATCAAAAACTGCTTTTATAAGTAATGGTACTCCAATTGTTTCTGATGAATTACATGTTGTATTCAACGAAACAGGAATGAAGGAATTGATTAATTCGCGCGAATCCTTCATTGAACAGGGATCGTCCGACGTCGATAGCATGGCTGAAATCATTTATACTTCGGGTTCCACCGGAGTGCCAAAAGGTGTGATAATTAGTCATAAGAACCTTACAGCCAACACATCATCCATTATTCAATACCTTAAGCTCACCAGCAATGATACTATGCTGATTGTATTGCCTTTTTATTATTGCTATGGATTATCGCTGCTTCACACACATTTAAAGGTTGGCGGATCAATTGCATTAAATAATTCATTTATATTTATAGGTGGTATACTTCGCGATTTAAACCTATACCGGTGCACGGGTTTCGCCGGTGTACCAAGCCATTACCAGATACTGTTGCGTAAATCAAAATCATTTATCACTACTTCCTTCCCGTATTTGCGTTATGTTACCCAGGCCGGTGGAAAGCTGCCAACCTTGTTTATACACGAATTTATAAAAGCCCTGCCTGCAGTGAAATTTTTTGTTATGTATGGTCAGACAGAAGCTACAGCAAGATTGTCATACCTGCCGCCTGATGTAATAAAAGAAAAATCAGGGTCAATCGGTAAAGGTATTCCAGGTGTAACATTAAAAGTTGTGAACGAAAACGGCAAAGAAATTAAAACCGGCGAACAGGGCGAAATTATAGCCCGCGGCGACAATATCATGAAAGGTTATTTTAAAGATAAATCACTAACTGACATAACTATCCGCGATGGCTGGTTATATACCGGCGACATAGCAACCATTGATGATGACGGTTATATTTTTATAGTTTCCCGTAAAAAGGAAATTATCAAGGTTGGGGGAAAACGGGTTAGCCCAAAAGAAATTGAAGAAGTTATACTTATGTTGCCGGAAGTTATTGACTGTACAATCTCTTCCATTGAAGACCCCCTTTTAGGCGAAGCAATAGTTGCTACTCTGGTACTCAACGATGAAGGGAAAAATACAATTAATGCTGACAAGGTACTGGAACATTGCCATAAACATCTTTCAGCACACAAGATTCCCTCTCATATCACCTTTGAAAACAACATACATGTTAATGCGGCGGGGAAGAAAATAAAAAAATAATTTGAAAATTTGACCCTTCGACTACGCTCAGGGCAAGAAATGTGGTAATTTGAAAATGATGACTAATGACGGATGAAAGATGAAAGATGAAAGATTTGTTTATACATTTAAATGTATATATGTTTATAATAATCCGTATAAACGCATTAACTTGCAACAAACAACTAAAGTCATGGCTCAGTTTTTCAACCTGCAACCTGCAACCTGCAACTTACGGCTTACGACTTACGACTTATGACTATATCATTGCATTAAAAATGAACAAACCGAAAATTGCCATAATAGGGTTAAAGGGGTTGCCAGCATTTGGCGGTGCAGCTACGGTTGGTGAAAATATCATTGATCAGTTAAAAGAACAATATAATTTCACGGTTTATTCTGTTTCTACTCACACAAATAAGTTTGGACTATTTAACGGTTACCGGCAAATTGTATTTGGAAAATTCCCGTATAAAAAAATGAACATTTTCTTTTATTATCTTAAGTCAATGTTTCATTGCTTATTCCTTGATAATTACGATTTAATACATCTTCATCACATTGACGGTGCTATTATCCTGCCATTTCTCAGGCTTAAATATAAAGTTGTTTGCACCTCACATGCCCAACCTCAGCTTAACGAAAAATGGCCCGGTTATGTTAAATTATTTTTTAAAATTAACGAATTTTTGGTGATCCACTTCGCCAATGAACTTACTACAGTGGCACTTCCGCTTGCCGAAGTCTATCGTAGCCGTACCAAAAGGATGATTCATTATATCCCCAACGGGATTAATATAAACCAACCAATTGACGATATCGCTTTAAATTTCGATAATTTCATGTTATTTGCTGCAGGAAGGATTATCCCGTTGAAAGGACTTCATATACTTCTTAAAGCATTAAAAAAAGTTTCGCAACCCAGACAATTGCTTGTAATTGGAGATCTTACCCAAATGCCATGGTACAGGGAGGAAGTCCTCGGGCTTGCAAACGGGTTAAATATTACATTCATTGATATAATCAGGGAAAAACCAAAACTTCTTAATTATGTAAAGAAAGCAAGGTTATTTATTTTCCCTTCATACAGTGAAGCAATGAGTATAATGTTACTGGAAGCGGCGTTTTGCAAAACACCTGTTATTTGCAGCGATATTCCGGCAAACAAATCTATTTTCACTTCTGACGAAATAACCTTTTTCCGTTCCGGCGATGTAGATGACCTTGCAAATAAAATCGACCTGGGCCTTGTTAATCATATAGAAATGACTAATAAGGCTGAAAAGGCTTTTGAAAAACTAAGGACAAACTACTACTGGAGCCTGATATCGAAGTCGTATAATGAAATATACAAAAGGCTGCTGAAAGACTTCAGATATTAGTAATATGTTGGTGTGAAAGAAGACAGAAAGAGACATGGGACGTGAAAGGACGTGAAAAGACGTGAAAGGACATGAAAAAAAATAAACATTTAAACCTCATAAACCTTATTACCCTTATAACCCTCATAAACTAATAATCCTATATACGTACTGCCCACTAAGCACTACGCACTATATTCACTAAGCACTATGCACTTTACTAAGAATCGTGCGGTAAAAATTAAGTGTCTGCAATGCCACAGTTTCAGGCCTGAACATCTCTAATGCTTTGCTCTTTGCATTAGCAGAAACCCTCATTATTTCACCATGGTTTTTGTACAAATAAGATAATATCTCTGAAAGCTGGCCGGAGTCATTAATATCAAACAGAAATCCTGATTCTTTGTCGGTTATCATTTCGGGTATTCCCCCGGTCCTGGTAGCTACCACTACCCTTTCGGCAGCCATGGCTTCGGCTATGCTTATAGGAAGACATTCCTGGGATGAAGGCAATAAAAAAATTGCACACTCTTCCAAAAGCTGTTTCACTTTAGCCTGATTTACCCACCCATGCAAAGTAACCTGGGAGCCCAGGTTGTTTTCTTTAATCATATCCTCTATCATCTCCATGTATTTCGGTTCCTTTGTGCCTCCGGCAATATCCAGCGAATATATTATTCCCCTTTCGCGAAGTTTTATAAGTGCCTCCAGTAATATATGAACTCCCTTTCTTTTATTTACCACCCCTACATAAATAATTTTTGTAAATGCACCATGAGGGCTGGTATTAAAAAAGAATTCGCTGTTAACCGGGTTATAGATGATTTCAGTATAAAATTCCGGATTTTTTGTGTGATAGGAAACAAGGATACGCCGGTTATAATCGGATATTGATATATACCGGCAGTAACGGGGAAGCAACAATTTATCATAGATCATTTTGATCCTGAATTTTAACCTCCTTAATACGCTTATTTCATATTTTAATTCTTCTGAATATATCCCATGCTGGGTGATTATCACCTTTCGCTTATCCATTCCCCTTAACATCAGCATCACAGGACCGGTATCCTGATTATGTATCAAATCAGGATGCAATTTCTTTATAAGACGGCGTATTTTTAACCAGCCAAACCAAAAGTATTCGGCAAATGCCGATTTCTTCAGTGTAAATGGCCTGTAATGTATAATACATCCTTCATGCAAGCGGATTTCTTCTGATTTTTCTATATCTGACCGTATTGAGACTATATGCAAATTAACGGGTTCATTTTTAAACCCTATTATCAGATTAACCGTGGCGGCCTCAACACCTCCCTTAATATTCTCAATATTACGCGGGATGTTTGCTATCATCAGTACCGTTAGTCTATCCATCGGATTTAAAATTAGTGCTCAGTGCTCAGTGCTTAGTGCTTAGAAAATTTTAAATAGGTGTAAAATTTATAAAGGTTGTAAAATATATAAATTCTACAACCTTTACAACTTTACAACATTTACTTTTTATGTCAACACCTCATCTAAATCTTCTCCCTATGGAGAAGACTTGAATCCGGTGAACTTAACAACTAAAAACTAACTATATTTAACTTTATATTTTCAACTAAATTAAATTTTGAAAAGAAAACGCCAGGAACGTAAAGCCATCTATGCACTATGCACTATGCACTATGCACTATAATCTATGCGCTGCGGATCTTATTAGTGGCTATATTATATACAGCCAAAAAGAAGAATTTCAAATTAGTCACAACAGGATTTCTCTGCATCTGGGTGAGGTAAATACGCTCAGCTTCAATGTTCCCTGCTGCATCGGGCATACAAAGGGCAACATATGGAGGAATACAGCCTGGTTTATATTTAATCCTCTGTTCTTTCAAATCATCAGGAAATTGATTGAACCTCGATTTGCTTAATGGACGAACACCCACTATTCCCAATTCTCCCTTTACAATATTTATTACTTGCGGTAATTCGTCAAGCCAAAGTTTACGGTAAAATTTGCCCCAACCGGCAAGACGAAAATCGTTGGCAGGTTTTCCGGCATCATTATATCCATTTAACTTTACTATATAATCCTGTAAAAATTCAGAATACGGATGCATGGTACGAAGCTTATAAACCTTAATAAGCTTGCCATTTTTACCAACACGGTTCATCGGGAAAAAAGGCCCGTTTGAAATGGTTTTTTCCGTTCGTGGTTCTCCGGTTTTAATTACAACAAAATATATTAACCCGTTTATTTCTTTAGATTCGATAATTTCAAAACCACAATAAACAAGCCTTCCTAAGGTTTCAGCCAGTGACAATACCCTGTATTTGTTATCTGTAATAAAATAATATAACCCCTTTGTAAACTTAACACGGGGTATTACCCTGTTAAATATAAAATCGAATACCCACAATATCCTCGTTAATGTTTTTCCGAACCTTTTGATCATTTTCTTTTTACGGATATCATAGGTTTCAACACAACCAACATAAAAACCTGCATCAGGCAATAAAGTATTTATCGACCTGAAAAGTGAATTTATTTGTTTATGAGTGTTAACTTTATGTAAATTTATAATTGTTCTTATCCTGTTAAAATCTACAAGTTCATACAAATTGGTTTTTGTAGAAGTATATAATATCGTTTCCTGGTTACGGAATGATAAATGTTCCTTTATAAATGACAATACTTCTTCTCCTGCTTCATCATTAATAGATTGTGTAAGAGTTGTTTCAATAATATTTAACCTTGTATGTAATTTATTGCCTATAGAAGCAATGCCCTTTGCCTTGTTAACCTGTTCGGTAACAATCATCTTGTTAGGAGTCAATACATCTTTCATATTATTGTTATTTAATTTATTTCGTCTCAACTTATTTTCCATTTTTATTACGTTTAACAAAGATACGCATGCAATACAGAAATGCAAATAGATTTATACTATAATATACTGATATACAGTTTTTTGAATCACCAAAAAACAAGCTTTTACCATCAATATCCTATTGTTTGACCTTATATTTTATCAGTTGATCAAAAATTAAAATTGAATTATAGCTTTTGACAAACATTTATTTTTTTTATGTTAACATCACATCAGAAATATTATCTTAGCTGTCGGTTATAACCAGCAACTAACAACTAACAACTATTTTCAAGGAATGAATGAAATGTCCGTAAAGAAATGGGTAGCTGTATATACACGCTCACGATACGAGAAAAAAGTAGCAGACGAACTTGCCGAAAAAGGCATTGCAACCTATCTCCCCCTGATGAAAACATTACGCCAGTGGAGCGACCGGAAAAAGTGGGTGGAGATGCCCCTGTTCCGCTCTTATGTATTTGTTAATATAGATTTCCCGAACCTGCGCAAAGCTCTGGAAGCCAATGGAACAGTATATATTGTTAAGTTTGAAGGTAAACCCGCTATAATTCCCGATAAACAAATTGAAGATTTAAAGGCCTTGCTTGGTTCTTCAATTGACTTCGAAATAAGTACCGAAGTGTTTAACAAGGGTGAACGCGTTGAAGTTACTCATGGGCCATTGTTCGGTTTCCAGGGTACAATAGTGGAATATAAAGGTAAAAAACGTGTTATGCTGCGAATAGAAGCAGTTGGACAAAGCCTCCTGATAGAACTATCTCCTGCCTGGCTAAAACGTCCATAATTTATTGCCAAAATTTAAAGACAGATACTAATAAATTTGGAATAAAAACATGGCAGAATAACACTAAAATTTGTTTTTTAAAGTTGTACGATATATTAATTTAAATTTATAGTAATTTTAAGAATACTTACAGGTATTTTAGTCCCACAGGTTACATTATTGTGACTGAAAGGGCGGAGCCGTGCCGGAGGCAAGACGTGGGACATGAGAGGTGAAATGAAAAGGGTTTATAAACTAATTTTACAAAGTGATTGAAGAAGTAAAAGAAAAATATTCTGATGACGACAAAGAATGGAACCTCATAATTAGTCCTAAAAGGGGATTACTTGATATAAACCTGAAGGAAATATGGAAGTACAGGGATTTGACCACCTTATTTGTGAGACGCGATTTTGTATCCCGGTACAAGCAAACAATCCTTGGGCCGCTTTGGTTTATTATTCAGCCCATTCTTACCACG
Organism: uncultured Bacteroidota bacterium; assembly: GCA_963846585.1. Lineage (GTDB taxonomy): Bacteria > Bacteroidota > Bacteroidia > Bacteroidales > JAAUTT01 > JAAUTT01. The sequence continues at coordinate 590,174 of CAWJWO010000018.1, forward strand.
CTGATGTTCACACTCGTATTCGGAAGGATGGCCGGAATTCCCACTGACGGGCTGCCACCCATGCTTTTTTATATGGCCGGAACGGTAGCATGGACCTATTTTGCAACCTGTTTAAACGCCACATCCAACACCTTCATAGCTAATGCAGGCATTTTTGGTAAGGTATACTTCCCCCGGCTAACCGTCCCCATCTCAATTGTAATATCCAATCTTATACAGTTTGGGATTCAGTTTGCGCTTATGCTTACAATTATGGTTATATTTTGGTTATCGGGCACTCATTTTCATGTTACCGTTTATGTGCTTTTAATTCCTTATCTGTTGATACTAATGGCACTTATGGGACTTGGTTTTGGTATTATTGTATCGTCGCTGACAACCAAATACCGCGACCTTACAAACCTGGTTGCATTTGGCATGCAACTATGGATGTATGCCACTCCCATTATTTACCCGTTATCAAAAATTCCGGCTAGATACAAAATATATATTATGGCTAATCCCGTAACTCCCATCGTTGAAACTTTTCGGTACGCACTGCTGGGAAGCGGAACCGTAAGCGAGGGCCAGCTCATTTATTGCACCGTATTTACAATATGCATCCTCACCCTTGGTATTATAATGTTTAACCGCGTTGAACAAAGTTTTATGGATGTTGTGTAAAAAAGGACTTGGGACGTGGGACGTGGGACGTGGAAAATTGGCGATTTTAGATTGGCGATTGGTGATTGGTGAAAAATGATTGGCGATTGGCGAAAAATGATTGGCGATATCAGACTCGCGATTGGCGATTGACGATTTCAGATTCTTAATTCTAGATTCTTAATTCTAAAATCTTAATTCCTTTTCCTCCGTGCTCTTCAATTCCCTGCAATTTGCAGTTTTCTTTATAGTTGTTACAACGCTGTATTTTGCAATATCGCATAAATTCAGGTGGGTATTGCTTTTAGCGGCGAGCTGTTATTTCTAGATGGCTTATATTCTCATTTATATATTAATAACGGAATCCTTGTCATTATAAAGACACAAATTTTAATATGATTAGTATATATCTTGATAATTGCATCTTAAATCGTCCTTTTGACGATCAAACATTTGAGAGAATATTTCTGGAAACACAATCATTTCTAATACTTTTAAAGAAAATTGAAGAAAAACAAGTTAATTTAACAACTTCCTTTGCTAATTGGTATGAAGCTGAAAAAATCAATGATAAAGAACGTTTAGAGAAAATTAGTGATTATTTGTCAATGTCAAAACAATACATTGATTTCGCTGAAGAAATACAAACCAGGGCTCAAATTTTAAATACTCTGGGATTCGGTGCAATGGATTCATTGCATATTGCAGCAGCTGAAAAAGCAAGGATTGATTATTTTGTTACTTGCGATGATGGCCTTATCAGGATTGCCAGAAGACATTCCGGACAAATTAAAATTAAAGTTATAACTTTGTATGAAACAATTGAAATAATATATTATGCTTAAAACTATTGATCAATTAAAGGAAACCGGATGGAAAGTGCTGGTAAAAGAACTTGGACCGGCTGAAGCTACCAGATTTTTATTACAGTACCAAAAAGGAGAAGGAGATTATTTGGAAATTCGTAAGAAAGCATTTAAAGACATTACTTTAAATAATATAATTGATGATTTAAAAAATAAATCTTAAATCAACATTCTTTTTTTGACTTAGAATAATTACAATACCAGCCTTTTTTTCTTCATTTCTTTTTGTGCCAAAATGAAACGAACATCACCTTATAAATAAAATATTTAATGCGAGTTCGGCCATACCATAAAAATCAATTATAAATGGTCAAACGAAGCAAAGACCCTTCGACTTCGCTCAGGAACCAAACCCCTACCCCTTTCCAAGGCATAGCCGTCAGGTTAATGTCTATATAGAGCAGAATGATAGATATTTAGTGTAAATGTAATAAAATATTAGTGTAATTAAGAGCGTATGTCAACGACTGGATTTGTATATATTATGACCAATAAGAACAAAACAACTTTATATATTGGGGTTACAAACAATTTATGCAGAAGAATACATGAGCATAAAAATCATTTGATAAATGACACTTTTACAGATAAGTACAATATTGAATACTGTATTTATCACGAAGAATTTCAATATTTTGATTTGGCAATACAAAGAGAAAAAGAATTAAAAAAGTGGAACCGTCAAAAGAAAGAAGATTTGATAAACAAAAAGAACCCCGAATGGAAAGTGCTGGTAACAGAGCGTGGCTTTGTTCGGAATAATAAATCATTTTCTCAACATGTTTCGGACATAGTCAATGAATTACAACCAATTAAAGAGATTCCTCCCTGCGGTCGGAATGACGACCAGCAGAATTGTGGCGTTGCGGGAGGTGAAGAGAGTGCGGCAAATCCGCACTCTCTTCACCTCCCGCTCTCTGACCAATAACGACAGTCATTTCGAGCGAAGCGAGAAATCTCAAATAAAGTATTATAATTGTATATAAGCATTTTACAAGCGTTAACCTGACGGCTATGCCTTGAAAAGGGGCAGGGGTTTAATTCCTTACTGACGGGGTGCCGTCCAAGTGAAGACGACGAAGGAGGCGGAACGCGTTCAGCCCGTCAAAGATTTTTTCTTTGGTTCGTTTCTTTTTGATCGCAAAAAGAAATGAACAGAATTGTGACAAATAAAAAAGTAAGTGGTGTTCAGAGCAAAGCTCAGAAATTAGGTTTTAAAAAAAATTTGGGTCTTGCATAAGATAACTCAGGAAGGGGCTTACTTTTTAAAAATGGAATATTTGCATAAATCCATTATTGATTATCAATAAGTTTTGATAATGAAATTTTGGTTTTATACTTTTATCGGACAATAATGTTTTTAAATGTTAATTTTGTATAAAAAATCTTATGGATGCAATTAAACAAATAGTTCGGGTAAAGGATGATAAAATTACAGTCCATCTTAATCCGGAAATGAATAACATGAAGGTTGAAGTTATCATTTTACCAATTCTTCCAAAAAAAGCTTATAAAGCTGAAAAATTAATTGGCTTAAAAGATTTACAAACTATAAGTATTTGGTCTGATAATTATATTAAAGCAATGGAGGAAGCTTCCAAAAAATTTAGTCTATGGACAATTCAAAACTTTTAGTTGACACTTCAATTATTATAGATCATTTTCGAAAGAAAGATAAAAAAGGGGACAATCAAGAATATTAACAAGTAATATTATTTTACAATGAAATTAAATGCTAATAATAATTATATTGATGTTTCTGCATTGCCTAGGGGTGCCCGAAAGGAATTGTGGGATTTCTATGCATTCTTAAAAACAAAATATAGTGAAAATAACAGATCACAAATTAAAAATCATATCATAACTAAATCCAGATTTGATAGTTTTCTTTCTACGCCGATAAAAATAAATGGATTTACAATGTTAGATCGTGAAGAAAGAAACAAACGATAGGTCATTTATTGATACCAATATACTGGTCTATGCTAAACTAGTAAATTCTGATGTTGAAAAGCATCAAACAGCAAAAGAATTTCTAAATGGTTTATCAGGTAAAATTTTCTTAAGTACTCAGGTATTAAATGAATATTATACCGTATTATTAAGAAATAAAGTCGAAGACATTATTATTCAAGATTCTGTCAAATCTATTCTGAATGAAGTAATCCTCGAAACAATACAACTAAATACAATTTTATTATCCTGGGAGATTCGAAATAATTACAAATATAGCTACTACGACTGTTTAATAGTTGCATCTGCATTATTAGCTAACTGTAGAATTCTTTATACAGAAGATACGCAACATAACCAATTAATTAATTCTAAACTAAAAATATTAAACCCATTTATTTCTGTTTCTGATAAATTAAAATAAAAAAATATTTAATGTACTAAGATCCCATATTTACTTTTGGTGATTGGCGATTTCAGATTCACGATTGGTGATTACTTACCTTGCAAATAGAATAAAATGAGATTAAATTATTACTATTAATTACTAACTTCATTTTGTAATTAATTCAGATACATAAAATTCAATTCTAAAATCGAAAATCCTTTTTCTCTTGACCAAAGAACAACTTCAATCCCGTCTTATTGATTTTGCTGTAATGATTGTGGATATTTGTAAAACAATTAAAAAAGATGCAACAGGAAATGCTATTGTTAACCAAATAGTTCGCTCAGGTATTTCGCCTGCCCTAAATTATGGAGAAGCGATTGGTGCGGAATCAACAAAAGATTTTATCCATAAAATGCAAATCGTTCATAAAGAATTACGGGAAACTTGGGTTGCTCTTTTGATAATAAAAAAAGCTAAACTTAATAATAATGAAAGTGTTGTTGATGAATGTATTGATGAATGTAATCAACTCATAAGCATATTTGTAAAAAGTATTAGTACTAATAAAAAAAAGATTTGAGATTCCAGAAGAATTGTTGATTTAAGATTCTAGATTTGAGATTTAAGATTCTAGATTCTAGATTCTAGATTTGAGATTTAAGACAAAAGATTTAAGATTCTAGATTCTAGATTCTAGATTTAAGATTTGGGTAATCCGATTGAACAAATCTTAAATCTAGATTCTCAAATCTTAAATCATTTTCGATTCTTAAATCTTAAATCCTTTTTGAATGTTCTTCAATTCCCTGCAATTTGCAGTTTTCTTTATAGTTGTTACAACGCTGTATTTTGCAATACCACACAAATTCCTGTGGGCATTGCTTTTAGCAACATGGAATTAAACCCCTGCTATTTAAAATATGAACATTAACTTATTACAACTAATTGAAAATGGCGAAGGTGTTTCAGTTGAGTTTAAGAAAGCTGGAAATAAGCTTCCCGAAACACTTTTTGATACAATATGTGCTTTTCTCAACCGCAATGGAGGAATCATTTTATTAGGCGTTTCGGATAATAAAATGATTGATGGTATCTATCCGGATGTAGCCGATTTGATGTGTAAAGACATTGCTAATTTGAGTAATAATCCGCAAAAATTATTCCCTTCTTTTTTGCTGGAATCAAAAGTGATTGAATACCAGGGCAAGTTGCTTATTTATGTTTTTGTTCCGGCATCGTCGCAGGTACACCGATGCAATGGCAAGGTTTTCGATCGCAGTGCTGATGGAGATTTTGAATTAAAAAACGATGAGCAAATTAGAAATCTTTATATTCGAAAAAACACGCTTTATTCTGAAAATACAATTTATCCGTTTCTTTTAGAAACCGATTTTGTTACTGGTTTATTGGACAGAGTCCGGCGAATTATTAAAATAAACCGGCCGGACCATCCTTGGAACGAATTGTCCGATAATGATTTTTTCAAAACGGCCGGATTGTACCGACGCGATTTAGCGACCGGTGACCAGGGCTTTACTTTGGCTTCTTTGCTGTTATTTGGGAAAGAGGAAGTTATTATTAGTGCAATTCCGCATTATAAAATTGATGCCCTTGTTCGCAGAGTAGATATGGACAGATATGACGATCGCGAAATTATCCGATGTAATCTAATAGAAGCGTATGACAAACTTATGGAATTTGTAACAAAACATCTTCCTGACAAATTTTATATGCAAGGCGACCAGCGTATTTCATTACGTGAAAAGATTTTTCGCGAAATTGTAGCCAATATGATTATTCACCGTGAATATATCAATGCCTTTCCTGCTACATTTATTATTTATAACAATAGGGTAGAAACAAAAAATGCAAACAGACCACATATTTACGGGCAATTACTACCTGACACTTTTCAATCATTCCCTAAGAACCCTCATTTGGCCCAACTGTTTACCCAAATGGGACGCTCTGAGGAGCTTGGTACTGGTCTTCGTAATGTGTATAAATATTCAAAAGTATATTCTGGTAGCGACAAAATTATTTTCCTTGAAGAAGATATTTTTATAGTTAATGTACCATTGGCAATAAATATAGAAGATAATTTAGAAAATGTCACTGAAAATGTCACTGAAAATGTCACTGAAAATAGAATTTATTTTATTATTAACGAAATAAAATTAAATAGCCTTGTTTCGATTGATCAGCTTAGCACTAAGTTAAATGTCACCAGACGAACAATAGTCAGGGATATTGAAAAATTAAAAAATCAAAATATTATTAGACGCATCGGTCCCGACAAAGGCGGACACTGGGAGATTTTATAAAGATTCGCGATGGGTGATTGTCGATTGGCGATTTAAGATTCTAGAAGAAATGTTGATTTAAGATTCCAGATTCTAGATTTAAGACAAAAGATTTAAGATTCTAGATTCTAGATTCTAGATTTAAGATTTGGGTAATCCGATTGAACAAATCTTAAATCTAGATTCTCAAATCTTAAATCATTTTCGATTCTTAAATCTTAAATCCTTTTTGAATGTTCTTCAATTCCCTGCAATTTGCAGTTTTCTTTATAGCAGTTACAATGCTGTATTTTGCAATACCGCACAAATTCCGGTGGGCATTGCTTTTAGCAAAGGAGTTTGACATCGTATCGTAATTATAAAACTTATTAGCTTAGAAATATTTATATTTGATTAATGAAATTAATACAATTTAAAAAAAGAAACATTAATTAAAATATTTATCTAATATTTTGGTATTTGCACATTACTTTAAATATGAAAAGTGAAATAAAAAAAATTACACAACAGGTTACACAGTTAATTGCTGAAGGTATTCAGCCTAAACAAATTTTTTTGTTTGGATCATATGCTACAGGTAATGAAAAACAAGACAGCGATTTGGATATTTTTGTTGTTACTGATTTACAAAACAGCAAAAAAATTGAAATAACCCAAAAAGTACGTCGTCTGCTTATCAGAAAAATTTTAATGCCTGTTGATATAATTGTATGTGATACTAAAGATTTTGAAAACAAGAAAAATAACCGGACCACTCTTGAATATATTATTGCAACTGAAGGCATAAAGTTATATGGGTAATAATGAAAACAATATTTGGTTTGAATTTGCATTGAATGATTTAGAGGCAGCAACAATTTTATCAAAACATCATAATCCAAAAGTTGAGATTGTATGCTATCACTGTCAGCAATGTGCTGAGAAAATGCTAAAAGGGTATATTGCTGAAAATAATGGGAAACTTATTAAATCCCACGATTTGGTTGTTCTATGTGATGCATGTATAAATTATGACCCAGAGTTCGATTTGTTACTTGAAACTTGCAGTGATTTGACAATTTATGCATCTGAAATTCGATACCCTAACACGTTAGAAATAGATGAATACCAAATGAACAAAGCGATTAATGATGCTAATAAAATCAAGGATTTCGTACAAAAGAAAATTTTAAAGAATCTTAAACACTAATACACAAATGTGAAACGCGATTGGCGATTGGCGAAAAGTGATTGGCGATTGGCGAAAAGTGATTGGCGATTGGCGAAAAGTGATTGGCGATTTCAGATTGGCGATTTAAATATTCCAATAATCCGGAATTTAAAATAATTGCTGATTTAATCAATAATTCATTAAATAATATATTTCAAGTAGAAAAATTCTAATAATAGATTTATTTCTTCATTTCTTTTTGCGCACAAAAAGAAACGGAAGCAAAGACCCTTCGACTTCGCTCAGGGACCAATGCTTGGCCGCGGAAACGCGCTCCGGCTGCGCCTTCGCTTGAACGGCCCGCAGCCAGAATGGAATTAAACCCCTACCCCTAAAGGGGATAATTGGATTATAAATAATTGGGAAATTTTTAATTTAAGAGTTAAAATAATTCTTTTTAAGAAATGATACTATAGTAAGAAAAGGAACGCCTTAGAGAAAATGCGACTTTCTGCCAGCACTTTATCGACAGCGGTGACCTTTTCTGCATACTCTTTTGTGTCGAAGGCAAAAGAGTATGTGGGGCTTGGGGCAAAGCCCCATGAATTTTTGTTAATAAATTTAATTCATGATTATGAAAAAAATTAAATATGTGATTTACAAGGAAGGCAAATATTATGTTTCTCAATGTTTGAATGTTGATATATCAAGTTTTGGAAAAACAATTGACGAAGCTAGTGCTAATTTAAAAGAAGCTTTACAATTGTATTTTGAAGATTATGATAATAACAACAATTATTTATCTATTTCAGAAGCTTTAATTGGGGAAACTCAACTTAATATTAGATGAAACTACCTTCATCCCTAAAAATTATTAATACTCTTATAAAAAATGGCTTCATTTTTATTTCTCAACGTGGAAGCCATCAAAAATATAGAAAGGATGATAAAACGGTAATTGTCCCTGCAGCAAGGAAAGAAATCCCTTTAGGAACATTTCGTTCAATAACTAGACAATCAGGTTTAAATAAAAAGGATTTTGAATAATTTGTTTTGTCTTAATGAATTAATTTCAATATTCGTAAAAAGTATTGAAACTGCTAATAATAAAATAAATGATCATTAAAATACCAAAAGAATATCGAACGGCGAACTCCGAATTTCGAATGATGAAGTGAGGGACGGACCCTTCGACTTCGCTCAGGGGCCAGCCCTTCGACATTCGATATTCATAATTTGTTATTTTATTGGATTTTAAAATATAATTATGTTTTTAAATTGAATATATATAATTTTGCATATAAAAATATTTATGAGTCATTTAGAGAGAATTACTATCAGTCCTGAAATTTGCCATGGTAAACCTTGTATTAGAGGAATGAGATGGCCTGTGGAAGTTATCATTGATTTATTTGGATCTGGAATGACTATGGATCAAATAATTGAAGACCATGCGGAATTGCAAAAAGAAGATATTTTAGCTTGTTTAAATTTTGTTAAATTATACTTATCTGGCAGAACAATTAAAGAAGTTGCTTGATGAGATTCCTTTGTGATGTCCATATATCCTATAAAATAGTAAACTATTTAAAAGCCAACGGACATGAAACGTTACATGTAAATACAATACTTAAGAAATGGTTTACCAAAGATAAGGAAATATCAGATTATGCTGATAATAATGACTTTATCTTAATAACTAAAGATTCAGATTTCAGACATAGTTTTTTTATTAAAAAATCTCCAAAAAAGCTAATAAAAATAAATCTTGGAAATATCTCAAATATTGATTTAATACAAATATTGAAAGCACTAATACCAGATTTAGAAAAAATCAATTCTTTGCCATATTTTTTAATTGAAATAGATAAAAATTATACTAATATTTTTACTGAAGATAATAATTAATTATCCCTTTTTTTTACTAACAAAAAAATTCCGTAATAATATCGAATAACGAACTCCGAATTTCGAATGATGAAGTGAGGAGCAGAATTCCACCTTCGATATTCATAATTCGACATTCGATATTCATAATTCATCGATTTTATCATGAATACAGTAATCAAAGTACAAAACCTCTCCAAACAATACCGCCCCGGAACCATTGGGACCGGAATGCTGCGCAGTGATTTGCGATTTCAGATTAGCGATTGGCGAATCGCGATTTAAGATTCTAGATTCTAGATTTGAGATTTAAGATTTGGGTAATCCGATTGTACAAATCTTAAATCCAGATTCTTAAATCTAAATTCTAAAATCCTTTTCAATTCTTAAATTGTTTACAAATCTTAAATCCAGATTCTTAATTCTAAAATCTTAATTCCTTTTCAATTCTTAAATCTAGATTCTCAAATCTAAAATCATAAATCCTTTTATTCCGTGCTCTTCAATTCCCTGCAATTTGGAGTTTTCTTTATAGTAGTTACAACGCTGTATTTTGCAATACCCCACAAAATGCGGTGGGCATTGCTTTTAGCGGTGAGTTGTTATTCCTACATGGCCTTTATCCCCATTAATATATTAATAACTGTAACCTTGTCATTATAAAGTCACATATTTAATATGATTAACATATATCTTGATAAATGTATTTTAAATCGTCCTTTTGACGATCAAACTTTTGAGAGAATATTTCTTGAAACACAATCATTTCTAATACTATTAAAGAAAATAGAAGAAAATCAAATAATATTAACAACTTCTTTTGCTAAGTAATAACTTTGTATGAAACAATTGAATTAATATATTATGCTTAGAACTATTGATCAATTAAAGGAAACAGGATGGAAGGTGCTGGTAAAAGAACTTGGACCTGCCGAAGCTACCAGATTTTTGTTACAATACCAAAAGGGAGATGGAGATTATTTGGAAATTAGTAAGAAAGCATTTAAAGACATTACTTTAAATAATATTATTGATGATTTAAAAAATAAATCAAATACGTAAAGTCCAGATATCAAATCACAATTCAAATTTCTCAAATCGCAAATCATTCTTTTATTGACATAACGCCCAAATCGCGATTCGAAAATCTGAAATCCATTTCCCTTTCAAATAATTTTTTTTCCCCCTTTTTGTAAAGGGATAAATTAATTTCAAAATGGAATATATTATTTCCAAACATTGTAAGGAACAAATGACATTACGAAATATCCCTGAAAACATTATTGATGCAGTACTTAATTCGTCAAATAATATTATCAGACAAGATGAATGTACATTAATTTATCAATCAATATTATCCGACGAACCCCAAAAAAGCTATTTATATCGTATCTTTGTAAACATTTGTAAGCAACCTTATTAAGTAATAACAGTTTATAGGACATCAAAAATAAATAAATACCATGAAGATAAAATACGATAAAGAAACCGATATTATTTACATTCGATTTTCTGAAACTAGTATCACTGAAAGCGATGAGGATAAACCTGGAATTATTCTCGATTATGATATGAATGGGAATATTGCAGGCATTGAAGTTCTTAACGCCTCATCAAAAATGGGCCATGTAAATAGTGTGGAATACGAATTTGCTTAATGTAACTTAATTTTTCTTTTGTCACTTTTTTGATCGCAAAAAAGGAACCAAACCCCTACCCCTTTCCAAGGGGATAATTAGAATTCAATTAGTTGGAATATTTATTTTATAGGGAATAATGCAGATTTACTAACAACTAACAACCGGCAACTAACAACTGACAACTATAATTGGCGATTGGCGATTTAAAATTTTTGATTCTATATTCTCAAATCATTTTCCATTTGACGTAAATTTAAACAACTGAAAACTAATTTACACATCTGCATAAAATGTTTACCTTTGACACTAAATGAATATTGATATGAGTTTCGAAACAATTGACATTAAAGGTAAAAAGGGAATACAAGCAATTAGGATTCCTCAAAAGATGAAAATTAATGATAACAAGGTTTATTTAAAAAAGGTTGGAAATGCTTTATATATCATACCATTTCATAATCCTTGGCAAAATCTTATTGAAAGCACTGACTCTTTTACTCCTGATTTTATGGACAACCGAGATCAACCTGATAACCAACACAGAGAATCATTTGATTAATGAATTACCTAAGTTTTATAAAAATATTTAATATACAATAATAAAATTAATTATTCAATAAGTCCAATTAATTACCTATGTATTTACAGATGAAATATATGCTTGATACTAATATATGCATTTATATCATCAAAAAGAGGCCAGTTAGCGTTTTTGAGAAATTTAGAAGTTTATCTGTCGGTAGCATAGGAATTTCTTCTGTTACTTTAGCTGAATTGCAATATGGAATAATGAAAAGCTCAATTCATGAAAAAAATCAAGAAGCTTTAGATAAATTCCTTACTCCACTTGATATTTTAGATTTTGGATATAATGAAGCAATTGAATATGGAAAAATTCGAGCTGAATTAGAAAAAAATGGAACCCCAATCGGCCCTTTAGATACACTAATTGCCTCTCATGCCAAGTGTCTTGATTTAACCCTGGTTACCAATAATGAAAAAGAGTTTGAACGAATAGCAGGATTGAAAATAGAAAATTGGACAAAATAATTTTTTGTAACCCCTACCCCTTTCCAAGGGGATAATTGAATTTCTGATAGTTGGAATAATTATTTTATAGGGAATAATGCAGATTTACTAACAACTAACAACCAACAACTAACAACTAATTAAAGCGGTGACTTTTTCTGCATACTCTTTTGTGTCGCAGACAAAAGAATATCGAATAACGAACACCGAATTTCGAATGATGAAGTTAGCAACGCAATACCGCCTTCGACATTCATTATTCGACATTCGATATTCATAATTCATCGACTCCATGCTCTTCAATTCCCTTCAATTTGCAGTTTTCTTTATAGTAGTTACAACAATTTATTTTGCAATACCACACAAAACGCGGTGGGCGTTGCTTCTAACAACGGAGCTTAAAACCACATCGTAATTATTAAACTTATTAGTTTAGAAATTTGTATTTTTGCTAAATGGAAACGATTATATCAATAAAGAAAAATAAACCTGAATTTAAGGCTCTGATTTCTTGGGCAAAAGAATTAGAAAAGCAGGACAAATCAATATCTGTTAATACTATATCAGAAAAGTCTGTCAAAAATGTGGCCCCCTTAATATCACCAAAAAATAAAGATAAAGATGTTTTGCTACTTTTTGAACAATTGTCCGACTTCCCAACTTTAAAACAATTACGAAAAAAAGCATGGCCAAAAATCTCGTTATAGTTGATAGCTGTGTTATTATAAGGGCCTTTCGAAAAGACAAAAAAGCAATATCTGATTTAATGAAACTTAAAAATCGTATTGCTTATTCAATAATAACATATTTAGAATTGCTTAATGGGGCTAATACAATTCAAAAAAAAGAAACAATAATTAAAATATTTGAATCATATTATGGCATTCCTCTAAATCAGGCAATTTCATTTAAATCAACTGAATTAATGCACAAATATATTTCAGGACAGCAAAATTTATCCGTTCCGGATTGTAATATTGCTTCTACAGCTGTAATTTCAAAATTTCCTCTTTTTACATATAATGAAAAAGATTTCATATTTATTAATGAATTGAAATTGTATCGTCCAAACTAAATTTGTTAATATCCAGATTGGCGATTGGCGATTTAAATCAATTATTAAATGCGAGTTCGACCATACCTTATAAATCAATTATAAATGGTCAAACGAATCAAAGAAAAGTGCTTAGCTGCGGGAACTCGCTCCGGCTGCGCCTTCGCTCAGACAGCCCGCAGCTGATATGGAATTAAACCCCTACCCCTAAAGGGGATAATTGAATATCTGATAGTTGGAATATTTTATAATGTAAGAATTAGAATAATTCTTTTTAAGAAATTATACTGTAGTAAGAAAAGGAACGCCTTAGAGAAAATGCGTTAAAAAAAATCGTGTAATGGAGCGTCCAAAACCGGCGCTGTTTGAGAGTCCGAAGGACTCGAGTTCGGCGGTTTTAGCGCAATGCAACGATTTTTTAGCATTTTATCGAAAGCGGTGACTTTTTCTGCATACTCTTTTGTGTCGCAGACAAAAGAGTATGTGGGGCTTGGGGCAAAGCCCCATGAAACTGCTAATAATAAAATAAGTCATCAATATAATACCAATTGAATAACGAACACCGAATTTCGAATGATGAAGTTAGGAACGGATTATCACCTTCGACATTCATTATTCGACATTCGATATTCATAATTCATCGATTTTATCATGAATACAGTAATCAAAGTACAAAACCTCTCCAAACAATACCGCCTCGGAACCATTGGGACCGGAATGCTGCGCAGTGATTTGCGATTTCAGATTAGCGATTGGCGAATCGCGATTTAAGATTCTAGATTCTAGATTTGAGATTTAAGATTTGGGTAATCCGATTGTACAAATCTTAAATCCAGATTCTTAAATCTAAATTCTAAAATCCTTTTCAATTCTTAAATTGTTTACAAATCTTAAATCCAGATTCTTAATTCTAAAATCTTAATTCCTTTTCAATTCTTAAATCTAGATTCTCAAATCTAAAATCATAAATCCTTTTATTCCGTGCTCTTCAATTCCCTGCAATTTGCAGTTTTCTTCATAGCAGTTACAACACTTTATTTTGCAATACCGCATAAAATTCGCTGGGCATTGCTTATAGCAACATGGAATTAAACCCCTGCTATTTAAAATATGAACATTAACTTATTACAACTAATTGAAAATGGCGAAGGTGTTTCAGTTGAGTTTAAGAAAGCTGGAAATAAGCTTCCCGAAACACTTTTTGATACAATATGTGCTTTTCTCAACCGCAATGGAGGAATCATTTTATTAGGCGTTTCGGATAATAAAATGATTGATGGTATCTATCCGGATGTAGCCGATTTGATGTGTAAAGACATTGCTAATTTGAGTAATAATCCGCAAAAATTATTCCCTTCTTTTTTGCTGGAATCAAAAGTGATTGAATACCAGGGCAAGTTGCTTATTTATGTTTTTGTTCCGGCATCGTCGCAGGTACACCGATGCAATGGCAAGGTTTTCGATCGTAGTGCTGATGGAGATTTTGAATTAAAAAACGATGAGCAAATTAGAAATCTTTATATTCGAAAAAACACGCTTTATTCTGAAAATACAATTTATCCGTTTCTTTTAGAAACCGATTTTGTTACTGGTTTATTGGACAGAGTCCGGCGAATTATTAAAATAAACCGGCCGGACCATCCTTGGAACGAATTGTCCGATAATGATTTTTTCAAAACGGCCGGATTGTACCGACGCGATTTAGCGACCGGTGACCAGGGCTTTACTTTGGCTTCTTTGCTGTTATTTGGGAAAGAGGAAGTTATTATTAGTGCAATTCCGCATTATAAAATTGATGCCCTTGTTCGCAGAGTAGATATGGACAGATATGACGATCGCGAAATTATCCGATGTAATCTAATAGAAGCGTATGACAAACTTATGGAATTTGTAACAAAACATCTTCCTGACAAATTTTATATGCAAGGCGACCAGCGTATTTCATTACGTGAAAAGATTTTTCGCGAAATTGTAGCCAATATGATTATTCACCGTGAATATATCAATGCCTTTCCTGCTACATTTATTATTTATAACAATAGGGTAGAAACAAAAAATGCAAACAGACCACATATTTACGGGCAATTACTACCTGACACTTTTCAATCATTCCCTAAGAACCCTCATTTGGCCCAACTGTTTACCCAAATGGGACGCTCTGAGGAGCTTGGTACTGGTCTTCGTAATGTGTATAAATATTCAAAAGTATATTCCGGTAGCGACAAAATTATTTTCCTTGAAGAAGATATTTTTATAGTTAATGTACCATTGGCAATAAATATAGAAGATAATTTAGAAAATGTCACTGAAAATGTCACTGAAAATGTCACTGAAAATAGAATTCATTTTATTATTAACGAAATAAAATTAAATAGCCTTGTTTCGATTGATCAGCTTAGCACTAAGTTAAATGTCACCAGACGAACAATAGTCAGGGATATTGAAAAATTAAAAAATCAAAATATTATTAGACGCATCGGTCCCGACAAAGGCGGACACTGGGAGATTTTATAAAGATTCGCGATGGGTGATTGGTGATTGGTGATTGGCGATTTAAATATTCTAATAATACGGAATTTAAAATAATTGCTATTATTAAATTAATCCCGATACTTAAAATTTGAATCGCGATTCGCAAATCTAAAATCCTTTTTTTCGATGCAAACAGTAATTAAAGTACAAAACCTCTCCAAACAATACCGCCCCGGAACCATTGGGACCGGAACGCTGCGAAGTGATTTACAATAAAAACTTTTCTAAATGTTGGAAGTTTAAAAATTAATTTAAGTTAAAATCTCTGAATGATAAATACAGCTATTTTCGGTGGTTCTGGTTTTATTGGTTATTATTTGCTAAAAGAACTCCGCACCAGTAATAGAAAAATTTTTATATACGACATTAAACCACCTATCGATTCAAATGATCTGATATTTTATAACATACGAAACATTTCAAATGAAGAGCTTTTAGATCAGTTAATGGATGTTAATGAAATTATTGACTTAGCATACACGTCTAATCCAAAGACAAGTTTTGATGATCCGGTATCTGATATTCTTGATAACCTGCCTAATACAGTTCGTCTTTTAACCCTGGCGACTAAAATTCCCAGACTTAAAAAATTTATATTTATTTCTTCAGGAGGTACAGTTTACGGAAATTCAAATAGTAAACTTACAACGGAAGAACACCCCACTAAACCAATTTCACCATATGGCATAACAAAACTTGCTATTGAAAAGTATGGATTAATGTTTTACCATATTGATAAATTGCCATTTATAATAGCAAGGCCATCGAATGCATACGGAATTGGACAAAGAATAGATACCGGGCAAGGATTTATAGCTCAAACGTTAAATTCAATAATAAACAAGAAAAAGCATTAATATTTTTGGCCAAAATGGAAATATCAGAGATTATATATATGTTACAGATATAGCTTCTGCTATTGTTACACTTTTAGATAAAGGAATTGAAGGTGAAGCTTACAATATTGGAACCGGAATCGGAAAAACCAATATAGATATTATAAATATTCTTGAAAATTTATTAAAGCCTGATAATTTATCAATTGATATCAATTTTATAGAAGAACGTAAATTTGACGTCAAATCAAATATATTAGATTGTAGCAAATTAAATTCCTTAGGTTGGTATTCAAAAATTAATTTGGAAGAAGGGCTTAAAATGACATGGAATTGGATTTTTAATCAAAATCATTTGACAAATTAATAATCAAGTGAATTTAGCTTTGAAGTTTAGTTATTTGAAATAATCCATTAAGTCTAATATTTATTTAATATCCCTAAAATTATTTAATAATTTTTATGTATATTTTAAATTACTGAATACCAAAATAAAATATACATAAGTTAAATAATAATATTAAAAATAATACGGCTGAACCTGATTTCCCTTGATGGAAAAAATAGTAATCAAAGTACAAAACCTTTCCAAACAATACCGACTAGGAACTATTGGGACTGGTACGCTGCGCAGTGATTTTCAGCGCTTCTGGGCAAGCCTCTTCGGGAAAGAAGACCCGACCCTTAAAATTGGTCAGGAAAATTATTTAACCAACAACCAGCAACAATCAACTAACAACGATTATATATGGGCCCTGAGAGATATTAACTTTGAAGTAAAACAGGGAGAAGTACTTGGAATTATCGGGAAAAACGGGGCGGGAAAAAGTACGTTGCTTAAAAATACTCTCCCAGGTTACAACTCCCACAACAGGTAATGTTAAAGTAAGGGGACGAATTGCCAGCCTGCTGGAAGTTGGCACGGGGTTTCATCCGGAACTTACCGGACGTGAAAATATATTCTTAAACGGTGCCATCCTTGGCATGACCAAAACCGAAATACGTAGTAAATTTGATGAGATTGTTGACTTTGCAGGTGTTGCCAAATATATAGATACACCTGTTAAGCGATATAGCAGCGGGATGCATGTACGTCTCGCCTTTGCAGTAGCCGCTCATTTGGAACCTGAAATATTAATCGTGGATGAAGTGCTGGCCGTGGGGGATGATGAATTTCAAAAGAAAGCCGTTGGTAAAATGGAAAGCGTAAGCCATAATGAAGGACGTACGGTTATATTTGTAAGCCATAATATGGGAGCTGTAAAAGCCCTTTGTTCAAGGTCAATAGTTTTGAAAAATGGCTTAATCGATTTTGAAGGCGAAACAAATGAAGCAATAAATATTTACCTTAATGCCGGCTTAAAAGGTCATTTTGGAATAGTGCCGGATGATTATCCCAGGAACGATTGGGTTAAAGGGAAGGCATATTTTAGGGAAGTCTGGTTTAAAAATCTGAATAATGAAAATGTTGAAGTAATTAAATATCTTGATCCGGTGATTGTTGATTGTTCAGTTGAAAGTTTTGAAAATATAAGGGGCTTATCCTTGTTGGTAATGTTTGGAAACTCTGATTGCGACATTATTTCTTATTCAGCCAGTTATCAGAAAAATAATAATATGTATGTTAATCTTAACAAAGGGAACAACCATTTTAGAATAAAGGTAGAACAATCGCTTTTACCGGGAAAGTACTTTTTAAATATCACTATTTTAAATATTGACGGATACCCGTTAGATGGAGTGTACCGTTATGGTGAATTTACCGTATCAAACTATACTGAATCTGGTGTCCAGTATCCATGGTCAAAAGCTATTGGAAAAGTTACTTTTCAATCGGAACTTTTATAAAATTATATGAAGATATTAATAACAGGGGTAGCGGGTTTTATAGGATCGAACCTTGCAATGCACTTAATTAAAAATGGAAGTGAAGTAATTGGAATTGATAATCTTAGTTATGGTTTTTTGCGAAATATCAAGCCCCTGGAAGGAAACAGTAAATTTGAGTTTATCCAGGGGGATATTGCAAACCCATTGATATTAAAAAACTGTAAAGCAGATGTTATTGTTCACTTAGCTTCTCAAAAAATACCAAGGTACGAAAATGCCCTGCGGACATTGGATGAAAATTACCTGATGCTGCGCAATGTAGTAATGAAGTGTATACTTGATAAATCAAAAATAGTATTTGCATCAACGTCGGATGTATATGGTAAAAACCCTAATGTGCCGTTTCACGAAGAATCGGACCTGGTAATGGGCTCTACCAAGATAAAGCGTTGGGCTTATGCTTTGTCAAAAATTTACGGAGAGCAATATATTATTGCCAACCACGATGAATATGGAATTGATTATACCATAACAAGGTTTTTCGGAAGCTACGGGCCAAACCAAAATCTTACCTGGTGGCAGGCCCGCAATCGGTATTTATTGAAAAAGCATTCAAAAAAGAAGCTATTGAAATACATGGAGATGGCACACAATCGCGGACATTCACATATATTGACGATACTGTTGAAGCCCTGGCATTATGTATTACTGATGAACGGGGCAATAACGAAATTTTTAATACCGGGCCGGTTCCTGATGCTGAAATTAATATTATTGATTTAGCCACTATTATCTGGAAACTTATTAATGGAAAAGATACCAGGCCAATATTAAAATTCATACCATATTCAACCTTTGGTAATTACGAAGATGTAATGCGACGTGTTCCCGATATTTCGAAGTTACGAAATACTTTCAATTTTGAACCTCAATGGACATTAGAAGAAGGATTAAAGAATACCATTGAGTGGCAGAAAAAATTTATAAATACGTTAATTTAAGTTAGATATGTTTACCAGAATTTAATTACATGAAAGTTAATAATCCGGAAAAAAGACTAAATAAGTTTTGGGGAAAAGTTGATCTTAAACATATTAAATTAATATCAGAACAATTATCAGGAAAAAACATATTAGACATCGGGTGCGGTTATGGTACAACAACTAATGAAATAACTAAAGCCGGATTTAAATGCATTGGAATTGACTCTGATCTACAAGTAATTGAGAAAGCTTCAAAAAAGTTTCCTTTTTGCACCTATATTGAAGCAAATGCTGAAAAATTGCCATTTGAAGATAACTTTTTTGATACAATTATTTTAAGAGATTCATTACATCATTTATATCAGGAAGCAGATTTTTCTATTATTAGTACCGAACTATCAAGAGTTTCAAAACCTAAATCTAAATTAATTTTTTTTGATCCAAATGTTAATTCTATAGTAAAATTTATGAGAAAAGTTGCTTTTCATAAGGATGCTGAATGTGATTATAAAACTGCCATTAAAATAATGAAATCGTTAAATTATAAAGTTACCCATGTAAGTTTTAATACAATTTACAGTTTACCTCTAAGTGGAGGTTATGTTGGTATAAATTTAGTCCCTGACTTAAAAATTATTCATAAAACATTACTCAATTTTGAAACTTTTATTGAGAAACTCATAAATAAAATTGGCTTTGGGCCATATTTATGCTGGCGTTATTTAATTGTTGGGGAGAAAAACTAAATTATATTTTTTATAATATTAAAATAAACATTATTATTCGAATAAGCTAATGCAAGTATTCTTTTTGATTCCGGTATATAATGAATCATTGAATTTAGATCTTCTTTTTGAAAATCTCAATAAATATGAAAGTAAAAGAAATAAGTATTTTGTGTTTGTAGATGATCATTCAAAAGATGATACCGTAATTAAAATAAAAAAACTATTTGCAGGTTATCCTCTGCATATTATAGAAAAAACCAGGAATATTGGGCCGGGTGACTCATTTAATAAAGGATTTGAATGGATTTTAAACCAATCAAAAGATGACACTGATCTTATAGTAACTATTGAAGGAGATAATACTTCAGATTTAAATATTTTATCACATATGATTGCAATTTCTGAATTGGGGTACGATCTCGTATTATCCTCAGTATATGCACAAGGTGGAGGATTTGAGAAAACCACTATTATGCGAAAAGTAATATCTTTTGTGGCAAATATGCTTTTTAGGGCATTATTAAATACTAAAGTACTAACACTAAGCTCCTTTTACAGAGTTTACAGTATTTCGCTATTAAAAAGGATTAAATCCCATAATAATGTAATTATTAAGGAACCCGGATTCATTTGTATGCTTGAAATATTACTTAAAGCGATTAAACAAAATGCAAAAATAATTGAAGTTCCTA
This sequence comes from uncultured Bacteroidota bacterium, assembly GCA_963846585.1. Taxonomy (GTDB): domain Bacteria; phylum Bacteroidota; class Bacteroidia; order Bacteroidales; family JAAUTT01; genus JAAUTT01. The sequence continues at coordinate 610,690 of CAWJWO010000018.1, forward strand.
TGATATTGCGGTCTCATAATCGAAATGGAAAATCAAAAATGAAAATTTTTAAAAATATGATAAGTTATTTACGATTTTTGCCAAAGGCAAGATTAATAATTAAATAAATGCTAAAAGAAATTATAACAAAATATGAGAAGATATTCCTCTTTGGAATATTAATAATCGCATCATTATTAAGAATTTATTTGGCATGGGTAAAGGAGTTTCATGCAGATGAATTATATGGGTTATTATCATCCCAAGGTATATTTCAAAATGGTTTTCCTCATTATCCATCAGGCACTTATGATGAGTTGGGGGGATTATTGCTTTATATTCAGGCTCCTTTAATTAAAATATTTGGCTATCATGCTTTTATTGCTCGACTACCTGGGTTATTATTTTCAATTTTTAGCTTATACATATTTTTACTATTTTGGTAAGAACCCTATTTGGAATTATTCCTGCGATTTTATTATTATTATTTTGCTGTATTGACTCTGATTTAATTTTATGGGGAAGTGTTTATTCAAAACCATACACTTTAACCCCAGGGTTAATGATATGCATTCTATATTATATAAAACAAGCATGGTGAAAAAGGATTACTGAAAGATTATATTATTAGTGGTTTATTAATAGTATTAGTCAACATGGATCCATCCTTTAACTGTTTTTTATATTCCTGGATTAATTATAGCATATATTATTTGGCTAAACCGTCTGGTTTTTAGAAATTTAATAATATTAGGTATAATTTTAACATTTGGTATTGGAGTTGTAATGATTGCGATGTATTTTGGCGATCCGGGCATGTTTATCCATAAACCAGGCATAAGTGGCGGAATTGGATTTTTGAAAAATATTATGCTTTCTTTATCAGTTACTTTTTTCAATCCGTCGTTTACAAGTTATCCCTTTACGATTAATTTTTCCTTTTCCCATTTTTTATTTTAATTATTGTCCTGTCAGGATATTATCTAAACAATAATATTAAAAAATAATATTGAATTAAGGAATGTTGGAGCACTTTTTATGTTTTGCTTTACAAGTACTTTTATATTTAACCTGACTGCCATGTCAGATAATAATTATGAATTACCAATAATACCTGTTTATTATTTACTGGGAATTTTTAGTGTTTATAAATTATATAAAGGTGAATGGTTTTATATTGACAAAATAATAATTGTGAATAAGTTATATAAGAAAATATCAAAAATTCTATTGATTATTCTTTTAACCTGTATTGTTGGTTATCCGGCATTTAAGCAATATTATCATAATTCAAAAAATACTAATTGGTTAGACGCATATTCCTATGTGCATAACCATATTAAAAAAGGAGATGCTATTTTATGCTCAAACCCTGCAACTTATATTTTTGCGGGAGGTAAGGAATCTTCAATGTATTTTTTTACTGAATATAAGGGAATAAGTATTAAAATTGAAAATAACAATTACGTGGAAAGATTTTTCTCAAGACCATGGATTACCGATACAGTACAAATTGAAAATATTATTAAGAATAATTCAGGGGTCTGGTTTATTAACCACATAAGTTCACAAAAAATGAATTTCCCAACTACATTTGATTTTATCCAATATCATTTTCATTGTTATTTTAAAAATTCAGAAACTGAAGTATTTTATATACAGAAAAATACATGATCACTAATAAAATAATTTTTATTACCGGTGGTGCGGGATTTATTGCTAACACCTTAATAAGCAAATTAATCGGCCAAAACAAAATAATTGTTTACGATAATTTTTGTCGCGATACGTTAAGCGGGAGCCCGTACAATAAACATGAAAACCTTACAATTATCAAAGCTGACGTTCTGGATTATAATGCGTTGTTAAAGAGCATGAAAGGGGCAAATATTGTTATCCATGCTGCTGCCATAGCCGGTATTGATACGGTAATAAAACATCCGACCCATACCATGCGCGTAAATATGATCGGTACTGCTAATGCACTGGAAGCTGTAAAGGAAAACGGGGTGAAGGACAGGTTTATAGATTTTTCAACTTCCGAAGTGTTCGGCAGCCGTGCATTTAATTCGAAGGAAGATGATGTTACAACTTCCGGAACAGCCGGCGAAGCACGCTGGACTTATGCGGTGAGTAAACTCGCCGGCGAACACCTGAGTTTGGCATATTTCAAAGAATTTGGTCTGCCGGTTGTATCAATCCGTCCTTTCAATGTATACGGCCCGGGACAGACCGGCGAAGGTGCCATTCAAATATTTATAAAGCGTGCTTTAAAAAATGAAGATATTACCATATATGGAGAAGGAAATCAGATTCGTGCATGGTGTTTTGTGGATGATTTTGTTGAAGGGTTAATGTGTTGCATCGAAAATCATAAAGCAATTGGCCATTCCTTTAATATTGGCAATGCCCGGGCAGTGGTTACTATTTATGGCCTGGCACAAACAGTTTGCAGGGTACTGGGATCATCTTCCAAAATAATATTTAAACCTGCCCTTGTCTGCTGATGTGGAACTTACGGATACCTTCTGTTGATAAAGCATACGAAATGTTAGGATATAAGGCTAAAACCGACCTCGAAGAAGGTATAATCAAAACGGCAGCATGGCTTCGGACCCAATAAGACTGGCCAGGCCAAATATTTCGGAAGAGGCAATACAAAAAGTTAATGAAGTGTTGCGTTCCGGGAACCTGGTGCAAGGCGAATATGTTGAAAAATTTGAACTGGCATTGGCCGGATATCTTGGTTGCAAACATGTAGTGGTTGTTTCGTCAGGTACGGCCGCACTTCATCTGGCACTTATTTCAGCAGGTATTGGATCGGGAGATGAGGTTATTGTACCTGCATTTACTTTTCCTGCCACAGCCAATGTTGTCGAACTTGTCGGAGCAAAGCCTGTTTTGGTTGATATAACACTTGACGACTTTTGCATTGACACTGCCCAAATTGAAGCAGCCATTACCTCAAGAACAAAGGCCATTATGCCGGTACATGAGTTTGGCCAGGCGGCAGATATGAAATCCATCATGGGTATTGCCCAAAGCCATAATTTAATGGTAATAGAAGATGCAGCCTGTGCTTTGGGAACAGAATACGATGGCAAAAAGGCAGGTACCTTTGGCAAAATGGGATGTTTTAGCTTTCATCCGCGAAAAGCTATTACTACCGGCGAAGGCGGAGCAATTATAACAAATGATGCGGATATAGCCAACAAACTGAAATCGCTCCGTAACCATGGTATGGTTAAACACGATGGTAATATTAATTTTGAATATGCAGGGTTTAATTACCGGATGACTGATTTTCAGGCTGTTCTTGGTATTGATCAGTTACAAAATTTTGATGAATCCATTGAGGCACGGCAATTACAAGCCAAAATGCTAGATGCGGCTTTTGAAAACCATCCACAGATTACAACACCTAAAGTTTTTATAAATCGCAGGCATACTTACCAAACATATCATGTGTTAATAAATTCAAGAATAGACAGGGATTTAGTTAAAAATAAATTCAGAGAAAAAAATATTGAATCAAATTACGGGGCATATGCGTTGCATATGCTTTCATTTTATAAAAGAAAATATAAATCAGAAGAAAACAAATTCCCTAATGCATTAAATGCATATTTACATGGATTGGCATTGCCTTTAGGTGGCCATGTTGATAAATATCAATTAAATAAATTGTCGGATGCAATTATTAATGTTATAGATGATTAGTATTTCGGATCAAATAACTTTAACGGAATATAATATTATTACATCTGAATTATATAATAAATCTAATAAATTCAATAACTGGCCAAATACTTCTTTAGTAAATATATCAAATGTTATTTACCTTGATTTTATAAAATGCTTTAATAAACTGATCATTAAAGAAGAAAATAAAGTTATCCTGGTTTTTTCGATTGAAAAGTTAGATTGGGATTCTGATTATTTCGGCTTTAATTGTGCAAGGATTACTAACTTTATTATTTCTGACAATATTGACAAAAGTTTAAGCGAAAATTTGAATGATTTGGTTTTAAAATTTATTGATGATTTTGTAACCAAAAATAATATCAGGTTTATTTCAGCTGATATTGATTCATGGCAAAATTCTACAAGCCAAATTATTCAAAATTATGGCTTCAGGTACATTTTGACCTGGTTAGATGGTTTTATCCCAACAAAAAATCTGTTACAATCAATAGAACTTCCTAAAGGCCATAGTTTTGGAGAAGTAACACAAACTGATATTGAGTATTTTAAATACATCAGTAATAACCAGTATTTCAAAGGTGGCAGATTTTACCTTGATGAGAATATTTCTCCGGCCTTAGCCGGACAATTATATTCAACTCTAATTGATTATTCATTTACTAATGATGATATACTAATTAAATATGTAATAAATAATAACCCGGTTGGAATCTTCATTTGTAAAAAAATAGTCAATTATTCTTTATTTAATAATTTAAAAGTCGCAGCATTACGATTTTTATTGGTTGACGATAAATACAGAAACCTTAAAATCGGTAAGCAATTATTTAATGCAACTCTATATTATTTAAAGGATAAAGCCGATATAATCACTACAGGCCTGGAAATACATAATATTAAATCGTTAAATTTGCATTCAGATTTAAACTTTAATTTTAATTATACTCATAATGCATTTCATAAATGGTATAATTAGTTTATTTACATTAAAATAATATATTGACCAAAATAACATGCTGAATTAATATTTTTATTATTGTTGCTTTAACTGTATTGATCCAAATACTTAACAAAGTCACTGTTATTTTTGCAATTCAGGCTAATTGCGCCTTCTTATGACCATTATTATCATTTAAACCTTATTAAGGGCATTGAACAAAAAAAACATAGATTTCTAAATAATACTCCTACATATATAGCCGAAAGGAATTTTTTTTATCCACAACTATATCATTGGATATTATCATTTTTCGGTTCTAGCTGGTCAAATAAATATTTCGTGGGCATTAACCAATTTATAAGCTTTACAACTACACTTTCCGTTCTTTTTTTTTCTGCTTATATAAGGAATAATTTTTATCCGGCAATTCCTTTTCTTCCTTTCATAGTTTCGGTGGGTATTGTATACTGGATAACTCCATTCAGTTATTATATATGGAATGCAAAAAATTGCGGCATAAGTGTGCGTGGTTTTGGCTTATTGCTTGGATTTTGGTACTTGTTTTGCATTGTATTATTTGTTTTACATAACAATATTGGCATTTATTTTGCCCTTATAATATTGGCAAGCTAATATTATTATCAAGCCAGTTTGCTTTTCAATTTGTATTATTTTCTGCCTCTATTTTTCTCACTTTTTAACTTTAATATTTGGTTATTTTTCCCTCCATTTTTTGCCGTTTAATTATATTGGTTTTTATTACCAAAACAGGCATTATCATATTTAAATGGACAGTATTATCATAAAAAAATTTGGCTTTATATTTGTCTGAAATGTTACTGAAAAAATTCCGTTATAGCATTTGGCATGATTTGGTTTATGATATTTGGAAGAAAAAGGATATAAAATATATGCTTAATAATTCCGTAATATCGATTTTAGTAGGTATTCCGGCATTATTGTTTTCTAAAGTCATAATATGCTGGAATTTTTTTTATCATAATGAATCAGTAATTTCTATTGAAAAAATAATTGGGTTACAGATTATAGTTTGTTTGTTAGTTTTTATTTTGACCTCCTTCCGGAAAACCCGTTTTTTAGGCGAACCCGAAAGATATGCTGAATTTATTATCCCTTTTGTTTCAATTTTACTGGTATTGGTTGCATGGAATCACTTTTGGATAATACTTATTGTTTTATCCTTTTCCTTTAGCATAATAGTTTATCATTTTGCCCTGTTTGGTTTTAACGAATTCAAAACACCTGATTACATTTTAACTTTAAAAAATATTATTGAACAAACAGTTGCAAGAGATGAATACCGGATTTTTTCAAACAATACCTCCTTACTTAATTATTTTATTAACGATTTAAGGTTTAAAATTCTACAGCCCGATATTAGTTATGATTATACAGGCCGGTTTCATTTTAAAGAAATTTTCCCGGACGAGTATTTTAAAGTATCACCATCAGTTATTATACCATTGATTAATGATTTTAATATCGATTGGTTCGTCCTCGATATAAATTTTTTAAGCGAAGAATTTTTTCTCCCTATCAATAACAATACTCTGACAAAAGTTGCTGAAAGTGGCAATCTGATATTATATAAATTTAGTAATGCCTAAAGTCAGTATTATTATCCCATGTTACAACCAGGCCATTTATCTTCACCGATGCAATCGAAAGTATTCTGGCCCAAGCTTTTTCCGATTGGGAATTCATAATTGTTAATGACGGCAGTACTGATAACACAGAAGAAATAGCTTACAATACAGCAAACTGGATAATAGGATTATATATCATAGAAAAGAAAACACCGGCCTGGCCGATACCCGCAATAAAGGAATTGCAGTTTCTACAGGGGAATATATTTTACCTTTGGATTCGGATGATAAAATCGGTCCTGATTATTTAAGTAAAGCTGTTAAAATATTGGATTCCCGATCCGATGTTAAAATTGTATTTGCAGAAGCGGAATACTTTGGAGATAAGCAGGGACCAATGGAATTATATTATAACCGCCGCGATATGAATGAGTTTACCGTTGACCATATCCTTTTATCCAACTTTGTTTATTGTGCCTGTTTATACAGGCGAATTGACTATGAACAGGCAGGAGGTTATAACATAAATATGAAATACGGATGGGAAGACTGGGACTTTTTATTGTCAATGCTCTCTAATGGAGGCATTATTTACAAATTACCTGATGTTCATTTTTATTATCGCGTCCGGAATCAATCAATGCTAAATACCTTAGATATTGAAAAAAAAGAAAAATTGTTGCTTCAGCTTTATACAAATCATCAAATTCTATATAATAAATTGTTTAGCAATCCAATAACACTTTATAAACAAAAAATTGAAACAGAAAGACAACTTCAACTTATAAAGAATTCGCGAACTTATAAGCTATCTAATAAATTAAGCTTTATTTTTAATATCATTAGAAAAGCCGGATTTCCAAGAATACCAAATAAATTGAATCATATTATTTTAATATTTTAATATTGAAAGCTCCAAGATTATATATCGCAAACACTAATGAAAATATACCCTGGAATTTTCATCCCGCCTTATACTAAAATTATTTACGGATGAAAATTGCCTTTATAAGTACATTATCACACGCACATTGGGGAGGATCGGAAGAATTATGGCAGAAAACTGCTTTATATGCATTAAATGAAGGTCATCAGGTACATGTTATGGTTTACAAATGGGATTATGATCATCCTAAAATAATTCAATTAAAATTAAAAAATGCTTCTGTTGGTTATATAAAAAGAATAAAGCCAGGAGATAATTTATTTGAAAAAATTAAGATTTACTTAAATAGAAAAATAAATAGACGCATTGCTGAATTTAAAGCCCTGAAAAAATTTAAACCCGATATAATATGTATTAGTCAGGGCGGTACGTTTGATGTTGCCTATAACGATAATTCCGATTTAAGATATTACATCAAATTAATGCAATGTCCGTATTTCTTAATATGTCAAAATAATGCTGACGTCGGATATGTTCCGGAAATCCAATACAAAAACGGCTATTCAATTATTTAAACATTCAACATCAGTTATTTTTGTTAGCCTGCGAAATTTAGAAGTTGCCGAAAGGCAACTATGTCAAAAACTTATTAATGCGAAAGTATTATCAAACCCTGTTAATTTAAACAATCCTAACATCCTGGATTATCCTGAATCAAACATTATTAATTTTGGAATAGTTGCTTCACTAACTTGTTCACACAAAGGACAAGATTTTTTATTTCAAATATTATCATCAGAAAAATGGCTTAATAGAAATTGGATACTAAACCTTTATGGTATAGGGCCTGATGAGAATTATCTAAAACAACTGGCATTATATTATCAAATACATGACAGGGTTTTCTTTTATGGCCATATAGATGATATTGAATCAGTATGGCTAAAAAATCATATATTTCTATTACCTTCTTTAGGAGAAGGAACGCCGCTGGCATTGGTAGAGGCCTCATTATCTGGCCGGCCGGCGGTAGTAACCGATGTTGGAGGAAATGAAACAATTACAATTGATAACGAAACCGGGTTTTTATGCTCTGCCCCAACTGTAAAGCTTTTTGATGATACTCTCGAACGGGCATGGAATAATAAACACGAGTGGAAGGAAATGGGAGAAAAAGCATTTTATAATGCAATTAATAAAATTGACCTTACACCTGATAAAACTCTTTTAGAATTACTAACAAACTAAATTTACGGATAGCCTGTATAAGTTATGTTCGATAGTGTAAGATTTGCACAATCCATGATAACCTTTATAATAATCCTTCAAAACGTTATGAGCTATGACTTAATGCACGTAAACATTTATTAGAAACTTATAATTCAACTAGTAGTGAGAATAGGATTATTAAATTTTATAATAATCCAATAACCGATGCAACTTAGTGATTTTTATAAATGAACTCAATTTTTGGATGATAATGAAAAGTATTATTAAATATATTTGTTCTATCAATCAATTGATTCAAAATAAGAAAGAAATTATACCAATTATTCTACTATTTTTATTAATAGTCCCTTTTATAATACTATCTATATATAATAATCCAACTTCCGATGATTTCTGTGATACATTTCTTGTTAAAAAATTTGGTTTCCTTAATTCACAAATAAAATGGTATAACGATTATACCGGTCGTTATTTTTCAACTGCATTATTAAGCATTTACCCTTTATTTGGAAATTGGTTGATTACATATAAAGTGCTGCCAATAATAATTTATTCATTGCTATTTTTTAGTATAATATTTACATTTAGAAATGTTTTTAATAAATCTATTCCTTCAATAATAATTTGTTTAATTTCACTGGTATTGCTTAATTTATACATTTATAAAATACCTGATATTTGTCAGGCATTCTATTGGGTACCTTCAGCATTAGCTTATCAATTCCCAAATGCAGCTATGCTAATTTTATTTTCATTAATTACAAAAAAAACAATTAATTTTTTAAACCTATTAATTATTTGTTTTTTACTTATTATAATTATCGGTTCAAATGAAACTCATATGTTATTTGCTGATATTCTGATTGGTTTTATTTTCTTATATCAAATAATTAAATATAAAAAAATTGATTGGAAATATTTCCTTTTTTTTGTTGTGACTTTAGCCAGTTCGGCTCTGGTAGTTATAGCACCTGGAAATTCTAACAGAGCTGATCTCTATAAACATAATTTAGAATTTATGAATTCTCTATTCAATTCTTTTAAGTATTGTAATCTCAGTATAATTAATTGGTTTCCATTGGTACTATTAATGATATTAATTGTTATGTTATATAAAAATAAAATATTGGATATGTTCAAAGATTCTAAATTAATAATTTTAACTAAAGTTAACCCATTTATAATTATTTTAACAACTTATATTTTAACTACATTGACCTTTTTCCCTTCATTATATTTTGGTGGATATTTGCAGACCCGGGTATTCAATTTAGCTTACTTTATTTTCTTTTTTGGCTGGATAGCTTTTATGTTTTCATTAATTTATAATAAATTTATTATAGGTATAAGAATTAACATTTTAACAAAATATTCCACTTACATTACTTATTTATTAATAATACTTTTTTTTATTTATCCTAATAACCATAGAAATGCATTTTCTGATTTGTTAAGAGGACGAGCATATAAATATAATATTGAATTTAAAAATAGGATTTCAACTATTGAAAAAAGTAATTCTGATACTTGCTACGTTAATAAAATAATTAACAGGCCAGTGACTATATTTTATGCTGACGAATTAATACCTAACCAAGCTGGTTGTGAGGGTTGTATGCAATCCTATTTTAATAAAAAAGCAATAATAGTTAAATAGCGTAATAATGAAATGCATAATATGTGGCCAGCCTGTTAAGTCGTATTCAATAATTAATTCACCAATTTCGGGTTATAGATGTAGATCAGTATCAGAAAGCTTAAATGAACCAAAGTTCAACCTTTCTTTACAATTTTGTGAAAATTGCACTTTTACATTTTATCCACGTTATAAGGAAGCATTTCAGGTGCTGGATAAATTATATTCCGGCCACACTTCAACCTATTATAATACTCCGCAGTTGATGAATTACTTAAACAATTTTGTTAGTAATATCATTGAAAAAAACAAGTTGTGCTCACAAAGTAAGGTTTTGGAAATAGGTTGCAATGATGGTAAATTGTTAAATAAATTCCGGCAACTATCAGGATGTGAAATTTTAGGCGTTGAACCTTCAAAAATGTTTTCCGTAACCTGGAAGGAATATAATTTAACTGTATTGAATAATTACTTTGATTCCGACCTCGTAGCAAAAAACTTAAATAATATAAAATTTGATGTAATAACTTTCCGGCATGTACTGGAACATATTCCTGATCCACTCGATTTTATTAAGTCAGTAGCGTCCATAATGTATGATAGAACTTTATTGGTTATAGAAGTTCCCTATTTTGTCTCTGTAATAGCAAAGCGACGGGTTGAAAATATTAGTTATTCACATTTGAATTATTTTACAATACGATCTATCAATGAAATTATATCAAAATTTTCCCTGGGAATTGAAAGTGTTGATTTGGTGGAAACTGATGGAGGTTCTATTGTTTTTTACATTAGAAAAAACATAACCACCAATGCTTCCTTACTTGATAATTTAAGAACTGCCCATTTAGACGAATTCCTTAATTATATTGATAAATCAAAAGAACGAATACAAAAATTACTTTCAGGTTATTCACAAAATGAAATCGTCGGATATGGGGCCGGGGCAAAAGGTTCTCATTTATTATATCTGTTTAACCTGCATAATTATATTAAAATAATTGTAGATGACACACCTGGTTATGAAAATAAATATATTCCAGGCACAAATGTTATAATCAAATCAAATTCATATCTGGATAATAAAGAATTAAAAGCAATCATAAACCTTGCACCAACTCATAGTGAAGCAATAAAAAACAGTATCCCTGGTCATTTTAAATTTATTAATATAATTGAAGGTGAAAATTAAAATTTTTTAAATGTCAAAATTATCAATTATTATCCCTTGCTATAATAACGAAGCCAATATTCCAATTACAAAAGCGGAACTTCAAACAAATGAAAAATTTTTCGATCCGGATATTGAATTGGAAATTATATTGGTAAATGACGGTTCAAAGGACAATACACTGGATCAACTTCTTATATGGAGAGATCAGGAACCTTTAAAAATAAAAGTAGTTAATTTGTCAGGGAATTTTGGATCGTTAAATGCAATTTTAGCAGGCCTTCATTATGCTACTGGTAATTGTCTGGCAGTATTGGCAGCTGATTTACAAGACCCTCCTGAACTATTGCCGGAAATGGTCAATTACTGGAAAAAAGGAGTCAAACTGGTTTTAGCGAATCGGGTGGATCGGGACGATAGTTTAGGTCAAATACTTTTTTCAAAAATATATCATTATTGCATTAAAAAATTTGCATTAAAAAATGTTCCACAGGGAGGCTTTAACCTGGTACTATTCGATAAACAATTGAAGGATGAGATTTTAAAAATGAATGAAAAAAACACAAATATTTTTTACCTTTTAACATGGATGAGGTTTCCATATATAAGTATCCCTTATACACGAAAAAAGAGAGAAATTGGTAAATCGCAATGGACACTAAATAAGAAAATTAAATTATTTGTAGATTCTTTCGTGGCATTCTCATTTTTCCCGATCCGGTTAATAAGTATTGCCGGGATTATTCTAGGAATAGTATCTTTAGTATATGCAATATTCATAATTTTTGCAAAATTATTTGGAATTATAAATATTCAGGGATGGTCTACCCTAATGGTTGTTGTGCTATTCGTCTCCTCATTTCAAATGATTGCACTGGGCATTCTTGGCGAATACATTTGGAGAAACCTTGACGAGACCAGGAAAAGGCCAAATTTTATTGTTGACAAAGTGTTTCAATAATGATAGAATCAATATTATCAAGGGTTAAAATTCTGGAATTGCCAAAATACCTCGATCATCGGGGTAATCTATCCGTTATTGAAGAAGAAAAGCAAATTCCTTTTAAAATAAAAAGAGTATACTGGATTTATGATGTTCCCGGAGGACAAATCAGAGGGGGACATGCATATTACAATTTACAGGAGTTTATTATTGCCTTGTCCGGTAGCTTTGATGTAGTATTAAGCGACGGCATAGAAAAAAGGGTTATTTCACTCAACCGGTCATATTATGGGGTACTTGTTCCAAAACTAATATGGAGATCGTTGGAAAATTTTTCTACAAATGCCCTTTGTTTAATTTTAGCTTCCGAGGAATATACTGAAGTGGATTATATAAGGGATTTTGATGCTTATAAACAATTTGATAAATGAGTCCTTTACCAAATATTTTTGATTGTCAGATTCTTGAACTTCCTAAAATAAATAATCGTGCAGGAAATATCACTCCTGTTGAAGGAATAAAAAACATCCCTTTTCAAATACGTCGCATATTTTATATTTATGACATTCCCGGAGGTGAAGGGCGAGGCGCTCATGCACATAAAAGTTGCCACCAATTAATTATAGCTGCAAGCGGCGCATTTGATGTACTGTTGGACGATGGGAAAAACAAAAAGGTTGTCACTTTAAACCGTCCCAATTACGGTCTATATATTCCACCTCCAATCTGGGCCTATGAATTTGGTTTTTCTTCGGGGGCCATTTGTTTGGTGTTAACCTCAAATTTATATGAAGAGTCCGATTATATCAGGGAATATATTCAATTTTCAGAATTCAGGAATTCATTATAAATGAATAAAATTCATCCTACATCCGATATTCAATCCACTTCTATCGGGCACAATACTGTTATTTGGCAATATGTGGTTATTCTTAAGGAGGCAATAATTGGCGATAATTGTAATATTAATTCTCATTGTTTTATCGAGAATGATGTCGTTTTAGGTAATAATGTAACTGTAAAATGTGGCGTTTATATTTGGAATGGTATAACTATTAAAGACAATGTTTTTATTGGGCCCAATGTAACATTTGTAAATGATAAAACCCCACGGTCAAAACAATATCCATTAAATTTTGAAAAAACCCTTATTAAAAAGGGAGTAACAATTGGTGCAAATAGTACTATTATAGGTGGAATTACCATAGGTGAATTTGCAATGGTAGGAGCAGCCAGCCTGGTAACTAAAAATGTCCCTGATCATGCTTTAGTTTATGGTAGTCCTGCTATTATTAAAGGTTACGTCTGTAATTGTGGGAAAAAATTAAACAACCATCATTTTTGTCGAATATGTAACATACAATTTAAAATTTGACAATTAATGGAAATACCATTTATCTCATTTGATTATGTAAACAATATAGTAAAGCAAGACTTAACTGAATGTTTTAATAAATTCATCGATAAATCGGTATATATTCTTGGAGACAATGTAAAAGAATTTGAACTTAACTATTCAAATTTTATTGGAACAAAATATACAATTGGAACAGCCAGCGGACTTGATGCACTTTATCTTTGTTTGAAATCATTAAACATTGGAAAAAATAATGAAGTAATAGTCCCATCAAATACTTACATTGCAACAGTATTGGCCATTTCAATGTCAGGAGCCAAACCTGCATTTGTTGAACCTGATATATCAACTTACAACATTGATCCTCATAAGATTGAAGAAGTAATTTCCCCTCATTCAAAAGCTATTATTCCTGTTCATTTATATGGATACCCATGTAATATGCCGGAAATATTAAAAATTGCAAAAAAGCATAATTTATTTGTTATTGAAGATAATGCCCAGGCACATGGTGCATCCGTATATAATAAATTAACAGGAAGTTTTGGCATTGCGAATGGTAATAGTTTTTATCCTACAAAAAATTTGGGCGCACTTGGCGATGCTGGTGCAATAACAACTAATTCGGAAGACGTGGCTGAATTATGTATGTACCTTAGAAATTATGGGTCAATAAAGAGATACATGAATGAATACAAAGGAATTAATTCCAGACTGGATGAACTTCAAGCAGGTTTTTTAAATATTAAATTAAAATTATTATCCTCCTTAAACAAGGAACGAATTAAAATAGCTTCGTTGTATTCAAAATATCTGAATAATATCGGAGATATAGTATTACCTATACAGGAACCAGAATTTATCCATGTATATCATTTGTTTGTTATTAGAACTAAAAAACGGGATGAATTATTGGATTTTTTAAATTCAAAAGGCATTCAGACATTAGTCCATTACCCTGTTCCTCCACATTTACAAAATGCATACAAAGATCTTAATTTTTTAAAAGGTGATTTCCCTATTGCTGAGGAAATTTCAAATACTATCATTTCTTTGCCTTGTTATCCCGGATTAAATGAGAATCAAATTGAATATATTTCAAAAAATATTAAATCTTTTTATAGTTAATTACATTTTATAAAATAATGATTTTTTAAGTTCATATATTAATAATATGATATTTAACTATTTATGGAACTATTTTTAGGACATAATTTTAATTTACCATGGTAAATGGTAAATTCTGAAAAAATTGATCTCATTCATCTTTTGAGCATGCTGTAACCAAAATATTCTATTTAAATTTGAACTAAATATATTGTAATACGCTCGTTTACTATACACCTCATTTATAATTAGATAGCTGGTCAGAAATATTAGTTTATAATTTGAAGATTTAATAACATTAGAATTTGTAAATTCAAATTTTTATAAAGTGCGTATTGCTTATATATCATATGAATATCCTCCTGATATTGCTCAGGGAGGAATTGCAACCTACACGTTTCAAGTAGCAAGCTTGATGCTTAATAGGGGGCATGATGTGGAAGTTTTCTGTGGAAGTTTTGAACGTAATTTAAGTGAAGTTTATTTTGATGTATTGACACATCGTATCAAGGTCAAAAATGTCACTGATTTTAGGGATAAGGTTGTATTAAAATTTGAGGAACAACATCTTTATAAAAGCTTCGATGTATTTGAAAGCCCTGAGATTAATGGAAACGGGTATAAAATAAAACAAAGGTTTCCAAAATTGCCTATGGTTGTTAAATTGCACACACCTGCAGTATTACAAGTTCGTATTTTAAATACTTATACTCCTTTTATCAATAAATTGCGTTTTGTACTAGGTGCTTTAAAACAAGGTAAAATAGATTTTGGTTATTGGAGCAGGCATGATAAAAACCAGTATAATGATATTGATTATTTAATTACAGATATGGCAGATGCAATAGTATCGCCATCAGTTAGTCTTAAACAATGGGCAATTAACTTTTGGGGTATTGTACCTCATAGGATCGATATAATTCCTTACCCTTATTTCCCCTCTGATGAAATGCTATCTTTCAAAAATAATCCGGATTGCAGAGTTATTTTATTTGTTGGTAAGTTAAATGTTCATAAAGGATTAATAGCTTATACCGAGGCCATTCCAAAGGTCTGAAAAAATATCCTGATTTTATTTTTCGCTTCGTATATAAAGACGGATTGTCTCATATAAAAGGTGTTAGTATGAAAACTTATATGTTGCATAAGCTTAATAGATTCAAACATAACATTGAATTTATTAATTCTGTTAGTCTTGAAGAACTACCCCGGTATTATAATGATTCTATTATGTGCGTCTATCCAAGTATATGGGACAACTTTCCATTGGTATGCATGGACGCTATGTGTGCCGGTAAAGCAATTGTTGCCGGTAACAAAGGTGGTATGAAGGATATGTTGGAAAACGATAATGCTGGTTTACTTGTAAACCCATTAAAACCTTTTGAAATTGCAAAATCAATTATTTATTTACTGGAAAATGAAGCATTTCGAAAAGAAATAGGTTTAAATGCACGTAAAGTTTTATTGGAAAAATATTCTAATATTAATTTAATCATACGTCTTGAACAACATTATAAACAGACAATTGCGTCTAGTATTCGTTAGTTTAATGTCTGGAATTCAGTGGGGTGGAAGTGAAGCACTTTGGAGCAAGACTGCACAATTGGCAATTAACAAAGGTCATCAGGTGCTTGTTTCTGTATATGATTGGGGTAGCTTACATCCGGAATTACAAAAACTTAAATCCCTTGGGGCAATTATACACTTACGGCAACGCTTTAATAATGAGGCTAATATTTTCAATAAAACCTGGAACCACTTTAAAAATCGAATTAATTGGCTAAATAATACTTATATGCCAATTATTCACGTTCAACCCGACCATATTGTAATTAACCAGGGCGACTGCTTTTGATATATCTATCCATCATTATCAACTTTATCGAACTTAATTAAGAAAAATAAAATCCCCTTTTCGTTAATTTGTCAATAGTCATGCACAATTCAGTGATATTCCACAAGTTAACATTTATCCAAAAGCAAAGATATTTTTCAAGAAGCCAAAAACGTTTATTTTGTGTCAAAACGAATGCAAAGCCTTACCGAACGAAAGTTATGCACAAAACTTTCAAATGGTAGGTTTACCTGGAATCCTCTTAATTTGAAGGTAATTGAATATATTTCGTGGCCTTCAAATCCTACTTTACAATTTGCAATTGTAGGTAATTTAAGTAATAACAAGGGACACGATACACTTTTTGAATGTCTTTCGTCCAATGTATGGAAATCAAGGGACTGGCATCTAAATATTTTCGGAAATGGTTATGGAGAAAACTATCTCAGGGATTTAGCACTTTATTATGAATTAACCGATAAATTAACATTTCAAGGTTATGTAACGGATATTACTGATATTTGGCGAAACAACCATATATTGTTGATACCAAGCGCAGGAGAAGGTTTGCCTGTTTCTTTAATAGAAGCTATGTTTTGCGGCAGGCCTGCAGTTGTAACTGATGTTGGAGGAAATACTGAGGTAGTATTAGAAAACCAAACAGGTTTTATTGCCGAAGCTCCTTCCGTATCATCCTTTTTAAAAGCAATGAATAATGCCTGGTTAAATAAAATCAGATGGGAAGAAATGGGAAGAAATGCATATAACATTTGTCTTTCTAAAGTTGACCTTCATCCGGAAATAACCCTGTTAAATGTTATTTGAGAAGATTCATGAATAACCCACCCCTGATAAGCGTTTTAATGACCGCTTATAACCGTGAAAAGTACATCACAGAAGCCATTGAAAGTGTTTTAATATCCGATTATTCTGATTTCGAATTAATAATTGTAGATGATAATTCTTCTGATGGAACAGTTGACATTATTAGAAAGTATCAACAACATGACAACAGAATAAAATTTTTTATCAACGATTCAAATTTAGGAGATTATAAAAACAGAAACAAAGCATCCTCTTATGCAACCGGTGAATTTATTATGCATGTTGATTCCGATGATAAAATATTGCCGGAAGGTATTAAAATGTGCGTAAATTCAATTTTAAAGTTCCCGAATTCAAATTTTGGCATGTATCTGCCCTATTATTCCGGTATCCCTTTTGAAATAGTTGGAATTGATGCAATAAGAAATCATTTTTTTTTGAACCCATTTCTTCAGATCGGACCCGGAGGAACAATTATTAAACGTTCCTATTTTGAAAGTATTAATAAATTCCCTGAAAAGTACGGACCTGCTAATGATATGTATTTTAATCTTAAAGCAGCATGTTATTCAAATATAGTTTTACTTCCGTTTGAATTTATGTACTATAGAAGACATGAAGGCCAGGAAATAAATAATTCCTTTTCTTATCTCTACAATAATTATAATTATCTTAATGATGCATTAACTGAATTACCTCTTAATTTAAGCAAAAAAGAAATAAAATTTTTATCTAAAAAAAATAAGAGACGTTTTGTAATAAATATTATTAGATTTTTATTGCATTCTAAAAATATAATAAAAACAAAAGAAGCAATCAATAAAGCAAACTTTTCTTTACTGGATGCCCTGGAAGGGATATTTCATTAATTATTAAACATCTCAACTGATATATTTATATTATGTCAACCAGGTTCCGAGTACCAGATATTAATTGGCATTTAAGAAACTTATGCAAAAGAACATTTTACAATATCTGGTCTGGTTTTAATCCATATGTATCAATAAAAGGAATAAATATTCCGATAAATAGAAATTTTTCTATACCAATGTTAGAGTCTCTCAGAGAAAAAACCTATGAATATGGCGAATTAAATATTATTGAAAAAACATTAAATAAAACCGATTTAGTATTAGAGTTTGGTACTGGGTTAGGCTTAATCTCAGCATTTTGTGCAAAAAAAATAGGTACTGACCACGTTTTTACTATTGAAGCAAATAAAAATTTAAAAAAACAAATTGAAAAATTATACCATTTAAATAATATCCAACCTAATATCGAATTTGGTTTAGCAGGTCTTTCTAATAATAACGTAACTTTCTATTATGAACCAAAAGATATTTGGTCCTCTTCAACTTTAAAACTTTCAACAACTTCAAAAACAGTTTCTGTTAAAGAAATAAATTGTAATGACTTGTTAAAAAAATTAAAACCAAACTATTTAATTATGGATATTGAAGGAGGTGAATATTTGTTACTTCCTAAGTTAAACCTGGATTCAGTAAATAAACTTCAAATTGAATTACACTCAAAACTAATCGGAGATGCGAAAATTGATGAATTGAAAATATTTCTTGGAAAGAATAATTTTAAACTTAATACCGAACTTTCAGGTAATGAACAATATTTCTTTTATAAATAAATCCATCATAATATATTTTGGATAATAACCCATTAGTTTCAGTAATAATTCCTGTCTATAATGCAGTCGATTATTTAGAAGAATGCCTTAAATCAATTATTGCTCAAACATACAAAGTAATTGAAATTATATGTGTTAATGATGGTTCTAGTGATGGCAGTAATATAATTCTAACTAAATACGAATCTGCTTATCCTTTTATAAAAGTTATACATCAGGAAAACAAGGGGCAGAGTATAGCTTCTAATGTTGCTTTACAACATGCGAATGGTGCTTATATTAAATTTTTTGATGCCGATGATATTATGAATTCCCAACATATACAAAAGCAAGTCGAAAAATTAAATGGCATGGACGATTGTATAGCATCATGTGAATGGGGCAGATTTTACAATAACAATATAAAAAGTGCCAGATTTATTGAAGAACCTGTTTGGAAAGATATGCCTTCTTTTATGTTTCTTAAAACTGTATTAGGTCAAAAAACAGATATGTTGGGCGCTTGGCTTTGGCTTATTCCAAAGAAAATAATTGAAAAAACGGGTGGTTGGAATGAACGGTTAAATTTAAATAATGATTTTGAATTTAGTGTAAGGTTACTTTTACAATCAAAAGAGGTAGTGTTTGCAGAAGGTGCAAAAGTTTATTACCGGTCCGGCAGACATTTTAGTTTATCCCGCACATTGTCCAGAAATTCTTTTGAATCAGCAATATTGACAACTGAATTAGGTTTTAGTTTAATCTTTGCAATTGATAATTCAAAGCAAATGAAAACACATTGCGCAAACCGTTATCAAACTTGGATTTACAGGTTCTTCCCATTATATCCTGATTTAATTGCAAATCTTGAAAACAGGATTGCAAAATTAGGTGGAAGTAGTGTTAAATGCGATGGAGGTCCAATTTTTAAATTTATTTCATTTTTTATCGGTTGGAAAAAAACTAAACTGTTACAAATTTTCAGTTACAAACATGGATGGCAGTTCATTCTTCATCTTAAAAATAAAATATATAAATGATCCTATATTTATATGTTACCAGAAGATAAATTCCTGTATGTAACAACTTCAAATCTTACTTCTAACCCACGTTTATTTAAAGAAGCTTCTTTTGCTTCTGCCAAAGAATGTGCAGTAACAATTATTTGTTTTAAATTCAGAGGCTGGAGCGAAGGTTTCGATTCTCAGTGGCTAAATGAAAATAAGTCTTTCAAAATTGAAAAAATATCTGCTTTATCAAAAGAAAACTTATTTTGGTTAGCTGTTGGCTTAGTAGAACTAATATCCAGGTTAATCTATCCGTGTTTTAAAAAATCCCTTCGAGTAAATGCTTACGCCTCGTCCAAACAATCTATTTTATTAAAAAGAAAAGTATTTTCTCTCAGGCATTTCAATACCTCACAACCATATAATTTGATCATTGGCCATACTTTAGGTGCTATATACCCAGTTTGGCTGATGCACCAAAAAACAGGTATCCCTTTTATATTCGATGTTGAGGATTACCATCCGGGAGAACAAATCAGTACCGGTCCTGTTAATGAAAAACGCCGAAGGGAATTTTTACTAAAAAAATTACTCCCCGAAGCTTCATTTGTCACAGCCGCCTCTCCCCTTATCGCAGAACGGATTAAAGAATTAGTCGGTGCGACAATAATCTTAAAAACCTTGCAGTCATTAATAACTGCTTCCCTTCCTCCGAATTCGAATTCATCCCTCAAGACCCACGTCCCATGTCCAATTCCACATCTTCCCTTTTCAAGTCCTTCCATGTCTCATTTTCACGTCCATGTCCATTGTCTCACGTCCCAGTCCCACGTCCCATTTCCACGTCCTTCACGTCCTTTTTCACGTCCTTCCACGTCTCTTTTTCCACGTCCTTCCACGTCTTTCCACATCCATTTCGTCTGGTTCTCCCAAAACATTGCCCCCAACCGTGGCCTGGAAATTATAATACCCGAACTTATTAAGATAAAGGACAAAATCCACCTTCACCTTATCGGAAATTTGTACGATGATTTTAATCAACAGTGGATTGTACC
>CAWJWO010000019.1:0-301436 GCA_963846585.1 uncultured Bacteroidota bacterium
CTTACACCAATAAATTTTTATCTATAAATTGCGGTAGCAGATATTTGAGCTGAGATTTTTTGGTATCGTTAATATTTCTGATCACATATTCCAGCCATTTTTGAGGATTGATACCATGTTTTTTGCAGGTTCCAAAGAAGCTATAAAACATAGCTATATTTTCGGCTCCATGGTGCGATCCGGCGAACATATAATTTTTCCTCCCCAAAGCCAGAGCTCTAATAGAGTTTTCGATTAAGTTATTGTCTATCTCCAAGTTACCATCTTTAAGATAATTCATCAACGTATCCCAACGGTTTATACAATAATCAAATGCTTTGCCTATGGGACTTTTGGGTAATACTTTGTCCCTGTTAGCTGCTATAAACTTACTCATTTCGTTTAATATGGGCAATGATTTATCCAGCCTCAAAGCATGCCGCATTTGGGCCGATAACCCATCTTCACGTGCAGTTCTCTCAATAGAATATAACTTTTGAATCAATATCATAACAGTGGATGCCCTTTCCTTATCGTTTTCCAGGGCTCTCTCTACCATCCGCCTGGCATGTGCCATGCAACCAAGATGTGTTACACCCTCGTTTCGTGCAAAGTGTTCGTAAACGGCATACCCATCTGTTTGTAAATATCCTTTATAAGTCGCTAGATTTTTTAATGGGGCATCCAGTCCCCTTCCTTTGTGATAATCGAAAAATACCGCATTTTGCATTGGTGCATTGTACACCCACATATATCCCTGATGGGTGGCTCCCGGTTTATCACGATCCAGAACTTTTATAGGGCTTTCGTCTACTTGCAAATAAGGGTTTTCTAAAACGTAAGCCTTATGAACTGTATATAGTAGACGAATATGATTGGATGTCAAGCTAACCCATGAATCCATTGTGGAGGCAGGAACATGAACACCCTCTTGTTTAAACATTTGTATTTTCCTGTGTAGTGGTATGTGATATACAAATTTATCTACCGTGATATTGGAAAGCAAACCCGGTCCGGCCATACATTTTGGAATGGGTCGATTCAAAGGGGCGATGACCTGTCTTTGAGCACCTGTTTCATCTTCTTTAGTGATATAAACGCCACGTATATAATCAATTCTCTTTAATCTTCCAGGAATATATTCTAATTCAGAGGTGATTTGCTCGCCTATTTTATCCATACCTGAAACATCCTCTGTTGGTTCCAGCAGTACCTTTTCTACTGGTATATGGGATGGTATTTCAAAACGTCCAGGGTGTGGCTTGGAAGGTTTTGTCCGTTCATAGCTAATTTGTTGCTTGTCAGCTTCTATTACCGCTTCTATCTTTTCATCCCCAAATTCAAAAGGGATCGTTAGCTGGTCTGGATGCTCATTCGATTCAAAACGCTCCCGTTTGGAACCAAAGAGCATCCTTTGAAACTGGGCTATTTGAAATTTCTGATCTTCTATCGTAATATTCTGATCCTCTATTGTTACATTCTGATCCTCTATTGTTACATTCTGATCCTCTATTGTTACATTCTGATCCTCTATTGTTACATTCTGATCCTCTATTGTTACATTCTGATCTTCTATAGTTGAAGTTAGTTTTGTGATTTCAGCAGCAAGATTAGAAATTGCCAATTCTTTTTGAGCAAGATTTTCCAAAAGAAAAAGTTTTTCTTTTAAAAATTCATGAGGTATATTTTGCTCTGTTTGCATAGCATAAATATAGCCAAAAGTATTGATTTCATTAACGTTTTAATGGATTATTTTTCTTTAAAATAGCCTGATTTTTTGATCGTTGATTTAATAAAACACCCCTGAAAAAAATCCTTTTTTGAAGCTGTTAAATCTCTTCTGTTTTAATTTTTCGGTATATGGGTTAATGGGCTGGTAAGGTATCATGCAACCATCCGTAATGCTTGTAAAATAAAGGATTTTTATTACATCACCATATGTATTATGTATATATACTTGCGGTTTCTATAAAAAATCTTATATCAAAACACTTTTAAGCTCCTTTTTTTAACAAATATCGTTTACGCATTGTCACATTCTTCAACGATAACCCTTCTATAATCATGACAAGTTTTGACCAATCAAGGCTACCTTCGGTAATTACCGGAATTTCAAAGTTGCCTCTTTCCAACCTTTTCCAGTAAAGTACAAAACCTCCGTTTTCCCAATGAAGAAGTTTTACCTGGTTCCGGCGTCGGTTAAAAAAAACATACACTTCTCCACAGGTGGGATTACGTTCTAATTTGTTACGCACAATCCCGCATAAAGAATCAAAACCGCCACGCATATCCGTGGGGGATGAATATAAATAATATTGGTGGGTGGATGTCAGCGAAAACATAGTCCTTTACAGTAAACTGATCAGGGATCGCAACATTGGTAAATCCATTTCCTGATTTAATTTTACTCTTACTCCATTGGGATAGCTGATCTCGATTTCAATATTCTTTGCAATGGTTTGTTCAGGCTGTTTGGTCGGTGAGGATATAACGACCGGAATAAATTTCTCTTCGGTTTTTAATTCAGCTTCCCTGTATTTCTTGTGCCAATTGTAAAAGGTAGCTGAACTTACTCCGTGTTCTTTGCAATATAATTTCTTTACCATTCCGCTTTCGATGCAGGACTTTACAAATGCAAATTTTTCTTTCTCGCTTTTTCCCCTTAAATTGCTCCCCATGTTTTTATTTTTGGGGTAAAGTTACCAAGCTTGATTATGACCTCATATATGGGGTTGGTCGGGGGGATACATAGCAATATATTTTTATGACTTTAGTCCAGTATTCAATTTTCAGTACTGGCTTTATCAGTTTAACGAGACGCCATCTCACGATAGAATCAGCAATTTATCTTATGTGGTATCGTACCTGTTAAATTTAGCAAATGAACATCTGCGATTTTTGCATAGTCCATCTGAAATTATATTTTCAGTTTTATTCCTGACTGTTTTTATTTATACTTATAAATCATTAAAAGAGTACAAGAATCTTATCCGATTTTCCGGTTTGCTGATATTCTCGCTGGCACTTTTATCAGTACATAAAGCCTCCTATTACATGATTCTTTATTTGCCGTACTTACTAATATTGATAATACTGGGTTTAAGGCAATTAAAGACTACAACCTCTAAAAAGGCCATATTAAGTATAAATTATATAATTGCACTATATTTAATTATTAATTTATTATACGATTTTAAAACTTCCAATGCAAAGTATAATATTGAAACAAATAAGTTGATTGTACAGAAGTACATTAAAGTTAAAACTGGTACATGTAGAATTGTAGCTCCTATGACTTTTATTTTCAATGAAATATTGGATTTTAAGTCTATTCAGGGTGATATGTGCTATTCGGAATTGCAGAAAACTGAAAAAAGTATTTATAAAGAAGGTTTTCTGAGGCTTACCAAAAAATTCGATATTGATTATATTATACTTTCGGATTATTCAATGAAAAGTTTAGGGACAAATGAACTCACCAAAGATGATTTCTCCAAAAATGATTGTGAACTTATAGTGAGAACCTCTAACATGTGTATTATTAAAAATAAGAAAACCCCGAATTTTGTGTATCCGTCTGGTTAATCACATATTGGCAATTTGTCAGATAATTTATTTTGCATTAAATAGCATTACAGTTAATGCCTTACATCGAACTAACATCAAATTATATTAAAAATTTGATAATCAGATGCGCCTATTTAGTGCAAAACTTATTATAGGACAAATGTTTTGCTGATTATCAATGCTTTAAATCTTTGGCCCGCTGTTTTTTAATGTTTTGTGGCCCTTTTTGCCAAGTTGTCAGTAGGAAGAATAACAAGCGTTTCTTGGCCGGTTAATATCTTTTATATATTGTGGATGTATAGTAATCATAATATTGTGTATTTATCAGTTAAAATCAAAACTTAACAGTATCCTTTTTCTTTCTTCCATGCCTCGAATCGTTGTTCAAATTCTTCAATAGTCATAAATGGGCCTTTTTCAGCTTCTTTAATAGAATTCATAAATTCTTCATGTGTAACTATTTGGTTAGGAAGTGCCCAATTAATCTTCCTTTTTGCCTCTGGTTTATCAACGGATTTTGTACTCATAGTCAAACTTTTTACAAAAATACAAAATACTTCTTTTACTTAATGCGCAAATCAACTTATTTCCCGTGCAGATACCTGGGATGCGTAGGAGATCCCGGACTGCCCGAGCATAAGTTGAAAGGCTATAGTTTCATAGTACATTTTAGAGCAGTAAATGCTTAATAAATCTTGGGGTTTGGGGCATTTTTATTTGATATAATTTCTCTTCTAAATGGAGATAAAGGAAGTATTGCCAATTTGAAATGTTGTTTTGCGAAAATAACAACACAAAGTTATGCATCTTCTGGTTTTAATAATGATCTGAAAAAGAAGTTTTCAGATATATTGACTTCGTTTTAAAATGGATTTTTTTAGGTTTTTCATGCTCTGAAATATTACCAGTTTTTATTCCAATCAATTTTTTCCCGGGTGGTCGGGGATATTCTGGCGGAACCAAAGACCTACACGGGTAATAAGTTGATTGGCGTTTTGTTTCTAAATATGGAAACTTTTATTATATTTGTATAATGATAATTTCAACATGAAAAAACCAATTGAGGTAATTTTACTTAAACAAGCTGAAGATTTTTTGGATAATATTGAAGAAGCCGCCCGGAAGAAACTTTTTATTTCAATGCGAAAAACAAAAGAAAGAATTTTTGGAGATTGGTTTAAAAAAATGATTGGTACGGATGATATTTATGAGTTTAAGGCAGATAACAAAGGTAAATTTTATAGGCTTTTTGCATTTTGGGACTCTCGGGGAGAAAGGCAAACACTTATAGTTTGTACTCATGGATTAATTAAAAAAACAAATAAAACGCCTAAGTCGGAAATAAATAAAGCGGAAGAGATTAGAAAAAACTATTATAAAGGTTTAATATAAATAGAACTAAAATTAAGGAAATGAAAAAATTTAAAACCTTGAGCGAATTGGAAGATAAATATTATGGGATACCTGGTACTCCTGTCAGAGAGCAGTACGAATTTGAACTTTCTATGGACATACTTGGTGAAAGATTAAAACAAATAAGAAAGGAACAACGCTTAACCCAGGAGCAATTAGGTAAAATGATAGGTGTACAAAAGGCGCAGATTTCAAAATTTGAGAGTGGCAACAATAGCGCAACAATATCTACAGTAATAAAGGTTTTTCAAGCAATGAAGGCTAAAATTAAATTTAAAATAGAAATTGATGAACCTGGTATTATTGAATTAAAATAAAATAAGTTAGATTATGGAAATCAAAATTGAGAAGAAATGGTATATTGTAAAGCAGGCTATTGGGTATTTAAAAGTTCGGAATAAGTTCGGAATAATATTGATGCTATCATTTTTTTATTATAAGTGATAAAATGGCCATCCGGAGATAAATATTTATTTTTCAAATTCGTTAAGAAGTTAATCATTAAAAACAGTTTAGATTTTACCGTATTATGGTATATTGCTAACTGGTTCCAGTTGACACCTATCTTCTGTAGCTCGGTTATTGCTTCATTGTGTAGTTTTGGTAAATATGTATCGACGGATGTCAATAGAGTTATCCGGATATAAGTCGATTAATTCATCCCATTGGTTATAGCTTTATATTTATTTTTATCGAATTCCTCATTGTTTATTTTTTAAGTATATCTCAATGGTAGATTCTTGTCCCTTTTCGCATTAAAAATGTTCATTAGAGAAAGGGCAGAGTTGTCTTTTTTGTATATCTCTACGGTGAGTTCCCGCCCATTTCGTGAAAGGTGATTAAAAACAGTGCGGGGCACTTTACAAGTTTTTCTGTCATAATTTTTTGAATAATTAAATCCGTGCAAAGCACGCCTTGCAAAAAATTTGACGAAACCCGAAGGGCAAGGGTAGCATGATTTTCTTTTAAATTCATATTAAATCATGCCGCCCTTGAACTTTTAAAGTGTCCCGGGCTGTTTTACCTTTTGCAGCGAAATGGGTGGTATCTCCGGAGGGATATAAAAGACAAACCTGCCATTTACATAATACCTATAGTTCCCCTGGGGTTAGGTAGTTTGTCGTGGGATTAACATGCCATAAAGCCGAAAGGGTTTTGAGTCTTTTCCGCTTTTTTTTCAAGGAAATGTCTCAGAACCCTTTCACAAAAAAAGTCAAAGCTATTCATAAACAGACAGTGGAACCGGAACGCAGGGTGTCGTCCTTGCGAGTTACGAGCCAGGACGGCCCCGGAGTGCAGTGGAGATGTCTGTTTATGAATGGCTTTACCATCAGTAAAAGGCTTTATACCTTTGAAAGGGCTGGGTGGGATTTGGATTTTTTATGCTTTCCTGCGCTATGAAATATCAATTATTTAGTAGATTTGCTCTTAGTTTGGATTTGTTGGTTATAATTGGTTCATATTTATGAACCATAGTAAAAAGGCAACGTCGTGAAGATGTGGCCTTTTTTGCTGAAAAAAGGTTTCATTAATTTGTATAGTATTGAAAAATATAGCATATCTTCGCTTTAATAACCAATAAAATAACTGACAATGACAAAAGCTGACCTGGTAAAAGACATTGCGGGCAAAACCGGCGTTGAAAAAATAACAGTGGTAAGAACCCTCGATGCCCTGATGGATACAATCAAAACAAATATGATCAAAGGTGAAAATATATACCTGCGAAGTTTTGGAACGTTCCTGGTAAAGAAAAGAGCAACAAAAAAAGCCAGGAACATAACAAAGAAAACAGAAATTATCATACCGGAACATTACGTTCCGACTTTTAAACCTGCAAAGGAATTTGCAGAAAAAATCAAGGCAAAAAAACACTGACAAAGTGACAAAAAGGGCCACAAAACAATAAAAACAGCGGGCCAAAAAATTAAAGTATTGATAATCAACAAAAGTATTGTCCTATAATTAGCATTATGTTCAATAGAAATGGTTTTTGGCAAGTTTTTAAATTTAAGAAAAGAATGCAACTTATGAAAATATTAAGATTGAGCTTTTTGATTTTATTAGTATCAATTAACAAAATAATTGCTCAGAATGTTTCTGTTAATATTGGATTAGATACAATTGATGTTGATAGAAAAACAGTTGTGAAACTTTGGTCAGATTATTTACACTCCAAACCAGATAGCCTTTATAACAATCCTTATTGGGATGCAAATGATAAATTAAAATTTAAAAGTTATGATTTATTAAAAAGCGAAGGATATATAAGCCCATCTCTATATTATTTTAACCTGGATAATAATATACTATCAATAAAAAAAACAACTAATGGATTTATTATTAAGTCATTGTTTATAAGCAGAAAATCTGGAAATATTTTTGCCATCACAAATATTTTAGCAATTAAAAAAAATGATAGATTTTCACTGACAAACTATCAATCAGTTTATACCAATGATTGGAATATCTATCAGGTTGGGTATATAAAGTATCATTGTTTCCCAGGCTATAGTTTTGATATTTTAAAAGCAAATATAGCCAATAGGTTTTTAAATAAATTAAGTTATAAATTTGGTTTTATGCTTGATACGATTAATTATTTTATTTGCCAAGACTGTGATGAAGTCCAACGAGTAAAGGGATATGATTATGTTTTAGGTATGGGTAACGGTGAAGAGTGTGCATTCTATGATCGTTTTAATAAAATAGTATATGCAACGTCTCTAGCTGGAGAGAATCATCAACATGAATTAGTACACACTATAAATACTTATTTTCCTAAATCTCATGAATTACTTTTAGCTGGCATTGCAGCATATTGGGGAGGAGAGAATGCGCACAATGGGAAACCATTGATTTATCATATAAAACGAGTTAATGATTATTTAAAATTACATCCTGAGATTGATTTAAATAAACCAACTGATTTTTGGCAAATGGACGAAGAAACTAATCCGCAATATGTTATTGGTGCTTTACTTTGTGATAAAGCCTTACGAGATGGGGGACTTGAGAAATTGAAAAGAATCTTCAGTTATGGATTATCTGATGAAGAACTATTGTTAATGATTGAGAAAGAACTAAATATTAAAAAAGATAATCTGAATACTTATTTTAGGAGTCGAATAAGTGACATTGCAAATAAAAATATTTTTGAAATAATTGAGAACTAAAGGCCAGCCGCTGTCCTATAAGAAAAGATTATAGAACATAAACATTGCGATTAAATGATAAGAAAATCTGATAACTTATGAAACTTGTCATAATAGCATTTTTATTTTTAATATGTCAATACTCACTAGGACAAGAACAACGAGCATTTTTAAGTGTGGAAGAAAATGCTCTTTTTCAAGGACATGATATTAATTATTTTTATAAAAATTTTGTTCTTCAAAGTCTTCAATATCCAGATTCAGCAAAGCAGAATTGTATACAAGGTAAGGTAGTGGCTCAATTTGTTGTAGATACATCAGGAAATATATCTTACACTGCAATAATAAGATCATTACCAGGTGGTTGTGATAATGAAGTTATAAGAATAATTAAGTTATCCTCTGGAATGTGGACTGCTGGTAAATTCTCTCATAGAAAGGTTAATCAACAATTTATGATACATGTGAACTTTGCTTTGCCAAAAGGAGCTTGTAAATGATTTTAAACGTGTTATATGTAATTTGTCCGATAATATATTTTATGTTAAATAGGCTTATCTGATTATCAATATAATAACTGTTTTTAGCTAAATATTATGTAACAAAAATCCCGGACTTATTTCCCGTGCAGGTCGACTGGGATGCTTGGGAGCTCCCCGCGACCGCCCGGGAATAAGTCCGGGCTATCCATTTCAAAAGAAATATTTCACTTAAAAGGATTAACTATTTTCAGCCTACCATCAATGATTTGTTTATCTTGCATATCCTCAGAATAAAGTATACTGCATTCACACTCCAAAGCAGCAGCAATTATAAGGCTATCGTAAAAAGATAATTTATACTTATCAGCAATATCACAGGCATTTAGGATAGTCTGAATTTCGTTTGTATATAGCAAATTGTTTTTTGAAGACTCTAAAACAGCATTCTTTGCTTTTTGCCAGGAATTTCGAAACTTTTTAGTAAGAGTATTAGTCAACTCTTTCAAAACTTGTGTGCTAACATAAGAAACACTTTCAGCTATTAACTTACGAGCAATGGCTTGTTTGTCTGGTTCTGTATTTGAATACGCATAAACCAGGACATTAGTGTCAAAAAAAACTTTATCGGTCATTAGCTTCATCCCTGTTAAACTTAAAACCTCTTGTATCTAGTTTTACTGCATTAAAGCTAACTTCTTTTTTTTTGGTTTGAATTGATTGCTTTCCTTCATCTACCGTAAAAGCTATAACTTCTACCTGCTTCCCTATGAAATTATCAGGTAAAGGTAAATTGACTATGTTTTTATCTGCTGTAAATACTGTTCGTATCATATCTTAAAGTTTACTTTTATATTTGGAAACAATGCTGCAACATTTCCTAGAAATGTCAATGTGATATTTATTGCGCAATATACCAAATATTGTCGATATTTTCAGGCATTGAAATACTAATAAATTCCTAATTAGTCATTTACTATTATTTTGTTTTACTTCCTTTGCAATTATTAGGCTGTCGTAATAATCCGGCTTGGTTTGATATAGCTTGTCAACGGTTTTAATCTCCTTTTGTGTATTCTGGTTGCCAAATAGTTTTAAATACCGGTACTTCATAAAATTTTCCTGCTTCCGTTGCGAATAATTCTGAAATTTATCCTTCATTAGAAATTAATTGAGAAATATACATTACTACAGTTATGAACTTCATTAGCATATAGTTATTAATTTTTCTGTTCTCTTATATATTTATAAAGAGTTGGTTTGGTAATTCCCATATCTTTACAAATCTGAATTATTGTTAGTTTTTTTTCATTATACAAATTAACAGCCATTTGTATTTTAGTGTTGCTCAGGGTTTGTGGCCGGCCTCCTTTCCTTCCTCTCGCCCTTGCAGCTGTCAATCCTGACTGGGTACGTTCCTGGATCAGGTGCCTTTCAAATTCTGCCAAGGCTCCGAAAATATGAAAAACTAATTTACCTGTGATTGATGATGTATCAATAGATTCTTGCAGGCTCTTTAAGGGGAGATTATTGGATTGTTAAAAAAGAATAATACAAAGGTGAAGGATTAAATTATATTAAAACATTTATAATCAGATGTTCGTATTTAACATATAAATAAATTATAGGACAGATTCTATATAACTATCTGATTTGTTTGTTCAAATAGTAAGTTACCAAAAATTGGATTACTCATAACATTATTTATTTTACTGGAAAATTAATTACAAAGCCCATTTGTTGATTTACATATTTCCATTCAATTCTCCCTGGAGTCCATTGTGGTGAACTCATTATTATTTTAACTATTTCTTTATCAGAATTTGGTTCTATTCCTCTTAAAATTTTAACATTATCAATAAAACCATATGAGTTGACTATAAAACCAATAATAACCTTTCCGAGAATAGTTCCTTTATTTTCGATAGTTTCTGGTGATTTTAAATTTTTAATTACCCATGTTTTAAAACTATTAATATCTCCATTTTGGAATTTTGCACTCTCTTCTTTATTTAGAAGAAAGACTTAATTACCAGTATCAGGCCATTTTAAATCATAATATTTATCGTGTTTTTTATTTACAAAATTAAATAGAAAGGCGAGGTGTTGATTCATTGGCGTTCCATTACGTTTTGCCGGAATCCAGGCGGGAGAATTCGAAACTACACGAATGACTTCATTATTTATTACTTTATCTATGCCTTGAAGAATTGTTACATCTTCAACATTTCCAACTGTATTTATCATTAAATGAACAATCACTTCCGTTTTATAGCTTTTTTTAAGTGGAAATAATAAATAATTTATATTGTCTTCAGCCCATTTTATGAACTCAGTAAAATTGCCTCCAATAAAAACAGCATCTTCATAAGTATTTTGTTTACAAGCAATTAAACTGCTGTCAGGATATATTTTTAGTGTATCTTTTTGAATAATTGTATTTGAGAATAAATGCTCAGATTTAATACAAGAAATACAAAGGCAAACAAAAAATAATTTATACAATACAGCTTTATCCAAACTTAACAACTTAATATAATACATATGAGACAATTTATTTCTTTTTCTTCTTATAATTTTTATCCTCTTGGTTGTATGGAAATTTTATTGGTATAACATATTCATATGCTACTGGCTTATTACTAATGCTAGCGATACTAAATCTAAATAAATGAATTAATCTTTCTGCTTCCTGATTAAATACTTGTCCGAGTTCAGATAACATTTCATAACAATATAACTTTCCATTTTTATCAATTAAGAAACGAACAATAATCCAACCTGATATATGGTATCGCTCAGCGACTTTAGGATAAATTATGCACTTTAACACACTATCCATGTTTTCTATTTTTGGACGTGAAGTCCAATCCCACATTATTGACAAATTAGTTTGGCAGCTATCACTAAGTTGAAAGAAATTTTCACAATTTATATCTTGATTTAGATCAAGTCCAATTTTTTTTGGGTTACATTTAAGAATATCTTTCCATTTTAGGGTTTGACATTTTAATTGACAATTTATCCATAACATAGATGCTAATAAAACAAAAATAAGTTTCATTATTATTTCTTTTCTAAATTTTAAAAAATAGATAAAAAACGGTTTCTGTATATCATAATGTTAATAATATAGCAAAAGTTTTTCTGAAAATCAGGCTTTTAAGTTTTTGGTTAGTTATTTTATATTGTTTTTATCCTGGTTTATCAATTTGTCAGTATATCATTTAATAACAAACCAGTTATATTTATTAAACTTTAATACTTCTTGCCATTCGTATTTTAGTTATCGACATTCTTGAGCTAATTACTTTTAATACTTCTATTTGAGATGAAGTAATTCTATATATCACCAGGTAGGAATTGAAAATAATATTTCGATACATTCGACTTTTAGTTTGTAGAAATCTACATTCTGGATGTATTTCATAAAGGTTCTTCAATGCCCTGATAATGAATATTAATTCAGCTTTGAATATTTCGGCAGCATTTTTACCAAACGATTCAGAACCATATAAAAAAATATCTTGAATGTCATTTTCTGCAACAAGGGAAAGAATTACAGGCCTTTCTTGAGTTTCCATGCTTCGAATCGTTGTTCAAATTCGTCCATAGTCATAAATGGGCCTTTTTCAGCTTCTTTAATAGACTTCATAAATTCTTCATGGGTAACTGTTTGGTTAGGAAGTGCCCAATTAATCTTTCTTTTTGCCTCTGATTTATTAACGGTTTTTGTACTCATAGTCAAACTTTTTACAAAAATACAAAATACTTCTTTTACTTAATGCGCCAATCAACTTATTTCACGTGCAGGTCCCTGGGATGCGTGGGAGCTCCCGGACCGCCCGGGAATAAGTTAAAAGGCTATCGTTTCATAGTACAATTTAGAGCGGTAAATGCTAAATAAATACTGGGGTTTGGGGCATTATTTTTTTGATATAAATTCTCTTCTAAATGGAGATTTAGAAAGTTTTGGCAATTTGAAAGTGGCTAATATTTATGTTGTCCTGCCAGGGGTCGAACCTGGACTCTTCTGATCCAGAATCAGACGTGTTGCCAATTACACTACAGGACAGTGGGTGCAAATGTAATAATTTCGTGATTATTTATATAATCTTGTTTAATGATTTTAGGGAATAGTTATTGGTTACGAAATAGAGCCAGGAATCATCCTTCGACTAGGCTCAGGAGCCAAGAACCAGGAGCCAAGACTTTAGCTGTAAGTTTGTTATATGTTTATTAGGTTATGCGTTTATAAGGTTTATATGTAACAGGTTACAGTTAAAAATACCATGTCTTTAAGTCTTCATGTCCCACGTCCCATGTCCTTTTTCACGTCCTTTCATGTCCTTCTACGTCCTCATCTTCTTTTATCTTTCATCTTATTCTGCCTTCTGCTTTCTGTCCTCTGTCTTCTTTCTTTTGTCTTCCTTCTTTCATATTTCGACTCCGCTATAACGTCTTATTTACAATCTTCGACCAGCTGTCCTTTAAAGTCACAATGCGGTTAAAGACAAGGTGATCGGGCGTGGAATCATAATCAACGCTAAAATACCCGATTCGCTCGAACTGAAATTTATCCAGCTTTTTTGCATCTTTAACCGAAGGTTCTATAAAGCCGGTTTGGATTTTGAGGGATCCGGGATTTAAATTTGACTTATAATCAAGGCCTTCAGCGACATCATCAGGGTCCTCTGTAAGGAATAACCTGTCATAAAGCCTTATTTCGGTTTGTATTGCATTGGTGGCCGATACCCAGTGAATGGTTCCTTTAACTTTTCTGCCGTCAGGTGAATTTCCTCCCTGAGAAGCAGGATCGTACGTACACCTGAGTTCAATAACTTCTCCGACTGAATTTTTTACAACATCTACACATTTAACAAGATAAGCATATCGTAAACGAACTTCAACGCCAGGGGACAAACGAAAATATTTTTTGGAAGGCTCATCCATAAAGTCGTCACGTTCTATATAAATTTCGCGGGAGAAAGGAACTTTGCGGGTTCCCTTCATACAATCCTCAGGATTGTTAACGGCATCCATCAATTCTATATGATTTTCAGGATAGTTAATTATGGTTACTTTCAGGGGGTTCAATACTCCCATAACCCTGTTGGCTTTTTTATTCAGGTCTTCACGTAAACAAAATTCGAGTAATGATACGTCAATAACATTATCCCGTTTGGCAACCCCAACTTTCTCCGCGAAGTTTCTCAAGCTTTCAGGAGTATACCCCCTGCGTCGCAATCCGCAAATAGTGGGCATCCGTGGATCGTCCCATCCGTTGACATAACCTTCCTTAACCAGTTCCAGAAGTTTACGTTTACTCATCATAGTATAGGTAAGGTTTAGCCTTGCAAATTCAATTTGCTGAGGTGCAAATATCTCAAGTTCTTTAATAAACCAGTCATACAAAGGACGATGAACTTCAAATTCAAGTGTACATATGGAATGTGTTATTTTTTCTATAGAGTCGCATTGTCCGTGAGCAAAATCGTACATTGGATAAATACACCATTTATCACCTGTCCGGTGATGTTCGGAATGAAGTATCCTGTATAATATAGGATCACGCATCAGCATATTTGGGGAGGCCATATCTATCTTGGCACGTAATACCCTAGAGCCATCAGCGAATTCACCATTTCGCATCCTTTCAAATAAGTTGAGGTTTTCCTCAACCGATCGTTTTCTGTAAGGGCTTTCCTTTCCTGGTTGTGTAACTGTTCCGCGGTAACCGGATATTTCTTCCTGGGTAAGGTCGCAAACGTAAGCCTTATTTTTGCTGATAAGATTAACAGCATATCCGTAAAGAGTTTCAAAATAATCGCTTGCATAATATTCACGCTGGTCCCAGTCAAATCCAAGCCAACGCACATCTTCCTTAATAGAATCAACATATTCGGTTTCTTCTTTTACAGGATTTGTATCGTCAAACCGCAGGTTAGTCAAACCTCCGTATTTTATTGCAAGCCCAAAATTTAAACATATCGATTTTGCATGGCCGATATGTAAATAGCCATTCGGTTCCGGAGGAAACCGTGTATGAACTCTTCCATCATGTTTCCCGGATTGAATGTCGCCTTCTATTATTTCCTGGATAAAATGTTTAGACTCCTGATTTTTCTGAATATCATTTTCAATTTCGTTAACTGCGTCTTCCACTATATAATTAATTATTGGTTATACGATTCTGTTCTTTATTGTACAATGAAACAATAATCCTGTAAAATTGCAGATAAAAGCGTTTCGTTAATACATTTTTTGTATTTATTTTAAACATTAATTAAGCATATTTAACTTACTTTGTTTTCTTCTTCATTACTAAATTGTACTTTTGCAACATGGGGTTAATAAAACTCGAAGATATCGAATTATATGCATATCATGGTTGTTATGAAAAAGAACTAACTACCGGAAACTGGTTTTTGGTGAACCTGGAACTTGAAACAAACATGGAGATACCTTCAAATACAGATAATATAGATGATGCGCTTAACTATCAGGTTGTATATGAACTGGTAAATGAGGTAATGGAAATAAGGTCGCACTTGTTGGAAAATGTATCAAAACGGATTCTCGATGCTCTCTTCACCCGGTTCAGCCAATTGGATAATGCAACTGTTAAGGTGTCAAAGCTAAACCCTCCTGTTGGAGGTCAGGTTAAGTGTGTTAGTGTAGAATTATCTCAACATAGGAATTGAAATAATTGAAATTTGAATTATTATTATGGACGAAAAAGCAATTTTGTTAGTTAAACAGGTAATTGATCAGCAAATTAATAAAATCGATACTATTTTGGATAAGCGTATTAGTGCCGGGCATTATTTTGACGATTTTTTAGGAGAAGAAAAAGCACGTTTATATGGGATGTTAGAAATATATTGGATTTTAGGTGGACAGGACTATCAACATTTTAAACATTAAATTTTCAGATGTTAAACAAATTTGGTATTGAAGGCATATATGTAATTCATGCGAAAAAGGGATACGAAAAACACGAACAACATATAAATGAATTATTTAAAAGATATAATTTAGATTATAAATTTATAACTGATGGTGACCCTGACAATTTTACAAAAGAGCTGCTTGATAAGTATTTTGTAAATGGGGATAATTTCTCTAAAGGTAAGTTATCATGTACGTTGAATCATATTCTTGCATATGAACAGGTAGTTAAAAACAGAAATAAATATGCTTTAATTTTTGAGAATGATCCATTCTTTCTTGGAGATTTTGTTAAAAAAATAGAAAATATTGTTAAAGAGCTTGAGATTAAATCGTTAAATGGGTTTATTGTTTCCCTCGAAAATACGAGCCTGAGGTTTCCATCATACTGGTTAACAAAACCTGAAAAAGTCTTGTACCAGGCTAATTCAGGAAGATGTGCAGGTGCTTATCTGATAGATTTAACTGCCGCAATTAGTCTGCTCGATGAATTGAAAAAAAATAAATGTCAGACACTTATCGATACGTGGCATAACATATTAATAGATAATGGGTTAATTAAAATGTACTGGGCTCATCCCCCTCTTGTTGAGCAGGGCTCACATAACGGACTTTTAAGCTCGGTAATATCAAGTAAACAAAAATCTTTCAGTAGAAGAATTCAATGGTTAGGTGAGAAATACTATAAAACATATATCAGAAGGATATTTAAGGAAAGTCGTGTTATTTCATCAGATTATTAAATAGTGCGTAGTGCATAGTGCTTAGTGCATAGTACATAGTGACATAGTGCATAGTTGGCAGCCATTACTTAAAAAAGGTTGATAAAACTGTGTGAAATGCTTTAGTCCTTCAATAATTATTTTTTCAGGCAATTAAATAATACATAAGATAGTATTCAATTAAGAGACTTTTAATGAAGTCATTGTCAACGAACCAGCAACGGTTTTATCGTTAAAAAAGTTTATGGATTCGTTTTTCTCCTTTAGTGCCAATACATACAATAAAGGCAAATAATGTTCCGGTGTAGGAATAGCTAAATCAATAGCTTTGCCAAGTGAATGATAATTTATAAGTTGCTCGTGATTGTCATCCAAAATCAAGGTTTTTATCTTATTACTGGCTTCTAAAGCCCAATCATATGCAAAATTATCAGCATTTAACCTGTCCCAGGCAATTTGTCTTAAATTATGTACAATGTTGCCACTACCAATAATTAAAATACCCTTATTCCGTAATGATGCCAGTTCTGATGCAATTTCATAGTGATATTGCGGGGTCTTTAAATAATCGAGGCTCATTTGAATAACCGGTACATCAGCAGAAGGGTACATGTGTTTTAATACACTCCATGACCCATGGTCAAGTCCCCATTTATAATCGGCATAAACCGTTGATTTCTTGACTAGTTCCTGAGTTTCTTTGGCCAATTCAGTACTGCCCTGCACAGGATATTGCACATCATACAATTCTTTCGGGAATCCCCCAAAATCATGTATGGTAGGAGGATTTTGCATGGCTGTAACATATGTACCTTTAGTTTCCCAATGTGCCGAAATACAGAGTATAGCATTTGGTCTTGGAACAGTTTTGGCTACTTCCCTAAACCCTTGCACAAACTCGTTTTCCTCAATAGCATTCATAGGACTGCCATGCCCTACGAACAATACAGGCATTTTTACCGGATCGTTCAAAGATTTTGCCATTTTATTCAATGTATTTATCGTCATATTTAATTTATATATTTTAACAACTATTTTGTTAAGTTGTTATTTTAATTGTTGAAACATTCACAAAACACCACAAATTGCAGATGGTTACAATGTATTAGGGTTGGTTCCACTGTATATTCATTTGCTTTCCGTTAACTTTAGTCTTAATAATAAATTTATGTAATCTTTACAGAGAGTTATGATTAATTGCTGAAAATTTAGTAAATTTATTATATTAAATAGGATTACTATTTTCTGAGTTATTATGAAAACAGGTACAAATACAATTATTAAAAATCATCAACCATGAGCTTAAAGAAACAGTACATTAAAACAAAGCCGGTGTGTAAAGTTACATTTAAACTGGCTGAAAAAATTGTTGCCCCGGCAAAGAAGGTTAACCTTGCAGGCGACTTTAATAACTGGGATATTAAAGGCATACCGATGAAAAAGGCGAAGAACGGTGAATTTTCAGCTTCAGTAGAACTTGAAACTGGAAAGGAATACCAGTTCAAATATGTTATTGACGGTAAAGTGTGGATAAATGATACTGAACCTGATAAATTTGTTGTCAATGAATATAAAGGTGAAAATTCAGTTGTTATAGTGTAAATAGTGCCTGGTGCATAGACCCCTGTCCCTAACCCCTTAAAGGAAAGGCAACGCCTGAAATACGGGCACATTCTGAGATATATTTTTCCTGTATGGCGATATCTGAGGCTGCAGGTAAAAAATTTTTAAGTTGTTGATGGTAAAAATATTTTCCTGAA
Organism: uncultured Bacteroidota bacterium; assembly: GCA_963846585.1. Taxonomy (GTDB): domain Bacteria; phylum Bacteroidota; class Bacteroidia; order Bacteroidales; family JAAUTT01; genus JAAUTT01. The sequence goes on from CAWJWO010000019.1 coordinate 18,027, forward strand.
GCCATTGCTTCTTTATCGTTGCTGGTTGCCAGCCAAACCTGGGTTTTAGGTGCTTCTTCAAGACTGTCAGGGGCTCCTGGTCCACCCATTTTAGTTGCTACCCATCCTGGTTCAAGTGCATTCGATAAAACGCCGGGCCATTTACGTGCAACGGCAAATGCCAGGATAACATTATGTAATTTTGAATCGGAGTAGGCTTTAATTCCATCCCATGAACGGGTGTTCCATCCTAAATCCTTTAGGCTTGGGTCACCATTCTTATGCAGTCCGGAGCTGGTATATACAAGTCGCCCCGGTGTTTTAACAAGACAGGTGAGGATATAAGGAGCCAGTGAATTCACGGTAAAGACCTGCGATAAGCCATCAATTGTCTGTACGCGGTCTGAATTACCATACCCTGTTCCGGCATTATGGATTACAGCATCAAATAAACCCAGAGCATTTACCTGTTCAGCAACATTTTTAGTTTCGGAAATGCTGGAAAGATCCCCTGTTACAACTGATTCTGCCCCTTTAACACCTGTCATTGCTTCTTTGGCACGGATTTTATTTCTTGCATGCAGGACTACCCGGTGTCCGCCAGCAACCAGTAACCTGGCAGCCAACATTCCAATCCCGTCGGATGAGCCTGTAATAAAAATTCTTGCCATATTGTTTCAGAATTTATGTTTACAATAAAACATTAAATTATTTGATATGTTCGCTAAAAAAATTCTTTGAAATTATTAATTAGCTTTATTGCAATTCATTACAAGACTTTTTTAAATAATTCGACCAGCTCTTTTTTCACTATTTCAAAATCAGGCAATTCCCCAATTATCTGATGTGCCAAGCTATTCTTCCAGGCTGCTGAAAGTTGCTTGTCATTTTCAGGATTTATCAATTGTTCTATATTATTAAAAGTGCGTCCTTTAAATTCCATCTTTTTATGAAATGCCTCAATTATTTCAGGCCAGTTAAGATCAGATACATTTTGATAGAGGTACCAAATGTCATAATAATCCCTGGGAGCTGTATACGAGCGTTGAATCAGGGCTCTCATTTTTTCGGCCATTACTTCTTCTAATGCATAACATGGAATAGTATTCTGGTTTAATGAAAGGCTATCTGAATATGGATGGCTTACAGGGCGTTGAACTGTATCAAAAACCAAATGCTCATACAGGATAATTTCAATCTTTATTTTTGACTGCCACCTGTAAGGAGGTGGTGGAACAGCATTGCGTGGATGGTCAGCTCCCCAGAATTTAATTTTTGCTTCATATCCTGTCAGTTTATTATTAAAACGTAATGGCTCTAAGGAAACAACGGATACGGGAATGCCAGGATTATTTTCTACAAAAGAAACTATAGAATTAAGATGCTCCCCAGTAAATTTGAAATTCTGACTCAGCGCAGTGAAATCAAGGTCTTCAGAAAAACGGTAATCAGGAAACCAGCATTTTTTCAAACATGTACCTCCCTTAAAAACAAGAACTTTTTTTAATGCAGGTATGTTATAAATAGCATCTATAAAATGACCAAGAACCCAATCCCTATCAATGGTACTCCTTGATATTCCCTTTTGCAGGGCAATGTTTTCAATTTCCTTTTTAAGTATCATCAATATTGTTTATTGGCTATGTTCAATAGTTCATCACGGCTGATATTAAGCCTGAGTTTCCATGAAGTAACAAACTCACCTTTATCCTTACCCTGCGGATCAATTATATTGTATTTTCCATTCTTTTGTTCCTTAGCAAAATAAATAAATTCCCGCAGAGATTTTTTTTCAAAAAGTTCCGCTAAAAATCCAATTCGTTTTGTAACGGCTTTATTATCAATTGACCTACAATATTGAATCATTTTATAAGAATTCAGTTCTGCGGAGTTCAGGGCTCTGATTAACTCTGCGTATCCTCCGGAATATTGAGGTAAATCAAAACAGTCGGCAATCGTTTTTTCTATATTTGTAATAGGATAACTGGTGCTTCCATTGCCATTCCATGTTATTCCGGTTCTTTTCCATGATGCTATTTTAATAAATTTATACCTTGTTCCTAATATGGTTTTATCGACCTTCTTATGTGTTGTCTGGATAAATACGGTATTTGCAAATTGTTCTGTAAAGCCATGAAGGTTCAATGCCGACCAGTAAGCAACAGCGCTATCCTGTACAACGAATGTTCCTATTACATTTTCATCCCTGAAATTATTACGGCAAAACTTACCTCTTTCAATACGTGATAAAACCTTTTTTTGTACAAGATTTTCAAGTATCTCGTTCAGATTTTCAAATTTCTTTGATAATTGTTTTTCAATATCGTTAAAATGAAATATCTCAATTTCATTTTCCTCAAGCCGATGGATAAAATCCAGTTGTTGTTTTGAAAGGTTTGCCGATATATAAACGCTGTCTGCCATAATAGATATTACTCTTTGAGGATTTAAAAGACCTAAATATTGGGTCTTATCTTTCCTTGAAAAGTAATTCAAAGGTAAAAATATATTTGATAATATTAACGCCTTAAATTATGTTTGATAATCAGGTTGCAAGATGAATAAAGGTTATAATGGGTTGTTGAGGTTATAGAGGTTGTAAAGGTTGTATACGTTGCATACGTTGTATTTACAACCTTTATAGCTTTTATAACCTTTACAACCATATTCTGTCCGTAATTTGTCATTTATAAGTAGTCATCATTATCTGTAAATTTTAAAATTAAGCTCCACGTTGCAAGAGCCACATAGGTTTTGCTTTCAAAATATCGCTATAGATTTTACAGCTTTCAGAATGTGCCCCGGGCAAATAGCCGGTACTTATTAAGAATTCATTTACAATTTCCCCACCAGTAAAAATAAATGTCTTCTTAAATAATTTTACCCATTCATCCAGCGGTCTTGGATGTTGGTGTTCCAGCCATTTCTCAAAGGAACCGTATTCCATTTGTAAGGATAAAATGGTTTTGGCATTTTCAATCGCGGCATTTATCTTTAATCTATTCCTTATAATGCCTGCATCGGTTAAAAGCCTTTCTCTATCGGCTTCAGTATAGGCTGCGACTTTATTAACGTTGAAATTATGGAATGCTTTTCTAAACCTGGCCTCTTTCTTTAAGACAGTTTCCCAGCTAAGCCCTGCCTGGTTTATTTCGAGCACCAGCCGGCAAAACAATTCATTATCGTCGTGCAAGGGAAACCCGTAAAATTTATCGTGATATGCCTTATGTAAAGCTTTTCTATCACCCTGCATATTTTCTATTGCACTACAGTAAAACATTTTTGTCAAATAATTAAATCAGTATCAACTTTCAAACTAATATTTTCGATTCTCATTCATTTTTGAATTTGATAAATTCATGCTTTATTCTGATTTTTCTAAAACTATATAGATACAAAACTCCTCCAAAGGCTATAATTATTGAAAAAAGGAGAAAAATATTACTGTAACCATAACCCTTAGGATTTGATGCCATTGGGAAAAGATTAAAATCAAACCATTTACCATCTAGTATACGGCCTGCAACAGCAGTACCTACAGCCCCTGAAAGTGTCGCTACGAGGTTAAAAAGCCCCATTCCAACACCTGTTTCCTGTTCGGTTAAAGTTAAAGAGATACTGTTCATCATTGCTGTTTGAAACAGAGAAAAACCAACATAAGTAAACAATAAAGCCGCTGAAATTATATATGTGGATATACTAAGCAGTAATGACATTATAATTATGCTAGTAATTAACATTAAAATCCCTGATAACATGACAAAATTATTACCTTTTCTATCGGCAAGTGTTCCTCCTATAGGACCAAAAATAACTGAACTAATGGCCCCGGGGAATAAAATCATTCCAATCCTTGCACTATTTAGCCCATAAACTTCGTGTAACATCAAAGGAAGTAAAAATAGAATTCCAATTACTATGGAGAATAAGCAAAAACCAACAATAACCCCATTACGGAACCTTACATTTTTTAATAATTCAGGATTTATAAAAGGATCGGGTGCAGAATAAGTACGTATAATGAAACATACCAGAAAACAAATAAAAGCAAAAAAGTAATACCACGTATTAAAATTTATAAAAACTACAAAAAAGCCTACAGTTATTGCTATTAACACTGCTCCAATAATATCAGGTTTTCCTTTTCGGGTAGGTTCATCGGGTAAAACTTTTATGAGAAACGGAACCGCTAAAAATAAAAGCAATGGAATTAGGAATAAATATGACCAATGTAAGGTACCTGACACAAAACCTCCTATTACCGGACCAAGCCCAATCCCTAATGATACTGTAGATGTTATTAGGCCAAATATTTTACCTCGCTCCAAAACAGAAAAGTACCGGGCAACTGCTACAAAAACCAAGGCAGGAATCGCCGACCCTCCAAGTCCTTGAACAGCTCTTGATAAAATTATTAACGGATATGAAAATTGTAATAAAAATCCCATCAGGGAGCCAATATTGTAAAGGATTAAGCCGAATACTATTAAACTGCGTAAACTATATATATCTGCTAGTTTTCCATAAATCACAGAACCAATTCCAAAACAAACCATGAAAATAGTCATCATCCAGCTAATTCCTGCCGGACTTAATGAGAACTGATTTGAAATAGCCGGTGTTGAAACATTAAAAACAGTTTCATTTAAAACAGCAAAAAATATTATATAAATAAGCCATGGTACTAACTTCTTCATCTGAATTCTTTCCTATTGAGTAGTAATAATGTACTATTTCAAATCATTTTACCTTTAATTTTAAAAACAAAATATCATTGAAAACGTTCATATCAATTAAAGGAATTAATTACAATCCGAAATAAATTGTTATTAGAATCGGATGGAAACTCCAGAGTAAATTTTTAAAATTGTTACGATATTTAATCATGAAACTTTCAATTATTTCCACATTGGGAAAAGGACTAATTTAAATTAGTAAAACTTACAGTTGAAAAACTTTGCAATAAAACCATTATTATACATTATTAAATTGGGAAATAAAAAAGAATTGTCACTAAAACAATTAGAAGAACTGATAGGAGCACTAAAAATCCGTTTTGAGAAAAACATGAACCGACATAAAGGTTTTGAATGGGTTAAAATACAAGCAAAACTGGAAGCAAATGCTGAAAAAATGTGGTCGCTCAGTGAAATGGAAAGAACTGGCGGTGAACCAGATGTTGTTGCCCATGATAAAGGGCCAGACGAATATATTTTTTATGATTGTTCAGCGGAAAGCCCTCAGGACCGCAGAAATGTTTGTTACGACCGGGAAGCTCTTGAGTCAAGGAAAGAACATAAACCTAAAAACAGTGCTGTTGATATGGCTGCTTCCATGGGCATTGAACTGCTAACTGAAGAACAATACCGGGAGTTGCAGAAGCTTGGAAATTTCGATATTAAAACATCGAGCTGGATTAAGACACCTGCTGACATCAGAAAACCAGGGGGTGCACTTTTTTGTGATCGTCGCTACAACCATATTTTTGTTTATCACAATGGTGCAGAATCTTATTATGGTGGCAGGGGGTTCCGGGGCTTGCTAAAGGTGTGATATATATAAATTGAACAATAATAATAATTATACCTTATTAAGATAAACCTTAAACACAAATTTATGAAAAAGATAATTTTATTGGTACTAAGTATCCTGTTCGGATTAATGTTTATCAATTCAGGCCTGAATATATTTTTTCATTATATGCCAATGCCCAAAGACATGCCTGAAAAAATGATGAAATCAATGGCTGCATTTTCGGAAATTGTCTGGCTATTGCCTCTTCTAGCAGTTGCAGAAATTGTTGGGGGAATATTGTTCATGTTTAATAAATACAGGGCTTTTGGTGCAATAGTTATTTTCCCGGTCATGGCCGGGATAGTTTTAACACACATTACCATTGATCGGTCAGGACTTCCAATAGCAATTGTATTGCTGGCAATAGAATTGTGGGTAATTATTGAGAATCGCGAAAAATATCTGCCTATGATTAAATGAAGTTTCACTTTCTATTAAAATAAAGCCCTATAACCGGAGCAAAATGAAAAACAAAAATTATTCTGTAAAAATTGAGCTTGCAAAAACTTCGGCAGAAGTTTTCAATCTGGTCAAGGATGTTTCAAAATGGTGGGCGACAAAAGAATTTAAAGGACTGCTTGAAGGACAGAGTACAAAACTAAATGATGAATTTGTAGTAAGGTTTGGGGACGTCCATTATTCAAAACATAAGTTAATTGAAGTAATTCCTGACAAGAAAGTTGTGTGGCTTGTAACTGACAGTAAAATTAACTGGATAGAAAAAGACAAAACTGAATGGACAAATACAAAGATGGTTTTTGATATAACCACTAAAGGAGATAAAACGGTGCTTCATTTTACTCATGAAAGGCTTGTCCCCGAAAAAGAGTGTTATGAAAAGTGCGTTCAGGGGTGGGATATGCTCATTAAAACAAATTTTGTTAAAATCATAAACGGAGCAAAATAATTTCTTTAATAATTTAACGTCAGTTCGATTTAAGTAATTTGGTTTTATATTGCAATATACTTAACCCCAACCTCTTAAAAAGGGGCCATAACTGTATTCTTATCAAAGTTTATTAGTTTAAATATGAATAATTAGTTTATGCTTACAATTATTATAACTGGTACATTTATAAACTGACTAATATAGTGGGAAATCCTTGTAGAAGTTTTCACGTGTACCGAATATGATGAATTCAACTATGCCGTTGTCGATATAAATTCCAAAACGATAAGGTGCTTGTTTTATTTTATAAAATTTTCCCCTGGATGTTAACTTTTCGCATCCGGGAATATCGCTTATGCATTGTGCAGACTTCACTTTAAGGATTGTAGATTCAATCAAATCCTTTACCTTTTTATCTTTAACCTTTTTTATGTCTTTGAGAAATGAGCTATGGTATTCTGTTATCATATTAACGCCTTGAATATTTCACTTTCAGAAACTTTAGGAGTCTTTCTTCCAACTTTGGAAGCTTTAAGAATACTAAGGTTTTCCAGTTTTTCAATATCCGTTGCACTTAACTCATCCGATATTTTTCTGACACCTTTAAACAGCTTTAATGCTTCCTTGATCCTGGCAGCATTCGATTTGGTATCAATTTTAATGACAATTGTTTCCATTCAAAATTATTTACTACAAAGATAATTGAAAAATATTAATGCAAAATGACAAATAATCTAAATAAGCTATAGCCAAATATGTATATAATGGACAAAAGCCAAATATTTATTTTTATAATGGATTCGCTGCACGATACTCCTACTTTGATTTTGTTGCTAAATTGAGAATGTTATAGCTTTATGTGAAATCCGTTCTAAAATGGTCATTACCTTATAACTCTCCATTCAAATTGTTAATTTCAATAGATTTTATTTTTTTATATGATACAGAATGTAAAGTATCCAAGTCTAATTTAAATACAACACCATTATATTTGAAATCACTTCTTATTAATCCGTCAACTTTTGGCTTTTCGAAATATTTAAATATTTTCTCATACTGATCGCCAATTTTAAGGTCATTATTTATCCCTGCATTTGGAAGTCTTACTATTTCTATGTTGTTTAGCCTAAGGCTATCTTTTATTGAATTATCCCAGTATTTAATATGTTTAGGAAAGGAGGAATAAATAAATGTAAATTTAATGCTATCAACTTTAAGTGTAGCTAAGAAAATTGCAAATGAAGATGGTTTTGTAGGCTTCCAATTACCTGAATAGTCAGGAGGTGGCGAGTTGATCGCAACCAAACCAACTTGAGGATCGCTATATACCAATGAATAATTTATAGATTTCCTATTGAATAGGTTTTTTATGTCATTTAGGCTTTTAACATTAATAAATAATGAATCATTATTTATTATAATACCTTTATTGGGCAACATTTTTATAAAATTTTTACTTATAATATTATGATCCCATGCCGGTAATTTGGTTTGAGATATTAATGGTAATGGGTAATAAATTGTAGAAATTAGAAAAATACATATTACTATCTTCATTTTATTTTAATTTAGAATTATTTAAAACTTTAATCTAGCTCGAATAAACCAAATAATCTGTAGTACCTTGTTTCTTAAAATTTAATACACCTCTTTTAAGAAAGTATATTTATTATAAAAATATTTTTTAAAATATATTTCATATAAAGCGGGATGACAAATTAAATATTTAAGATAATCAAAAAGAGTAGCATCAATTATTCTATTAAACCTATCAGCTGTTTTCTACTGATAAAATTACTGAAATTTTCTATGTTGTACACGATTTTTGCAACGAATTTGAAAAGGCTATGACCGGACACTTTGTAAGAAAAGATAATGGTAATCAGTCCAAAAACCGCTCTTTTAAATTGCATGACAGTGAAGTTATTACTATTCTTATACTCTTTCATGCTGGGCAGTTCCGCCACCTTAAGCACTTTTATACCCAATATGTTCAAACCCACCTTACTTCCTAATTTCCTCAAACGGTATCATATAACCGTTTTGTATAACTTCAAAGTAAAGTTGCAATGCCATTGGCTGTATTCCTAAAGACTTGTTGTTTAGTAAAATGCACCGGTATATCTTTTATTAATTCCACTCCCTTGAGGGCATGTCATATCCGTAGGGAAAAACAAAATCGGGTATTTAAAGGCTTAGCAACCAAGGGACAATGTTCCATTGGCTGGTTTTTTGGTTTCAAACTTCACCTGATTATCAATGACAAGGGTGAAATTTTGGATTTTATGTTAACCCAAGGAAATATTGATGACAGAGAGCCACTTAAAAACAAATCCTTTCATAAAAAAGTATTCGGAAAGCTTTTTGGAGACAAGGGATACATCAGTCAAACCCTCTTTGAACAGCTCTTTATAGATGGTATCCATCTTATTACTAAAATTCGTAAGAATATGAAAAACAGTCTTATGCAATTAAAAGACAAAATAATTCATTTAAAAAGAGCACTAATTGAAACGGTTAATGATGAATTAAAGAATATGTGCCAGGCAGAACACACCAGACATCGTGGATTTAATAATTTTATTACAAACCTTCTTTCTAGCCTAATTATATACTCCTTTTTCCCAAAAAATCATACATTGAATATTGAAATAATTGATAATAAATCTTTAATTAAAGCAGCTTAAGCATTGAAAAGTATACCTATCAAGCCAAAGTGTTTTAATGGCATTATTAATAAGTAATTACAAAATGAAAAAAGTTAATTCCTTACATCGAACTGACGTTAAATAGGAAATGTATGGTGGATATTTCAGTTCAACACCTTCAATAGATTTTAGTCCTGGGCGTTTCCACTGCTGAAAAGAATGAAGTGCTTTGTCAAAAATATCGGAAGATGCACTTGAGCCTGGAAGTCCTTTTCTTAATTTTCTAAGAAAGTCAGTCCAAATTTCTTCATCTGTTTCTCCGTTGAAATTTTCTCTTGCAAGATTTATGATTTCCTGTTTGGTGATGAATAGATGAATGTCATTTCCTGCTTGGTTAGGATTAAAAAAATGCTCGGTTATGACATTATTTCATTCAAGACATTTCATCTTTCACCTTTTAATTAATATTTAATTCTAATTCAATTGATCCTAATTCATTTTTAATCGAATTTCAATTCAAATCTGTCTCAAATGCTTCATCAAATTCCTGAAAATACCATCAAAATCCGGTAAATTGTGTATCTGGTTACTTAGGTACTTCTCCCACATGCTTTTAAATTTACCTTCTTTCTCGTTTACTTTGTTTAAAAAATCGTCAGGATTCAGGTTTTTGTGTTTTACTTTTTTTCTGAATTCAGTAGCAAATTGCGAAATAGTAAATTCATCGTGCTCAAATAAGTACCAAAGATCATATATATCCCTTGGTTGAGTGCGTTCCATAAGAGAACGCATTTTTTCAATAAGTACTTCCGCTTTTGCATAGCAATTTACTGAGAAATCGTTCTCTAAATCAGAATATGTCCTGAAAATTTTTTGTTTCTTGGATGCAAAGCATATCAACTCGTTTCTGGTGAAATCAAGTTTAAGGTCCTTCCTGCCAAAAGCTCCAACAAGTGGCCCGCCATAAAGAACGTAGAAGTTAACATTGCCGCTTTCAAACTCTGTTTCCGGCTTTCTTTCCAAAGGGATATTAGATTCTTCCTTTATGAAGTCAAACAGCGATTTAAAAGCCTCGAAAATCTGCTCATTGGAAACTGCGTCATTCTTCAGAGTAAAATCCAAATCCTCGGAAAACCTGTAATTCTCGAAATAAGCTTTCTTTAACACAGTTCCACCCTTGAAAATCAGGTTGTCCTGTAAGAATTGGTTTTGTGATATGCCATAAAGAATCCAGGTAATGACATAATCTTTTTCAATCTGTCCGTCCTTCACTTTACTTTTGGCAGCATATTTTTGTATTTCACCAGGTTTAATCATAATTTAATGGCTAAGTGCTGATTTTATGGTTTCTATATCAATATTTTGCTGGATGCTCCAGCGTGAAAGCATTTTTCCTTCTTTAGGCAACGATGGGTCGAGCAGGGTAAATGCTTTGGTTTTCTTTTCATACAATTTCTTAACAACCGGATTATCTAACTCCAGGGTTTCCAATAAATACCCAAGGCGCTTAATAACAGCTTGGCTATTGAATTTTACAACATAATCATAGAGTTTATTAAAATCTATATCTTCCTTTGCCTTAAAAACTGCTTTTGCTATTTCAACAATACCTCCGCCATATTCTGGTATGAACAGGCAGTCTATTACGGTTTTTTCAACATCACTGCATTTTATTTTTGTATAGTTGTCTATCCAGGTATTTTTAGCACCAAAAAAATGGGCTTCGTTATGATATATGAATTGGAATTCGATATTTTTCACATGAAATGACTTTTTATGAGGGTTCTTGTTTACCACTATTTGTTCCTTTAATGCAGGTTGTGTGATGAGGCTATGAAGGGCTAAGGCACTGTAATAACCAATGTAATAATCAGCATTGTCAACCAGGTTAACTGCCGTAGAGTGCCAATCGGGTTGGTAATTTTCAGGATCCTTGTCATAAGGGATGATATGATAAAGTCCATCTTTAATACGCATTAATAAGCCCCTGCTTACCATGTGGCTTACTAAGCTACGTATGGTAACACGCGATGAATCCGGCATTAATTCATAAGCTTCGCTAAGGGTAAAGAATTGTTTATCCCCCGAATTCATGGAAGCCAATAAGTGTGCTCCTGGTTCTTTTACGGTCTTATGTTTCATTGCAGGATGGTGGTTTAATATGCCACAAATTAAAAGTAATACGTAACAAAAATACTGCTTTTTTATGAAACAATTGAATATTAAGGCTGTATTCTGCATGTATTATTGAAAAATGATAATAATAGCTAAGTAAAAACCTTCAAATACATTTGTCTCTTGCTTCCCGGTCAAAACTAAAAAGATTAGACATCTTCCTCATTCGGCTCCTAACTTTTGCTGGAAACGGAATGCAAATAAAGCCGCCTCTACCTGATGAGAGTTCAAATCAACTTGTGCATCAACAAGGGTTGATGCCAATTTCTGGATGTTGTCAGATGAACAACGTTTGGTTAGTTCAAAAGCGAAATATTTAGCATGGTAACGGGTTAGATTCATGTGAAAAGTTTATAACAGGAATAACTAACTATGAGGATAAAAGTATAGCAATAGAATGTATAATGTCTGAATTTAAAAATGCGTTGGCAATATAAGGCAATAATTTACCTATAACGCAAATGAAATTGTGTTATAAACATTATTACGCTTTAAATCGAGCCGAAATTTCTTATTTCATCCCATGCCAATTTCCAATATCTTTGTTTAACCACTAAACAAACATTAATTCTTGAAAGTCATAATCTCTCAAAACTCCAATATCAGAGAGTTACGGATGTAATTGTTAACTATTAATGTGAAAGCATTTAGGTCTATTGGCTTATATAGTATTGAATCAGTTATAATTGATATAATAATAATTGCAGGGTAATAGGGAGTGCTGTTAACATGCAAATCGGTAGCTTGCAAAAAACATGTTATTTAACATGTTTAAATATGTTAAATAACATATATTGTACCATTATAACACCTTTACCCTGCTAACCTTACCTTAACCCTTACCACTACTACCTTACAGACATTATAACCTATTATATTATACCAGATATTGCCTATATTATATAATCTTAGTTATAATTATAGCCTGTAAACTGTAAGTAAATAACTCTATATGCTTATAATCATTAAGCGTTATTATTTAGAAAGATTATAGATAATTTAGCAATTGTAATATACCTATATATCAATACAATACATTTCTATTTAACATAATAATAGTTATAAGACAAATAACGCTGTGAGTATTGTAATTGAATAAGTTAAACTATATTTAGTCATTATAGTAGGGTAGAAAGGTAATATATATGATTTCATAAGGTATTGATAATGATAATATATAATAATATTTTACGTAAAACCTTAAAAAAATGATATTGATATTACTTCCCAGATTTTTTTAAACAAAAGATAAAAAGGTTATAATTATACCTGATCCATACCAATATTAGCATTTATAAGGGTTTTAGTTGTTGTTTTTATGTAATATTAATAGATTTTATCAGGAATTAATCTAAAATATTACTATTTATTATAAATAACTACTAATAATATATGTTAATTCAACAAACAATGATAAATAAGCTATTAAATCACTTACCTGTTGCCAGTGCTGTAACAGTGCCTTTATTAACAATTCCTTTCACAAGTATTATTAATACAATTATTTTAGCAATAATTGCAGGTGTTGTCGGTTTTATTGTTAAAATCTTTCTTGATTGGCTTAAATGCGAGATAAAAAAAGACTTTCCAAGCATTAAAAAATTACTGGTTAATCCTTTATCATTAGTTAAAATCTTTATGCTTAAGTTATATTATAAGTATATAAATCCTAAGTGCCGATAATCAATAATTATCAATTTATATTATTAATACCTCAATAGTTCAAAAGTAGTTCAAACCATTTGCAATACTTTTTGTAATACCAAAAAATAACCCATTGCAAAACAAGAGGTTATAATTAAAAAAGTCGGGGTGAGAAGACTCGAACTTCCGGCCCCTACGTCCCGAACGTAGTGCGCTAGCCAACTGCGCTACACCCCGATGAAAAATTGTTTATTGAAAATTGATTATTTAATAGTACAAATCAATAATTGTTAATGTCACAAAAGTAATTATCCTGCATATTATACCAAAAATAAATATTGTGCTTTTGTATTTGTTGTTATTAAAAGGTGATGAAGTGATGAAGTAATGAAGTAATTTGTCATCATTTTCAAATTTTCAAATTAGCACACTTTCAAATTCTTCTATCCGTCATTAGTAATTAGTAATTTGTCATCTTTTTCACATTTCCAACAAACTAATTTCATGCCTAAACTGTTCCTTGTCAATTGGTACAACGCCGATTTTTTCGCAAACCAATCCGCCAGCCATATTAGAAACCGCGGCGGTTATAAAAGGGTCAAGCCCGGAAGAAAGACAAAGGCTTGCAACGCTGATAACGGTATCACCTGCCCCTGAAACATCAGCTATATCGCGGATATGAGCGGGGATTAACCTGAATGACGAGCCATCGCTTATAAATACGCCGGCCTCAGATAAAGTTATCATAACAAGTTTTATATTGTTTTTTTTATGTATTACTCCGGCAGCGTTGAAGATACTTTCGGCCTGCGATTTATTGATATCAATTTTTAATCCTTCGCTCAGTTCTTTGTAATTAGGTTTAAAGAGAGTTATGTTACTATAATTGTCAAAATTTCTTTTTTTGGGATCCACGAGGGTTGGAATATTTCTTTTATTAGCCTCTTTTACAACGCATTCAATCACATGCGGGGTGATAGTGCCTTTATCATAATCCTCTAATACTATTGCGTTTATGGAATTTTCATTAAGAATTGACAATATATTTTGAATAAACGATTGTTCCATAGAGGGTGAGAGAGGCGAATCGATTTCACGGTCAAACCTTAGTAAATGCTGATGGTTACTGATGATCCTTGTTTTTACAGTAGTGGGACGGCTGTCATCAATTATTATTCCCCGCCTGCTAATACGCTGGTTATCCAATAAGTCAAAAAATATATTGGAACGGATATCGTTTCCTATTACTGAACAAAGGATTGGCGTGGCGCCAAGGGATTGGATGTTAAGGGCGACATTTGCAGCGCCGCCAAGACGGTTTTCTTCACTTGTCCCTGTAACTACAGGAACAGGAGCTTCAGGTGATATACGTTCGACTTTTCCCCACATGTATGAATCAATCATAACATCACCGATAATCATTATCCGGTGTTTGGCAAAGGAATCCAGTAAATTTGTAAGATCAGTATTCAATTGTTGTAATTTTAATATAACGGAACAAATATATAAAATAGTCGTAAGTCGTAAGTCGTAAGTCGTAAGAAATATAGTAGAATAGTAGGAAAGCAGGAAACCAGGGAGGCAGGAAAGTAGAAAAGTTGGAGAGTAGTAAGTAGTATCTTTGCAGGTTGCAGGTTACAGGTTGCACGTACAAAAATACAACCTTTACAACCATTTTGATTTAAGATTCTAGATTTTAGATTTGAGATTTAAGATTTGGATATTATGTAATTGCAAATCTTAAATCTAGATTCTCAAATCTTAATTCTTAAATCCGTTAACCTCATCACTTTTTACTTACGACTTACTACTTACGACATTCTTACATCGGGTCCACATCCGGCAGAACCACTACAGACCTGAACTGCGAATGTTCCGATAATGCAGTTATATTAAGATTAATGATCTCCTTTATTTTGGAAAGTGATAACCTGGTTTCTATTTTTAACAGGATATTTTTTTGGTACCAATTGCTTATCCTGTTAATTAGCGGATATTCAGGGCCTATAACACGATTTCCAAAATGTTTGCGAAGACTTTCCGCCAGGTAATTTGACGATTCATCTACCATGTTTTGATTTTTGTGTTTAACGGTAAGTTTAATCAATTTTATATATGGAGGATAGCCGAACTTTTCACGTTCGTGCAATTGAGAATGGTACATATGTTGGAAATCGTTATTGATAACATCATTTATGATATAATTTGAAACATCCATTGTTTGAATTATTACTTTTCCCCTTTGTTCTTTTCTGCCAGCTCTTCCGCTAACCTGCGACATTAGCTGATAACTCCTTTCATATGCCCTGAAATCAGGGTAGTTTAGCAATTGATCAGCATCTAATATACCTACTAAATTAACATTGTCGAAATCGAGTCCTTTAGTTACCATTTGGGTTCCGACCAATATGTCAAGATTATTATTTTCAAAGGATAGTATTATGTTTTCGTATGTTTTTCTTGAACGTACAGAATCGAGATCCATCCTTGCAACTTTTTTCCCGGGGAACAACATGGCAAGTTCGTCTTCGATTTTTTCAGTGCCAAATCCGTGCATTTGCAAAGTTGGCGATCCGCAAGCCAGACAAACAGTTATTTTAGATGTGGTATAGCCACAATAATGACAAACCAGAAGATTAAGGTTTTTATGATATGTAAGGCTTACATCGCAATTTTTACATTTTGAAATGGTATTACAAACTGAACATTGCATGTAAGATGAAAATCCCCTTCTGTTATGAAAGAGTATGATTTGTTTGCCCAGTGTAAGAGTCTCATTCATTGATTCAATCAATAAAGGATGAAACAACGATTTCATTTGTTTTCGTTTTCTGGCATCCTCAAGATTGGCAATTACAACCTGAGGCAGTTCCACATTACTGAACCGCTGAAAAAGTTCAACCAATCCGTATTTGCCATTTTTGACATTGAAATATGTTTCAACCGCCGGGGTAGCAGTACCCAAAATGGTTTTAGCACCATGCATCCGGGCCAGCATAAGTGCTGCATCACGTGCATTATACCTTGGGGCCGGATCGAACTGCTTATAGCTATTTTCATGTTCCTCGTCTACAATAATCAGCCCCAAATTATTAAATGGCAAAAAGATCGATGAACGAACTCCTAAAATTACCTGTAACCTTTGTTCATCATTTGGTTTTAACATTTTATTCCAGACATCTTTCCGCTCGGAATCTGAAAATTTGGAATGGTAAACGCCAACTTTATCACCAAATGCATTTTTAAGCCTGACAATAATTTGCATTGTTAGGGCAATCTCAGGCAAAAGGTATAAAACTTGTTTGCCTGATTTTATTACTTTGTCGATCAAATTAATATATAGTTCAGTTTTCCCGCTTGCAGTGTATCCGTGTAAAAGCACTACGGGTTTTACTTGAAAGGCCGATGAAATTTGAGACAAAGCCTGGTTTTGAAATTCTGATAACGATTTTTGGTTTTGATTCAGGCCATCTTTAGGAACTTTTTCATTATATGGTTTTTCAATTATATTAAAAATACCTTTTTTTACCATAACTTTAAGAACTTCACCGCCTCCCTTGATATTAGCAATTAATTCATTTTTCTTTACTTCGGATAAAACCTGTTGAAAAATGCCTGATAATTGAATAAATTTCATCAGAATCTGTAACTGTTTAGGAGCTTTGGATAAGGCATCGAAAAGTTTTTTAAGATCATCTTCTATCGTATAACAGGGCATCAGTTCCACGAAAGTTTGTGTTTTAACTCCCCTGAAACGGATTATTGATTCTTCAATCATTATAGCTCCCTCATCCACTAATACCTTTATTACTTTAAGAATATCCTGTTTTTTATAAATTTTTGCAATTTCCTTTACTGAAAGTGAAACCCGTTGAGACAACAAACCTATTATTAATTCCTCTGAATTTGTCAATACCCTGGCCGTTTCAAAATCATGGTTAATAGTTACCCTGGTTTCACTTTCAAGTTTCAGGCCTGCCGGTATGGCTGCTTTCATTACTTCACCCAGCGTACACATGTAGTAAGAAGCTATCCACTCCCAGAACCGGATTTGAAATTCGTTTATAACCGGCAATTCATCAAGTACTGAAATGATATCCTTAACCTCAAAACCCTGTGGCTGGTCGGGATGTATTTTATAAACAACCCCGGCATAATACTTTCGGGTACCAAATTGTACGATTACTCTTTTCCCGATGGAAACTTCACTCATTATACCCTGAGGCACGCGGTAAATAAACTGATTCCGGAGGGGCAACGGGAGTATTATGTCGGCATAGAGGGCAGGGGAGGGGTTATGTTGACTCATTGCTTAATTTAAAATACTGAATTTTGAAAGAGTATTTTTACAAAGATACTTTATTAGCCAGTTTAATTTATAAATATTAGTTTGGGAATAATAAATTCCATCAGAAAAACAGGTGATGATTAAACTGCAAAATGATTTAAGTTATCTTTGTCGATTAATTTTTAAAAATGTATTTTTTCAAATCTTTTACAGAGCAGCGTCAGCATAGGATTGCAGTAAGTGTTTACTTTTTTAATCAGGGGCTGGTTTTTGCCAGCTGGGCAAGCTCGTATTCCCGATATTAAAACTTCCTTAGGCTTAAGTGTGGCAGGGTTAGGTAGTATGTTATTCTTTCTCCCGATTGGCCAATTTTGTGCCATGACATTATCAGGCATAACCGTAAGTAAATATGGGAGTAAAAAAGTTCTTTCAATTGCTGCAATAATGTATCCGACTATGCTCCTGTGTGTAGGGGCAACCCACAAGCTATGGCAACTTCCAATAGTTTTATTCTTATTGGCATTTTGCGGCAATTTTGCTTCGTTAGGAACTAATACTCAAGGCGTAGGTGTTCAAAAATTGTATGGCAGGAGTATTATCGCCTCGTTCCATGGCATATGGAGCCTGGCTGGATTTACAGGAGGGCTTATCAGCACATTTATGGTAACCCACAATATATCGCCATTTACACACTACTGTTTTATTTATGCTGTAGTACTTATTATGATATTGTTAATGCACAAACATATCCTTCCAAGAGATATTGAACCGGATGATACGAGAAGAAAGAGAGTTTTCGTGTTTCCTGATAAAAGCCTGGTTATACTTGGATTTATAGCTTTAGGCAGTTCTGTTTGTGAAGGTACGATGTTTGACTGGAGCGGTATATATTTTCAAAAGGTACTGAATGTACCCAGGGAACTTATCAGGCTTGGCTACATAGCCTTCTTTTTCGCTATGGCCTTTGGAAGGTTTACCGCCGATTGGATGGTAACTAAATTTGGCATCTTCAAAATGTTACGGGTAAGCGGGCTGATAATTTTCACAGGTTTGATTACATCGGTGATATTTCCGTATATACCGACAGCGACATTAGGATTCTTCCTCGTTGGTTTAGGCACTTCATGTGTAATACCACTTTGTTATGGTTTGGCCGGGAAGTCAGAGATTATGCATCCGGGTTTAGCTATAGCCTCAGTGGCGTCGGTAAGTTTTATGGGAATATTGATAGGGCCGCCACTCATTGGTTTTATTGCCCAGGCGGTAAGTTTACGGTTGTCGTTTACTGTTATTGCGATTTTCGGCTTAACCACTACAATTCTTTCATCGAGAATAAAACACTAGTGGTTAGGGATTAGGGACTAGTGTTAATTATTCTAAAATTGCAGAGGTTGTAAAAGTTGTAATTTTCCGAATCACTAGCCCCTAGTCCCTGGCCCCCTCCCTCATTCTGACAAGCGTAACGAAGGATACGGACTTTATAAACCAAACACCTATATGGAAAGGATGTGAACCAGATCAAGTAAACCTTTAGGAACTCCCTTGTGAGTTTTGACGGTCTTGTTAAGTGGAACATGAACAATCTGGCCGTGACTTAACCCAATCATAATACTTTTCTGATCGTCGATCAAAGCTTCGATGGCAGCAACACCCATACGGCTTGCCGAAACACGGTCGTAACAGGATGGAGAACCGCCTCTTTGAATATGTCCTAAAATAGTTACCCGAATATCGAACTGTGGGAATTCGGGCTCGACTTTTTTTGCAATTTCATATGCATTTCCTTCATCATCACCTTCGGCGACTATGATTATACTTGACTTATTCAATTTAGCCCTCCTGGAAAGGAAATCGCGAAGTTCTGCCATCTGGTTTTTAACCTCAGGGATCATAATTACTTCGGCACCTGTAGCTAAGCCTCCTTCGAGAGCTACAAAACCTGCATCGCGTCCCATGACTTCCACAAAGAATATCCGGTTATGAGAACTAGCCGTATCGCGAATTTTATCAACTGCTTCAACAACTGTATTAAGGCAGGTATCGTAACCTATGGTGTAATCGGTTCCAAAAAGGTCGTTATCAATAGTTCCGGGAATCCCAATTATGGGAATATTATATTCCTGGGATAAAATACTTGCCCCTGTAAATGATCCGTCACCGCCAATTACAACTAAACCATCAATGTTGAATTTTGTAAGGTTATCGAAAGCTTGTTTCCGGCCCTCAGGAGTTTTGAATTGAGCTGAACGGGCAGTTTTTAAAATTGTTCCTCCCTTTTGAATAATACCACTAACATCCTGAGATTGTAATTGAACTATATCGCCGTTGATCATTCCTTCATAACCCATCCTGATGCCAAAAACTTCCATGTTATTATAAACTGCAGCACGTGTAACAGCCCTTATTGCAGCATTCATTCCCGGAGCATCGCCACCTGAAGTTAAAACGCCAATTCTTTTAATTTTCAACATTTTGTAATAATTATTGTATTAAATATTTTCTTCTAAAAATGTATTATTTTTATATACAACCTTTACAACTTATAATAATGCAAATCTAAGAAATTTCATGCATCAATTGTTCTATATTTTTCGATGCATCTTCCAGTTGCCACCTGGGAGTTGATGTTGCACCACATATACCAACAGAAGTAGTTTGTGTAAACCAGGCCTTATCTATTTCTTCGTTTTTTGAAATCCAATGTGAATTTTTATTGTTGTTTTTACATATTTCAAATAAGACATTTCCATTTGAACTATTATGTCCGCTTATAAAAATAATGGTATCAAACCGTTTTGCAAATTCAGCTATTGTTCCGGCACGTCTTGACACATGATTACAAATTGATTCGGTTATTTTTAAAGGTATTTTATCTTCATGAAAATAAGCCGACATCCGTTGTTTGATACTTTCTCCTATATTTCGATAATCCTTTACAGATTGAGTTGTTTGCGAAAATAAACATAAAGGTTTGGAAAAATCAAGCTGGTCAAGGTCATGTATATCGTACACAACGATTAAATTTACCAGCGACTGGCCTTCAATAGCTAAAACTTCTGCATGTTTTTTTTTGCCATAGAGTACAACCTGGCCATCTACTTTCTTCATTTCTTCAGCGGCTTTCCTTACCCTTTTTTGCAGGGTTGCTACAATCGGGCATGTGCCGTCGAAATATATATTATTGGTTTTTTGAATTAACTGTAAGTTGATTCAGGTTCTCCATGTGTCCTGATTAAAACTGAGGCATCATGAATTTCATTTAATTCTTCCTTGTCAATGAAATTAATTCCCAATGATTTTAGCCTTTCAACTTCTCTGTAATTATGTACAATGGCTCCAATACAATAAACCGGCTTTCCATTTTTTAGAATTTTCTCAGCCAGTTTAATGGTATTAACCACTCCGTAACAAAATCCGGAATTATTATCTATTTCAATATACATGCTGCAAAGATATATAATTCCCAGGCTTAATTTATTGGTTGCAGGATATAAAAACAGAGCCAGGAACCAAGAACCAGGAGCCAAGATATTAGTGTGGTGTGGTTGTTAGTTGTCAGGATAAAAGAAATTTGGTAATTAAATCCCAAGCACTATAGCACTATGCACTATGCACTATTTAACAAAAAGTTACTGAAATTTTTCGAGGATACCAATGAACCACACCATTTGCTCTTCGGGTGTCATATTGCTATTGTCCAGTAAAATGGCATCATCGGCTTTCTTTAATGGGCTAATTTCGCGGTTCTGGTCAAGAAAATCTCTTTGAGCAAGGTTGGCAGTAATATCACTTAATGAAGGTGATATTCCTTTTTCGATCAATTCATTATACCGACGGTAGGCACGGACCTCCAAACTTGCTGTCATAAACAATTTAACTTCAGCATTTGGAAATACAACTGTTCCAATATCACGCCCGTCCATAACTATTCCCTTATTTTCGCCAAGTTTTTGCTGAAGGGCAACTAAACGGGAACGTACAGATATAATTTTGCTAATTTCACTTACATTTTCCGATACTTCCATACTCCTTATTTTTTCTTCGACATTTTCATCATTCAGCAGGGTCTCATATTTTAATTCTTTAGGGTCATAACGGAAAGCAACCTTTATTAGTTTCAGTACTTTATCGAGTTGTGCTATATTAGTTTTACCATTTTCAATTATTTTATTTTGAATGGCATATAACGTAATTGCCCTATACATCGCTCCACTGTCTATATACAGGTATTGCAGCTCGTTTGCAATAGTTTTGGCAAAAGTGCTTTTCCCACAGGAGGAATATCCATCTATTGCAATTATTATAGGACTTTTTAAATGTATCATCGAAAAAATTAGTTGATGGTTGTTAGTTGTTAGTAGCAGGTTGTAAGTTACAGGTTACAAGTCCCACGTCCCACGTCCCAAGTCTCACGTCCCATGTCCCACGTCCTTTTTCACGTCTTTTCACATCCATTCATGTCTTCATCACCTCATCACCTCATCACCTCATCACCTCAAAATTGGTTACAAATATAAAATAATACCTATTAGTAATATATTAGGATAGAATTAAAAAATATGAACAGATATTTACATAATATATAGAGTTTATTTTTAATTTTGCAGTTGTTTTATTGTTATAGAGATACATATAATTATCAATTTGTTAATTTCGGGTTTTTAATTGCTACAAGTAAATTTAATTTATGATGTCCCAAAACCCTACCCCAACGGGAGTTGAAAAAGAAAAAACCGGCATAATTAAAAAATCTGGTATCCTGGAAATTTTAAATTTCCCAAATCCAAAATACTTTGGAGATATAATTCAAAATATTTCTGAAGGAATATGTGAAATTAATGATTTAAATATTATTACATTTTGTAATCAATCATTTGCTTCTATATTTGAGAGAATTCCAAATGAAATGATTGGAAAAAACTTTCTGAATTTTGTGGGTTCAGATAACAGGGTTAAAATTAAAGAGGAGTTGGAGATTAATTATTTAAGTTTAAATTCCTCTTTTGAGATGAAACTAAAAATAGCGAACCAACAGGATAAAATAATCCAGGTTCGTTTATTCCCCATGTTGAGTAATAATAACAAGCATCTTGGGACACTTTTAATATTGTCGGATATAACCGACCGGCTTCTTATTGAAAAAGATTTATTGCTTACTAAAGAGAAAGCAAAGGAGACGGACAATTTAAAAGCTTCATTTTTAGCAAATGTGCCTCATGAAATCCGGACTCCGATGAACTGTATCATGGGTTTTGCTTCAATTCTTAAAAGATCGGGCCTTACAAAGAAAAAGCGGAACCAATACCTTGATTTTATTATTTCACATGGGAATAAGCTTATGGATATTTTAAATGATATAATTGATTTAACAATTATTGAAGAAAAACATCTGCAATTAAATATCACCGCCTGCAACCTGAATGAAATTTTTTCTGATGTATTTCGAACAAGTTCACAGGCTGTTAAGAAACTCAACAAATCAATTAAAATTAAATATAAACCGGATTTATCAGATGAAAAATCAGTAATGCTAATTGATGGTGACCGAATTATACAGATATTGAGAAAGCTGGTAAACAACTCCATGAAATTTACTGAAAATGGATTCATTGAGTTAGGATACAGGTTTGAAAATAAAGAAACAATAGTTTGTTATGTTAAGGATACCGGAATAGGAATTCCACCTGAATTTCATAATACAATTTTCGAGCAATTCAGGCAGGTTGATGAATCTTTCACACGAAACTATGGCGGTACCGGTGTAGGCCTGACTATTTGCCATGGATTGGTTAAATTGCTTGGAGGAAATATGTGGGTTGAATCTGACGGAATACATGGCACCACTATATACTTTACTTTTCCATATTTTCCATTTAAGGAATACGAAAAACCTGTTAAATCAAAAATACTGAATATTGCAATTGCAGATTGGGAAGGTAAAAAAATATTATTGATTGAGGATGATCCTGCCAGTTCAGAATATTTAACAGAAATTCTTTTATCAAAAAATTGCAAGGTCATAAATGCTAATAATGGAATTATGGCATTGGATTGTTACAAGTCTGACATGTCTATAAACATTATATTATTGGATATACAGTTGCCTGATTTAGACGGATATGCAATTGCAAAGGAAATCAGGAAATTAAATTCATCTGTACCAATAATTGCACAAACTGCCCATGCAAGAGTTGAAGACAAAAAAAAGTGCTATGAGGCTGGTTGCAATGAATATTTAGCAAAACCTATCCCATATGAGTTATTTCTTGACACAGTCCAGAAATACCTGTAGGTTAGTAGTAAGTCGTAAGTTGTAAGTCGTAAGTAAAAAGTGATGAGGTGATGAAGTAAAAAGGACGTGAAAGGACGTGAAAAAGGATGTGAGATATGGGACATGAAGACGTAAATGACATGTTACCTTTAACATGCAACCTGTAACCTGGAATTAATATCTAAGCACTAAGCACTAAGTACTAGGCACTAAACATTAATCAGGGAAATTCAAAAGTTTTAATTTTTCTAAATCTTCGGGTGTGTCAACCGGGAAATTTTCATATAGAGTTGTTTCTACATGTATCCTGTAACCATTTTCAAGCCAGCGGAGTTGTTCCAAAGATTCGGCTATTTCAAGTGATGATTGCGGTAATGTAGTTATTTTTTTTAAAATTTCTGTCCGAAAGGCATAAATGCCTAAATGTTGATAAAATTTATGATGTTCCTGCCATAATAAGCTTGGTTTGTTTCTAAGGTAAGGAATGGCTGAACGGCTAAAAAACAAAGCATTATTATTGGTATCAAATACTACTTTAACACGGTTGGCATCAAAAATTTCTTCATTCAAATAAACAGGTTTAACTAAAGTTGCTATTTGATTGCCGGAGTCTGTATAACAACTCATAAGTTTAGTTAGTTGTTCAGGTTGTATAAAGGGTTCATCGCCCTGAATATTTAGTACAACATCAAATTGTTTGCCTGAATCATTCTCAATAATTTCAATTGCCTGGGCGCATCTGTCGGTACCACTTTGATGCAATGATGATGTCATTATTACATTTCCCCCAAAACGGTGAACTTCTGCTTCAATCCGTAAATCATCCGTAGCTACATAAACATTATCCAGTACCTTGCATGACTGTTTATATACTCTTTCAATCATTGATTTACCATTAATAACAGCTAAAGGTTTACCCGGAAATCGCGTGGATCCATATCGGGATGGAATAATTCCTATATAAGTCAACATTAAATTAAATTTTAATCAACTTCAAAAATAACCAAAAATGATATAACAAAAATTAACTTCTTATTGTAATTTTGTCAGTTTATTATAGTATTTATGTCATGTAACAGATGGAAGTACAAAAAGTAAAACAACGATTTGGTATTTTAGGAAATTCAATTGGCTTGAATCGTGCAATTGACATAGCTATTCAAGTTGCCCCGACTGATTTGTCAGTTTTAATTACCGGAGAAAGCGGAGTTGGGAAAGAAGTTTTTCCTCAGATAATTCATCAATATAGTGCCCGGAAACATGGTTCTTATATTGCTGTTAACTGTGGGGCTATTCCTGAAGGGACTATTGATTCAGAATTATTTGGACATGAAAAGGGATCATTTACCGGAGCATCTGACAGTAGAAAAGGTTATTTTGAAGTGGCAAGCGGAGGTACTATATTTCTTGATGAAGTGGCTGATCTTCCTTTATCGACACAGGTAAGGTTGCTTAGGGTATTGGAAACAGGCGAATTTATAAGGGTTGGATCATCTAAAATGCAAAAAACCAATGTAAGGGTAATTGCTGCTACGAACCTTGATGTTAACAGTGCTATTGAGACAGGTAAGTTCCGTGAAGACCTTTTTTACCGGTTAAATACTATACCTATTTACATACCTCCACTAAGAAGCAGAGCAGAGGATATTTCAATGTTATTCAGAAAATTTGCAGTTGATTTTGCTGAGAAATATCGTATGCCACCAATACAATTGGATGAAGAATCATTGAGAATGCTTGTAGAATACAAATGGCCGGGAAATATACGTCAACTGAAAAATATTGCAGAACAGATATCGATTATTGAAACAAAACGACTTATTACATCTGAAGTTCTGAACAGGTACTTGCCTGATTTTACAAGTATTAAGTTACCAGCTATTTATAATCAGGATGATCAAAAAGCGTTTGCTTCGGAGCGGGAGATTTTGTATAAAATCCTGTTCGATATGAAAAATGACATGAATGAACTCAAAAAAATTGTATTGGATTTAATGCAAAAAGGAATAAATCATGAAGATAGCCATGATGACAATGCAAGAATTATTCAAAAACTGTATAATACTATTGACACTAATGTATCTGCAACCATACCTGGTAAGACAATTGAAATAAAACGCACAGACACTCCTAATATACAAGATACTGAGGAAGTATATGAGGAATCGCTTTCTCTTGCCACCAAAGAAATTGAATTAATTAAAAAGGCATTGGATAAGCATACCGGAAAGAGAAAAAATGCAGCAAACGAATTGGGAATTTCTGAAAGGACATTATACAGAAAAATAAAGGAATATAATTTAGAATAATAAAATGGCATATAAAGGATTTAAAATAATTTACCTGTTAATTTTAGTATATGTATGTGCAGCCTGCACATTTAAATTAAGCGGGGGACGTTCATTCGGATATTCTCTTACCGGGGCAAGTACCAACGGAGCTCAAACAGCTTTGGTGATGTATTTTACGAACTATGCTCAAACTGTAGAACCTTCACTTGCACAAAAACTTACAGAAGCTCTTAAAAATGAGATATTATCTCAGACAAGCTTATCGTTGGCAGTTAAAGACGGAGATATTACACTCGAAGGAAGTATAACTAACTTTGATTATAAGCCACAAGCAATTTCCGGTGGCAATAACCTTATTCCCAGCAGCAACAGGCTAACGGTGACCATAAAGGTAAAATATTCTAATAATAAGGATCATCATTTCGATTATGATCAATCTTTTTCAAGATATATAGATGAGAGTAGTTCTTATACTTTGGATCAGGTTGTAGCATTATCTGATTATACTACTTTGATTAATCAATTGACAGACGATATTTTTCAAAAAGCATTTGTAAACTGGTAAATTATGAATAAAGAATACTTTAACTCTTTAGTTTCTCAACCTGAACAAACTACTTTATATGATGCAGTAAGTTTGATTGAATTGATAAATACATATCCTTATTTTCAATCGGCTCATATTTTGCTTCTTTATAATTTGAAAAAATTTGGCAGTGATAAATTTGACTCACAATTACGGGAATCTTCTCTTATCATTTCTGATAGAAGTAAACTTTTCAAAATTATTAATAGTATAAATCCTTTAGTTGATATTCCAAAATCTGTGATTCAAGAAAATGAGGAACCTGTTGCGACTGAATCGATATCAAATGTTATTGAATTTCAATTGGAAGAAGACAGTCCCGTTGAAGTTATAAAAGATACTGAAAAACTTGAATTTATGCAGGGGACTGAATCAAAAACAGGCTTGCTTGAAATTGATGAAAGCCCTGATCAAGTGAAGGATATGCAAGAAACACACACAAAAAACACGGAAAATGGGAATGATTTAATTTATAAATTTCTTGATGACAATCCATCTTTTACTCTTGCCAGGTTAGAATTAAATGAGGAACAAAATGATATATCAGTTGAAAGTGTTAAGGAATCCGATGACATGATTACTGTGACCCTGGCTAAGATTTTCGAAAATCAGAAATTATATGAAAAAGCTATAGCGACATATGAAAAATTAATTTTGAAAATTCCCGAAAAAAGCACTTACTTTGCCAATCGTATAGAAGAACTGCAAAACAAGCTTAAATGACTAAAATATAGAAACATATGGTGTGGTATACAATTATTTCTTTCATAATTATTGTTATTAGTATATTCCTGATATTAATTGTACTTGTACAAAATTCCAAAGGTGGAGGATTAGCATCTGGTTTTACCTCATCGAATCAGTATATGGGTGTAAGAAAAACTGCTGATTTCCTTGAAAAAGCTACCTGGACACTTGCCGGTAGTTTATTATTCTTATGTATAATATCTGCAATCTCATTAAAAACAGGAGGAGAAAGTATAAAAAAATCTGCTATCGAAGATAAGATAAGAAATACAGAGTTGCCTACATCAAATACGCCTATGGTTCCAAATGCAAATTCCAGGCAGAAAAGTAACAAAAAAATTGTCCCGGTTGGAACGGATAATAAATAGTGTATAGTCGTTGGTTATTGGTTGTTAGTAATATTTAATTTGCATTTGCACATTAGCACATTTACACATTATTTCCCGATAGTGCCAGTATGTCATTTATACTGACACTTTTTTAATATCGAAATATACCGGAAGGTATTTGTATTATTTTAAATATTAGCCAATTGAAATTAATATGAAGTTTTGTCAGATTTAGCTTACTGTAATTATGTCTTAATTTACATCATAAAAAGGTCACATTTATTATTTGGCATAATATATGAAAAGGTAACCTGCATCAATACAGGAATGTTTAACTTAAAATAATAATTAACATGGCAGAAGTAAAAATTAAACCATTAGCCGACAGAGTGCTTATTCAACCAACTCAGGCAGAAGAAAAAACTGCAAGTGGAATTATAATTCCGGATACAGCTAAAGAAAAACCTCAAAAAGGTACTGTAGTAGCTGCCGGGCCTGGCACCAAAGACGATAAAATGGAAGTTAAGGTCGGAGATGTAGTTTTATATGGTAAATATGCAGGAACTGAGCTAAATGTTGATGGAAAAGATTATCTTATAATGCGCCAATCTGACATTCTGGCTGTTATTTAATTGATTAATGTCATTTGACGATTAATCATGAATGCAAAAGTTTATTAAACAATTTACAATTTAAATTAATCAGTAATTATTATGGCAAAAGAAATTAAATTTAATATTGAAGCTCGTGATTTACTCAAAAAGGGAGTGGATCAGTTAGCAAATGCGGTAAAGATAACCCTTGGCCCAAAAGGACGAAATGTGGTGATCGACAAGAAATTTGGAGCTCCACAGGTTTCAAAAGATGGTGTTACAGTTGCAAAAGAAATTGAATTAAGCAATAAATTTGAAAATCTTGGGGCACAAATGGTTAAAGAAGTTGCTTCTAAAACTAACGATGATGCCGGGGATGGGACAACTACAGCAACTGTTCTTGCACAATCTTTAGTAAATGTTGGTTTGAAGAACGTTACAGCCGGTGCTAATCCAATGGATCTTAAAAGAGGAATTGATAAAGCAGTTATTAAAGTTATTGAAAACTTAAAAACTCAATCGAAATCAGTTGGTGACGACCTGCAAAAAATTGAGCAGGTAGCTACAATTTCTGCTAATAGTGATAGCGAAATCGGGAAACTCATAGCTGAAGCTATGGGAAAGGTAAAAAAGGAAGGGGTTATCACGGTTGAAGAATCAAAAAGCTCCGAAACTACAGTCGAAATAGTTGAAGGAATGCAATTTGACCGTGGATATATTTCTCCCTACTTCGTTACAGATACAGAGAAAATGGAGTGTATCCTTGAAAGTCCTTACATTCTTATTTATGATAAGAAAATTTCTACAATGAAGGATTTATTGCCTATTTTGGAACAAAGCCTTCAAACAGGCAAACCTTTGACAATTATTGCTGAAGATATAGATGGCGAAGCTTTAGCCACCCTGGTTGTAAATAAATTAAGAGGTTCATTGCGTGTTTCAGCAGTAAAAGCACCGGGTTTTGGTGACAGAAGGAAAGAAATGCTTGAGGATATTGCTATACTTACCGGAGGTACCGTAATTTCAGAAGAAAAAGGATTAAAACTTGATGGCACAACATTAGATATGTTAGGTAAAGCCGAAAAAATAAGTATAAATAAAGACAATACAACTATTGTGAACGGTGCAGGAGAAAAGAAACAAATAGAAGCCAGGGTTGGTCAGATTCGTGCACAAATTGACAATACCACTTCTGATTATGACCGTGAAAAACTTCAGGAACGCCTTGCAAAATTAGCAGGAGGAGTTGCCGTTCTTTATATTGGGGCTGCTACGGAAGTTGAAATGAAAGAAAAAAAGGATCGTGTAAATGATGCCCTCAGCGCTACTCGCGCAGCTGTTGAAGAAGGTATAATTCCTGGTGGTGGAATTGGTTATTTACGGGCCATATCAACGTTGGATGGTTTGAAAGGAGTTAATGATGACGAAACAACTGGTATTAGTATTGTTCGCAGAGCACTTGAAGAACCATTACGTCAGATTGCTGAAAATTCAGGACAGGACGGAGCTGTTGTTGCGCAGAAAGTAAAAGAAGGCAAGGGAGATTTCGGTTATAATGCCCGTACTGATGTATATGAAAACCTGTTTGCAGCAGGGGTTATCGATCCTACAAAAGTTGCCAGGGTTGCTTTGGAAAATGCTGCTTCAATTGCAGGAATGTTGCTGACTACCGAATGTATATTGGCTGAAAAGGAAGAAGAAAAATCTCAGCAGGCAATGCCTAACCCTGGTATGGGTGGTATGGGCGGAATGATGTAAATAGTGTCTGCAAGAAAACACCAATATCTGCATTATTTTTTATCAGTTTAGTTGTTTGTAATTTGATATTGGTGTTTTTCAAATAAGACTTTGAGTTTTCTTGTAAACCTTAATTAAATTTTGTTATAAAAAAAACCCTTCTTTCAATTTGCCGGAAGGGTTTTTTATTTATGAATGTGCAAATGTGTTGATTACAAATTACAAATTACTAATTACTAATTACTTCATCACCTTATACTAAAAACCGGCCACTAACATCTAACAACTAATTACTATGCACTAAGCACTTGGCACTATGCACTTGGCACTATGCACTAAGCACTATTTTCCTTCTGTCACTGGCTTATCAGGATGTGTTTCATTTGTTTCATCCTTTGAAGCTTTTTTAAATTCTTTAATACCTTCACCTAAACCTTTCATTAATTGAGGAATTTTAGTACCTCCAAAAAGAAAAACAAGTACTATAAGAATCAACAGGAAATCGCTTCCACCTATGAATAAATTAATAAAAAGAGCCATATTTTTATGTAAATTTTTAACATGTAAATGTACGCATATTTTAAACTAATTATTTAAGTTGAAGCATAATTTTGATGGTCGTAATAAAAGTAGGTGTGTAAGGCAAGTAGGAGAACTTTTTACTAGCAACTGACAACCAATAACTAACAACTAACAACTAACAACTAAATCCTAATGGGAATGTTATACTTGAAAGCAATTGCCTTGCCTGCCCGTTTTGCCGGAATCCACTTCTTAGCTATTCTTAACACCTTAAGTGCCTCGTTATCAATTGATGGATTTATTCCTGATAATAACTTAACATCAATAATATCACCCGTATTTGATATAAAGATCTGAATTACTATTTTTCCTTTTATTCGTTTTTTTATTAAACTATCAGGAATAATAAGGTTTTTACGGACTAATTTTACAAATTCATCATTACCGCCAATAAATTGAGGTAATTCATCGACGAATATAAAGGAGGAAGTATCATTATTTGGATCCTGAATATTACTTCTAAACAATTTATTTTTATTCATTATTTCAGAACTGTCTTTTTTGTCTGTTTCGTCAGCTATTCCGCTTGTTTTTGTTCCAGATAAGATATTAGTCATTATGGGAGTTTGTTCTTCCATAATTTTATTATGCTCCTTTACCTCTGGAGGTGGTTCTGATACAAGGTCATTTAAATCAATGGGATGGGATAAATCTATTGAAACAGTAACAGGTAAGTCACTTAGTGCCTGATTTTGTTTACTTTGGTAAAATAAAATATAGAGTGGAATTGTAAATAATACAACTGCAAAAACGAAGCTGATAAAAAGATATAAATTATATTTTTTCCGAAGCTGATAAGAGCCATAAGACTTGTTTCGATGTGTAAATATATCTTTTTCCCAGTTTTCCATATTAATTGGGTATTGACTATTGATAATTGAATATTGATTATTGATAATTGTTTGGTAATATACAATTTTCAATTTTCAATATACAATTTTCAATTATTATACCTATTTATTCTTAAAATTGCTAAATATATAGTAATGTTTTTTTAAATTGAAAAAGATAATTATTTTTGCATCCTTATTTAAACTTTATATCAGAAAGTAAAATGGCAAACCATAGATCAGCTGAAAAAAGGATCAGGCAAAACGAAACACACAAACTGGAGAACAGATATCATGCCAAAACAGCTCGTAATGCTATTAAGAAATTACGAAATTTATCATTGAAGGCCGAAGCTGTATTATTATATCCTCAGGTTGCTTCCATGCTTGACAAATTGGCTAAAAAAAATGTTATTCACCCCAATAAAGCGGCAAACTTAAAATCGAGCCTGGCTAAGCATGTAAATAGTTTAGTATAGTATAATAACGTAATCAATAAATTGAGTTGTCAATTATTATTACAAATAAAGGTGATTAAATAATGAATTGATTATTAAATCAACAGTTATTAGTCATCATATTCAAATTTTCAAATTTGCACATTTCCAAATTATTAATTCATCATAACTTCCGATGTCAGCTTCCGGAAAATTATCGATAAAAGAATGGTCACTTGATGATCGTCCCCGGGAGAAGTTACTCGGTAAAGGAATTTCTGCCCTGAGCAATGCTGAGTTGTTGGCTATTATCATTGGGTCGGGTACACATGATGAAAGTGCTGTTGAACTTTCAAAGAATATTTTATCTTCAGCTAATAATAATCTTAGCGAACTTGGCAAACGGAGCATTGTCGATTTACAAAAACACAAAGGCATTGGACAGGCAAAGGCTATAAGTATAATTGCGGCATTGGAATTAGGACGAAGAAGAAAGCTTTCCGAATCAATTCAACGGGAAAAAATAACATCAGGCAGGGATATTTACAAAATATTTCAATCACTTCTTGGGGATTTGAGCTATGAAGAATTTTGGTTAATATTATTGGATCGATCTAATAAAATAATACATCGCCAAAAAATCAGCCAGGGAGGAATAACAGGCACTGTTGCAGATGTGAGGATAATACTTCATCTTGCTTTGGAAAAGTTAGCATCTTCGATAATACTTTGCCATAATCACCCATCTGGTCAATCTATGCCATCTGAGGCCGATATCAGCCTTACAAAAAAAATAAAAGAATCAGCGAATATAATGGATATTGCATTACTGGATCACATCATAGTAACCGAAGGGGGTTATTATAGTTTTGCTGACGAAGGTATTCTGTAAATAGTGTCAATAAGAAAAAGCCAATTTGACAAGGTCATAATTGTAAATTTTATAATAAATAAGGCTATGATAACGATCCTTAATAAATCAAATTCTGTTTTTAACCAGTATCTTGCTGAAATTCGTGACAAGGAGGTTCAACAGGATAGAATGCGGTTTCGAAGAAACCTGGAACGAATGGGTGAAATTATGGCTTATGAAATTAGTAAAACCATACCTTATCAGGTTAATCAAATACAGACCCCATTGGGTATTGCAGAAGAAAACGTTTTTTCAGAATATCCGGTTATTACTTCGATATTAAGGGCAGGCTGCCTGTACATAACGGGATGCTGAATATATTTGATAAGGCCCCGAATGGTTTTATTGCAGCCTATCGAAACTATGATAAGGATGGTTCGTTTAACATCAAAATCGAATACATTTCTTGTCCTGAAACTAAAAACAGGATATTGATCCTGGCGGATGCAATGTTAGCGACCGGATCATCATTAGAATTAGCCTATCGTGCCCTGATTGAAAGAGGTATACCGAAACATACTCATATTGTTGCAATTATAGCAAGCAAAGAAGGAGTAAATTATATACGTAAAAAACTTCCCTCTCAAAAGGTAAGCATTTGGGTTGGTGCACTGGATGATGAACTTACCGTAAAATCTTATATTGTCCCTGGTCTTGGTGATGCCGGCGATTTGGCATTTGGGGAAAAACCTATAATGAATTAATTGAATTTTCTTTTCAAAAACCAGTTTTCCAAAAAAGTAAGATTAACCATAACAGTCCCGTAGTTCTCAATAGTTAATCCATAACCACTGTCGTTACCCCGATGGCCTACTTCGAATGCTATATTTGCATTAAGCCGGTTTCGCAGCAGAGGTATACCAAAACCACACGAGAGTGCCATATCTGTTAATTGATTGCCGCTAATCATTAGCGGAGTATTAGAGTAACGTGCACCAAACCTGTATTTCACTTTACTTATAAAGGAAGCGCTATAGGCATCTGATGGGAGGAATTCTGCACCAAAGTTAAAATTGCTGGCATTTACATACTGGGCATTGTATTGCAAGTTAGTTGCAGGGTAAAATGGGATTGAAGTAGCATTTATATTGACCGATTCATATGCTTTTGACCATTGTCCGTATGAATAATCGAATGATAATGTGAGTTTATTATAAAACTTTAATGCAAAACCTAATCCATATGTCATGGGTAATTTATAAGTGCTTAAAGTGTCAATTAAATAACGGAGAACAGTGTCGGTTGATATTGTTTGTTCATGCCTGATTGCCAGTGTCCATGGATTCGAAAATATGCCGCCTATTGTACCATTTATATTATGGTTTAGGGTAAATTTATATAAAAAACCATAATCCAAAACCAGTTTACTCATATATTGATTATCAAGAATTGAATAATTGCTCCCCAAAACATCCAAGGTTTGATTTACCTGTACCGAACCAAAAAGATATTTTATGTTTAATCCGACAGCAAGGTTATTTGAAATCTTAAAGGAATTAGACCAATAAAATTTGTTTATTCCTCCTGATCCGGAGTAATAATCAGTAATGAATTTGAGTGAACCTTCAATCGGTATTTGGGTAACAATATTAGTTCCCACTAAAGTATATGGCGTGAGGCCGATTGAACAAACCCAACGGTCAGCCGTCCTAAACCCTAAAGAAAAAAAGTTGAAGTTAATGGTGGTATTGTTTTGGACATAATTTCCGTCATAAAATTGTGACCACCTCGAGTCAGCACCAATATCCAATATTACAGTGGAATAATCTATTCCCTGAAGACATGCCGGATTTATATCGTTAATGGAAGTCTCACATGGCAAAGCAATACCAACTCCTCCCATACCCCTGCTTTGTCCGAATCCATTTGGTTGAATATCACCAATTCCAAAAACTGAATATTCCCAATAAGTAGATGATTGACCAAATGCATTCATACCACTCAATAGAACTATGGATAATAATAATTTATATATTTGGTTCATCCTTATTAAATAGGTAATATTTAAATTTTATAATTGTTGAGATTAATAGCGCCAATAAGTAATTGAAATTCCTGTTACATTGATGCCATTCTGGTTTGAATTTACAGTTTTATTATAGTCAATTATGACTCTGCTCAGGTTTGAGGCCCCGGAAGCAGAAACTCCTGCGTATGAAGTAATTGACGAATAATTAGGTGTTATCAAAAGAGAAGGTATCTGGTTAGAAAGGGAACCTGATGCAGGGTTTAGGACTGAATTAACAAATGAGCTAATATCAGCTACATAATATGCCGGTGCCGACCCCCCGGTGTTCAATTTATTGGTAATCAGATTGGCAGAAATTCCTGTATCATCAAGTATATCATTGACATCATCAGTAAGATGTACTGAAATACTTGATGGCAGTTTAAAAAGTTTATAGCTTTGGTTTTGAGGCACTAAATATAATGTAGCACTTAGAATTTTAATATTTTTTGCGGATGATAAAACAGAAAATAAAGACGGAAATTCAAGTCTGCTCATGAAACCTGTGCCAGATTGAATGTAACTGTATTTATTTGTAAGATTGGAAGATACCTTATCTTTCTGATAAATTAAGGTATTCAACGGGTAAGGCGGGCTTGAACTATAACGGTTGAACTGAAGATTACCAAGAATGCCGCTGGTAACTGATTTAAAATCGAAAGATCTGGCAACTAAATTATTTGCTGGTATACCCCCTGTTAATGGTGTATTGCCGTGATAATAAATACGAAGTACAATTGAACTATCGGTCTGGGAATTTACATAACCTAAAATGGCTGATGGCTGACTGCCTGGTGATAAAAGAAAACTACCAATATAAACATTGAATTGGCCATTTAAATTAAATATAATGCTGTTGGAATCAACTTTATTAAATAAATCTCTTCCAAATGAATTATCTAATCTCACGAATATATTAAAATTATATGAAGGCCTGGGTAAATAGGTTTTGATACCAATAACAGGTGAATTTAAGTCTTGTGAAGTTAAATATGAATTATTATACCGGATACCACTAGATTTCGGATTAATGTTCCAGTTTATTGGCTTTGGCAAGTGATGTACTATTAAAGTAAATGGAAGTGTTGTATCACCATAATAATAATGCGAATGCCTCAGGACGAGGACAGCTGAGTCAAAAACTGCAGTAGTACGGGGTCCAGGATATTGTCTGGCTTCTGAATTTAATACCGGCAAAGTGGTTGGAGGAGTAATAGTAAAATATGACGAAACAGTATCATTTCCAAGGGTGGCATCAAAATAGTCATTTGTAGGCTGGTAAAGCCCAACTATAGCAGTTTTAAATCCGGAAGTAGGAACAGAGTCAGCTTTAACGGTAAAGGAATTAATTGAAAAAGTGTCACAATATATTGTATTAGTATTTGTAGGTACTACAGTAGAACCGATAGCAGTACCTGTATTATCATTTTGGCATGAAACAATTATAAAAATTAGGATTAAAAGAAATATGAAGTTAATTTTGTACATATGGTTACAAATAATTTCTAATTATGCTCAAATTAACTGGAGAAAATACTTTCACAAAATTCTATTATACCATCTTTGAAAATATATCTATTAAACAGTATTATTTATGGCCGTTCGCATAATTATATAAATAATTGACTTAATAGATATATAATTAAATTTTGTCGATTAATAATAAGTACATGTCTAAATATTTTTAAGCTCACTGCCTTTCTGCGTAGGTTTGAAAAAAAGATTTAAAATATTAATATATGAAAAATAGAAATTGGCTTTTATTGTTGTTAGTTACTACTATCTTAATACCATTTGTTTCTTGCACAAAAGATCCAAATACTGCTTATCTTGGTAACTGGATAAAAAATAGTATATCACCATTAGGGGGTGTTCCAAGGGCACAAGCCTGTGCATTCGTCATTGATACTGATGTTTATGTAGGTTTAGGCGTTGATATTCAAGGAAACTGTTTGGACGATTTTTGGCAATGGGATACCAATAGCGATAAGTGGACAAGGATAGATTCGATGAGAGGGGCCAATGGTAAAGTTCTGCCGGGACGGCAATCTGCTGTAGCTTTTGCAATTGATACAATTGGATATGTTGGTACTGGCGAAGGCCCTAATTATGCTCCTACATATAAAGATTTTTACAGTTATAGTCCAAAAACTAATAAGTGGACAGCTTTGACCAGTGATGCTTTTCCAGGAACACCACGTTATGGTTGTGTAGCTTTTAGTGTTAACCATCTGGGTTTTATTGGTGGAGGGTTTGACAATAATTATTTAAATGATTATTATAAATTTAATCCAAGCCTTCCGCCTGGTAAACGTTGGATACTGCAGGCGGTAGCAACAATAGGAGAAAAACGTTTAAATGGCGGTGTATTCGTTATAGGTGCAAAAGCTTATTTGTGTACCGGAACCAATGGTTCACAATTATGTGATGACATGGTAATTTATGATTCAGCCGGCGATACCTGGAGAACCAGCGATACTACACTATCCAATCAGACCGAAACAACAACAAATTTTAACAATGATTATACTGATATTATAAGGCAAGGTGCTGCACTTTTTGCTGTTAATGGTAAAGGTTATGTAACATGGGGGGCATCAATGACTAATACTACTTCACTTTCCGGAAAAACCTGGGAATATGATCCTGCAACCGGACTTTGGACAAGGAAAACAACTTTTCCTGTGCAGTATAATTGGTCGGTAGGTGAATATACTGTTGGGGTTACAGTTTCAGTTTCAGGAAAGAGTGACAGGGGTTTTGTAGGAACAGGACAATCCAGCGGGACTCTTTTTATTGACCAATTTTACGAATTTAAACCTGAAACACAGTATATCCAAGGCGATTAAATTATTTACAACTTCAAATCATGCTTTTGAATTGTTTCAAAAAATGCAGATTTATGAATTTCGCCAATTGGGATCCACTTTTCGCCTATAATAATTCTGTTTCTAACAATTGAATTTATTTTGTTAAGAGACACAATGTATGATTTGTGAACTCTTAAAAACATGCCTGACGGAAGTCGTTCGGCCATATTTTTTAGAGAATTTAATGTTACTATAGGTTTTCCGGCGATTAAAAATATTTTAATATAATCTTTTAAGCCTTCTATATATGTAATATCGTGTAAATCAACGCGTTGAGTTTGATATTCCGATTTAACAAGGATAAATCCTTCATTCTTCCTTGGTTCTGGCATTTCAACATGATGTACTTTTTTTTCAATTCTATAATTAAAGAGTTCATAAGCTTTATTTACGGCTTTTAGAAGTCGTTCAAAAGAAAATGGTTTTACTATATAGTCTATGGCATTAAGGTTAAAAGCTTCTATTGCATAATTTACAGACGCAGTTGTAAAAATGAACAGTGGCTTTAATTCCAATGTTTTTATAAAATCAATGCCTGAGACTTTGGGCAGCAATATATCCAGAAAAATAAGATCAACCTTTGTTGTTCGCAACATATTAAAAGCTTCATAAGCATCGGAACAATTTCCTGTTATAGTAAGAAAAGGGATTGATTTGATATATTCTTCCAAAATCAATTTTGACGAGAGTTCGTCTTCTACAATTATACAATTCATTATTAATTATTCATTATTTAATTACAAATATCCAGCCGGGAATCAAACCTAAAACAATGGAACAAACTGTAAGAAAAATTAGTACAGTAATAGAAAGTGGGGTAGTTATAATTTTGTCATAATATTTTTCCTTCATGTAAATATTAATAATGGGCCTGAAATAATAGAAAATACTCACAACTGAACCCAAAACGGCAATAACTGTCAGCCATAGGTAACCATAGTTAATTGCTGAAGCAAAAACGAAGTATTTTGCCATGAAACCTGCTAAAGGCGGGATGCCGGTTAGTGATAAAAAAGCTAAAGAAGAGCAAACTGCAATTAATGGATTCAATTTAGCCAAGCCATTAAACGATTCAATGCCAGAATTTTTTAATGTTTGTTTAAACATTATTATTACCGTGAAAATTGCCAGGTTCGAAGAAATATAAGCTGCAGAATAATAAAACAGTATTGACGGTGTATTGGATTGAATACTTACCAAAGCTATCAAAATATATCCGGTATGAGCGATACTGGAATATGCCATCATCCTTTTAATCCTCGTTTGATAGAGTGCTCCCAAATTCCCTGTAACTATTGACAATGCTGCAATTAAAGCTAATGTATTTGGCCATATTTTAATATCTGTGCCAAAACAATTCAATGTTAACTGTAATAATGCAGCAAACCCTGCAACTTTAATGGTTGTAACCATATAAGCAGTTATTAGCGTAGGTGAGCCGTGATAAACATCAGGAGCCCAAAAGTGAAAAGGTACCGCGCCTACTTTAAAAGCCATACCTGTTGCTATAAGTAAAATTCCAGCTTTTAAAATCAATGGAAGGTTTGACGCATTCGAATTAATGAAATAATATATCTGATTATAATTAAGTGAACCAGTAGCTCCATACACCAATGCAATACCAAATAAAAGAAATCCTGCAGCAAATGATCCCATAAGAAAATATTTCATGGCTGCCTCATTTGAAAGGAAAGAGGTTTTATGGCTTCCAGCCAATAAATATAACGATATGGACAGGATTTCCAGTCCAATGAAGAAAGAAGCGAGATTGCCTGATGATATCATTATTAATCCTCCCAGAAGGGAGAAAATTAGTATAGAATAAATACCTTCCAAACTGCGGGTTTCGTTTTTGTAATATTGTACCGAAATTAGTATGGTAAGCAATGCGGAAAAAACCAATAAACCTCCAAATGCAATAGAATTATGATTTGTGATGAACATATCATAATAATATGATTTCGCAGGCTTTACCCAATCAGCAAATTCTAGTCCCAGAGCAACAACCATACCAGTAATAAGAAACGGCAATATCCATTTCTTTAAATTAAAAACACCAAGGAACAGGATTATTATACTGGTTATAGTTAAAGCAATAAGAGTGTTCATAAAGTTGTATTGATAATTGATTATTCGTTTATTTGTTTATTAAGTTTATAAGGTTTATAAAGTTTATAAAGTTTATAAGGTTTATAGAAATACTTTCACGTTCCACGTCTCATGTCATTAGTAATTATTAATTCGTAATTTTCATTTGCACATCTGCATATTTGTACATTATTATCATATTGTAGTTAAAATACTATCAACTGCCGGTTTTATAATTTCAAGTATAGGTTTTGGAAATATTCCCATCAGGATAATAAAAATAATAAGTGGTATAGCAACAATCATTTCATTAGTAGTTAAATCTTTAAAGTCAGAAGTAAGTTTATTTGGTTCTCCATACATTGTTTTTTGGTAAAACCAAAGCATATAAATTGCACCAAAGATTATAGTTAACCCGGCCACACAGGTAACAAGAAAATTATATTGTGCAAGCCCTAATAACATCAGGAACTCTCCTATAAATCCGTTTGTCAATGGCAGGGCAATTGAACCAAGCATTACAATCATAAAAAAGATGGCAAAGTGTGGCGCTGATTTAGCTATACCTCCAAGGTCACTAATTATGTATGTTTTAGTCCGGTCATAAATAATATCAGCCACAAAAAATAATGCTGCAACATTAAATCCATGCGACAGCATTTGGTAAATACTGCCTTGTAAAGCATCATAATTTAAAGTAAACAAAACTCCAGCCATCAGGCTAACGTGAGCTAAAGAGGAGTATGCAATTAAACGTTTTATTTCATTTTGCCTGATGGCAATAACTGATGCATAAATTAATCCAATAATTGCAAGCGGAATAAAATAAGGAGCCAGCAAAACAACCATTGGCTTGCATGCAGGAAGCAGTAAACGCAGAAAACCATATAAACCCATTTTTGCCATTAACCCTGCCAATAACATACTTCCTGCAGTCGGGGCGATGGTATATATATCGGGTTGCCAGCTATGAAAAGGGAATAAAGGTGTTTTAATTGCAAAAGCAAGAAAAAAAGAAGTAAATATTCCAATTTGTTCGAAGTAAGTGAGGTTTACCTGAACCAGGGAATTTATAGCAAATGAGTGAGGATAAGGAGTTTTAAGGTATAGCCAGATAAGGGCTAATAACATGAATAAACTTCCAAGCATTGTATATAAGAAAAATTTGATGGTAATCCTGATCCGGTTTTCACCACCCCAAAGTCCGCAAATGAAATAAATTGGTATAAGGGTTAATTCCCAAAAAATATAAAACAATAAACCGTCCAACGTACTAAAAACGCCAATTAACGAGGCTTCCATCAGTAGTACCAGTGCATAAAATGCTGGTGGCAAATCTGTCTTTGCCCTGTACGTGGTTATCAGGATTAATGGTACCAGCACTAAAGTTAGCATAACAAGAACTAAACTAAGGCCGTTAAGCCCAAAGGAAAGCTTAATTCCCATACTTTGAATCCAGTTTATTGTAAACAAATCATTTATATAGAACACTTTATTATAATTTATTGCTATATAAACACCTATAAACAAAGTTATTATAGATACAAACAGTGCATATGCCCGTGCCTTGTTTTTATCCCTGATAAGGAATAAAATAACTGAAGTAATAAGAGGCAATAAAATAAGTGATATCGTTGACATTTATTAAACTTTAAATCATTAATCCAAATATAAGCAATGCAACTATACTTAAAACCATAGCTATTAAATAAAAACCAATAGTCCCGGTTTGTAATTTTCTGACTTTTAATCCCAGCCATAGTGTTGAGGAACCTAAACTATTTACAAACCTGTCAATAATATTTACATCGATCTTATAAAAAAGGGATGAAAAATAAAGTATTGGTTTTTCAATTACAACAGTATAAAGTTCGTCGATATAATATTTCCGGTAGAGTACTTTGGCAATAAAATTCAGATGTGCATCCTCATCTGGCGGTATAGCATTATTTTTTATGAATTTTAGCCATGCAAAATATATAATAATTAATCCTAAGGCAGTAGTTATTAACAATAACAATATCTCACCGGTATGTGAAAGTATTTCATTAGGAGCAATTTTTAAGTTTGTCAAAAATACAGGTGAAAGAAAATTTTGCAGTGCTGCATTTCCTTTAAAAATACCGGGGATATTCAACAATCCTCCAACAAAAGATAAAATAGCGAGGATGACTAATGGAAATGTAAATACTGCGGAAGATTCATGGATATGATGTTTTTGATCTCCAGATCCCCTATAGGTACCTGAAAATGTTAAAAATAAAAGCCTGAACATGTAAAATGTGGTCATCATTGAACCAATAATACCAAGTAGCCAAAATACTTTGTTATATCCATAAGCATGGAGCAGGATTTCATCTTTAGAGAAAAACCCTGAAAATGGTGGAATACCTGAAATGGCTAAAGTTCCGAAAAGAAAAACTAACCAGGTAACAGGCATAATTTTCCTCAAACCACCCATTTCCCTTATGTCCTGTTCACCCTGAAGTGCATGTATTACACTACCGGCAGCAAGAAACAGCAATGCTTTAAAAAATGCATGGGTAGTAAGGTGAAACATTGCACCCGTGAATGCTCCCACGCCCAGGCCAACAAACATATATCCAAGTTGACTTATTGTAGAATATGCAAGAATTTTTTTTATGTCGTTTTGCCTGATTGCAATGGAGGCAGCCAATAAAACGGTTATAATCCCGATAATGGCAATTATATTAAGCGTTGCCGGAGCTAAAATATATAGTGCCTGTGACCTGGCTACCATATAAACACCTGCTGTTACCATTGTTGCAGCATGTATTAAGGCTGACACCGGAGTTGGCCCGGCCATTGCATCCGGCAACCATGTAAATAAAGGGATTTGAGCGCTTTTACCTATGGCACCGATAAAAAGCAACAAGGTAGCTACAGTGATCCAATGTATATTATGATTAAAATGCAAACATTGGCTGAAAATAATATTAAAATCCAATGTTTTAAATATTAAATATAATAAAAACATACCTAACATAAATCCCAAATCGCCTATACGGTTCATAATGAATGCTTTTTTTGCAGCATTGTTATAATTCTGGTTTTTGAACCAGAACCCAATAAGCAGATATGAACATAAACCAACACCTTCCCATCCAATAAACATGATAATATAGTTTGAGCCCAATACTAAAATAAGCATTGAGAAAATGAACAGGTTCATGTAAGCAAAAAACCTGTTATATCCGGCATCTTTAGCCATATATCCGACTGAATAAACATGGATCAGGAATCCTACCCCTGTTATAATTAACAGCATAAGGGAAGAAAGTTGATCCAGTACAAGAGAAAAGCTAAAAGTAGCATATGCCGCTGGAATCCAGTCAAATAAAGTTACAGTAACAATTTTATTATTATTTTTTATAAAAAAGAAAAGTAAAACTGAAATAATAAATGATACAAGGACAGAACCACAAGCAAGTGTTGTTGTTAGTTTTTCAGGGATCCTTTTAAAATTTAGCCCTATTGTTAGAAATGATATTAGTGGGAATAATATTACTAAAGCAACCAATGTCTTCATGATTAAACTATAAGTTTTATGCTTGTTATCCTTTTAACTGATTTAATATGTTCATATCTATAGAATGGTTATTGCGGTATGTTACCACTAATATTGATAATCCGGCTGCAACTTCAGCAGCAGCAACCACCATGATGAATATTACCATAATTTGTCCTGCAGGGTTGCCATGATAAACTGAAAATGCAGCAAATAAAAGATTAATAGAGTTAAGCATTAACTCCACTGACATAAAAATAATAAGTGCATTTCGTTTAATTAGCACGCCGATTACTCCAATTGAAAAGAGTGTCGAACATAGAATAATATAATAGTTAATTGGCATTACCTGTAAATTATGCGTTATTTCGTTCATTTGTATAAGGTTTATTTGTTTATTCGTTAATATGTTGCAGGTTGCAGGTTGCAGGTTGCAAGTTAGTGTACCAAGTCCCATGTCCATTTTCACG
Organism: uncultured Bacteroidota bacterium; assembly: GCA_963846585.1. GTDB lineage: Bacteria > Bacteroidota > Bacteroidia > Bacteroidales > JAAUTT01 > JAAUTT01. The sequence continues at coordinate 61,505 of CAWJWO010000019.1, forward strand.
TCCCATGTCCTTTTTCATGTCCTATTTATCTTTTATCTCTTTTCTGTCTTCTGCCTTCTGTCTTCTGTCTTCTGCCTTCTTTCTTCTTTTACTTTTCTTTATTAACCATCATCACTGCACCGACCATTGCCGATAGAAACAACAGAGATGATGCCTCAAACGGGAACATATATTCATTAAAGAGAACACTTCCGATATTTTTTCCCAAACCCATTTGTGAATTTGAATAATGCCCCTGAACAGTGTAATTGAAACCTTTAAGTATTGCGATTAATGAAATTAAAAGCAAACCTCCTGAAATTACTGCAATTATTCTAACTGCAACGGGTTTCCTTAACTCGTTTGAAATATTCAGATTAAGTAGCATTAATGTAAATAAGAACAATACCATAATTGCCCCGGCGTATACAATTATTTGAACCATTGCCAGGAATTGTGCATTTAACAATAGAAAATGACCGACAATAGAACTAAAACAAAGAATAAGATATAGAAGGCAATGTACAGGATTTTTAGAAATCAAAACCATCAGGGCCGAAATAATTGCCAGGCCCGATAAACCAAAAAATAAATATTTTTCCATATATATCAAACTTCAAATATTGTGTCTTTCGTTAGGCAATTGTTTAAATTTAATAACCTCAGGTGTTTGTCGTTTAGATATATCGACCCGTTTATCCAAAGGTTCCAAAAGAATATCCTTGCCATAAATGAAATTATCACGATTATATTCCGATTCGACTGTTTTCTTGGTAAGAAAAATTGCCTCTTTTGGACAGGCGGATTCGCAAAGGCCACAATATATACATCGTAACATATTTATTTCGTATACTTTAGCATATTTTTCCTCGCGAAATAGATGTTCCTGTCCTGGTTGTCGTTCAGCTGAAACCATTGTTATTGCTTCTGCAGGGCAGGCAAGTGCACATAATCCGCAGGCAGTGCATCGCTCCCTGCCTTCATCGTCACGTTTTAAAACGTGTTGTCCCCTGTAAATTTCCGAAAAATCCCGTTTTTTCTCAGGATATCTTATTGTAATTTTTTTCTTAAATACATGCTTCATGGTGATTAACATTCCGCCAAAAATAGCAGGAAGATAAATTTTATCCCAGAAACTCATTCGTTTCCTGGAAACCATTTGTGATCTCTTTGTAAGGCTCATCAAATGCAATTATTTAGTTAAAAGTATCACTAATCCTGTAATCACAAGGTTTAGCAATGACAAAGGCAATAATATTTTCCATCCTAATTTCATCAGCTGGTCGTACCGGAACCTTGGTAAGGTCCATCTAACCCACATGAATAATAAAATATATAAAGTTATTTTAAAGAATAGAAATGCAGTACCAAGAATAGTTGCCCAATTTGAAGTAAGTCCCAGTTTTTCTATAAACGGCAAATGGTATCCTCCCAAATACAGGGTTGACATTATAGCTGATGACACAAACATGTTTATATATTCGGCAAAAAGATAAAATCCAAGTTTCATGGAACTGTATTCGGTATTGTAACCGCCTATTAATTCTGTTTCGCATTCAGGCAGGTCAAAAGGAGCCCTGTTGGTTTCAGCAAGAGCACAAATAAAAAATATTAAAAAACCAATAGGTTGAGCAATTATATTCCATACATGTTTTTCCTGGTAGGCGATTATTTCGGAAAGATTTAAAGTGCCGGACATCATTATTAAAGAAGCGATGGCAAGGCCCATAGCCAGCTCATAGCTTATCATCTGTGAAGATGCACGTACAGCACCTAAAAGTGAATATTTATTATTAGATGCCCAACCTCCAATCATAAGCCCATAAACACCCATTGATACAACTGCAAAAACATAAAGAATATCGACACTGCTGCCTGCTACCTGCAATGAATATGAACGGCCACCGGCTATTATGGTTCCACCCCATGGTACAACTGCGCTTGTTAGCAATGCCACCAGCATGGTAAGTGAAGGGCCAAGTATATAAAGAAATTTATCGGCTGTGACAGGCATATATTCTTCTTTAAAAAAGAGTTTTACCCCGTCACATACCGGTTGCAGGATTCCCCATTTGCCGGCACGGTCAGGACCCAGCCTGTCCTGAATAAATCCTGCAAATTTCCGTTCCAATAATGTAGAATACATTGCTATGAAAAGGCTTAACAAAAGAATTACTGAAATCAATACAATTTTATATATAATATAGATGACCATATATTGTCAGTTTATTATTTGTTTATTCATTTATAAGTTGCAGGTGGAGGCTGCAGGTTGCAGGTTGCAGGTCCCATGTACCACGTCTCACATCCCGTTATCATGTCCCAAATCATTTTCTTCATTACTTCATCACTTCATTATTGTTCACTGGGTTTTTCAATTATTTTATTAACCGGATCAAATATAGCAGAGCTTTTAAGTTTTTCGTAATGATTTACTGAAACAATTGAAGTCCGTTTTATTTTACGCGGACCTTCTATTATCCAACAAGTTGGATCTTTTTTTCAAACCTGCATTCATTACAGATGAACTCTTCAACTTCATTATATTCATCTTTACGGGCAGTAACTCTGAATATCTCATTTCCATACATCCAAACCACTGCTTTTCCACTACATTTTAGGCAATCGCGGTGTGCGTCCATAGCTTTTAAAAACCATACACGGCTTTTAAATCTGAAATGCCGGTCGGTAAGTGCTCCAACAGGACAAACATCAATTACATTACCAGAGAACTCATTGTCGATAGAATTTTTAATAAAAGTCGATATTTCTGATGCATCACCCCGATATAACACTCCATGAATTCGTCCATTGGTTAACTGATTCACAGCATATACACAGCGGTAACAAAGAATGCACCGGTTCATATTCAGTTTAATATTTTCTCCTAAATCCACTGATTCGAAATCCCTTCGACCTTCTTCATACCTGGTACTTTCAGTGCCATGCATGTAACTAAGGTCTTGTAAATCGCATTCGCCTGCCTGGTCGCAAACCGGACAATCCAAAGGATGGTTAATTAAAAGAAATTCTACAATTGCTTTCCTTGTTTCCAAAACTTCAGGTGATGTAATGTTTTCAACTACCATGCCATCCATTACAGGAGTGCTGCAGGAAGCGACCAATTTTGGAATCGGACGCGGGTCTTTTGCTGATCCCCTGGTCACTTTAACCAGACATGTGCGGCATTTCCCTCCTGAATCTTTTAATCTGGAATAATAACACATTGCAGGCGGAACAATAGGACCGCCAATTTTCCTGGCAGCCTGAAGTATTGTCGATCCTTCCTCAATTTCTATAGTATGTCCGTCAATAGTAACTTTTATCATTTGTATACTTTAATTTTAATAAACTAGTAACCATGGTCCTTATTTTTAACTACATCCGGATGTTCAATATGAAATTCGAATTCATGCCTGAAATGACGGATAGCGCTATTTACCGGCCATGCGGCAGCATCACCAAGTGGACAAATTGTGGTTCCTTCAATTTTTCGAGCTATACTGTCAAGTAAATCAATATCTTTTGATTTACCTAAACCATGTTCAATACGATACAGTACTTTTTCAAGCCAACCGGTACCCTCCCTGCAAGGAGAACATTGACCACAGCTTTCGTGGTGATAAAACCGTTCGAAATTCCATGTATTACGGACAATACATGCATCTTCACTAAAAACTATGAAACCACCTGATCCCAGCATACTGCCAGATTCAAAACCGCCTTCACTTAAAGATTCATAACTAATTAGCCTGGGAGTATCAGCCTTTGTAACGTTAACCAATACTGCCGGCAAAATAGGCACGGATGAACCTCCGGGAATTAATGCTTTTAGTTGTTTTCCATCTTTTATACCGCCACAGTATTCTTCCGAATATATAAATTCTTTTACCGGAAGTCCCATTTCAATTTCATAAACACCCGGTCTATTAATATGTCCGCAAGCAGAAATTAGTTTGGTACCGGTACTTCTTCCGACGCCAATTTTTGCATATTCATCTCCTCCATTATTAATAATTGGAACTACACAGGCGAGAGTTTCAACGTTATTGACTACTGTCGGGCAATCATATAATCCTTTTACGGCAGGAAACGGAGGTTTTAATCTTGGATTGCCACGTTTGCCTTCAAGAGACTCCAACAAAGCAGTTTCTTCGCCACAAATATAGGCACCTGCTCCGGCGTGGACAACTATGTCCAGTGAGAATAAAGTTCCAAGAATATTTTTTCCAAGAAAACCATGGTTATACGCTTCTCTGACAGCGGTATTAAGTGTTCCAATTTGTTGTTTAAATTCGCCACGGACATAAATAAAAGCAACAGATGTTCCTAAAGCGTAACTTGAAACTATTAAACCTTCAATTAATAAATGCGGTATATGGTCCATCAGGTAACGATCCTTAAAGGTACCAGGTTCGCTTTCATCAGCATTACAAACCAGATATCTGGCGTTTACAGACCTCGAATCAATAAACGACCATTTCATCCCGGTAGGAAACCCGGCACCCCCACGGCCCCGTAAGCCAGATTTTTTGACTTCTTCAGTCACATCAGACGGGGTCATTTTTTTCAGAGCCTTTTCCACTGATGTATAACCTCCATTGTCCCTGTATACATTATAGGTTTTAATACCGGGAATATGGATTTTATCTAAAAGAATTTTTCTACCCATTTTGAATCGTTCGGTTTTTCTTCGTTACTCCTAATTTTTAAATCGTCTATGATCCGGTCAATTTTTTCTTTTGTCAGAAATTCATAAAATTCAGTATTAATCTGCATAACCGGCGCATATCCGCAAGCACCGAGACATTCAACCCGCCTTAAAGTGAATATTCCGTCAGGAGTAGTTTCACCGGGTTTTATATGCAGTTTTTCTTCAAGATATTCAGCGATATCCTCACCTCCACATATTGCACAAGGCCCTGTTTGACAAACCTCAATCACGTATTTGCCTGTTTTTTCAAGGTAATATTGACTGTAAAAGGTGGCTACTTCATAAACTTCAATTGGTTGTATATCCAGAATTTTGGCAATATAATTCTGCACATCCACGCTCAGAAAACCTCCCAGTTCTTCCTGTGCAATATGAAGGAGCGGTAATAATGCGGATTTTTCCTTTCCTTTTGGATAGCGTGAAATAATTTTATTTACTTTTTCAAGTATATAAGGTGGAAATTTTACATCCATTCCCACTTGTGAGAATATTTTATGGTTTATTTTATTTTTGTCGGTCATGGTAAAAAATTACTGATTACAAATTACTGATTACTGATTTTTCAAATAATATTAAACCTAAAAATTTAATATTTATACAAATTTTCCCCTTTCTGTTTTCTGTCTTCTTTTTTCTGTCTTCTTCCATTAGTCATTAGTAATTAGTAATCTGTAATCATTTTTCAGGCATCCAATTCACCTGCAATAATATTCATGCTGCTCATAGTAATTATGGCATCGGATAACAAACTACCCCTTATCATTTCAGGATAAGCCTGATAATAAATAAAACAAGGCCTGCGAAAATGAAGGCGGTAAGGAGTGCGACCTCCATCACTGACAATATAAAAACCCAGTTCGCCATTGGCTCCTTCAACGCATGAGTATACTTCGCCGACCGGAGCATTATCTTCACCCATTACTACTTTAAAATGCCAAATGAGGGCTTCCATTTTGCTATATACATCTTCTTTTGGCGGCAGTACTAACTTTGGCACATCAACATAGTATTTTCCCGAAGGCAAATTGTCAATAGCTTGTTTTATAATTTTTAAAGATTCCCATAGCTCAGCTTCCCGAACACAAAATCTGTCGTATGTATCACCTTGCGATCCTGTAGGTATTTTAAAATCAAAATCCTCATATGAGGAATATGGCTTAAATATGCGTACATCATAATCTACGCCGGCTGCGCGAAGGTTAGGGCCTGTAAAACCATAAGCAATAGCTCTTTCCCCGCTAATACCGCCAGTACCAATTGTACGGTCCATAAAAATACGGTTTCGAAGCAAAAGTTTTTCGAATTCAGATATAACTTTTGGGCAACGTATTAGAAATTCATTTATTTTTTTAATAATATCCGGAGAAAAATCCTGTTCAAATCCTCCAATCCTTCCTAAATTTGTAGTTAATCGTGCACCGCAAATGGCCTCAAAAATATCATATATGGCTTCACGTTCCTGCATAACATATAAAAAACCTGTTAATGCCCCGGTATCAACGCCAATTACACTATTACAAATAAGGTGATCAGCAATTCGTGCCAGCTCCATGATGATCACCCGCATATAATCTATTCGTTTATTGGTTTCAATATTAAACAATTTTTCAACTGCAAGTTGGTATCCAATATTGTTTAAGGGTGATGAACAATAGTTCATCCTGTCAGTTAGTGTAGTGATCTGATACCATGTTCGCCGTTCAGCAATTTTCTCAAAGGCACGATGTATATATCCAATGGTTTGTTCAGAATCAACCACAATTTCGCCATCCATGGTAAGTATATTTTGAAATATTCCATGAGTGGCAGGATGTGTGGGTCCCAGGTTAAGGGTTGAATAATTAGTGTCTGCGGGTTCCAATTTATATTATATTGTTTAATATCTTAATTATAAGTTTATAAGTTTATAAGCTATACAGTATTTTATAAATTTTATAAACCTAATAAACCTTATAAACCTTTTTTTCAAGCACTGCATCTCTATGCACTAAGCACTAAGCACTATTCTATCATCTCCCAAAAAACCGGTCATCTTTATCGTGACGTGTCGGGTCTTCCAAAGGATATTCCTTTCGCATAGGGAAATAATCCAGGTAATCAACGTTTAAAATTCGTTTTAAGTTAGGATGGCCTTCGAATAATATTCCGTAAAAATCGTAAGTTTCGCGTTCCATCCAATTGGCGGCCGGAAATAATACGGTGGCGGTATTAATTATCGGTTTATCGGCGGATACAAATGTTTTTAAACGCAGCCTGAAATTATCATTGAAATTATGAAGGTGATATACAACGCCTAAGCTTAATTCCCTATCAGGATAATGAATGCCACATAAATCTGTTAAAAAATTAAAGCCCGATTGTTCCTTCAAATATTTAATTACCGATACAATTATCTCTGAACTTATTGTAAATGTAATTATCCCATCAGGGTCTTCAATACTTTGAATAAAAGAGCCAAATTTATCGTTGAGTTGTTCGGTAATTATTTTATTATCCACAGGTATAACTGATTAATTGGAACCAGGAACCAAGAGCCAGGAACCAAGATTTTAATTCTAATCCTTATTAATTGTAATGATTGAAGATTTTACAACCTTATCACATTACAATCTTAACAACCATTTCATTCAATAACAATTTTCAAATTTGCACATTTTCAAATTTTCAAATTTACATATTATTTTACCGCTGTTATTCCAAATCTTTCGAGCATTTCCTTATATTCATCAGAATAGCGTTTTCTGAAACTTTCATTTTTCACCAATTCCTGAACCTTCATAAATCCGTCAAGTATTTGCTCAGGCCTTGGCGGACATCCTGGTACGTATACATCGACAGGTACAATATGGTCAATTCCCTGCAATACGCTGTAAGTATCGAAAATACCTCCACTCGAAGCGCATGCACCTACTGCCATAACCCATCTGGGTTCAGCCATTTGTTCATAAACCTGCTGTACTACGGGAGCCATTTTCTTTGCAATAGTACCCATAACCATTAACAAATCAGCCTGACGGGGTGAATAACTTAAACGTTCTGCTCCAAAACGGCCCAGATCATAATGAGATGCAACAGTTGCCATGAATTCAATACCGCAGCAGGAAGTAGCAAAAGGTAACGGCCATAAAGAATAGGATCTGGCCAATCCAATTACTTTTTCAAAGGAAGTAGCAAACAACCCGGGTGCGGAATACCCTTCAGGCGGGGCTACTTTTGTATATGTTGTCATAATTTTAATCTATTAAATTCAATATTCTAATTTAGTGCTTAGTGCTTAGTGCATAGTGCTTAGTGTTTCTTACCACCCTTTAAATATTTGTAATTGCATTTTTCGTGGTCAATGTGTTTTGGGATTCTAACTATGCACTAAGCACTAAGCACTTTTCACAATGCACTAAGCACTATTTTTCTCATTGCTCCAATTTAGTGCTCCTTTTTTAAGAACATAATAAAAGCCTGACAGGAAAAATGCAATAAAAAGCATCATTTCAGCAAAACCATTCCATTCCAGATTTTTAAAATTTATCGCCCAGGGATAAAAGAAAATAACTTCAACATCGAACAATACAAAAAGAATTGCAATAAGAAAATATTTTACCGAGAAAGGGAAGCGTGCATTTCCTATTACTTCAATCCCGCATTCAAAGTTTTCCTCTTTTTTAATTGTCATTATCCTTCTTCTTTTACCTCCGATAATATGTGTGATAATCATTACAAGCACAACAAATCCCAAAGCTATAATTAATTGAATAACAACAGGCAAAAAATCCAGTGGGAAATATGATTTACTCATTTTTTGAAAATTTATGTTTTATATAAACCGGTATTTTTATATTATAAATAAATAAAAACTTTTTCACATATAAAACATTTGTATTGTGAAAAAGTTAACAGTAAATATTCTATATCCACTTCACAAAATTAAAATCCTGCCGGTGAGGTAATTCTTTATTCTTTGGGAATATTCTGATGCCAAAATCATATGCTCCTGTTTTATTAGGAATAACATCGACACTATATGTTGCAATCCTGCCATTAACATTTTGAAGTTTAAATTCTTGTGTATGAATTAATTTAATATGATTTTCTGCAGTAACCATTTCAACAATAATAATTTCTATACCAATATCGTCCGGGCTTAGTTCATTCAGATCGAGAATTACTTCGCCTGCATAATTTTTACCAAGGACAATTTCTTCTTTTGAGATATCCGGTGATTTAACTGAGATTGCTTCAATACTTTCCCAGGCTCTGAAAACTTTTTTCTTCCATGATGAAAGTGATTTGGCAAGTTCGAAATCATTCTCTTTCATCCGTTTTGACCTTTCATAAAGTTTACCGTAATACTTCTCCTGATAGTCACGAAGCATTCTGGTAGTTGTAAAATTTGATGCTACTTTAGAAATGGAATTTTTTATATATTGAATCCAGCCAGTCGGTATATCATCGTCATCACGGAAATAGAAAAGTGGTGCGATTTCATTTTCAATCAGGCTATAAATTAATTCTGCATCAAGTTCGTCCTGGAAATCGTTGTTGTCATATATTTGTTCTTCAGGAAGTGCCCAGCCTGCATCGGGAAAATAACCCTCACCCCACCAACCGTCAAGTACGCTGAAATGAAGCCCTCCGTTCATAACAGCCTTTTCACCGCTGGTACCTGAAGCTTCCAAAGGCCTGGTAGGCGTATTTAACCAAACATCAACGCCCTGAACCATTTGACGGGCAAGTTCCATGTCGTAATTTTGAATGAAAAGAATTTTACCAATGAATTCCGGTTTGCGGGATATTTCAACAATCATTTTAATTAAATCCTGTCCGGCTTTGTCTGCCGGGTGAGCTTTCCCTGCAAATAAAAATTGAACCGGCATTCCAGGATTATTGACTATACGCGAAAGCCTTTCCAGATCCTTAAACAACAAATGGGCTCTTTTATATGTAGCAAAACGACGGGCGAAACCAATAGTAAGAGTAAATTTATTAATTTTATCAGAAACTTCAACCAAATGTTTAGGATTCTCATAACGTTTAGTCGACGATTCTTCAAGTTTTTCCTTAATAAATTCAATTAATTTACGTCGCAGATTATTTCTTATTTTCCAAATTTCCTTATCATTAACTTCGTAAATATTATTCCAAAGCTTTTTATTAAGTTGGTTATTTATAAAATCGGGCCCTAGTTTCGACTCGAAAATTTGTTGCCATTCTTTTGCGGACCAGGTTGGATAATGAACTCCATTAGTAACATAGCCAAGGTATAGTTCTTCACTTAAATAACCCGGCCACATGTTTTTAAAAATATCCTTGCTAACCTTGCAGTGTATTCGGCTAACTCCATTAATTTCCTGTGAGATATTAGCTGCAAGAAAACTCATTGAAAAGTTTTCGTCAGGATCATTCACGTTTATTTTTCCTAATCCCATGAATTGTGGCCATGTAATTTTTAACCTGTCGGGGTAATGGCTCATGTACATACGGATAAGGTTTTCTTCGAAGGAATCGTGACCGGCAGGAACAGGAGTATGAGTAGTAAAGAGTGTGGAAGATCTTACTATTTCGAGTGCTTCGGGAAATGTAAGGTTGTGTTTGCTTATAAAATAGTTCAAACGTTCCAATCCAATGAAGGCAGCATGGCCTTCGTTACAATGAAATATATCCGCATCTATATCCAATTCATTGAGTATTCTGATGCCACCAACACCTAATATCAGTTCCTGTTTGAACCGGTTCTCCCAATCGCCACCATATAAATGATGGGTAATTGAGCGGTCTTGTATTTGATTATCCTCAAAATCAGTATCCAGCAGATATAAATCAATTCTTCCAACTTCAGTTTTCCAAATTCTCGCTTTTACTGAACGTCCGGGTAAAACAATGGAAATACACACCCAGTTTCCATTACTGTCTCTAACAGGAGTTGTGGCAGTTTTTGAAAAATGCTGCGGTTCGGAAACAGCCATTTGATCTCCATTGACTGAAATAACCTGTTTAAAATAACCATACCTGTAAAGAAGGCCTATACCTATAAGGTTAATGTTTGCATCTGATGCTTCTTTAAGATAGTCGCCAGCTAAAATACCTAAACCCCCGGAATAAATTTTTAACGAACTGTGTAAGCCATATTCCATGCTAAAATAAGCAATCCTGGGGCCTTTACGATTTTTTTTCTGATCTATATAATTGCGGAACCTTCCATACACTCCATTAAGTTTTTCTAGAAATTGTTTGTTTGATTCCAGTTTTAGAAGGCGATTATAGGAAATCATCTCAAGAAAAATAATAGGATTTTTTACAGATTCTTTCCAGATGGCAGGATCAATTGATTCGAATAATTCTTCAGCTTCATAATTCCATGACCACCAAAGATTCATAGATAATTCTTCAAGTGGGATAAGCCGTTCAGGAATATTTTTTTCAACTAATAACCGTTTCCATTTTGGTTGTAAATCGGCTTGAAATTTTTCAATATGAGGGACCTGTTCCACAATATCTTTTTCTACAACCTGCACAACTCTGTCTTTAGCATTATTTAACGCTATATCATATGCCGAATAATAATAGGAAATAAAATTTTTCCAAATAGCAATTTGAGAAAGTTCAGTTGCCTTCTTTTTTAAATAATTTGAACGTTCGGCATTGATTTTGGAAAATTCAAAAATTTTATCGGCAATGAGTTTAATTACATTTGAATCATTTGTATCAGTGCGTTCGATAATGGTTATTGCTTCTTTGGATATACCTTCTTCGTGACGCACCCACAACCCAAAACCAGCCAGTGAAGTTGTAACTGTTGGTACTCCGAATGCCAGGCTTTCTAACGGAGTATATCCCCAGGGTTCATAGTAACTTGGAAATACGGAAATATCCAACCCTGATAATACCTGATAGAATGTAAGGTTGAATATACCATCAGAACCATTCAAATAACAGGGAACAAAAAATATATTTACTTTTTGTCCAGTGTCATTTGTAAGGCCAACTTCTTTAATGTGTTTAATAATTGCGTCATATTCAACATCATGTAAATTATGTGTAAGATATTTATCACCTGTATTTAAACAGTCGGAGTTAAAAATTTGCAAAACATCTTTTCTGGGCCCATAATGGTTGGCTGGTATAAATAAAAATGCTAAAATATTCTTGTCTTTATTTTCGAATTTGGAAAGTTGGCTAAGGGCATCAATAAAAAGGTCAATTCCCTTATTTTTATATTCGTACCGACCACCAATACCAACTAATAAAGATTGATCATCAAACTTATGACTTGTAAGGCAGCTAGCCACACTTAGCATTTTCATGCGTGCCTCGCTTCTCCATTTTGTAAACTCTTCTTCCGGGGGTACAAATGAGTTTTCAAAACCGTTAGGAGTAACAATGTCCACTGATTTTTCAAAAAACTGAGTACATTCCCTTGAAGTTATTTCACTAACTGTAGTAAATGCGTCTGCAACCCTTGCAGATAACTTTTCCAGAGAATGTTTGGCCACTACGTTGAATTCTGTGGCACAGGCATCTCCGTTATAACTTTCAAGCTTGCTGTACAGAGGTAATTGATTAGCCGCAATTGAACGTCCCAGAACAGTTGCATGTGTTGTAAAAACCGTCGCAATTTGTGGCACATTGCTTTTCAGGTACAGGACACCGGTACCAGTCATCCATTCGTGAAATTGAGCTACAATTTTATCTCTGATGCCTAAGTGAAAACGTGTGAAACTTTCAATAACTTTAGCAGCTGCATATCCAAATAATGCCGGTTCTATGTAATCCCACTCGCCTGAAAGTGAGTCGAGTTTATAGTTTTCCCAAAATTTTTTGAAAATATTATCCTTTTGAGGCACAAAATTCATGAAATCAACTATAATTGCTATAGGATTTCCGGAAATATTCCACCTGCCGATTTTAATGCCTAAATTTTCTTCAGTTGCACGGCTTCTCCAGGATTTAAATAATTGATTGTCTTCAATAAACTCAGGATTTTGATTAGTGTCGCGCCATACGTCAGGACCGATTAAAATATAATTACTTTTAAATTTTTCGGATAATGTCAATGCTTTAGTTGAAATTACAGTATGTATACCGCCAACTTTATTACAAACTTCCCAACTTGTCTCAAATAGAAAATCAGGGTTTTCAATTATTTTGCTCATATAAAAAAAATAGTGCCTAGTGCATAGTGCCTAGTGCATAGTTATTTGTTAACAGACTTTTTTCCGGAACCAGGTATTTTATTTTTCCACTTCTTTTTTTTCAGATAATTTTACTGATGCTGATACCCTCTTTTTTTTAGGGCCAGGAGGGTTAGCTGCAATTTTACCTTCTGAAACGATTTTTTCTTTTGCTAATTCATATCTGTATTGATTAATTATTTGGTCCTTCTCTTCAATTAACTTAAGCAAATCGTCAAATTTTTTATTATTGAAATTGTGACCTGAATCATTTTTTACACGGATAGTGAAATCATTAAGCACATTCATGTAATTGATAAAAGCATCGTAAGGTGAATCAAACGGGTTAATATTGGCCAGAATAGGCCGGCCTGAAAAAAATTTGGTTGACATGTAATAAAAATGATCTGATGATTGTAAATATTTCCAGTCGATTTGAATTTTAGGATCAGAACATTGCAATACTAAATCGCGTAAATTATAAAGTTTAGTAAAAGCTTCATTTTGAAGATCATTCCCAAGCCAGGCAGTTATATCGCGTTCTTCGTCAGCCCAGGAAATAGGATATTGGACACTTACCGGCGCTACGGTTTGATGAAAACGGGCAGCCTCAGACGGGGTGCAAAAGGAATATTCGGTAAATTTAAAAATTGTAGCAGGCAGGTATTTTAAAAATTCAAGAATTCCTGAATCAACTGATTGCCTGCTGCCAAAAGTTTGATAATCGACAAATAAATTAATATTTTCCCTGTTTTTGTCAATAGCATTAAGCCATTTTGCAAATTTCTCAGTAGTAAGCGGGTATTCATTCCATTGTCTGTTTGAAAACCTGAAAGAAATATCATCGCTGAGTTTAAAATTTCGAAGCAATAATTTAAGCCTCGGATTCAATGAGCTGCAGTAAACATAGTTAGGGCTTTTCCAACCCAGAATTTGTTTCGCACCCTCAGTTATCATTGCTTCAAACCCCATGTTGTTAACATAGGATCCTATCTGATCAGAATAGATCAGTTCGGTATTTCGAAATACAACGGGGGACTGGCCAAAAAATTTATTTATTTTTAATTTATGATTAATTACTTGTTTTTCAAATTCATCACGGTTTATTAGTGAAACTAACGAATGAGAATCAGTTTCACAAAGGAATTCCACCTGACCCGTAGCTGCAAGTTCTTTAAAACTTTCCAGTACATCAGGCGCATAAAGTTCAAATTGATCAAGAGAAGGTCCGGAAATAGAAAAAGCAATCTTAAACTTATCGCCATGCTCTCTAATAGCATTTAACAGAACCTTATTTGCAGGAAGGAAAGATGTGTCAGATACCTTGCGTAAAATTGATTCATTGGAATAATCGTCATAATAATAATGTTCTGTACCAATATCAAAAAAACGATATCTTCTTAATCTGAAAGGCAGATGAATCTGAAAATACATGCAAATAGTTCTCATTCTCCAAAATATAATAAAACCTTCAATATTAATTCTTTATAATCTGAAACTTTCTTTAAAGCGTTTGGATCATAAAGAGTCGTATACCTCCTTAACTTTAAGAGCCGAATTTTCCCATTTTAAACCTTCCACTTCACTTTTGCCAAATGTAGTAAACATAGTATCTAAGGCCGTATAATTAAGGATTCCGTATATAGCGTCAGCCATCGCATCTATATCCCAAAAGTCAACCTTAATGGCATGGTTTAAAATTTCTGCAACTCCTGATTGATGCGAAATGATAACCGGTACATTTGATTGAATTGCTTCCAGGGGAGAAATACCAAAAGGTTCTGATACGGAAGGCATTACATAAACATCGCTTATTGAATACATTCTATAGACATCATCACCTGAAAGGAATCCGGTAAAGTGAAATTTATCCATGATTTTTAGTTGAGCTGCCCTGGCAATCATCTTGTTTAACATATCTCCGCTTCCTGCCATTACAAACCGGACATTATCCATACGTTGGAGGACTTTATATGCAACTTCAATAAAATATTCGGGGCCCTTTTGCATAGTAACCCTGCCTAAAAATGTAACAATTTTTTCATTAACGCCCTTTTTAACAACGATTTCATCATTTTGGGCAATCGGTTCAACTGCATTATAAACAGTATAAATTTTATTGGGGTCGATTAGGTACTTTTCAATTACAGTTTTTCTGGTATAATTACTTACAGTTATAATCCTGTCCGCCTCAAGCATACCTTCTTTCTCAATTCCAAAAACAGCAGGGTTTACATTTCCACCGCTGCGGTCGAAATCAGTGGCATGTACATGAACAATCAGGGGTTTGCCTGAAACTGCTTTAGCTGCAATTCCAGCCGGAAAAGTTAACCAATCATGTGCATGAATGATGTCAAAGTTTAATTCCTGGCCTAAAACTGAAGCAACAACTGCATAATTTGCAATTTCCTGATATAGGTTAGGTCCATAAGTTCCGGAAAATTCCAGCAATCCGCTGTCATTTGTATTTACATATCTTCTGGAACCGCCATAATCTAAGGAGAATGTCTTCTGATATTGTTCAGGAGATAAATAAGGTATAAGGTTAACGCCAATTTCAATAAGATCCATTTGATGAATAAATCCTTTAACCTGGATATTTTTACGGGTAACAGGTATCTGGTTTGCACCTATTAATCTAACTGATTCATTATCCTCATCGCCAAAAACTTTTGGAATAACGAAGATAACTTCCATATCAGGTATTTTTGATAATCCTTTTGTAAGTCCATAGCAGGCGGTACCTAAGCCGCCGGAAATACGTGGCGGAAATTCCCACCCAAACATTAATACCTTCATACAGTTATAGTTATTTAAAAGTTTCAATCATTTTAAAAATTTGCAGCAGGGCTGATACACTCCACGCTTGTGAAATTGCACCTTTTGCCTGATGAGGAGGATCTCCGTTATATATTTCAGATATTGACCCAATGCCATGAATAGTCATTTCCTCTTCAAATCCGTCCAATAGTTTTTTAACATGTCCAATTCCGGATTGTTTATATAAATTTAAATATCCCCTGCAATAATGCTCAAGTAACCAAGGCCAAACAGTTCCCTGATGGTAAGCTTTGTCACGTTTTTCCTGGTTGCCTTCATAAACACCTTTGTACACCGGATTTTTAGGTGAAAGGGTACGAAGGCCGCGAGGCGTAAGTAGTTCGTTTGATGTTATATCCAGAATACTTTTCTTCATTTCATTTGATAATGGGCTGTATTTCAATGAAGTGGCTATAACCATATTTGGCCGTACTGTAAAATCTTTAAAATCATCATTAATAAAATCTGCTAAAAATCCTTTTTTTTGATCCCAAAAATTTTCAAGAAAGGAATTTTTAATTAGTAATGGAATATCCTTCCATTCCTCTATAAACATTTTATCATTAGCTTTGGTTGCTAATTCAATGCAAAACATAACTGCATTATACCATAATGCATTTATCTCGACCGGACATCCAATCCTTGGCGTAACCGGAACCCCCATTACCACTGCATCCATCCAGGTAAGAGCTTTCCCGTGTATACCTGCAAATATCAGTCCATTTTCAAGCATTTTGATATTATAAGGCAAGCCGTTTTTAAATCCGTTAAGAATATCTTTTAAAATCTTCCCATAGGTGTTCCATAATTCTTTGTCTTTTTGTGAATAGGCAGCATATTGCTGAATTGCCCAAAAAAACCATAAAGGTGCATCGACTGAATTAAAAGCCGGGTTCTTTTCATTACCCATATTGGGGAACAATCCTCCCTGCATTCTTGATACCATAGTATCAATAACAGATAAAAAAGTGTCAGGATCATCGATGGTAAGAGTTAATCCGGGGAGTGAAATAAATGTGTCCCGGCCCCAGGCTCCAAACCAGGGATATCCTGCAATAACTTCTGTTTTTTTACCCTGGCGGATTATAAATTGCTTTGCCGAGTTAACCAGACAATTCCGGTAACTGTTACGGGGAGTTTTTTTATTATATTCTGATTCAAATTTTTGTTTAAATTTTGAAGGATCGTCTTCTTTAAAAGAAGCTGAAAAAATTATACTTTCTCCTTTTTTTATATCTAAATCAAAATAACCGGGGACAAATAAATCTTCCTTGTAATCATAACCTCTTTCTAATTCCATTAAATACTCAATGTCATGATACCAATCAGGTACCTGAATAAATTCAGGTTCTCCGGAAAATTGAATAAATAAACCGGGTAATTCACTATAAAGTTTGGATTTAATACCATGTTTGACTTTTGACACTTTTGTATTTGCTGTCATATTGGAATGAGTCAGTTCATGTATATTCCTGAATGCTAAAAATGGCCTGAATCTTAACAATGTAGGAGAATGGGCATCTTCTAAAGTATATTTTATAAGGATTTGTTCCTCCTTTTCAACAAGAAGGCTTTCTTTTTTTAATATTACTCCACCTATCCGATAAGTAGATGTGGGTATAATTTCTGCCTCGAAATCAGTAACATACTTATGTCCTTTGGGGTAATAGGCATCACCTGAAAACTTATGAATACCCAGGTTAAATTCACTTTGATGCTGCACTACAGTTTCATCAAGTGAGGATAAAAAAACAAAACGTTCCCCGTCGAATTTTTCAACCGGACTAATTAACAAACCATGATATTTCCTTGTATTGCATCCGATAATCGTACTGCTTGAGTAAGACCCGCTCCTGTTAGAGCGCAGTATTTCCCTATTTAATGAATACTCCAGATTAATAAGTTGAGTGCTATCGAATTTTAAATAAGCCATTAATAATAAAATATTATTTTATCAAATAAATAATGTTGAATTATTTTTGTTAAACATTAATAACTATTTTACTAAGTTAACAAAATATGCGGTAAAATCACAATCAATTTTTAATATCGGTCGAACTTTTTATACATTTGAAATATTATTAATATTGAGTTAATGTTGCTCTATATTAATGAATTGGATAACATTGTCTTACATAAAACACATCATTTTAAAATATTAATAAATAAAAAAGGGTTATATTCGCATTAGAATATTGAACCACTTACAACCAACAACACACAACTAAATTCCGTGTTGATGCTTCCTGCCTCTTGGTTCCTGGCTCTTGGTTCTTGGTTCTAATTTAATAACTAAAACATATTGTTATGAAAATAGTACAGTTATTATTAATAACAGGAATTTTCTGTTATGCTTGTTCAAACAAGCCTTCGACAATTGTTGTTAAAGGCAGGCTGGACAATTCAGATAATTCATATATTTATTTGCAGGAACAAAAAGCTGATAATTCACTTTTTGCCGATTCAATAAAATTGGACAAGTCAGGGAATTTTAAATTTAAAAAAGTTGTTAAATATCCTGCTATATTTTCTCTATGGGTTTCAGATAAGAGGCCTTTAACGTTGCTTGTTATGCCCGGGGAAAAAGTTAAGATTACCGGGCGCGCAGATAGTTTGCTAAATACTGCAAAGATATCCGGATCAGTTGAATGCCGGAAGTGTTTAATGCTTACCAGGCAATTGGCTAAAACACAAAATAAACTTGATTCGCTGAATGAGGCTTATCAGAAAAATATTACTAATCCGGATATTAATTCTATCAGGAGCACACTTTCAAAATTGTATGATGATTGTATTGAAGATCAAAGGCAATATGTAATACGGTTTATTGATGCCAACCCAAAATCAATTACAAATATTATTGCATTATACCAGCAAATTGATAAGAATACTCTTTTACTGGGTAAAGAAGAAGATTTGAAATATTTTGAAAAAGTTGATACTTTTTTAAACAGGGATTATCCTGACGACTCATTAGTAATAGCACTTCACGCGAATGTCAATAAACTAAGAGACCAAAGGAATGAACTTAAGTTACAGAGGATGCTTACGGAATTAAATGCTCCGGCTCCTGAAATAGCCTTACCCTCACCCAAAGGGGATACAGTAAGATTATCCTCATATAAAGGCAAATATGTGCTTGTAGATTTTTGGGCATCATGGTGTCCTCCATGCAGGGCAGAAAACTCTAAACTTTTGGCGATATACCGTAAATACAAAAATAAGGGATTCGAAATATTCCAGGTTTCTCTTGACAAGACCAAAGAATCATGGACTAATGCAATATATGACGACCATCTTTATTGGGTGGAATGCAGCGATTTAAAATTCTGGGATTCGCCAATAGCTAAAAAATATAATGTTGATGAACTACCTGCAAGCTTTTTAATTGACAGGGAGGGATCAATAATTGCCAAAGGGCTTAGAGGTCAGGAACTGGATACAAAATTAGCTACCTTATTTGAAAAATTATAAGTTTCAGCAGGCAGACAGTATAGTACTTGACGAAGGCAAAAAGGCATATTTTGCTTCGGATATTCATCTTGGTCTTTATCCTTATGAAAAAAGCCGGGAAAGGGAACTCAGATTTGTTTCCTGGCTGGAAACAATTAAAAAAGATGCAGGGGCACTTTTCCTGGTAGGGGATATATTTGATTATTGGTATGAATATAAAAAAGTTACAGCAAGAGGTTTTATACGATTTTTAGGAAAACTTTGTGAAATTACTGATAGCGATATTCCTGTATATTTCTTTACAGGGAATCATGATGTATGGGTATTTGATTATCTTCCTTCCGAGACCGGAATAAAGGTTTTCAAAACCCCTTTAGAAATTGTTATTAATAAGAGCAGGTTTTTTGTAGCTCATGGCGATGGGCTCGGCCCGGGTGATTACGGATACAAAATACTTAGAAAGATTTTTTACAGTAAATTCCTTCAATTTCTTTTTTCAAAAATCCATCCGAATTATACTTATTCCCTGGGACATACCTGGTCGCGGCATAGTCGTTATTCAAAAGGACTGGTAACGCCTTTTCTGGGCTTAGATAAAGAATACAATTTACTTTTTGCACAGGATTGCCTTAAAATAAAAGATATAAATTTTTTTATATTTGGTCACAGGCATATCCCAATGGACATAAATCTTTCCGAAAATTCCCGTTTAATAAACCTTGGAGAATGGATAAATGCCTGCACTTACGCCGAATTTGACGGGAAAAACTTATCACTGAAATCTTTTGTGGATAAAGGTGTTAATATTGTCAGGAATTAATTAATAGTGCAAAGTGCATAGTGAATACTGCATAATTCTCACTGGAAAGTAAAATCCTTTATTTATAAAATATAAGCTTTGAATCTGGGATGTTATAATTTAATTTAGAGTTTTTTTTAAGTGGATAAAATAATAAAAGCTACCTTTTGAGCAGCTTTTATTATGAATTATGCAGAAATTTTTCTATGCACTATGCACTATGCACTATTTCACTATCCGCATCTTATAGAACGACCTCCACACAAAATAAAGTGCGATTACTAAGAACATGCATCCGATATATGGTGCTGCAGGCCTGAAATCTTTAGAAATTGCTATTTCCATTGCAAGAAGCCCGAATAAGGTTGTAAACTTAATTATCGGGTTCATAGCAACTGAAGAAGTATCTTTGAACGGATCACCAACTGTATCCCCAACTATTGTTGCATCATGTAAAGGAGTGCCTTTCATTTTAAGGTCAACTTCCACTACTTTTTTAGCATTATCCCATGCTCCACCTGCATTAGCCATAAATACAGCCTGAAATAATCCAAAAACTGCAATGCCAATCAGATAAGTAACAAAGAATGAAGCAGCAGCAAATTCAATGGCACTGGTTGGAGCATTCAAATGATCGTAACCTGAAATGAAAGCAAAGGCCAATGCAAAACAAAATACAGCAGGGAAAATATTCCACATACCCGTTTGAGCGTACTGTGTACAAATTTTAACAACTTCTTTCGATTTTTCTATAGATGCTTTTTTATCAGCATCGGGATCGAGGTTGATGTTTTTCTTAATATATTCAACTGCACGATAAGCACCGGTTGTAACAGCCTGGGTTGATGCCCCAGTAAACCAATAAATAACAGCTCCACCACATAATAAACCAAAAATAGACCATGGGTTTAATACATTTAGAATTGTTTCAGGTTCAACTCCCAAAACATTTTTAATAACCAGAATTATGGAGAAAATCATAGTAGTGGCTCCTACTACAGCCGTACCTATCAATACGGGTTTTGCAGTAGCTTTAAAAGTATTGCCTGCACCGTCATTAGCTTCGAGGTAATGTTTTGCATTTTCAAAATCAGGTTTAAACCCAAAATCTTTTTCAATTTCCTGAGCTACATTTGGAACTGTTTCAATAAGTGATAATTCATAAACTGATTGGGCGTTATCGGTAACAGGCCCATAGCTGTCAACGGCAATTGTAACAGGGCCCATGCCTAATAAACCGAAAGCCACCAAACCAAATGCAAAAACCGAAGAATAAATCATTACATGATCCAACCCAAAAGTACTTGCGAAATAAGCAATAAACATGAGGGTAAAAAATACCATGCCAATCCAGAATGCAGAGAAGTTACCTGCAACAAAACCTGACAGGATAGTAAGCGAAGCACCACCTTCTTTTCCGGCACTAACAACTTCCTGAACGTGGGAAGATTTAGGGCTGGTAAATATTTTTGTAAATTCAGGTATCAATGCACCTCCAAGTGTGCCGCAGCTAATAATTGTAGATAATATAATCCAGAGGTTAGGATGGTCAATACCGACGGAAGATGACGGACCAACCATGAAAAAGCTTGCAATAAAGGTTACTACTATACTAAATATTGAAGTAATCCAAACCAGGTTAGTAAGCGGTCTTTCAAAATCAAGATCCAGTTTTTTACTATATAGGGCCTTGCTTACAAAGTCGTTAATGTAAAAAGATAACACTGAAGTTATTATCATAAGGATACGCATAACAAATATCCAGGTCAGAAAAGTAGCCTGATAATTAAACCTCATATCATCACTTATTCCTGGAACCATACCTACTGCCAGTACAATGAAAGAAATAAGGGCAACACCGGTTACTCCGTAAGTTTCAAAGCCATCAGCAGTAGGTCCTACACTATCACCGGCATTATCACCTGTACAGTCAGCAATAACTCCGGGATTACGTGGATCGTCCTCGCCAATTTTGAATACAACCTTCATGAGGTCGGATCCGATATCCGCAATTTTAGTAAAAATACCTCCGGCGATACGAAGGGCAGATGCGCCTAATGATTCACCTATTGCAAAACCTATAAAACAGGCTCCGGCAATATCACGTGGCATTAGCAGAAGGATAATCAACATCATTATGAGTTCAACGCAAACAAGTACAACTCCAATGCTCATCCCTGCATTAAGAGGTATAGTCAGTAGTTTAAGAGGTTTACGTTCAAGCGATGAAAAAGCCATACGGCTGTTGGCTAATGTATTCATACGGATGCCAAACCAGGCAACTCCATATGATCCTAAAATACCGATTACTGTCCAGGTTAAAATTAACAGCACTCCGCCGATACCCTTATCCTGAAGAAAACCAAAATAAAAAGTAACGCAGGCGGCAATAATTAAAAACAACCAGATTAAGAATTTTCCCTGCTGTAAAAGATATGTCTTACAGGTTTCAAAAATTATGTGAGAAACATCAAGCATGGATTTGTGTGCTCTTATTTTTCTAACACGCATAAACTGGTAGAATCCGAATGCCAAACCTAAAACACAGATTACAAACCCCCAGACCAGCAAATTGTTCTGACCTTCCGTCAGGGTCGGGATTTTTAAATCAGCTTCGCTTGCGAATGTGAGCATTGGCAAAAGCAATGCAGCAATTATAAATATTATTTTCTTCATTGGAAATAATTGTTAATTAATATATAAACACGTTAAATAATTTTAGTAGTTAAATGTGCAAATGCGCTCAATATTTTTTAAGTTTGAAAAAACAAGGCGCTAAATTAGAATTTATGGATTAATAATCAAAATAAAATAATCAGGCAATTGGATTTAATTTGTAATATTTGTATCTATAAAATGTCATATATGAAAAAGCAATTTTTACTAACAACTAAATGGTTAATTATTAATAGAAAAGAAATAGTATCTATGGCAATAAAACATATATTTTTTGTATTCACAATATTTCCATTTTTGGCACCGGTCCATGCACAGGGAATAAGAACATACTTAACAAGTGCAGCTGGTGTTGTTTGGAAAATTAAACCTCAATCAGACTTAACCGGTGATAGTACTAAAATTTTTGTTCAGGGATATAATACCGGCGGTTGGGTTAAAGCTACTGTTCCTGGTACAGTTTTTGCCTCATATTGTGATGCAGGAATTGAAAAGGACCCTAACTACGCTGATAATATTTATAATGTAGATAAAAAGAAGGTATGACCGGAATTTTTGGTACAGAACGGAATTTAAATTATCTCCGGAATATTCTAAAAACAAGGTATGGCTTAATTTCGACGGGGTAAACCGTGATGCAGGGGTGTGGTTAAATGGTGTATTCCTTGGCAAAATAGAAGGATTCGTTCAACGGGGCAAATTTGATATAACCGCATATTTGAAAAAAAATGGAGCAAATGTTTTAGCTGTACTTGTTTATGTTCCTCATACACCTTTATCAAACGGGGCAAGTCCCACATACCTATCCAGTGCGGGATGGGATTGGATGCCCAGCGTTCCTGGCTTAAACAGCGGAATACAGGACAAGGTTTTTTTATCCAATTCCGGGCCGGTGACACTATCCGATCCATTTATACAAACTATAACAGCTTCTTCAGATTCAGCTAATCTGGCTGTAGATATCGATGTTATAAACAACTCCGATATTAAACTAACGGGTGTATTATCCGGTACCATAATTCCATCAGATATTACATTTCTCCCGGGAAGTATCAATTGATCCCGGCGAATTAAAAACAGTTACATTTAATTATAATTCAACCTCCGGGCTTAAAATTCAAAAGCCCAGGCTGTGGTGGCCAAACGGGTATGGTGAGCCAAACCTTTATAATTGCAAATTCAGATTTACATTAAATAATGTTGAATCGGACCATACAGATGTTAATTTTGGCATTCGTACTGTAGTATGCGATACTACAAAAAAAGTGATGAAAATATATGTGAATGGCGTCAAAATATTTGTAAAAGGTGGTAGTTGGGGGATGCCCGAATACATGTTACGTTGTGATGCCAAAGAATATGATTTGAAGGTTAGGCTACATAAAGATATGAATTTTAATATCATACGTAATTGGATGGGATCAACCACCGATGCTGAATTTTATAATGCCTGCGATAAATATGGAATAATGATATGGGATGAGTTTTGGCTTAATTCAAGTGGTGGTTTACCGAGAGAATTGAATGTTTTCAATGCGAATTCGATAGAAAAGATTAAACGTTGCCGGAATCATCCATGCATTGTTTTGTGGTGTGGCGACAACGAAGGTTGGCCCCAACCTCCTTTAAACGGATGGTTACGATCAAATGTGCAGGCTTTCGATACCCGTCATTATCATCCGAATTCCCATAGTGAAAGCCTTACAGGAAGCGGTCCATGGACCAATCTGGATCCAAAAGAATATTTTGCAGGTGCCGGGCCTGGACATTGGGGAGGAAACGACGGTTGGGGAATGCGGAGTGAAATAGGCTCTGCTGTTTTTACCAATATAGAGAGCTTTAAAAAATTTATTCCTTCCGATAAGCTGTGGCCAAGGAATGAAATGTGGGATAAACATTTTTATGGGTCCTCAGCTGCAAATGCAGGTCCTGATACATACTACAAATCCATTCAGGACAGGTATGGTATACCTTCAGGTATTGAAGATTTATGCAAAAAGGCTCAATTGTTAAATATTGAGACAAATAAAGCCATGTTCGAAGGTTGGGCAGATAACCTCTGGAAAGATGCCACAGGTTTAATTATTTGGATGAGTCAATCAGCTTACCCTTCAATGGTATGGCAGACATACGATTATTACTACGATTTTACCGGTGCATACTGGGGAGTCAGGAAAGCTTGTGAACCAGTTCATATACAATGGAATTTGACAGATAATACTGTAAAAGTAATTAATACTACTACAATCCAATTGCATAGCTATACTGCAGAAGCTGAAGTATATTCTTTGGATGGGAATTTGTTACCTGATTTATCAAAACTTGCACAGATAGATGTTGCAAATGACTCCCTGCAAACTTGCTTCACTCTAAATTTCCCCAAACAACTAATATCTGATATTCAATTTATTAAATTGAAACTTAAAGATGCAAAGGGTAACCTTGTTTCAGATAATTTTTACTGGAGGGGCACAAAATATCTTGATTATAAAGCTATAAATAAAATGCCGGCAGTCGACCTGAAAGTTACTTCAAAAGTAAAAAAATCAGAAAACAAATGCATTATTATTGCCAGGATCCTGAATCCCGTAAAATCTCCAGCCATAGCATTGGGGATACATATACAGGTAGTGAATTCAAAAACCGGTGAAAGGGTATTGCCGGTTTTTATGAATGATAATTATTTTTCATTATTGAGAGGTGAATCAAAAGATATAAATATAGAATTTGATGAATCGAAACTTAACGGGGCAGAACCTAAATTATTAGCAGAACCTTATAATTATGAATAAATCAGAGCCAAAATTTTAACATCTTCCATACCGTCAAATCAGGGATGGGGTTTACAGAAATTTGACCTATACTGATAATCTCATGATAGCCGTTATGGATTTTACCACTGGTCCGTGGGATGAACCTGAACCCTTTCATTCACATCCTCACGAACAGGTTTCATACGTAGCAGAGGGTGAAATTATTTTTTATTGTGAAAACAGACCGGAGCAACATTTAATGCCAGGCGATGTTTTTGCAGTACCTTCAGGGGTAAAACATACTATAAAGGCACTTACTGAAAAGGTAAGGATAATTGATAGTTTTACCCCGGTTCGTGAGGATTTCCTCAAATAGTGTCTTTAAGGAAAAGCGGTAAATCCATAAAAAATTGCCCACGGTACACCACTTTTTTAAGATCATTCCAGTAGTATTATTTGGATTTTTCGCCTGGCCCAAAACTGGAAGAAAAAAAATAGGGTAAGACTTTCAGGTTATAACATCCCCATCCTTCTTTTGGTCGTCTAAGCATGGATCAGGTTGCAATCCTGCAGGACCTTATCCTCTGTGAACGATATTTGTAAAACATAAGTTGAAAGGCGCTTTTGTTAAAATAAACTGTATGAAAAGAATTTAGTACTTTTGTTAAAAATGTAAATCTGCTGTTTAAATCTTGACTTAACATACTTCAAATTTAACCATGATGAAAAATAAAATAGATCCCAAAATATTACATCTTCCTATTTTGGTAGAACAGGACGATGATAACGTCTATATTGTAAGTTGTCCTATTTTCAAGGGGTGCCATTCTTATGGTAACACGATTGATGAAGCTTTGGAAAATATCAAGGAAGTTATTGATATATGCATTGATGAAGAAAAAGATAAAGTTTCGGATGTTAACAGATTCATCGGATTCAGGGAAATAGAAGTTTCGTTAAAAGCTACAACAATTTAAATGTTAATAAATGCCTCAATTACCTGTAATTAGCGGGAAAGACTTTATAAAATTTCTTCAAACACATGGGTTTGTTGTAATACGAATAAATGGTTCACATCATCGTTTAAAACATCCTGATGGCAGGGTTACAACTGTTCCCGTACATAAAAATGAAGACCTTCCTAAAGGCCTATTACGTAAAATAATCCGTGAAGATTTAGATTTGGACCTTGATCAGTTCCTGGAACTCTTTGATAATTATAAATAGGAAAACATAGCATCAAATTAAATTTTTCAAAAACATATACTGACAAATTGACAAAAAGGGCCACAAAACGATAAAAAACAGCGGGTCAAAAACTTAAAGCGCTGATAAAGAGCAATACAATTGTCCTATAAGATTTAGATCATAATACAACGGAGTTGAATTATGATCTAAATCTTATGATAAATAGAAATGGTTTTCTGGCCGTTTTCAAAATTTGAGAAATGAAGGAAATATTAATTAGTTATTCTATTCTTTTATCTGTTTTGTATAACATTTAACATTAAATAAATATTTCATATATAAATTTTTTTGAGTTAATAATTTCAATTTCTTGCCCCTAAATGATTTATTTTTAAACCAGCATAACGAAGGCTAAGGACATTATAATCCAAACTCTAATTAGCATGAACGGTAGCCGTCTATATTATTGAAATCCACTTCGTATTTTTTATTATTATAAAGGGTAATATTCGCACCTAATGCAGAATATAAAGAAGTGATCTCCATGGTTTCTATGTTTTTTACCGGTGATAATTCTTCACTTGTCCATTCACTTTCATCCATTTTATGAAGCATAACTGTAATCATAAGTTCCATGGCAGGGTTTTTTGTTGTTCTCTTTTTATGAGCATATAATACAGTACTTTCATCTGATTCTGCATTCCGGCCCTTGTGTATCAGACTGGCCACTTCATCCCATCCGCTGTAAGTGATTAATGCCAATCTTCTTCCCGGAACAGATGCGGTTATAGCCTTTTTATTACCATCATTAAACTGATGAATTTCTGCTTTTACCCCTCCAAAATGAGGCAACCCATAATGTCCCAGGGTCAGTTCATATTCAAATGCCAGACGTGAACGATCAACTCTGATAATACCTCCGGGGATTATTATTTCGGCAAGGTCAATGATATATCCTACTCCATTGTTGGGAGGCTTGCGCATAATAGCCTGCCTGTATATTACATCTTTCCTGACGCCGTTATTAAGCATACTTTGAGATGTAGTGTAAAAAGTATTTTTTTCAGAGTTGTTTTGCAAAGTTAGTCCGGTAAGATAAAAATTTATATCATCACCCCGCAAATCACGAGGATCAAGACTTCTAAAACTATATTCCATGGATGTTCCCCCTTGCGGATTATGGTCTTCCCATGGAAAATGAGTGTTATATACAAGTTTGGAATAATTATGGTCATCGTAGTATACTTTACCTGGGATTAATTCAGAAGTACCTGTTTTGCCATGATTTACAAGAACCAGGCCTGGATAATCTAGAACAGTCATTTTTGAATTATTCCCGAGTTTTTCCCAAATCCCTTAATTTTCCCTGGTTGTCCAGAAAGGTGAATCATCAGGCAGTGCCAGACATATAAAGGGTAAAAACATAAGAAACGGACTTCCTGCGCAACTGTAGTTTTGTAAAACATATTCCACGTGCCTGTAAAATCCCAGGGTCGGAATATCGTTTTCATAAAAATCTTCCCGTGCAACAAACTGAAGTATGGATCCGGAACAAAGTCTTCTGGCCCAACCCGGATCCAAAGGTGATTTATCCTTCATCATGAAAGAAACCGGAAATCCACCTGAAATCCAAGTCCTGTAACAAATACTTCTTGCCCACATATTTATATAACCGTCTCTTGTAAAGAAATTTGTATATGTTTTCATTAATTCCTTTGCAGATCTTTCAATGGTTTCTGCAATTTCAGGATAATATTTATCGCCAAATGCCCTGTTCCAGATTGTTAAATAAACAATGAACAGGCTTATAGTGTAATAATTGTAAGTTTGCTCAAGATACCAGCCGTTACCTGAATGGTAAGAAGTTACCCATAACAGATGACTTTTTAATAATTCGTCATCGATTTCATAACCATACTTTTTAAGGAAAGAAAGTGTAACTATATTAAAAATTCTCCAATTGTTTTGGGTTGTCCTGTGATGACCCCATTTTGAAATACAAATTGACATTTCGTCTTTTTGTTGCTGAGTGTAAGTCGACCATATGGTTTCAGGCATCAATAAAAGTGTTTTAAATAATCCTCCAAACTCGCACGTAAACTGATAAGTGGAGTCGGGTAATTTTCCGGCAATGGCAATGAATTTGAATGTCCAGGTGTGAATGCATTATAATATATGCAAACTGTAATAGTCACGTAAATTGATATTCTTTATTTTAGTTTCAGGATCTATATGAATAAGCGGCCCTGCCAATGTGAAAGTCCTTTCCAGGGCTTCAAAATCTGCGGAACGATAACGCCATTCCGGAGCGTTAGGTTGAGGATACGTTTTTCCTGGAATTTCCGGCAAACGGATTGAAGTTTCAATAGAACCGACATGTTTAAAAGCCCTTTCCAATAAATATTTAGCACATTCAATGTAGTGTTTTTTTGTCATTCCGGTATATGGACTTAATTTAAAATCCGGGTTGGTTACTTAAAAAGCATTTTTCATTTTATCACCTATTAAATATTTATAATTATTTATTAATTGAATATGTCTTTAAATGCCCAAAGACCCACTGCAGGGTTTGATATGAAATAAAATTCTTCGCCCTCATCGGTCGTATTTATTCCATCTTTACGATTCGCAGGTTTGTATTTGCTTACCATTTCATCCAGTGATGCAAATTTAAAATTAACAGATTCAATCTCGTTTTGAGTTAAATATCCAGGACAATAAGTAATTGAGAACCTGTCTTCTGAACTGCCATGAATAAGGTGTGCTGCCGCACTCAGATTATTTTTAAGATCCTCATTCAGACGTGTCGATTCAAGCGTACGTTTAGTTCCTCTGTATCCATATTTCCTGATGAGTTTGTCAATGACAGGGTCTTCACCGAATTCCTTCAACCCCGGCGCAAGTATAATTAATTCGCCGCCATCAGCCATAGCCATTCGGGTGCGGTATATACTTTTATTTCCCAGCCATGTACTTTTAAATTCTTCCGGATTGAGGTATACTACTGCTTTTTTAAGGGGTTTATCGAGCACGGTAATATTTACCTGCATTGAGAGATTTGCTGCATGTAAAAAAACCTCTTCGTCATCGCCAATAAATAAACCTTTTACAACCAAACAACCAGTTTGATCATAACCAATCACCGTTAGGACATAAACAACCGGAAGGTCTTTAATAAAATTCTCAGAAGCGTAGTTCAACAGTTTCCGTACAGGATTATCGGCCCTGCCCATTAACCGTTCCATGCCATAAACGGCACCTATATAATGACTTTTGTTTAGCCCTTCGGCGCCGCCGGTTCCCACAAAAAGATTTTTATTGTAATTCGCCATGCCGATAACTTCATGAGGGACTACCTGTCCAATGGAAAGAATAAGATCGTAATTTCCCTTGGCTACTAATTTATTCAGTTGTGCCGGCCATTCAAAATCAAGAGCCTTATCAGTTATGGCTGATACAAATTCTCCCGGTACAATTCCTACGGTAACAATATCATCACGCCAGTCATGTATCCGGAATAGATGTTTTGGTACTCCGGGAAACATTTTATCTATTTCCTGATCAGTCATAGGTGCGTGAGTTCCTAAAGCAGGAAGCACATCAGTCAGGCTATCACCGAAATAATCAAATGACATCCTGGTTAGTTCCCCTGCACGGGAATGAAATCTTGTAAAATCAGGAGGGACAACAAGTACTTTTTTTCGCTCACCCAATAGTTTCAATGAATTATACAATCCTTTTCTCATATCTTCAGGGGATAATTCTGTGTCGGGTGAGCCGGACTTAAAGTATATCATTTATATAGTAAATTAAATGTTAATGTAATTTGTGTTTATTCATAATGTTCTAATCTTTAGTTATATAAGTTGTAGAGTTGTAAAGGTTGTAAAATTGTTAAGGTATCAATATCAACTTTATAACTTCTACAACTTCTACAACCTCTACAACTATTACAACATCTACGACCTTTACAACTTTATAGTACAAATCCTGGACTTTAAGACAGACACTAATTAGTTGACTTTTATGGCCGGTAACATCTTACCTTATTACCCTGGCATTACCTTCCCATATGCTCCATACCTGTTCTTCACCGGATGGTTGGGCATAATCTGTAATAAATGTAGTAGCTAAGGCTCCGCATGCCCAGCCAAATTGGATCCATCTTACAGGTTCCCAGTTCCTTAATATTCCATAAAGTAAACCTCCGACAAAAGCATCGCCGCCACCTATTCGATCGAGCACAGCTATTTCTCTGGGCTCAATCACATGCCAGTTATTACCTTCCAACATTATGGCACCCCATAGATGGCTGTTTGCGTTAACGACCTGACGAAGTGTTGCAGCAAATACCGATACGTTGGAAAAACGAAATTTTGTTTTGGTAATCATTGATTTAAAGCTATCTATTTTTGATCCGATATCCTTTCCTCCTTTATCAGGTCCGTCCAACCCAAGACATAACTGAAAATCTTCTTCGTTGCCTGCCAATATATCCGAAAGGGAAGCTATTTCTGAAAATATATCATGTAACATTTTTTCACGACCCTTCCAGAAAGAAGCACGGTAATTGAGGTCGAATGATATAAGGGTTCCATTTTTTTTTGCAGATCTTGCCAGGTTCAGACAAAAATTTCCGGTGGCAGGTGATAAGGCGGCGATTAATCCTGACAAATGAATTATTTGGACACCTTCCTTTTCAAAGATCCGCTTAAGGTCAAAATCGTTGCTGTTAAGAGTGAGACCGACTTCTCCGGTACGGTCGTTGTGTACCCTGGGGCCACGGGAACCAAAACCACTGTCGGCAATGTTGAACTGGTGCCTGTATCCCCATGGACCGTCCTGATCAACTTCTTTTCCTTCATATTTCATATGACGGCTGCTCAGGTTGTTTTTTATTAACTGAGCTATGGGGCTATCTTTTACAAAAGTAGTGAGTACCAATACAGGTAAGCCCAAATAGGATGAAATGCTTGCAACATTTGTTTCTGCACTGGTAGCCTGCATAAAAAATGTATCACTGCTATTTACAGGCTGGCTGTTGAAAGGGGAAATTCTGATACCCATACTTGTAGGCACAAGCAGTGAATGTGTGTAATTCTTTTTAAGATCCATAATTTTTGTGACTCTATTTCTTGTTTATTCCTTTATTCGTTTATGAAGTTTATAAGGTTTATAAGGTTTATGAGGTTTATGAAGTTTATAAGATATATGTGATTTAAGATTAGTGATTTAAGATTTAAATAGTTTTATCAAAGTTATAAATTCCAAAATCTTAAATCTCAAATCTAGAATCTAGAATCTAGAATCTCAAATCTAGTCTTATGTATTCTTTAATCTTTCATCTTTTATCTTTTATCTTTTATCTCTCTTCCTTACGCATTATACATTGAAGATGCAGTATCACCTCCACGGCCTGTCCAGTTGGTATGAAAAAATTCCCCCCTTGGCCGGTCGGTCCGTTCATAAGTATGTGCGCCAAAATAGTCGCGTTGTGCCTGGAGAAGATTTGCCGGCAGGCGTGCTGACCGGTAACCGTCAAAATAACTTAATGCGGAACTCATTGCCGGCACCGGAATACCATTGGTAATGGCAGTAGCAACCACTGTTCGCCAGCCTTCTTGTGCCGACTGGATTTTTCCCGTGAAGAAAGGATCAAGAATAAGATTTGTAAGGTTATGGTTTGTGTCGAACGCATCTTTAATTTTTTCAAGAAAAGCTGACCTGATGATACATCCTCCGCGCCATATCATGGCGATACTCCCGTAATTAAGAGCCCATCCATATTCACTGGCAGCAGCTTGCATCAGTTGGAAACCCTGTGCATATGATATTAATTTTGAAGCAAATAATGCACTTTTAACATTATTTATAAACTTATTCTTATTTTCTGAAAATGATATAGTTGGGCCTGAAAATTGATGAGATGCTGCTACCCGTTCTTCTTTTTTGGATGACAGGCAACGTGAAAACACTGCTTCAGCGATCAACGTAAGAGGTATGCCAAGGTCGAGGGCTACGATGCCTGTCCATTTTCCGGTACCTTTTTGCCCGGCCGTATCAAGTATTTTATCAATAAGAGGTTTGCCATCGTTATCCTTAACAGCTAGAATATCCCCTGTAATTTCAATCAGGTAACTATCAAGTTCCGAATTATTCCATTCTTTGAATACCTCGTGCATTTCATCAGCAGACAAACCGGGCACATCTTTTAGTATTTGATAGGCTTCGCAAATTAGTTGCATATCGCCGTATTCAATTCCGTTATGGATCATTTTAACGAAATGTCCTGCACCATTTTCACCTATCCAGTCGCAGCAGGGAGTTCCATCAGAAACTTTGGCAGCAATAGATTGAAATACAGTCTTTATCATTGGCCATGCAGATTGTGAGCCCCCTGGCATAATGGAGGGTCCGAGGAGAGCGCCTTCTTCTCCACCTGAAACGCCGGTTCCAATATACAATAAACCTTTACTTTCCACGTATTTTGTTCTTCGGATGGTATCGGGGAAATGAGAATTGCCGCCATCAATTATAATGTCCCCTTTTTCAAGATTGGGAAGCAGCAATTCAATAAAATCGTCTACAGGTTTGCCGGCTTTTACCATAAGCATAATTTTACGGGGACGTTTGAGTGATCCTATGAATTCCTGAATATTTTTAGCCCCGAATATTTTTTTATTTTTACCGCGTCCATTCATAAAATGGTCGACTTTTTCTACAGAGCGGTTAAAAACACTTACATAAAACCCTTTGCTTTCCATGTTAAGTACGATGTTTTCGCCCATAACGGCAAGACCGACCAATCCGATATCTGAAACTTCTTTCATTTTAATAGTTATTTATAGAATTAAGAACCAAGAACCAAGAACCAGGAGCCAAGAACCATGAGAATAGTTGTTAGTTGTCAGTAATGTGAATTAAGGGTTGAATTAATAATAAAAAATTTACCACAAAGGTACACTAAGTCTCTCACTAAGGTACACAAAGGATAAAAAATATATTTAATATTACGTCCTTTATTTTGTTTAATTCTTTTGTGTACTTTGTGTTATTCCTTTGTGAACCTTTGTGGTAAAAATATTTTAACACTTAATTCGCATTAGTAGTAAGATGTTAGTTCCAGTTTTAAGTGATTATTTAAAAAGTAATTCCATTTTAACAAGAATCACTAAGCACTATTTACCATGCACTAAGCACTACATTAAACCCCGCTGTATGCTTCGAATCCACCATCAATAGGCAATACAACTCCGGTTACAAATTTGGAAGCGTCACTGGTAAGGTAAATTACAGCCCCTATAAGTTCGTCAGCTTCACCAAACCTTTGCATAGGCGTTTTGGCAATTACTGTTTTGCCACGATCGGTATAGCTGCCATCTTCGTTGATTAACAAAGCTCTGTTTTGATCACCGATAAAAAATCCGGGAGCCAGGGCATTAACCCGTATTCCTTCACCAAACTTCATTCCCATTTCCATCGCCATCCAGCGGGTAAAATTGCTGACTGCAGCTTTTGCCGCTGAGTAGCCCAGTTGACGGCTAATTGCTCTGTAAGCGGCCATTGATGATATATTAATAATACAACCCTGTTTTTTCTGAGCCATATCTTTCGAAAACACCATGGTTGGATAAAC
Source organism: uncultured Bacteroidota bacterium (assembly GCA_963846585.1). Lineage (GTDB taxonomy): Bacteria > Bacteroidota > Bacteroidia > Bacteroidales > JAAUTT01 > JAAUTT01. The sequence continues at coordinate 95,688 of CAWJWO010000019.1, forward strand.
AGTACCGTTTAGGTTGAGGTTCATAACTTTTTCAAAGTCATCCTTATTCAGGTCAAATATCGTTTGGTTGGGCAGAATACTGGCACCCGGCATATTTCCGCCTGCCAGATTAATCAGCACATCAATTAAGCCCAATTCCTTGTTTATCTGGTTCCGGGTATTTTCCAAAGCAGTTATATCAAGGACATCGGTTTCGTAAGCGAAAGCAATGTTCCCGGTTTGTTTTATTATGTCTGCCCGTTTTTTTGCATTTTCGATGCGTACATCTAAAAGTGCAACTTTAGCTCCGGCTTTTGCCAAACCTTCGGCAATAGCCCCTGCTAAAACGCCCCCGCCGCCGGTTAAAACAAATACTTTATTTTTTACGCTAAACAAACTCTCTACAAATGACATATTAATTTGTTTTAAAATATTTAATTATATTAATGTAAAATTAAAAAATGATTTCAAAATGTTGTACTTAAGTATATATTAAGTGGAATAATAATTAAAAAATATAAAATTATAAATATGAGATTGGCAATTTTTTCTTTTATTTTAACAATCGTTAAAATATTTTTTTACATTGACGAACTATAATTATTAATATTTAATTTAATCAAGAATAATCAACATGAATTCAAAAATCACAGGCATTGGTGCATATTTACCGGAAAAGATATTATCCAATTCGGATTTTGAAAAGTTAGTAAATACAAATGATGAATGGATTGTAAAGCGGACAGGAATTAAGGAAAGAAGGGCAATTGATAAAGAAACAACAGTAGAAATGGCAAAACTTGCAGCCATTGATTTAAAAAACAGGTATCATAAAGATTTATCGGATGTCGATTATATTATTTTTGCTTCATCCACGCCGGAACATAAAATTCCATCCCTGGCAAGCCAATTGCAATATATGCTTGATATCAGGAATCCGGGAACTATTGATTTAACAGCTGCCTGTGCAGGATTTGTTTATGCTTTAACTTTGGCTCAATCTCTTATTTCTACAGGGTTCAGTAAAAAAATCCTCGTTGCATCAAGTGAAGTTTTAACGCAATATACTGATTATACAGACCGGACAACCTGTATCTTATTTGGAGATGCAGCTTCGGTGGTGTTGGTTGAACCCTCATTAAACAGCAAAATATATAAACCGTTATTTGGTACTGAAGGTGAGCAGGGATATGCGGCATATCTTTCAGAATTTGCAAGCGAATTGAATTCTGTATCAATAAAAAATAATAATAAAATTGTACAGGACGGCAAAAAGGTATTTAGATGGGCAGTAGAAAGAATGAGCGAAAAGTTTAATGAGTTATTAAATTTGAATAATTTACAATCGGACGACATTGATTATTTTATTCCGCATAGCGCAAACCTTAGAATTATTGAAGGGATATGTTCCAATATAAATTTCGATAAATCCAAAACATTGCAAAGTGTCATTCAATTTGGAAATACTTCTTCCGTTTCAATACCCCTGGCATTAGATTCAGGGATTAAAGATGGCAGGGTAAAATCAGGGAATAAGCTATTAATAATAGGGTTTGGAGGAGGATTAACATATGCTGGTACAATTGTTGACTGGGAAATAAGTTAGTGATGGTTAATCATGTAACTCATGTGATAATGCATCACTAACGACCTGGTTCAAGGAAACACCTCGTAACAAAGCTCTTTGGTAAGCTTTTTTGTGTAATTCCGGTTTAACCCTTACATTAAATGTACCTGTAAAGGATTTATAAGGATTAATGCCTTTTTCGTTGCAAAAAATAACATAATCATCCACGGCTTCTTCGAAAGCTTTTTTCAAATCTTTGGAATTTTCAGATTCAAAGGTTACAAGCCCGTCAATTCCTTCAATTTTACCGTGAAAAACTTCATCCTCTGCTGAGTAACCAACTACACCAACAAAATCTTTGTACTTCAACGTATCCATCATTTTTATAATTATAAAGTTTTAAAAGATATTATATTTAAATTAATCCTTTGCTTTTAATTCATCCTCAACATATTTCATCACGTATGATTTAATTATGTTGCCAGGATGAGGTTTGTGTAAAAACAAAGGGTGTTGTAATTGTTCATTATAGAAGATTACTCTTGATCCCGATGTTTTACCCTTATTTTCTTCTTTATAACCAAGCCTTTTAAGTAGTTTCTTCATTTCGTCATACGTAAAATCTTTTGGCTGTGATTTAAAACGTTTAATTAGTTTTTCATGTTGACTCATAATTCTAACTATGATTGTAATAAAATGATTTTTTACAAAGATATAAAAATATTGCACCTATTTTATAGTTACAACTAATATTTCAAATGTTTTTCAGTTACAGAAATTTTATTTCTATCTTCCTTTTTCTTTCATCTTTCATCTCTGTCTTCTGACCTCTGCCTTCTGACCTCTGCCTTCTGACCTCTGCCTTCTGACCTCTGTCTTCTGACCTCCTCTCAACCTGTCCAGTTTTCCCTGTCCAGGCTCCTGTACTGTATAGCTTCTGCCAGGTGATAAGTTTGAATTTTTGGTGAGTCTTCCAAATCTGCAATGGTACGTGAAACTTTAATTATCCTGTCGTATGCCCTGGCAGATAGTCCCAGTTTTTCCATTGCATTTTTCAAAATAACATGACCGGCATTGTCGATTTCGCAATATTTTCTAAGCATCCTGGATGACATCATTGCATTGCAATGAATTCCATGATTTGAAGAAAACCTGGATGCCTGAATTGCCCTTGCCTTAACCACACGTTCGCGGATATTAATGCTCGATTCCGCAACCCTGGTCTCAGATAATTTTTCGAAAGGCACCGGAACTACTTCAATATGAATATCTATTCTGTCGAGCAAAGGTCCTGAGACTTTATTAAGATATTTTTGAACTACGCCCGGAGTGCATACACATTCTTTATCCGGATGGTTATAAAAACCGCATGGACAAGGGTTCATAGATGCCACCAGCATGAAGCTTGAAGGATATTCGACAGTAAATTTTGCCCTTGAAATTGTTATTAGCCTGTCTTCCAATGGTTGTCGCATCACTTCCAGTACCGTACGTTTAAACTCAGGGAGTTCATCCAGGAATAAAACGCCGTTATGGGATAAGGATATTTCACCCGGCTGTGGATATGTACCTCCGCCTACCAATGCCACATCACTGATAGTGTGATGTGGCGAACGGAAAGGCCGTGTAGTGATTAAGGAAGAATTTCGGGACATATTCCCGGATACCGAATGTATTTTAGTGGTTTCCAATGCTTCATCCAAAGTAAGAGGTGGCAAAATAGTAGATAAACGTTTAGCTAACATAGTTTTACCAGCTCCTGGAGGCCCTATCATTATAATATTATGGCCCCCGGCAGCAGCTATTTCCAGTGCACGCTTAACATTTTCCTGACCTTTAACATCCGAAAAATCAGTATCGTAGTTATTCACTTTGGACAGAAATTCAGAATTTTCATCCACCTTTATTTTTTCGAGGGTTGCAGTCTCATTAAAAAAATCGATGACTTCCTTGATTGTTGTTGCGCTGTATATATCAATTCCTTCTACAACTGCTGCTTCCCGTGCATTTTGTTTTGGGAGGATCATCCCTTTGAAATTTTCTTTTCTCGCCTGCAGGGTAATGGGTAAAACGCCTTTTATAGGTTGAAGCGATCCGTCAAGGGAAAGCTCCCCCATGATTACAAATTGTTCGAGGCGATCGGATTTTATTTGTTCAGAACCGGCCAGGATTCCAATCGCTAGCGGCAAATCATATGCCGATCCCTCTTTACGGATATCCGCCGGCGCCATGTTGATCAAAACTTTTTTCCCGGGCATACGGTATCCGTATGTTTGTAATGCAGAGTCGATGCGTTGCTGACTTTCCTTTACTGCAATATCGGGCAATCCGACCAGGAAAAAACTTATTCCTATTGAAACATTTACCTCAATGGTTACCGTGGTTGCTTTTATACCGTATAAAGCACTGCCATATGTTTTTACAAGCATGATTATAGTTGTTAGATAGTGTCTCTAAGAAAAGGCCAATTTTTTCGTTACGCTTGTCAGAAAAATGCTCATTTACTAAAAGTAAACTGCGCTTTTTCTGACTTCGCAAGCCTCAAACTTGTCCTTTTCTTAAGAGACACAGGATTTTCTTAAAAACACTAGTTAAGCTCTTAAAAGAACGATATAAAGATATAAATTTAATTATAAATTATCCCTAAAAGGATAACTAAATTTTCGCATCTAATCTGAAAATCTTTCTATTTACTATCTTAATTTAACTTAAATTAATTTCATCTCCCAACCTTTTTCATAATCACGTCTCCATAAGGAAGCCGCTTTTTCATTGTCAAGGATATGACCATTGTTTGGATCGGTATACAGAGTTGTTCCCGTACATTGTGCAATGTTGGCCAGGTGGCACAATAACACACTTTTATGGCCTTCTTCAATGGGCGCCGTAGGCTGGGCATTCCCACGAATGCTTTCTATAAAGTTAGTAAAATGTACAATGTCCAGGTTGCCGGTGGAGCTCATCAGGTTACCTGAGTCTACTTTGATATTATTAGCTTTCACCTCTTTTATCAGCTTATTATCGGCATCAAAAATTTTATATCCGCTTCCTCCATCAGTTTCCAATGTGCCTTTGTCGCCATAAATTATAAAGCCTCTGTCCAATCCATCCACTGTGAATTTATTGCAACTTCTTCCTTCCCAGGTGATTGCTTTTTTATCTTCAAATTCAAATGTTGCTACTTGGGTATCAGGGGTTTGCCAGTCATCTTTGAATGCATACCGACCTCCGCCGGAAGTAATTTTTGTAGGATATCCGACTCCTAAAAACCACCTGCAGCAATCGAGTTCATGATTGCCATTATTACAGGCTTCACCTGTCCCCCAATGCCAGAACCAGTGCCAGTTATAATGTACAAGGTTGTCCTGGTAATCTTTACGGGGGGCTGGACCCTGCCATAATTCAAAATCAAGTGTTGGGGGAACTGGTACTTTTTTGCCAATACCTATGGATTTACGGTTATTGGTATACCATGACCTGGCGAAATAGGCATTGCCGATAATACCTTCTTTTACTTCTTTTGATGCTTGTATTAAAAATTGAAACGAACGGCGCTGGCTGCCCACCTCCAATATTTTATGGTAACGATTTACTGCCTGGATTAGCAGTTCACTTTCATATGGGTTATGGCCGCATGGTTTTTCAACATAAACATGTTTGCCATTGGCCATGCCAAGGAGGGCTGCGGAAGCATGCCAATGATCGGGTGCAGCAATACTTAAAGCATCAAAATCCTTTTTTTCCAATAATTTCCGGATATCTTTTTCTATGCCAGGTACTACATTAACTGATTTTAATGCATTGATACATTTATTAATAGCACCATCCTCCACATCACAAATATAAACGATTTCAACATTGGGCAATTTTGAATAATTCATTGAATGATCAATGCCTCTGCTGTTAACCCCCATCACAGCTATCCTGACGCGGTCATTTGCACCTATAATCTTCCTGTAACTTCGGGGACTCATTCCCGGGAGAGCACCTCCGATTGTTATTGCAGTGGCTGTTAAACCAACTTTTTTTATAAAATCCCTGCGTGAGTTTTCCTTTTTCATAATATATTTTTTTTGATAAAGACTATCCGTGCTTTCCGGCCATCCAATCCATCATATGGAATTACCTGCCAAGTCTCCCATGTTTCCATAGTTTCCCCGGGTTTAAGCGTAAGATAGGCAGAATGGTATTCTAATTCAAGTAGTCCTCCATCTGCCGATCTATTTACATCATTGTAGATTTCCACCAAACCTTGTTTTGGATGAACAGATTTTTTTTCATATTTATTAAAACGTATGACCATAAGAAACCCTTTGGTAAAAGCTGCAATAAAAGGTAATTTAGGATAAATGAAGGCTTTACCTTGTCTGTTAAATTTTCCTGAATCCGGCATTGCCGGTACAAAAGAAAAGTACCCTAATGAGGTATCTGTTTGTAAAACTTCTGAATGTTTGTTCCCGTGACACTCAACCCGATAGTCTGATTCTTTCTCAATTGGTATAAAACAAACTGATTTTGCCGGTAAACGCGTCAATAACCATAAATCCCATGAAACATCTTCTTTTCTTATATTTTTGGCAATAACCCGGAACATTGTTTCGCCTTTTTCATCGATTTTAATTTTTTTATAAAGTTGAATACCTGATACAGGACTCTCTGGCCCTGTCATCTCTATACTGTTTAAAGTTTGTGATGTTATTATAAAATTGCCATATTCCAGATATGGATCAGGGGGCCAATCAGCTTTTTGGGATTTTCGCAAGTTATTGGCTGATTGGTGCGACCACCATTCATCCTGAGGGCCTACCCAAACAATATTACCGTTATAAGTTTTAAAATCCTGAAATGGATCAGGCTGGATTCTTTTTTCATTTGGTTCAATCCATTTAGATGAATCGCTTAATAAAATATTTGCCCCTCCGTTAAATGACATTGAAACAATACGGCCCCCGACAGAAGGTAAAATTCCTATTCTTATGCTTTGGTTTTCAATAAAAACTATTTCATTATTGTGTTGAAATATTTCACTTGTCAGGAATATGAATATAATCGCTGATATTACATTTTTCATCAGGAAATTCATTATTAATAAGATAAATTATTTAATTTAAAGCATTAATATTTACTACCCGGGTATAATTTAAAGTAGTTGATTTACTGGAATAATTATATAAATTATTTTATTAATAACCTATGAAAAACTTTATTTTATTTACTTTCCTGGTTCCCACCCAAATAATAAAAGTAAAGGGACAAGTTTTTATCAGGTATAAATTTTATTAAATTTTAAGATTATGAACGCAGATACAATAAGAGAACTTGCCGTCGCTTATCAAAAAAGCAGGATACTGTTAAGTGGTTTTGAACTTGATATCTTCACAAGTATTGATGAAACAGGTACAACTGCAAAACAAATTGCAAATAAACTGAATTTGGATGCAAATGCTTGTGAACGTTTGTTGAATGCCCTGGTATCTATAGGTTTTTTAACAAAGAAAAACCAGTTATTCTTTAATACCCCGGATAGCTGCGCTTATCTGTCAAAAAATGGTTCGGAATATATGGGTGGCCTGATGCATACAAACCATTTATGGAATACATGGAGTAACCTTACAAAAGTTATTAAAACCGGCATATCAGCAAATCCGACAGAAATTAATGAAAGAGGGGAAGAATGGCTTTTTTCTTTTATCAATGCTATGCACGACAGGGCAAGGAAACAGTCTCCGCAACAGTTGCAAAATATTGATTTGTCGGGGGTAAAATCTGTTTTAGATATTGGCGGAGGTTCCGGTGCCTATTCAATGGAATTTATAACTAAAAAACCAGAAATAGAAGCAACAGTATTTGATTTGCCTAAAGTTTTACCTATAACAAAAAAATTTATTGATAAGGAAGGCTTTACAAATAAAATAAAAATGTATACTGGAGATTACACAACAGACAGTTTGCCGGTAGGATTTGATTTGGTTTTTTTGTCTGCAATTATTCATAGCAATTCGTTTGATGTAAATAAGAATTTAATTAAAAAATGTTTTAAATCATTGAATAAGAATGGCAAAATTGTTATTCAGGATTGGATAATGAACAATGACAGGACACAGCCGGTAGCAGGGGCAATTTTTGCAATTAATATGCTGGTTGGAACAGAGGCAGGAGATTGTTTTACCGAGCAGGAAGTATCAGAAATGTTAGACAGTGCAGGATTTAAAAATATTTCAAGAACAGAGTTTAAATCAGGGTTAAGTCAGATGATAGCTGAAAAGATTTAATGACAAATTAATTATACTCACCTCATTTTAACTTATTGAAATATTTGCCTTTATGATTAATTAATAGTATGGCTTCATGCAAAGACAATCGCAACTCTAAAATGTAATCGTAATTGTTAATGAATTCAGTTTTAACTAACTTTGTAAAGTTAAAAATAGCAATATGATTAATTATAAGTCAATTATAAAACGGAATCCAAACAAACGATTTGGAAAACCTTACGTAAGGGATACAAGGATTACAGTTTATGATGTATTAGGTTGGTTAGTTGCTGGAATGACTTTTAACGAGATAATTTCGGATTTTCCGGAATTATCAAATGATGATATAAAAGCCTGTTTAGCATATGCCGCTGATAAAGAACATAAATTACAATTTGCATCATAATGAGATTGCTTTTTGATCAAAATATATCATTAAAAAGATTTTGAAAAACGTCTTAAAAGCGAGTCAAAATTAATTAAAAAAGAATCGTTAAAAATTCTTAAGGACTTTGAAATGACAGATTGTGTAAATTTAACAATTTGAAATGTTTAATTAAAAAATATGGTGATTTACCAAAGGATTTGATTGATAAAGTTAAAGAAAACATATTGATAACGCTTGATTTATAATAAAATGCACGGCAGTTTTCTGTTCTCTGTCTTCTTATTAATTTCATCACTTCATCACTTCATCACCTCATCACCTCATCACTTTATATTTCATTACTAAGAGAGAGTTCAATATAATGTATAAGCGAATGAATTATTTTAATATGCATTTCCTGCACCCTGTCAGCAAACTCAGTGTTTGGGATACGAAGTTCCACATCGCATAATGAAGCCAGTTCACCTCCATTTTTTCCGGTAAGTGCAACAATTTTCATTCCTTTTGTTTTAGCTGTTTTTGCAGCATTTATAACGTTTACGGAATTACCGCTGGTGCTTATGGCAAGCAGTACGTCGTCCATTTTCGCAGTGGCTTCGAGGAAACGGGAAAAAACAAAGTCGAATCCATAATCGTTGGCCACACAACTCATATGAGAAGGATCACTTATGGCAATGGCAGGCAGTGCCCTGCGATCCAGGCGAAACCGGCCGGAAAGTTCTTCAGCGAAATGCATAGCATCGCACATTGATCCGCCATTACCACATGAAAAAATAAGATGTCCATCATTAATTGCCTGAACCATTAATTTGCCGGCTTTTTCCAATGCCAGCCAATTTTTGGCGTTACCTGTAAATTGATCCAGTACCTTTCGGGCTTCATCGAAGTTGTTTTTTATCTTTTCGAGCATATAAATTTCTAATATTTTTACAAGGTTACAGATTTTTTATCAAAATTTTCTCAAAGAAAGTACTCAATATTTACCGGTTAAAAAATTATAGTAACTTTGATGTATACTATGAAAATAATTAAATGATCATAGAAAGGTGATGTTATAATGTGTTTTTGGTTTATAAGGTTTATGGAATTCTTATAAACTTTATAAACTTTTATAAACCTTATAAACTTTTATAAACTTAATAAACAAAATTTATTATCAACCAACAACCAACAACTAACAACTAACAACCAGCAACTAACAACAAATTATTAGAATTACTTGCTCTCTGATTAATAAAGCAGAATTTCATGGCCGATATCATTAAATTGCTTCCGGATTCTGTAGCAAATCAAATTGCTGCAGGTGAAGTTATACAGCGACCGGCGTCAGTAGTAAAGGAATTGGTAGAAAATTCAATCGATTCCGGAGCCACATCCATAGGGATTTTACTTAAGGATGCAGGGAGGACTTTAATTCAGATTACCGATAACGGATGCGGAATGTCGCCAACCGATGGACGGATGGCATTTGAACGTCATGCTACATCAAAAATCAGTGAAGCTAAGGACTTGTTTGCTATCCGGACAATGGGTTTCAGAGGTGAGGCCCTGGCTTCCATAGCTGCAATAGCCGAAGTGAAACTCCGGTCAAAAAGGGTGGAAGATGAACTTGGGACCAGCATTGATATTGCAGCAAGCAGAGTTACCATGCAGGAGCAGGTGAATTGTATAAATGGAAGTACATTTCAGGTTAGGAATTTGTTTTTCAATACTCCGGCACGAAGAAAATTTCTTAAAACCGATTCTACAGAGATAAAACATGTAATAACAGAATTTTTCAGGGTTGTTCTCACCCATCCTGAAATAGAATTCACTTTGCATCACAATAATATTGAAATCTACAATTTATCTAAAAGTAATTTCAGGCAGCGAATCTGTAATGTTTTCGGGAAAAGTATCAATCAGTACCTTGTGCCTATAAATGCTGACACTTCAATAGTTAAAATTTCCGGCCTTATTGGCAAACCGGAAACTGCTAAAAAATCATCGGGAGAACAATTTTTTTTCGTTAACCAAAGATTTATAAGACATCCGTTTCTTCATAAAGCGGTTATGAAGGCATATGAACATTTGTTGCCTCCTGATGCCATGCCATCGTATTTTATTTATTTTGAAACCGATCCTGAGTCTATCGATATTAATATTCATCCTACGAAAACAGAAATCAAATTCGAAGATGAACAGAGTATATTTCAGATATTGGTTGCTTCATTAAAGGAAAGCCTTGGCAGATCGAATATTACACCATCAATTGATTTCAATATTGATACATCAGTTGATATACCCGTATTACGCAAAACAGATGAAATCAGGATGCCTGTGATAAATGTTAACCCATATTACAATCCTTTTGAACAACCTTCTTCAAATCAGGATAATTATAGATTGGAATACGAAAAAGTTTCAATTCCGGACAATTGGGAGACATTATATAGTGGAAACAAAATTAATAAAGCAGACACTGAAATTGATAATCAGACTTTGATAAGTGAAGATGAGGTAAAAATATCGTCATTTACTTTTCAGTTAAAAAACAAATATATTGTTACAAACGTTAAGTCTGGGTTAATGATGATAGACCAGAAAAGGGCACATGAAAGAATACTGTTTGAACATTTTATTGCAATAATTAATAATAGCCATGGGGTTACTCAAAAAAGTTTATTTCCGAAAAAAGTAGATTTTACTTTAAATGAAATCAATTGTCTAATGGAAATTTTTGACGATATTCGTGCCCTTGGTTTCGAAATAGAGTTTGTAAACGAAACTCAAATTGCAATAAATGGTTACCCTGCCGATATTGATTTACGTGATCCTGAAAGGTTGCTTCATCATATTATTGCATCTTTCACAAATGAGACACTTGATATTGAGACCGGACGAAGGGAAAAAATTGCAAAAGAAATGGCCATAGCCGGTGCAGTACCTTATGGTACAATTCTTAAACCTGAAGAAATGAAAGATTTGGTTGATCATTTGTTTGCCTGTGAAACGCCAAATTATTCTCCGTCGGGTAAATTAATAATCAGCATTATAAATCTTGAAGAGATAGAACATAGATTTTAAATATAATATAGATGAGTAATTTTGGAACAAGCGGATTAACAGACACTCCACCAGTTGTTAAGAATTTATTGTATATTAACATACTTGTCTTTTTTTTAACCTTTGTATTGTTTAGAAATAATGTAGATGAAATTGAAAATCTTTTTGCATTACATTATTTTAAATCAGATTATTTTCATTGGTGGCAATTTGTAACGCACATATTCATGCATGGGGGAATTACTCATATTTTTTTCAACATGTTTGGATTATGGATGTTCGGCAGGGTGTTGGAAGGAGTTTGGGGCGGCCGGCGTTTTTTCGTGTACTATATGGTAACAGGAGTTGGTGCAGCACTTTTTTACACATTTGTCAATTATCTCAGCTATTCAGCCATTGAATCTGCTATTACCGCATTTGCAAATACACCTTCACCGGATTTATATGGCAGTATTGTCCAGAAGTATTTTAGTTCAGCGTATGTGGCAAACATTGATTTTATAAATAGCTGGCAATCAAATATGGGTAATCAGGAGTTTGCAAGGATAGCTGTTGAAAATTTACAACAAGGGTACATGAGTTTGATCAGTACACCGACTATTGGAGCCTCCGGTGCTATATTCGGCATATTATTGGGTTTTGCCATGCTGTTTCCGAATACGCCTTTATATTTATTCTTTATTCCTATTCCAATTAAAGCCAAATATGTTGTAATTGGATACGGATTAATCGAATTATTTAGCGGAATAACTCAAACTGCAAGCAATATCGCTCATTTTGCCCATTTGGGAGGCATGTTGTTCGGGTTTATACTTATTAAGTACTGGAATACTAAGAGGACTACGTTTTATTGAAGACAGAGGGCAGAAGGCAGAAGGCAGAAGGCAGAAGGCAGATGACAGATGGCAGATGGCAGATGACAGATTTTTTGATATAGCAAAATTTTAAAATTATAATTTATTTCCAAAAGTGTCATATCTGTTTTCTGACTTCTGACTTCTGATTTTTGATTTCTTTAATAGTCATCAATAAACAATAATCAATTATTTATGGGAATTGTTGACGAACTTAAGGATACCTATCGTACCGGAAATTCTCTGGTTAAACTGATTTTTATAAATAGCGCAATATTTATATTATTTCGGTTGGTCTTCATAATTTTTATGTTTTCAAACCATGTTGCCGACTTTCCAATTACATATTGGATGTCAATGCCTTCATTGCCTGTATTGTTATTATCAAAGCCATGGACGGTTATAACCTATATGTTTTACCATGAGGATTTTTTCCATTTTATATTCAACATATTAAACCTTTATTGGTTTGGTAAAATATTCCTGATTTACTTTGATCAAAAAAAATTAGTAAGTATTTATATATTAGGTGGTATAATAGGTGGATTAACATATTTTGCAGTTTATAACCTTTTCCCGGCAGTATTCGCTCCGGCAATTTTAATGGGTGCATCGGCTTCCATAATAGCTATAATGATTTCAGTTGCTTTTTATGCGCCAAATTTCAGGGTAAATTTGCTGTTTATAGGGGAAGTTAAATTAATATATATTGGCATTTTTTCAATTTTATTATATGTAATACTAATTGCATCAAGCAACGCAGGAGGAAACCTTGCACATTTGGGCGGAGCATTGCTTGGGTATTTATGGGCTGCAAATTACAAACGGGGCAAAGATTTCTTATCAGGTTTTACCCGTTTGCTTGATTCATTTTTAATGCTGTTTAAACGAAGGAACTTAAAGGTTGCGCATAAACGACCGTTAAATGATTTTGAATATAATAAATCAAAGCTTTTGAACCAGAAAGAAATAGATCGTATTTTGGACAAAATATCAAAAAGCGGATATGATAAATTGACTAAAGAAGAAAAGGATACGTTGTTTCGGAACAGTAACTAGGTGATGAAGTGATGAAGTGAAAAGGACGTGGGACGTGAAAAAGGACGTGGAAATAATTTGAAAATGTGCAAATTTGAAAATGGTAAATCACTTCATCACTTCATCACCTCATCACCTCATCGCCTCATCACCTGCAACCTGTAACCTGCAACATGTAACGCATAAACTATAAACTTTATAAACTTAATCATCATACCTTTCGTATTACTTACGACTTACAACTAAATAACAATAAAGATTAATGCGTAAATTATTTTGCATATTCATTGTATGTCTCTCAGTAATACAGGACATTCAGGGTCAATCCAATGAAACTTGCCGTATTGAGGCGATAAAATTATTAAGGGTTATTGAAAAATTTCATGTTAATCCACCAGTTTTAGATTCAGCTTTTTCATCGGATGTATTTAATGAATTTATTATGACATTGGATCCTAACAGGATTTATTTTTCAAAGGAAGATTACGATGTGTTAAATACTAAAAAATATTCAGTAATAAATGGGCTTAACGAAAAATCATGGAATTTTTTTAATCTGACCAGGTCCGTTTACATTAAAAGGCTTTGGGTTTTTGATTCATTAATAAACAGTTTACTTAAGAAACCTTTGGAATTAATTGGCAATGATTATTATTCCACCGAAGGGTTTTACGGATCAATTAAAAATGGAGGGTACACAAAAAGAGTCAGGGAATGGCTTACTTATAAAGTACTGAACCAGATATCAAATGCAAGGGATAGTGTTAATATGAAAAATTATTCGGTTTTGGAAGAAACCTGCAGAAAAAAAGTACTTAAACTAGAATCCAGAAAGATTGTTAAAAGATTAAACCAACCAAATTCTATTGATAATTACCTGTTTGAGTCTTTTTTAAATTCAATTGCTTCAACTGCTGATGCACATAGTAATTATATGTCAGCTTTTGAAAAAAAAATGTTTGAGTCGGATCTGGAACCGGAGAAATTATCTTTCGGTTTGCAGCTGGACATAAATCAATACGACGAATTGGTTATTAGCGGATTACTGCCGGGTGGTGCCGCCTGGAAATCAAATGCTATCCGAAAAGGTGATGTTATTATCGGATTTAGAATAGCACACCAACAAAAAATAGATATTGATTCCATTGATTTGGAAGAAACAAATTCTTATTTAGCATCTCCGGTGAATAAAAGGATAGAGTTTTTTATCCGTAAATCCGATGGGACAGTTAAATCGGTAGAATTAACAAAGACAGTTTTAGAGCAGGAGTACAATAAGGTTAGAAGTTGCATATTAAATGGCAGGATAAAAGTAGGTTATATTTCTCTACCTTCTTTTTACACTCAATTTGAAGACAATACTCATTTGGGATGTGCTAATGATGTGGCCAAAGAATGCATAAAGCTGCAAAAAGAAAATATTAGCGGAATAATTCTGGACCTTCGTGATAATGGAGGTGGTTCAATTCATGAAGCGATCGATTTGTCAGGTTTATTTATTGATTACGGACCAATTTGTATTACGAAGGAAAAAAATCAAAAGCCTGCAGTATTAAAGGATTATAATAGAGGTACAGCATATAGCGGGCCATTAATTGTTTTGGTTAACAGGCAAAGCGCTTCAGCTTCGGAAATAGTTGCTTCTGCCTTACAGGATTATAACAGGGCTGTAATAATTGGCAATAATACATATGGTAAAGCTACCGGACAGGTTATTATTCCATGCGACACAAACCCGGAAAATACTAAAAATGTTAATGGTTTTGTAAAACTTACAATCGAAAAGGTATATAGAATTACGGGTAAGAGTAATCAAAGAGTAGGATTGCATCCGGACATTAATCTTCCTGATATTGAAAGTCAGGTGATTGATGGTGAAATAAACGAAAAGCACGCTCTATCAACTGATAGTATAAAAAAATCGAACTTTATACCCCTGCCAGGCTTGCCAAAAGAAGGATTAAAAATTATGAGCCTGGCTCGCCTTGCTAAGAGCCAATCATTTATCAAAATTCAGAATATTTGCGATTCTATGAAGATTTTTATTGAAGAAAGTAAAAATTTACCACTTAATTTGAATGAATTTTTATCTTACTATACTAAAAAGAAAGAAATTATTAATATACTTGAGAAAGTTTTTGAAAAGGACAACACAGATTTTAAGGCATGTCCGGTAAATTTTAATAATACACTAAAGGTAATTCAAACTGATGAAGACGTTTCTTTTTTTAATACTGCACAAAAGGATATGAATGTTGAGGAGGCGTTTAATGTAATCGGGGATATGGTTGGTGTAAAAAGTAAATAGTTGTTAGTTGTTGGCTGCAGGTTACAAGTTATTGGTTGCAGGTTGGTATACAGGATGTTATTAAATACAGATACTATGAGGCATATATTATTTATTAGTTTATTTACATTTTCATTATGTAATTGCCTTTTTGCTCAAAGTAATAAGGAAGCATATACATATTTTTCTACTATTTCTAGATATGAAGCACAAATTTCAAAACGCTTTTTGAGTTTTACCAGCTCGGTTGCTCATGATAAAAGTGCAAGAAAAGTTGAATACCGCCGCAAGGATTTGATTAAAGCTGTAGCTGTTACGAGGGATAAAATAGCAGGCATGCAATGTCTTGATAATGATTGTTCCTTAAGGGATTCTTTAGTTTCCTTTTTAAAATTGCAATATTATGTACTTAATAATGACTTTGAAAAAATCTTAAATATGGAAGAGATTGCCGAGGAGTCATATGATAAAATGGAAGCTTATTTGAATGCCTATTCAAAAGCAAATGAAAAGATCCATATTGCAGGTGAGGCAATTGATCGGTTGTATAAATCCTTTGCGCTTAAACATGGAGTACTTTTATCAGAAAGAGAAGACAAGATTTCATTGGAAATTGAAAAAGTAAATAAGGTTTTTGATCATTACAATATTGTTTATCTGATTTTTTTCAAGGCATTTAAACAAGAGATATATATTATTAATGCATTGAATAATAAGGATTTTAGCAGTGCCGAACAAAACAGGAATGCATTAATAAGTGTTTCTACCGAAGGACTTGCAAAACTTGATACTGTTAAACCTTTTCAAAACGACCGATCTCTTATTTCGGCTTGTCGTCATGCTCTTGTGTTTTACAAAATGGAAGCCAGCGATAAAATAGGTATCCAGATTGATTATTTAATGAAAAATGAAAATTTTGAAAAACTTCATAAAACTGTTGGTTCAAAGGATCCGGTGTTAAGGAGCAAGGATGAAGTTGATCAGTATAATGCGTCTATAAAAGAACTTAATGTTGCAGTAAAGAAATATAATTCTGTTAACAATGGCCTTAATAAACAGCGTACATCGGCAATTAATGAATGGAATGCTTCGGAGACTAATTTCCTGGCCAGATATATTCCTGATACGGATAAGAAAAAGTGAGAAATCAGAGCCAAGAACCAAGAACCAAGAGCCAGGACATAAAACCTGGTAAAGATGGCGGAAAACAGAAGGCAGAGGACAGATAAAAGATGAAAGAAGGCAGAAGACGGCGTCTTTCTACCTAAAAAATGGAGTAAAATTTATATAAAACAATATTCTATCAATCACCTCACCCCCTTACCCCTCTCCTCAAGGAGAGGGGAGTAATTCCGCCAATTGGATTTCGCAATTAAACGGAATTAAAGTCTTCTCCCTGAGGAGAAGATGTAGATGAGGTGTTTTTTTTACTGGATTGAATCTAATCATGTTACCCAAACCGGATTTTTTTCAAATAGTAATATTGTATTAAATCCAAATCCGGTAACAGATAATTTGACAATATTATTATATAATCCAACATCAAAATCCTCTATTTTAATATATTATATAAATGGAACTGAGGTATATTCTTCTTTGATAACAAATACAGTCACACAAATTGACATGAGTTCATTTGCAACAGGTATTTATATTGTTAAAATTGTTGCGCCTGAAAATGGTATACTTACAAAAAAAATTATAAAGCAATAATATCCCACGTCCCATTTTCGCGTCCCACGTCCATTTTCACATCCTTTTTGTCCTGTTCCTGACAACAAGCAACTATCAGACAACGTCTAAGCACTAAGCACTAAGCACTATGCACTATTCCTCTTTATTCTGCGCTTCGTAATTCTTTAGAAGTTCATTTTGCAAGTCGCCGGGGACCTGAGTGTATTCTGCAAACTTCATAGAGTAAATAGCACGTCCCTGAGAGAGCGAACTCAGAGAGGTAGAGTATTTATTCATTTCTGCCAAAGGAACTTTAGCAGAAATTTTCTCGAATCCTCTTTCACTGCTCATGCCCTGAACTAACGCCCTGCGTGTTTGCAGGTCGCCCATTACATCTCCCATACGATCGGCCGGTACCCAAACATCCACATTATATACCGGCTCCATAATTTTAGGCCCTGCATTTTTGAAAGCCTCGCGAAAAGCGTTACGGCCGGCAAGCCTGAAAGAAATTTCGTTGGAGTCGACAGGATGCATCTTACCATCATATACATAAACTTTTATATCACGTGCATACGAACCGGTAAGGGGACCTTCCTCCATTTTTTCCATTATTCCTTTTAATATGGCAGGTAAAAATCGGGTGTCTATGCTTCCTCCGACAATGCAATTATAGAAAATTAACTTGCCTCCCCAGGGAAGGTTTTGTTCATCTTTGTCGCGGATACTCACTTTTATTTCCTTTCCATTCACTTTGAACATATTTGGTTCAGGTGTTCCTTCAATATAAGGTTCAATAATAAGATGGACTTCACCAAACTGACCGGCACCTCCCGATTGTTTTTTATGACGGTAATCGGCCTGGGCTGTTTTGGTTATCGTTTCACGATATGGTATACGGGGAGGAATAAATTCACTCGCAATTTTATAAACATGATCGAGGAACCATTTTACGGTATTGATATGGTATTCCCCCTGACCGTGCAATATTGTCTGCTTAAGTTCCTTGGAATATTCTACTATTATTGTTGGGTCTTCAAGGCTTATCCTTCCGAGGGCTTCGCCAAGTTTTTCTTCGTCTGCTTCGTTTATTGCCTTTATAGCAACACGGTATTTTGGTTCAGGAAAAGGTATTTTGTTAAACGAAATTGAAGAACCTGGTGAGGTAAGCGTTTGATTTGTTTTGGTTCCTTTTAATTTAACAGTTGCTCCAATGTCACCAGCAACAAGGCTGGGGACTTTATTCCGGATTTTCCCTGCAACTACAAAAAGTTGGCTTAAACGTTCTTTTGCCTGGGTAGAAGTGTTCAACACATCCATTCCTTCGGTAAACTCGCCGGACATAACTTTGAAATAGTTTATTTCTCCTATATGCTGTTCAATTGAAGATTTGAAAACAAAAGCTGAGGCAGTTCCTTTTGGATTACATTTTACCGGAGTGTCCGCAGCATCTTTAGGAACAGGCATATCAGACGGAGAAGGCAGTACAAGAGTAAGGAACTCCATTAACCTTGAAACTCCGAAATTCTTTTTGGCGGAAATACACATTACAGGTACGATGGAATGATTAACAAGCCCCATTAAAATACCTTTGCGTATTTGATCTTCATCAAGAGAGCCTTTATCGAAAAATATTTCCATTAAGCTATCATCATTTTCAGCAGCTTTTTCAATGAGTTCCGCCCGTAACTTTTCGGTGTGGTCTTTTAAATTATCAGGGATGTCATTAATTTCAACTTTACCGTTATCTGAAAATTTAAATTGTTTCATTATAAGTACATCTATCACTGAATTAAATCCTGTTCCTTCATTAACGGGATATTGAACCACAGTGACGTTTTTACTTATACGTTCTTTAGCCAGTTCAATTGTTTTATCGTAATTAGCTTTATCGTGGTCAAGTTGGTTAACTACTATAATCATTCCTTTTTCTGCTTGTTCCCGATAACGGTTCTGAATTTCAGTCCCGACTTCAATGCCATTTTGTGCATTTAATAACATGACGGTTGTGTCTGATACTGTAAGTGCAGCGATGAGTCCGTTTGAATAGTCATCAGATCCGGGACAGTCAATAAAATTAAGTTTATGATCATTAAACTCGGTATACATAACTGTAGAGAATACTGAAGAGTTATGTTCATGTTCTATATCGGTATAATCCGAAACCGTGTTTTTGTTTTCAATTTCCCCCCGCCGGTCAATTATCTTTCCTTCAAAAAGCAATGTTTCGGCGAGGGTAGTTTTTCCTGATCCTGAATTCCCCAATAGTGCAAAATTTCTAATCTGGTCAGTAGTATAAGATTTCATACGTGATAGTTTAAGTTAATTATAAATAAGCAGTATGTTAGTTTAATATTAAGAAGTCGACCAAAAGTAATAATTATTTTATAGTAGCAATATTACTCAATAAATATTTTCGACTTCCAATGAATTATATTAGCTTTGTGCTCTTTTTTTATAACATGGGATGCATTAGGATAATATAGTGTTTCAAGGAATATCGTCATTGATTTATAAAAAAATTGAATAATAGCATTAAAAAGTCATTGTTTTTAAAGAAAATAAAAAATACCTTTGCGAACCAATTTTAAAAATAGATTTTTAATTAAACATATATTGTCAATATGCCTACAATTCAACAATTAGTTAGAAAAGGAAGAGCTAAATTAATTGATAAAAGTAAAGCGCCTGCACTGGATTCATGTCCTCAAAGACGCGGGGTATGCGTCCGGGTATACACAACTACGCCTAAAAAGCCTAATTCAGCCATGCGCAAAGTTGCAAGGGTAAGGCTCACAAATGGAAAAGAAGTAAATGCATATATTCCCGGCGAAGGTCATAACCTTCAGGAACACTCAATTGTATTAATCAGGGGTGGAAGGGTGAAGGACCTTCCAGGCGTACGGTATCATCTTATACGCGGTGCTCTTGATGCATCAGGAGTCGAAGGGCGTAAACAAGGAAGATCCAAATATGGGGCGAAGCGTCCTAAAGGAGGAGCAGCAGGAAAAGGAGCAACACCGGCAAAAGGTTAAGAAATAACAAAATACTATGCGTAAATCAAAACCAAAAAAAAGAATAATCCTACCAGATCCTCGATATAATGATGCTCTGGTAACAAGATTTGTAAATAATCTTATGTACAGTGGGAAAAAAAGCATATCCTATAGTGTTTTTTATGAAGCTATGGATATTGTCAAAAGCAGGTTAAAGGATTCGGATAAATCACCACTGGAGGTTTGGAAAAAGGCTTTGGAAAATATTACCCCTATGGTTGAAGTAAAAAGTCGCCGGGTAGGTGGTGCGACATTCCAGGTACCAGTGGAGGTTCGACCGGACCGTAAGGTGTCACTAAGTATTAAAAACCTTATCCTCTATGCCCGTAAACGCAGCGGCAAATCAATGAGTGATAAACTGGCTTCTGAAATATTAGCAGCCTTCAACGAAGAAGGAAGCGCTTTTAAAAGAAAAGAAGACATGCATAAAATGGCTGAGGCTAATAAGGCTTTTGCACATTTCAGGTTTTAGTGCATAGAGTTGTAAAGGTTTTAGAGGTTGTACCCTTCGACTTAGCTCAGGGTACGAAAACATGGTTTTAGGGATTGTATAAAACACTAACAACTAACAACCAGCAACTAACAACCAATTTTTAAAAATAATTGTAAGGGTTTATAATGGGCAGGGATTTAAATAAGCAAAGGAATATTGGCATTATGGCGCATATCGATGCAGGCAAAACTACCACATCGGAGCGTATCTTATTTTATACCGGGGTCAATTATAAAATTGGTGAAGTACATGATGGTACTGCAACTATGGACTGGATGGTTCAGGAACAGGAAAGAGGTATTACAATTACTTCTGCTGCAACTACCACTTTTTGGAAATATAATAATGATGAATATAAAATAAATATAATTGATACTCCGGGTCACGTTGACTTTACAGTAGAAGTCGAACGTTCTCTACGTGTACTGGATGGAGCTGTAGCCTTGTTTTGTGCAGTTGGTGGTGTTGAACCCCAAAGTGAAACTGTTTGGAGACAGGCCGATAAATATAAAGTACCACGTTTAGCCTTTGTAAATAAAATGGATCGTTCAGGTGCCGATTTTTTCATGGTAGTAAATGAAATTAAGGAAAAACTGGGATCAAATCCTGTGCCTATACAAATTCCGATTGGTTCTGAAGAAAAATTTATTGGGGTGATCGACCTTATTGAATTTAAATCAATAATTTGGAAGGACGATGCTAAATTTGGGTCTATATTCGAGGTGGCCGATGTTCCGTCAGAAATGATTGAAGAGGCTACCGAATGGAGAAATAAGATGATTGAGGCTATTGCTGAAACCAGTGATTCATTGCTTGAAAAATTTTTTGATAACCATGCATCCATTACTTCTGATGAGATTCGCAGTGCTGTTCGTAAGGCTGCAATTGAAATGGCAGTTGTACCTGTAATGTGTGGTTCAGCTTTTAAAAATAAAGGAGTACAGAGTCTTCTTGACGCTATTTGTAATTATTTGCCAAGTCCTCTGGATAAAGGAAAAGTGATTGGCATAAATCCAAACACAGGTCATGAGGTAGAGCGTAAACCAGATGATAAAGATCCAATATGTGCTTTGGCATTTAAAATAGCAACTGATCCATATGTTGGCAGGTTGGCATTTCTCCGGATATATTCCGGTAAACTGGATGCGGGTTCGTACCTTTTGAATGCCAGAACGGGTAAAAAAGAGCGTATTTCCCGTCTGTTCCAGATGCATGCGAACAAACAAAATCCGGTAGATAGTTGTGGTGCCGGTGATATTTGCGCTGTTGTCGGAATAAAAGAACTTCGCACAGGAGATACAATGTGCGATCCTGATAAACCAATAATACTTGAAGCGATGACATTTCCCACACCGGTTATTGGTGTGGCAGTAGAGCCGAAAACTCAGGCAGATGTTGACAAATTAGGTGTTGCTCTTGGTAAACTTTCTGAAGAAGATCCTACTTTCCAGGTAAAAACAGATCCGGATAGCGGACAATGTGTTATAAGCGGTATGGGAGAACTGCATCTTGAAATTATTATTGATCGCCTTCGACGTGAGTTTAAGGTTGAATGTAACCAGGGTGCACCTCAGGTAGCTTACAAAGAATGTATTACAAAAGTGGTTCAGCATCGTGAATTATTTAAGAAACAAAGTGGCGGACGTGGTAAGTTTGCAGATATTATTGTTAGAATTGGTCCTGCCGATGAAGGAATTACAGGTCTTCAATTCATCGATCTTGTAAAGGGCGGCAATGTACCAAAAGAATATATTCCTGCAGTTGAAAAAGGATTTAAAGAAGCACTTCAAAATGGAGTACTTGCAGGTTATCCTGTAGATAGCATGAAAGTTGAATTGCTGGATGGTTCCTATCATGCTGTGGATTCAGATTCACTTTCATTTGAAATTTGCGCTAAACAGGCATTCCGTGATGCATGTCCAAAAGCAAAACCGGTATTGCTTGAGCCAATAATGTCAGTTGAAGTTGTTACTCCTGAAGAATATATGGGAGATGTGATAGGGGATTTTAACAAGAGGCGCGGTCAGATTGAAGGTATGGATTCAAAAGCCGGGGCAAGGGTGATTAAAGCTAAGGTACCATTAGCAGAACAGTTTGGTTATGTTACAGTATTGCGTACAATCACTTCAGGCCGTGCAACTTCTACAATGGAGTTTTCGCACTATGCGCAGGTACCTGAAAACATCTCCAGAGAAGTAATATCAAAAGTAAGAGGAAAAGCAGAGGTTATTTAATATAACAATCATTAATAATGAGCCAGAAAATCAGAATAAAACTTAAGTCCTACGATCATAACCTGGTAGACAAATCGGCAGAAAAGATAGTCAAGACAGTAAAATCGACGGGCGCTGTAGTTAGTGGGCCAATTCCACTGCCTACACATAAAAGAGTATTCACGGTGTTACGTTCTCCATTCGTGAATAAAAAATCAAGAGAACAATTTCAATTGTCGTCTTATAAACGACTGATGGATATTTACAGCTCTACCCCAAAAACAATTGATGCTCTTATGAAATTGGAGTTACCAAGTGGCGTGGAAGTTGAGATTAAGGTTTGATAATTGATAAAAATAGAAATTATGCCAGGATTTATTGGTAAAAAAATTGGAATGACTACTATATTTTCCGAAGAAGGAAAAAATGTAGCAGTAACTGTAATTGAAGCCGGGCCATGTGTAGTTACACAGGTAAAGACCATGGAAAAAGATGGGTACAGCGCAGTTCAACTGGCTTTTGATGATATGAAAGAAAAATCATCAAATAAACCTATGTTAGGGCACTTCAAAAGAGCTAATACTGCTCCAAAGCGGAAACTGGTTGAATTTGACTGGGATGATGCCAACGTGAAACTGGGAGATGTTATAACCCTGAATGTAATACAGGAGCAAGCCTATGTTGATGTGTTTGGCACTACCAAAGGGCAAGGTTTTCAAGGTGTTGTAACACGACATGGATTTAGCGGAGTAGGGGGCCAGACACATGGACAGCATGACAGGCTACGTGCACCTGGTTCTAACGGAGCATCTTCGTTTCCTTCACGTGTATTCAAAGGCCAACGTATGGCAGGAAGAACTGGTGGCGATAATGTTAAAATTCAAAATCTCCAGGTTATGAAAGTTATGCCGGAAAATAATCTTCTCCTCGTGAAAGGATCAGTTCCGGGATCAAAAGGAACCTATATAATTATTGAGTACTAATGGAAGTAGCAGTTTTAAATAAATCAGGACAGGAAACGGGAAGAAAAATAATTCTCGATGAAACTATTTTCGGGATTGAACCCAATGACCATGCAATTTATCTTGACGTTAAACAACATCAGGCCAATAAGCGTCAGGGAACCCATAAATCAAAAGAACGTTGGGAAGTAGCTTACAGTACCCGTAAAATAAAGAAACAAAAGGGAACCGGTGGGGCCAGGGCAGGTAGTATAAAGTCACCTGTATTTGTTGGAGGAGGCCGTGTATTTGGACCTCAGCCAAGAGACTATTCCTTTAAACTTAATAAAAAGTTAAAGCAACTTGCCCGAATATCAGCTTTGAGTTATAAAGCTAAGGACAATAAAGTTTTGGTTCTTGAAGATTTTTCATTTGAAACTCCAAAAACAAAGGAATTTGTTCAGATTAATAAAAATTTGAATTTAAATGATAAAAAATTGCTTTACATTTTATCTGAACAAAATAAAACTATATATTTGTCATCTCGTAATTTAGAGGGTAAAAAAGTTGTAACAATCACAGATTTAAATACTTACGACATTATTAATGCGTCAGTTTTAGTCTTCATGGAAAGTTCAATCAACGCTTTACAACAAAACGACTAACAATAAAGGATTATCATGGCTACTGAAATTATATACAAACCCATTGTAACTGAGAAGCTTACTGCTCTAGGAGATAAACTTAACCGTTATGGGTTTATTGTTGATAAGCATGCTAACAAAATTGAAATTAAAAGTGCGATTGAAAAAATGTATGGTGTAACTGTGGCTGCAGTAAATACAATTACATATGCAGGCAAGATAAAATCCAGGAATACCAAATCTGGTGTCATTAAGGGTCAAAAAAATTCTTTTAAAAAAGCAATTATCACTGTACAGGAAGGTGAGAAAATTGATTTTTATAGCAATATATAATTATCATGGCAATAAGAAAATTAAAACCGGTAACACCGGGTCAGCGACATAAGATAATAAGTTCTTTCGAGGAAATTACAACATCAGTTGCGGAGAAAACATTGCTGGCACCGTTAAAAAGTTCCGGAGGGCGCAACAATACAGGGAAAATGACTATGCGTTATATAGGTGGCGGACATAAAAGGATGTATCGCCTTATCGATTTTCTCAGGAATAAAGATGGTATAAGTGCAGAAGTAAATACAATTGAATATGATCCTAACAGGACTTGCAGAATAGCATTGGTTACTTATCAGGATGGTGAAAAAAAATACATTATCGCTCCTCATGGGATTAAGGTAGGCCAGTCTATTTTATCCGGAAAAGATGTGGCACCCGAAATTGGAAACGCATTATTCCTTTCAGATATTCCATTAGGAACAATAATACACAACATAGAGTTACGACCGGGACAAGGTGGTCAGTTAGCCAGAAGTGCAGGTTCTTATGCACAGTTATTATCACGTGAAGGGAAGTTTGCAATTTTAAAATTGCCTTCAGGTGAAACCAGAATGGTTCTAACTACTTGTAAAGCTACAATAGGATCAGTTTCCAATCCTGACCATGCTATTGAAAAGTCCGGGAAGGCAGGTCGAAGCCGTTGGTTAGGACGTCGTCCCCGAAACAGAGGTGTTGCAATGAATCCGGTTGATCATCCGATGGGTGGCGGAGAAGGGCGTGCATCAGGAGGCCATCCCCGTTCAAGAAAAGGGATACCTGCTAAAGGGTATAAGACCAGGGCGCATAAAAAAGATTCAAATAAGTATATATTAGAAAAAAGAAAAAAATAATAGCTATAATTAATTAATTATGAGTCGATCACTCAAAAAAGGGCCTTTTATTGATTTTAAACTCGAAAAGAGGGTACTCGATTTAAATAAGGGTGCAAAAAAATCGGTAATAAAAACCTGGTCAAGGAGATCAATGATTTCACCTGATTTTGTAGGGCATACAATTGCTGTTCATAACGGAAATAAGTTTATTCCGGTATATGTTACTGAAAATATGGTTGGCCATAAGTTTGGAGAATTTGCTCCAACAAGAACATTCAGGGGGCATTCAGGAAATAAAAAAGCCTGATAAACAGTAAAATTTCTGGAATAAAATGAAAAATTAACAGATATGGGGGCTAGGAAAACAGAATTTGCCAATAAATTAAAAGAAGCCAGAAAGATAAAATCTTTTGCAGTGCTTCGTAATTGCCCTTCATCACCTCGTAAGATGCGGTATATTGTGGATTTAATCCGCGGTGTTGAAGTAAACAGGGCACTTGATATTTTAAAATATTCTAATAAGGAAGCTGCCGGAAATGTTGAAAAATTACTTCTTTCTGCCCTGGCAAACTGGCAGGTAAAAAATGAAGGCCTTCGTGTTGAAGAAAGTAATTTAATAGTTAAAGAAGTTTTTGTTGATTGTGGTACTATGGCAAAGCGTCTTAAAACGGCTCCACAGGGCAGGGCTTACAGGATAAGAAAAAGATCAAATCATGTTACACTGGTTTTAGACAGTGTAACTAATATTACAACACAAACAAAATAATAAGGAATGGGACAAAAAGTTAATCCAATATCAAACAGGCTGGGAATAATCAGAGGTTGGGATTCTAATTGGTATGGTGGTAAAAGTTTTGCCAGTAAACTGGTCGAAGATACCAGGATACGTGATTATTTGAATGCTCGTTTGGCAAAAGCCAGCGTTTCCAAAATTATTATTGAACGTACTCTTAAACTTATTACAGTTACTGTAAATACTGCCAGACCGGGTATTATTATAGGAAAAGGAGGTCAGGAAGTCGACAAACTGAAAGAAGAATTAAAGAAAATTACTAAAAAAGAAGTACAAATAAATATTTTTGAGGTAAAACGACCTGAACTTGATGCAGTTATTGTTGCAAATAATATTGCCAGACAGGTTGAAGGAAAAATTTCCTATCGCCGGGCAATTAAGATGGCAATAGCTTCCACAATCAGAATGGGAGCAGAAGGCATTAAAGTTATTGTTTCAGGACGTCTTGGAGGAGCTGAAATGGCACGTTCAGAAATGTATAAGGAAGGACGTATACCTCTTCATACTTTTCGGGCAGATATTGATTATGCACTTGGTGAGGCACTTACTAAAGTCGGCCAGATAGGTATTAAGGTTTGGATATGCAATGGTGAAGTCTATGGACATCGTGACCTCTCGCCAAATGTTGGTTTAATGTCAGCTAAACAACAAAAGGGTGGTGATCGTAATACTGGTGACCGCAACGACAGAAATGACCGTGGAGAACGTGGCGATCGCAGAGAACGTGGCGATCGTGGAAACAGGGGAGATCGGAATGACCGTCAAGGCTTTAAGAAGAAGGGGAAGTAGTGCATAGTGCATAGTGAATACTAGTACAACCTTTACAACAAAATAAGGAAAAATTGAGCAGAAGTATTAATATATAATTATCATATCAATCATCAATTATCAATTATCAATTATCAATTAAATGTTACAACCTAAAAAAACAAAATACAGAAGGCAGCAAAAGGGTAAAATGAAAGGTATGGCCCAACGGGGACATGAACTTGCATTCGGCTCTTTTGGAATTAAGGGGTTGGAGAATGCCTGGATAACTGGCAGACAGATTGAGGCAGCAAGACAAGCAGTTACACGTCATATGAAACGTGAGGGTCAGATATGGATCAGGATTTTCCCTGATAAGCCAATTACTAAAAAACCTGCAGAAGTTCGAATGGGAAAAGGTAAAGGTGCACCCGAAGGTTTCGTATCACCTATAACTCCCGGCCGTATTATAATTGAGGCAGAAGGTGTACCTTTTGAAGTTGCCAGGGAAGCATTGCGCCTTGCAGCTCAAAAGCTTCCTATTAAAACCAAGTTTGTAGTACGGCGTGATTTTGTTGAATAATTTGAGGTTTTTAGAGATACTCAATAATAATAGAACCTTTAAACTATTCAAGATAAACTAAAAATATTGTCCGAATGAAAATGCTTGAAATTAAAGAATTAACAACTAAGGAGATACAGGAAAGGGTAGCAGCCGAAAAAGATACCTTGGTTCGCATAAAACTGAACCATGTTATATCTTCTATGGATAACCCAATGAAAATTAAATATACACGAAAAGATATAGCCAGGTTGCTTACAGAATTACGCTTCAGACAATTAAATGAATCAAAGAAAAGTTGACTGACACATGGAAAATAGAAATTTAAGAAAAGAAAGAACTGGCGTAGTAGTTAGTAATAAGATGGATAAAACCATTATTATTGAAGTAAAACGTAAAGTTAAACATCCTATTTACGGTAAATTTGTAAATAAAACATCTAAATATTATGCCCATGATGAGAAAAATACCTGTGATATAGGTGATAAAGTTCTTATTATGGAAACCAGGCCTTTGAGCAAATCAAAAAACTGGAGACTAGTTGAAATTATTGAAAAGGTGAAGTAACCATGATACAACAGGAAAGCAGATTATCAGTAGCTGACAATAGCGGTGCAAAAGAAGTTTTATGTATTAAAGTTCTTGGAGGCACTCGTAAAAAGTACGCCACTGTAGGTGATAAAATAGTTGTTAGCGTAAAAAGTGCACTTCCGTCAGGTGAAGTAAAGAAAGGCTCAGTTAGCAAGGCAGTAGTGGTACGGACCAGGAAGGAAGTCCGCAGGGCTGATGGGTCTTATATCAGGTTCGACGACAATGCGGTAGTTTTGCTTAACCAGGCTGAAGAAATTAGAGGAACGCGTATTTTTGGCCCTGTTGCAAGAGAACTTCGTGAAAATTATATGAAGATTATTTCACTGGCACCTGAGGTATTATAATATAAATCAGATTAAAAAATGGGTAAGAAATTACATATTAAAAAAGGCGATACTGTTATCGTTAATGCGGGAAACAATAAGGGCCGGCAGGGAAGGGTACTTACAGTGCTGGTAAGCAAAGAAAGGGCAATTGTTGAAGGCATTAATATGGTATCAAAACACACTAAACCAAATGCTAAAGTCTCTCAGGGAGGTATAATTAAAAGGGAAGCACCTGTTCATATTTCAAATCTGAACCTGGTAGACCCGGTATCCGGAAAAGCAACAAGAATAGGGCGCAGATTAAATGATAAAAATCAATTGGTGCGATATTCAAAAAAATCAGGGGAGGAAATTAAGAAATGAACTATGTTCCCAATTTAAAAATTAAATACAAGGAAGAAGTTATTCCTGCATTAATGAAGGAATTTAGCTATAAATCAGTTATGCAGGTACCACGCCTTGATAAAATAGTTATTAACCAGGGAGTTGGTCAGGCTGTTGCTGATAAAAAAATGGTAGAAACAGCACTCACCGAATTGGCAAATATAACCGGCCAAAAAGCAATTTCAACTAATTCGAAAAAGGATATTTCCAATTTCAAATTACGCAAGAATGTTGCTATCGGGGTTAAAGTTACATTGCGTAAAGATCGGATGTATGAGTTTCTGGAACGTTTGATCAATACATCTTTGCCCCGGATAAGAGATTTTAAGGGAATAAACAATAAAATGGACGGAAGAGGTAATTATACCCTGGGGATAACTGAACAAATAATATTTCCGGAAATTGATATTGATAAAGTTTCTAAAATATTTGGAATGGAAATATCATTTGTTACGAACGCAAATTCAGATGAAGAAGGATTTGCTTTATTACGTGAATTTGGAATTCCTTTTAAATCTAATAAAAAGTAGTAACGAAATGGCTAAAGAATCAATGAAGGCTCGTGAAGTTAAACGTGCAAAACTGGTTGAGAAATATTCTGCTAAAAGAGAAAAACTGAAAAAGGAAGGTAATTATCAGGCTTTAAGCCTGCTGCCACGTAACTCAAGTAAGGTTCGCTTACATAACAGATGCATGCTTACCGGTCGTCCAAAAGGATATATGCGTCAATTTGGAATTAGCCGTATTACTTTTAGAGAAATGGCGTCTAACGGTATTATTCCCGGTATTAAGAAAGCCAGTTGGTAATAAAGGTTGTAGAGGTTGTAAAGGTTATAGAGGTTGTAGAGGTTGTAGATTTTGTAATATACACTAGTCCCTAATCCCTAGCCCCTGACCCCTAACCACATAAAAATATTGTAATATAAAAATTGAAATAAAAAATGACCGACCCGATTGCAGATTTATTAACAAGGATACGTAACGGTATCAGAGCTAAGCATAAAGTAGTTGAAATTCCGGCTTCGAACATGAAAAAGGGTATTACAAAAATTTTGTTTGAAAAAGGTTATATTTTAAACTATAAGTTTGAGGATGAAGGTCCTCAGGGAAAAATTAAAATAGCTTTGAAGTATCATCCTGAAACTAAACAACCTGCTATAAAAACTATTAAAAGTATCAGTACGCCCGGGTTACGGAGTTATGTGGGGAAAAATAATCTTCCCAGAGTATTAAATGGTTTGGGTATTGCAATTATGTCGACTTCCCAGGGATTGATGACCGATAAGGAAGCACGGACCAGGAATATCGGTGGTGAAGTAATTTGTTATATATATTAATTAGGAGGCATAACAATGTCAAGGATAGGAAAATTGCCAATTATCATTCCTGATAAAGTGAGTGTGACAGTTAGCAAGGATAATAAAGTAACAGTTAAAGGGCCGCTTGGTGAATTGCATCAACAGGTGGACCCAGATATAATTGTTGACATTAAAGACAAAACAGTTATTGTAAATCGTCCTAACGAACAAAAACGTTATAAGGCATTACACGGATTATACAGGTCGTTAATTTTTAATATGGTTGAGGGAGTTTCAAACGGATATACGATTAAACAGGAACTTGTCGGAGTTGGTTACCGTGCAGAAGCCAGTGGACAAATACTTGAATTATCTCTGGGGTTTTCTCATAATATTATTATGCAGTTGCCTTCGGAAATCAAAGTAACTACTGTTACTGATAAACGTGCAAATCCAATAATTACACTAAACAGCTTCGATAAACAATTAATAGGGCAAGTTGCTGCCAAAATTCGTTCGTTGCGTCCGCCTGAACCATACAAAGGCAAGGGTATCAAATTTGTGGGTGAAGAATTAAGAAGAAAAGCAGGAAAATCTGCTGGTGCAAAATAAGATAATTTTAGAGCTATGGCTTTATCAAAGCAAGGAAGAAGATTAAGGATAAAAAGAAGAATCCGGAAAATTGTTTCGGGAACTTCTCTGAGGCCCAGAATGTCAATTTTCAGAAGTAATAAAGGTATTTATGTACAACTGATCGATGATCAGGCCGGGACAACAGTTTTAGCTGTATCTTCAAAAGAAAAGGAAATTGCAGCTATGAAAGATATTAATAAAACAGAACAGGCAAAGCAGGTTGGTAAACTTGCTGCAGTAAAGGCTCTCGGGAAAGGTATCAACACAGTCGTTTTTGACAGAAACGGTTATCTGTATCACGGAAGAGTTAAATCTTTAGCTGATGCAGCCAGAGAAGGGGGACTAAATTTCTAAAAAACTATGGCAAACAGTATTCGTAAAGTAAAAACAACTGATTTAGAACTGAAAGACAGACTTGTAAGCATTCAACGCGTTACAAAAGTGACAAAAGGCGGACGTACATTTAGTTTCTCCGCTATTGTTGTAGTTGGTAATGAAAACGGAATAGTCGGTTATGGATTAGGCAAGGCCAATGAGGTTACTACGGCTATTTCAAAAGGTGTTGAAGATGCCAAGAAGAATCTGATTAAAGTACCTATCAGTAAACATACCATTCCTCATGAACAACTTGCTAAATATGGTGGTGCCCAGGTATTTCTTAAACCAGCTTCAAGTGGAACAGGAGTAAAAGCAGGCGGTGCTATGCGTGCTGTACTGGAAAGTGTTGGTATTCATGATGTTCTTGCAAAATCAAAAGGTTCATCTAACCCGCATAACCTGGTTAAGGCTACTTTCGAAGCTTTGACCCAATTGCGGGATGCATATACAATTGCCCAACAAAGGGGTATTGGTGTAAATAAAGTATTTAATGGTTAGAAACTATGGCTTGGATAAAAATTACTCTGGTTAAAGGACTTAGTGGCCATCCTAAAACACAGCACCGTACCGTATCAGCTTTAGGCCTTGGTAAAGTTAACAGTTCTGTTGAAAAGGAAGCCAATCCGGCTATACTTGGAATGGTGCGTTCCGTTGAACATTTGGTTGCTGTAGAAAATATTGATCAGAAAACAGTAAGCCGGAAAACAGAAGTCAGGAAAAAGAAGTCAGAAGACAGAAGTCAGAAGACAGAAGCCGGAAAGAAGAAGACAGAAGACAGAAGTCAGAAGGCAGAATCCGGAAAGAAGAAGACAGAAGCCGGAAGTCAGAAAGCAGAAGCCGGAAAGCAGAAGACAGAAGACAGTAAACCGAAGACGACAGTCACAAGTCAGAAGAAAGTAGCCGGAGAAAAGAAGACAGAAGCCGGAAAACAGAAGACAGAAGAAAAGAAAAAGAAGACAGAAGACGGAAGTCAGAAGACAGAAAAAGTGAAAAAATAATGTGCAAATGTGCAGATTTGCAAATGAAAAAATCGCAAATCGCAAATCGAAAATCTAAAATATTTTACAATGGATTTGAGTAATTTAAAACCTGCTCCCGGTTCTGTTAAACGAGAAGGCAAACGCCTGGGACGAGGGCAGGGAAGTGGCAGAGGCGGGACTTCAACTAAAGGGCACAAAGGCCAGAAAGCTATTTCAGGCTATTCTAAAAAAATCGGGTTTGAAGGTGGACAAATGCCTATTCAACGCCGGTTACCAAAATTTGGTTTTAAAAATATAAACCGTAAGGAATACAAAGGGATTAATATTAAGACTCTGGAAGATTTGGCCATTAAAATGGGGATTAAAAGTATCGACGTTGAAATATTGGTTAAAGCCGGCTTAGCTCCTAAAAATAAATTAGTTAAAATTTTAGGAAATGGCACTTTATCTCAACAGCTTGAAGTTAAAGCTCACGCTTTTTCAAAATCGGCTTTACAAGCAATTGAAGGATTACAAGGAACTGCAATAATACTATAAGTTTAATGAAGGCCTTTATAGAAACTCTTAAGAACATTTATAAAATTGAAGATCTCAGGGCTCGTATTCTATATACGCTTGGGATTCTTTTAATTTATCGCCTGGGTTCATTTATTACGCTTCCGGGCATTGATCCTAACCAATTGGGCGGACTTCAGAGACAAACCTCTGAAGGCGTATTAGGTTTACTTAATATGTTTTCCGGTGGAGCATTTGCCCATGCCTCAGTTTTTGCCTTAGGTATTATGCCTTATATTTCAGCTTCTATCGTGATACAGTTATTAACAATAGCTGTACCTTATTTTCAACGTTTGCAGAGGGAAGGTGAAAGTGGCAGAAGAAGAATAAATCAGATAACACGCTATTTAACTGTAATAATTCTTTTTTTACAGGCACCTGGTTATGTAGCAAATCTGCATGCTCAGATTCCGGAAAGTGCTTTTCTTATTAAATCAACATTTTTCAGTAATATGTCATCAGTACTTATCCTGACATGTGGAACGATTTTTGTAATGTGGCTGGGCGAACGCATTACTGATAAAGGAATAGGCAATGGTATATCATTGATTATCATGATTGGTATTATCGCAAGGTTACCTTTTGCAGTTACTTCTGAATTTGCCAGTCGCCTCGAAAGGCAGGGAGGCGGATTGGTTTCATTCCTTGTTGAAATTGTGATGTTGTTTGTTGTAGTTCTTGGAGTTATCCTGCTGGTGCAAGGTACAAGAAAAATACCGGTGCAATATGCAAAACGTATCGTGGGGAATAAGCAATATGGGGGGGTTCGTCAGTACATCCCGTTAAAGGTGAATGCAGCAGGCGTTATGCCTATAATTTTTGCCCAGGCACTTGTTTTTGTACCTATAACTGTAGCCCAATATGCCAATTCAGATAGCTTAAAAGGATTTGCAGCAGCTTTTGCTGATTTTACAGGATTTTGGTATAATTTTACATTCGCATTTTTAATTATTGTCTTTACATATTTTTATACTGCCATTACCGTTAATCCAACACAAATGTCAGAGGATATGAAAAAAAACGGTGGATTTATTCCAGGTGTGAAACCGGGAAAAAGAACGGTTGAATTTTTAGATTCTGTAATGTCAAGAATTACATTGCCGGGATCTTTATTTCTTGCCGCGGTTGCCATTTTACCGGCATTTGCAATGAAGGCTGGTATTAGCAGTCAGTTTGCACATTTTTATGGTGGAACTACTTTATTAATTATGGTTGGTGTTGTTCTGGATACATTACAACAAATAGAAAGCCATTTGTTAATGCGTCATTACGATGGATTGATGAAAACAGGACGTATAAAGGGCAGATCTTCCTATTGATATTAAATTAACGTTCTTTGATGGATAGTTGTAAAACCGATGAGGAAATTGAATTATTGAAGCTTAGTAATCAGTTGGTAACTAAAACTCTAACTGAGATGGCGAAAATTATTCAACCTGGTGTGACAACAAAATTTCTTGATAGGATTGCCGAACAATTTATCAGGGATAATAACGGGATTCCCGGGTTTCTTGGCTATAACGGATTCCCGGCTACTTTATGTACTTCGATTAATTGTCAGGTTGTACATGGTATCCCCGGGGATGTTGTACTTGAGGAAGGAGATATTATTTCGGTGGATTGTGGTGCAATATTAAATGGATTTTACGGGGATTGTGCTTTTACATTTGCCGTAGGAAAGATTAACGATGAAGTTAAGAAATTATTGAAAGTTACAAAGGAATGTTTATTTCTTGGAGCTGAAAAAGCATATTCAGGCCTAAGAACAGGTGATTTAGGATTTGCAGTTCAGCAACATGCTGAATTAAATGGATATTCGGTTGTAAGGGAAATGGTTGGACATGGCATTGGTAAAGCACTGCATGAAAAACCTGAAATTCCTAATTATGGCAAAAAGGGCACCGGAAGCAAACTTTTAAAAAACATGACTATCTGTATTGAACCTATGATAAATATGGGAACTAAAAAAATTGTTCAGGAAAAGGATGGTTGGACAGTTAGAACCGCCGATCGTAAACCTTCGGCACATTTTGAACTGCCATTTGCGGTTAAAGATGGTTCGGCGCTTTTTCTATCAAGTTTTAACGATATTGAAGATGTATTGAACCAAAAATGATTTAAATGTCAAAACAGTCGTCAATTGAACAAGATGGAACTATAATTGAAGCATTGTCAAATGCAATGTTTCGTGTGGAACTGGAAAACGGGCACGTAATAACAGCTCATATTTCAGGTAAAATGAGAATGAATTATATTAAAATTTTACCCGGCGACAAAGTAAAAGTGGAAATGTCTCCGTATGACTTAACCAAAGGAAGAATAACATTTAGATATAAATAATAAAGAAATGAAAGTAAGAACTTCTATAAAAAAAAGAACGGACGACTGCAAAATCGTAAGAAGAAAGGGCCGTTTGTATGTGATTTGTAAAAAGAATCCAAAATTTAAAATGCGTCAGGGATAATATTTTAACTACATTAAATATATGGCAAGAATAGCTGGTGTTGATTTACCTAAAAATAAAAGAGGAGAAATAGGGTTAACCTATATCTACGGAATCGGTCGTAGCACTGCAAATATGATATTGTCCGAAGCCGGCATTGATAAAGATATTAAAGTTTCTGACTGGAATGATGACCAGTTATCAAAAATCAGGGGCATTATAAATAGTCAGCTAAAAGTTGAGGGCGAACTTCGTTCAAGTGTTCAGCTTAGCATTAAACGATTAATGGACATAGGCTGTTACAGAGGAGTGCGTCACCGTTTGGGATTACCTGTAAGGGGACAAAGAACTAAAAATAATGCACGTACCAGGAAAGGAAAGAAGAAGACTATAGCTAATAAAAAGAAGGCAACGAAATAGTGCTCAGTAAATAGTGCTTAGTGCTTAGTTATTGGAGCCAAGAGCCAAGAGCCAGGAACCAAGAACCAAGATAAAGAATAAGCATAAAGAAAAAATGGAAATAAAGAATTGTATTAAATAAAATTATGGCAAAGAAACCAGGAACAACAAAGAAAAAAGTTGTTAAAATTGAACCAACGGGACAGGCTCATATTCATGCCTCGTTTAACAATATAATAGTATCATTGACTAACCAGACAGGTCAGGTAATTTCGTGGTCGTCAGCAGGTAAAATGGGGTTTAAAGGATCAAAGAAAAATACACCTTATGCTGCTCAACAGGCAGCTTCTGATTGTGCAAAAACTGCATTTGACCTTGGATTACGAAAGGTTAAAGTTTTTGTTAAAGGTCCGGGTTCGGGCCGTGAATCGGCTATAAGGACAATTAACGGAGCTGGCATTGAAGTCCTGGAAATAGTTGACGTAACACCCATGCCACATAATGGTTGCCGGGCTGCAAAAAGAAGAAGGGTGTAAATTAGAACAAAGAACCAAGAACCAGGAACCAAGATTTTAGATGTTAATTGCTGGTTATTATAAGATTTATATAAATTTTAATTAAACATTTGTCAGTAGAAAAAATGGCAAGATATACAGGACCAAAAACAAGAATTGCTAGAAAATTTGGCGAACCAATTTACGGGGCTGATAAACATTTTGAAAAAAAGAATTTTCCTCCGGGACAGCATGGCCAAACAAAAAAAAGAAAAAAATCGTCAGAATATGGCATTCAGCTAATGGAAAAACAAAAAGCCAAATATACCTATGGTGTATTGGAACGTCAATTTTCGAATATGTTCGAAAAAGCTCAGCGTGCCAAGGGTGTTACGGGCGAAGTTTTGCTCCAGTTGCTGGAATCGAGGCTGGACAATGTAGTATACCGTTTGGGCATTTCGCCTTCGAGAGCAGGTGCCCGGCAACTTGTGAATCATGGGCACATTGTTATTAATGGACATGTTGTTAACATTCCATCATATTCTGTAAAACCAGGAGAAGTAATTGGAGTAAGGGAAAGATCCAAATCAATGGAAGTCATTACAGATTCATTAGGTACCTCAAAAAAATCCAAATATTCCTGGCTGGAATGGGATTCTGATCAGGTAGCCGGTAAATTCCTGAATGTTCCTGAACGAAGTGATATTCCTGAAAATATTAAAGAACAACTTATAGTAGAATTGTATTCTAAATAATTATAACATTTTTTATATATGGCAATATTAGCGTTTCAAAAACCTGATAAGGTTGTAATGTTAGAAGCTAACGAGTTTATGGGAAAATTCGAGTTTCGTCCATTAGAACCAGGGTATGCTATTACGGTTGGTAATGCATTAAGGAGAATTCTCCTTTCATCACTTGAAGGATTTGCTATTACTGCTATCCGCATTGAAGGCGTTGATCATGAATTTTCAACTGTAACAGGAGTGGTAGAAGACGTAACCGAAATTATCTTAAATTTAAAGCAGATTCGATTTAAGAAACTTTTGGAAGATACCGATGGCGAAAAAATAAACATTACAATAAATGGACAGTCAGTTTTTAAAGCCGGCGATCTGAACCGGTTCCTGAGTAACTTTAAAGTTCTTAACCCGGACCTGGTTATTTGTAATATGGAACCATCCGTAAAACTTCATATGGAATTTATAATTCGTAAAGGAAGAGGATATGTCCCTTCGGAAGAAAATCAACCTGCCGATCCGGAATTAGGATTAATTGCAATAGATTCCATTCATACACCTGTAAAAAATGTCAGGTACACAGTGGAAAATTACAGGGTAGAACAAAAAACCGACTACGAAAAACTTGTTATTGACTTAAAAACCGACGGTTCTATTCATCCTAAAGATGCTTTAAAAGAAGCTGCCAAGATATTGATTTATCATTTTATGCTATTTTCAGATGAAAAGATAACAATTGATACGGAAGAAAAGTATGCTAATGAAGAATTCGACGAAGAAGTTCTGCATATGCGCCAGCTGCTCAAGACAAAACTGGTAGATCTTGATTTGTCGGTGAGAGCACTGAATTGTTTAAAAGCTGCGGAAGTTGAATCTTTAGGTGATTTGGTAAAATTTAATAAAAATGATTTATTGAAATTCAGGAATTTTGGAAAAAAATCCCTTACCGAACTGGACGCTTTGCTCGATTCGATGAATCTTTCATTTGGTATGGATATTAGTAAATATAAACTTGACAAGGATTAATTAAAATGAGACATTTAAAATCATTTAATCATTTGGGCAGAACCAATTCACACCGGAAAGCAATGTTGTCAAACATGGCTTCTTCCCTTATTCTTCACAAAAGGATTACCACAAGTGTAGCTAAAGCAAAATCATTAAAGGTATACATAGAACCTCTTATCACTAAATCAAAGGAAGATAATACTCAATCACGAAGAATTGTTTTTAGCTATTTACAAGATAAACATGCAGTTAGCGAATTGTTTAGAGAAGTATCGCCAAAAATAATAAATCGACCCGGTGGGTACACAAGAATATTAAAAACTGGTTTCAGACATGGAGATAATGCTGATATGTGCATTATTGAACTTGTTGATTACAATGAAAGTATGCTGAAATCGTCATCTGCGGCAAAAGCTTCCACTTCTAAAAAGAGCCGCCGTGGCGGTACCAAAAAGAAGCCAGATGTAACTGCCAAACCTGTTGCAAAGGAAAAGACGGCCAAACCTGTTGCAAAGGAAGAGGTGATGGCTAAACCTGTTGCAAAAACGAAGGTTAAAAAACCTGTTGCTGATGCTCCACATGTTGTCGATCCTGGTACTGAAGTTAAGGCTGGAATTGATCAGGAAAATATTGATCCGGCAGCTGAGTAAAAAGTTATCGTCAGTTCGGTTTGAATAAATAGGAGTTTAAGACACTTTCTTCTTTCATCTTTTGTCTTTCTTCTCACGTTCAGCCCTAAGTCTCAATTCGGCAGGTCTTCAAGAAGTTTATTTGATTTTTCCCTGATTTTCCCTAACAGCCAAGTTTTAAATTCTATTTCGGCCAAATATAGTTTCATTACCTTATCCGCAGGCAATATCTTTCTGAAACGTTTATTATAATCTTCAAACAATTGTGTTTCAGTTTTAAAAACCTGGACATATTTATTTATTGTAACATCAATGTCATTTTCAGTCATTGTGGCAGAATTCTGAAAATAAAATCTTGTAAGTCGTCTTTTTTCTGTTGCAAGCTTATTCTTTTTTTCAAGATACTCATTATAAACAGGCCAGAATTGCTGGGCTTCAGCCGGAGTAATATTCATCTTTTGAGTAAAAAAGGCAATTCTTTGAGCATCAATTTTATTACGCAGGTCATCCCCTGTTTTTTCCTGAGCTTTCGCTATTATACTAAAAAATAATGCGAGTACAATAAATACAATCTTGTTATTATTCATCTTTATTATTGTTATAGAGCATCTTCAATAGTGTTTATATCCACATCTTCCTTTGACAGGTATTCTATTAACCGTGCAGAATTATCATGTTGAGTATTATTCAGTGTATCAGTCTGGGTTAATGGAGTATTTTGAGCAACCTCAAGTTGATTAATAAGTTCATTTTCATCCATTTCACTTATTATGGAAAATTCAATATTATGCCTGAGTTCATTAATTGATAACTTTTTTGAGCCGGAATGATTTTGAAAATTAATTATAATTATAACAAATACTGCTATGCATGCAGTAACTATTATAGCAAACTGAGTACGAACCCATGCCAATGAAAACATAGAATGCTCCTTGTCTTCAATTTTGCTAACCCTATCAGCCATGCGGATGGTAAAATTATCAAAGTAATTTTCCGGGACGATAAACGGATTATCTTTGGGAATATCTTCAATAGTGGCTATTATCTTTTTTTTTTCACTCATCTGAGTTTTTTATCCTTTGACTTATAAAATTATAAAAGGTTTAATCTTTTTTAAGATATATCTCAATTTTTTTTACTGCATGATGATAGGATGCTTTTAAAGCTCCAACTGATGTATTGAGTATTTTTGACATTTCTTCATATGGCATTTCTTCAAAATACTTAAGATTAAATACCAACCGTTGTTTCTCGGGTAAGGTAAGTATAGCCTTTTGTAATTTTTTTTGCAGTTCATCCCCCGAAAAATATATATCGGATTCCAGCTTATTAGACAGTTGCCTTTCCACATCCACTAAAGGAATTAAAAATTTCCGTTTCTTTTGATTTAAAAAGGTCAAAGCCTCATTTGTAGCTATCCGGTATAGCCATGTATACAGTTGGGAGGCTTCCCTGAAATCTTCAAGGCCGTTCCATACCTTTATAAATGTATTTTGTAAAACATCATCGGAATCGTCATGGCTTATGACTATTTTACGGATATGCCAGTACAATCGTTCGGAATATTTCCTGACAATGAGATTAAATGCATAATGCTGACTTTCCTTTTCACGAAAAATCGACAATAATTCTTTGTCAGTGTACTCTGCCATTTTTTTCTATTAGCAGTAAATGCTGTTTAAAAGTTAATACAGTTTATAAAGTTTATGAGGTTTATTAGGTTTATAAGGTTTATAAGATTTATAATATATCAACTAATTTAAAAATAATAATTACTAAATAAACTTGAAATTTAAAATCTAAA
Source organism: uncultured Bacteroidota bacterium (assembly GCA_963846585.1). Classification (GTDB taxonomy): domain Bacteria; phylum Bacteroidota; class Bacteroidia; order Bacteroidales; family JAAUTT01; genus JAAUTT01. The sequence goes on from CAWJWO010000019.1 coordinate 136,030, forward strand.
ATCTAGAATCTTAAATCTCAAATCAAATGCCTATTTTTTATAAACAATTCTAAGCAATGACGGATATACTATTAATAGCAGTGGCATAGCAATAATAAAGCCACCAATCACTGCAATTGCCAATGGCTGATGCATTTGAGCCCCAGCCCCTATGCCAATAGATAATGGAAGTAAGGCAATAATTGCCCCCACAGCAGTCATAAGTTTGGGCCGAAGCCGGGTAGAAATCGCATAGTTAATAGATACATCCACTGATTCGTTTGAATGAGCGGTCTTAAATTGCTGAAACGTAAATATTGCATTCTCGCCAATTATACCAACAATCATTATTAACCCTGTATAACTTCCCACATTAAGAGGGGTATGAGTTAAATATAATGCTATAAGGCTTCCGGCTGTGCCAAAAACAGAAATCAGCAATATTATAAAGGCAGCCCTAAAATCTTTAAAAAGGAAGAGTATAAGTGAAAATACAAATATCCCCGAAAGGATTAATATCATTAACAATTCATTAAATGATTTTTTCTGTTCTGCATAAGCCCCTCCATATTCGATATGGTATCCCTGAGGAAGATAATATGTACTAAGTTGTTTTTGAATGTCTTTCATCACAACTCCAAGGTCCCTGTTATTTAGGCGCGCTGATACTATACCAACCGATTGAAGATTATCCCGTTTTATTTCGGCTGAACCTTCCCTGGTTTCAATAGTTGCCAAATCAGTTATTGGTTTTAATTTACCATCATTAAGAAAAATAAACTGTCCTTTTATATCCTTCAGGCTGCAGGTTGCAGAATTTGGATAAATCATCCGTATATCAGTTCGTTGTTCCTTTTCCTGGATACTGCCAACAACTGATCCTTGTAATTGGGTTTGTAACTGATATTGAAAAGTATCAGGAGGAATTGAATATTGGGCAAGTTTTTGGTTATCAGGTTTAATTATAACAGAGGGGCCGGCAATAGTTACACCATCAAATACATCGGCTGTTCCAGGAACATTACCAACCAGTTTTGCTACTTCATGGGAAATAGAATTTAAGACAGCATGGTCGTTACCAAATATCTTAATTTCTATTGGCTGTACCGATTCGGTTAAATCTCCCAGCATATCATTAATCACTTGTCCAAAATCAACTCTCAGGGCAGGTTGGGAAGCTTCAACCTTTTTACGTATATCGTCAATAACTTCTTCTGTAGATCTTTTCCGGGATTTTTTCAATTGAATGAGATAGTCTCCATAATTTGGCTCAGTAATAAAAAATCCCATCTGAGTACCCGTCCTGCGTGAATAACTTTTAAATTCAGGTTCATTTACGATTATTTTCTCTACTTCCCGCAACATATTGTCAGTTTCTTCAAGTGATGTTCCTGGCGGTGATGTGTAATCAAGTACAATTGAACCTTCATCCATTTCTGGAAGGAAACCGGTTTCAAGATTAGGAATGACATACACTATGCTGGCAGCAAGTACTATTACAAATCCTATACTTATATATGGGTGACGGATAAAATATGAAATCCATTTTTTTGGTTTGACTAATTTTACTTCATTAAATGCATTATTCTTTTTGAATCCTGTTTGTGAAAGCATCAGATATATTACCGGTAAACCAATCCAGGTAACGAAAAATGAACATACAAGGGTAATGATCATTGTTTTGGTTAGTACCATAAAATAGGCGCCTGCCACTCCGCCTAATAATACAAATGGAATAAAAATCACTATAGTGCTTAATGATGAGCCTACCATGGAAGGAAACAAATATGTAATGGCTTTATTTACCAGTTCGGTGGATGATCCTTTTGGGAACTCTTCATGTGTGCGGTGAATTTGTTCCATTACCACCACTGCATCGTCAATAATTAATCCAATAGCTGCCGCAATAGCTCCTAAAGTCATTATATTCAATGTATATCCCAGGCTGAATAAAACTATTATTGTAAGCAGGATTGTTACAGGAATAGTAATAAGTATGGTAATGCAGGCTTTAAACGAACGCAAAAACAAAATGGATATACATATTGCGAGGATCAATCCAAGCCATAAACTGTCGTTAACACTTCCGATTGCATTTTCAACAAATTCGGCCTGATTATAATATGGAGCCAAATGAACCCCTTTTGGCAGGATATATTCTAACTCCTTCTGTTTTGCAAGGTAGCTTTTGGAAAGTTCAACCAGGTTAGCATTTGGCTGTTTAAGTATGGCAATAAGCAATGCCTGCCTTCCATTAGCATTTATTTTTGTATATTCTTTCCTTTCATGAATTTCAACATTGGCAATATCTTTAAGATATATAATCCTTTTTCGGTCATTTTTGATAATTACATTTTCAATGTCATTTTTACTGTAAAGTCCGGCATCAGTTATTGTAAGGTACAACCTGTGATATTCAGAAAGCAATCCATTGGAATTAATGAAATTGGTATGAGACAGTGCATTTGATATCACTATTGGTGTTATTCCGAATGAACTCATTTTTTGAATGTTCAGGACAATCCAATATTCTTTGGTTTTTCCGCCAATGATATGAACTGATGATACACCTTCAATCTGTGACAAAAAAGGCTTGACAATATAATTTGCAATTAAATTAATTTCAATCGGGGATTTAGTGTCACTTTCAAGGGTAAAGCCCATAACAGGCAAAATAGAGGGGTTCATTTTTTCGACTGAAATATGCATATTGGAAGGCAAATCAACTTTGATTTCGTTAATTCGCGATTCAAGCATTTGCATATTTAAATTAATGTCCGAATTCCAGCCCAGAAATGCCGATATCTCACATGTTCCCCTGCTGGTGGTACTACGGATAAGTTTTAGGTCAGGTACTTGTTTTATAGCATTTTCGAGAGGACGTGTTACCATGATCATCATCTTGTCAACGGGTTGATCCCCATAGTCAGCTATAACTTTTATTTTTGGAAAAGTAATTTCAGGGAACAGTGACACCTGCATTTTATAGTAAAAGAATAACCCTGCAATAATAATTGCTGCAATAATTAAGGATACAGGGTTTTTATGAGTATGAAAAAAATTTTTAAACATTGCAATAATCTGAAAATGAATAAATTTTCATCTTTTATCTGTCTTCTGTCTTCTGTCTTCTTCTGTTATCACATTCCGCATCTCATTTTACTATTACCCGTGCTGTATCATTCAATCCATAGTTACCTGTTAAAATGATCCTGTCGGATTTGGAAAATACAGGGTACAATATCTCTGCTTTATTATCGGATTCCATTCCTTTTTTTACAGGTGTTTTCACCGCAGTACTGTCATTTATTAGCTTCATAACCCAAAATTCTGTCAACGATTCATTTGCGAGAATTGCCTGTTTCGGAAGAACCTGGGTTTGTTTAGCAGAATTCTTAATTATGAATATTTTAACAATAAGCTTCTCAGGTAATAACACGCTAGTGGTTGGGATAACAATATAATTTTCGGTTTGTGATTGTTCATCCATTGCAGGTAGTTTTCTGATAATAGTACCCGGGTATGATTGATCATCACTAATTTGTATCTTACAAGTTCCTTGTAACTTAATGTATTTTCTAAGTTCGAATGGTACTTCAAGAATAAATACCAGGCTGTTTTGTTCTGAAACCTGCGCTAGTTCTTCGCCTTCCTGCACATAATCACCTTTTTGATGATTTATACTGGATATCACCCCTGATTTAGCAGATTTTATTTTTACCTCTCCTTTAAAATTAAGTACCGTATCAGCGGAAATGTGTTTTTCAAAAGCAGCCGCTTCTTTTGTTAGTAAGGAAAAAAGGACCTGGTCTTTTTCAACCTCATCGCCGGGATTAATATTAATACTTTCGATAATACCTGTAACTGAAGCTTTTATAATATTCTTACGTAAAAAACCTGAAACGGCATTTAACACTATAGTCTCAGTCATAGGTTCAGTACTTATACCTGTAACTGTTACAGGTGTTATTGTTTCTTTTATATTATCAGACTTTTCGATAGAATGTCCACAACTTTGAATTATAAAAATTATTCCTGTTATTACTATCATACACCGGGTTTTCCTGCAAGCACTAATTGATGGATAATTAATATGAAAAATATTTGTCGACATTTTATTGCATTAAATAATTAAGTTCGTTGGTAAGCTGCAAATCTTTAACTTGTGAATGCGTTAAATTCCTGTTAATGGTGATATAGTTTTTTGCTGCATTAATAAATTCTATAATGGGGATATTGCCAAAGTCTAATTGTGTTTTAGCCATAACTATCAATTCTTCCGCCAATTTAAGCTGAGCTTTTAATTGTTCTATAATCACTTTATTATCTGACAATTCCTTATTTATTTGGATAACTTGCTGATTATATATGTTTTTAAAAAATAATTCATAATTTGCCCTTGTATTTTCTGATATTGCCAGTTTCTGGTAATCTAACTTTCGCTGATGCCCGTCATATAAAGGTATACTTAAATTTAATCCTGCACTTAGACCATAATGTTGATAAAAATTATAGGGTGTTGAGCTTAAAAATCCGATATCAGCCGTCCAGCTTAATTTTGGATGATACCTTATATCTACAGAGTTTTTATCATTCAATATTTTTAAACTGTCAAGTTTATATTTTATGAACAATGGGGAAGAGTTTATATCTGCCTGGTTTTTTTTAGGCACTTCAGGCATAATAAAACCTGCCTGAACAGTTTCGTTAATTCCGCATAGCTGGTTAATTAAATGATTATCACTTATTAATTGTGCGTTTAATTGATTAACCAATATTTCCTGGCTTTGAGTTTCGATAAGGAAAGATATGTAATCGGTTTGTTTGTAGATGCCTTTATCAGCAAAAGTTTTTAAAATTTCTTTTTCCGCATTCATGAATTTAAGAAATTCCTGATTAAATGAAACTTCGCTAAAATCAGAGTATAACGTCAGGTATTGGTTTGTGATTATCCGTATTAAATCGTTAACTGAAATTTTCTGTGTATTTGTTATAGATTGTTTCTGTAGTTGTATGGCAGAATATTTATTTGCCAATGTGTTAGAGTTAAAAATATACTGCTGTACGCCAATGGTAGCTGAATAAGCACCTCCATTTGAGATTGCTTCATCGTAGCCATTATTGCCATTATTGAAAATTGGAGCATAATATATTGATAAATTGGTATTAACCTGTGGTTTCTGTGAAGCTTTTACCATAAGGCTATCCAAATTAGCTGTACTGATCTGGTTTTGATAATCTTTTAATAATGGGCTGTTTTTAAGGCCATTGTCAAGATAATAGTCAAGGGATTGTGAATAGGACTTACATAAGGCCATTAAAATCAATGATATATAAGTGATTATCTTTTGCATTAAATTCACAGTAATATTATTTTGCTAATATAATATTCTTTCAGAGATTCTGGAGGAAGAATATTATTTTATTATATGGAGTTTTTAATTTATAAAATTATAAAGGATTAGCATTTTTTTCAACTTTCAATGCTGGGATTGAAATTATATTGTCCACAATAATCCAAAATAGGAACTTGCATGCCAATTATTTATAATACTATGACCCAATGAAAAGATAATATGAAATTTTTCGGTTAAATTGATAAATCCACCTATATTAAATGCAATTGCAGGTTTATTTTCTGTCGATTCTGATGAATGATAATATAGTTCTCCGCCAAGAGTAATTTTTTTGTAAAATCATATTGTATTTCCCATCCGGTAAAAATCCAGTTTCGATTATCTTTTCCAGGATTGATCCAATAACCAGTACCACCGTATGTTGTTAATTTTTCCCAGGATTTTTGGACCCAAATGGGTAAATAAATCTGAGGTTTTCCATTACTGAAGTTATTATTATTAATTGTTGGGATTTCAAGAATTGGAAAAGTGCCAATTTGAGGGAATATTTTTGTTTCATTTATAAAACGGTATTTAATACCGAATTCAGAATAACCGTATCCAAAATTTGTCCTGTGATTGAGAGCATATTCATAGTTTAAAGGTAATATCATATGTAGTTGTACGTTATGAATTATCCCGTTATTAACCTCCAGGTGGGGGCATGTGCCGGTCCATAATTCGGATTGATAGGTGTTTATCGAGGCAATATAATATTCCCAATGTTGGTATTCAACGGGTTCAGGGTCATCTTTCAGAAATGGCGGACCGGCATAATTTTTTTGTATGATAAATAAGGTTAAGAACCCTGATAATACAGCATATTTTAAATTTGATTTAAGCATAATTTTAATAAATCATTAATAATTAACATATATAAATATTTAATGTTTTATGCAAAAAGCAATTTGGAAATTTGTTAGGTATTTATATGATATCAAACATTTATATCTGAAATACGTATAATATTTTTAAAGGACTTGATTCTTTAAAAAATCATTATATGGAAAATTTATTACTTTATCCGGATTCAGTTTCTAAAGCACCTGTTATTGATTTTAAGGTTTCAGGGGAATTGTCAATCACAGGTCGTTCCATAACTGAAAATATTGCAGAATATTTCAAGCCGGTTTTAGCCTGGATTGGTGGATTAATGGACGCTCCACCTGCAAAAATTATGTTAACCATCAAACTTGAATATTTTAATTCCAAATCAAGCAGGATTATACTGCAAATTTTAAAAATGCTGGAACAACTTTACATTCAGGATAAATCAAATGTTCAGGTTAATTGGTTATATGAAGAGGATGACATAAATGTATATGAGTCAGGGAACGATTACAAAAGTATTGTTTCTATGCCTTTTAAGCTTTGTTCTTTGGATAAAGCTTAAATAATAAAATTAACTTTACCACAAAGGTGCACTAAGTCAATCACTAAGGTACACAAAGGATAATTCACAATATTCTTAATTTCATCATTTAAAAGGATTTGTTCCTTTGAGTTACTTTGTGTAAACCTTTTTGTTCATTGTGGTTTAAATTTTCAACTCCTAATACATATAAATAAATAATAAAGTAACATATCACAATATAGCCATCATTTCACTATTGATCGGAGATATTCAACAACTGCCCTGGCTTGTGCCTGAGTAAAACCAGGATTAGTCATTGGCAGATTATTGTATTTTTTAAGCAAATCTTTTATAATGGCATCTTCTTTCTGCATTTGCGCGGAATTGAGAAGTAAATTCATTATATATTCCGGTGTCCGGATAGTGGTAATATTCCTGAGGGGCGGGCCTAATTTTTTCTGGTCCAGGTCATGACAAACAGTACATTTACTCATAAATAATGCCTTACCGTCAGCAGCCATCTTATTATTCAACGGGCCCAATTCCAGGGTTTTTACAGGGCCAATACCCTTATCCTTTATTTGTTGCGCTATAACTTTACTACCCATACTTAAAAATGCAATAATGAATATTGGTAAAATTGTATACAAAAATTCTTTTCTCATAATAAAATAATTAAAAACATTAAAGTTAATAAATATATCAATTAAGATTAGTGTCTATCTTTAAAGTAAATTGTTTGCATCATAAAGTTCTTAGGCGAGCGTAACGAAGAATTTTCCATGATACCTTTAAAATTAATTATTTTTATCATGGGAAATCGACAAGTCCTTTAAAATCAATTATGACCTTGTCAATACGGACTTTATGGGCAAACACGATTTAGAAATTGAGCCATGCTAAAATATATATAGTATTATTGTTTGAGGCATTTCTTCCAGGCATATAATTTTGAGTACTGCCATTGAATTTATTATAAAGGACATATTGAACAGAGAACTTCGTATTTAACTGTGGTAAAAATTCCAGTTGAAAAATATATCCATTGCTGTTTGGTAAGTTTGTCACACTGCCAATATTGATATCAGAAGCACCTGTTTTGTTAAAATAAGCAATAGTTGCTCCAATGCCTTTTTTTAAATAAATGTTGCCATCAATTTTAAAAGAATTTAAATTCATTGATATATGTTGATTAGTAGCTGTATCCCTATTTTCAATTTCATGAATAAGGGAAGAATGCAATGTCAAGGCTCCAAAAGATGCCATTTGTCCATACTGTAAATCAAAGCCTACATCTGTAAAATTATCCATTAAGCCGGATATGCCACTCTGGAAATGTTGTGATGAAATACCAAAAGTCCCGATTTCAATTGAACCCGGGCCCCAGTCATGTTGCAAAGCCAATCTCCAATATGGAGCAATACCCTTAATTACATAACTATTAGTTGAATCTGCCGGATTGTCTGCCCCTTGCTGAGCCGACCTGTAAAATGAAATTTCTCCGTAAATTAAATTATTCCACATACCGTAGGCCCCCAGACCGGCAACCTGTTGGCCAAGGCTTTCTATAATAGTTGATTTGGCAGGAGTTGGCATTGCATCCGATGAAGCATATGGAAAACTCCATGCAGGGGTTGTTTGCCAAAGATCCTGGACGGTAGGGTTATTATTCAGTGTTAGTCCATAAACCAATGATTTTGAACCGATCATGGCCTGGTTTGAATAACGGATATCAGTATTATCCATAGCAATACTTTGTCCGTCATATGTCATTTGAATAAAAGTACCAATGTGTGGTGTTATTTCGCCGGCATAGAACAAACTTAGCTGCTGTGGAAAGGCAACGCTATTATTCTGCTGACCGGTAATATCCTTAGCAATATGAGTAAAAGACGATTGCAGCATAACTGACAATGGTAAATTGTTCAGTAATTTTAATCTAACTATTTGATCACTGTCCTCCTTGGCATCGATAGTTGACATACCCGTCAAAGTATATCCGTTTAATTTAAATTGCCTGCCAAACGGTGTAAGTTCAGGAAATGAATAATGACATGCAGCACATGACATACCTGTTTGTCTTGCATAACTGGGCAAAGCATTTACCGGTACTGTACTTAAAAAAATAAACAAAATTCCTGTAAATATGCTGAGATAAATTCTGAATGCATAACAATTAAAGGAATATATGTTTTTAAATTCTGATCCGGGATATTGTCCTTTGCTATAGAACTGTTTCATAGTGTAGTGTTTAAATTTAGGTCACTGTTGAGCAAATATAACAATATATTCGGATAATCGGATAATAATTTATGAAATCAAAATATCCTTTAATCTTTTACTTTATCAGAAAAGCATTATTAACATTCGGATGTGTTGGTTATATTAATTTTTGATTAATACGTTTATATCAAATAATGACTTTCGGAATTGTAAAAGTGAAACTGGAACCTTGATCCTGTTTATTTTCAACCCATATCCTGCCACCATGAAGTTCTACAAATTCTTTACATAACTTAAGACCAAACCCCGAGCCTTTTTCATTCATTAACCCTGGCATAGATACATTCTCATTTAAATTGAAAAGCTTTTTTACCAAATTACCAGGAACACCGTTACCTGAATCACTAACAATTATTGTATGAAAAGCTTCATTTTCAATACATTTAATGCTAATAGTCCCGTTTACAGGAGTATATTTTATCGCGTTAGACATTAAGTTTCTGATAACGCAATTAAATAAATCTTCATCTGCATTTATAATCGTCCCTTCAGGAATATTCAACTCCAACGAAATGTTTTTATATTGCATTATAGTTTCATACATACGGATATTTGCTAATATTGCCGGGCCCAGGTCGATATTTATTTTTTTTGCATATATCCTGTTTAATTTTGAACGCGACCAATGAAGCAGATTATCCATCAGGTGGAAAGCATTCTTTGAAGATTCGTCCAAAGCTGCCAGGCTTTTTTGTATTTGATCCGGCGACATGGAGTCGTATTTTTTTGATAAAACTTCTGCCAGATTTTGAAACCAGTAAAGAGGATTTCTAAGTTCATGAGCAATAATTGAAAATAATTTGTCTTTTTCATCATTGGCAAGATTTAACTCTTTATTTAGCTTTTCAAGTGCAACATTCTGTTTGATAATTTTACTGTTTAAAACCTCTAACCTTTTGTTGGCCTTTGATTTACTGTAAAATCGATTGTAGATGTACAAACAAAACAAAATACTTGAAAAAAGTAATGCTATAATTAACCATAAAAAAGTTGATTTTCTTTTTATAGTCATTTCTTTGAGTTCATTCTCCTTTCGTAAATCCTGGTTATCCTTTTCTTTTCTTTCAGTATTATATGTGATTTGTAAAATTGCTAACTGACGATGGTTTTCAACATTCAAAAGCTTTTTTTCTGTTGTCAGAAGCAATTCATTATATTTTAATGCATTTTGATAATCTCTTATTGAATTATAACATTCATATAATCCCTCATAATTATCGCATAATAATTCATCGAAATTAAGATTTTGCAGACTTCTTAAACTTATTTTATAATATTTGAGTGCTTTTTCAACTGATAAATTCTTTTTGTATATATCTCCCAACCCGATACTGGATTCTGCAATCCCAAGTTTATATCCTGCTTTTTCAGAAATTTCAAATGCTTGTAATTGTGTTTGCTCAGATTTTACTGTATCATTTTGTTTAAAATACGCTTTCCCCAGATTTGATAAAGCTTTTACCAGACCTTTTATATAACCTGTCTTTTTGCATATGGCAATTGACTGATTAAAATATACGCAGGCACTATCAATTTTATTTAGTTCCAGGTAAGCTTTTCCTATATTATTAAATGATTTTGCCATACCTTCAGGATTATCCATAAAATTTCTCAAATGCATAGCTTTTCTGTGGTACTCAAGCGATTTTTCAAACTGATTTGTCTGCAGGTACAATCCTCCCAAATAGTTACAAACCTCTGCTGCCAGTAATTTGTCATTTATTTTCTCACTAATATCATAAGCTTCCTGATAACATTGAAATGCTGATATTATATTACCCTCTCCTATGTAATATTTACCTTCAGTATTTAAAATAAATGCTGCCTGATTATAATCGTTAATAGACCTTGAAATTATTAATGAATGCTTGAAATAAGGTAATGCCTCCTTAAAATTACCATTAACCATATAATATTTACCCATGTAAGTAAGTGCCGAGGATGTCAATTGTTTAATATTATTATTTTCATCCGAAAATAATTTATTATTAAAGCCGGATGGAACTCGCATGTGATTATTTTCATACTCGTTTGTGTTTTGAGTTAACATGCTCGTTTCAGAATATGATAATACCTTTTTGAAATAATTTTCAGATGTATCATATTTACCCCAATTATAGAATATCTTTCCTATTTCAAAATTAAGCCTGTATGCCTCTAACGGAAAATTATCCCTTTGAGCCATTTTTAAAGCTTGCAGGTACATTTCAAGTGCTTGTTGGGTATTCCCCTTTATATAAGTTATGTTACCCGACAATATAATTGATTGTAAAATGAATTTTTTATTTCCTGCTGCTCTTGAAAGTTCCTTTGCTTCATTAGCTTTCTTAAAAGAAGAATCGGAAGATTGGCTAAGAAATGATGTTGAATTATCAAGCAAACTTTTAATTTGCAAATTTCTATTAATTAACAGCTTTCGGGTTTGTTTTTGGTTATGAAGAAAGAAATAAGTACAAGTACAAACAGTATTGAAAATATAACGTAAACAAGTAATTTTTTTATTTTCATTTATTGAATTATCCCGGATTGAACAGCATAACGTGTAAGGTCCGAATTTACAGACATTTTCATTTTCTTTAATATATTGCTCCGGTGATTACTTAATGTATTTATACTAATATCCAGTTTTTCAGCAATCTCTGTTTTCCGCATTCCTTCAGCAGCAGGCAAAAAATTTGAAATTCACGGTCAGTAAGTAAATTATGTGATGAAATTGCATATTTCTGAGAATCAGAAATATAATCGGATAATATTTCTGCCTGTTGCGGAGATATATATTTACGCCATTTACAACTATCCTCAAGATATCAATAATTTGGGCAGGTTTAGTTTCTTTGTTTATAAATGCCGAGGCCCCGTTGCTTAACATTCTTACGGCATAAATTTCATTTATACTCATAGAAAAAATAATTACATGAAGTAAAGGCCATTTTGATTTTATTTCTTTTAAAACATCCAGGGCATCTCTGCCGGGCATGGAGATATCCAAGATAACCATGTCATATGAATATTCCTGTAATTTATCAAGAAGCTCCTGCCCGTTTCTCGCTTCATCAACAATTCTCAAATCATTTGTTTCGTCAAGTATAAATTGTAACCCTGTTCTAACAACTGCATGGTCATCAGCAATAATGAGTTTATATGGTTCCTGTTTCATCGTTAATTATTGAAATATAAAGATATTTTTACCATTTTATCTGAATATTATATGAATATTAAGTTAATGTTAAATAAATCTTTTAAAAAGGTTGTGATATTAATTAATTCTTATTTTTTCAATAACCGGAGTGTGTTAATGTAACATAATATATATTCCATCAACAATATAAGACGACGTAGTAATAATTACTATAGAATTTATGAAATTATGACTATTGACCGGGAGATTTCGTCCGGCTAATTTTACCTCATGATATCTATATATTAGTTTATCATTGACGCATATTAGATATATCTAATTATCAACTTTTTAATTTATATGCACATTTTTAAATACGTTCATTTAAGCATTTTATTAATCCTAATTACTGTATTACAGATGAACATATTATTTGGAGCAACAATAAAAGGTCATGTGATTGATGCCGATACTCACGAACCTGTCCCAGGAACAACAGTGAATATCGATAATATCAATAAATATAGTATTGCTGATGGATTTGGAAATTTTATCATTTCTGATCTTGCAATTGGAACATATGAATTGAAAACTAAAGGGTTGGGGTATGAAAATTCTGTATCAAAACCCATCACTATTTCCAAATCCAATGATATAATTGAATTTGATTTTTACCTTCAAGCATCCTCAACAGCTATTGATGAAGTTTTGATAACCAGCAACCAGAATAAAGCAACTGAACAAAGTGCCAGGAATACGGAACAGGTTGCTCCCAATATAATGAATGTAATATCAGCAAAAACAATAGAGTTGTTGCCTGACTTAAATGTAGCCAATGTTGTGCAAAGGCTTTCAGGTATTACTCTTGATAAAAGTACTACAGGCATTGGGCAGTACGCAATATTAAGAGGTATGGACAAAAGATATAGCTACACCCTTGTTAATGGAATAAAAATACCAAGCACCAACGACGTGCACAGGTATGTACCTCTCGACATTTTCCCATCCGACCTGGTGGACAGGATTCATGGTAAAGCCGACTCCTGATATGGAAGGTGACGCAATTGGTGGTGTAATTAACTTAATAATGAAAAATGCCCCTGACAGATTCATGCTTAATGCAAATGTTTCGGTTGGGTTGATCAATTCTGGTATGATAAAAGTACATATAGCTATGGATATAACAGTTCATGGGGAGATCATACATGTGAAACATTTAATACCAGTCCTATTAACCTGAAATCCCCATATGAAATTCATTCTCCTACATACGTGGCACATTTACCGGACTTCCCCACTGCAAATTTAACACCTTCAATTGTTACAAACCCCTATAATATTGATGCAGGACTTGCAATTGGCAACCGTTTTTTCAAACATAAACTGGGTATTGTTTTGGCCGGAAGTTACAAAAGTTCCTATAAAGGTACTGAAAGTTTATTTTTTGGTACCAGCCCCGATCAGATGTGAATAAGGGTAAACCGCTTGTAACTGACCTTAGCACAGACTTATTCATCAAAAGTTGTTAATTACGGATTACATAGTAAAATAGATATACAACTCAATAATAACCACATATTAAGTTATATGCTGCATATATGACTTTGTATTGACCCGCGTAAGGCAAACAAATGACCTCGATTTTCAAACTAACTGGAGTCCTGATGACAGTACATTTAATAAAACTTACGATACCCAGTTACAATATAACCTGCAAAATTTACTGAATTTGACCTTACAGGGCAACCATAAGTTTTTTAACCGGTTTACACTGCAATGGTTAGCTGTTTATTCGCTTGTGATAAAACCGTACCCCTGACCAGGCGACTGTAACCTCAGGCCATGTGAAGGAACAGGAAGGCAATACTTATATTTTGCAACCTATATTTATTGATGCTCAAGCCGGAGTTCAAGACTTGTGGAGAAGAAATTCCGACCAGGAGAAATCAGGTTATCTGGATTTAAAATATAATACAAATTTATTTGGCACCATTAGAATTGTCAACCGGGGCTTTGTACAGGGGAAAAACCAGGGTCAGCTTTTACAACAGTTACACTATAATTCCTTATACTGGAAATTCGCTTATTACCCAACAAGCTGGACAAATTATACTAATGTCCCCTGGAACAAAGTAACTCAACCTTACGGTAGCGCAGCTGTGGCGGAAACTTTTAATGCACGTGAAAATACAGGTGCGTGGTATGGCATGTTCGCTTATAGTTCAAAACGGCTTCAGATAAAAGGCGGGTTAAGAATTGAAAATACATTGCAGGGATATCATATGATTTATATTGTTGCAGGGGAGCCCCAGACCAGGTATTTTTTAACTTAACATTTTTTACCAAGCATTCATTTTAAATATATGCCATTTGAGAATCAAAATTTTCGTTTATCATATTACAGGGCAATCAATAAACCGGGATTTCTGGAAATTGTTCCTTGTGAAATAGTAGGCGATGATTTTACTTCTAAAGAAAATCCTGACCTCAGGCGTGCCATAGCTGACAATTTTGATTTTCGCTGGGAGTTCTTCCCAAAGGGTTTGGATCAGATTATGATAGGTACATTTTATAAAAACATAAAAGGAGCTATTGAAAATGAATTTGAGCCAATTAATTCAAATCACAATTCCTTTGACTTAACACCTGAAAATATTTCGTATCGGCTAATTATGGTTTGGAAATTGACTTTGTAAAAGATATTCGCAACTGGGGGGTAAAGGCCAATTACACTTATACTAGTTCAAACATTACTCACAATTGGAAACACACTTTAACAGTGTTCAACATCACGATTCAATAGGATATATAAGTGAAAGAGACCATTGTACGGACAGGCAGCCAATTGCGGAAACCTGTCACTTATGTACAGATATGAAAAATAGGACCTTATCCCAGCTACCATCACATATACAGGCGACAGGATATATGCCTTATCGCCATACGCTTATAACGATCAGTGGCAAAAAGGGTTCTGGCAAATGGATGCCTCTGCTGAGAAAAAAATAAGCAAAAACTGGACAATATTTGCAAAGGCGCATAATCTTTTAAATACCCGTGTAATTGTTTATTTAAAAGCAGTTGATTCGCTAAATAACAATAAGCCTTATCAATCGGCTTCTGAAAAAACTACGCCAAACACGTAACGATTACTCCGAACCCTCTTATTTATTAGGGTTCAGGTGTAAATTCAATTAAAAAAATAACGCTTTTATATATATCAATTAATAATTAAAAATTTAAAATTATGAAAAAACCAATTTTACTTATTTTAAGCATGCTTATGTCAGCAATAAGTGCTTTTTCGACTGGTACATATACTCCACCTCAATATGAGGACACTGTATCAGGTATTTGGAAAACGGGTTCAACTATCCGACTCTTTAACAGTATTCTTATTCCTCCGGGAAAATCGTTAACTATTCAACCCGGAGTTACTGTTCTTATTTGTGATACCGGTACTATTACAAGTAGAAATCAATCAGGTAATAAAATTGAAATTGATGTTTTAGGCGATTTATATTGCCTTGGAACAGCAAGTCAGCATAATGTAATAAAAGTTAATGATAGTTTGATTAACACAAAATCTTACGGCCCTTATGGCCAATATTGGGGTTCTATCTTTACTGATACCAGTTGCCATGAGCTTATATTTACCTATACAGATATGAGCAATACCGGTTATGTAACTACTAATACCTCATATTCGGTACAACTTGGTCTTTTCAAAGCTGCTGCAGGTGAAACCACACCGGAAATTTGCTTCAGAGGCGGTATGGGTATAAATGGAGGTACTTCACCTCATGGCAAACTTGTTGTTGAACACAATACATTTCATAATACATCTGACGATTGTGTGTATGTTCAGGGAGGTAATATTTTAATAGCCTATAATACAGTTTATACGGAAGGTGAAACAGGAGGCGACTGTTTTGATATTAAATCAGGTGCATGGGGCGATATTTGTTACAATCTCATTTATAACCCAAATACAAATGGTATTAAACTTGCAAATACCGGCAGTAATAACCCGACTATTGATATAAATGCATATAATAACACTATTGTTAAGGCTGGTGGAAAAGGCCTTCAGTTAAGGGTGGTAGCATTTGGCTAGAATCAGGGGCTATTGGCTATATTTATAATAATATGGTGGTAGACTGTCGTTTTGGTTTAAAAAACAGTATAGAAACTAATGGTGGAGCTGATACCGCATCCCGTTGGGATTACCAGTATTATTTTAACCATTCTCAGTTAGGAATAAACCAGTTGCAGCCAAATGATACTATACATAAAACGGGTACTCCGGATGTAGTTGCAGGTCCGCATGATGTTAGAGATTCTTCCTTAAAATCAAATGGCAGGATTGACCCATTGTTTGTAAACTATACCCCGGGCGATAGTTCTGTAGCTGTTGGAACTCAAGGTTTTTGGCTGGATTCTGTTTATAATACTACATATGATTTCCATCTTATAGCTGGCTCACCTGTAATTGGTAAAGGAACTGCAAATGTACCAAGCTTCTGGAATACAACGCCAATAACTTTTACCGAACATAATCCGGCGTCATATAATTCACCTTTGGCTTCTACTACTCCCGGAGCTTTTGGTGGTCCTGTAACAAGTGTAGTTATTTCACCAAAACCAATAATCCTGAAAGTTGACAGTACAAAATCACTTACAGCTGATGTAACACCATGGAATGCTGATACTGTTACCGTTACATGGAGTTCATCCAACCCTGAAGTCGCGACAGTAAATTCAACAAGTGGTTTAGTAACCGGTGTACATTCAGGAACAGCTTACATAAGGGCTATTTCCAACAGCAACAATTTAATTAAAGACAGTACCCTGGTTTCAATTGCTTCTGGTGCTGGTGTACTTTCTGCTTCAGAAAATATTACTGATCTGAAAGTTTACCCAAATCCTGTTAACACTGAACTAAACATACAGTTTTTTGCAACCTCAGAACTAACAATAATTGCAGTTTATTCTTTGATTGGACAAGCCCTTATAAGTACTTCTGTTTCGAATTCAACAGGAGACGTTACTTATACTATTCCGGTGGACGGCCTGGCAAAAGGCTTATATATTATTAAAGTTCAAAATGGAGATCAAACCTTAATCCAAAAGTTTATTAAGCAATAAAACTTTTATAACTATATATTAAACCGGAATACAATTAAAGTATTCCGGTTTTTTTAATAAAATATTAAATCATTCTACTTACAACAAAGCACAAAACACTAATTACAAAGCACTAATAACTAAATTCATGATAACATTTAAATTATGTTTTTTGTTTCCTGTCATCTGTCTTTTATTTTCTGCATTTACATCAGATATATATATAATTTCGTTGGGTACTAAAACCTTATACAAACCAATGCAGACAAATTATTCATCTCCGCCTGCCGGTTATGAACCAGTTTTTATAAACTATGCAGGAAGACATGGAGCACGATTTCAAACAAGTATTACATCCGATTCCATATTATATATAATACTTAAAAATGCTGCAATTAATTATGGCCTAACTGAAGCAGGAAAAAAATTAATGTGTATGGATTCGTTATTAATAAACCTGGAAAAATTAAATATTTCATATATTTCAGAAAGAGGAAAGGAAGAACAGGAATCTATTGGAAAAAGAATGGCAAAGAATTTTCACAATATTTTCACTAATAAAAATGGATTAATAAATGTATCTACTACGAAAAAAGAAAGAACCAGGCAAAGTGCCAGGGCTTTTTTGGAAGGTTTAAATACCGACACTTCCATACATATTATTACTAATTATAATGATAACGATGAACTGGCCTTTTATGATGTTTCTCCTGCATACAAACAATTCAAAGAAAATGGCAGCTGGAAAAACTCGTTTTTACTCATTCAACATTCTTCAATAGCCGATTCATTATATAAGAGAATTCCCGAATATTTTTTTACGGCATCTTATATCAGTAAATTGAATGACTTATACTTAAATCACAATAATGGAGTTAAGGATAATCATATGTTTGATCCAACTGGTTTTTCCAATTCATTTTATGAGGTCTGTTCAATTATACCTTCCCTTGATCATGAAATTGCAAGTAATGGTTATCAACCTGATGAACTTAATTTTATATCACTGGTATCGGATAAAGATATTAATGAATTAAATTTTATAAACTGTGCTGAAGATTATCTGTTAAAAGGTCCTGGTACCGATACTAATGGCATTCAGATAAGAATTGCCGCTCCCTTGCTGGTAAGTTTTCTTAATGCTATAGATGCTTATATTTCTTCCGGTAAAGTAATAGCCAGTTTAAATTTTGGCCATGCCGAAACCATTGCACCCTTTGCGGCTTTGCTAGGTATAAAGGGAGCAAGTGAATCCGTACCTTTCGAAAAGATTCAGGAATACAATAAATCATGGATTTGTGAAAATATTATCCCTTTAAGTGCTAATATTCAGTGGGTTCTTTATAAAAATAGCACTACTCAGGATTTGCTTATAAAGATTTTATTAAACGAAAGGGAAGTTAGAATTAATGGACTTAAAGATTCCGGAATTCCATTTTATTATAAATGGAACGATGTAAGAAACTTTTACATAGGTAAACTGGAAAAAATGAGAATAAGTTTAAATGACAATATGCATGATTATTTAACAAATGTTCAATAATTACTCTTTATACGTAAAATCCGTAGCTCCAAATTCTATTTCAAAAACATGGCAATTATTTTGCCACAAATAAGATATTTGCCAGTAATATTGTTCAGTTATTTTCTTAACAATAGCGAATCCCAATCCGTTACCCTGTGTATTTGCAGCAGTTCCAGAAAATCGCCTGAATATAATTGAATTATCTATGGGACCTGATTGCCCGGTATTTGAAATAATAAATTTATTTTCTTCAAGACTTATTTTAATAATGCCATTTTTAGGAGTGTTTAATACGGCATTTTGCATGAGATTACTGATTAATACCTCAATTAATATTGCATTGGCCTCTATACTTAAAGAGTTATCATAATGGCACTCAAAGTTGATGTTATTTGCATGTGCCTGGCCTGTAAATAAGTCAATTTGTTTTTGAATTATATCTTTTAATAAAAGTGTTTCATTTTCAGGATAACGATTATGATCTAATTTCGATAATAATAACAGGTTTTTATTTAAACGGTTCAAACGGGCGATTGCCTGATTCAAATATTCAATAATTGAAGCTTGGGTCTGAGTGATATGATTTGTCTGTAATAAGGAATCCAATTTTGCCTGAAATATTGCCAAAGGTGTTTGAAGTTCATGGGCAGCATTTTCAATAAATTCCCGTTGACTTTGGTAAATAGCTATATTTCTATTAATTAACTTATTAACTGATTGATTAAGCCTCCAGAATTCTTCTATATCGGTATCAAGCCATTGAGGACGTTCATTTTTATCAATTTCAAATTGTTCTATTTGATTAAGCGACACGTAGAAAGGTTTCCAAAGTTTCACTGATAAACGCCTGGTTATAAAGTATAAACCTGTTAATAAAAATACAATTACAACAAGAAATACCTTTATGGTACTTTTAATAATGTCGTCAGATTCGATAATATTTAGCCGAATCATCAAGGTATATGGTTGTTTTTCAATAACTATGGGGGACAATAATACCCTGTACGGATCATATTCTTTCTCTACAGGATCTAAAACGAAAGAGTTGAAAATAGTATCATTTTTTATTTCGGGACGGTACTTTTCAATTTTGACAGACCAGTCCATTTTATTCCAAAGGTCAATATCTGATCGTTTTAAAATTGGAAGCGAGTATTTATAAAAATCTTTCTTGCTTAAACGTAATGTTTTGCCCGTTTTTCTTAAATAAAGCCATTCAGTAGTGTAGTAAAACACAGGAGAGCTGACAATTAATATTACAAGTGCGAAGAAAATATAATATCTAAGCGTAGTGTGAAGTAATTTTCTTTTTATCCCAGCCATTTGTAACCTATGCCATATAAAGTTTTAATATAATCGGTACCACCATTTTCATGTAATTTCTTCTTTATATTTTTGATATGGGTATAAACAAAATCATAATTATCAATTATTCCGCCTAAATCGCCTGATAAATGCTGGGCAATTTCAGCCCGTGAAATTACTTTATTTTTATTTTCAAACAAATAAAGTAATAATTCGAATTCTTTTCTGGTAAAATCTACTTCATTTTGATGTACCCTGATTATTTTGGTATATGTATCAATTTCAATTTCGTTAAATGAAATAACAGAATTTTCTTTGATTGTTTTACGGCGGACAACTGCCTGTACCCTGGCCATCAATTCGGACATATGAAAAGGTTTGGTCAAATAATCATCGGCCCCAGTGTTAAGTCCCTCAATACGTGTGGGTAGTTCATCTTTGGCTGATATTATAATAATCCCGTCAGTTCTTTTAGATTTTTTTAAAGATTCAATAACTTGTAAACCATTACCATCAGGCAACATAAGGTCAAGAAGAATACAATCATAATCTTCAACGGCCAGTTTATATAAAGCTTCATTTATTGAATGTGCCACATTGCAAATAAGCCAGCTTTCTGAAAAATAGGCCTCTATACTTTCAGCTAATATCTTTTCGTCTTCTATAATCAGAATTTTCATAAACCACAAAAGTAATCACAGAAATCAAATAAATTTTGAAGATCAACTACAAAATTTAATGTATTTGTAGTATTAAAATACCTGTTTATTAATGTTTTAATAATTGAAAATTAACTATTGTATAAGTTATCAAAAATACCTTTGTAAAAATAGATTCAGGAGCCATCCTTCGACTACGCTCAGGAACCAGGCGCCAGGAACCAAGATTTGGTAAATAATTCATCAGGAAGGAATAAAATTCAAACTATAGAACTTAAAAAACTACTGAAATGTGAATAACTACTATAGCAGGTAATAAACATAGTTTAAAAACTAAAATAAATAATGAAAGCTAACAGAATTATAACAGTTTTACTACTTATTGTGTTCATTGTAAGTATTTCATGGACAAATAAGGGCGAAAACCCGAAACCAAATATTGCTGACACAACAAGTTATCTGCAAAAAATTAAAAAAAGAGGAGGTTTTAATTTTTTTATTGTTAGCGACTGGGGTTGGAACGGATTTAAATTTCAACAGGAAGTGGCTGATGAAATGGGTGTTATAGGTGATAAAACCAGCCCTAAATTCATAGTATCCTGCGGAGATAATTTCCAGTTGCAGGGTGTGGCATCAACACAAGATCCTTTATGGCTCGTGAATTTTGAAAATGTTTATAAAAACCTGTCACTTCAGGTTGATTGGTATCCTGTATTGGGCAACCACGATTATAAAGGAAATACTCAGGCTGAAATAGATTATTCCAACATTAGCCGCAGATGGAGGTTGGAAGCACACTATTATACAATTGTGCATAAAGTTAATGATTCCATTTCAGTTCGATTGATTTTTCTTGACACTACTCCGCTGGTAGAAGAATACCATCATGGAAATGGATATCCTGATATAGCTAAACAGGATACGGCAAAACAGATAAAATGGCTGGCAGAGGTATTAGCAAATTCCAAAGAACAATGGAAACTGGTATTTGGTCACCATCCTGTATTTTCAGCAAGCAAGACACATGGGAACACCCCAGAAATGATAAAAAAGGTAAAGCCTCTCCTTGAAAAATATAACGCCCAGTTTTATATCTGTGGTCACGATCATGATTTCCAACATCTGAGAGAAAAAAATGGCAATGTGGAATATATAGTTACAGGTACAGGTGGAGAACCCCGCCCTGCAAGTTCGAATGAATTAAGTGTTTTTAGCGGATCAACGCCGGGGTTTTCAATAGTTTCTTTTCATGGGGACAGTATAAATATACATTTTGTTGATTCGAAGGGACGGGCGGTGTATGGATACGGCAGGAGATATAAGAAATAGAGCCAGGAACCAGGATAAAAAGGACGTGAGACATGGGACGTGAAAAAGGGACGTGAGACGTGGGACTTGAAAAGGGGACGTGAGACGTTGGGCGTGAGAAGGCAGAAGGCAGGAAACAGATAAAGATGAAAGTTGAAAGATAAAAGAAGACAGAAGACAGAAATCTGCTTGGAGATAAACCAAATAAATAAAACTGAAAAACAACAGACCTGAATATAATGAATTATAAAATTACTAAAAACTTTACCGTCTGGATAGGCTTTCTGTCAATCGTCATTATATCATTAGAAAATGTTAATGCAGGAAATATTGAAGGGCGGATTATCGACAGTTATACGCATGAATCAGTTATAGGTGCTGTTGTTACACTTGAAAATCATAAAAATCACCTTGCAGTTTCGGACGCTGATGGTAAGTACCGTATCGACAATCTTCCGGTTGGGAAATATATAATACATGCCAAAAGTCTTGGCTATGGGAATTCTTACACGCAGGAACTGGAATTAACTGAAGCTGCTCAAACAATATCCTTCGATATTTATTTGAAGCCGGTAAGCTTAAGTATAAATGAAGTTCAAATCAATGGTGTAGCCTCAAGGGAAAGTGATGCAGGAGCCAGAACAACGGAAAAGATTGCTCCTAATGTCATAAATGTGATTTCAGCGAAAGCTATAGAAATGTTGCCTGATTTAAATGTAGCCAATGTTATGCAGAGAATTTCAGGTATATCTATGATGAAAAACAGTTCAGGTAATAATACTCAGGTTGTGGTGCGTGGTATGCCACCAAGGTATACTGGTACTCTGATAAATGGTGTAGTTATACCAAGTACAAGCGGAACTTCCCGAACAGTATCTTTGGATATAATTCCTTCTGTTTTGGTTGGTCGTATTGAAGTAACAAAGGGATTGACCCCTGATATGGACGGAAGTGGCATAGGGGGTATTGTTAATGTAATTATGAAAGATGCACCGGAGAAATCATTTCTAAATGTGGATATAGCTACAGGCTACAATCAATATTTATTTAATCATGATTTTTCTACTTTTGATCATGGTGTGGTTAATAATCAAAATCCAGCTCAAATACATGGTTCTGATTATGTAACACAACCATCTGATTTTCCGACCGCAAATCTTGTTTTGAATAAAATTAAAGCTCCACCTGATTTATTTGCCAGTATTTCATATGGTAACAGGTTTTTCAACCAAAAACTTGGTATCCTTATTTCCGGAACTTACCAAAATACTTACCAGAGTTCCATAAACACGAATATAGGGACCGAGCTTTTTCTCGTTACTAATAAAATTGATACACTTTCGTGGAATAAATACCAATATTATAATCAGTTAAACAGGAAGGCTTTTGTTGTAAAGGCTGATTTCAAGATTAACCAGAATAATCATATTAGTTTGTACAATACATATTTAAATTTAAATGAAATACGAACAAGACATGATGATGACACTACATCTGAAATTAACAGAGGCAGAGTTCTTGTAAACGATTATACAAACCTTGATTTATCAGAAATTGAAAGTTTATTGTTGCAGGGTAAGCATATTATTAATGACAAACTATCTATCGATTGGTCAATGGTTTATTCTGTAGCTGCATCGCAATCTCCTGATTTGGTTACTGTACAATACGATCAGGTTATTCACCCGACTATTGAACCGTTTTATGTAAATTACACAGGTGCAGTTACACGTTTATGGCAATGGAATACTGACAGGGATATTTCCGGATATATAAATATTAAATATAATACTAATATTAATAATCACTTATATCAATTCTCATTCGGAGGAATGTATCAGAATAATTATAAGAATAATAATGAAAATCAATATGATTTCGATCAGCCAAACAATCCCCGAAATTTCCCTAATCCTAATATTGTTGCGGAGTTTGACTCTTTAACAAGACAAAATGCCACACAAGCAGAGGGTGATGAAGTGACTAATCCGGCAAATTTTAAAGCTTATGAAAATATTTCAGCAGGATATGTAATGGGTAAAACAAATTTTGGAAAACTACAGGTACTGGCCGGAGTAAGGGCTGAATATACTGATCAATACAATACACATAATCAGGTTGATAAAGGATATGGGCCTGTTGCAAGCGATCAGTTCGATTATTTGGATGTTTTGCCAAGTGTAAACCTGAATTATGTATTGACGTCTAATCAAAATATCAGATTATCAGGTTATAAGGCAATAAATCGTCCGAATTATTCTGAAGTAGTTCCATATACAGAAATAGGGGCTAATGGAAATGTTTCCGGTAACGCCAATTTGAAACATACTGTAGGCACATGTGTTGATTTGCGATTTGAATTTTATCCCAAACAGGAAGAAGTATTTACAGCTGGTATTTATTATAAACATTTAATTAACCCGATTGAAGAAAATACAGATATAAATAATAATGTAACTTTTACAAATGTTCCACAATGTACCAATTATGGGTTTGAATTGGTGGCAATTAAATATTTTGGCAATTTCGGGATTAACGCAAATTATACCTACACTTATTCAATAATTGGTATAACAAAAGGATATAATGTATATAATCCGACTAATCCTAATGATAATCAAACAATTTATAAAATTGAAAATCGACCTCTGGTTGGACAGTCCCCCAATATCATAAATATAGCCCTAATATACAGAAGCATTAAAAGTGGATTCAGATGTCAGTTGACATATACCATGCAAGATAAAAATGATGTGAATCCTAGTCAGTATCCCAGGTTGGATTCTTATCAGCTTTTATATAACGATATGGGATTCAGCATTGAAAAACGATTATTTAAATCACTTTTTCTTTACGGGAAATGCATCAATATGTTAAATTCTAATCTTAAGTATCAATTACAGAATGGGGTAAACATTGAAAATTTAACTTCAACAAGAAGCTATTTAATTGGCTTAAAATTTAATTTATAAACAATTTAATATTATGAATATGAAAAAAATGAATTATTTATTGACAATTGCTGTATTTATTTTTGTCCTTGCATCGTGCAAGAAGGACAACAATTCCAGCAGTACACCAATTACAAATTATGTAAAAAGTAAAAATTTAACTGGTGTAATTCAGGGTACTTTAAAGTCTGATTCAACTTATTACCTAACTGGTAATATAACAATTCCAAAAGGAGACACATTGACTATTTTACCTGGGGCTACTGTAAAAGCAACTGGCAACTTTTCTATTAATTTAAGCGGTTATTTAGTATGTGTAGGTACACCGGTTAAAACAATTTTATTGACAACTAATTCTTCACCTGTAATCGGACAAGGTTATTGGGGAGGTATCCAGGCCGATTCATTTGCTAATATTACTATGAAATACACACATATGAATTGGACAGGAGGATCGGATGGCCAGGGTGGTTATTTGGCTACTATTGATGTTGAAGGAACCCAGCTTAAAGATTATAAGGCCAATATAGTAATTGAAAACAACTGGTTTTTTAGTGGTGAGGATGATGGTATTCATTTGGCAGGTATAGTTCATGCAAGTATTAAAAGAAATATTTTACAACATATGGGTGGACCGGATGGAGAAACTATGAACATTAAAAGAGGTGTGCAAGGAGATATAGCTTACAATTATATCTGGTCGGCAGCCAATAACGGTATAAAATTAGAAACAGGCAGTGCCTTTCCTCAAACAACTATGAATATTTTTAATAATACAATTATTAACGGAGGTTGGCGTAAAGTTGGTGAATTTACAAATGGGATATTAATTGACAAGTCTGCCGCTGCAAATATTTTCAATAACATTATTGTAGGTAACCATGCGGGAATTAATATAACAAATATATCAGGCGGATCAGATACTGCTCATTGCCTGGAAAGTAACAATTTAATTTATTTCAGGAATGACTCATCATTAATTTATGCATTTCCCGGTAAAAATGGTTCTAACAGCGATATTACGGGCGCAGGTATAAGTTTATGCAATTCTGTTTTTGCTAAATATGATACAACTTTTAATGCAAGCTTATCCACATTCACCCCTGATGTTGATATACCAACATTGGCAGGTAATTCTCCGGCAATTGGGAAAGGACTTAAAACCTTAGAAACATCAAGTTTAATTACCGGATATTATTCACCTAATATTAAGGGTGCAACTCAGGATGTATTGGATGATGATATGGGAGCTTTTACAACGGATAATAAAAATAACTGTAATCCACCATTACCATCTCCTTCTCAGGGTAGCAAATAATTAATAATTATTCACTTAGAAGTAAGTGTAAATATTAAGTCTTTCTATTCTTTTTTAAAAAATTATAAACCTGAGTATATATAATTAAACTCAGGTTTATTTTTATTAACTTGCCAATTAACTTTTAATCTGTTTATTTATGAGAAAAACAATATTGACAACAGGAGTTGTTGCTTTGATTTTGGGTTGCTCTTCAATGATGGCTCAAACAAACTACAAAATTGTAAACAAAATACATATAGAAGGGGACGGAGGTTGGGATTACCTGTTCTCTGATGATCAGGCAGGCATTCTTTACGTATCACATTCAACAATTGTACAGGCAGTTGACGAAACCAAGGGTGTAGTTGCAGGGACAATAACCGGTCTTAACGGCGTTCACGGCATCGCAATTGCTCCTAAATTGAACAAGGGGTTTATTACAAGCGGGAGAGACTCTTCAGTTGCCATATTTGATACAAAGACCTTTCAACTTATAAAAAAAGTTACCGTAACTGGCAAAGGCCCTGATGCCATTGTGTTCGATCCATATAGCAATAACGTATTTGTTTTTAATGGGAAAACCAATAATGCAACAGTAATAAACGCTACTTCAAATCTAATTACAGCAACTATTCCGCTTGAAGGGAAACCTGAATTTCCGGCTGCAAACGGTAAAGGTAAAATATATGTAAACCTTGAAGATAAAAGTAAAATTGCTGTTATAAATACCTCAAAAAACAAGGTGGAAAATGTATGGTCTATAGCCCCGGGCGAAGGACCCAGCGGTTTGGCTATGGATATAGAAACTAACCGGTTGTTCAGTGTTTGTGGCAATAAAATGATGGTAGTGGTGAATGCTGAATCAGGCAAGGTAATTACTACTCTTCCTACAGGCGAAAGAACTGATGGCGCAGCATTCGACCCTGGCCTGAAACGTGCTTACAGCTCAAATGGCGAGGGAACATTAACAGTAGTCCAGGAAGGTAAAGACGATACATTCAGTGTTTTAGTAAATGTCCCTACACAAAAAGGTGCCAGAACTATAACGGTAAATAAGCTAACACATCATGTGTACCTTCCAACAGCTGATTTTGAGGCACAAGTTGGGAATGAGAGGCCAAAAATGATTCCCGGCACGTTTGTTGTGTTGGATATTGCTGAATAAAATAGTTGTCAGTTGTTAGTTGTCAGTTGTTAGTTGTCAGTTGTTAGTTGTCAGTTGTTAGTTGTCAGTTGTTAGTTTAGAGATCAGTTACTAACAACTAACAACTAGCAACTAAATTATCAGGATTATTTCCGTAATATATAGGATAGAAAAAGCAAAACTAATGCGATAAGGGGAAAAAGGTATGAAGTTCCGGTAGAATGATGCGTCCATATTGCACCTAAAAAAGTAAATGTAAAACCGGCGTATGACCATTCCTGAAGTGTTTTCCAGTTTTGTTGAAGAAGCCCTATAACACCCAGTAGCTTGGCTACTCCCAAAAATGTTATAAAATACAATGGATAGCCAAGTGTTTTATGAAACGTTTCAATCATCATGGGATTTTTTGATAAATACATATAACTGCTAAAAAGCATAAAAATTCCTACAATTAAAGTGATGATCCAATAAATTACTCTTCTTGCTTTCATTTTGTTTTCGTTTTAGTTATTGACAATAATATATAACAATATTTTTTTTAAAAGGTTGCAGTATAAGTGATGAAGCGATGAAGTGATGAAGTGATGAAGTATTTTTTAACCATCATTTTCAAATTATCACATTTTCAAATTTTCAAATTATTTTCTGTCCTTTGAATTCTTTAATCTTTAATCTTTCATCTTTCCTTTTTCATGTCCCTTTTCACGTCCTTTCACGTCCTTTCACGTCCTTGTTGTTCTCTGTCCTCTGTCTTCTGTCATCTGACTTCTTTCATCTTTCATCTTCCCTCTTATCAGTACAGCTCTATAACCCTCGATCCTCCTCCGTTTATATCAAATGAGCGGGTTACAGTATACATTACCTGTTTGGCATTCATAGCACGATAAATTACAGTATAGCTTCCCGGTTGAAGGTAAACAGATTCGTTTTTCACGGTGGGATCAAGATTATATATCCATTTCATATCCTTGTCCTTTTCCCTGAGAAAAATACTGCCATATCCCGGTGCACTCATCAGAAAAGTAACTATTCCGGCCGGTGGAACTTCAACAGTTGTTGTGGAACTTTGTTTTATATCAACGTTGTACAATAATATTTTTGGTAAAACAGGTATTTCGATGTCATATTTTCCAACCAGGTATTTTTCAATTTTATTCATTCCCTGGTAATTCAATGAAATCATTTCACCGGCTTTACGGACAATTGCATTTATATACCTGCTGGGAGGACCTTCTCCTTTAAAAACGAGGTAGCCCTGTGGAGCATCCGTAGCAATAATATTATGTTTGCCTGCTGTCAGTTTAAAACTGTCTACTTTTACCTGTGGAATTGTATTTACAACGAGACGATAGGTTTCCAAAGGGTCCAGGATAATTGTATCGGGATTCCCGCGATGATTCATAGTATGTATGTAACTTTGCTTTAATTTTCCGGAATAATAATCGTAAAACGACATATTTACATTTGTTTCGGTTGGCTGACCGGCAATGTCGAGAAGGTTTACCTGTGCAGTAGTGGCATTTAAAGCCTGGTTAATTACAATTTTGAGGGCATCCTTAAATTGTTCTTCCTTTTTTGCGTCAAAATAAGTCCCGATACAATCGAATGTTTTTCTAAAGCCTTCGTCAATCCCAATTCCAATAATAAAAGGTTTAAGCGCAATGCCTTTAACCTGTAAATCATGTGATGCTGCACAAGGATCGCCGTTGCATTCTTCTATTCCATCGGTGATGAGAATGATAATATTCCGCGAATCTGTGAGATTTGCAAAATCATCAATGGCCATAGTAAGTGAGGCGGCCAGTGGTGTAGTTCCCATGGCAGATACAAACCTTAATTTTTGACGTATTTTTGATGCATTATCTTTTCCAAACGGAACTTCAAGTTTTGAATCGCTGCAATCCTGAGGAGGGACTGGTTTCTGGTGACCAAATACTCTTAAGGCCATTTCTATATTGTCAATCTTTTCAAGACTGTCAATCATTTCAATTAAAATATTTCTGGCAACATTTATTTTTACTTCTTTTTCCCAATAACCGTTCATGCTTCCCGAAGCATCGAAAATAAAAAGTATCCGGCTTAATGGAGGTTTAGGCTTTGGTATTTCCGGAAGTTGCTGGCCATATAATAATGATGTATTATTTAAATATATGGTTGTAAATAACATAAATATATACGGAAGCTTAAAATTCATTAATTATTTCTTTTTTAAAGGGTTTCAATTTAAATTCCAAGATAATAAAAATAATGGGTAAATTATAATGTGTAATTAATAATGTGTAATTAATAATAGAGCCAGGAACCAAGAGCCAGGAAGCAAGACAAAAAATAAACAATATTAATGAGCATTGGTTTTGTACAAAATTTCAGACAAATGTAAAAAAAGATAAAAAAAGTTTTGAAAGAGTAAAAAAAGGATTACTTTTGCGCTCCGATTAAGATTATAGGATTATAAGATTAAAGGATAAAAAATAGAAAGTGCGATAAATAAAGAAGTCGCCGGAAGTTCTTTGAATAAATAAAAATGACAGACAAGCAGGGGAAAACTAGTCAAACCTTGAGATGGAAAATAAATAAAAAGCCTGCGATGGATCAGACGAATAAATTACAATGAAGAGTTTGATCCTGGCTCAGGATGAACGCTAGCGGCAGGCCTAACACATGCAAGTCGAGGGGCAGCACGGGTAGCAATACCTGGTGGCGACCGGCGCACGGGTGAGTAACGCGTATGCAACCTACCTCAGACCGGGGGATAGCTCAGAGAAATCTGAATTAAACCCGCATAATACTTATATATCGCATGGTAAATAAGTTAAAGTTACGGTGGTTTGAGATGGGCATGCGTGCCATTAGCTTGTTGGTGAGGTAACGGCTCACCAAGGCAACGATGGCTAGGGGGTCTGAGAGGATGATCCCCCACACTGGAACTGAGACACGGTCCAGACTCCTACGGGAGGCAGCAGTGAGGAATATTGGTCAATAGGGGGAACCCTGAACCAGCCATGCCGCGTGAAGGAAGACTGCCCTAAGGGTTGTAAACTTCTTTTGTACGGGAGTAAAATTAGGCACGAGTGCCTAAGTGAAAGTACTGTACGAATAAGCATCGGCTAACTCCGTGCCAGCAGCCGCGGTAATACGGAGGATGCGAGCGTTATCCGGATTTATTGGGTTTAAAGGGTGCGTAGGCGGGTTTGTAAGTCAGTGGTGAAAGGCTGTCGCTTAACGATAGCATTGCCATAGATACTGCAGATCTTGAGTACAGTTGAGGTAGGCGGAATGTGTAGTGTAGCGGTGAAATGCTTAGATATTACACAGAACACCAATTGCGAAGGCAGCTTACTAGAGTGTAACTGACGCTGAGGCACGAAAGCGTGGGGATCAAACAGGATTAGATACCCTGGTAGTCCACGCCGTAAACGATGATCACTGGATGTTTGCGATACACAGCAAGCGTCTGAGCGAAAGCATTAAGTGATCCACCTGGGGAGTACGTCGGCAACGATGAAACTCAAAGGAATTGACGGGGGCCCGCACAAGCGGAGGAACATGTGGTTTAATTCGATGATACGCGAGGAACCTTACCCGGGCTCGAACGTGTGAGCAATAATGTGGAAACATATTAGCCAGCAATGGGCTCATACGAGGTGCTGCATGGTTGTCGTCAGCTCGTGCCGTGAGGTGTCGGCTTAAGTGCCATAACGAGCGCAACCCCTATCGTTAGTTGCCAGCGGGTAAAGCCGGGGACTCTAGCGAAACTGCCAGCGTAAGCTGTGAGGAAGGCGGGGATGACGTCAAATCAGCACGGCCCTTACGTCCGGGGCTACACACGTGTTACAATGGATGGTACAGAGGGCAGCTACTCCGCGAGGGGATGCGAATCTCTAAAGCCATTCACAGTTCGGATTGGAGTCTGCAACTCGACTCCATGAAGCTGGATTCGCTAGTAATCGCGCATCAGCCACGGCGCGGTGAATACGTTCCCGGGCCTTGTACACACCGCCCGTCAAGCCATGGGAGCTGGGGGTACCTGAAGTATGCAACCGCAAGGAGCGTCCTAGGGTAAAACCGGTAACTGGGGCTAAGTCGTAACAAGGTAGCCGTACCGGAAGGTGCGGCTGGAACACCTCCTTTCTAGAGAAAAGAAGCAGGAGAGAAGAAGTCAAAAGGGGAGAAGAAGTTCCTCTGTGAGTTTGTCATTATCATATAATTAGGAATGGGAGAATTGAAGAAGGTAAAGAAAAATGGAACCAGGAACCAAGAACCAGGAACCAAGACTTAAAAAAAGTTAAATAAATATATAATTATAGCCTTCTAAAATTACTTCATTCTTAGATTCGCTATAAAAGGATTCCGAATGATAAACCAAAGAGAGTCACGCGGGATTAGGCTGCCATAGTCCCGTAGCTCAGTTGGTTAGAGCACTACACTGATAATGTAGGGGTCCGCAGTTCAAATCTGCGCGGGACTACGAAAGGGATTTAAGATTCTAGATTTAAGATTCTAGATTTAAGATTCTAGATTTAAGATTCTAGATTTAAGATTCTAGATTTGGATTGAAGCATAAAATATAAATCTAAAATCACAAATCACAAATCTAAAATCACAAATAAAAAAAGGGGGGATTAGCTCAGCTGGCTAGAGCATCTGCCTTGCACGCAGAGGGTCAACGGTTCGAATCCGTTATTCTCCACGGAAAAAGAAGAATACAGAAGGCAGAAGGCAGAAGGCAGAAGGCAGGAGGCAGAAGGCAGGAGGCAGGAGATAAAAGAAAAAAGAAGGGAGGAATAAAGAGAGTAAATAAATATTGAGAAAGGTAAAAAGCTGAGGAAGCGTAAAAACATTCGGTTGTTATTTACCACAAAAGTAGGATAAGAGAATTTAGAGTATTTAGGGGAAGGATTTAAAAATCTAAAATCTTAAATTGAGAATCTAAAATCTTAAATCTACGAGGTTCTTTGACATGGTGGGATAAAAATTAGCTCGAGAGAGAACAAAAGCAAAGGTTAAAAGCCGAAGAAAGTAAAATAAGGGCGTATGGGGGATGCCTAGGCTCTAGGAGGCGAAGAAGGACGTGACAAGCTGCGAAAAGCTTCGGGGATGAGCAAATATCAATTGATCCGGAGATGTCCGAATGGGGCAACCCAGTGTGCTGAAGGCACACTACCCAGCAATGGGGGCGAACCTCGTGAACTGAAACATCTAAGTAGCGAGAGGAAAAGAAAACAATAGTGATTTCCAGAGTAGCGGCGAGCGAAATGGGAAAAGCCCAAACCAATTATGTTTAGGCATAAATGGGGTTGAAGGACTATCATAATATTAGTAACATTGAAGTGGAACAAACTGGAAAGTTTGGTCAGAGAGGGTGACAACCCCGTACACGTAAGGTAGTTATTAAGAGGTAGTATCCTGAGTAAGGCGGGACACGAGGAATCCTGTCTGAAACAGCCGGGACCATCCGGTAAGGCTAAATACTTCCAAGAGACCGATAGTGAACCAGTACCGTGAGGGAAAGGTGAAAAGAACTTCGAACAGAAGAGTGAAATAGTACCTGAAACCATACGCTTACAAGCGGTCGGAGCCATTTAGGTGGTGACGGCGTGCCTTTTGCATAATGAGCCTACGAGTTACTCCTCACTAGCGAGGTTAAGGGATTAAGTCCCGGAGCCGAAGCGAAAGCGAGTCTGAACAGGGCGGTATAGTTAGTGGGGGTAGACGCGAAACTTTGTGATCTACCCATGATCAGGTTGAAGTTCCGTTAAACCGGAATGGAGGACCGAACCAGTAAACGTTGAAAAGTTTTTGGATGAATTGTGGGTAGGGGTGAAAGGCTAATCAAACTGAGAAATAGCTCGTACTCCCCGAAATGCATTTAGGTGCAGCCTTGAGGAGAGTATGGCGGAGGTAGAGCTACTGATAGGGCTAGAGGGCTTCACCGCCTATCAAACCCTGACAAACTCCGAATGCCGTCATATATACTCAGGAGTGAGCCGCTGGGTGCTAAGGTCCAGCGACAAAAGGGCAACAACCCAGACCATCGGCTAAGGTCCCCAAATACATGCTAAGTTGAAAAAACGAGGTTCGACTGCAGAGACAGCTAGGATGTTGGCTTGGAAGCAGCCATTCATTTAAAGAGTGCGTAACAGCTCACTAGTCGAGCGGTTGAGCGTGGATAATAATCGGGCATAAAGCATGTTACCGAAGCTATGGAATATATAATAAATGTATATTGGTAGGGGAGCATTCCAGAAGCGGCGAATGTAAGTTGAAAGATGAACTGGAGCTTCTGGAAAAGCAAATGTAGGCATAAGTAACGATAATGAGGGTGAAAAACCTTCACACCGAAAGACTAAGGTTTCCTGATCAACGATAATCGGATCAGGGTTAGCCGGGGCCTAAGGCGAACCCGAAAGGGGCAGTCGATGGACAGCAGGTTAATACTCCTGCGCTGGCGTATCAATAAAAAGGGACGGAGTGCTCAGGCTGCTAGGTGCTGACGGAATAGCACGTTGAGCAGAGCTTACGGGCAAAGCGAAGCAGAGCAGGCACTTCCTAGAAAATCGAAGATACGCGACCCGTACCGTAAACCGACACAGGTAGTTGGGGAGAGAATCCTAAGGTGCTCGAGTGAATCATGGCTAAGGAACTAGGCAAAATAGACCTGTAACTTCGGGAAAAAGGTCCCCTGCAGCGATGTAGGGCGCAGAGAAATGGTCCAGGCGACTGTTTAACAAAAACACAGGGCTTTGCAAAATTGCAAGATGAAGTATAAGGCCTGACACCTGCCCGGTGCTGGAAGGTTAAAAGGAGATGTCAACCGCAAGGCGAAGCATTGAATTGAAGCCCCAGTAAACGGCGGCCGTAACTATAACGGTCCTAAGGTAGCGAAATTCCTTGTCGGGTAAGTTCCGACCTGCACGAATGGTGTAACGATCTGGATACTGTCTCAGCCATGAGCTCGGTGAAATTGTAGCAGCGGTGAAGATGCCGCTTACCCGCAACGGGACGGAAAGACCCCGTGAACCTTCACTGCAACTTTACATTGTTTTTGGGCAAATGATGTGTAGGATAGGTGGGAGACTGCGAATCGGTGCCGCAAGGTATCGTGGAGTCAACGTTGAAATACCACCCTTTATTTGTTTGGAATCTAATCCCCCCAAGGGGAGACAGTGTATGGTGGGTAGTTTGACTGGGGTGGTCGCCTCCAAAAGAGTAACGGAGGCTTTCAAAGGTACCCTCAGTACGAATGGTAACCGTACGCAGAGTGCATTGGCACAAGGGTGCTTGACTGTAAGAGACACAACTCGAACAGGTGCGAAAGCAGGACAAAGTGATCCGGTGGTTCCGCATGGAAGGGCCATCGCTCAAAGGATAAAAGGTACTCCGGGGATAACAGGCTGATCGCTCCCAAGAGCTCATATCGACGGAGCGGTTTGGCACCTCGATGTCGGCTCGTCACATCCTGGGGCTGGAGAAGGTCCCAAGGGTTCGGCTGTTCGCCGATTAAAGTGGCACGCGAGCTGGGTTCAGAACGTCGTGAGACAGTTCGGTCCCTATCTGTTGTGGGCGCAGGAAATTTGAGTGGGTCTAACCTTAGTACGAGAGGACCGGGTTGGACGGACCGCTGGTGGACCAGTTGTACCGCCAGGTGCACCGCTGGGTAGCTACGTCCGGTTTAGATAAGCGCTGAAAGCATCTAAGCGCGAAGCTAGCCACAAGATGAGATTTCCCTAAAGGGTCGTTGTAGACTACGACGTTGATAGGCTACAGGTGTAAAGACGGCGACGTCAAAGCCGAGTAGTACTAATAACCCGGGACTTTCTAGGCAAAGAGCGAATTATATTCCATCGTGTCAAACATTATTTAAGGTGACTATAGCGACAGGGTCCCACCTCTTCCCATTCCGAACAGAGAAGTTAAGCCTGTCAGCGCCAATGGTACTGCAATCGCGGGAGAGTAGGTCGTCGCCAAACTTATTAAATAAGTCCCGGTGTGTATTTACATATCGGGGCTTTTTTGTTAAACGAAGGCAGAAAAGTAGGAAAGTAGGAAAGTAGAAAAGCAGGAAAGCAGGAGAGAAAATATAATGACCTTTATTTTGTTTAATAGGAAAGAAAGAGAGATATTCAGTTACAAATAATTGATTTTTAGTAAAAATGTTATTTAATTTGTAAGTTAGAGAAGAGGTTTATATTAAAAATCTATTATTGTACCTATGAAAAAAAATATTTTCATTATTTATATAATTGCAGGGTTATCATTTTTAATACTTTTCCCCGGATGCAAAAAATCACAATCAGTTAATTTACTGGGTAATTGGGTCAGTAATAATATATCACCAATGGGTGGTGTGCCCAGGTCACAAGCTTGCGCTTTTGTTATTGGCAATAATGTATATGTGGGTTTAGGCGTGGACATATACAAGGTAATCATTTAGACGATTTTTGGAAATGTGATATCAATTCAGGAGATTGGACCCGTATTGATTCTATGAGAGACGGCAGTGGTAAAGCTTTGCCTGGAAGAAGTTCCGCAGTTGGTTTTACAATTGACTCGCTTGGTTATGTTGGTACCGGCGTTGATGATAATTTTGTTTACTATAAAGATTTTTACAGTTATAGCCCAACTACCAATAAATGGACATGTCTGAAGAATGATTATTTCCCCGGTACACCCCGTTATGGTGCCATTGGTTTTGGCATTAATCATTTGGGATTTGTTGGTACCGGTAACGATTACAGTTATAGGAATGATTTTTATAAATTTAATCCTGTCCTTCCGGCAGGAAGCCGTTGGACAACAATGCCGGCGGCAACAATTGGTCAACAACGTATGTATGGCGGTGTATTTGTGATAGGTACAAAAGCTTATATTTGTACAGGCGTAAATCAGCAAATGTTGGCTTACGACTTAATAATTTATGATTCAGTTAGCGATACCTGGAGAACTTCAGGCGACTCTTCTATATCCAATCAAACCGAAACATTTAACAATTTTAACAGTGGTTATACTGACATTGTGCGACAGGGTGCAGCACTTTTCTCCATTGGAGGTAAAGGTTATGTGACATTTGGTGCAGATTTTAACGGAAGTTTAGTACATTCGGCACATACATGGGAATATAATCCTGTAACCGGTCTTTGGACAAGGAAGACACCATTTCCTACTACTTATTGGTTAGCATGTGTTTATCCGGTTGGAATTTCAGTTTTTTCAACCAACAGGGGATTCGTTGGATTAGGTCAAAATGGGAATCAGGTTTCGGATCAATTTTTTGAATTTAAGCCTGAAAACCAGTATATCCTTGGAGATTGATTTTACTAATTTGAATATCTGATAAATTAATTAGTGTTTGTCCTTAAAATCCTTATAGATAATTTAATAATTTATGAGAAAAATTTTTATTATAAATAGGAATATCAGGAATATATTTTGTTTGCTGACTTTTATTTTCATTGCATATTCATGCAAAAAGGAAATCGCTGATATGTCCATATCTCAAAATGCAATAACATTGAATGTGGGGAGTATTTACCTTTTAACAGTCTCTATAAGCCCATCGAATGCAACAAATAAAAATGTAAGCTGGGTTTCAAGCGATACTGCCATTGCCGCAGTAAGTATGTCTGGTCAGGTTACAGGTATAGGCCCCGGAAATGCCACTATAACCGTTACATCTGAAGATGGAAATAAAGTGGCAACATGTGTTGTAACTGTATTGAAATGGAATACTTACACATCTTTTAATAGCAGTTTGGTAAATAATTCTGTAAACTGTATAGCAATAGATAATGAGGGCAATAAATGGTTTTCGTACGGAATTAATGGTGGAGCAGGTGTAACAAAATTTGATGGTACAAATTGGACTGCATATAACTCATCTAACAGTGGTTTGGCAAGTAATGAAGTAACTTGTATTGCCATAGATAAACAAGGAAATAAATGGTTTGGAACTTCAGGTTCAGGTATAACGAAATTTGATGGTACTAATTGGACCATATACAATTCAGTTATTACCGGCTTGAATTGTGGCACTATCAATTCCAGTTTTGCCGATGATAAAGGAAATTTATGGTTTGGAACGGATTTGAGTGTAATAAAATATGATGGAGCCAGCTGGACAAACTATTTAACCGGTATAAATACCGGAGTCAATTGTCTGGCAATAGATTCGAGTGGAAATTTATGGTTAGGAAATTCTCAGGGAGTAATTAAATATAATGGTACAAATTTGATTAAATATTTATCAGGTTCCCATATTTACTCTTTATGTATTGATAAACAATGGAATAAATGGTTTGGAACTTCATGGGGATTATGGGAATTAACCAAAACCGGTTGGGTTGAAATCGACGGATATCTATATACGCATCAATCTACTTTTAATGGTCAACCTTTATACACAGTATCTATTGCAAACGATAAACAGGGAAATATATGGTTTGGTTGTTCAGGAATAGAATTGGGTAGCGGTATAAATAAATTTGATGGTAAAAACTGGACAAATTACACGATACCGACTTATAATTCCGGTATTGATGCTTCAGTTTCAGTTAATTGTATTTCTATCGATAATAATGGTAATAAATGGTTCGCATGGATAGGTGGAATAACGGAATTACAAGACTGATATAAAATATTAAATGTACAAATGTGCAAATGTTGATAACAAATTACTGATTACTAATTACTGACAACTGATAACTGACAATGAAACTGATAACTGTTTACTGATAACTGATAACTGTTTATATTGATTCCAGAGACCTTTTTTTGTATTGATTTATAAATTCTGTTAATGCAATTCTGTATGAGTCAAAAAGTTTTGATTTTAAATCTTGATCCGTAATATTTAAGGTTGTAATATTGTCAGCTAATGATGTTTTTGAACGATAACTAAATTCATTTTTTAATATTATGTTACCCGAATTATCATGCAAGGTGAAACTAATGGCATACAGTGGCAATATCTGGCTTGGGTTGGGTGTAATAGTTGAATCGGAATTAAGTCCGGAAAAAATGTTGACAAAAAAATCAACATAATATTTATATCCTGAAGCAGATTTAATTACCTTTTTAATATTGTATGAGTCAGGGCAATTTGGAAACTGATTGTTATATTTTATTTTATTTTGCAGTTCGCTTAACGGGAGTAATTCCAACCCAATTTCCATTTTTATCATTTGAGCAGAAATAGCATAAATACTATCAATAACGTTTGCAGTAAATTCCTTTTTTATTGGATTTACCTGTTGATCTTTGCAGTTGTCTGTAAACTGATTAAACATATCTAAAATTTGCTCATCGAGGTTTACAATATAGAAATGAGTAGCTGCTTTTTCGCCATTAAATGGTTTAGTACATATTGCGGACAAGTTTATACTTAAACATGCAAACAGCAAACCAGCTAAAATTTTCATATAATATATTATTTAATGTTTTTATTATAAATAGTTACGTTGGATTTAACCATGGGTTCAATTTTATTTATAAACTCATGAAATTTGTTGACGAGAATTAAAAAGTAGAAATTAATAATTATTATAAACTTCTTGCCACTAACAGAACCAAGCTATAAAAACTATGCACTAAGCACTAAACACTAAGCACTATTTCAAAACCTCATATCATTTACTTCGGCACCCGGATATTTTTTCTGATCGAAGCGGAATTCACTATCTGCAATATCAATGTTTGGCTGAAAATTTGATAATTCAATTAGGTAATTTGTGCCATCTTTCATAAAAATCCTGGTATCTGTTATGTGATAAGTATTTTTATCTATATGCATACGTATACGCATATATTTGGTTTTCAAATTTATAGGATACAAATCAATTTCATAGCAAATAGTATTGCCGATAGTTAATTCCTTGTTAAGTTTAGATTTGAAATCATTTTTAACTTTAAACAGATCGCGCGGATTAGATAAAAAGAAATCACTATTATCATTTTTGGATGGCTCCGGTTTGGTGATGTTGATTTCATTAACACCTTTAATATAAGTATACACATTTTTGCCATCAAAGGTAATATCCGTTTTCCCTAATATTAAACGGAACTGGTCCCCTTTCATGGCTATTTGCCCATTCTCTGTATTTGATTCCTTGCTTCGTAAGTCCGAAATGGTATATTTAAAATCGGCCCTGATGGTTTTGTAGCTGTTATTTATGGACGAAACCTTTTCTAATATTGCTTTCGCTTCAGGATCGCTCTGAGCATTCACATAAGTGTATATAAATGTCAGGAATTAAAAATATAATTATATTTTTCATATTTCATTAAATTAACTTCAATTCTATTTAAGTTATAGCCCCTTTTTAAGGGGTTGGGGTTGATAATCAATTATATAAATAATAATTATAACTTAACAATAATTATTCAAAGAACATTTATTTATATAAAATAGAAATCTTTATGGACAAACATTATTTGGAAAGGGAACCCAAATACCGTTCCAGTGAAACCTCGTCCACATAAAGAACCTGACGGGCTTTGCTTCCTTCAAAACTTCCAACTATTCCGGCAGCTTCCAATTGATCCATTATGCGGCCAGCCCTGTTATATCCTATTGAAAATTTTCGCTGAATGAGTGACGTCGAACCTTGCTGGTGAATTACAACCAACCTTGCTGCTTCATCAAACAGATCATCCCTTTTGTCAAGATCAACTTCAATTGAGTCGGATTGGCTGTTCTCAGGAATATATTCAGGTAAAATCAAAGCCGTAGGATAACCTTGCTGGGATGAAATATAATTTGTAATACGCTCAATTTCAGGGATATCTATAAAAGCACATTGAATCCGGACCATATCGCTTCCGGGAGCAAACAGAAGGTCGCCACGGCCGATTAACTGGTTTGCACCGGGGGAATCTAAAATAGTGCGCGAATCTATCATAGAAGTTACCCTGAAAGCTATTCGTGCAGGAAAATTTGCTTTTATTACACCGGTAATGATATTTGTTGTCGGACGCTGGGTAGCAATAATAAGATGGATACCTATTGCACGTGCAAGTTGAGCTAAACGGGCTAAAGGAAGTTCTATTTCACGGCCGGCAGTCATAATGAGGTCGGCAAATTCATCTATAATAACTATAAGATAGGGTAAATAGCGGTGTCCGTGCAAAGGGTTAAGCTTTCGGTTAATAAACCTGTCATTATACTCTTTAATGTTTCGTACCTGTGCATGTTTTAGTAATTCGTACCGGTTGTCCATCTCAAGAGTAAGTGAATTCAGTGTATAGATTACTTTTTGAGTATCGGTAATTATTGCATCTTCTGTATCAGGCAATTTAGCAAGGAAATGTCGTTCAAGTTTCGAATAAAGTGTTAATTCGACTTTTTTAGGGTCGACAAGGATAAATTTTACCTGGGAGGGATGTTTTTTATATAGTATTGAGG
Organism: uncultured Bacteroidota bacterium; assembly: GCA_963846585.1. Taxonomy (GTDB): domain Bacteria; phylum Bacteroidota; class Bacteroidia; order Bacteroidales; family JAAUTT01; genus JAAUTT01. The sequence goes on from CAWJWO010000019.1 coordinate 176,878, forward strand.
TAATAATTGCATTGAGACCTACCGATTTACCCTGGCCCGTTGCACCGGCTACCAACAGATGAGGCATACGTGTGAGATCAAAGACATATGTTTCGTTAGAAATAGTTTTCCCCAATGCAATAGCTATCTCGAAATTTGATTCCTGAAATTTTCTTGAAGAGATTAAAGAGCGCATCGAAACTATTTCAGGTTTCAGGTTAGGTACCTCAATGCCAATAGTTCCTTTTCCCGGCATTGGTGCAATGATCCTTATACCAAGGGCTGAGAGGTTTAACGCTATATCGTCTTCGAGGCTTTTAATTTTGGATATCCTTACACCCGGAGCCGGAACTATTTCGTATAAAGTAACGGTAGGGCCGATTGTAGCTTTAATTTTATCGATCTGGATTTTATAATTAGCAAGTGTTTCAACTATTTTATTTTTATTATTGATAATTTCATCATTGCTGACTTCGGAATTATCCGTTTTGTGGTCCTCCAATAATTCAAGGGTGGGCAATGTATAATGTGAAAGATCAAGTTTGGGATCATAATCGCCTAAAGTAACCGGTATATTTTCAGGAATTATTTCAATCCGATCCTTTTCATCTGTATTTAAAGGTTCTACTATGGTTAATTCAACGTCGTCATCAATTTCATTGATAAATTCCCGTGGTTGTGATCCTGGTCCTAACCCGGTATTAATATATTCTTCATTAACAGGGTTATCTTCAATAATATTTTCTTCTTTTTTAATTGTGGATGTAAATGTGTTGTCAGGTTTTGTTTTACTGGCTATAGAAGATTTTATCCTGGTTTTTAACCAGGGAGCTGAAGATGGGATTGTAAAGAAAATGAATGTAAGCGTAGCAAGCAATAATATAAAAACTGTGCCTGGATAACCAAGAACAGACTTGAGCCAGTTTGATATAAAATAACCATGGCTTCCTCCAAATCCACTTCCCAGATATTCTCTTCCCAGATAGGTTATATCTCCAAGGACGAATCCAAGTATAAGAGATGTCAACAGACCAAAAATTATTGTAATCATCAATGTCTTTCGTAAAGGCAACAGCCGTATACCTAACAAACGAAATCCAATGATGAAAAGTAGGAATGGAATACCAAAAGCAGCTATACCTAATAACCTGATAAAATAATTAGCCAGTGCTGCTCCTGTTTTTCCTGACCAGTTTTCTACCTGTATAGATGGACTTGAAATAATTTGCCCACTCTCGAAACTTTGATCACTTTTCCAGGTGAAAAAGTAGGAAATGAATGCTAAGGTTAATAATGCGGCGAAAAAAATTATGAAAAGGCCTGTAACTATTTTAAATTTATCATCATAGAAAAATGAAAATACTCCGCCTTTTTTTTTCCTGACCTTTTCTTTGATTTTTCCTTTTTTTTCTGACATTAGATTATATTATTAACAACTAACAACTAACAACTATATTTAAGGAAGTAATGTTGTTATAATATCCTCCATTTGTTTTTTGGAAATTAGCTTATAACCTTTAGGGATGTAGAACTCTTCTTCGTTGATTACTTTTTCTTCCACTTTAGTTGCCTTAAGCCTCATATTAAGATTGTGCATTTGAAGGATAAAATCCATTAATAAACCATCAATTTTTTCGTAGGGAGTACCAATATTAGGATAGTTCACATCTATCGTAGTATATGCTACTGTAAAAATTTTATTTGATTGTATTTCAGTGACCTTAGCATTTTTACATAATAAACCTGCTATTCTAAACGTGTCGTTTGAGCATTTTATTTTATATTTTGTTTCAGGATTAAAAAATATTGGCATTTCTTTTCGTTCGCTCTGGTATAAATATTTTTTATCAAAAACCTTAATCATTGTTATATGGTTGTGTTTTTGAAGGTTGATGACAATGTTTATTGCAAATAATCCTACTTTATCCTCAAGGGAATAAGATGCAAAGTTTTTATTAAACTTAAATTCAAGTGTTTTTGGTAAAAGTTGTATTGGGAAATTTTTAACCGATGAGTAATTGTAAATTATGTCATATTGAATAGAGCCTTCAGTAATCTTATCACGTAACAGAGTTTTGCAACTATTGCATACAAAGATAACAAGCACAAATATAAAGAAGAATTTTAGCTTAACTTGCAATAGTTTCCTATTCATTTATTCCGGCCTTACTATTTAATTATTGTAATTTATATAAAATTAGTCATTATTTAAGTATTTTTAGTTTATCAACTTAAAAATCTAATATAATCAATACGGCGAAGATTAGATTAAGTTATAAAAAAATTATCAATTAAAATTATTAGTTGATTACAGTAAATTTTTATGATTAAAAAAATCTTATGTAATTTCAATAATTATTCTTAATTTAGGAAAGTGTCTAATTATTAAATTTTATGACTATTTACATTGGAAATATCCCATATTCAATTAAAGATCAGGAACTGGCTGATGTTTTTCAGGAATTTGGACAGGTTGAAAGTGCTAAAGTTATAGTTGATAAAAAAACAAAACGTTCAAAAGGATACGGATTTGTTACTATGACAAATGAAGCTGATGAAGATGTCGCAGTTAATGACATGAATGGCAAAGAAATAGGAGGAAGAAAAGTTAAAGTAAGTAAAGCTAACCCCAAAAAGGAAGAAGAATAGATACTAAGTTATAATAATTATATTAGCCCATATATAAAATGTTAATTTAAAAACTTAAATAGATTAAGTTATTAATTTATAAGGTAGTGTTCTTTGTAATTGCTATATCTTTTAAAATATCGGGATTTTCTTCCACAGCTGTTCCAATTACAATGATATCTGCTCCTGCTTCAAAAATTTCGCGTGCTGTGGAAACTGAATTGATACCACCCCCGACAATAAGAGGGACAGTAATATTTTTTTTAACATCATTTATCAATTTTGTGTTTACAGTACAAGAGGCCCCGCTTCCTCCTTCAAGATAAATAACTTTCAATCCAAGCATTTCACCCGCAATAGCAGTAGCTACGGCTATATCAGGCTTGTCTCCCGGAATTGGCATTGTATTGCTTATATATTCCACTGAAGTAGGTTTTCCGGTATCTATTAATATATAACCTGTTGGGATAATTTCTAAACCGCTTGATTTAAGGAATGTAGCAGCATTTACATGACTTCCGATTAAAAAATCCGGGTTACGCCCAGAAATAAGAGATAATAGAAAAATACCGTCGGCTTTATCACATAGCTGTAAAATGTTACCGGGTAACAAAAAAACAGGTTTTGGAGATATATTTTTAATAAATGCTATTTTATCGTTTATAGATTTAGATATAAGGCTGCCTCCTATAAGAAAAAAATCTATACCAGCTTTGTCAGCCTTATCTATAGTACTTCGAAGTGATATTTCGTCTGATTTGTCAGGGTCAATCAGAATAGCAATTAACTTTTCTTTATTTTTTTTACCCAGAATGTAATTGTAAAGCATATTAAATTATCTGATGTTAGTTTTAAATTTTAGAGCCAAGAACCAAGAGCCAAGAGCCAAGAAATAGTTCTATTATGCCTATATTATTAATTATTGTATATATAAAAATTAGGTGTTTGGACAAACACTCTATTTACAGCAATATACTATAACATAGTTATCCATGACAAGATAATTAAGGTTATATTCTTCATAAATGTCCTTATTGTGGTGAATGCCATTAATCACTCCGGTTTGAAAAATATCAAAAGGTTTTATTGTAAGGTTATCTTTAAAATTGATATTCTTTTTGTCGCATATTTTGTAAAGTGCTTCCTTCGCACACCAGTGTATATACAAATGAAGTTGTTCCAATGATTTATCATTGGTAATATTTTCATTTTTATTAATGAATTTATAAGCTATTTTATTAATACGATGAGACATAAATTCCAGGTCGATTCCAACTTTTTTATTTTTGCTCAATAATATAGAAGTAAGTTTATGAGAATGTGAGATGCTTATATTGTAAGAACCATCCATTATAAAGGGCTTATGTTCAGTGTTATAAATTATTTTTGAGTCTTTCCCTGTAAGGATATTTAATAAGGCTCTAACGCTAAGCCATTCCAACTGCCGGAAGTAATTTTTAAATTGATAAAGTGTATTTTTTTCATCGTCATCGAGGGATGCAATCGAAAACAATTGATCCAATTCCTCTTCTATTTTCCAAAGGCCCATGATACAATCATCATCCGTTGGCTTGTTAATTATCAGAGACATAATTTAATTACAAATTACTAATTATATACTTATTTATGTCATAGAGCCAAGAACCAAGAGTCAAGAGCCAAGACTATAAACTAGTAGATGGTTGTTATTTGTTAGTTGCAGGTTACAAGTTGGAGGTTACAAGTTGTAACCTGCAGGTTACAGTTAACAAGTTGCAAGTCCCAAGTCTTGGTTCCTGGTTCTATATTTCATTTTCAAATTTGCAGATTTATTTCACCTTTTTCCATTTCAATGTTTCAATTAAATGCAAAATGTCCTTTCTAAAAAATTCAATTGCCGGAGCTAATGAATCTTTATTTGGTGGTGAATCAAAATATAACGAACCGCGAAGGAAATTCTGAATACTGTCAGTGACATAAAATTGTACAGAAGAAGCTGTATTTCCTTTAATATCATATATTAATCCGTATACGTGTAAATTTTTGTTTTCAATAAGATCTTCATTAATAGCATCAGCCTTTACTGAATGTTTATAAGCCAAAGTGTGAGAATCTTCAATAAATTTTGAAATATTTTTATTTATATTTTTATAACTTAAATGTATTTGAGCTTTATATTGTTTAAATTCAATATTCATCCAATATGGTTCTGTGTTTTTATCTGTATCGTTTACCATTTTTCCGTAGCTGGGAAATTCGAAAGAATATGGATAATTGCAATCAAATAAAGTATATTTTTTATCGGGAAAATCAAACCGCTGATAACCTCTTGGTTTAGGAGTATCATTTCTGCTACATCCAATAATAAATAAAAGTATTACAAATATGATTATTAATTTCTTCATTAAGATAAATATAAATTTAGTGATGAAGTGATGAAGTAATGAGGTGATGCTGTTTTTATGGGTTTATAAGTTAATAGTTTTATGTATATTAGGTAATAAGAGTTTACGGGTTAAAGCCGTAAATTTACATTATTATATTTTCAAATTTTCATAATATCTTCATCCACTCAGCACTTCATCACCTAAACACTTAATTACTTATCACTTCATCACTTCATCACCTCCGGTACAATAGTAACCCGTATCTGTTTAATCCGGCGTGTATCAGCTGCTTCTATTTTGAATATAAATTGTTTGTAATTAATTTGTTCGTTTTTAACAGGAATATCACCTTTTAATTCAAGGATAATTCCGGCAAGAGTGTCGGCGTCACCTTTAATCTGATCAAAGATATCCGGATCAGATTGAATTATTTTGTGAAAATCGTTTAGTAATGTCTTGCCATCAAATAAATATGTATTATCATTTATTTTAGTATATGATTTCTCGTCGTCATCCGATTCGTCAGAAATTTCCCCTACTATTTCTTCTAAAATATCTTCTAAAGTGACAATACCTAAGGTACCACCGTATTCATCCACAATTATTGCCATATGTATTTTATTAGTCTGAAACTCAGTAAGTAATTCTTTTACTTTTTTGGTTTCAGGTACAAAATAAGGCGGCCGGATAAGTGATTGCCATCGAAAAGTGTCCTTCTCATTAAGATAAGGCAATAAATCCTTAATATATAATATTCCTCTGATATTGTCGAAATTTCCTGAATAAACCGGTATTCTTGAATATTCGGATTCGACAACTATAATAAAAACTTCTGAAAGTAACTGATTATATTCTATAGCTACAACATCAACCCTTGGTTTTATTATTTCGCTCACATTAATATTGCCAAACTTAACAATTCCTTTAAGCAAATCTTCCTCATCGCTTAATTTATTTGATGCAAATTCAATGACATCAGAAAGATCGTCCGGTGATATCTGAGAATTTGAGTTTGGATGATTTTCCGGAAATAATTTAAGAATTCCCGTTAAAAGAAAAGTCAAAGGTTTTAGAACAACATAAAAAAAGTATACAATGTAAACTACCCGTAAAGAATACCTGTATGGTTGTGAATGTGCAAAAATCTTTGGAATTAAGTCGCCGAATAAATAAAGTGTAAATAAAATAATAATTATAATTGCAATACCCCATGCAGTTAATAAGTTTATAAAGAAAACATTATGAAAGTATGTTATTAATATGCCTGCTATGGTTATTTTCAGAAATATATTTGCAATAATAAAAGTTGCTTTTAACCGGTAGGATTTTTCAAGCATATTTATAAGAAGTTTATTTCTTCCGTTGCTTGAATTTACTCCTTCCGGATAAGTTGAAGGTGAAATTGAAAAGAAGGATATTTCTGAACCAGATATTAAAAATAAAGTTAAAGCCAGAATTGAAATTGTCAAAAGAATAATGACAATTTCAAACCATGGAATTACATATAATATGGTTATATAATGGTTAAAATGATAAATTTGCGTTTCCGTAGCCAAGGGATAAAATAGGGTTTTATTCAGAAAGGCAAATCGTCAGTATTGTTTATACCGTTGTTAATTTCAGAATCATGGTCAAATTCACGGGATGCTGCAGAAGGATAATTGCCGGTATTGCCTGATTTATCAACATTCCCGTATGAAGAAGGTATTGTATCGCTTTCAGGTTTAGGTCCCAACATTTGAAAATTATCAGCCTCTATTTCAATACTGTACCTTTTATTACCGTCTTTGTCATCCCATGTGCGGTTACGTAATTTACCTTCAACATAAAGCATCATGCCTTTTTTAACAAATCGTTCGGCTATATCTGAAAGACCTCTCCAAACAACTATATTGTGCCATTCTGTATTGGTTATTTTTTCACCATTTTTGTTTTTGTATGTTTCACTGGTAGCAAGCGAAAATCGGGCAACACTGGCATTATTTTCTAAATGGCGGACTTCCGGATCCTTTCCAACCCGTCCGATCAGGATTACTTTATTTATCATAGGATGTTATTTTAGAACAGTAAAATTATAAAAAAAATGGCATTATTTAGTATTACTTATATTAGTTATAAAACATTGAAAATATAAGGGTTTAGGGCATAATAAAAAATATTTTCATTTTTTTTTGTAAGTACCAGTTTTTGAGTATACTACTTATCAACTTTTTTTATATGTTTGCAGAACAAATTTTTATATTTTATAAATTTTTTAGAACTGTTGCTCAATATTAAATAGAAATCATTTATATTTGCAGTTCATATTTCAAAACATATTTAAATCATTGATAATTAAAGCTTTTTTAAAATGACAAAGGCAGACATTGTAAACGAAATTTCCAAATCAACTGGAATCGAAAAAATTACTGTTCAAAAAACAGTAGAAGCTTTCATGGAAAGTGTTAAAGACGCTCTGGTAAAAGATAAAAATGTTTACCTGAGAGGTTTTGGTAGTTTTATTGTGAAAAAACGTGCTAAAAAAACAGCGCGAAATATTTCGAAAAATACTACAATAATTATTCCGGAACATTTTATTCCATCGTTTAAACCTGCCAAATCATTTGTTGGCAAGGTTAAGATTAGTGTTAAATAAGGGTTAAATTACGGGAAACGGAGTTATTATGCCAAGTGGTAAGAAAAGAAAAAGACATAAAATGGCGACTCATAAACGTAAAAAACGTTTAAGAAAGAACAGGCATAAAAAGAAAAAGTGATCATTTCTTACTGTTTGCAAATATTGTAGAGTAAACCTAAGGATCATTAATCTTTAGGTTTCTTTCATTAATTGCCCCTTATTTTAATGGTCTTCTAGTAAAACGAAGGAGTTGTGAGTAACGAACTTGTTATTGATGTAACTGCTTCTGAAATTGTTATTGCCTTACTCGAAAATAAACAATTAGTAGAGTTAAATAAGGAGAAAAGCAATCTTCAGTTCTCGGTTGGTGATATATATTTAGGGAAAGTTAAAAAAATAATGCCGGGATTAAACGCGGCATTTGTTGATGTAGGGTATGAAAAAGATGCTTTTCTGCATTATCTCGATTTGGGACCACAGTTTCAATCGTTAAATAAATACCTTAAGTTATCATTAAATAAAAAAGAAAAGTTTCTTCAGCTATCAAAGTTTAAAAATGAACCTGACATTGATAAAAATGGTAAGATTACCAGTATTTTATCATCGGGACAGATAGTGTTGGTTCAAATAGCCAAGGAACCAATTTCTACAAAAGGCCCACGCCTGGGCTCCGAAATTTCAATTGCCGGACGGAATCTTGTACTTATTCCATTTTCAGAAAAAGTTTCAGTTTCCCAAAAAATTACTTCCCAGGAAGAAAAGGTAAGGCTAAAAAAACTAATTCAAAGCATTAAGCCAAAAAATTACGGGGTTATTATCCGAACCGTTGCAGAGGGTAAAAAAGTTGCTTTGCTGGACGAAGAACTAAGTTCGTTAGTTAAAAAATGGGAGTCGGCATTCGATACTATCAGATTATCGACTCCGCCAAAACTTATTATAAGCGAACTTAACCGCACTTCAGCTATCCTTAGAGATATGCTGAACGGTTCGTTTAACAATATCACAGTTAACAATGATGTTATATACAACGAGATAAAGGAATATATCAGCACTATTGCTCCCGAGAAAGAGAAAATAGTAAAGCTCTATAACGGCAATACCCCTATTTTTGAAAAGTTCGATATTGATAAACAAATTAAGACTTCTTTTGGAAGGACTGTTTCATTTAAAAATGGGGCTTATTTGATAATTGAACATACTGAGGCTCTTCATGTAATTGATGTAAATAGCGGGAACCGGTCAAAAACCGGCAGTGACCAGGAAACTAATGCAATGGATGTTAATATTGCTGCAGCTTCGGAAATAGCGCGGCAATTAAAACTGCGCGATATGGGCGGTATCATTGTTGTTGATTATATCGATATGCATGAACAGGAACATAAAATGGTGGTTTTTGAAAAGATGAAAGAGGCAATGTCAACTGACCGTGCTAAACACAATATTTTGCCATTGAGTAAATTCGGACTTATGCAAATAACCCGTCAACGTGTAAGACCTGAACTTTCTGTTGAAACTTCAGAAAAATGCCCTACATGCAGAGGAACAGGGGAAATTTCACCTAATATTGTATTTGAAGAAGATCTGTACAATAATATTTCTTTTATTGTCAATAACCAGATATTGAAATCTCTTACCATTAAATTACATCCATACATTGCTTCCTATCTTCAGAAGGGATTATTCTCCAAGCAAGGGCAATGGTCACGAAAACTTAAATGCAAATTAAAAATAGTGGCAGTTCCTTCATTTAGTTACCTGGAACATCATTTTTATAATAGTGACGATGAGGAAATACTATAGTGCTTAGTGCTTAGTGCATAGTGCTTAGTAAGCAAATGTTAGTTGTTAGTAGCCAAAATTAAAATAGTTTTTAGCATTGTTATAGCAAATATCCTCTACAATTGATCCCAATAAATCCATATCATTGGGGATTTCTCCGTTTTCCACGTCCTTACCTATTAAATTACACAATATTCTTCTGAAATATTCATGCCTGGGGAAAGATAAAAAATTTCGGGAATCGGTAAGCATACCTACAAACCTGGGTAACAACCCCATAGTTGATAAGGTATTAATTTGTTTTTCTATACCATCCTTTTGATCAAGAAACCACCATGCCGATCCCCATTGCATTTTACCTGGTACCGATCCGTTCTGGAAATTTCCTGTCATTGTAGCCATTACTTCATTGTCCGAAGGATTCAGATTGTACAATATTGTTTTAGCTAATTTGTTATCAACATCAAGCCGATCAAGGAAACGTGACATTGAAACAGCTAAAGGCAAATCGCCAATTGAATCATAACCTGTATCGGGGCCACCAATTTTGAAAAATCGTGTATTATTATTTCTTATTGCACCTATATGAAATTGCTGAGCCCAGCCATGTTCATGATTCATTATAGCTAATTCATAGAGCATGGCCGATTTAAATTGTAATTCTTCCGGTTGGGATATTTGTTTATTGGCTCTTATTTTATTAAATATATTATTAATATCAGTTTGTGTATAGTTCTCTGCGTAAAATGTTTCCAATCCATGATCAGACAAGCGGCAACCGTGTTCGTGAAAAAAGCTGTGCCTTATTTTCAAAGCTGACAGAAGATGATCAAAATGAATGATGTCAATGCCGGAAATTTCCGATAAGCGGTCAAGATACTCATTATATGCATCATGGTTACCGATAGCCATAGCTTTATCCGGGCGCCAGGCCGGAATTACTTTTACCGCACAACTATCAGACTGCATTTTGATGTGATATTCCAGAGAGTCGACAGGATCATCGGTTGTGCATACCACTTCAACCTTCATTTTTTTTAATAAGTTCTGTACGCTATAATCTTTGGAATTAAGAAGATTTGACGATGTTTCATAAATTCTTTTGAATGATGCGGTGTTTAATATTTCATCTATCCCGAAATAATTTTTTAATTCAAGATGGGTCCAATGATAAAGAGGATTACGAATAGTATAGGGTACGGTTTCTGCCCATTTTTGAAATTTTTCTATATCAGCAGCATTCCCGGTACAATATTTTTCATCCACACCGTTGATGCGCATCGCCCTCCATTTGTAATGATCGCCATACAACCATGCCTGAGTAATATTATTATACAAATGGTCCACCGCTATCAGCTGTGGTGATAAATGACAATGAAAGTCAATGACAGGCATGTTTTTAGCATGATTATGGTACAAATACTGCGCAACAGAGGACTGCAGCAGGAAATCATCGTCAATGAATGTTTTCATAATAAATCAGGTTTAATTGTTTTTTTTAGAACCAAGAACCAGTAGCCAAGACTTAAGGCATTATAATTAAAGGACTAGGGCTGGAGATTTGCGATTTCAGATTCGTGATTTGCGATTTTAGATTTAAAAAGTCCTACTTAATATATAATTCTTAATTCAAAAATCTTTAATCTTCCATCTTTTACTTTTTATCTTTTATCTTTTATCTTTTATCTTTTATCTTCTATCTTCTTTCATCTTTCAACTTCACACCTTCCCGTTTTCCAGAATTATTATCGGTTTATACCGGGGAACCAGGATTTTTATAGCAGACCATGCCGTGATATATGCCAGGGCACATATTACAAACATGATTAAATAAGCCGTCTTAGGTGTACTTATAAAAATATCCGTTAACTTTCCCGCCAGCAATTGTATTATTCCGCCACCAATTCCTCCGGCCATAGTCCCTATGCCTACAACCGAAGCAATTGCTGTTTTTGGAAACATATCCGACACGGTAGTAAGTAAATTGGTTGACCAGGCTTGGTGTGCGACTGCTCCCAGTGAAATAATCCCTACGGCCAGATACATGGATAAACTTCCAAAGTTTTTTACATTGCCAAAATACTGGGTAGTTAGTACCGACAATGGAATAATAGCTATAAAAAGCAAAGTTGTAGTCCGTGCCTTATAAACAGAAAATCCTCTGTTTATAAGTATTAGCGGAATGCTACCTCCGAAAATATTACCTAAAATCGATATCCCATATATAAAAAATACCGGCCAGGAAACTTCAGTTGCGCTCATTCCGAATTGCTTGATAAGATAATCAGGTAACCAAAATACATAAAACCACCAAATGCCGTCAGTTAAAAATTTACCCAGAAAAAACGACCATGTTTGCTTATATCCGAATAAAGTCAGCCAGGGGATTTTGGATTCATTTGCAAGTTTATCGCTGTTGGAGGCTTCATCCTGATGAATATACTGATATTCATTTTTCCCGAGGCGCTTTTGCTTTTCAGGAGAGTTGTACAACCATCCCCAGAAAATAAGCCATATTAAGCCAATGCCACCTGTAAGAATAAATGCCATTTTCCAGCCAAGTCCGGTTCCAAAGTTTATTAAACACCAGGGGACAAAAAGAGCCGATATCATCGCACCAATATTTGAACCACTGTTAAAAATACCGGTTGCCAGTGCACGTTCCTTTTTTGGGAACCATTCTGCAATAGTTTTTATTGAAGCAGGAAAATTGGCAGCTTCACCTGCCCCAAACATGCTGCGGATTAATATATGCACAGCCACGGTTGCGCCGGCAAAAGCATTGAGAATACCAAAAAATGACCATGTAATTAATGCCATTGCCAAGCCGAGTTTTGTTCCTATTTTGTCAATTACCCATCCGGCTACTATAGATATAAAAGCATATGAAATTGTAAAAAAAGTAGTTACATAAGAATAATCCGAATTTGTCCATCCAAATCCTCCATCTGTTACTGCACTGCAAAAAAATGGTTTCAGATAGCTTATGACCTGCCTGTCCATGTAATTTATAGTAGTGGCAAAGAGCAGGAGAGATGCGATTATCCACCTGTAATTCCCGATGTTGGATTTATTATTTTCCACTTTTTTCAAAAACGAGCACTACCTTATTAAAGTCAGCTGAAGCATTGACAACATTCCTGAAGTCCTGGAATCTCGATTTAGGGTAATAGATTTGTTTGTAATCTTCATTAATCTTTATTTCTACAGTTTTATTATTTATTAATTTATACCTTGAAATAAAATAACAGGATGGTTGACCGTCCTCTGACATTACTACGTTAAATTTTAATGCATCCAGGTTTTTTACTGTGTATCCTTCAGGTATATCAAATATAATATCTCTGGTATAGGAACGGTTAAACTCATTTTCTACATCGAATTTTCTTTCTTCTTCCTGGTAAAGTTCAACCTGAGGGCCTATTAATTCTCCAACTTTAAAGAGGAACTTATCGCCAGCCTGTTCAACAATATTTGAAGGGGAGCACCTGGCTTTAATAATAAGAGGTTTAAGTCCAAGGAATCGGGCGCCTTTATTTTCAACGGATATATCATTAAAATCTGCATCTTTTATTGTACTGTTTTTAAGAACTGAAATAGTCATATCTTTTTGAGCACCTTCAGGATAATATGAATATAATGGTTGAATAGTTTGTGCATAGTTTCCGTCAAATAGTAATGTATAATTAATTTCAGGATTTGTTATCGATTTGGAAAAATCAATTTTGATTGTATGATCTGAGCGATTTTTATCGTAAAGAGATGGTTCTATCATATGTATTTCTCCAAGTCCGAATTTATTTTCTCCTATAACGGCTGATTTAATGAATAGCCCATAATTAGCGGTTAGCCCGAAAGGTATGCAATTTAACCTGGATGCTATTGAACCCGGGCACAGATACTGATTAATATCCGGAAAATAAAATAAATAAGTCTCCAGAAAATTATAACTATCAAAGTAAGGGTCGAACCGAGATGTATATCTATTGGTAGTTAATACAATCTGGTAATTTATTTGTAATTCATCGAAAACAGATGCAAATAGCTTTGTTATACCAATCTCATCGGCAGTTTTATATTCCAGGACAGATGATAAAGTTTTATATTTTGAATTTACATTTAATGCGAAATTTGTTTTTATATAGTCTTCAATTTTTCTAATATTTTCTTCAACGTTCTTTCCATCAACCTTAATAAGTTTTATAAATTTTTGCAATTCGTTGGCAGTAGATTTATCCTGAGTTTCGTGAAGCAGGTCATAAATTGATTGAGAAGCCTCGATATAATTAATCAGGTTTTTCTTCCCGTTTGTTTTATTCTCTTCCAGTTTAATCACGGTTTGCATGAGGTTTGGCTTGTAAACGGCAAATTCCTCCGGATGTATGCCCTGTACAGAATCCAATTTAATATATAATACATTACGGTTATCTCTTAAAGTAGTATCGGTAAAAGGTGGTAACCCGTTATAATTTTTTGCTTTAAAGATGAGGTTTGAGGGTGAAATAATAAGGAATTCCATATTTCTTACTGGAGTTTCATCCTGTAATATAAATGATTTTCCATATACTTCTGCATTTTGTTGTATCACCATTAAAAATTCAATTTCGCTGCCTTTATCTACTCCTTCAAGTGCAAAATATTTATAATTGGATTTTGTCTGTTCATCGATACCTTCCTTAATTTCATCATTTCTGAATTCTTTTACGATGCCTTTTGAGTTTATAACCCTCGCTTTGATAACCAACAACTTTGATAAATCATTCATAGGCAAATAAATCCTGTTATTTTTTACGATTGATTTATCGTCCGAAACCTTTACGATTTTGTGAAGTAGGTTTAGACAAACTATTTGATTATCATCCATGTAATATTCAATGGCATGAAAATCTTTCAGACAAAGTTCGCCAAATTGCTGATCATATGAACTTAATGTGTGTAATTTTGGCAATGTGTCCCAATTGTAACTTTTATAATATGGTTCTTGTGCAATACTCACAGAATAAAAAATTACAATCAATATAAATGTTAAAATGCCAGTTTTTTTCATTATTTAAATTTTTGTATTCATTACTTAATCACTTAATCACCTCATCACTTTAGTATCTTTCACAAGTACAACGCTTAATTTATAAGAATTATTAAGTGATTCGATCATATTATTCCAGTCCTTAAATTTTGAAGGTTCTAATAATAAGTAATTGAGATAAATTTCATTTGTTAATATAATTTCGTCTCCAATAGCCTTGTATGATGTATTAAAGCCAAATAAACTATCATTAAATACGGAGTTGTCGGGCAGGTAAGCAATCTTATATCCCAATGGAATTTTCAAACTAACAACATTTATGATCTTTTTTTTGAAATTAGCTTCAATACTGGTTTTTCGGTCGTTTTTAACGGGTTCGCCCAGGTTGGCTTTATCCAGGTTCAGGTTAATGAATATTTCATCTCCGACAGCCTGGCAATAATCGCTGACATTAAAATTATATGATATAATAAGATCATTATCACGTTGATCAAAATATTTTATTTTATAGCTATCAATTAAAAATTTATTATTTCCTTTTTCAAAGAAGTTCTTCATAAACTTTGTTTGTTCAGTTGGATCCTTATAACATAAATAGTTATATAATTCAACCCTCTCGTAACCTTTAAAATATGATTCTCCGTTTCCTTTGATTTTTTTACCGTCCAACATTATTCTAACTGTATCCGATTTAGTATTTAAATTATAATCGACCTCAGGAACTTTTACTATCTCGAATTTATCAGGGCCCATATCTATCATTGTTTCTTTTCCCTGTATATTGTAAGGAGGATAATTTAATGAATGAGGCCCGGTTGTCGCATCAAGGAAAAAATAATTATTTTTATTTTTATATGTAACTATCATGTGATTATCGGAAAGAGGCAAAGGGAGATCGTGATAATTGTATGGAATGTTACGTGTGCCTACCCAGGTTAGATGGCTTTCAATCCCGGCAATTTCAAGCATTTTATTTACTAAGCTTGCCATGTCTTTGCAATCGCCATAAAGTTTACTGAAAACTTCTCCGGCATTACGAGGTACAAAACCTCCGTCACCGGCTTCAATAGCAATATATTTAATGTGGTCCTGTACCCAATAGAATATTGACTTTACCTTATCAGGTTCACTATTATAATTAATTGTAAGAGAATCAACCAAATATTTTAAGGCTGGTGGCACAGAAGTTGAATTCAGGGATGAAATTAATGAATGATACCAGTTGTGAAGATCATTTTCATCGGATATCAGCTTTACATTTTTGTCAGGTACAGTGTAACCTTTGATATAAACAAACATATGAGAAGCAAAATAGGGAAGTGAAGGAGAGTTTTCCTCAACAGGGAATTTGTGGATATTTTTTGCTTTCCAACTATATTCAATATTATTGCCAATATGTTTCCGGGTAAAATCAACATTAAGGCTGTCGCAATTAAACAGCTTATATCCGATTATAACTTCGGACGGACATGAAACTGTTAATTCAGCTGAACAGACAGGGACATATGAATTAAAATAGAAGGTTCCAAGATTACGGGGTTCAGTTATGTTATATTTATAATCCAATAGCGAAATGGCCCCTTCTTCAAGTTTCGGGAACGAAAAGTTTATAGATTTTACATCTCCAAAAAATACCATTGGGTCCCTGTAATCGCTTGTGTCGAAGTTATTGACTTTAATTTTTTTATTTCCTGATGACCCAGGTAAATGAGTTTCTGCCAGGAGCGAGGTAATTTTAAAATTATCTGAAAATATTACCGACTGATTTGCATGCAATATAGAATTTTTATCAAGGTAAAGTGATTCTTCGTAATTTCTCATAGTTATATGAAGGCTATCGCCATTTAAATCAATAAAAATGTTGCGCTTATTATTCAGGCATATTTTTGATTCATCAGGGTACTTTCTTTGGTAGTCCTTTAAACTTAATTGTTGTGCCTGGCATTTATAGCAAAGAAACAATGAAATCAAGGCTACAAAAATCTGTTTTGTCATCTGTCATATTTTTACGCAACCGCCGAAATTACTATATCAAATTTCCATTTCCTAAATTCCTTCATTTTTTTTTGAATTTTTAACTTAAAATGAAATTTTAATATTTTTTTTGGGTTATGATTATTGATGTTTTTAATTTTATCAAAAAATTACAATAATTTTTGATTCAAAAATTAAAATGCTTTATTTTATATAATATGAAATATTATAAAAATGCAATTATTAATTTAATTTCAAATCCAAAAGCAATTTCGGCATTATTCTTTTTAGCTGCAATAACTATTAGTTCCCAATTATATATTCAAACCTGGAATCATTATCAAAATTATCTCATTTTTAAAAATTCATTTTATCATTTAATTGAATATAAGGATTTATATCAGCTTTTTCCAAATGAACATGTCGGATTCTATAAATATAGCCCTGCGTTTTCAATGTTTTTTGGCATATTTTCATGGTTTCCTGATTTAGCTGGCCTTAATCTCTGGAATTTGTTAAACGCATTTATATTTTTGATTTCCGTATATTACCTGCCTAAACTTGACAAAACCCAAAAAGGGTTGATATTAATACTTTGTTTTTTGGAGTTAAATACATCTATGGAAAATGTGCAATCCAATGCATTAATTGCAGGATTGATTATTTTATGTTTTGGGTTATTGGAAAGGCAAAACTATTTATTGGCGACGTTTCTTATAGTATTTTCTATATTTATAAAACTTTATGGAGCAGTTGGATTGGTGTTATTTATTTTTTATCCTGAAAAATGGAAATTGATATTGTATACATTAGCCTGGTCATTAGTTTTGTTATTATCGCCATTATTATTAATTAGTGTTGATCAGTTGAAATTTTTGTATTCGGGCTGGATTCATTTAATAGCCAATGATCATTCAATAGAATATGGATTTTCTGTTATGGGAATAATTCATACCTGGTTTGGGGTTGATTTTAATAAATTAATGATAATGTTTTTTGGAATAATAGCTTTTTTATTGCCTTTAATAAGAATAAAGCAATATAAAAATTATAATTTCAGGTTGCTGACTTTAACTTCAATATTGATATGGGTTATAATATTTAACCATATGGCTGAATCGCCTACTTTTATTATTGCTTTTGCAGGGGTATCAATATGGTTTATTTCGGAAGATAAAAATATTTTAAATATTATATTATTTCTAAGTGCCTTGATATTAACTTCTTTATCACCTACAGATATATTTCCAAAATACATACGTGACACATATGTAACTCCTTATGCACTTAAGGCTTTACCTTGTATCCTGATATGGATTAAAATTAATTATGATCTGTATAATGTTCGTCCGTAAAGTCCGTAGCCTTCGTTACGCTCGGTTAAAAAACTATTTAGTTAATTATTTGTTACATACTAAAAATTAATAAATTATGAATCAGCGAGTGATAGTTTTATTATGTGTTTTTTTATTATGGGTAAATTCACTTAATTCTCAAGTATTGTCACCTGTAAAATGGAGTTACTCCGTTGAGAAAGCAGGTAATAGTCTAATTAACCTTAAATTCAAAGCAACTATTGACCATGACTGGCATATATATAGCCAACATAATCCTGAAGGCGGGCCTATACCTACATCATTTCATTTTGACCAAACATCATCATTTGAGTTAATTGATAAAGTTAACGAATTATCAAAAGCTGAAGTCAAGCACGATGACAGTTTCGGGCTGGATTTGAATTTACTGAGTAATGATGCCATTTTTGTTCAAAAAATCAGGATTAAAACTAAAGAGGCCTTTATTATTAAAGGAACTATTGAGTTTATGTGCTGCGATAACCACAGGTGCCTTCCTCCTAAAGATGTGGATTTTAGTTTTTCTATACAGACCCCACAATTAACTCACTCTGACTCATTGATCAGAAAATCAGATTCATTCAGTTTAAATAAAATAAACCATGATAACCAAAAAGGTTCTTTATGGGGATTTATTTTATATGCTTTTTTGTGGGGGTTGGCGGGGGTTTTAACTCCCTGTGTTTATCCTATGATTCCTATGACTGTTAGCTTTTTTATGCGAGATGTGAAGAAGAAATCAAACGGTGTTATCAGGGGATTATTTTTTGGTATTTCTATAGTTTTTATATATACATTGATAGGATTTTTGGTATCGTTATCGATTATTGGATCAAATTTCGGTAATGTATTAAGCAGCCATTGGATTCCCAACCTGATTTTTTTCCTTATGTTTTTTGTTTTTGCAATGTCATTTTTGGGGATGTTCGAAATTGTTCTTCCATCATCACTGGTAAATGCTGCAGACAAAAATGCTGATAAAGGAGGATTTGCCAGTATTTTTTTTATGGCGCTAACGTTAATAATAGTTTCATTTTCATGTACCGGTCCAATAGTTGGGAAAATTCTTATTGAAGCTTCACAGGGTATTTCCTCCAGGCCAATTGCCGGGATGTTTGGATATTCGCTTGCTTTTGCATTGCCTTTCACATTATTCGCCTTGTTTCCTGCCATGCTTAAAAAATTACCAAAATCAGGAGGTTGGCTTAATTCAGTGAAAGTTGTTATGGCATTTATTTTATTAGCTTTTAGCCTTAAATTTCTTTTAGCCATCGATACTACACATCATTTTAACATACTTACAAGGGAAGTTTTTTTATCAATATGGATAGTTCTTACCGTATTACTTGGATTTTATCTTCTTGGAAAAATAAAATTCAGGCATGACAGTGAATTGCAATATATTGGAGTTCCCCGCTTACTGTTTGCAATCGTGGTATTTTCTTTTGCTGTTTATATGATACCCGGATTATTCGGGGTTCCATTGAAAGCTTTATCTTCGGTATTGCCACCGCCTGATGAACAACATTTTGGAATTTCCAATACAGAATCAAATTTCAGGAGTTCATCAAATATTTGCGAAACGCCAAAATATTCTGATTTTTTGCACCAATCAAACGGATTGCAAGGTTATTTTGATTTGAAGCAGGGGATAAGCTGTGCCAAAAAATTAAATAAGCCCGTTTTTCTGGATATCAAGGGACATACCTGTTCAAATTGTAAGGTAATGGAATCATTAGTTTTTTCAGATGCCCAGGTACTGGAGAAATTACGGAACGATTTTATTTTGATAACGCTTTATGTTGACGATCCTATGAAATTACCTGAAAATGAATGGGTAACATCAAATTACGATGGAAAACTAAATAAAACCATGGGTTCTGTAAACCTCGATTATGAAATTTCCACTTTTAAAACCAACACTCAACCGTTATATGCTATCCTCAACACGGAAGGTAAACCTATCAGTCCGCAGTATGAGTTCAATACCGATATTAGTGCTTTCATTAAATTTCTTGATGAAGGGGAAAAGAAGATGAAAGATGAAAGATGAAAGGCAAAAAATAAAAGATGAAAGATAAAAGAATGCAGAAGAAAGAGGGCAGAAGACAGAAATCAGAAGTGATTTGGTAACCAACCGGTAAAGTACAGTTCCGGCTGGTTAATTATATAATTCAAACATTTCAGATTTGTTACTTATAAAAAATCTTAGTTCTTCAACAATTTACCTATAAAAGAATTTTTGGTTCCATTAATTCGAATAATATAAATTCCGGAAGAATAATTTGAAATATCGAGATTCATTTTATATTGACAATTTACTACTTCCATTAAGAGTTTTCCTTTAATATCGAATACCAATATTTTATATACTTCTGTCGACGTATTTTCCACTGTAAAAGAACCATTTGTCGGATTGGGATAAATATTTATTTTGCTACATTCAATATTTTCTGGTTGTAAAAAAGTCAACGTATCTTTTAATGGAACAATATCTGATTGACCTGATTTTGTACTCGGACAAACAGGGGCTGAAGTTACAAAAGCATATAATTGAATGTTTTTTGAAGTTGAAAAACCGGCTGATAATTTAATTGAATTAGTTGCCACAAGATCAATATTTGCAGTACTTTCTATATCAACGTTTCCTGATGAAGTCAGGTTAGTCCCGTCAATAAAAGGAGTACTTAAATAATTGCCGGTAATAGTAGCATTTGTCAAATTTGAAGGCATACAAGCAGTAACAGAATATACTGTGCCATATGTGATAGTTCCCCCAACATTGGTACCAATTTTATAATAATACGTAACACCTGGTGTAACAGTATTATCAGAATAACTGGCAGAAGTAGTTGTAGCAATCGTTGAGTATGTTCCTCCGGAAGAAGTCGATCTTGTAACAATATAGTTGGTAGCAGAAGGATTGGCAGGGATAGTTAATGTAACATCCCCTGAACTTTGGGAGACTGCAATGTTAGTTGTAACGCTGGTTACCTGAGAAATAACTATTCCCCCGTCACTTGCTGTAATAGTATAAACATAGTTAGTTCCAGGATTGGTGTTATAATCATCTGCTGTACCTGGGTTGGTTGTAATTATTGGAATATTGGTCCCGTCGTTTCGTGTAATGGTAAAAATCGCATTTGGATCAGGACAACTCCACGTTAATTGTACCTGTGTCGGGATTTGCGGGTTATTTTGTCCGCCCGTAAAACCATTTATTATAGGTAAAACAGGACATGCAGGAATAGTGGATGTTGTAAGCAATGCTGAATTTAAATATGGATTTGTCAAAGCTTCACTTTCTGATACAATAGCTTGTGCGTTGCTTATATCTCCAGGACAATTAACATCATAAGCCAAGTTATCCAAAGCTTTACGATTTTGACCGGAAGCTAATGAATATTCAGCCCAATACATCAAATATGATGGATTGTTTATGTGTGCCAGTAATAATGAATGTCCAATCTCATGAAGTATTGCACTATAGAAGCTGCCATAATTGGGAGTTAAAAATAGTTGACCCGGCAAGGTATAATCCCATCCAGATAAATTATAAGGTGAAACAGTAACATCTTTAACTATAGTTATTGTACGTCCCATTTTAGTATATACCGGATTGTATGAACTATTAAATATACCAATAGGACTATTAAAAGTTGTTGCCATATCCCCAGCATATGGTGTTCCAAAATCAATAAAACTGTTACCTGTAACTTGAGTTCCTGTTTGATTAATTGTTATTGGAGTATTTAAGTTACATGCCCAGCTTTCCAATGCTGCAATTACATCATTTTTTGCACCTTGGTTTGCCAATATTCCAGGTCCTAAAGTATATACGATTCCATTACTGGTTACTTTATCATCCGTGGAATTTGATAAGTATGTTATAGGTTTACTGACAATACCTGAGGAGGAAGTTGTTGCATAACTCATATAATTATGATTTATAATAATATCAGGCTCATTTGAACATGCATTCCAGGCTGTATTTACATACATAGGACCTGCACCGATAGTTATAGTATTAGGAAATACAACATTAGGTAAAAACATTTTTATCTCGGTATCAGTCCAATATTCAGGACTATTTGTACCAGCATTAATCTGGTAATCACAGGCATCTTTATCAGGAAGCAAGTTTAGAGTACCTGTTCCGGTTTCCATTCCCTTTCCATCAGCATTTGTAAAATATACTGAACTTAATGCTCCCCTGCCATTGCCAAAACCGGAACCTTTAATGCTAATAATTTGTCCCTGTCCGGCAATTAAATCACCACCATTTAAAGCTGTAACACTTTGCATATTAGGAGTAGGACAAAATACTGCATTTTCAGGATTTGTATATGTATAACACATGGGTGTAGTGATTTCATCTGCGTCCACAGTACTACAATCTTCACAAGCATCACATCCATATAAATCATCACAAGATACACATTTCTTTGTTGACTCATCGCAATAGTCGCAAATGCAATCTCCACTGGCATTACAGCCACAGGAACAACCACAAGCAGGTGGCGGTGGAGTGCAGCTTGTTGGTGTTACTTTTGCGCTACCTGGCAAGGAGGGTACACCGCATGAACCATAAGTGACACTTTCAATAGTATAAGTTGTAGTTTCAGAAGGAGCCTCACTAATAATCACACTAGTTTCTCCTTCCCCTAATGTATAAGTATTATCGTCATTTTTCAGTTTCACTGAACATTGAGGTTGACCTTCACCACCAGAAACCGTTACTGTTAGGTCAACACCATCATTTTCATCATTACTACAAAATGTGCCACCACCTGAAAGAGTTGCTGTGGTTGGACCTGTCACAGGCAGGTGTTACGGTTACATTCTACACTACCTAAATTGCTGCTGGTACCTCCATTTAATGTAATAACCATTTGCATCTGTAACACTTATAATTGAATATGTGGTAGTAGCTGTCGGGTCAACTGATATTTCGTCTCCATTTGTAAAATTATTATATGTTGATTGATCCGTGCCATTTGAATATACTACACTATATGGTGATGTTCCTCCTGTAATATTAACAGCAAGATCTGCGCTGCTTCCACTTGTAATTGATGTCTGGATCAGCTTTAATCGTTACCCCTGTTGGACCATCGCAAGAGTTAGGATCTTCATTAAAGCTAACGGCATCGGTTATAGGGGTTGTAGAAGATGATATAGCAAGTATCTTTACATGAAAAAACGTTACCGGAGATGCACCAGTAATTAATTGAACAGAACTGCCATTAATTGTAACACCTAAAACACCACTACTTGCAATTGTATAAGTCAATGAAAATCCAGAAGAGAAAGGTCCAGATGTTGGCATTGTAATATAAATATTACTATATACATTTGTAAAAAAGGTGGTATTATAATTCATTTGAACATCTTCCTGGGTAACTATAGCATCACCACTGACCTGGACATCATATTCCAAATAAATATTATTTGGCGTCACAGAAGCATCAACACTGGTAATAAAATTTGCCATCGTATATGTAATACTGGCCGAGTTGGTAGTAGCCTGTGCATAGGTAAGGTTGTAACCTGATTCTATAAATAACTGTAACAATAATATTATTAGACATTTATAGAAGGAAAAATAAAATTTTTTAAAGTTCGGATAATTTAATTTATATATCATGATAAAATAAATTTAAAAATGTCAAATCAATAAGTTAAATAATTATTTACAGTCTTTTAAAAATAGATTTCAATTTAAATAATTCTTACCCTTAATATTTTGGATTAAATGATTAGTAATAATAACCATATAGTAGATTTGTAATTTTTAGATATTAACTGAAAAATCAAAAACATTAGAATTTTTTTTTACAAAAACAATTTGTATTTAGAATTTCATTTTTATTTAATGTTTTAAATTTTTTCGCATGTTTTCTTTGGTTATTCTATCCATTTCAAGCGATAAGGAATCATATTTGGCCTTTGAAATAGCATTTGGAGCCGGAGGAGGCAATACCTGTGTTCGGCGCAACATATGGAGGAATGTTAAGTCCTTTTCGGCTTCTTAAATAACTATAGCAATTAGCAATGTCTTGAAAAAGCATATATAAACCATATGTATTACGATCATAAGAGATTAAAATTGAATTAGTCCCACAATCTCCCATCTCATTAACACCATATAGAATTGTAAGATTATTGTTTCCAACGGCTTCTTTTGAAAAATAATCCTTGTATTTTGTAGTTGTTTTACAAAAGAAAATTGCAATAGAATCTTTCCTTCCTCTTAAGTCAGTATTTCCTAGTGGATCCCATTGACTTCTGCGAAATAATACTTTTACAGTTTTAGCGGATAATGTTCCTTTAAATACTCTGTTTACATCTGCTATGTAATACGCTATTCCAGGATCATTCATAAAATCAACTGAATCGTAATTTGCTGTGAAAGATCTTAAAATACCTTCAAAAACAAACTCGGAATTGTTAAGGGCATTCTCACGATTACTACTATCTAGATTTGTTCTGGTATTATGTCCTCCCACAATTATTCGATCATAATATTTAGGCCATTTTTTCATATATTCAATTGCACGTGCCCTTGAAGTATCCTGTTTAAATGTCCCATTTTGTGCATTTAAATTGTACACACATATCATTAGTAAGCCAAACCCTACCAATGTTATTTGAATTATTTTTTGCATATCATTACTTTATTAAATATTGTAATATAATCACTTTGTATTAACCCGGTTTGTTTACTTTTTCTGCAAGGCCGTAACTGCTGCCTGCAAAGTGGTTATAGTGTTTTGCATACTTGTAACAGTTGCCTGTAAACTGTTATTAGATGTTTGTAATTTTGTTACCGAAGACTGCAGGGTTGTATTTGATGTCTGTAAACTTGTGATAGTAGTTTGTAAATTGGTAATAACTGTTTGCTGTGTTTTAATTGACTCAACGATAACCGGTATAAGTCCTTGATAGTCAAGGCTTAATAAGCCATTCTTATCGGTAAAAACAAGCTGCGGAAATATCTTTTGAACATCCTGGGCCAGGAAACCGATTTGAGTAACTTCCATAATTGATGAATCTGCATTTGGTATGTTTTTTATTGAGGATACATTATTTGCAATAGTAGGAGACATTAATGAACTGATCTTAGATTTAAAGTTATAAGTTACACCTTGTAATTGTAATAATGAAGGCATAACTCCAATCAAATTTTTGATATTTGTTTTTAGGGTTGAATCAGATGCCGTAATATATTTTCCTGCACGCATGGTTCCGGCACCTAAATCTATTGGATAATATGGAGTTTGTCCAATGCCAAGATATCCGCTGGAATTTAACTGCATTAACAACCATTCCACATGTTCATAATTTTGAGATATCCCAGTTGGGCTATAATACCATTGAAATAGAGGATCTGTAGATAAGTCTTTGTATCAATTCTAAAACAAGCACCTATATAATTAATCCAATTTTTATTTGGTTCTCTAAAATTAACATCAAAGTCTAAAAAGGGAGTTGCAGTTCCGGCATTTTCCGTCATTATTCCCATTGGAAGCGTTGAATTTGATATCTGAATACTTCCATTTACATCGAGTTGGCTACTTGGTGAAGTTTGATTAATACCCACATAGTTGTTTGATACAATGTTGATTTGGCCAAAAGTACTTAAAAACGGAAAAAAGATTAAAACAGATAATAAATGAATTTTTTTCATAGAGTTTAGTTTTGGGTTATTTAAATAATTAACTTATAGTAATATAATTATAAATTCATTTTTACATAAAGGGAATTGATAATTCTTAATTTTTCATAAAACGTAATTTATGTTTGGATTAATACTAAAATGATTTTAAATCTAAAAATGAACTACATTAAATACTCTTTTCGTCCAATGTATTGCAACAAATGTAAAATTTAATTTTCAAATAACATAATTTTACCCCCCCCTATTTATTATTTATTTAATATTCAGCTGCATACAGCACACATGCCTTTAAGTTACTAAATATTTATCTCATTGCAACAATTTTAAACCAGATATAGAGACAGTTTGATATCTGAAATTTGATTTCTAATACTTGAAAATTTTCTTTGAATTAAGACCATCTTTAATTTGCTAATAATTACCTTATTAAAAGCTCTGTTGCAGGATGGTTTATGTTTAATGGTTTCCATTTATGCGGCAGTAAATCTTCTAATTCTGATTGTTTGCAGTCCGGCAAACGTGTTAAAACATCTGTCAGCCACTCCCTTGGGTTGACATTGTTTAACTTGCAGGTTCCAAGCAAAGAATATATCATAGCTGCATTTCTTGCTCCCTGGTGATTTCCGGCAAACAGATAATTTTTTTTGCCGACACAAATGGGTCTAATAGTGTTCTCTATCAGGTTGTTATCGGCCATAAAACGACCATCTTCCACATAGCGTTTTTGTTTTTCCCAAAACGTCAGTGCATAGTTAATGGCTTTCCCAATAGCACTTTTGGGTAATACCTGATTCTGGTTCTCCTTAAACCATTTTTCCAGTTCTTCCATTATTGGAAGGATATTCTCCTTTCGCACCTTAACTATATCATTAGGGCTCAGGTTTATTTCCTTGCACTCCCTTTCAATAGCATATATATCCTGAATACGTTTCAAAACATATGTAGATCGCTCAAGATCATTATCTTTACTTATTTCAAAATTCCTTCTAATATGAACTAAACAAGAGATTAACCTTATTTTCCCAGGCTTTTCAAATGATAGATATCCGGCATAACCATCCGTTTGAAGTGTTCCACGAAAATCCTTTAGAAATTTCTCTGGTCCATCCCTTCCCCTACCTTTTTGATAATCAAAACATACTAAATTAGCTACAGGAGAGTGATAACACCAATGATATCCGGTGTGTGTCTTACCTGGTTTACTTCGGTCCTGAACCCTGATTGGTGTTTCATCGGCCTGGAGATAATCCTGCTGCTGTATTAACCAAACCAATTTATCATATAATATTGCAAGTAAACAGGCACATAGCTTTAAACCAGTCGTTCATTGTTGATTCAGAGATTTCAATGTTATCCCTGCCAAATATTCTGGCTAAACGAAAGAAAGGAATATGATCAAAAAACTTACTGATAGTGATATGGGCTAATAAACTTGCTCCAGCATTGCTTTTTGGTATTGGCAATGATGGTAAATCAGCGATTACAATTGGTTTTTCGTCTCTGGGAAATAAATATTTATTTCTGTGATAACTCTTTACAGTAAGATATCCATGTTTATATTCATAAACTTCAGTGATTTCAACACCTATCTTAATGGCACCAGTCAAATCTCCTTCGGGGTCTATAATGATAATCTCCCTGGGAAGATGAGCTGGTAATGGGCTGGCGTGAATGGATAGAATTTGACTTAGGTTTATTTTTAGTACGCTCATATTCAATTACTTCTTTAAGCTTTTCTTTTTCTGTTTCAGGAAGTTTATCTGAAGAAAAACCAAAATCAATGGAAAGTTGCAGTGGATATTCATTACTTTTAAATCGTTCACTTTTAACGCTAAAGAGCATTCTACGAAGTTTGTCCAGTTCTTGATTGGCATACAATAACTTATAATCTTTTTCCTGAAGTTGTCCAGTTAGTTCAGCGTTTTTTTGCTCTAAATGATTTATTCTTATCATTTAAAGTATTTATTAAGTTAATATGGTCTAATTCATTTTCCATGATGAAAGTAAAGATAAATAATATAATCCTAAATATCAAATAAAAACACATTATTTTAAGCTCCTTTTTTTAGTAAATATCTCTTACGCATAGTAACATTTTTCAATGATACCCCTTCTATCATCATGACGAGCTGGGGCCACTCCAATTGACCGTCCCTGATTACCGGATTTTCAAAATTGCCCTTTTCCAGTCTTTTGTAGTAAATCACAAAACCACCGTTTTCGTAGTGTAGGAGTTTAACCTGATTCCGGCGCCGGTTCAGGAAAACATATACTTCCCCACTGGTGGGGTTACGCTGAAGGTTATTCCTAACTATTCCGCATAATGAATCAAAACTTCCACGCATATCTGCCGGTGCCGAATATAAAAAATACTGATGCGTTGATGTTAGGGAAAACATTTCAACTTATAGTATGCTGATTAGTGAACGCAGAACTGTTAAATCCAGTTCTTGGGTAAGTTTTACCTTAACACCATTTGGATAACAGATTTCTAATTCTGTTTTCTTTGTGATAGTGGTTTTTTGTTCCGGGTGTTTTGAAGTTTCAGGAATTACTAAAGGAATAAATTTATCTTCTTGTTTTGCAATAGATGCCTTGTACTTTTTGTACCAAAAATAAAAGATACCTTCACTGATTCCGTTCTGTCTTAGATATTCTCGTTTGCTGGTTCCGCTCTCAAGGCAAGATTTTACCAAAGAGAACATTTCTTTTTCGTTTGTATGCTTTGACTGATGTTTCATTGGGATAAGTTTCTTGCAAAACTAAATTGATTAATTTTGCATACAAGTACCCCCGAATGCTGTGATTTGAGATTTTAGAATCCAGATTTTAGAATTAAGATTTAGGGAATTCGACCATAGTAAAACTTATCTAAAATCTAAAATCTT
Source organism: uncultured Bacteroidota bacterium (assembly GCA_963846585.1). Classification (GTDB taxonomy): domain Bacteria; phylum Bacteroidota; class Bacteroidia; order Bacteroidales; family JAAUTT01; genus JAAUTT01. Next base: position 205,171 of record CAWJWO010000019.1, read on the forward strand.
AAATCTCCAACCTCCAATCTAAATCTTAATTCACTAGCCCCTGACCACTAGTCCCTGGCCCCCCAACAATCAGCCACTACCAACTAACAACTAACAACTAAACTATATTCTTCTGAAACACCCTCATTCTCTTATGTAAAGTAGCTCCATAACGTTTAAACTCATTCATCATATCACTATTATCTTCCATAACAACATGAGTGTCAACAGCTGTCATTCCCGCTGCTTTAGCTGACTTCATGGTAGATAATGTCAGAAATCCATCCAATCCCTGTTTTTGAAATTTTGGATTAACGCCGCCTATCATAGTATTCACTGATTTAGCTGTTTTCATGGCTCTAAGTATATAAAAAAGTCCAAAAGGGAAAAGTTGTCCTTTTGATTTTTGAATACCATGAAATATATTTGGCAGGCTTACGAGAAAGGCAACAACTTCATTATCTTTAGTAACCATTTTTACAAACCTCGGATCTATTATCGGGAAGTATCTTTCAGCAAGTTCATGCATTTCAAGTTCATCCATTGGTACAAAGCCATAAATGCCGGCAAAAGAATCATTCACAAGTTGTAATGCCGGAACTATATATTTTTTTAGTGATTTGCGGTTTTTAAATTCATGGAAGACAAGGTCTTTACGGGATGTTATCCTGTTATAAATTTTTTCATAAATTTCAGGCAATTGGGTAGATAGTAAATAATGATATATAACTAAATCCAATTCCTTTGTAAAACCTTCATTAATAATGAGTTCGGGTAAATATTCAAAATTACAGGCACAATCTACAACTGGCTCGGTATCAAAACCTTCAATTAACAGGCCCTGAATATCCCTGTCAGAAAATCCAAAAGGGCCAACAATTTTGTTCATTCCAAAGTGTTTACCCCAAAGTTCAATATCGTTTATTAAGCCATGTAATACAACAGGATCGTTGTAACATTCTATATAACTGAATCTGACATTTTTCAGATTAAAGGTTTTGTTGTGATGATGTTGAATAATACCCATAATCCGGCCAACTATTTTATTGTCCTTATATGCTAAAACCAATTTAGTATCGCAGCCTCTGAATGACAGGTTTTTATCAGGATTGAAGAACTTCTTTTCGTCAGAGTAAATCGGGGGCAACCAGTTTTCATGTCCTTTATGTATTTTTTCAGGCAGATAAATAAATTCCTTTAAATCAGCTTTGGTTTTTACATCCTTTAGAATAAGAGCCATATATATATAGTTGTTAGTTGTTAGTTGCTGGTTATTAGTAGTTAGTTGTAATATAAAAGTGATTAAGTGATTAAGTGATCAGATCCTCCGCGTTTTATTTTATAATGTTGTTTATATTTTGATAACAAAGATGGGTCATTTATAGTTCGAATAAACAATTTCAAATTATCAAAAATAACACGGATTTTAAAATCCTTTTTTAAACCAAAGTATATAATATAATAAGTGCGGGAACTTATCCAATACATAATCGGAGCTGACAAGAAACCTGCTATTACATCAACTACATAGTGAGCTTTAATATAAACTGTAGATAAACAAAGTAATATACTTACAGGAATATACCATTTCAGGAGTGTTGGCCTAAATTTGTATATAAGCCATATCAAAATTGAAATAATCCCTATATGTGAACTTGGAAAAGCTCCGGTAGGCCCTTCTCCGACATGCTGAATATATTTCAAAATATAACTGAACAAATATCCATCCGGAATTTGATTATAAGGTGGAACAAAATAATATTGGGGTCCGGCAACGGGGAATAATATAAAAAGGAAGTAATACATGTAAAATGACATGCAAATCACAAAAATTGTAAAAGAGAAGTTTTTGAAACTTTTCCTGAACATGATAAAACAAAAAATTAATATTAAGGGGAAATAAGAAAAATATCCAAAATTCATTATTTCACTGAACCATTTCCAAGGTAAAAACCTTGAAAACAAAACACTTGGATAACCTCCAAATAATCCTGTCTCAACCTTTGCAACAAGTGAATCGAGGTCAATAAACAAAAAATTGTTTATTGAGGCTGTTTCAGGGTATAAATACAATAATAATGCTAATGGATAAAAATGACGGAAAAACCTGACAATTCTTATACTGGAAATGGAGTTTACAAATATAAGCATCAGGATTATTGTTATAAATAATATACGATATTCAATATTGATAAAATATTTATCTAAGTTGTAGGAACACAGTATAATATAAATTCCAGTTAAAATTATATAACCCAATGTGATAATATCAATAGGCGTCAGTAGTCGTATAAATTTCTTGTAAGGCATTGTAATGTAATATATTAAATAGATTAAATAAATGTAAAATTAATGATAATTTAAATTATAATTAATATTGATTTAACATTTCTGAAAAATTTAATATAAGAATGGGCGAATTTATAATAGAACCAGGGACCAAGAACCAGGAACCAGGAGCCAGGAACCAAGACTTGAGACATAAATTTGGATTACAACATAGAAGGACATGAAAAAGGACATGAAGATGTGGGACCTGAATGGGTAAGAAGATTGAATTGTAAAAACGCTGTAGGAAAAGTGTTGCTGATAATAAGGAAAAACCCGGTATTTCTGGTCAGGTAGTTTTCGAAACGTAAAGTAGTTAGTTAGCAGTTGTGAAATCTTTTACCGGGTTCTTATCCTTATTATATTACGTGTCACAATTTTATTTTGAAGATATCAAAGTAAATCAATTTAAATTTAATTTAACATTTTTTAAGATATGTTTTATAACATATTATTGGAAATAAATTTGATTAAATCTCAATTATTCCAAAGCAGGAGGAGAATCTGCCGATGGTTTGCCTTTTTGTTTTCTTCTTACATGGAGCCACAATATTGGCAGTCCGCCAATAATAGTAATAAAAGCTGCTACCATAAAATCGTCGTCGACACCTTGTATAAATGCCTCTTTTGAAACCTGTGACATAACCATATATTGGCTTTGACCCTGAGCAGCTGCAACTGAACTCCCGGTTTCATACATTAAGAAATGTTTAAGCCCGGAAGAAACATTAGTATACGTTGGTGAATTAATATTTATAGCTGAACCGTAAATTTGATTATGGAAGTTTACCCGTGTAGTTAAAAGTGTTGCAAGAATTGCCACCCCAAAACTTCCGCCTAACTGACGTATTATATTGAAAAGCCCTGAGGCCTGCGCAAGTTTTTCCCTTGGAATTTCCAACATTGAAATGGTGCTTAGCGGAGTAAACAGAAGTCCCATACCAAATCCCCTAAGGTAAAGGCTAAGCATTACATAACCATGTTCAGTTTGGTATGACAGGCCAGTATTTACAAAGAAACTGACGGCTAAGAATATGACACCAATAATACTAGGGATTTTAGGATTGGTTCTATCCCCGAAGATTCCGGACAAAGGTGACATTATTCCCTGGATAATACCTACTGGTAGAAAGACTGCCCCTGCCATAATAGCAGTGTATCCGAGCGAATTTTGCAGGTAGAGAGGTAATAAAAAAGTACTGCCGAACATACCCACGCTAAAAATAAACATTACTATATTAGATAGTGCGAAATTTCTATCCTTTAATAGCCTTAAATCGATCAATGGGTCTTCAACAATGAATTCGGCAGTTAGAAAAACAGCAAAAGCAATTGCTGATATTGCAAAACATATCAATATATAAGGAGCGGTCCATCCACCGGAGTTTGTCGCTGCATTTCCTTCAGTTAAGGCATATAGAATCATTGGAAGAAATATACTTACAGCGAAAAAGCCTACATAATCAAATTTATGTTTTACCGGTTTAATGTATTCCCTTTGAATAACAATAGTAGCAAACATGCCTAAAATACCCATAGGTACATTCACATCAAATATTAACTGCCAGTTAAAATTATCCACGAGGTATCCTCCTATAAGAGGCCCGAAAGAAACTGAAGCAGCCGCAGCAATGGCCCAAAAGCCAAGCGCAAGTCCTCTTTCATGTGGGGGGAATTCCCTTGTAATAATAGCCATACCTATTGGCATAAGTGCACCAGCACCCAGGCCCTGTATTACCCTGGAAAATATCAGCAGATTTTCATTATTAGATGACCCACATAGAAAAGATCCAAACGTGAAAAGCAGCAATCCCATGAAATACATTCGTTTATAGCCAAACCTGTCTGCCATCCAGCCCGATGTCGGAAGGGCAACAGCCATAGCTAACATGTACGCTGTTAATACCCATTCTATTTTATCTATACCTACCCCAAAAGATGCCATAATTTTAGGCAGTCCGACATTTACAATAGTTGCGTCCAAAACAGCCATAAAAGTACCGACCATAACGTTGGCAAGGCAGCCACCATTTGTAGCTTTCGTGGCTTGGGTGAAACGCTGAATCACGTTTACGGATTAATCGTCGGATTCTATGGGAGGGTGTTATTTTTGGCATAAATTTTTACTATTTAATTATTCTAACAACGGCAGACATGCCAGGTATTATCTTTATCGGTTTATCCTTTTTATATTTTTGCATAATATTATCAATTGAAATTTTAATATTAAAGCGTTGTGATATTTTCGTGAAGTTTCCTGAAGCATTGTTAGGTGGATTTAACGAAAATTGTGAAGCTATATTTGAAGCTATGTAAAATACCCTGCCTTCAAGTTGATGCTCAGGAAATGCATCTAAAACAATTAGTGCTTTATTACCAATTTTAGTATGTGACAGATTAGTTTCCTCAAGAAACACGGAAATCCAATAATTGTTTTCTTTTACAAGGGAATATATTGCTTGACCTTGAATCACAACATCACCGGGTAATAACCATCGTTTGGCCACAAATCCGTTAATGGGAGAATATAGCCTTGTATTATTAAGAAGTGTGTTAATAAAATTATATTGCGACTTTGTTTTATTAAGCTGAGCCAATGCAAGGGAAATATTAGATTTAATAAAATCAGCCCTCTTTTCGGCTTCCAAAAGCCTTGCTTCTGAGGATTCATAATCTTTTTTAACGTGTTCATATTTTTCAAGAGTAATTACTCCTCCATCGAACTGAACTTTTGCCCTGGCCAGGTCAGTTTTCGTATTTTCAACATTTATCTCCAGTAATTTAATATCGTCTTTACTAAGTTCATATTGCGATTCACTAACATTTAAAGAAACAAGATTTTGATCAATAATGGTTTTAATTTGATTTTTTCTGGCTTTCAATTCGGAACTATCAAGCTCAGCCATTAAAGATCCTTTTTTTACCGAATCAGTTTCATTGAAATATATCTTTATTATCCGGCCAGTCATTTTTGGAGCTACGCCAACCTTGTCAGAATCGACAAAAGCATCGTCAGTTCTTATATATTTAACAAATTCTTTATGCCAATACCAGAATAACAACCCAACAATCAGAATTCCCGCGATTAGTGGTATGTGACTTTTAAAACCTTTTACAACCTCTTTATCCTGTTCTTCTGCAGCCATAATTAAAATTTATCACCTAATGCAATTTTGAGTTTGTACGAGTAAACAATATAATCGATATTGGATTTTAAAAGTAAAAGCTGACTTTCAGAAACTGCAGTTTCGGAATCAAGCAAATCGAGATTTGTTATTGCCCCGCTATTAAAATTCACCTGTGCCAGTTGATAGGCTTCTTCTGCCTGGTCAAGTTGTAAACGATACTGGTCGATTTTCTTTTTAGCAGCAATGCAGTTTACATTAGCCTCGGTAACCTCATTTGTTATGTTACGCCTGACAATATCTGTATCGAATCCTGCAGATGAAATACCCGATTTAGCATCATCAATATTATATTTGCGCCGGTTGCTGTCGAATATCGGAACCTTTAACCCCACTCCAACAACAAAATTGGGATAAAGTTTATCTAAAGAAGAAGCTTCCAGAGCAGTCAAATAACCGTTTTTAACACCACCCGACCCAAAAGCACTCAATACCGGGGCGTTTTGCGTTTTAACAACTTCTAAATTCAGTTGGGCCTGGGTTTCTTTTTCTTTTGCTATGGCCAGTTCAACTCTATGATTGAATGCGTAATTTAAAAGTGAATCTGAAAAAAGAAACGTCTGGTCAACCTTTAATTCCTTTTTTAAATGTTGGTTCTTTTTAGACACAATTCCTGTAAGCGTGTTAAGAACTGACCATTGGACATCCCGGTAAGTTATCAAATCTTCCTTTTGATTTTCAGTATTGGATATTCGAACTTTAGTTGAAAGCAGTTCATACTGGGTTGCCGAACCGGTAGCCTGTTTTTTTTCAATAAACACAAGATGTTCTTTCAATGTGTTAAGTTCTTCATCCTTTATATTAATAGCTTGCTGATAATAAACCAGTAAATAGAAAGTATTGATAGTTTTCATCGTGAGTTGCTGCCTTACAAGATCAACATTTTTATTTACGATGGTTTTATTTTCATTTGCAATCTTAATTCCATTTGAAGTTTTACCAAAATCGTAAATTGTTTGATTAACATTTAATGAAGCATTATAATTGTTTTGAGCGTAAAGCAACAAACTTGCATTGCCAAAAGTAATTGAGAAATCCGGCGCAAGGTAAGAATAAGAGGCAGTGGCGTCAATTTCAGGATAGTAATTCGCTTTGGCAAGTCCGATTTTGGCATCTGCATCATTTAAGGCTTCTTCGGCTTGCTTAATTGTAGGATGATTTTGAAGGACAACCTGCATTACCTGGGATAAAGTTAAAGAATCACCCGATAAAGGATTTGAAGTATTATTATCCGACTGTCCTGCAACAAAATTCACAGGAACCAAAAGCAACAAGCAAATTAATATAAAGTGCAAATGTTTGTTATTCATATTGTAATATTTATCAGTAAGATATTTTGTTTAATGTCTTGGTTCCTGGTTCCTGGCTCCTGGCTCCATTTTTAATTTTCAAATTAGCACACTTTCAAATTTTCAAATTAATTACATTATTCCTTAATAATTTTAGTCACAACCGACATTCCTGATAAAAGACTGTAAGATGACAGTGTTCCTTTATCGCAGGTTTTTATTGATATTTTTACCGGGATCCTTTGAGTGACTTTTGTAAAATTGCCGGAAGCATTATTAGGTGGTATAAGTGAGAATTGTGAGGCCGTGTTTGAACCTATGGAAAATAAGTTGCCGGTGAAGGTAACACCCGGGAAAGCGTCAATTGTATATTTTACTTTCTGATTAAGATGTATCTGCCCCATGTTGGTTTCTTCGAGATAAATAGTAATCCAGAGGTTTTTATTATTAGTAAGAGTATAGATTGACTGGCCGGGTTGAGCAATATCACCGGTAAGAAGCCATCTTTTGGAAACCACCCCGTCGAAAGGAGAATACAGGCGACAATTACTTAGTTGGGTTTCATTTAGTTTTATTTGTGCTTCTGCATTTTCAATGTCGGTTTGTGCGCTCAATATTTGTGTTTTTGAAACAGTAAGCTGTGTTTTAGCTTCTTCAAGTTTAACTTTTTCAGATTCAAATGTTTTTTGAATATGTTCCATTGTTTCTTTTGTGATCACACCCCCATCGAATTGGGTTTTTGCCCTATTAAAGTCATCAGTTGCTTTTTGAAAGTTTATATCCTGTACCGTTATACTCTCCTGATCAAGATTAAGTTTAGCGTCTGCCTGTTGTTTTTTGGCAAATGCCTGGTCCCTCGAAGCATATGATTGCCTTTCCTGCGCTTTAAGTTCCAGGCTATCAAGTTCAGCTACCAGTTCACCTTTTTTAACAGAATCGCCTTCCTGAACATATAGTTCAGATATCCTGCCTAAAATTTTTGAGCTAACTGCAACTTTATCCGAGTCAATAAAGGCATCATCCGTAGTAATGTATTTAGTGTAATCATTATACCAGTACCAACCGGCAATTATTATAACAATTATTACTAAAATCAAAGGGATAAAAATTTTTGCTTTATTTTTCTTTACAACCTTTTGTTCATTATTATTTTCCATGTATTTAAATTTACTCTTTATTTAAAATAATTCTATTTTTTAAAACTCTAATTATTATTTCTAACTAACAACTAGCAACCAACAACTAACAACTAATCTCTATACATTAATCCTTTTATAAAAACATCAGTAAAAGCATTTTGTTTTTTTACTAAAAGTTCATAATCATCCTGTTCAATATATAACAATTCTTTGTTATGAATAACCAAAGTACGTAATCCTTTAAGAGATTCAAGAAATAATGTTGCTAATGATTGCACATCGTCAATGAAAAATATCTTTTTCTCAACTCCCATTTTCATTATCTTTTTAATCTGATCTTCTTCATTTTTATTAAATATTTCATAAGCATCATTCAACATTGGTTTCATAGTTTTAAAATCTTCAAATCTTAACCTGCTCAAATTGAAAAATGTCTTAAAATAATCTAACCTGATTTTCACAAACTTTCTCATAAGGATGGTGGGATCGTCAGTTGTTTCAAAGGTTTTTTCAACAATCTGGGAGAACGATTCCTGTTCCATTTCAACAACTGCTTTAAACAGATGTTCCTTATCAGGGAAATAGTAATATAATGTTGCCTTCGAAATTCCAATGTCTGATGCTATTTCTTTCATTGAAGTTTTCTCCAGGCCATATAGTCCAAATCTTTTTTGAGCTACTTGTAGAATTTTATTGGCCTTTTCAACGTTGTCGCCGGTATGCGTGATATTAACCATTAAGAATTAGTCCGTATTAGTAATACCAAATGCCTTTCATCCATTTGACTATTTTGTTTGAAAGGTCAAAGATAAAAATTATTATTAATTTTTACGATACTCAATATTAAATAAAATTTATTTTTTATTTACCTTCATGTTAAGATTTACCTAAAATATTATGAACAAGGAAAACCTCGTTAAATACATTCAGGCAATTTATCATATTTCAGGCGATCTGACATCATTTATAGAAGATTTCGAATATTTTAACTTACCCAAAAACGAATTACTAATTAAAGAAAATAAGATTAACAAGCAGACTTATTATTTGGAATCAGGTTATATCCGTTCGTTTACTTCCAATAAAAATGGGCAGGAAGTTACAACTAATATTTATTTTGCACCTTGTTTCGTCAATGATTTTCTTTCCTTTTTTAAACAGCAGCCTTCTAAAGAGTATTTTCAAACTCTTACTCCGTGTTTTGGCTGGACGATGACAAATGAGGATATCGACAAGAATCTTCGCAATTCATCTGTATTCAGAGAATTTGTAAGAATATTGCTGGTAAGCAATTACGATACTTTAAAAGAAAGGATGTTAAGTATGATTAAGGATTCAGCTGAAAATCGTTATCTTAATTTATTATCTAAACACCCTGGTATTTTTCAAAATGTGCCTTTAAAAATTATAGCTTCGTACCTGGGAATAACTGACAATTCTTTGAGCAAGATAAGAAAAGGTATTTTACAACGTTAATAATAGTTGTTAGTTGTTAGTTGTTAGTTGGAGGTTACAACTTCACCATTCTATAAAAGATCCGTTTGGTAATTTCAGCTGAGAAAATGTAAATCAGTACTATTAAAAATAAAAACATATAGGTAGATAAATTGAGATGGGTGAATCCAAACATATGTCCAAGTGGAGAAAAGGGTAACAGAATCGTTAATACACTAATTGACAAAGTAGCCAGCAATAAATATTTTCCAGGCCTGCTTTTGAAAAAAGGTTTTCTGCTCCTTATAACAAGAACAATCAATGATGCTGAAATAACTGACTCAATGAACCAACCTGTCCTGAACTCATTTTCACTGGCATGAAGGATGAGCAACAGCAAGCCAAATGTCATATAATCAAACACAGAACTTAACAAGCCAAATGTAACCATAAACTTACGAATTGCCTTGATATCCCAGCGCCTCGGATGATCAGTCATTTCAACATCTACATTGTCTGTGGCAATGGTCATCTCAGGAAAGTCAGTCATCAGGTTGGTTAAAAGGATCTGTTTCGGCAATAACGGAAGGAATGGAATAAACAGTGAAATTCCAGCCATGCTGAACATATTCCCGAAATTAGCACTGGTGGCCATAAAAACGTATTTAAGCGTATTGGCGAAAGTCATTCTGCCTTCCCGCACCCCTTCAACCAGAACACCAAGGTCTTTTTCAAGCAAAACAATATCGGCGGCTTCTTTAGCAACATCGGCAGCAGTATCGACTGAAATTCCGACATCTGCAGCGTGCAGTGCAGATGCATCATTTATGCCATCACCCATGTAACCCACCACGTTGCCAGCTTTTCGCAAAGCAATGATAATCCTTTCTTTCTGATTGGGTTCTATTTCTGCAAATACGTCTACCGAACCAACTTTTGAAATAAGTGCGGTATCGCTCATCCGGTTAAGTTCGGTACCTGAAATAATATTGTTATCCTTTAAGCCCATCTTTTTACTCAGGCTGGTAGCTACAAGATGGTTATCCCCTGTAATTATTTTAAGTGAAACGCCTAGTTTTTTGAGACTGGCAATAGTGTTAATAATATTGGCTTTTGGAGGGTCAAACAGAGTAAGAAACCCTAAAAATGTCATATCCTTTTCATCCGATTTGTTTATTGAAGAAGCTGAAGATAATTTCCTGCAGGCTATTCCTAAGGTACGAAATCCATTATTGCTAAAATCAGTAAACTGTTGTTGGATCTTATCCTGGTATGAGGATAGCGCAATTATTTTACCGTCCCCAAGTTCTACCGATGAACATACTTCCAGAATATTTGAAAGGGCCCCTTTGGTGATCAACAGGCATTCATCATTATGAGTAACTTCAATGCTCAGGCGCTTTCTAAGGAAATCATAGGGTATTTCATCTTTTTTCCGGTATTCTTTAATATCAACAGAACGATAATTTCGTATAGCTTCATCAATTGGGTTTTTGAAACCTGTTTCGAAGGCAGCATTAAGATAAGCCATCAGGAAAACTTTATCACTGGGTGCACCGTTCACATCCATTGCTGATTCTAACCGGACTATTCCTTCAGTGAGTGTACCCGTCTTGTCAGAACATATTACATTCATACTGCCAAAGTTCTCAATTGATGCAAGCCGTTTTACGATAACTTTCTTTTTAGCCATATTCTTGGCTCCGTGGGCAAGGTTGATACTGATTATTGCAGGCAGCAACTGAGGGGTTAAACCAACTGCCAGGGCGAGTGAAAAAAGAAAAGAGTCCAGAACAGGACGATGCAAATATACATTGATGGCAAAGATAACTATAACCAAAATGATTGTGACTTCCCCAAGAAAGTATCCAAATTTACGGATACCCCGTTCAAATTCGGTTTCAGTGACTTTTAACTGTAACCTTTCCGAAACCTTTCCAAACTCCGTGTTTTTAGCTGTAAATGCTACCAGGGCTGTTGCTGTACCGCTAACGATATGTGTTCCCATCCAAACTGAATTTGTCCGCTGTGAAAGAGCTGTATCAGCCGGTAACACCGAAACCGATTTCTCAACAGGATAAGTTTCGCCGGTAAGCATGGCTTCATCTACAAATAAATCTTTTGATTCAAGAATAAGGCAATCACCAGGGACTATATCGCCGGCATTCAGATTAACCACATCTCCGGGTACAATTTCTTCTATGGGTATTTCTTCCTGCTTGCCGTTGCGCAGTACAGCCACTTTTATTTGTATTATGGCAAGCAATTTATTTACTGCATTGGATGCACCGAATTCCTGCCAGAAACCAAGTAAACCGCTAATAATTACAATTGTAAAAATAATGGAAGCATCAACAAGGTTATGCAAAAACAAAGATAACCCAGTAGCAAACAGAAGAATAATAATTATAGGGCTTTTAAACTGTGCTATAAGTAAAAATAAGGCATCAGATCTTTTTTGGGGTTTCAACCTGTTGGGCCCGGAATTTTTGATTCTTTCGCCGGCTTCAACTGAAGTTAAGCCACTCATTTTAGAATTAAGAACAGAGAGTCCCGATTGTATATCGTTACTCCAAAATGGCCTGGCTTTTTCTTCCATAGGATAATTGATTACAAATTACTAATTACAAATTACAGATTACTAATTACTAATGACTGATTATTAATTAATTCAAGTTAATGAATATGAAACAATAATTCTGAATTATACAATATTAACCCCAACCGCTTAAGAAAGGGTTGGGGTTGATAATCAATTAAATAATAAAATTTATAATAGAATAAAAATTATTTAAGATCATTTTTTAAAATAAATATCATAACAGACAAACACTAATTATGGTTTTTTGTTGGAATTATGTATAATGGTAGAGTAGTATGTTTTAATACCTTTTCAGTAACACTCCCCATTACAATTTTATCCAACCATTTCCGGCCATGCGAACCCATCACTATAATATCTGTATGGAATTCTTTGGCTGTCTCCAGTATTATTTCAGCTTTATCGTCACCTTCTAAAATAAGGGTTTGAATGGTTTCATCACCAAGATGTTTTTTTATATTATTAAGATTTTGCTGGGATGCTTTTTTCAATCCCTCAAGGTCAATAAATTGTTCCGGTCCCATATCCATGCCTGTAAACCCCATTATTGGGGAATATTCTAAAGAAGAATAATATACCACATCCGATAATACATGCAGCAATAATACTTCGGCTTTCATGGATTTTGCCAGTGAAAAGCCACCTTCAGCAACTTTTTGGGCGGTTGGATCATAATCCAGTGCTATCAATACCTTTTTCATGTAATGAATAATTTAGTCGTTAACAAAGTTACAAAAAAGTAAATATGTTAACTTCACATAATTATTATTAATAGGATTAATGGAGTCACTAAAACCTAAAATAGCTGTTATAGGAGCAGGCAATGTTGGCAGTACTTTTGCTTTTTCGCTTATGATTAGCGGATTAGCCAGAGAGATCGTGCTGATTGATAAAAATGAAGTGCTTGCAAATGGTGAGTGCATGGATTTAAATCATGGTTTAAGTTTAGCCCATCCTACAAAAATTTATTCTGCCGGGTTCGAAGGCTGCAATGATGCAGATATTATAGTAATAACAGCAGGCGCAAACCAAAAACCCGGACAAACCAGGACAGATCTTACATTAAACAATGTTGCAATTTTTAAGGAAATAATCCCGGAAATATCAAAATATGCAGGGAGCGCTATTCTTATTGTGGTAACCAACCCTGTGGATATTCTCACTTATGTGACATTGAAACTCTCAGGCATTGTCCCCTGACAGGGTTATCGGATCTGGCACCGTTCTTGACACAGCCAGGTTTAAGTATATGATAAGCGAATATTGCCGGGTGGATCCGGGAAATATACATGCATACATTATTGGAGAGCATGGCGATACTGAACTTCCTGTTTGGAGCAATGCAACTATTGGTGGCATAGCCGTTGAGAAATTTTGTTCTGAGTATTCAAAACCCGGAGATGCAAAAAAGGCTTTGTCAGTTATATTTGATAACGTTAAAAATGCCGCCTACAAGATTATTCAGGCAAAAGGGGCCACTAATTATTCAATTGCACTTGCCCTGGTAAAAATATCACGTTCTATTTTAAGAAACGAAAATTCAATATTACCGGTTTCTACTCTAATTACTGATTATTATGGCATTAACGATGTATGTATAAGTGTTCCATCCATCGTAAACAGTAAAGGGGTTGAAATGTATTTGAAACTTGAGTTATCGGAACAGGAGCAGATATTATTAAAACATTCTGCCGGTACGGTAAGAGAAATCATAAATACGCTCCATATTTAATTGAATATTGAATAATTTAAATTACACATTATTCATTATAAAGTATTTAAGATTTAAGATTCTAGATTTAAGATTCTAGATTTAAGATTCTAGATTTAAGATTTACGAATTATTTCTTTTAATGGAATATTTAAATCTTAAATCACTAATTGTCTTAACCCCCAAAATAACTGGACAAAATTTGAAAAACAAATTAGGACAGATTAAATTTGGGAACTATGACAAAAGTAAAACGTAAATTTACACCAGAAGAGAGACTTTCCATCCTGCGAGAAGGAGAAAGAGAAGGACAGGCAGCCACTATAAGGAAATACCGTTTAGCGACATCACTTTATGGAAAGTGGAAACGCAAGTATTTAAATGAAGGGATAACAGGGTTAAAGGATAAGCACTTTAGGATTGATCCTGAAGTTAGGGCTCTTGAGATTGAGAATGAACGCCTTAAAAGGATAATAGCTAAACAGGCATTGGAAATAGAGGTAAAATCAGAGCTTTTAAAAAAAACTCCTATAAATCCGAAGATAAGATGAGTGTTGTTTCACAATATCAAGGTAGTACGACAACAAGTGAGTTGATAAAATGGGTGAGTATTCCAAAGAGCAGCTATTATTATAAACCTACAGATAATCGTCCAGGAATACCAAAAAGTACCACTACCAACAAGAATGATGGAGAAATAGCTACAAACATGGACATTGTTGATGAAATAAAAAAGATTGTCAGCCAGGAGTTTGTTTGTTATGGTTATCAAAATGTCACAGCGGTATTAAAAAATCAGGGTTATATTATAAATCATAAAAAAGCATACCGTTTGATGGATGAAAATCATCTATTGTTAGGTAAGGTTATCCGAACTCAGGGCCACAGGGAATGGGTTAAATTTCGTAAAATTAATGCTGCTTATCCAATGGAATATCTTTGTTGGGATATCAAGTATGTTTGGGTTCATGGCGAGCGTAAAAACTATTATTTGCTTTCGCTTATGGATGTTTGCACACGCCGTATATTGGACTGGATATTCCAATCCAGCATAAGGAAAATTGATTTATTAAGAATGATTAACCGTGTGGATTTAACTCATGGATTAAAGGGAGTAACTGTACGTAATGACAATGGTTCTCAGTTCATGGCTAACAAAGTTCGACACTATTTGAAACACCTCGAAGCAAACCAGGAATTTACTCACATTGCAACACCTGAGGAAAATTCTTATATAGAAGCATTTCATAGTATTTTTGAAAGAGAGGTTATAAATCGTTACGTATTTGAAAGTTTTTACGAAGCAAAAGTTACTATCGCAGCATACATGGATTTTTACAATAACAGACGGCTGCATGGCAGTCTGGGTAGAAAAACACCTATGCAGGTTTGGAATGAATATTTCAACTCATCCTCAATTGATAAGCATAACTTAACAGAACAAAAGATACTTGACACTGTATATCAAAAAGATGTATCTTTGCATCTGACAGGTGAAGCGGATACAGGCTCTGGTGGCGACCAACCTGCAAGGAATAACCTGTCCGACTGGAATAATCAAGGGGGTGTCAAAGACCCCAACAGTTTATTTCAAGAGTAAATGCCTTAGAAAACGCATTGCCACGGCAGGGGCAAAAAATACCGATTGAAATTTAAAATTAAAGTTATTATATCTAATATATTTATAGAAATCAGTCCAGGTTATAGGGGTTTAAGACAACATTTACATAATATATATAATTTTATAAAACAAGATAAATGAATATTACTGCAACCTTCGAAAAGCTCAGGGCCTTAAAATTATCCGGATTTGAAAATGCATATAGAACAATATATGAAAGTGGAACTAACGCAAGTTTTAGCAACGATGAAATTATTGGTCACCTTATAGATGCTGAATACGATGACAGGTACAATAAAAAGTTGGCCAGGTTACTAAAAAATGCAGGCTTCAGGCAACAAGTAACCTTTAGCCAAATTGATTTTACAGCTCAAAGGACGTTAGATAAAAATCTTATGTTACGTCTTCAAACTTGTGACTGGATTAAAAAATCACAGGATATACTTATAGTTGGTCCAACCGGAGTCGGTAAATCATTTATTGCTTGTTCCCTGGGCTTTCAAGCGTGTATGTCTGAATTTAAAGTATTATATACCTCTACCGGTAAAATATTGGATAAATTACTATTTGCTAAAGCTGATGGCACTTATCATACAGAACTTGATAAAATAGCCAGAACGGATCTGTTAATAATGGATGACTTCGGTTTAAAACCAATTGATGGAAAAACAAGAAATATATTGTTTGATATTATCGATGGCAGAAACGCTAAAAAATCAACTATAATTACTTCACAAATACCTGTTAAAGACTGGTATGACTGTGTTGGTGACCCAAACCTTGCTGATGCAATAATGGATAGGTTAGTTAATGGCTCCTTTAGAATAGAAATGCAGGGCGAATCGATGAGAAAAAACATTAAAAAGGTAGAGTAGATTTTATATATTTAAACAATAATTGACCACCACAAAAGTGTCCGTTAAAAAACGGAACGGCTGTCCGTTTAAAACGGAATACGCAGCCGACCCCACATTGATCAAATTCGACCTATTTTTGATAACGCTGAACCTTCCAGGGTAATAGAAAAGATTCTTAATATAAATACTTACCTACAAGATAACTACTCAAAAATAGGTGATCGTACAGGATATACAATAAAGTGTCTTTTAAACGAGTTTTGCCAACCTAGTCTATTTTGATAATAAAATGTTACCTTTTTCTCCCAAGTAATGTTACCTTTTTCTCCCAAGTCTATCGTATATATTTAAACTATAACATATTACATTACTAAATATTTAAGCATAATTATGTTTCTCCCAATTGGGGATAACTCTGCAGTATTGTTGAAAACTTAATCAATTGAAAATAGAATATATAATATAATATTATTAATATTGTACCATAATATATATAATATAAAAAATATTATGAAAATCACATCAATAGTAAATCATAAGGGAGGAGTAGCAAAAACCACTTCAGTGCAAAACATCTCTGCAGGTTTGGCTGCAAAAGGGAAGAAAGTTTTAATGATTGACCTTGACCCACAGGCTAACCTTACAAAAGGTTTCGGGATATTTAAAGTTGACAAATCTATTTATCATGCTTTTCATGGTAAATGCGACCTGCCTGTTCTGGAAGTTAAAAAAAATCTCTACATCGTACCTTCTCCTATTGATTTTTCCGGCATTGAGATTAAAATCAGTAATAAAATGTTCCGTTAAAAAATACTGCTTGAATTATTATCAAAATTTAACGGGCAATTCGATTATTGTTTCCTGGATTGTCCCCCATCGCTAGGGTTAATTACTATTAACGCACTGGTAGCCTCTAACGATGTACTTATTGCACTGGAAGCGGAATTTTACGCCTATCAGGAGCTGGATAGTATTTTCAAGGTCGTAGAGGATGTAAAAAAGGCAATTAATAAAGACCTTTCGATAAAAGGGGTATTCCTTACTAAAGTTAAAGACCGGCGTTCAATAACTGTTGCAATACGTGAAGAAGTCAAAAAACGTATTGGTACGGTTCTTTTCGATACTGAAATACGTGAAAATGTTGCAATAGTTGAGAGCCAGTCAAACGGTGAAGATATTTTTGCTTATGCTCCGGATTCTAATGGAGCTAAAGATTACAAGAAATTAATTGCAGAATTTTTAAAACGGTAGTATATGGCAAAGAAATTTGGGAACCTTGACAAGATGGAGCATCTTGGAGGTTTAGATAGTTTGACAGGCGTTTCAACGCTAGAAACGATGTACAAGGGAGAAAATAAAGATAAAACCTATATAGTAAAAACGTTTAATATTGATGAAGCCGATTTTTTGTATATTAAAAAATATGTAAAACACCGGCGTATGAACGGAGATACTGAATATACACAGAAGGAAGCTCTTGGGGAGGCTATTGGATTGTTAAGGCAGAATAATCCGAAGGTGAAGTAGTGTAATTATTGTATGATATTTAAAATCAACTATATAAAGCTAATTTCTATTTAACATAAAATAAATTATAGGACAGTTTTACTTAACTTGTTTCATTACAATGGTTAAGGTTTCTTTTAAAACTTGTTCCTTAAAATAAGCACTAGTGGATAAGTAACCTTTCTTATTAAAACAACAAAAGTTTTGCTGATTATCAGGCGTTTAAGTTTTTGGTTCGCTGTTTTTTATAGTTTTGTGGCCCTTTTTGCCACTTTGTCAGTGTTTGTATGGTCTTTATGTTTCTGATTTAAATATATGATATTTATTACTTTATTTTTATTGATTTAGGGTCTCTTCTATTGTCAAAAAGTGATAGTATTACAATGCTATCTTTTTTAATTTCGTAATAAATCGTTTTTTGTTTTGATAATACACTACGCCTTACATTCACTCGTAAGTCGCTAGCTGTAAATGCAAGAGGACTGTTTGATATTAGTCTGAGAGTTCTTTCAAGTTTTATGTAAAAGTTACGAACTTCTCGATCAGTCCATTTGTTTGTTAAATAGTCCTTTATATAATCTAAGTTTTCTAAGGCTTCATCTGCCCAGTCTATCCTATAACCACTTTTCATATTTCTTTCTAACTTCAGAATGTGGTGTAACTCTTCCTTTTTTTGAATCCTCTAATCCGCGTTCTATTGACTGACGTTCTTCTTGTGTAATAGTATCCCACCAATCCTGTTGTTTGGCTGTTGACAGCTCCTTTATCTTTTTCAATTGCTTCAGAGTTGATTTATCATCCAACCCAGCAATCCATTGAATTATATCTATTTTATCAGCAGATGTATTCATAAATCTATTTTGAAACAAAAATACAAAATACTTCTTTTACTTAATGCGCCAATCAACTTATTTCCCGTGCAGGTCTTTGGGATTAATTAAGGATCCCAAGACCGCCCGAGAATAAGTTGAAAGGCGCGGGACGCTCCGTGGGATATTTCAGAGCGGTAAAATGCTTAAAAAATCCAGGGGTTTGGGGCAAAGCCCCAATTAAATAATATTTATATTTGAACTATTAACCAACGATATAAATTATGAAAAATATTATCCTAAATATCGTTTTTGTAGGCCTATTTTTTGTAGGTACATACTCATGTAAAAAAGATAACGATACCCAATATTCAACTAATCTATCTCTTTTGCAACATACATGGTATCCAATTTCCACACAGATTATTTTTGAAAATGGCGACACATTTACATTAATACCTTTCGTGACTGTAACTTTTTCCCCTAATGGAATAGAAAGTTATCAATCGTACGTAAAAATTGATTCATCGGAAGTATTGCAGACTTCAACCAAAGGTTATCAACTTCAACCAGACGGCTCAACTTTAATATTTTCAGAATTAGTTAATGGCAAGTATCAAGTAGAATCAGGCGATACTACAATTATTAAAAAAATACAAACCATTTATTAGTAATCGATTTC
The DNA here is from genome assembly GCA_963846585.1 of uncultured Bacteroidota bacterium. Lineage (GTDB taxonomy): Bacteria > Bacteroidota > Bacteroidia > Bacteroidales > JAAUTT01 > JAAUTT01. The sequence goes on from CAWJWO010000019.1 coordinate 224,313, forward strand.
AAGCAAGGTAACTACTATTATGGGATTGACTCTCTTAAACGATAAATTATTGGTTCCAAAAGCATTTTACTATTAGTAGCTTTCAAAAAATATGCAGCCACCAGATTCACCGCAGAGGAAAAGTCACTATCTTCGAGCGGGATAATTTTGCCAGAAATTGTATAACATAATACACTTTTTTGGCGGAGCCAAAAAAGATGTAACTGAGCAAGGGGGGGAGTACCCCCCTTGACCCCCAAACAAAACTCCGATACTATGGCACAATATGCAGTAGCACACGCCAGCAAGGGCAAAGGCCCAAGCGGCGGCCTTACCGACCATAACGAACGCCGGGAAGGTTACGTTCTTCCCAGGAACGTAGACCCGGCCCGGCAACACCTGAACGTCATAGACCGCTCTTACGAGTCGTTAGGTACTGACCTTGACGAGCGCGCCAGGACAGTAATCACAAAAGCCGGAGTTTCCAGGAAGGTTCAAAGCAACGCAGTACTTTTTAACCCCATGATCTTAAGCGGATCGTACGAGCAAATGACTAAGATCATGGAACAGGGAGAAATTGGCTCCTGGATAAATGACACCCGAAAATTTGTAGAAGACAAGTACGGCAAAGAAAACATTATATCCTTTGCTATGCATGCCGATGAACTGACGCCACATATACACGCATGCGTTGTACCTATCATGCATACCACAAACAAGAAAGGTAAAGCAGTGGTAAAATTATGTGCACGGGATCTGTTTGGACCTGAGCAACTGACCCAACTTCAGGCCGATTACGCCATAGCCATGAAAAAATGGGGACTGGAAAGAGGAATGAATTCAAAAATAACAGGAGCCAAACACCAGGACACAAAACAATTTTACAAAGACCTTCCGGAGAAGATCCTTGAGAAGAAGGCTGAAATTGAAGAACTACAGGAGAATGCCAATGAGCTGAAGAAGGAAGTTAGAATTGATAACGCCTGGAAAACCGTAACTGAGGTAGTTGGTGGGTTTTCAAAAAGGAAAGAAAACAAGCAAAAAGAAGCCGAAATTTTAACGTTAAGGGAAAAAGTGAACGAACTAAAACCTTGGAGCTAAAAAAATCAAACCAGGAACGTTTAAAATTAGGGAATGCCCTTCGTGATGCATTGGGTAATTACAACAAAGCAATGGAAGAAATTCAGAAGCTTAGAAATAACATGAACGTTGAAATAAGTAAAGCAATGCATAAACTTATATCACTGATAAATAGTAAACTGATTTTTGGAGGTTGGCCATTTCGGATTGAAGGCAGGGGAAACAGCAGCGGTATGGTGATTGATATAAACCGGGCAGATGAAAAGGGATTAAATAAAGGCCGTGGGATGAGTATGTGAATTTTCTTAGCTTATATACACTCTGAAATCAATCTGTATAAGGGTCTAATAATTCCAGGCCTTCAATATTTTTAAAGTCTTTCGTATTGCAGGTTATAAGTGTAAAGCTATACACAAGGGCAGTAGCAGCAATAATGGCATCGCCTAACTTAAGCTTTTTATAAGTTCGTCGTAATTGGATTGTTTTCTTTATAATGTCGTCATCAAGAGGTAATAACACAGCCAAATCAATAAATTCTTCCAGTTAATTCATTTTATCAGGCAAATCATTGAATCCAAGCACTTCAATTTTCACAACAACAGAAATATTGAAATCCTCGTCGGTAATAGTTTTTAGTTTTTCTTTGCTGTTTTCCGGCAATCTGTTGCCGATGTAGTCAATAACTACGTTCGCATCTAAAATGTATCTCTGTCCCATTGATTGCGAGCTTCTGATAAATACTCCTGCATTTTTTCGGCTTCTTCTTTTGTGAGCATACCAACAAAATCTGAAGGTTTTTTCTTCTTGCCAGGCAAAACAGCAAGTTGTTTTAGATCGGCATGTTTACGTGTAATAACTTCCCAATCTGTTATTGGAATTACAACAGCCGTTGTATTCCCTGCATTATCGAGCATATATTGTAATGGCATTTCTATTCTATTTAAAGTTGTTTTTAATGTTTCTCCGAAATTCTTTTAACTCTTACAGTACCCTTTATCTTTTTTCCATTGCTGGAATCTCTTTTCAAATTCTTCAGGAGTATAAAAGGGACCTTCTTCAGCTTTACGGATACCAGCAACAAATTATTCATGTGTAAACTTTGCACCAGGAAGAGCCCAACTCTTTTCTTTAGTTGGTTTAACTGTTTTTGTACTCATAGTCATACTTTTTACAAATATACAAAACATTCTTTTGAAATGATCCTTCACGAACTTATTCCCGGACGGTTTTGGGAGCTCCCACGCATCCCGAAAACCGCACGGGAAATAAGTTTGGGACTGTTATATTTTCTTTAATAAATCAGTTAATTCTTCAGGTGTAATATCAATTTCCCTTAATATTTGACGTGTCAATGAGCGTCCTAAATCTTGGTTCCCGTGGTGTGGAAGTGTTGTATAACGGCCATCCGGATGACGGTAAAAAACATGGCTTCCACTTTGGCGTTTAGCTTCAAACCCTAAGTAAAATAATAACTTTTCAAGGATTTTAACCTTTACAATTGGCACTTTCGAACTCATACGGCAACCGATATGTTTTGTGTGCCAATAAAATGAGGTAATTCCAATTTTTCTTCATCACTCATTTCCTGTAAGCACAACTTTATTACTTCCTGTAAATTGCTGTATAATTCATCTAATGTTGGTGCTTGCGTATGTCCGCCCGTCAAACCTGGCACAATACCAATGTATTGGTTTACTTCATTATCCAGCATTATTTCAGCTGTAAAATTGTATGTTATTTCTTTATTCATTTGTTTAGAATTTTAACTATTAGCATTTTTTCGCATATGTTGATTTGCAAATGATTCCATTGTTTCATTTGACCATCTTTTATCATTCCAAAGTTTGTCCATGCTTGCATCAATTTTGTCAACTAAAAATTTGGAAAGTAATTCCTTTAGTTCCATTAGTTGGGATTCATCAATATTGTATTTAAACATCTTTAGAAGTTCCAACTGCATATTAGTCATTTTATTTCCAGTTTCTATCATGGCCTTTATTTTTAACTAAACAAAGATAAGCTATATAATCCTAAAAACTTAAATATGGCCTGTAAATTTCTACAAATATAAGTAATTAAATTAAATCATTTAAAGCATTCAATAATAAATATATAATATAATATTATAATAAAATATCGTATTATATAATAATATTATATTAAAAACATGTATATTAGCCAATAAAACGTTTTTTATTTATTGATAGTAACAATGAATAGGTTTAGTATTACTATTGAAATAATGCGGATAAAATGTTAATAACAAGTTGTCCTTTTATTTTCTTATTTCACTTAATTACAATAGTTTTAAAGTTTAAATATTTTCTATGGAAACTGTAACGAGAACAACAAAAAAACGTGGTACAAAAGTAACCTTACCAGCCACGCAGGATTATTGTTTCCAACCAAATCGCATAACTGATGCTATTTACGATTACACGTTGATACAGGAAAAATTGTTTAATTCGGTAATGTTTAAATTACAGGATGCTATCAAGATAAGTTACAAGGGCGAGAATTATCAACAACTCACGTTATGGAAGAACATGGAGGTTGAAGGTAAGGGTAATTTAAAAATACCGCTTAGCGATATAACCATACCACAACATTATGCAAGTGTTAAAAAAGCACTTGAAAAACTGGCGAGTATAGTTGTAAAAATACCGGTAAAAGAAAATATGCTAAGAATTACAGGGTTACTTACCGCAGAAATACCAAATGTGCCAGATTATAACTCTATTATAGATATTTACATTGATAAGTTAGTCGCTAAATATCTTATTGAAATTGAAAAGGATTCTTATGGAAAGCCTATACAATGGACTTATTTCATGTACCAGGTTGCTCAAAACGATTCTAATAAGTACACCGCCAGGATATACAAGAGACTTTGCAGTTGGAAAAAAAAAGGCGGGTTAACCATGTCTTTAGAAGAATTTAGAGATTGGCTTGTTTTAGGTGATAAATATAAATCTTTCTCTGATATTAAAAAATTTATACTTGTACCAGTTCAGAATGAATTGTTTGAAAAGGCGGATTTATGGTTTAACTGTAAAGTAGATAATTTTGTTACTAGAAAATGTAATAAGGTAACACACCTGAATTTTAAGATTATAACGCCAGACCTGTTAGAAAGGGAGGATAAGTTAAAAGATCAGGCATTTAACATGCTAAGAACTTACTTCAAATTCCAGGATAAACACATTGGGGTCGGCTCACGAAACGGAAAAAATAGCACGTTAAGAATTTTAACTATCACATAATGAAATATAAAACCAATTTTTTATTCAAATAAATTTTGAAGATTTCATAGAGATTGTCAATTATATATAATTTATATTTACCATATTATAAGCATGTTAAAAATATCAAATTTCACTAACGTAAAGATGTAAAACCACAAGATAATTACCTTTTACTTTTGACTTTTGAGAATGGAGAGAAAAGGCAATTTGATATGAAACCTTATCTTGACTTTGGAATATTTCAAGAGTTAAAGGATTTAAGAATATTTAAAGCGGTTAAGACAAGTTTTGATTCAATTGAAAGGGATAATGAAGCTGATTTTGACCCAGAGATTTTATATAAAAAAAGTCAAAGGATTGATTAATAGAAAACTGTGGGTAACACGGCATATAAATAATGGCGGGGTTTGTGGGTCGCCAAGCGCAGTACTTCTATTGTAGTTTCTGCCTCGGTTGAAAATAAACTGCTCCGAAAAACGCCACTAGTTATATGCCATACGTTAGCGGTCATTGCACAGACACCCACGAATTACGATAAAATATGATTCTCGACAGAAAACATTTTGACATCAAAAATAAATGTGCAATTGAAAAATTAATTATCAAGACACCATTAAGACTTGGCTCAGTTTTTCAGGATGAAGCTTGTTTTACTTACCTTATGGAAGGAGAAATGTCTATCACTTCCCCAACTGACAACCTATCTATTCAAACAGAGGAAAGTGTTTTACTTCGATGTGGCAACTACTTCTCAAACGCAATTCGAAAACTACCTGCTAAGACGACTTGTGAAGTTTTTGCTGTCCATCTATATCCAGACATTTTGAAAGAATTATACAAAAACGAATTTCCAAATTTCATAAAAAGCTATGCTCATAAACCCTATATCAGGAAAATAGAAAAACAAGTTGTTATAACCCATTTCATCCAAAGCCTTGATTTTTATTTTGAGAACCCAAACTTGGTTACAGACGATTTGCTTAAATTAAAAATCAAAGAACTTATTTTATTGCTTCTTCAAACGGACAAAGCAGAAAATATCATCACTTTATTTTCTCATTTATTTAATCCGAGACAAGCTAATTTATTTGAAGTTGTGCAAGCACATTTGTATTCAGCTATTTCGGTAGCCGACTTAGCTAAATTGACAGGACGAAGTTTGTCAGCATTTAAAAGAGATTTTGAGACGCAATTTAACGACACACCTGCCAATTTCATTAAAGAAAAAAAGATGGAAAAGGCACTTGAATTGTTACAATCAACCGATTTATCTGTTGCCGAAATTTGCTACGAAGTGGGCTTTCAGGATACTTCAAATTTTACAAAGGCGTTCAAAAAAAAGTATAATCAATCACCTTCCGAGTATCGTAAGAGTAATTGAACCAATTTTACCTGTATTTGGACTTTGTTGCCAAGTTGGAATTTATTTTAAGTTGCATTTTTGCATTTTAATTTTAAAAAAAATAAAATGAACGAAAGTATATTAATAACAGGAGCAAATATTGGGCTTGGGAAAGAGACAGCCCGACAGTTAGCCTTAAAACCTGAAACAAAGAAAATTATTCTTGCCTGTCGAAATAGAGACAAAGCAGAAGTTGCAAAAACTGAACTTGAAAATACAACTGGAAAAACAATTTTCGAAATTGTTATCATGGATGTTTCAGATGCAAATTCTGTAAGAAAAGCGTTAGAAAAAATAAAGGAGCCTATTGATGCAGTAATTTTAAATGCAGGTGGAATGGTTGGGAAAACGGCTGCGAAAATTACGCCATCGGGCATGAATGACCTGGCTGCTACGAATATTTTAGGTCATGTGATCTTAGTGGAGGAATTAATTAAACATGACAAGTTAAAAAAAGCAGTACTATATCCAAGTGCGGAAGCTGTACCGGGAGTAAAGATGCTCGGAATGAAACCGGTTGCCATGAAGACTTCCTCTGTAGATGAGTTTGCTGCTGTTCTTGATGGATCATATTTTGGTAATAAATTTGATGTAACGCAAGCATACGGATACGTTAAATATGTAGCAACCATGTGGATGTTATCCATGGCAAGAAAATATCCTAACATCAAATTTATTGTTAGTGAGCCCCGGGAACACAAAGGGAACTCTGGCACCAGATAATCTTCCCCCGGCAATGAAATTTATGTTGAAGTATTTGATGATGCCTGTTGTATTCCCATTGATAGGAGGAATGGTGCATAAGCTGGAAGTAGGTGCAAAACGCTTTGTAGATGGCATTTCGGATGAGCGATATAAAAGTGGTATTTTTTATGCAAGTAAAGAGGGTAAGTTATCAGGGGACGTGGTTGACCAGAGCACTTTTTATACTGATTTGAAAAATACTACATTTCAAGATAACGCTGATCAAGCAATTCACCGTTTTATAAAATAAATATTACGAAATACAAGAATACAACGAACCGCTAACACGCGCTCATAAGCAATGGCGGGGTTTTTAGCGTATTTTAACTTTCAATCCCGCATCAGGTTTTGGTGCAGTTTGATAGAGAAGCGCTCCGAAACCCGCCACATGCTCATTGCGCCAAACGTTAGCAACAAGTGTAAAAAATCGAGCAACTTGATAGGTACTTGCAAAATTGATATTAAATAGATAATTGATAAGTGGAATTTAGCTCCTTGATAGGTTGGTGCAAATTGGATGAATTTATTTTGTTTTTTCCTTCCCGCTTTTGCCCTTTGAGGGGCAATTAGGATTAAAGAAATGGCAACCCCAACCCACATTGCAGCACATTTGCAAGCCCACACAATCCAACGTTCAAACCAAAGGCTTGCAAAAGAGCTGCAATTTTGCAATCGAACCATTTAGCAAATTGATATATTTGAGTTTCATTAAATTTTCGATAAATGACAAGAGAAGAAGCCGAAATTATTCTACAAAGTAAATTCAAGCTTGGCAAGTTCTATGATGAACAATGGGGAACAATTGAAAAGATTCTTAAAGGTGAACGAGTACTTTTAATTGAGAAAACTGGTTTTGGAAAATCACTTTGTTTTCAATTTCCTGCAACTGTTTTTACTGGAACAACAGTAGTTTTTTCGCCTTTGATTGCTTTAATGCGAGACCAAGTAAAAAAACTTAATGGACTTGGTATTACTGCAAAGTGCATTAATAGTGAGCAGACCCAAGAACAAAATACAGAGATAATTGAAGAAGCAAAACAAGGTAAAATTAAAATACTTTATATAGCGCCTGAGAGGCAAGAAAATTCGGAGTGGCTTGAAGCAACCCAACAAATGAAGCTTTCAATGGTAGTAGTTGACGAGGCTCATTGTATTTCTGTCTGGGGTCATGATTTTCGACCAGCTTTTCGACGCATTATTAATCTTGTAAAGTTACTGCCTGCTGGTTTGCCAGTACTTGCGACTACAGCGACAGCAACAAAAAAAGTTGAAATAGACATTGCTACTCAAATTGGTAACAATATCACAACGATAAGAGGAAATTTAATGCGAGATAATTTTAAACTATTTGTGGTAAATGTATCTTCCGAAGATGAAAAGTTAATTTGGTTAGGGCAAAATCTAGAAGAATTACCAGGCTCAGGTGTTTTATATACTGGGACACGTGTAGATACTGAGATTTATTCGAAATGGTTTGAATATTTAAAGATTTCATCTTCTGGTTATAACGCTGGACTTGATGCTGATTCAAGAATAGCAATTGAAGAGGGCTTGATGAATAACAAATGGAAATGCGTAATTTCGACTAACGCATTAGGTATGGGTATTGATAAACCCGATATTCGATTTATCATTCATACTCAAATTCCACAGTCCCCAATCCATTATTATCAGGAAATAGGTAGAGCTGGCAGAGATGGACAAACTTCATATATAATTCTCTTTTATAATCCGGATGATAAAAAATTACCCGAATCTTTTATTGAGGGTGGCAGACCAGCAATAAAAAAATATGAAAAGGTGATTTCTGTTATAAAAACCGAATTGCTTGGAGAAAAGGAGTTAATGAAAAGAACAAATTTAAAACAAACACAAGTTAGAGTTATAAAAGCTGACCTTATTGAACAAGGCATTATTAGAGAAGTGGTATTTGGGAAAAGCAAAAAATTGGAATATATTCCCAATGCTCCACAACTTAATGCTCAAGCATTTGAAGAGCTCAGAAACAGTAAGCTAAGTGATTTGGACAACATGATTAAATATGTTGAGACTACCCAATCAAGAATGAAATTTCTTTGTGATTTTTTAGGAGATAAATCTGATATTGACTTCAAAAATTGTGATAATACTGGTCTTAAAAAGATTGGGATTAACTCAACTCCTGAATGGATAACTAAACTTACCGAATTTAGAGAAGATTATTTTCCTGAGTTGGTAGTTGAAGCTCAACATTCTAATATTGTTAATGGCGTTGCGGCCTCATATTATGGCGTTTCTAATGTAGGAGCAGCAATCCATCGTTGCAAATACGAAAACGGAGGTGATTACCCTGATTTTCTGCTTAAACTATCCCTCAAGGCATTTCGAAAAAAGTTTAATCAGGAGAAATTCGATATGATTGTATATGTTCCACCAACTAAATCAGGTGATTTAGTTAAAAACTTTGCTGAAAAGCTTTCTCAGGTTTTGAAATTCCCAATTTCTCATGATTTAGTAAAACAACGTTCAACACAAGAGCAAAAGGTCTTTGAAAATGGATATTTAAAAGCATATAATGTTAAGGATGCTTTTACTTTTAAAAACCCATTGGACATAAAAGGCAAATCTATTCTGCTTGTTGACGATATTTTTGATAGTGGGGCAACCATTAAGGAACTAGGCAAATTTTTTAGTAATTTAGGAGCCATAAAAATTGCTCCGCTTGTAATAGCGAGAACTGTTGGAGGAGACATAGTATGATAAAAGATGCAGCATATTGGATAGCTTTGGCTCATATGCCTAGATGGGGTTATTTAAAAATTAATAACCTAATAATTAAATTTTATCACGAAAATCAGATTTCTATAGAGGAATTCTTCAATTTATCGGAAAATGATTTGAAGAATAATTATGCATTAGAGTCCAAAGAGATTTCGGATATTCTCAAAGCAAAATCTGAATTAGCTAATAATGCATTTTTAGCTGAATCTTTGTATAGTCAAGGTTACGAACTAATTCCAATAATTTCTTCTGATTATTCAAAGACCTTAAAAAGTAATTTGAAAGCAGCTCATGCACCTGCATTACTGTATATTAAAGGCAACAAAAAAATTATGCAAGAAAAATCTCTTGCGGTTGTTGGGTCTAGAGATGCTTCCGAAATTTCTTTAAAGTTTACGGATAATATTGCAAAATTAGCAAGTAAAGAATATAAAGTTGTTGTAAGTGGTTTTGCCAAAGGAGTTGATAAACAGGCATTGGATTCTGCAATTAATTACAAGGGTCAAAGCATAATTGTTTTGCCACAAGGCATAATGACATTTAATTCAGGATTTAAAACATATTATAAACAAATAGTCGATGGGGATGTATTAGTTTTAAGTACATTTTTCCCAAAAGCACCTTGGAAGGCAGAGTTGGCAATGGCTCGCAACCCAATTATATATGGACTTGCAGATGAGATTTATGTTGCTGAATCTTCTGAAAAAGGAGGAACATGGTCTGGCGTTATTGATGGTTTGAGAAAAGGTCGAGTTATATATATTCGAAAACCTCAATTAAACGAAAATAACTCTAACAATATATTAATTTCAAAAGGGGCTGTACCTGTTGATTTTGAAGGTTTGAAAATTGAAAAGCAGTATTCTGACATTAATGTGGAACAAACTAATTCTGTTTCTGAACCCGAAAATCAAACAGAAGACCGAATTATTACATTGCTAAAACATGGTGAGTATTCTGCTAAAGAAATAATAGATAGACTTCAACTGAAATGGACTGAGCATCAATTAAGAAACTATTTAAAAACTCAGAAAGAGATTGAGAGCATTAAAAAGAAAACATTGAAATATCGTTTAAAACAATTGGCCAATATACAGGGTACTCTTTTTTAAGAACCACCGCACAGTCGTAAGCACATTTGCAAGCCCACACGAGCAAACGCACAAACCAAAGGCTTACAAAGGAGCTTCCGCCTTTACAACGCACCTTGGCAAAGCCATTTTGGCCAACGCAAAAAACAAAATAAATTTGTGCTTCGTGGATATAGTAGTGCAAAATGACAAGATAATCGAGGACTAAATATATGATAATTAATTATATAAAACAAAAACACCTGTTGCTAACACAGGCTCATACGCCATAAGGGTTTCAGTGGTGTGCCAAGTGCATCGCCCGCAGGCAAGTTTAGTATCGGGTGATAAGGACGTAGTTACGCAATCCCTTACGGCGCATAGCTGTAACCGTTGGCTGTAATGTTAAAAAAATGAGCAAGTTGACAGATTTATGAGAAAATTATTATTTTTAGCTTTGGTTGGATTGATTCAACTATCTGGGTTTTCCCAACCTGATTATAAATCGATTAAGATTTCAAATAATATTGAACTGATTAAGATTTCAGATAATGCATTTATACACGTTTCTTATTTTGAAACGCAAAATTATGGACGGGTTGGTGCAAATGGTTTGATTTTCATTAATGGAAATAAAGCCTTTCTTTTTGATTCACCTTGGAATGATTCCTTAACTAAGGATTTGGTTACATGGATGATTGATTCAATGAAAATAGAGATTGTTGGTTTTATTCCAAATCATTGGCATGATGACTGTATGGGAGGATTGGGATATTTACAAAGTCAAAAAATTGAATCTTATGCGAATCAAATGACCATTGACATTGCTAAGACTAAAAACTTACCTATTCCCGATCATGGATTTAAGGATTCGTTACAATTACATCTTGGCGATAAATTGATTAAATGTTATTACTTTGGAGCAGCTCATTCATTGGATAACATTGTTATTTGGATTCCGTCTGAACAGATTTTGTTTGCGGGTTGTATGATTAAAAGTGGTAATTCAAGGGACTTAGGAAATAGACCCAGTAGTAGCGTAGCTGTCATCAACTGCAAGGTAAATATATAATAGCCAGTATATTAATGCAATGTAATGATTATTAATTAAATCTTAAAATTAATATATAATTATGTATAACTAATTATTATACAAATACTTGTATTTAATTCACTTGATTACTTAAAAAATTACACTAAATTTTTGTATCTGTCACTATAAAAGAAAGTTACAATTGCAGATTGCAGTACAAGACAGCTACACTAATACTGGGCCTATCTGTAAATAATAAATTATATAATTTAAAAGTTTAAATTTTTAGTGGTTTGAATTCCGCATTTCATCGAAATAAGGAGTTTTTTTATCTTCAACACATTTTACTGCATACAGATAAAGAGCTGCACTCCAGGTTTGCCAGTCCTGTCCCATAGGTTTTCCGTCCTGAGCTTTTATCCACTCGTTAAATCCGAAACTGACGTTCTGCGTTGCGGAGATTTTTACGCATTGGGTCAGTACAACTAATTTTTCCCTTGCGAGGGTATATTTACCTGCAGCTACCAGGGCAGCCACATAAAATCCGCAAATAAACGGCCATATCCCTCCATTATGGTAATCACCCGGATTGTTATATATTTTGTATCGCGGCAACCAGTCTGGGTCCTGAGGTTTAATAAAGGGAAAGAAATTAGGAGGCAGATCCACGGCCAATTCGCCACTTGTTCTCATGCCGGCACATTCATCTTCAATCCACGAAACCATTTCACGGGCACGCGAGGCAGATGCTAATCCTGAAATAATTGCAAGGCTGTTGCCAAGAAGGTCGAATCGTTCACTGCTGTCAATTTTAAATGACCATAATGCATAATATGGTTTATGCTTTACTACCAAACCTTCGTGTACATGACGGTGTATAATTCCACCGGTAATGGTAAAGCGGCTCATATCCTGGCGAATAAGGTCGGCCCGTTCGTTCAGGCCCAACATTCTAAGATAGCTAAATACAAGGGTATTAACATACAGTCCGTAACCCGGCACATATTGTTCATCCCTCCAATCTGTAGTTGGTTGCTGAGCTACCAGGTACCTGTCAGAGGGGCTCTGGTACTCCATCCATGTAAGGGCTTTATCTACCGCTTTCTTCAGGAAATTGGCTTCTCCCGTTACTTTCCTGAAAATAGCTGTACCCAGCAAAAACAATGGCGTTGTATCACTTGATCCACGGTCCTCCTTATCATGTACCAGTGAGGGAATATGTCCCCTTGCAGTTTGATGTAAAGCAAGAGTTTCCAATACATTTCGAATGCTATCCAATAACTTCCCGTTCCCTGAAACAGCAATTCCCAATATTGAAAACATCAGGTCCCTTGTATATGGTTCGGGGTATCCCCAACCCGCAGTTCGCGGAAGTCCGTGGAATGGCCCGTGAGAATTATGCAACAGCACTTCAAGGGCTGCAGATTTTGCTTCATCGAATTCATTAATATTGTCAGTAATCATACTAATTAGTATTAAATATAGCAGGAGAGCAGGAGAGTAGGAGATTAGGAAAGTAGGAAGGTAAGGAAGTAGGTAATTTATACAGTATTTCCTAACAACCAACAACCAACAACCAACAACCAAACAACTAACAACTAACAACTAACAACCAGTAACTAAGCACTAAGCACTATTTTATTCCAAGCCTGTCATTCATGATCTGCAAAAATCGTTTTGCCACAATGCGATAATCAAAATTAGCAATTACGCGTTCTCGGCCTGCTTTACCCATATTTTCCCTAAGTACAGGGTTGGTCATGAGTTTTAGCAGGTATTTGGCTATATCCTGGACATTTGCTCTGTAGTCCACAGTTCTGGGTTCATTAAATATTACTTTATGCTTATTTTTAAATCCCGATTCATCCCCAAGTGTGACTTCGTTAACTACTATTCGCTGGGCAATATTTGCCAATAGTGCAGTTTTACCATCTATTAGTGTATCAAGCATTCCCATAGCTTTAATGCTTATGACCGGTTTGCCGCAAGCTCCTGCTTCCACCTGTGGCATACCGAAACCTTCAAGTCGTGATGGGGCTGCATATATATCACATGCTCCGATAAGGTATGGCATAAAATTACGTGAGATAGTGTTGGTCTCATAGGTTACATTTTTTTCGATACCGAGGTTGGTTGCCATTTCAAGATCGGCTAAATTCTGATGTTTTGTTCTAGGCTGAGGCCATACTTTACAGACATATTTCCAATCAGGTGCTTTGGTATCAATAATAGCCAGTGCCTGCATGACCTCCTGCGCCCCTTTTGAAGCCGCATCGCCACCAACGGTGAGGATCATAAGTTGGTCAGGAGAAATACCCAAAGCTTCGCGTACAGCTAATATTTTTGGATTATCCTTTGGAAAAGGGATAAACGTATCGGTATCACAACCTACCGGCAATACTTCAATTATATTACTATCAATGCCATCACGTATATACATTTCCCTCACCCAATTTGAAGTAACAAGTATTAGTGGCAGAGAATTTAATATTTCCTGGTAATTTGCAATATAACCATCCGCAACCAGCCACGGTACAGGCCGTGCACCATACCTTTGCGGATGAAGTATTATTTGGGGTGTATGGCCCCAATAACCTACGCCAACTACAACATCAGGCTCAAACCAGCGATAGTACCATTCTTTTTCCTGTGCTGATTCGAAATGTACAGGATGAGCATCAACGCCCAACTCCAGAAGTCCTTTATAAAGGAGATCTCCCTGTGTTGCCAAACCACCGGGTGATGGGGGATAGTCGTATAAAACCAGAACTTTCATTATGTGCTAATTTGAAAATTTGAAAATCAAAAAGGAGCCAGGAGCCAGGAGCCAGGAGCCAGGAGCCAGGAGCCAGGAGCCAAGACAGGGTGGTTCGAGATATTAGAATTATAATATTTTTACTTAAATCAAAATCTCAAATCTAGAATCTCAAATCTGAAATCGCAAATCCCCGGCCCTAGCCCCTAGCCCCTAGCCCCTAGACCCTAGACCCTAGACCCTAGCACCCTTAATTGTGCAATACTACCAAGCCATCTGGCAGCTTCTGAGGGATCGGTAAATTCCCGGAAAGCTTCAGCCTTAGGGGTAGTTTGAGCTTCCCAGCTATCTTTTTTAAATCCGTATGTTTTTGTAATTAAATTATATTTTAGTTTCCATACTTTCTTGGGAAGAGTAAGGTAAACAGATGAATTTTCAATGGGTTTGGGTAAATACTCCCTGTTATTGTCACTGTATGCGAATGTCCAAAGTTTTTGGGTTGAAATTTTGCCTGCAACCCACATATTTATGACCGCTTTACTTACTTCTTCATGCCGGAGATGTCTTGTGTATTCTCCATTTGGATCGTGGGTGATTACAATGTCGAAAGATTTTTCAGGTAACCAATTAATGATAGTTTGTTCAACTATTGCTTCTTCCAGAGGTATTTGACCTGGTTCATCATCCATATCTCCCATTATGCCTTCAGATTTTAATATTTTTAACACCTGTTTAAATTTTGGAGCACGGTCAGTGTCGTTTCCCCGGCAAAGACATACAATAAAACATTGCCATTCAGGATGAAGCAAAATAACGCCTCCGGCCCATAAGGTTTCATCGTCGGGGTGGGCTATTATTACTGCTACTGATTTATTAGTTTGTGTCAAAATTATTATCGATTAATTTATGCAACATCCGTACACTAAGCACTGTGCACTATGCACTATCATTTCTGCCATAAAATTCCGGCAATTTCCAATGGAACTTCAATATCAGGCAAGCATGGAATAACACGTGCTGTAAAGTCGGTAACAGGGCGGGTTGATGGGATAGAGGTTTCATAATAAAACCCATTGGATGTACCTTCAAGTTTTGTTCCACGTGTCATTTTTTGTATGAAAGGATCCAGACCGTTGATACCATTGGCATAGATTTCTATCTGAACGGTTTCAGGGTCAAGGTCGTGAAGGTAAACCTGAATTTTAAAATTATAGTTATTATCAATAATATTTACATTGCTTTCTCCAAAATGAAGCGAATCCCATTTTTGATTAATTGTTTGCATTTGATCAAGTAACTGTTTAGCCAATTTCCCATTATTGGCACTACGTTTTAGGTATGCTTTTGCTGCAGGGATATAATGCTGTTCAGTATATTCCCTTACGGATCTGTCGGCAGAGAAAAGCGGTGTAAGTTGTGCCATGCTTTCACGCATTCTCGATATCCAGGCAGTTGGAATTCCTTTTTCATTGCGATTGTAGAATTCAGGAATAACCTCCTGTTCAAGAATAGTATAAAGCTGATCGGCTTCTTTTGCATCCCAAAACGGGTCATCGCCATGTTCAAACCCATCTCCAAGAGCCCAGCCCACTTTAGGGGAGTAGGCCTCAGCCCACCAACCGTCAAGTATTGAAAGGTTAATACCTCCGTTTACAAGAACTTTCATGCCACTGGTACCGCTTGCCTCCCACGGACGACGTGGTGTATTGATCCAGACATCCACTCCCTGAACCAGGTTTTCCGATACATAAATATCGTAATCGCCCAGGAATATTACTGGAGGATGTAAAGCATTTTTTCTTATAAAATCCATCCATTGCTGAATTAGCTGTTGCCCGGCCATATCGGCAGGATGTGCTTTTCCTGCAATGATGAGTTGTACCCGAAAATCAGGGTTTGTCAATATTTTTAATAAGCGATGCGGATCGTGTAATAATAAATTTGGTCTTTTGTAAGTTGCAAAGCGTCGGGCAAATCCAAGTGTTAATACATCAGGATCAAACAGATGACTGGCACTTTCAATAGATTCGGGGGTACGGCCAGAACCAATTAATTGTCTTTTTAAATGCTCCCTTGCAAATCCGATGAGTGTTTTATTGGCATTGGTGCGCATTTCCCAAAGTTTTTCATCGGGAACTTCTCGGATATCCTTTTCAAGTGTTTTATTTGACCCCAGCCAACGGTTCTTTCCGCAGGCTTTAGTCCAGATGTCATCGGCATCCCTCGAGTCCCAGGTAGGCACGTGTATTCCATTGGTAATGTGTTTTACAGGGATTTCATGTGTCGGCCATTTTGGAAAAAGTGGTTCAAACAGGTGACGGCTAACTTCACCATGAAGCCGGCTCACGCCGTTTACAGCTCCGCTTCCTCTTATAGCAAGATAGGCCATATTAAAATTCTCCAAACCGTTCCATGGATCCTTGCGGCCCAGTGCCAATAACTGATGAAGTTCAATGCCAAGCTTTTGTTTGGCATATTCCCCCAGATATTGTTCTATAAGCGCAGGTGAAAAACAATCGAATCCGGCTGCCACAGCAGTATGGGTTGTAAACAGGTTACCTGCCCTTGTGGCAGTTAATGCAACATTAAAGGGTTGTCCGTAATCTTTCATAAAGCAGAGGGCACGTTCCAATGTAGCAAAAGCAGCATGGCCTTCATTCAGATGGCAAACCTCGGGCTGTATGCCAAGAGCCCTGAGCAAACGCCATCCACCAATACCCAGCACTAATTCCTGTTTAAGGCGCAGCTCTGTTCCTCCTCCGTATAATTCACTTGTAATTCCGCGGTGAACAGGGAAATTTGCAGGATCATTACTATCCAGTAAATAAAGGTTTATTCTGCCTACCTGAACTTTCCATGTACGCAGCCATAAAGAAGTACCAGGCAGAGAAATCTCCAAACGCAGCCATTCTCCGTTGGATTGACGCAGAGGGGTAATTGGTAATTGCCCGGGATCGTTATATGGGTAAAAAGCCTGTTGTGCTCCATTACGGTCAATTTCCTGACGAAAGTACCCTTGCTGATAAAGGAGACCAATACCTGTAACTGGTATTCCCAGATCGCTGGCTGTTTTAAGCTGATCGCCGGCTACATTGCCCAAACCTCCTGAGTATATCGGAAGGGCCTCACTCAGCATAAATTCCATGCTAAAATAAGCGGCGCTTTTTAATGCAGCCTCAGGATAATTTTGCTGAAACCAGGCAGGTGCCATGTTTGACTCTATCCTTTTTTTTGCAAGTGCGTCAATTTTTTTTCTGTATACGGCATCCTTCATTACTGATTCAAACCTGTCACGGGATACAGTTTGCAGTACTACCCATGGGTTATGTGTAAGGTTCCAAAGTTCCGGATACAGTTTACTCCAGATATCATCCGCTGCATGGTTCCATGACCACCGCATATCAAGAGCAAGTTCCGCAAGAGTATCAAAACCATCAATATCGGAATGATTGTATAATTTTGATTGTGCACACATATATTATACTTTAAAAACAGACAGTAATTAATACTCTTTATGTTTTTTGTCAATTGGTACTATACCAGCCATTTCCCCTATAATATTCACTAATTCAGTGCCGGTAGGTATAACTATTTTAGCATTTTTCTCAAAAGATACTTCAAGTGCTTCAAGTTTTCGCAATAATTGAGCATTTCCTACAAAATACTTGTCGGCAGCTTCATTAACCAGTTTAATGGCCTCTGCTTCTCCCTCCGCATGTAATATTTTAGACTGTTTAAATCCTTCAGCTTCTTTAATCTTTGCGCGTTTTACTCCGTCGGCGACTGTTTCTGCCGCCGTAGCAGAATCGATAGCAGCTATTTTTTCATTTTCAGCTTTCACCACTTTATTCATGGTTTCCTGAACATCCTTGGGAGGGTCAATTTCCTTAAGTTCAGTACGGACTATTTCAATTCCCCAACCCTGGGTCTCGATATGCAGTGTTTTGTATAGTTCTGCATTAATTTTGCCACGTTCGCTGTTGGCTGATTTAAGCGTAAGGGTACCGATAATATTACGCAGTGTAGTGCGGGCCAGGTTGACTATCTGCCATTTGTAATTATTTACGTTATAGATTGATCCTTTCACGCTTTCTTCATCGGACCGTACTTTAAAGTACACCTGTGCATCAACGCTGGCATTCAGGTTGTCGTTCGTAATTATTTCCTGAGGGTCGGCATTGACCATTTGTTCTGTAACATTTACCATAAATAACCTGTCTATCACCGGAATAATCCAATGAAATCCCGGATTGGCAAAATGATTGTATTTACCAAGTCTTTCAATCAGGCCTCGTTCTGTAGGCCTTACAATTCTGATTCCCAAAAGAAAAATAAATACTATGGGAATAATGATCCATAAGTAGTCCATAATTAATTGATTATTGATTATTAAATTTGTCGTAAGTCGTATGTCGTAAGTCGTAAGTATAAGTAGAATAGTAGGTAAGTAGATAAGTAGGAAAGCCTTTCATCTTTTACCTTTCATCTTTTATCTTCTGTCATCTGCACATCTGCACATTATTTTCTACATCTTATCCATATACCAATTCAATGTTTTTTCTATTTTCTGGCGATCCAAAATGGATAATATTGCTTTTTGTAAGCGTATAAAGGCAGTTTCACTTTTAACGACATAATCATAAGCCCTGTGTTTCATACAATCTACTGCTACGTCGATATTATCCTGTGAAGAAAGCATAATCACAGGTAGGTCAGGATGTATTGATTTTATTATATCCAGTGTTTCTATGCCGTTTTTGGCTTTTTTATCGACACTATTGAGATAATAGTCCAAAATAATAATATCTGGTATTTGAGGCATATTTTCAATGCATTGTTCGCCAGTTATATACGTTTGTATATTATATTCGGAATAATTAGCAAAATCAATTGCCAGAGACTTTAAATACAATTCATCGTCGTCGATCAGAAAAATAAGTACGGGATTATCTTTAGTCATGGATTATTTTTTTTAATGATATTGTATTCATTGTCTAATTCAATACATGCTTGTGTGCATACACCTTCTAGCTGCAAAATCATATTTTTAATATCCTCAATATGCAGCAATGTTCTTGCATTTTCCTGAATTTTCCGTGCTATGTCTTCAAAATCTTTATGGATTCCCATAATTAAAAATGATGGGATCATTTTATGTGCAGCAGAGTATAATGCATCCCAATTTTTATCCTCCAAACTTTGTTTCATGGTGCTAATCAATGGCATAGTTTGTGCAAGATAAAGCCTTATCATTTCCATCATTAACCCGGGATTCGATTTGGTATGGTTTATCAAATAAGTTAAATCGATACATTTTAACAGGGTTGCAGGTGAATTTTCCTTTTCGGAAATATTTATCTGAACCTTTGAAGATACCAGTTTTTGTAGTAATTTAATTATTTTATTATATAATAGTTTTTCATCGACCGGTTTTGATATGTAATCGTTCATACCTGCTGCATTGCACCTTGCCAGATCAGCGGTAGTAACATCAGCAGTTAATGCTATTATCGGTATTTGGGAATTCAATGTATTACGAATGTATTGGGTTGCTTCATATCCATTCATTTCAGGCATCAGCAGGTCCATTAAAATAATATCGTAGGGTTTAATTTTTAATTTTTCGATTGCTGTTTTTCCGTTTTCGGCCAGGTCGTAATTAAACCCGAAGTCGTCGAGCAATGTTTTTATCAGCAGCTGATTAAGGGCCATATCTTCAACCACTAATACCTTTATGTCTTTTACATTTGTGTCAGTGAGTTCAATCTCCTCTGGAAATGCCACCTTTTCATCAGTTTTCCCAAATGATAAAATAAAGCTGAACGTTGAACCTTTCCCGGCAGTACTCTCAACTTGTATATGACCTCCCTGTGATTCTACCAATTGTTTCGAAATAGCCAGTCCCAGTCCTGTTCCTCCATATAATCTTGAAGTTTCGTTTGTAGCCTGCTGAAAATTCTCGAAAATTTTATCTATTTTCTCTTCTTCTATTCCAATGCCTGTATCGGAAACTGAAAATTCAACTGATACATTGTTTTCGTCCTCTTTTACCAATTTTACATTAATGGTAATTTCGCCTTCATTAGTGAATTTTACGGCATTACTTATTAGATTTAAAATAATCTGGTGCAATCGTACAGGGTCGCCCATCATTACATCAGGAATTTTGCTGTCGTATTGTTTAATCAATTTTAAGTTCTTTTCCTGAATTTTTGTTTCGAAAACATCCAGCATTGCAAAAATAGAAGTGCTTAACCGGAAGGGAGTATGTTCAAATTTCATTTTTCCGGCGTCCACTTTGGCCAGGTCAAGAATGTCGTTTATCAATACGGTAAGGGTATCGCCGCTCATTTTAATAGCAGTTAAATATTCTTTTTGTTTGGCTGTTAAATTACTTTTAAGCAGAACTTTTGTAAACCCTAAAATTACATTCATGGGTGTACGGATTTCGTGGCTCATATTAGATAAAAACTGTTGCTTTGATTTTACAGCTTCTTCAGCAATCTTTGCGGCCCTTTCTGCTTTTTCTTTTGCAATTTCTGCCGCTTCAGTAGCTTTCTCCGCACTAATTTTTGAATGTATCAGTTCATTTTCAATCCGCTTATGGTCTGTAACATCCCTTGCAACTACCACTACTCCAAGCACTTTGCCGTACTCATCCTTATAAACGGAACCGTTAAAAAGTACTTCAGTTAGTTTGCCATCCTGGATAGTTAAAGGAAAATCTGCAACAAACCCCTCTGAAAATACCTGTTTATATATTTCACGTGCTTTATCAGGTTCAGTAAAATATTCAAAAAAATCAGTGCCTATTATTTTTTCACGGGCCACTTCAGTAATATTTAATGAAGCGTTGTTTATATCGGTAATTTTACCTTCCGGGCTTATTGTAAACATTGGATCAAGGCTGGCTTCGATAAGGCTTCGTGCATATCTGGCTTCTTGTCTTAGTATTGCTTCCATTATATTGTATATTGGTTATTGATTTAATAGAGCCAGGAACCAGGAAAAAGGGACGTGGGACATGGGACGTGGGACGTGAAAAGGATTTAATTCTGTTTTCTGTCTTCTGTCTTCTCTTTTCTGACTTCTGACTTCTTTTTTCTTTTATCTATTTTCTTTCATCTTTTATCTTTTCATTTGTAATTAGTAATCCGTAATTACTATATATCTTCTATAGGTGTCCTGCGTTGTTCCTTGAGTTTTTTAAAATGAGAAGGTGAGAGGCCTGTAATTTTTTTAAATTGGTTGGATAAGTGTGCAACGCTGCTGTAGTGCATATTCCAGGCAATTTCTGTAAGGTTAAGTTCATCGTAAATAATTAACTCCTTAACGCGTTCAATTTTATGAGCTATTATAAAATGTTCAATAGTTGTCCCTTGTACTTCTGAAAATAAGTTTGCCAGGTATGTATAATCGTAATTTAATTTTGTACTTAAAAAATCGGAGAAATTGGTTTTTGGCAGTTCTCCTGTAAAATGAATCAATTCAATGATAACATTTTTTATTTTTTCAATAAGTACAGCTTTTTTGTCTTCCATCAGCTCAAGTCCGGATTTTGAAAGCTCAATTCGTAATTGTTCGCGTTGTTCCCGGGATATGTTCTCCATAATATCCACTATTCCCATATCCACAATTATGAAGTGAAGCCCAAGTTTTTTTAATACTTCTTTCACTGCCATTTTGCAGCGCATACTCACCATGTATTTGATATATAGCTTCAAAGGTCAATAATTAGTATAATGCCATATGAACCTGATGGCAACCTGACACTAATCCGGGAATAATTCAATCAATGATTATCAATATTTTCCAAAAGGTACGCTGATTTTTACAGAAAACAATTACATAATTATAAATATGACTTACATTATTCACACATAATAGTTGTCAGTTGTCAGTTGTTAGTTGTTGGTTGTCAACTGTCAGTTAAAATTCTTATAAGAAACTGAGCTTGGCTGGATTTATTTATTATATTTCAATATGTTCTGAATTTTCAGTAAATAGTGATTCATCAATTTTATCATAGAGTGATTCATCTCCTTTATCTCCTGTTCGTATGCGGATAGACTGTTCTATTGAAGAAATAAATATTCTTCCGTCACCGCTTTCACCAGTAAAGGCTTTATCTAAAATAGCTTTTACCGATTTTTTTACATTTATATCGCGGACAACAAAAGTGATGTTTATTCTGTCTATGGCGCTAACATCATAGGCAATTCCGCGGAAAATATGTCCTTCTTTTGCAGTTCCCTGACCTCTTACATCCCACCAGGATAAAAAATCGATATCTGATTCGTGCAAGGCGATCCGTACTTCTTCAAAACGTTCTTTACGGATTATGGCTTCAATTCTTTTCATGATTAATAAATTATTTCATAAAGGTCAAATATCAACACTTATAACATAACAAATGTTACATAACTTTATATAAAACTTACAACTTTCACAGTTTTTAGTTTGCTAATTATAAACCCTATAAACCTTATAAACCTTATAAACGATATAAACCAATTTACGACTCAATATTTTTAAGTTTTAAGATCAGCTCTTCAAAACTAACCTTACATTGATCGCCGGAATGCATATCCTTTAAAGTAATGAGGTTTTGTTTTATTTCATCTTCTCCGATAATGGCCACAAAGTAAATATTGCGTTTATTTGCATAGTTCATCTGTTTGCTCATCTTAGCGTTATCAGGATATAATTCTGCTTTTATGCCTGAATGCCTGAGTTTCTTTACAAGGGGCAGACAATACAATTCCTCTGCTTTGCCAAAATTAATAAACATTACCTCTGTAGATTGTGTTGACTCTGACGGGAACAAATTTAAATTATTTATAACGTCAAATATCCTGTCGGCTCCAAAAGATATTCCTACTCCTGAAATATCCGGCAAACCGAAAACACCTGTCAGGTTATCGTACCTGCCTCCTCCACAAATACTTCCAATTTCCACATCCAAAGATTTTACTTCAAATATCGCCCCTGTATAATAATTTAATCCCCTTGCCAGGGTTAAATCAAATTCTATGGGAGTTGAAATATCTGAATTTTTAATATAACTGAATATTGAATTTAATTCTTCAATCCCTTTAAGCCCTGCATCAGAGCCTGATAATAATCTTTGTAATAATTTTAAATTTAACTCGTTGTCTTTTTGGCCGGTTGTTAAAAATTTCCCTAACTTTTCTATTGAGGTATATGAAAGGCCCTTTTGATTTAATTCTTCTTTTACCTTCTCAAGGCCAATTTTATCAATCTTATCGATAGCAACAGTAATATCTGTTAATCTTTCCGGTTCGCCAATTTCTTCAGCAATCCCGCTAAGAATTTTACGGTTGTTTATTTTGATTACTACATTAATGCCTAATCCTTTAAATGCATCATCGATAATCTGGATAAGATCAACTTCGTTTAATAAGGAATTACTTCCGATAACATCAACATCGCATTGATAAAATTCGCGGTATCTTCCTTTCTGTGGGCGATCGGCACGCCAAACAGGTTGAATCTGGTACCTTTTAAACGGGAAAATAATATCCTCCCGGTTTTGAACCACATAACGGGCAAAGGGGACTGTTAAGTCATACCTGAGTCCCTTTTCACAC
Source organism: uncultured Bacteroidota bacterium (assembly GCA_963846585.1). Classification (GTDB taxonomy): domain Bacteria; phylum Bacteroidota; class Bacteroidia; order Bacteroidales; family JAAUTT01; genus JAAUTT01. Next base: position 247,992 of record CAWJWO010000019.1, read on the forward strand.
ATTAGCGACGACAGTTGAATTAAATTACGTTCATTTATATTTTGGCCTGTAACATCCGATAGAAAATCGCCTGAATTAAGTATTCGAAAAAGCAACCTGTCTCCTTCCTCGCCATATTTGCCAAGCAGGGTAGAAAGATTTTCCATCGCCGGAGTTTCAATTTGCTGATAACCATAAAGTTGAAATACAGATCGTAAAGTATCGAAAATAAAATTCCTTTGTTGCATTTCAACAGGCGAAAAATCACGGGTTCCCTTTGGTACGGAAGGCTTCATATTAATAAGTATAATTGATAAGTGTGTATTAAGTCGGTTTATATAGTAGTTTATAATGTTTATATGGTTTATAAGGTTTATAAGTTTTCGTTTATAGGAATTTTAACTTTATAAACTTTTTATAAACCTTATAAACTTTTTTAATCCCAGTTCTCAAGTCTTGGTTCCTGGTTCTTGGTTCCTGGTTCCTGGTCTGCTCCAAAATTTTATTTTACCAGCTTTTTGTACTTAATCCGATGAGGTGCATCATCACCAAGGCGTTTTTTGCGATTCTCCTCATAATCGGAATAACCGCCTTCAAAGAAATATACTCTCGAATCGCCTTCAAATGCAAGAATATGAGTTGCAACCCTGTCGAGAAACCACCTGTCGTGTGAAATAATTACTGCACAACCGGCGAAGTTTTCAAGTCCTTCCTCAAGGGCACGCAATGTATTTACATCTATATCATTGGTAGGCTCATCCAGCAGCAAAACATTAGCCTCCTGCTTCAAAGTAAGGGCCAGGTGTAAACGGTTACGTTCCCCACCTGACAGCACTCCGCATTTCTTTTCCTGGTCGGCTCCCGAGAAGTTAAACCTGGCAACGTAAGCACGCGCATTCACAAGCTTTCCGCCAAGAGGTATCTGTTCTGCATCGCGTGAAATAACCTGGTAAACAGTTTTTTCCGGATCAATATCCGTATGTGACTGATCTACATAACCTACCTTTACGGTTTCTCCAATTTCAAAAATACCGCTATCAGTTTTTTCCATTCCCATAATAAGCCGGAACAGAGTTGTTTTACCGGCTCCATTTGGACCAATTATCCCTACAATACCGGCAGGCGGAAGTTTAAATTCAAGGTCTTCGAACAAAACCTTATCTCCAAAAGCCTTTGAAACGTTTTTCACTTCAATTACTTTATCACCTAAACGCGGGCCATTTGGAATGTATATTTCAAGCCGGTCCTCCTTTTGTTTAACATCCTCCTGCATCATTTTATCATAAGCCGCAAGCCTTGCTTTAGACTTTGCCTGCCTGGCTTTATGCGCCATTCGTACCCATTCTAATTCATGTTCAAGGGTTTTTCTTCTTTTACTTTCTGTTTTTTCTTCCCGGGCCAGACGATTGGATTTTTGTTCTAGCCATGAAGAATAATTACCTTTCCACGGAATGCCTTCTCCCCTGTCGAGTTCAAGTATCCAGCCTGCAACATTATCAAGGAAATAACGGTCGTGTGTTACAGCTATTACAGTACCTTTATATTGATGTAAATGCATTTCGAGCCATTCTATCGATTCGGCATCAAGGTGATTTGTAGGTTCATCCAAAAGCAAAATGTCAGGTTCCTGAAGAAGAAGCCTGCATAAAGCAACCCTGCGACGTTCACCTCCTGAACAAAACGAAATTGGAGTATCTCCATCCGGACAACGCAGGGCATCCATTGCCCTTTCCAATTTATTATCCAGTTCCCATCCATTGGAATGATCAATTTTATCAGTTAATTCACCCTGGCGTTCAATGAGTTTACTCATTTCTTCATCGTTCATAGGTTCGGCAAATTTGTTATTTATATTTTCGTATTCTTTCAATAACGCTACAACATCTGCCGCTCCTTCTTCAACTATTTCCCTTACTGATCTGGACTCATCCAGTTTAGGTTCCTGCTCCAGATAACCAACTGAATAGCCTGGTGAAAAAACAACATCGCCCTGAAAAGACTTTTCAATTCCTGCTATAATCTTCAATAAAGATGATTTACCTGAACCATTCAAGCCTATTATGCCGATTTTAGCACCATAAAAAAATGATAAATAAATATTGTTGAGTACTTTTTTCTGGGGCGGATAAGTCTTACTAACCCCAACCATTGAAAATATAATTTTGTTATCTTCGGCCATGCTTTTAGTTATTAGTTGTTAGTTGTTAGTAAAAAGTGATGAAGTGATGAAGTGATGAAGTGATAAGGTGATGAAGTGATTAGGTAAATAAACAATTATTATAAAAAACAAAAATATCACAATTTTTAGTAAAAATACAGCAAATTTTTTGGTTAATTAGTGTCTATTATCAGTGAACAGTGAACAGTAAACATTAATCAGTAAGTTGTAATTAGTAATTAGTAATTAGTAATCAGTAATTTGTAATCAGTAATCAGTAATTATTTTTATGTCAGTTAACTACCAAATTAACAAGCTAATTACAATAATACTTATATGTTTGACATTTTCAACAAAAGTATATTCAGTTCAGCAGAATGATACTTCAGTAGTTAAGGACACTTGTACTTCGGCGCAAAATATTAAAAATAAGGTAGATGTTGTTGATATTATTCATAACTATTTGCATATAAATCTGAGAAAGGATTCAACTAAAACCATAGGATTAGGTCCATATTTTTCAATTATTCCGGCAGTCGGATATACTTTGGTATCAGGTATAACAGGCGCTATTACTACGAGTACGTCTTTTTATACTGATAATAATAAAAATAAATATTCTAACATTACAGCGAATGCATATTACTCTCAATATAATCAATTTTGGACTAACATAAATTCAAGTATATTTATTGATAAGTATAAAATTCATTTTTTTGGTGACTGGCGATTTTACAAATTCCCAACATACACTTATGGTATAGGCACCCACACTTCTTTGGCTTCCGCTTTACCGATTGATTATTCGTATATCAGGTTTTACCAATTTGCTTACCATGAATTTTTGAAAAATTTGTTCTTTGGGATTGCGTATAATCTTGATTTATATTGGGATATATCTACAAAGGTTGATACAGGCAAAGTATACTCTGAGTTTATCAGAAATATAAAAAATTCAAGGTCAATATCGTCCGGATTCTCACTTAACTTTCTGTACGATACCCGCAAAAATTCTGTAAACCCTATTGGAGGAACATATATAAATGTTCAATACCGGCCTAACCTGGTCTTTTTAGGGAGCGATATCAACTGGCAATCGATGTTGATAGATATAAGGCAATTTATAAAGTTTCCTGCCAATAGCGGCAATGTATTGGCATTCTGGAGTTATAATTATTTAACATTAAAAGGCGAACCAGCCTACCTTGATTTGCCTACCATAGGCTGGGACGATTATAATAATACAGGACGCGGGTATGTTCAGGGAAGGTATACCGGAAATAACCTTTTGTACCTTGAATCGGAATACAGGTTCCATATAACTGATAATGGGTTAATAGGGGGTGTGGTATTTGGTAATGCCGAATCTATTCTTAAAAAATTAAGCAGTGAATTGCATACTATAATACCCGGATATGGAGCCGGATTAAGAATAAAACTGAACAAAAAGTCCGACACCAATGTGTGTATAGATTATGGAATAGGGATAGGGGGGTCGCATGGTTTTTTCTTTAATCTGGGAGAAGTGTTTTAATTATAGTTGCTAGTTGATGGTTGTTAGTTGTTAGTAGTTAGATTATATTACTATATAACTTTTGCAACTTCTATTATGCCTTTTTAAACATGTAACCCGAAACAATATACTATTAACTAGCAACCAACAACTAACAACTAACAACTACATTACAATTTTCTGGCCAGTCTTTTAAAATCGCTTTCGAGGAACCCATCAGGGTTTTTGTCATTAAGCATGTGATAATCAAAATAATAAAATTGAGCATCTGAGGCCCCGATCAATATTTTAAAGACTCTGGCTTTAAGCCTGGTGTTTTCAGGACCAACTTTATGCAGGAATACCATATCAACTTTATCAGCAATTGCTTGTTGTATTTCGTCTTTCGAAACCAGTTTAAACGGACCCGGATAAATTTTTTTAATTTTTGCTGCTGTGTTAACATCTTTAGCCATTTCACCAGCCACCAGGTAAAGAGTTTTGCCTTTTAACTCTTTCATATTTTTGTTATAATGATTAAGAATATTTTCACTGGCCATCCCGGGGTTATCCATCAACATTTTTACGTGGTTCTGCATGAACCGGAGAAAAATTCCAAGCTTATAACTGTAATCCTCATCACCAACATCGGAGTATGACAAAGGGATGGAACACAAATCGGGCATAGACGTAAGAGAATATGCAGCACCTCCCATTACCAGGCTTACAAAATTGTATTTGGCATCGGTTTTATCCTTTTCATATTTAACCTGTGTAAGAACTATGAACGAATATTTAGGGTCAAGCCTTAGTTTATCAAATTCACTATACTTGATAAAGTCAAAAGGCGTCATAGTCCACTCCTGACCCATTACACTTTTAAGGACAAGATTATATTCAGATAAGGGATTATTTTCCAACACGACCAACGTTTTAGTTTTTAAAAAGTTAGAAATTTCGTCACGTGTCGGTACATTACTCTGTTGTCCGAATAAATTAACCATCAATAAACATAATCCCAATAAGATAATAAGCCTTTTCATACCATTAAAATTAGTTGTCAGTTGTTAGTTGTTAGTTGTCAGTATATTATGTTTATAAAGTTTATAAACCTAATAAACCTTATAAACCCAATTTGTAATTATCATTTGCACATCTGCACATTTTCAAATTTTCAAATTAGCACATTGTCTTATCAAATATACCAAATTAAAAAATCAACAACAAATTGATAAAGATCAGGGTACGTCTTTATATATTTTTTTCAATGTAATTGAGAATTGATAAAAATCATTGAGGATTTTTTTTTACTTTTAACATAAAGTTGATCCATTATTATTAAGATTATATATTTTGTCAGCTATAAAATAAATATTATTATCCGGTAATTAATTTGATAATGAACATTTCTAATTTTTTAAGGAACATATTTGACACTGATATTTCTGCTACTCAGGATTTGAAAACAAATAACATTATTAATTTCGTTTATTTACTCAGTTGGTTAGGCTCATTTGTATTTCCATTATTGTTTATAATAGATTTAATAAATGAAAATTATATAATAGCGCTGGCACAACTTTTCATGTTCTTTGCTTTAACTGCTAATATATATCTGATAAAAAACAAATTTTGGAAACCAATATATATATTAATAAATACAATCCTGATTTTTTTATTTCTGATTATTTTGTTTATCACCGGAGATATTCAGGGGATGGGACGCATTTGGATTATCTGTTTCCCTGTAATTGCAGTCTTCTTTTATGGGATTATGTATGGATCAATTATTTCTGCTATTGTATTAATTATATGTACTTTATTACTTTTTCTTCCTTTTGATTGGAACAAAAGTTATGCATTAGTTGCATTATTTAAGTGGAAAATAATTGTATCGTATATTGGAGTTTATATTGTTTGTCAGGTTTATGTGGCTTTGACAGCTAAAATGGCGTCCCAGGTGAAAATTCAAATTCGTAACCTAAACCATCAGTTAAAAGTAAAAGAAGAATTCATTTCCAAGCTTTCGCACCAGATTCGTACACCTCTTAACAATATAATGGTTACCAGCAATTTGCTTTCATCAACTAATTTGGATGAGCAACAGATGGATTTGGTTGAAACTATTCAGGCATCAACAAACAATTTAGTAAATGTTGTAAATACCATTTCTAAAGTTTCAACTCAGGAATTCAGTGTTTCAGGAACAAAAATTAGTTTTAATTTACAGAGCACCTTAAAAAGCACGATCAATTTATTTCAAACTCTTAATAATGACAGAATTACTATTAATCTCTTAACCGAATCCGAATTACATTATAACTTATTAGGTGATCCGGTGCAGGTTAAACAAATCTTTCTGAATATAATTGAGAATATAATCAGAAATTCTACTGATCAAAAAATTAATATATCAATTATTTATTCAGTATTAAAAGAATCGGATAAAAATTGTGAATTATCTTTCAGGTTAGAAGTAAACATCCCGCTTAAAATTGATCCCGTGGCAACTGAGGCAACCGGAATTGAAAATTACAAGGGACAATACCCGGAAATGAATTTATATTACGATTTTACAATTGCAAAAAAAATAATCGAACATTCAGGAAGTCAGTTATTAATTGTCCCTTCAAAGGAATCTACAGTTTTTTCTTTTTTCCTTATATTTAATACATCAGGTGCAGCAATAACAAAAGAATCCAAAGGTGGTTATGTAGAATTTATACAACCAAAACGTGAGAAAGAACCTGTCATAAATCTGAATGAAGCCAATATTTTACTTGTTGAAGATAATCTTATAAATCAGAAAATTGTAATCCTTACTATACAGAAACTTGTTAAAAATATAGACATTGCTAATAATGGGAAAGAAGCCCTTGATAAATTTGGCTCTTCAAAGTACGATATCATACTTATGGATATTCAAATGCCGGTGATGGATGGAATTATTGCAACAAAAAAAATAAGGGAAATTGAATCGTCTTCAAACCTGAGAACTCCTATTATTGCTATTACTGCTAACGCCCTGGCAGGTGATAAGGAAAATTGCCTGGCAGCAGGCATGAATGATTACATTAGCAAACCATTTCAACCTGAATTGTTAATAAATAAGATAAAAGGTCTGCTTGAGCACTAAATTCGGTTCGCAAACACAGGCCTGAATCCTATAACCAGCATATCATCAACTTGTTCTAATGGTCCTTCCCACATCATAACCCTTTCTTCAAGAAGGTTTTTTTGTTCATCCATTGGATATTGATGTATGGTAAGCAACAAATGCCTGAATCTCCTGTATTTAAACTTCTTACCTTCTGGCCCTCCAAATTGATCGGCATATCCATCTGTAAATAAATATATTATATCATTTTCATTCAGAAGAATTTGTTTATTTTCAAAAGATTGTTCCACTTCCATTTCATCTTCCAATCCAACTGAGAATCGCGATCCTCTGATTTCTGTAATTTTATTGTCACGTATCAGGTATATGGGATTCACCGCACCTGAGAATTCCAAGACTTTAGTTTTTTTGTCAATTACACAAAAAGCAATATCCATTCCATCACGAAGAAATTGATTATCAACATCTTTGAATATGGACTCAAATTCTCTGTTTAGAATATTTAAAATTTGTGAAGGATCATCAATTCCCTGGGAATGTGTTATTTTACGAAATAATTCAAACCCTATTATTGACATGAAAGCACCTGGAACTCCATGTCCTGTACAATCAACTGCTGCGATATAAACTTTATTTCCATTTTCACTAATCCAAAAGAAATCACCGCTTACAATATCTTTTGGTTTATGAAAGACAAACGATTCAGGTACAATCTTCCTGAACATTTTTTCAGATGGCATTAATGCTACCTGTATTCGTTTAGCATAATTGATACTATCTGTAATATTTTTGTTTTTAATTGCTAGCTGTTCCCTCTGACGTTCAATTTTGAAGGATGCCATTTCTTTATCTTTGAGAATCTTATTGGTTTTTCTCAAATTATAGGTACGTAATCTGTAAATTATAAGCAATGAAATAAAAATAAAAAAACTATATAAGTAATAGGCCTGCGTTTTCAGCCAGAATGGAGATTCAACACTTATTAGCAAAGAAAGGCCCGTATTGTTCCAGACCATATCATTGTTGGATCCAATAACCTTAAAATAATATTCACCTGGCTGAAGGTTAGAAAAGGATGCTGTATGTTTATTACTGATATAGATCCAGTTTTTTTCGTTATTGGAATAAAATTTATATGCATAAAGGTTTTTATCCGGAAATGTATAATCAAGTGCAGAAAAGTTAATAGTAAAAATATTTGTCCTGTATGGAATTATTATTTTACCTGAGGCAATATTCTGAATTTTGTATTCACTTTTTGAAGTTATAATTTCAACCGATGTTATTACAACCGGAGGAACATAACTATTATTTGCCATTGAATCAGGATAAAATGAATTTAAACCCGCTACTCCTCCAAAATAAAGTTCACCTGATGGTGACTGGCATGCTGAATTATAATTAAATTCAAAATCCTGCAACCCATCTGAAACATCAAATGACCTTATTTGAAATGTTTTGTTTTTTATAAAATTTATTCCTTTATTGGTGCTAACCCACAGATTTTGGTTTTTATCAAATAATATAGCATAAATAAGGTCATCGGATAACCCTTCTCTCTCAGTTATCATTTTTACATCACCGTTTACGGGATTAAACCTGTTAAGTCCTGATGCTGTACCAACCCATATATATCCTGATTTGTCAATACTGATTGAATATATGACATTACTTGTTAAAAGCTGTTTCCCCCTTTTGTCTGATAAATAATGTATAAATTTCCCTGATACAACATTAAGACAGTCCAACCCGTTATCAGTACCAATCCATAATTTACCCTGAGAATCCGTCGATAGACAATATATTGAATTGTTAATCAATGAATTGCTATTTTCAGGATTGTTTAGGAATGTGGCTATTCGTTTTGATTTCATATCCAGCAAAATGAGGCCATGTATAGTACCTACCCAAAAATGGTCATTATTCCAATTAATTATACTATTTACCTTATTATGGATTAAATTTTCAATACCCTTATAATGTTCTTTATTAAGATTTGTAAATGTTTTATTACCGGAGTTATAAAGTATTATACCATTATTTGTCCCCAGTAAAAATTTTTCATTTTGAAATTTACAAATGCAATTTATATAATTACATTCTTCATCGCCTTTCTTATTTAAATCGTAACTAACTACAGAATCAGATTTTCGGTCCAGAATATTTAATCCTCCGCCTGCAGTACCCACAAGGAATCTGTTATTATCAACAGGATAAATACAATCAACATCGTTAGAGGAAAATTTGTATGGCATATTCTCTGAAGCCTTGTAAGTTGAAAATTTTAACGGTTTTAAATTCACTTTAACAAGTCCTTTAGTAGTACCAATCCAAAGCACACCGGATTTATCCTTTAAAATTGTATTTACTAAGCCATTAACAGAGCCAGAATTTAATGGTTGCATTTTCCGGAACTTTCTTTCTTTAATGTTAAAAAAGTAAAAACCATTACCTGTCCCAACCCATAACTCACCTGATCCATTATCTATTAAAGAGCTGATAATATTAGCATCAGGTGATTGTTTGGAATCTGTTTTTACAAAATATCTCTTAATTTCATTATCGTCAACATTAAATGATGTAAGTCCATTGCTTGTTCCTATCCAAAGGAGTCCGTTAACATCCTGGGTAATGGATCGGATATCATTATCGTTCAAACATAAAATACGTTTAAATAATTGAATATCCCGGTCAAAGAAATTTAATCCGTCCTTGGTTCCAACCCAAAGCCGGCCTTTATTATCTTCAAAAATCGGATATTTAAATTGAGCCGGGGAATATTTGAATATATCGTTAAAATGTGAGAAGCTATGAAATGTTTTATTTTTTGGATTAAAGGATTCAAGCGTTTTACGTGTTTTAACCCAGATTACTCTTTTTGAATCTATAAATACGTTTAACACAACGTTATCACTGATTGAACCTGGGGAATTAGGATGATACTGATAATTCCTGAAAATACCTGATTTAAGGTCAAAAGAATTCAATCCCCTGTTGGTAGCTATCCAAAAAACGCCTGAATTGTCTTCGCAAATTGCATTTATATGATTATCCGATAACGAATTGTTATCAAATGGCTGATGTGTATAATTTATAAAATTGTAACCGTCATACCTGTTTAGCCCATCTTCAGTACCAACCCATAAAAAACCCCGGGAATCCTGAATTATGGCGTTTATTTGTGATTGAGACAAGCCATCATTTACTGAGTATAATTTTGCTTCGGGAAATGTTGCTTGTGCCCATGTTAAATTATTATTTAATAAGCAGATCAGTACAGTAAATAATAAAATTATCTTTTTCATAAATTAATCTGCACTGCTAATTTGTAATTTTTTAGCAAAATAGCAATATATAAATAAGAAAGATCGATTATATCTTTAAAAGATATCAAATCTTTTTATGAGCAATTGCCAGATTTTCCAGCATCTCGGTAGTAACTGACTTAGGACGTTCCAATGAATAACCCAGGGCACGGTCCCAGATAATATTGGCACAAATCCCAATTGCTCTGCCTATTCCGAACAATACAGTATAAAAGTCATATTCACGGACACCATAATGCCATTGAATAGTTCCGCTTAATGCATCAACATTTGGCCATGGATTTTTAGCCTTCCCCTGTTCAATCAATACTTTAGGTACGATTTTATACAACATATTTGTTAACTCAAATAACTGATCGTTTTTAAAATGTTTTAAACAAAATTCATGTTGTATAGTGTACCTTGGATCTGTTTTTCTTAAAACTGCATGGCCATAACCCGGGATAACCTGTCCGGAATTAAGAGTATCCCAGACATATTGGCGTACCTGATCTTCAGAAGGAGACTTACCATCCATTTTAGCTAAAAAATCTTGCAGCCAACGCAATACTTCCTGGTTTGCCAATCCATGCAAAGGGCCTGCCAAACCATTAATCATAGCCGAAATAGAAAGATATATATCAGAAAGTGAACTTGATACAAGATGCCCGGTATGGGCACTTACATTACCGCTTTCGTGATCGCTGTGAAGTATAAAGTGAAGCCTTGAAACATCATCGTATGGTTTATCAATTCCCATCATATGTGCAAAATCCCCTCCCATATCAAGATTAGGATTTGATTGGATATGTTTGCCATTACGATAAACCTTATTATATATATAAGTAGCAATTTCAGGAAGTTTGGCAAGCAGATTTAATGAATCTTCATAAAATGGATCCCAATATTCCGATTTATTTATTCCTGCTTTATATTTTTTATTAAAAAAGGATTCACGGTGCATCGTAAGTATAGCAGATGAAAACATAGCCATAGGATGACTTATTGAAGGAAATGCATCAATTACGTCATACACATATTTTGGAAGAATCCGTCGTTTGCTAAACTCATCAATAACTTCGGCAACTTCTTGTTCGTTAGGTATATCACCGGTCAGCAATAAATAAAAAGCACTCTCAACTGATGGCATTTCAGCACCTTTTTCTTTTGGGAGTTTAACAAACAGGTCAGGTAAAGTGTGTCCTCTGTATCTTATTCCTTCAATAGGATCAAGATATGAAATATCAGTTACGAGGCATTTTAAATCCCTCATGCCACCAATAGCTTTTGAAATAGTAACTTCATCAATTACAACTTCGCCATAATCGTTCATCAACCGGTTAATGCGTGGTCTCCACCCTTCAATTTTTTCAAATAATTTTTCTTTCAGTTTCGACATATCTGTTATTTTATATAGTCAATTAATACAAGTTGCAGGTAGCAGGTAGCAGGTTAAAAAAGTCATCAATATGCTTTGTTTTATAAAATTAACAAAAATTCATTCTATTTGTTATAATACCTTCCCATATATTTGTTTTCTACTATAGTTTTCTTCAATTCCAAAGGATCAATCATTCCCTGGTTTCTATAGATAATTTTTCCTCCTGGTTCTATAATCATTGTGTATGGCAGGGCGCCTTGCCAATTTGGATCTACCGCTTCAATTAATTCGTACACATCATTTTTATTAAAAATAAAGTTTTTATTTGAAGCTTCTTCATTTTGAAGGAATTTAAGAACATCGCTTCTTTTATCGGGTTTATCGGCACTAATTGTAATAAATTCAAACGAACGTTTGCGATACATTCGGTCAATAATAACCAAGTCAGGGAATTCGTTTGCGCATGGCCCGCACCATGTGGCCCAAATATTTATAAGCCTGAGCTTACCGGTTGAATCGTTTTTTACCAGTTCCTTTACTCCGTTTACATCAATTTCGTTTAGAGTTACCGGCAATTGCGCCCATTTTTTATAAAGCTGCTGGGTATATTCGCTTTTCCATGACCATTTTATAGAGCATCCAAACACTTTAGTTACCTGGTTTGTAACTGGTTTCCCAATTAACACCGCGTCAATAGCATTTCGAAGGTCCTCACCATTTCCGGTACCTGGTTTTTCATTTGCATCAATACGTCCAACGTACTTAAGCTTACGGTCTTTATCGAATACAAAGCAATGCGGGGTTGCAGCCGGGCCATATGCTAAAGCACATTTTTGATCATCGCCGTCATATAAATAAGGAAAATTGTAAGCTTTAGTTTTTGCCCTGACCTTCATTTCATCGTATGTATCACCCATATCGGAATAATCTTCTTCAGATAGGTTTAATGCCGAAGGTGAGGTTGATGATATAACTACTACTGCTACACCTTTCTGTTTATAATCGGCAGAGATGGCTATAATTCTATTTTCATAAGCCTGTGCGGTTGGACAATGGTTGCAGCTGAAAATTATAACCAATACGCCGGAGTTTTCAAAATCTTTCAGGGTATATGTTTTCCCATCAACCCCCAACAAATTAAAATCAGGTGCTTTTGTCCCAATTTCAAGTGTTTTTATGTCGGGGTGGGTATTTTGAGTAAATACACTTCCAAAATAAGAAAGGATAAAAAGAACAGTTAATGTTGGTTTAATTAATTTTTTCATGGCTCAATTTATTATAGTGCTTAGTACATAGTGCATAGTGCTTAGTAAAAGGCGTTTATTCGTTTAATCGTTTATAAAGTTTATGAGGTTTATAAGGTTTATAGACTTATGTGTTTACATAATTTAATATAAACTTTATAAACTTTATCAACCTTATAAACTTTTTATAACCTTATAAACTTATAACAATATCTTTTTCAGCACTTTCGTATGCTCCAAATGCTATTTTAAGCACATTGTGGACATCGTCAAGAGTTGAAACCGGTGGTATATTTTTAATAATATAGTCGGAAAACGCCCGGGACTGGTTAACAAAAGATCCTAAGTATTCTACGTCGTCATCAATTTTTTCGCCATTTACATATAGAGCATCGGTGATAACAATATTTCCTTTTGTTCCAAAAATTCTAATCCCATTTATTAAATTACCATGATCCGATGTCCAGGATTGCATTATCACCGACATGGAACCATCCGGATAAAGCAGGCTTACCTGCGCGATATCTTCGCATTCCATATCTTTTAAGACCATTTTAGATGTAAATCCATGTAGTTTTGAGGGTTTCCCTAATAAATATAATGCCTGATAAATAAGGTGATTACCGCTATCTAACAACGCCCCGCCTTTACTGATTTCTTTAACAGCCCTCCATCCTTTTGAATGAGCTTCAGGAATAGTATGTGTAACAATGAATGAAGAATGAATAATTTGCCCTATTTTGCCCGATTCTATGTATTCTTTTGCTTTACATATTGCTTTGCGATAGACAAAATTATGTGCCGGGAAAATTTTTATCCCGTTAAGTATGGAAAGTTTTTTTATTTCTTCAAGTTGCATAAAATCGGTAACTACGGGTTTCTCGACCAATATATGCTTTTTAGCGGCAATGGCTGATTTAATTTGCGTGTAGTGATACGGATTGATACTGCCTATTATTAATGCATCTGTTTCAGGCGAATTGACAATTTCATCGAAACTCACAAAAGGCCTGATCCCAAACTCTGTACATTTGTTCTTAAGTAATTGCATTTCAACAGCTTTTTGCTGTTCGTTGCCAAAAAAAACATGGCACATACCTGTAATTTCAGCATCTTTATTATCCTTAAAACCTTTAACGTGCCAGTCGGCAATAAAGCCGCACCCAACCATCCCAATTCTTAGTTTTGCCATTATCTTAATAATAAAAAACAAATATAGGAGATCTCCGTATAACATGATAATATTTTACAAAAATCTGCAACTATGCAGAAAATGCTGCTGCTACCCCATAATCAATCTTAATAACCTGTAAGGGTAATAAGTTGATTGGTACATTAAAATTTAAATTTCGGAATAATAAGAATCAAATTAACAGATCGTTTTGTGTTTGAAAGTTCGTCCGTTTACTGTTGGATACCTGATTTTCAGAGTCTGCATTATTATAATGTGTCGATAATAGCGCACATTTCGTCCATTGATTTACTAAGTTTATATCCCAGCATTTCGACCATCTCTTTTTCCCTGCCAACTTTAAAACACACATCTTCATCGGTAATTACCGAGTATTTTTCTTTGAGTTTTTCTTTTTTGCCATTCCAATAACCTAAAGTATTTTTGTTTACCAACTTATTATTTGAATAAACTGTTGCGGTTTGAAAAGATTCTGTTTTCATAATGTATATTTTTAAAATTTAACGGCATAAAAATAAATATCAGAACTTTAAAAAGCATTATACAATTCTGTTAATCATTTACATAATTCATACTATACAACCTATACAACTATATAACCTTTACAATTATTTGTACAAAGCTGTGAATGATGTAAGTTAATTACAAAGTTATGTAATAGTTCATTGTAATATTAGTCTCACCTTTGTTTTGAATTATAATTTACATTTAAAACTTTTATCAAATGAAAAAAACAATATTATCCTTAACCATAACAGCATTTATGGCAGGAACATTTTTTACAGCACAGGCTCAGCAAACTGATCAAAAATCTTCGGATGCCCGTGAAAATATGAGAGAAGCTAAAGCCAATGTTACTGAGGCGAAGCAAGATTTAAAAATTGCTAAACAGGATTCCCTTGCACAATTACCTAAATTTAAGAAAGATTGCGAAGCACAATTTAAAAGCAATGACAAGATTATTGCAGATTTGAAAGCCAAGCATCTGGATATGAATGAAAATGATAAGGCTACCTTCAGAAGTAAAGTAGAATTTCTTGATCAAAAGAACAGCGACCTGAAAATGAGACTTGCCGACTATAAAAATGACAATGGACGGGAAGCCTTCAATGCCTTTAAAGATAATTTCAATGATGATCTTGACAGGGTTGGGAATGGACTTATGGAATTAACAATCAATTATAATAATAAGAGGTAGGGAAACATGCTTAAAGTGTGTTATTATCGGTCAAAAGTAATATATTCAAAAAAAGCAATATCGAAAGACATTGCTTTTTTTTGTTATGCCCGTTCAAAATCTATAAACCCGGCTTCCGCATCTATATGAATAAGCCGTACTTTTATTTTATACCCTACTTTTAACCCTTTAAATCCATTAACAAGTTTACCCTCAGCATGTGGGTGCAAAATTCGTACCCATGTTCCTTTTGATGATGAACCGCTAACTATGGCTTCAAATTCTTCATTTATTCTTGATTCCATGAGCAACGCGTTGGCTGATTTCTCAACCTGTCGTTCTACTTTCCTCACATCGTCTTCCTTTAAAGTACAGTGCCTTGCAATTTGTTCCAATTGTTCAGTAGAATAAGGGATTGCACTTCCTGAAATAGCCGATTTAAGAAGGCGTTGTGTTATAATATCGGGATAACGCCTGTTGGGAGCGGTTGAATGTGTATAATCTTTTACTGCCAGGCCAAAATGACCGGGAGAGACAGAACCTGGTGTTTCAACAATATATTCGCCTGATCCGATAAGTTTAAGTACACTTATTGAAATATCGGTGAAATGTTGCGGAAATTTTTGTTTAACAAACTGCAGGAATCCGGAAAGTGATTTGGAATCAGCCGTTGCCGGAAGTATAAAACCGTGCTCGGAGGCCAGTTCAACAATTCTGTCCCATTGCCTGGGAGTACGGACAACTCTTCTCAAAGAAGGGAAATTCTTACTCGTTAAATATCTCGCTGTTGACCCGTTGGCTGCAATCATAAAATCTTCAATCAAGGTTTTAGCCCTGTTTTTATTTTCAACTTTCATTTCGCTCAAAACATCTCCGTCGAAAACCGGAATTGTATCGAAGGTTTCGAATTCCAATGCTCCATGTTGGTATCGTAACACCTTCATTTTTTGAGCTACCTTATCCTGTAACTTAATATTTTCTCCTAATCCATCAACCTTCATTACTTCCGAAGGTATGGGACCGGTTCCTTCGAGCCAGAGTGCCAGACTTTCATATTCAAGTTTGGCATGGTTGCGTATTGTTGCACAATAAACATCCGATTGTTCCACTGATCCATCAATGTCAACTGTCATTTCAACTACTACAGCACATCGATCTGCATTAAGACCCATCGAAGTGAGATCAGTCGATAATTTTTCAGGAAACATGGAAAATATACGTGCAACAGTATATATAGATGTTGTATTAAGGTTGGCATGTTTATCAATATTGGATTGTGCTGCAACCAAAGCATCCACATCAGCTATGGCAATAAGCAGCTTTACTTTATTATCCGGCATTTGTACTGCATATGATAACTGATCAATATCCTGCGTATCAGCATTATCAATTGAGCACCATAACAGATCGCGCAGATCTTTGGCCTTGGTAATGTTATATTTGGCCGGTAAGTTTATTTCCGTCAGCTCGGTGAGAACAGCCGCTGGAAAATCAGGCTCAAGCCCTCTTGCACTCATTGCATTTCGTGCAATATGTTCTAAAAAAATCCGGTTAGCATTTGTTCCCATTTATCATATTTGGAATTATAAAAGTATATGTGAAATATGTAAGATAATAGTGCTTAGTGCTCAGTGCACAGTTGTTAGTTGTCAGTTGCTAGTTACAGGTACAAAAATACAATAATTTTACCTACACTGAGCGGAGTCGAAGGGTACAACATTTCAATTAATATATTTTGCATTAACGTGATTAGCGATAGAGGTAAAAACTGAGGGTTCCGTCATACTATATTTTTCGATTGTAAAACGTGCCATCAGGTAACTTACAGTAGACTCAGCTCCCTGGTTCAGGTTCACATGAGTTTCCTCAAGGCCGTCGTAACATCCGCCTGTACATGGATTGTAGATAATTTGATGTAAACGGTTTTTACCTAAAAACCAATCGAATGCCGTTAATAAATTTTCAAGATAGATATTGTCACGAAATACTTCATAAAATTTATCCAGTGTCATAATCGTATATGCAACGTCTATTGGCTGTTCCCCGATATGCTTAGCCTTCTGTCCTTTTTGTAACCAGTTTTTATTTGATATAACTTCGATGCCATTCTCATTAAAAGTTTTTGATAACAGAAAATTTAAAGATGTGAGGGCAATTTCTTTATAAATGGGTTCTCCTGTTAACAACCAGGCATATAACATAGCTTCAGGCAAGATGCTGTTGGCATAGGTAAGGTAGCCTTCAAACCATTCCCATTGGTCACATGATTCATGTTTATACATTTGTACCATGCGGTTTGCGAATGTTTTTAACAGTGCCAGGTTCAGGGGAGATTTATCTGAAATTTGATAATAATAGAGTCCTTTGATAGTAAAAGCCATTGCACGTGGTGAATGTATGGTGCCTATATGCAAAAGTGATTTAACCATGATTTTTTTTGCCTTTGATATAATTTCCCGGGGCAGAAGACCCTGCAAGGATATTAAATATCCCAGGGCCCATATTGCCCTGCCATTGGAATCATCTAAATTTGTTATATAATTTTGATTGGTAAATTGATTTGTTTTATCAACATAATTTAAAAAGTTACCGGAAGGTTGCTGGCAAAATTTTATAAAATTGAGATATTTGTAAATAAAAAATATATTTTTTTCATCACCTTTCATTTGATAATACATACAACAAGCCACCATAGCCCTGGCATTATCATCGAGGGTGTAGCCAGATTCAATATCCGGCTGGTTGATTTTTGAAAACTGAATAAATCCGGTTGTGGTAGTCATTTCTTTAAGGTGATTTATATTTATCACGGGAATGTTATACCGTAAGGTAATTTTATCACCACCTAATTTATCAAACAAATTTGCATGTGCAACAGCAGAATTCTCCCAGGCGGTGGAAACTATATTCTGCAAGGTATTGAAACCCATACTCTTTCTCAATGGTTCATCGTTTAGTAACCGGATAACTGCATCGGCTAATTGAAGGGAATTCTGAAAATCGAAAATTATGCCGGTGTCTTTGGTCAATAATTCTTTTGCATGAGGGATGGGGGTTGATATTATTGGACAGGCACAGCTCATGGCATATGCAAAAGTACCACTTACAGCCTGGTTAGGATCATTTGTTGTAAAAAGATATATGTCAGTTAGTTGTAAATATTCAAGCAGTTCAGGGAGTGCCAGGTATTCATTTACAAAAATGACATGATCCTGAAGGGCATATTGTTTCACCATTTGTTCAAGGCTATCCCTGTATTTTTCTCCGTCGGATTTTATAACTTCCGGATGTGTTTTCCCAATAATCAGAAACATAACTTCCGGACATTGTTCAATTATGGAAGGCAAAGCTTCAAGGGTAGTTTCTATGCTTTTTCCCGAACTTAGCAGGCCAAAGGTTGTAAGGACTTTCCTGTCAATTAATCCATAATTCTTTTTAAGAATTTTTTCATTGAGGTGTTGTACCAGATGGGTGCCGTGTGATATAACGGTTATTTCATGTTTAGGTATCCCATAGTCATTCAATAAAATATCAGCCGAATTATGGGTCATAACAATAATTGATTCACAAACAGCCCCAATACTTCTGACATTGGATTTTAGTTTTTCATCAGGGTGAGGCAGCACTGTATGAAAGACAATGATAATAGGCTTTGAAAGTTCACATAAAAATTGCAGAAATATTTCTTCATGGTCTTTAAAAAAACCAAATTCATGTTGTATTAAAACTATTCTTACCTTTTGGTCATTATTTATAGTTACTGCCAGTTGTTTATAAGCAGTAACATCTGAAGTATTTAAGATATACTTAACTTCAAACGGGTATGAATAACTTGTATCACCTTTTTCCAATGCACAGACTTTTATAGATAATGAATTACTGAATTTATTATTCATGGCCTTAATTAAATCCTGTGAATAGGTAGCTATGCCACATACTCTAGGCGGATATGATGTAATAAACAATATTTCAGCCAGTTCATTACTATTTCTGAGGCTTTGAAACTGTTCAGGGCTCTCAGGAGTTATTGCTGAATGAACAGTATTTTCAATTACTGATATATATAGTTGACCGTTATTACCATTAACATTAGTTGTTTTTATTTTATTTTCCATTTTCTCTGGTATATGTTAACAATTCGTCCACTAATCCTGACAAACTCACTGATGCGCAAGCAATGAGAGAATCAGCGGCGCCATAATAGATGAATAATGTATTTCCAAATATTGCTGTTCCGGTAGGGAAAACGACATTATTCACCTCTCCTTTTAATTCCCATTCATATTCAGGGGAGAATAAAGGATAAGGCAACCGGGCCAATTCTTTCACTGGATTATTTAAATCAAGCAATGCGGCACAGGCGGAATAAATAAACTTCCCTTCATCAGTTCTTTCCACGCCATGATAAATCAATAACCAACCGTGTTTAGTTTCAATAGGGGGACAACCACTTCCAATGTAACATGATTCGTATTTATTCACGGGGTCCAAAACAATATGTTCATCAAATTTTTGAAAATATTGTTTCCAATATTCTTTTGTAAGTTCTTTTAAGTTTTTTACAGTAACAAGTTGAATGCCTGGCCTTAGCCTGTGAAGAAAAGCCAGGTTGCCGTTTATCTTCCTGGGGAAAAACATTACATTTTTATCCCACAATAACCTTTTTTTTTCAAAATCAGTTATCAGATAATAAAACTTTTGATTCATGTAATATGATTCATTTATTTTCTTTGATGATTCTACAATAGAAACAAATTCTGCAAAAGTGAGAGGCGGGACTATTAATCCATGCTTTTCAAAATGGATCAGATCCTTTGATGTGGCCAGTGCTCCGCGGGCGTTGGTTCCATCATAACCTGTGTATGTAAGATAATAAAGATCATCGATCATGGTTAACCTGGCATCTTCAATACCCCATGATTCATATTCATATGAGGGGACCATGAAAGGTTTATCCCATCTTTCGACCAACGTAAGGGGGCCATCCAACCTGCAATAACCAAGGCTGGAATGGTTACCAGCCTGAACCGCCCGGTAAAACATATGGACACTATCTCCTGAACGGATTACGGCCGGGTTAAGTACTCCTGCATTTTCAAATTCCAAATTTGTACTTGTTAATAATACACCTTCTTTTTTAACTTCTACCATATAATATTTTTTAAATTGAGTTTGGCTATTTTGGGATAATTTCTATGGTCAAATTAGTTGTTAGTTGTTGGTTGTTAGTTATTGGTTGTTAGTTGACAGTTGTCAGTAATAAGGTAAATTTCTTTTATAAGCTATTTAGCATTCATTGTTTTTTTAGTAAACAGGAGCTGAAAAAGAAACTGACCGATAGATTTTATCGTTTCAGGATGTTGTTTCACGGAGTTTGTAACACTAATCTGTACTAATGAGCCTATTAGTTTTCTGAAAATATTGGCAGATGTACCGATAACTATTTTTTTTGATAAAAAACCGGAAACAAAACCAACAGAATTTCCAATAATGTTCTCAATTAAAAAAGGAGAGTTTGCCATATCTTCGATACTTCTTTTTAGCAGATTAACCGGTTTTAATTTTTCAATAGTCAGGTGAAATTCATTTTTTAATAGCTGGCCGGTCAGTGCTTGTTCAGCTTCCACGCGCTGAATTGCATTTTTAAGACCCTCATACGAAACTATTTTTTCCATTTGATTTTAATTGATATGTTGTTTAATGAACTTATCTCTTACTATTTTTTTAATCCATTTATACATAAAAATTTTTATAACAAGTCCAGCGAATAAATAGAATGCAGCCAACACAAAAAATCCGAAGTAGATTTTGCCCAGGATTTCACCCAGCCATAAACCTAACCCTATATTTAAAAAAAGGATGAAAATTGCTAAATAAACAATAACTACGGTATCAGATATCAATGAGGAATAAATATCAGAAAGTTTTTCAAGAGCTTTAAGTTTTATAAGTTCCAGACTGGATGTACTATATTCAACAACTTTTTCCAGGAGAGGCTCAAATATGGTTTTTTGATTTTCCATGGCTTCAGTTTTTGACGTCATCCTTAACTTTATCAAATTTATCTGACAGGTTGTCAACAAATTCGTTGAATTTTTCTTTTAAAGTATCAACATAGTCTTCTCCCTTTTTGGTTATTTTTGTACGGGTAACCGAACCTTTATCAGGTGCAAATAATACTCCCAATAATGCACCGGCAGCAACGCCGGCCAATAATCCCAATAAAACTTTTCCAGAGTCCATGATTTTAATTATTTAAAAACGGAATTAATAACTTATAATGATTTAGAATTAACTTATAATTAACTTAATAGCATGATTCACACATTAACTTAAATATACAATGTATATAAATTCATCAAGTTAATGTTGGATTCTGCAGTTTTATATTCCACGCCCCCGAATTAGTCTTAATATAATAGCAATTATGGCAATTACCAGCAAAATATGAATAACACTACCCAGGCTGTATGCAAAAAAACCAATGGCCCATGCAATAATGAGTATGACGGCTATGGCGTAAAGTAAATTTCCCATGATAAATAATTTTAAATTTGGTACAATCTATTATTATATTTTTATTTAGAGTATTGATATTTAGGTATGTTTACCTGTTAAGCTTTTCAAATTATTTTTCAGATCATCCATATCATGAATAAAGTTGATTTTGATTTTTCTGATCAAAGGTAAGTTTTAAGTTTTCCAGAAACGTTACATAACTATGCTGAATAGTTACATCATTCACACATTTTAAAGATAAGGGGCCAGGGAATGGGGGCCAGGGTATTACAGAACTATATTTGTTTTCAGCTACTTACTTAGAATATGGAATTAGTCAGTAAAGTTGGAAAATTAATCAAAGAAGTTTATTACTAAAATATAGTAAATAATAATTAATTACTATATCTTTGTATAAGATTTAAACAGCCACTTCTTACAAATGATCGTAAAATTTGAGAATGATTACCTGGCAAAATTATACACAGGAGAACCGTTAAAAGGCAAACCCAGATATAGTGAAGGAATTATTACAAAATTTAAAAAAACCATTTTGATTCTCAAACGGGTATTAAATTCAGTTGAATTATCAAAAATCAGAGGGTTGCATTTTGAAGCTCTAAAAGGTGATAAAATTGGGCTTTTTTCAGTAAGGGTTGACGACACCTATCGTGTTGAACTTAGAATCACTAAAGAGGAGATAGAAATAGTGCATATTGAAGAACTTTCAAAACATTACAAATAGAATACTATAATTTATAAATATAAACTTAAAAACTATGATGAGCAGCGTTATAGATTCGAAAGGCAACGAGCTCAAAACTGACGTACTATTGCACCCGGGTGAAGTACTCGAAATGGAGCTAAAAGCCAGAGGAATGGCAAAATCTGCTTTTGCAATGAGTATAATGATGTACCCTGGACACTTTAGCGATATACTAAAATGCAAGAGAAATATTACAGAGGATATTGCACTTCGTCTTGAAAAAGCCCTGGATATCTCTGCAGAGTTCTGGATGGGCTTACAGGTAGAATATAATATTGCTGTTCTTAGAGCAAAATTGAAGCCGGCAGCCTAATACCTCTTATCTGTTTTAAAATTACTCAGATCAATAATATAATCGCAAATTTCCCTGAAGGCATTAGGAGCAGTGCCGTCGGTAACAGAACGGTATACGAGGTGGTACATGGACGGGTCATGATATTCGACGGCTACCTGTGTGCCTGTTGTTGAATTATCAGCAGTTTTATCAGGCATATCAAAAAACTTAGTCTTTTTTAGAAGGGCAATTAATTTTTGTTTTTGTTCGAAATTCAGGGCTTTTGTCCGGTATATTCTTTTAATGGTATCTTTTGGGTTTTTAGCCTTATCGGCAGCAGTTAACTGTTCAAACCCATTTTCCTTGAGTGTAATTTTACCATCAATATCCTCCATACTAAGTACCATTGGATTTCCTGATGGCCTCATCCAGGTTAGCCTGATTACAGGTTTTGAAATATAAAAGTTATAAAGGATGGGTTCGCCTAATTTAAACAGGACTTTTGAATATAATTTCACATGAAACGTATCATAGGTAACAGCAGTATTAGCATCTGAAGAAGTAATAGGGAAGTAATTGATAAACCGTTTTCTGGGCATCCCATTGTTGGTAGAGATACTTTCATCCTGTGGGTAAACATATTTGTTGCCTGCAGGTTTACATGAAAACATTATAAATGTTATCACAATTACAATTAGTGTTGATTTCATGGGTAGTTAGTTTAGGTTGTAAACAAATATACAATTTTAAACCCAAAAGCATTTATCTTTTTATTAAAATCCTTTTTCCTTCGGAATGGCTGGTAAATTCGGGAGCGTACATACACTGAATTGTAGTAATGCCGTTCGAAAAATTGCCGTAATGGGTCAATCTCAGCGGGTATTCAAATACATAGGTTCCTTTTGCAAGCCATCCAAAGAAGAAATTGGTTGCAGCATCGCGTGTACTTTCGTAATAACCCAGTCCATCCTGGTATTTATAACCCGAAAGTACATTTAAAGGTTCCAAACCGGCGGCCCGCATATCTTTCATATGGACATATTCCATTGCCCTGTCGACACGTAACTCTATACGCACCTTAATCAGGTCGCCTGGTTTAAGGGAAGTTGTATCAGAAATAAGCTGAATTACCTGGCCTGCATTGGTGTTATGCTCAACGAAAAGCTGTTTCTTAAGTTTGAGAGGGGTTTCGGCGGAAGTTATTTTATCAAGCTGTTCAAAGTATTGCCAGTATAAGGCTCCCCAGCTTATACCTTCTCCTTTCCTTGAAACTGTTACAGATCCCATTTCCGGTTTTATGTCGCTATCGTTCCAGGATGTTTTAAAGTACCCTGTGCCTGCTTCTTTATTAAGGTCAGGCATTTGGGAAATATCTATATCACCAACCTTTATATCGACATTGTCATTTTCCGAAAGCCAGTCAGTGCCCCTTAAAAGCAGTGCATAACATGCCTCAACGGTAGCACGGGTAGTCTTCCAGTCCTGGGTTTGTTTTTGTTTAAGAAGCCATACTTTCATTTCATTTACATCGGAAGTATCGTTTGCAACTTCATCAAAAGCTTCAATCATCATGGCTTGTGTTTCTATCGGTGCCTGGTACCAGAACCAACCGTTTTCTTTTTTCCAGTACATACCCAGTTCTTCCGATGAGGATGAATATTCTTTAAGCGATTTCAATATTTTTGCAGGAGTAACTTTGTCGTCATACCTGTTTAAAGCCAGCGCCAACATCCCTTCCATGTAAAAACCGTTCGAAAGCCAGTATTGACGGGCCTGTCCGAGGTAGTAATCAAAAGCTTCACGTGTTTGGTTACCTATAGGAACATCTTTAAAAAAGCTCCTGGCATATAGATAATGTATTTGACTATAATCCAGGTGATTGTCGAGCAAGTTTTAAAGTGCCCTTTTTTTCAAGCCTCTTTAACTCATTATAATCATTTACGATTTGATTATCAGTATAACCAACTGCCTTTAACACCATGTTCCATGTTTTACTGTCACTTCTTATATACTTAACGCCTAAACGGTCAAGTTTACCCATTCCGCAAACAATGTGTTGTGTTATGTAGCGATCCTCAGGCATACCTGCGAACCAGGGCCAGGCTCCTCCAGGTGTCTGTAACTTCTGCAGTTTATCGAAAGCCCTGTCCGTTTCGTCAGACATATGGTTTAAATCGAAAAGCACGGCCAGGCGTTGTTTCCGTTCAGTTTCATCCTTTCCATCCATGACCCATGGAGTTTCATCCAGAAGTAGATCTTTAAGTTCCTGATTTTTTTCGAGGTTAGACAGTAATGCATCCGGGGTGATATTTTTCCAGGAATCGAATACCTGTTTAATCTTCGGATTTGAATTAGCGATATAACGATGCAAGGCTGTTAGCATAAAACCGGCTAAAAGTTTGTTCGGCACATTCGTTCGGATATTCCATCAAGTAAGGTAAGGCCTGTATGGCATACCATGCGGGGTTGGGGGTATATTCGAGGGTAAGCTTATGACTGCGCAGTGTAGTTGATGTATTGTGCAAAAGCTTATCGAGTGTAAATATTTTGGTTTGTTTACCTTTTACAGGCAATGGCATCGTTTCGGTAACCAGCATACTGTTTGTAAGAACCGGTAAAACGGCTTCTTCACCATCGCTGAACTGTTTGGTTTTGGCCACAACCTTGTAATCGACAGCCTGTAATCCGGAAGGAATGATGATGTCCCAGTTAAGGTTAACACTTTCACCTTTCTTTACTTCAAAAGTTTGCTGTGCCAGGTTGTTTTGCATTTGCACATCAATGGATTTCATTGTAAGGGCATCATAAAGCATTAGCTGAGCTGTTCCTTTCAGATCGTTAGCCGACAGGCTGTTGATTTTTGCTGTGAAGGTCATGGTGTCACCTTCCCTTAAAAAACGGGGAGCATTAGGAGTAACCATCAGTTCTTTTTGGGTTTCAAGTTCCTTTTCTATGAAACCATATTTAAGGTCGGTTGTATGTGCGAAACCAAGCATCTTCCAACGTGTAAGGGCTTCGGGAATAGTAAAATTAATAAGAAGCTCGCCATTTTGATCAGTTTGGAGCTGAGGGTAGAAAAATGCTGTTTCGTTAAGGTTGGTGCGGGATTTAATGTTTGATAAATCAATATTATTTGTTTGAGTATTTTTATTTTTTGTTGACGAAATGCCCGGCAATCTTCCAATTGCTTCACTATTATTGACTTCATCAGGTATTTCACCTGACACCACATTTGCTACAACCGGACTTTCAAATTGTTGCTGAATTGCCCTTTTCTGTCCTGCTGCCTGACGATATATTGTAACCTCACCTAATTGCGTAGAAGCCTGATTAAGATCCACTTCAATTTTCATTTTACCGTTAACTTTTACAGTTTCCTTTTCATATCCTAGAAAAGAAAATTCTAATATAGCTTTTGCATCAGGTATTTTAATTGTAAAATTACCGTTTATATCGGTATATGTTCCTCTGGTTGTACCTTTAACTAATACAGAAACAAAATTAAGCCCTTTCCCTGAAGAAGCATCAATTACTTTACCGGATACTTCTGTTCCTTTTTGCTTATTTGATGATATAATTTTGTAAGAAGAGTGCCCACTAATAAGATTGTTGGATTGGTAATTGATAACCGGTTTTATATTCTGAACTTTTCGGTATGAATTATACCCAAACCCAAACCAGGAAAGTGAACTATAGTTTTTATGAAAGATATTAAATTGAGGAGTGTAAAGCTTCGTGTAATGCTCTAAATTTAAATTATCAAAACATTTAGTACTATTCCATTGTAAATAAGGGTAATAATATCCATAACAGGAAAAATCAAATTTATTCGGC
This sequence comes from uncultured Bacteroidota bacterium, assembly GCA_963846585.1. Classification (GTDB taxonomy): domain Bacteria; phylum Bacteroidota; class Bacteroidia; order Bacteroidales; family JAAUTT01; genus JAAUTT01. The sequence goes on from CAWJWO010000019.1 coordinate 274,410, forward strand.
ACAATGGCATCAAGTGAGGCATCATATAGAGTTGCAACCATCTCAGCCGCTACATTATCACCGTTTTTGCCTTTAATTTTTATTTTCCATTTTTCATTTTCACCAGGCTGAAGTTTATCCCTAAAGGTTTCGAAACCAATGTCGAGCATTTTATTCGTGTAAGGCACCTGGATAGTTTGGTCATGATTGTATAACCTGTTGTTGTTAATAAAACACCAGTGAACGCCTATATTTCCCCTGTATTCCTCTTTAAGCCGTATTGAAAGAATATTTTGTTCGTTACTAAGGTCGAGCCATTTTGTTTCAACAATCTTATGGTCACATTCAAGCTCATATAGAACATGGGCATTAGAAAAGGCAGAGCCGATGGCAATATCAATATTTTCACCGGGTTCGCCCGAGGTTTTTGATAACTCCGACCAATCGGCCATAGTGTATGGTAAATTTTTGCTTTTTGGGTTGTATAATGTAAAATAAAATGTTTCTGTTATTTTTTCTCCAAACTTGTCTTTTGATTGCATGGTAAGTTTGTACATTCCATCTTCCCAATTCTCAAGGTCAGGCAATATTAACTTTTTATTTAACCCGGTATTAAAATATTTATTTAGCACAAATGTTTCCACCGGCCAGGTTGAAGGATTGTTTTCATTTCTGTATATATCGTAATGGAAATCTTTATAAAATTCATTTTTACTCATTGAAAATTTATCAGGTAACTGCCATTTACGGTCACGGAATATTTTTGCCGGACTTTTAAGTTTTTCTATATGTATACTACCTGTAGAAGGGACAAAATTACCTTCGAGATTTTGGGTCGAAATTTTAAATATATTTATTGCGTTTTTGTCAAGCTTATCGGGTATATCAGTTTTTATAAGAAGTGTTCTATACCCTACCCTTATTTCTTTGTCGCAGCAATGTGTTTCACCATTGATGTCGGTAACATCGGCATGTACTTTGTAGATAAATATCGGGTTTAATGATGGTAAAACGGTTTCATCAGGAACGGCTTTAAAACCAATTTCAAATTCACCTTTATCATTTGTTATTATGGTGCCGTTTGCTATTTCTTTGTCCTGTGAAGCAGGACGATTAATCCACCAATAATTATATCTCCAGGGAAATTGTGTTATTCGTTCCACACGGTAAGAAACTTTTGCATTATCAATGGCACTACCTGTGTATGCCATAGAGTGTCCTTTAATTTTTATAAATTCTCCTGGTTTGGTTGAAGCATGCATGGTATCAAAATTCACTTCAAACGTAGGCCTCTTATAATCTTCAACAGAAATTTCAGTTTCACCGAAATCAGATTTAATTCTCATTAGTCCGTTCAACCCTTTATTGGGAGCAATAAATGTACCGGTAAATGTACCAAATTCGTTGCTGGTTAAATTTAATTGGGCTATATCCTGCCAGTTGACATTGATTAATTTTACGTTTATATTTTGATTGGTTAAAATCCGGTTATCTTTAAACCCGTCAGTCCGGATAATGATACCCTTAAAATAGATTGTTTGACCAGGTCGGTAAATGCTCCGGTCAGTAAAGAAAAAGGTCTTGTTTCGAATATAATTATTATAGTTATTTTTATAATTTGAAAATGAAAATTCCTGATCAAACAATTTACCTGAATTTGTACTCCACGTATCATCACGGTAAATAAAGTCCAAATAGAACTGGTTACCACTGTAATTTTCAAAATTCACATTAAAATATCCCAGATTATCAGATAAGTAAGTTTTATAAAGTTTTGTTTCCCATTCCTTTGCTACTCCATTATATGTATTTATCCAGCATTCTGCTTTTACACCGCTAACAGGTGCACCTGTTTTACGGTTTAGAATATAAACATCAGTGGTACTGCCGTTATTACGCATAATATAGCTTAGATTAGTAATTGCAGTTAATCCAAAATTTATAATGCTATGGTTAACATCCAAAGCAGAGTCAGTCGATGTCACAATAAAATACAACCCTTTGTCAAGTGCAGGTAATTTTATTTCAGTTGAATGTTCCTGGTAGTCAGTATCTGATGGTAGAGAAATAAGACATTTGGTGACGGCTACTTTCTTTTTAAGAATATTGATTATATATTCGTCCAGGTCGTAATTTCTATTATTCAAGCTATCTCTTATTTCTTCAATTTCATGGTAATCTGACTTAAAAATTTTAACAAATATTTTGTCAACATTTTTGTATACCACTAGTGCACGGAAAGGCTCATCGGGTATGTTTTCCTTTTCAATTGTAACTTTTAGGCCTTTCTCATCAATATTATTAAGTAAGACCCATGAATCATTTATAATTTGCCGATTTTCATTATTTTGAATGTTGTTTATTATAACCCTCGCTTTCTTTTTTCCCCACTTATGAAGTTCCGAAATCTTTGGATCGTATGTGCATCCGATATCGAAGTACATTTTGGCAATAAGCAGGCTTACTTCACCTTCAGGTTCACTTTTTGGACTGCAATTTTTTTTAATTAACCATAGGCTTTTGAGGTATAAACTATCTTTAACAGGATCCGATGTGTTTTTGTAGACAAAGTTGAGTCTTATAAGATCGGCGTCAGTTAAAGCAACTTTAGTTGTATCATTTAAATGAAAACGGATCGCATTCTGTAACAGGATCAAGGCATTATACTTAAAAATTGTGGTATCATCCGTTGTAATGGTTAGTTGTGAAAATGATTCGGCAGGAGAAAAATAGTTTTCATTGTTCATACTAAACTCATTTATCGGACGAACAAGTCCTGCTTCATCGTTCATAAAGAAATCGATGGCACGGTGAATTAAAAAATCGTATAAAGTTGGCCTGAACAAGTTGTTTTTTTCATTACAATTATTTAAAATTTCGCTGAAATCGTTAATACTGATTTTTTTAAGAGTATCAATGCCTTCCAACGATTTTTTATAATGCCTGACTGACATAGAAACTATTTTATCAAGGTCCCAGGTTGAAATATCGTCTGAATTCATTTCCGTGGTTTTGCTTCGGTTATAAAACTTGTACCGGTTGTTTTGATAATACCACCAGTACATCTCTCCAAGCATTGAATGCAGTATGGGTTTCACGGGAATTGTAACTGAATCGGCTATCCGTTCCGCATCCATTAAGTTTTGTACATAAACATCATTTTCAATAAAAGCACGGTATTTCATTTTACAAATTAATGCTCTTATGAATTGAGGATAGTTTTTCCCCTGTTGGGCAATCCGATAGATGCTGTCGGTAATTAGCAATGCTGATTGTGGGAGTCCCTGCGATTCCTGAAAATCGACCCTTCTCCATGCGGAAGGATAATTGAAGGTTTGAGACTGGATCGGTAAGTAGTTAAGGAGAAGTAAAGTTAGAAAGAGATATTTTTTCATTTGTATTTATTGTTAGTTAGCGGTATTAATATCTGCACATCTGTATTTCTGCACATCATATTTTAGCTTTGATTTTTTTTGATTCTTCTTCAAAACCCGGTTTGTCGAGCAAGGCAAACATATTTTTCTTATATGCTTCAACGCCCGGCTGATCAAATGGGTTAACTCCAAGTGTATACCCGCTTATACCGCACGCCTTTTCAAAGAAATACATTAATTCGCCGATGTGATACTCGTTAATTTTGGGAATTTCAATATGAATATTTGGTACGCCGCCGTCAACATGAGCCAGCATGGTACCTAATTCAGCCATTTTGTTTACATGGTCGAAATGCTTACCTGAAAGGAAGTTCAAAGTGTCGAGATTATCAGGGTCATTTGGAATAATTACGTTGTGATTAGTTTGCCTTACCGAAATTACTGTTTCGAAAATATTACGCAGCCCTTCCTGAATATATTGGCCCATTGAATGCAGATCGGCAGTAAATGTTACGCTGGCTGGGAAAATGCCCTTCCCTTCTTTTCCTTCACTTTCACCATAAAGTTGTTTCCACCATTCTGACAGGTATATTAGTTTGGGATTATAGCTGGCAAGTATTTCAGTTTGTTTTCCTGACCTGTATAGTGAATTACGTGCTGCAGCATATATGGCTGAAGGATTGTTTTCGAACGGGATATTTTTTGCAGTTGCTTTTTCCATCGATTTAGCCCCTTCAATCAAATCACGGATATTAAAACCGGCAGCTGCTATTGGAAGCAATCCTACCGGTGTAAGAACCGAATACCGGCCTCCAACATCATCGGGTATAACAAAGGTTTTGTATCCTTCCTGTGCGGCTAATTTGCGCAGCGCACCTTTTTTTTCATCCGTAACAGCTATGATCAAATCTTTTGATTTAGCTTTTCCAACCTTTGATTCAAGAAGGGATTTTAAAAGACGGAAAGTAATTGCCGGTTCAGTTGTTGTTCCTGATTTTGAAATTACTACAATCCCAAAAGTTCTTTCTTTCAGGATTTCCATCAACTCAAAGTGATAATCCTCACTTATATTTTGTCCGGCAAATATTAAATACGGATGATCGTGTTTTTTCTTAAGAGGTTCAAAGGAATCCGAAAGAGCTTCTATAACATTCTTAGCTCCAAGGTAAGAACCTCCAATACCAATAATTACGACCAATTCCACCTGACTCTTCAGGAAAGCCGATACAGCTTCAATTTCTTTAATTTCATGGTCTTTTATTGATGACGGCAGGTTCACCCATCCTAAAAAATCGCTGCCTTTGCCTGTCTTATCATCAAGAGAAGTATTATGTTTTTCTATTTCATTTTTAAGGGCAAAAACCTTGTCTTTTGTTATAAACCCGAAAATTTTGTCAATGTTTAGTTTTAATGATTCCATATGTATTTGTTATTAGGTAATTAATTAAAGAACCAAGAACCAAGAACCAGGAACCAAGACATGGGACGTGGGACATGGGACGTGGGACGTGAAAACGTGACGACCTGAAAAAGGACTTTATATCTGTCTTCTGCCTTCTGTCATCTGTCTTCTTTTTTTTACTTCTTTCATCTTTCTTCTCACGTTCCATGGCCTATTTCCCTAATCTTGGCTCCTGGTTCTTGGCTCCTGGTTCTATTTATTTCAGTTCTTCGATCAGAATTTTAATTTCCGATGCAGGAGACATATTTTTGTACAATATATTGTATACAGCATCTGTTATCGGCATATGTATTTTGTATTTGCGGTTTATTTCCTTAATACAGGCAACAGAATAATACCCTTCAGCTATCATATTCATTTCAAGCTGGGTTGTTTGCACTGAATAGCCTTTTCCTATCATGGTACCAAATGTTCGGTTTCTGCTAAACTGTGAGTAACAAGTAACCAAAAGATCCCCCAGGTAAACCGAATTGCTTGTTTTGCGCTTAGATGAATAACTTTTATCAAGAAAACGCTTTATTTCTTTATAGCCATTTGATATAAGAACAGAAAGAAAATTATCCCCGTAACCCATACCATGACAGATACCGGCAGCGAGTGCAATAATATTTTTAAGTACGGCAGCATATTCAATGCCGTAAATGTCAGTAGAGAGAATAGTTTTTATATAGCGGCATTCAAGTTTTTTGGCAAAAAAAGCAGAATGGTCACAATCTTTAAATGCAACAGTAAGATATGACAATCTTTCCAATGCAACTTCCTCCGAATGAGTCGGTCCTGAAATAACGCCAATATTATCAAATGGGACCTTAAAATGCTGGTTAAAATATTCGGCAATAGTAAGATTGCCATCAGATATAATTCCTTTTATGGCAGAAATCAAGTACTTGCCATTAAAATTTCCTTTGTAAGGTTCAAGCCATTGTGTTAAAAAAGCTGATGGCACAACGAATAACAGAATATCATTCTTTTCAATTGTTTCAATTATATTTTCGGTAAGTACAAGTTTATTTACATCGAAAACAACAGAACTGAGATATTTAGGATTATGGCTAAAATTCCGGATATGTTCGCGGATATCATCTTCCTTTATAAACCATGTAAGAGTATCTTCATTGTTTAATAAAACCTTTACCAGGGCTGTTGCCCAGCTTCCGCTACCAATTACGGCTATTTTAGAGTTCTCCTTCATTTTACTTTCAGGTTACCTATTGAAAATACAGAGCCAGGAAAAGACCAAGAGCCAAGAGCCAAGAAATTAGCATTATATCTTAAGTAATTTACCATTAATAATTTGTTAACTAAATTTATTAATTTTTATGTCCTCTGTATCGTACATCCAATCTTGGTTCCTGGCTCTTGGTTCTTGGTTCTATGATTCACGTCCCACGTCTTTTTCATTACGGTCCGACCCACTTTTTTACTTCATCAATTGATGGATTATTAAGGCCAAGTTTGTTTTTTTTGTTGAAACTGCATAAATCGTTAAATAACTTTCCTGCACTAAATTGTTTGAGAGAATCGGCTTTTATATGGCCCATCTTTTGCAGAACGGGAATCCATTCCAATGGTATGCCCATGTTCCGGTATACTATATCGTCGTCAGCCACAACTTTCTTTTCGGGGCGCATTTGAGGGAAAAACAATACATCCTGAATAGAAGGCTGGTTGGTCATAATCATAGTTAACCTGTCAATTCCGATTCCCATTCCTGATGCGGGAGGCATACCATATTCAAGTGCCTTAATAAAATCGTAATCGATATACATTGCCTCATCGTCACCTTTTTCCGAAAGTGCAAGTTGTTCCTTAAACCTTTCGAACTGGTCCAAAGGGTCGTTTAATTCTGTATAAGCATTGCAAAGCTCCCTGCCGTTTACCATAAGTTCGAACCGTTCGGCTAATTCCGGGTTACTGCGGTGTTTTTTACAAAGCGGGGACATCTCAACGGGATAATCAATAATAAATGTTGGCTGAATGAAATGACCTTCGCAAAGCTCTCCGAATATTTCATCAATTATCTTCCCCTTACCCATTGTTTCGGTAACCTGGATGCCTGATTTTTTAAAGGTTTCTCTCAGACCCGCCTCATCCATTCCCGAAATATCATACCCGGTATGGATTTTTATAGCATCGGTCATTGTGATCCTTTTGAATGGCCTGGTAAAATCAATTATTTTATCATCATAGGGTACTTTTGTGGTTCCATATAGGTTAAGTGCCACCTTTTCAAGAATATCCTCTGTAAAATCCATCATCCAGTTATAGTCTTTATAGGCTACATAAATTTCCATAACAGTAAATTCAGGATTATGAGTCCTGTCCATTCCCTCGTTACGAAAATCTTTGGCAAACTCATATACCCCATTGAAGCCGCCAACAATAAGACGTTTCAGATACAGTTCATCCGCTATTCTCAAATAAAGAGGAATATCGAGTGCATTATGATGAGTGGTAAACGGCCTTGCAGCGGCTCCTCCCGGGATTGCCTGTAAAACAGGAGTTTCCACTTCTATATATCCGTTAGAATTAAATATCTCACGCATTGTATTTATAATCCTGGCACGGTTAATAAATATATTTTTAACCTCAGGATTAACCACCAAATCCACATAGCGCTGGCGGTAACGTTGTTCAGGATCGGTAAATGCATCGAAGAGCTGGCCGTCCTTTTCCTTAACAACAGGCAAGGGCCGTAACGACTTGCTCAATATTTTAATTTCCTTTACATGAATAGAGGTTTCACCCATTTGCGTGATAAAAACGTATCCCTTAACCCCGATAAAATCACCTATATCCAATAGTTTCTTAAAAACTATATTATATAAGGATGTGTCTTCACCACTGCAAATCTCATCACGTTTGACATAAATTTGTATCCGGCCCTTTTCGTCCTGAATTTCTGCAAATGATGCACTGCCCATTATCCGCCGGTTCATTAATCGTCCTGCTATGGAAACATCCTGGTAGTTATTTAACCCCGGATCGTATTTATCAAGAATCTCTCTAGTATTTGCGTTAATTTCAAATCCTTCAGCCGGATATGGGTTGATACCAGCTTTGCGTAGCTCATCGAGTGCGTTACGCCTGAAAATTTCCTGATCACTTAGGTCTATTGGATTCACAATAATATATATAATGTATGAAATATTCTTTTATGTATCTTGATTCTACAGAGCCAAGAGCCAGGAACCAAGACCAGATGATTTAAGATTCCAGATTTGAGATTTTAGATTGGCGATTTAAATTTTTCAATTAATACTAATTTTAAGGAATTGCTAATTTTAAAATATTTATCTGTTTATTAACATCCAAATCGAAAATCAAAAATCGAAAATAGCATTCGCAAATCTAAAATGAAATTGTACAAACTTACAAGATTTTTTCTTTAATCTATACCAGAAAAATATCACTGGTCAACATGTATTTAAAAATGAGTAAAAAACATTAATTTTGCATAACGTAAATGGTAGACAGTAATCAGTAATTAGTAATCCGTGGCCCCTAACCCCTAACCCATAACCCCTGAATTATATGGTTAATGTAAAATTTATCGACCTTGGGTTGAAGGACTATAAAGAAACATGGGATTATCAGGAAGCCTTGATGAAAGAAGTGCAGCAGAGCAGACAAGAAGCTGAAAACAGTAATTCCGGCGGTTATTTATTGTTCGTGGAACATCCTCATGTTTTTACCCTCGGTAAAAGCGGACAAATTAGTAACCTTCTGATTAGCGAAGAATTACTACACAGGATCGGTGCAGGTTTTTATCATATTAACAGGGGAGGAGATATAACATATCATGGTCCCGGTCAATTAGTATGCTATCCCATTATTAACCTTGATAAATTTAATATCGGGATAAGAGGATATATTGAAAAGCTGGAAGAAGTGGTTATTTGTTCTCTAGCCAATTGGAATATTAAAGGCGGAAGACAAAACGGAGCGACAGGTATCTGGGTTGATGCACAAACCCCGGCTACAAGGAAAATTTGTGCTATAGGGGTACGGGTAAGCAGGTTCGTTACAATGCACGGTTTTGCTTTTAATATTAATACGGACCTGAATTATTATTCTTACATTAATCCTTGCGGATTTCAGGATAAAGGTGTAACTTCCGTATCAGGGGAACTTAAAAGAGAAGTGGATTTTAACCAGGCAAAACAAATTGTTAAAGAGAAAATTAGCGAAGTATTCAATTTGAATTTCGAATAAACATGAACTTTTTAGCACACATATATTTATCAGGAACCAATGAACAGGTTATATTAGGTAATTTTATCGGTGATTGGATAAAAGGCAGTGATTATAAGAAATATCCGGCTGATATTCAAAAAGGCATGCTGCTTCACCGGACTATCGACTTTTATACTGACAGCCATATAATTGTCCGTTCCGGCAAGAAGAGGTTAAACACTCACTATCACAAATATTCGGGAATAATTATTGATATATTTTATGATCATTTCCTTGCAAAGGAATGGCATAAGTATTCTTTGGTTCCGTTGCCTGAATTTTGTGAACGGGTAAATAAAATACTTGTGTCGCAGATGCATTTTTTACCTCAGAACATGCAGGATTTTGTGCCTGGTTTCATGAAGAACCGCTGGCTGGAATCGTATGCAACTATACCGGGTATTGAACATGTATTAAAAGGAATGGTCAAAAATACTTCTTTACCGGATAAAACAGCCTATGCTATGGAGATCCTTATAAAATATTATGATGATTTCCGGGATGAATTTTATAAATATTTTCCGCAGTTGGTTAAGCATATTGAGGATACGTTTCAGATTATTCCAGTCTAGTTTCAGTAAGAAAACGCCAATTTTTTCGTTACGCTCATCAGAAAAATGCTCATTTACTAAAAGTAAACTCCGCTTATTCTATTTTCGCAAGCCTCAAACTTGGCGTTTTCTTATCTGAAACTTCATATTCGTGCGATTATTCAAAATTCTTGAATTACAAATTTTGTAAATTAAAATTTTTTGGATTAATGAAAATATTTTGCTTAAACTGGATATATTTTGTTCCGTTAGGAACAAAATATTGGTAGTAATATAATTAATTATATATTGCGTACCTAAAGGCACTTATAGAATTTCTTTTAAACATTTCTACCTGTATTGCGTCCCTAACGGGACTAACTAACTATTTTCTGTAAAAAATCAAAATAACATTACTTCAAACATCAGTAATTAGTAATCAGTAATTTGTCATCATCTGCACATTTGTAAATCTGCTCATCTGCACATTTTCACATCTGCACATCTGCACATCATTTTTTCACCTTATCCTCCACCACATTAGTCCCTTTTTCAAGAGGTTCTTTTCCGTAGGCTATTCCTTCAATGAAGCATCCGGGAATATCTCCGTATCCCCCAAAACTTTCTTCATTGGTAATTAACACGATAGTACCACCAAGCGCTGCGGCTTTTTTCTGCAGCTTGACATATGTATTTTGCTGGGCAGCCTTTTTACTTCGGGCATTGGGAGACGATTTAGCTGAAATATTGCCATGTTTGTACATTCCTTCAACCTGGCTTTTATCTTTAGTAATAGTTACGGCTTCCCACTGGGTATCGTCAATCATTTGTACAACCGGCTTATTGAATATTTCAACAGTTCCCGATTTATACAGAATTTTTTCCAGCCGTTTTCTTTCCACGGTAATTGTCGAATCAGGTCGTGCCGGCAGGGCATAGGTGATATACACCGGACTAACGTTTACCTGAATTGCACCTACTTTTACACCTCCAAGATATACAACGGTATCTTTTGGATTTTTATCACTGTTATTGCTTGTTTGGCCAGAGGAATTTAAACACACAACAAAAAATACAGAAATTAAAATTGTTCTCATGATTATAAAATTTATTACACTTTTTAAGGATATTGAAAAATTCAATATGGACATAGCTTATAAAGTTAAAATATTATTTTTATACTTTAATTAAATTAAAAAATTTTAGCGAAATGTACTATTTTTTTGTTACTCTTGAAATCTGGCTAGTATTTTTAATGACCTGCCTGGTAATATTTCCTGTTGCTTTAATTACCCGGATTATCACTTATCCGTTTGACAGGAACCTAAGGTTAAACCAGATAATATCATGTTTTTGGGCATCGGTATTGTCATGGTTAAATCCATTATGGAATGTGCATATTAACGGGAGGGATAAAATAATTGCATCGAGGCCATATGTATTACTCAGCAATCATCAGTCAATGGCTGATATTCTTGTCTTATACCGTTTGTTTAAACATTTTAAATGGGTTTCAAAAATAGAATTATTTAAGTTGCCTTTTGTAGGCTGGAATATGAGCCTCAACCAATACGTTGCAGTTGACCGTGGCAGGCATTCGGGTCATTTGCATATGATGAACGAAAGTGAAAAACACCTTCGGAGAGGAAGTTCAGTAATGATTTTTCCTGAAGGTACGAGATCGAAAAACGGTGAGATAAATGCCTTTAAAGAAGGGGCATTCCGGTTGGCCCTTACAGCCAAAGCACCAATTATACCTATTGTAATTGATGGTACATTGAACACTTTTCCAAAAAATGGTATTATTTTAAATCAAAGATGCAGGATTGTTATAAATATTCTCGACCCCATACCTTATGAAAAAATTGCAAACTTAAATGCCAGGGAAGTTGCTGGAATGGCGAAGGAGATTATGCAAAAGGAGTTGAAAAAGATGAGAGAAAATAATTTGAAAATTTGAAAATGTGCAAATTTGAAAATGATGACAATATTTATGACACACAACTTGTAACCTGTAACCTGTAACCTGTTAGCTAAAGTCATGGTTCCTGGCTCTTGGTTCCTGGCTCTATTATAAATAAAATTTTATAAAATGCAGATATTATCTGTAAAAGAGAATCAAAGTATTTTCCGGAAAATGGGATACTATTCCGATCAGAACGGGATTAATGAACGTTATTCCAAAGAGGCACAAAACTGGCAGCTACATCTTGAAAATACAAAAGCATTCATATGTAAATCAGCAAATGACAAACTCAAAAATAAAGCTGCTGTTTTGGGTAGCGGCTGGTTACTGGATATACCTGTTCAGGAATTGAGCGAAATGTTCATGGAAGTATGGCTTTTTGATATCAGGCATTCGGCATACGTTTATAATAAAATAAAAAATTTAAAGAATGTAATACCTGTTGTAAAGGATATTTCAGGATTTGCCATTCCTTTATACCTGACATTGAAAACATCAGGCAAAAATAATTTCGCACAGGTGTTGGATAATATAAAGCCAGACTTTGACTTTTCACTAAAGGATTTTGATTTTGTTGTATCGTGCAATTTACTCGATCAACTCGATGCCATACCGCTGGAATACATTCTTAAGCATCATAAAATTGAAAGTGATAAAGAGAAAATTTTACGGATAAACATACAAAATGCACATTTAGATATTTTGCCAAAATCAAAAAGTTGTGTAATAGCAGATATTGAGGAATATAATTTAGATATGCATGATAATTTGTTACATAGTAAAAAATTAGTTTATCCTGAAGTTCCTGAAATGCACAACTCTGAAACATGGATATGGAAATACGATACTGGTAGCTTGTATAAGTCTGATTATCAGACTTGGTTTAGGGTTGCCGCATTCAACATATAAATATTGCCTGCAATAAAATGCAGATAATTTCGTTACACAAAGTGATTAAGTGATGAAGTGATTAAGTGAATTTTCCTTTAATAGAGATACTAAGCACTATGCACTAAGCACTAAGCACTAAAAAATAATCAAACTCTATAAATAATTATAATAAATTTGCACTTTTAATGTTATTTTTAAACCGTATTGAAAATACTGTATGAGCGAGTTCAGACTCTTTAAAAAATTCAATAATCCTGAAGAAGCCGGCGTTTTGGTTGAAATGCTCAAAAATAACGAAATTGAATATGAAATTTCAGCTGACAAACCCGCGGAAGATATTCTCTTTGCCGGGAATACAATGCCTGATGAACTCCTGCTTAGTATTAAAGAAGAGGATTTTGACAAGGCTACGGATCTCCTCAAAGAGATAATAGTTGTAAATGCTGAAAGTCTCGAAAAGGATTATTATTTATTTGAGTTTTCGGATGAGGAACTTCTCGACCTGCTAAAAAAACCCGATGAGTGGAGTTTGAACGATTACCACTGGGCCAGTGAAATTCTTAAACAACGTGGAAAAGAAGTTGATCCCGGGACCATCGAAAAATGGCAAAATGCCCGGATTGAAGACCTCTCAAAAACAGAAGCAGTAACACTAAAATATTTAATCCTTGCCTGGTTTTTTTGTATTACGGGGGGATTTATCGGGATATTTATGGGCCGGCACCTTAGTGCTTACATGAAAACCCTGCCAAACGGCCAAAAGATTTATGCTTTTAGCAAAAAAGACAGGAAAACGGGGTATGTAATAAGTATTGCTGGGGTGATATGTCTTGTAGTATGGGTAGTTTTGCTGTTTACAGTATTTATGTAAGTAGAAATTGAAAATTGAATATTGAAAATTGAATATTGAAAATTGAATATTGAAAATTGAATAATATATATTAAATATGAAATTAAAAAGTCTTGGTTCCTGGTTCTTGGTTCCTGGCTCTAAATAATAAATTAACAATTATCAATTACAACAATGGCAGAGGATAAAAAAGAAAAATGGATGAATTACATGGCTATTACAACTGTATTTATAGCTGTTTGTGCAACATTTTCTACTTTCAAGGGTGGTGGATATGGTACTAAATCGTTGATGAGCCAAACTTTGGCTTCGGATCAATGGTCGTATTATGAAGCAAAAAGCTTAAAAAGTTATATTTTTGAAATGCAAAAAGATAACCTCGAACTTCAAAAGGACATGCTTGTTAAATCAGGCACCCCAAAAGATATTATTGATAAATATCAAACAAAGATTGATGGATATAGCAAAAAACTTAAACAATACGAAGAAGATAAAGCCGACATCAAAAAAAAAGCTGAGGGATATCTTGCTACGAAAGAAGAAAGTACTGCCCATTCGGGAGCTTTTGGTTTTGCAGTTATTTTCCTGCAGATATCTATTCTCCTGTCTTCAATATCGGCTCTTGCTAAAAAGCATTATATATATTATTTAAGTTTAATTGTTGGAGCGGTTGGGGTTGTATATTTTCTCAACGGATTTTTCTTGTTTATCAGATAAATATTAGAATGCGAATATTCCTTAATATAGTCACTTGTTTAGTAATACTCATTTTCCCGTTCACGGCGACTTTCTCACAGATTGTAGGATTGAATGCGGACAAGGATACTATTACTGCATATTCAAACAGTGATCATATTTTTGTATTTAACCAATTTCCTACAGCTAAAAAAGGTGGACTTCAGATTTACAGCCCTGATAATGCCAATGCAACTTTTATATGGAGTAAATTTAATACCACAACGTTTAAGTTTGATATTCCGGTAGCTACAACTCCAAATTCTATAATTTCTAAAATTTATTCTATTGACAATGGTGGGTATCAGGTAATAGTTAATAGTTCAGTAGGAGCACCGTCAGATACATTCATAGCGTGGGTATTTTTGAACAGTTATAAAATAAGTATAAATAAAGATACCAGTGGCAATATGGTGAATTCATTCAAACATTGTACCTATATGGATCTTTTGGTTACGCCGGAAATTATAAATTTTACTTATTATAACCCGTCGGATACCTCACACCATAAAATCACCATGGAGAATAAATTGAAATATACCTGGACATTTAAGCCAAACCTAATGGTCCCGCCAAAAATAGATACAGGATTTCTTTTATCTGTTGGCAATGGCAATGGGAAACCACCGGCTGATACAACAAAGATTAACGTAAATGTAACTGACAGATTTAATCTGACAATAAAGGATAGTATGATTTATAATGCTCCGTTTTATTCTACCCTGGCAAATTTTCATATGTCGTGCAAACTATATCCCGATAGTATCATTGCATATAGCAAAGCAAATACTGATACTTTTTCAGCTCCTTTAGCAGTTATTTTTACAGATAGTTCGGTAAATGCAAAGTCGCATTTTTGGAAATTTGGTGATATTCCTTATAATTCTCCTAGTGATACTTCCTATAAGAAGAATCCAACACATACATATTATATTCCAAAAAAAGACACTATCAGGCTGGTTGTTACTTCATCCTGGGGTTGTAAGGATGATACCACAGAACAGGTATGGATTAATAAACCATTTATCGGGAATACTAATGTTCCACCCCGGCCTCTTTCACAAAGCGAAATAAAGTTGACAAATGCATTTGTGGCAGGAAAGGAAAATTTCAAATTAGTGGTGGTTTCTGTTAATATCTTGCATATTACAATATATTCGAAATGGGGCGATAAGGTATATGAATATAACCAACCGGCTATAGATTGGCAAGGATGGGATGGAACTACTCCGATTGGCGGCAAAGCTCCTCAAGGTGTTTATTATTACGTGATTCAGGCATCGACCTGGGATCCTTTTATTGACACTTTTTTTAATTCGGATGGGATATATAAGGGGTTTTTGTATTTATTCAGAGAAAACTAGATGGTGTCTAAAAGAAATTGCCAACTTCTTCGTTATGCTCATCAGAAAAATGCTCATTTACTAAAGTAAACTGCGCTTTTTCTGAATTCGCATGCCTTGAATTTGGCAATTTCTTATTAGACACCAAAATATTCTATTAAATACGGATTTTTCTTCATAACAATTTTATAATAATTGTTAGTTGTTGGTTATTTATTGCTGGTTATAAATTTCATATTTTTTTATATGTTTACGGAATATTAGATAATCGAATAAACAAATAAACGCATAAACGAATAAACTACTAGATAAATAAACCTGATGATCCAGAAACTATCGATTGTAATTCCGGCGTATAACGAAGAAGCGACAATTGGCAAGGTACTTGAAAAAGTAAATTCGGTACTGCTGATTGAGAATATTAAGAAAGAAATTATAGTTATAAACGACCATTCAACTGATTCTACCTTAAAACAGGTTGAAGCATTCCAAAACAACCATCAGGGAGTTAACCTGATTGTATTCAGCCAGCCCAAAAACATGGGAAAAGGAGCGGCCATACATGCCGGCATTAAACTTGCAACAGGGGATTATATACTTGTTCAGGATGCCGATCTGGAATATGATCCCGGAGAGTACAATTTAATGTTGAAACCTGCCGTGGATGGTTTTGCCGATGTGGTATACGGGTCAAGGTTTATGGGGGGAAACCCGCACCGTATATTGTTTTTCTGGCATTCCATAGGCAATAAGTTATTTACATTCATATCCAACATGTTTACAGGTTTGAACCTTACCGATATGGAAACCTGTTATAAGCTTATCAGGGCCGGCATTTTAAAAAATATTTCTTTAAAAGAAAACCGGTTTGGTTTTGAACCGGAAGTAACGGCAAAGCTTGCCAGGGTAAAGGGCATTAGGATTTATGAAATAGGCATTTCCTATTATGGCCGGACGTTTGCGGAAGGGAAAAAAATTAGCTGGAAGGATGGATTAAAAGCAATATATTGTATTTTCAGGTATAATCTTTTTAAATGAAAAAATTTTTATCATTATCCGGCATTGTCAATTTACTTATTATTATTTCCCTGGTTTGTGTGATTTTTAATATTGGCTCTTATAAGAAACCAAACGGAGTAATTAAAGATGATGTAGTGGGGTATTATACCTATCTTCCTGCAACTTTTATCTATCATGACATCTCCTTAAAGTTTACTTTAAAAAATCCTGAATATTATTATGGTAAAATCCTGACAGCGCCTACCCCTTCCGGTGGATATATTACCAAGTATCCTATGGGAATGGCCATTTTATACAGCCCGTTTTTCTTTATTGGACATTTTGTTGCTAAATTAACCGGTGAACAAGCCAATGGTTATACTTCTCCGTATAAACTAATGCTGCAATTAAGTTGTCTTTTCTACCTTGCAATTAGTTTGTATTTTTTGCGAAAAACTTTACTTGGATATTTTAGTGAAGTTGTAACCAGTTTATCAATTATTGCTGTAACCGTAGGCACTAATTTATATAACTATGCATCAATTGATAATACTACTCCGCATGTTTTCAGTTTTTCACTAATGGCTGTTTTTATATATTTAACTATTAAATGGCACAAAAACCCAAACCTGAAATATTCTATTTTTATAGGATTGTTGGGAGGGTTAATTGCTCTTGTACGACCTACTAATATTATTATTTTTTTGTTTTTTGCTTTGTGGGGGATAACCGGATTGAAGGGAATGATAAATAGAGCGAAACTGTTTTTATCGGGTTATAGTTTGTTTATTATAATGTTCGTTTGTTTTATACTGGTCTGGTTTCCACAGTTATTATACTGGAAATATAACACGGGACATTGGTTTTATTATTCGTATGTCAGTGAGCCTTTTTTCTTTAATGACCCTCAGTTTATAAATGGGCTGTTCAGTTACAGGAATGG
Source organism: uncultured Bacteroidota bacterium (assembly GCA_963846585.1). Taxonomy (GTDB): domain Bacteria; phylum Bacteroidota; class Bacteroidia; order Bacteroidales; family JAAUTT01; genus JAAUTT01. The sequence goes on from CAWJWO010000019.1 coordinate 291,718, forward strand.
TTGGTTGACGTATACGCCAATAATGGTTTTTGCTCTTGCAGGTATATTTTTTATGATTAAAAGCAATAAAGATTTTTTTTTACCGGTATTGATTTTTACCGTTGTGAACATATATATCATTGTTTCGTGGTGGACATGGTGGTATGGCGGAAGTTACGGGCTCAGGCCGATGGTTGATTCTTATTCGGTATTGATATTCCCTATGGCAGCCTTTATAAGGTATATCTTAAATAGCAGGATTGTCATAAGAATTACCGGATTAACGATAGTTTTTATCCTAATAATCCATTCAGTTTTTCAAACAATTCAGTTTTATTATGGTGCCATTCACTATGATTCAATGACCCGGGCTGCATATTGGGATTCGTTTGGGAGGCTTCATCCTTCTCAAAAATTTTATAACCTTCTCAAAAATCCGGATTACGATAAGGCTAAAAAAGGAGAAAGGGACTAGTGATGAGAAATTTGTTTTCATTTATCTAAATGATAAATATTCCTGATTTGAGAATTATAAAATAATTGGGATTTTTTTATATTAAATGTTATGACCAAAATTCGTTTTTACTGTCATTTGGGGTTTTTAGTATTTTTTATAATGGCAGGCCATTTTTATCTTGAAAGGGTAATATTTTCAGACTCGGCATATTATTTATTTAAAATAGTTGATTTACAAAATTTCAATATAGAAGTAAAACGTTATGGAGCATTCCCTTCACAAATACTAACTTTGATTGGCCTTAAACTTCATTTCTCATTAAGGACCTTAATATTTATCTTTTCCATATCATTTGTCATATTATATTATTCAATTTATATAATTATTAATAAGGTGTTTAAAGAAGCTTATCTTGGGATCGCATTAATAATGATATTGATCTTTCCAATTTCAATCAGCTTTTTTCATATTGTTACTGAGACACACCAATGTATAGCCTATGGATTTCTTTTTCATGGGTTTATTTTTTATAACGATAAATATAAAATGAAATCTATATATGCAATTATTTTAGGCATTATATTAATTACATTTTGTTGTATTACACATCCTATTGGTGTATTTTTTATTTTGTTCTCATTAGGATTTTTATTTATTAATAACGGATTAAAAATAAATAAAACTTTAATATTTTATTTTTTTTATTTGTTTATTATTTTGATAATAAAATTCTTATACACAAAGGATAATTCCTATGAAGGTAATTATATAGGTTCATTAAAACATATTGTTTCAATATTTGGAAATATCAAATCTAATCACAGTTATTTAGAATTCTATCGTCATTTTTTTGATATTTATCTAATACCATTGTTTTTTTCTTGTTGGCTTTTTATTGTGTTATTGAAGAAAAAGGATTACTTAAATTTAGTTTACGTATTTGGTTATTTACTTATCTTTTGTTTTATAATTCTCATCTCTTTTCACAGTGGAGATTCACAATGCATGATGGAAAAGGTTTATATGGATATTTTCTATATTACTTTTATTCCTTTTACTTATTTTGTAGTAAGAGAAAACTTTGAAACAAATAAATATTTAAGATATGTTTTGCTTTTCACATTTTTAATTTCAATATCAAGGATATACATAACAGGGCAATATTTTAATGCAAGAATTCAATATATAGATAAGATAGTATACAATCAAAAAAATACCGGTCAAGAAAAGATTGTTACCCTAAGATCAGATGTTCCATATGAATTTGCAATTACCTGGTCATTTGGTGTAGAAACACTTTTATATTCTTCTCTTGATAATAATAATTCAGTAAATACTTATATTTGCAATGACAGTTTGGAAGTTAAAAAATATCTTTCTCAAAATGATTTTTTTCTATGTGTTGAATTTTATCCTGTATGGTTAACTAAGGATTTAAATCATTCATATTTCAATTTGCCGGATAAACCATATGTATATATAAAACCTGTTAGAAATGATATTAATACAAAGTAAAAATTTAGTTTTGATAATGGATTTTTTCTATTAACAGGTTATCAAAATATGCAGGAAGTATTTGATCTGAATTATAACAATAAATTCTTATATCCATATTATTAAGTTGTTCATTTATTGATAACTCATATTCCAATTTTTCCCAATTACCTAAATTTTCAATAGGAACTGTAATAGATTTATAATAAAAAGATGAATTATTGGTTGTTACAACCAAGCTAGAATTATAGTTTCCATTCTTGAATTTCCATACACTTATTTTATATTTTTCTCCGCTTTGGACTTCACTGAGAGCGCAAGTCATTCCATATGGATTGTCTTTTGTGAGTTTAGAAGAGTATTTACCTTTAAAAGCTTGTTCGCTTGATTGGGTGTTACCATTCTTAAATTTCAGATTACCTGTTAGGAAAAATGATATAGTACTGTCAGTCTTTTCAGCATCGCACAAATAATTAATACTTTTTTTATTTGAAACAGAATTATAACTAATACTGTAAATTGTTTCATTAGTATTATGGTTAAAATAAACCAATGAATCTCTTGAATCTGCCTGCCTGTTTAAACCTCGAAATTTAGTCCATAAGAATTCATTTGCATCCTGATCGCGGGTATCAAAATATATACATTTAAATTTTTTTAACAGGTGAATGTATGAATATGAGTAGTCCCAATTACTGAAAAGATTATCATAACTTTTATAAAAAAAAGCTTCAGGATAAATTTTGGATAAGATATTAGCGAACATTCTATGTATTTTATAATCCGTACCTCCGGTATATACCATTCCATAAAGTAATGAGTATTGCCTGAATGATGATCCAGTATAGTTGCAAATCATTAGAACCGGTTTGTCCGAAAATTTCTTATCTATTCCATATGAATCCATATAATGTTTCTTATTTTCCAATCGATTCCCATTATAAGTAATAAGTAGTTTTAATTGATAATGATACAGGCAAAAAATAGAGAGAAGTATCCCCGGTATAATAATTATTTTTTTTATTAGGAATTTAAATCTTCTTTTATAAATATTTAAAGATATAAATAAACCAGGAATTGCCAGTAATAATGCCGGAGTCAGATAATAATTTTTGTATTGTTTTGCAATAAGTAAAAACATAACTAACATAGTTAATGTTATCCCCAATAATCCATTATAATGTTTATCATCTTTTACCTTTAATTTTAAATATCGGATATCACTATTATCCGACTAAAATTCATTTCGAAGTCTTTTGACTTATAAATAACTAATAGTCAGCACTCATTTTTTATATTCTAAAAGTTACCCCATCATTTAAATTCCAGTTTTAACTGGACCCAGCCTGGGGGAGATGCTGTTTTCTTCATATATTCCCGTTGAGTACTTCGTAATAATTCATAGACATTAAGCATACTAATTAAGTGTATTCTTATTAATGAAGCAACCACGGAGAATGCCTTTTTTGTGTTGGCTATTTTCTGGATAACTGTCATCAATAATTGAGCAATTAAAGTACACCAAACCTGTGTTCGGATTGCATTTTCATTCTCTCCATAAAAATAATGGAGTTGAAAGTTCTGCTTCATTTTTTTGAACAAGATCTCAATACCCCATCGTTTCTTATACAGGAATGCTATTTCTTCAGCTGTGCTATCCATACTGTTTGTTAAGAATTCAAAGTACCTGTTACTTTCATCTTGATAACACACTTTTTTTAATCTTAAGGTGGTTCGCTTTTTAAATTGCTTTTTACCTTTTTCATCTTCTGGGCAATATTCCAGTTCAATTATTTCTTCCTTTAGTACCATAGCCTTATTCTTTTCTATGGTATGTTCGCGAAGGACTTCAAGAACATTATAAACGGCATTTCGTTTTAAACGTGTGACAAAGAATACGGATCGACTTGTCCACATGGCAAACTGATGATAATAATTATACGCCTTATCAAATACCACCATACTGTGCGAGATAAGATACAATTCCTTTAGAAAATTTTTATCATGTACCTTAGCTTCGGTGATTTTAATAAATCTTCCTACAGACTGAGCCGCATCAATAAGCATATGCACCTTTAATCCACCTTTCTTTTTTCCATCGTTCTTAGGGTCTCTTCCAACTCCTTTAAGAACATCACTGAATAAGCGTATGGTCGTAGAATCTATCAAAAGAACTTCTTTAAAAGTGAGCCCAAAAGTTCGGCTGTCCGACAAAAAGCTCTTATAATTATCTACCAGTTTAAAGTATACTTCTTCAAAGAACTTGCTGCTGCGAGATCGTAATCCGTCACAAGCAGTGCTTTTGGCTGGTGCTTTTTCTAAACCTAGTTGATTTAGTTTTCCGCTCATTGCCCTCATTCCTTCACAAATCTCGGTCATTGAGTCACACCGGCTCATAATACCGAAAAGCATGGTTATTAACTGAGTTTTGGCCTTGTAAGCCTTATAATAATGGTCGGCATTATGCTTTTTAATAAGACTCTTTAAATTAATTCTTTCAACAAGCCCGATAACTTGTTTGAAAATCGGCTGTCCGACAAATGAAATTTCCGTATTTTTGTCCATGTGTAATTTTTGTGTGTGGAAATACAAAAATACACAAGAGGACGAAACCTAACGGAAGTAGTCCTCACTATTTTTTAGTCGGACACTAGTGATCGGATATGATAAATTATACATGTAAAAATTAAAAATAATAACAAAAAAATAAATACAGATTCAGTTGATTTAATAGTAGAACTATTATTTAAAAAAACTTTTGCATTGATTAAGTTTGATGGACCTGAACCAAATTGGCCACTGTGAATAACAAGGCTTCCCATCCAATGAAAAAAATAACCCCAATTGTAAAAAACAGGGAAGACAAAAATTGCAAAGAAAGTTACAGATAATAATGTGTATTTAAGTTTATTAATAATACCAGGAATTAAAAAGAACGGGATAATAAAGAACGGGATAAATGTTACTTTAGTTGCAATTCCAAATCCAATTAAAGCCGAAAATATTATTATATACTTATAAATATTGGTTTTATCATAAGGTTTATATAAGTACCAGACTATTGTCAGAATTAAAATCAGAACTACAGGAATAATAAAATGTTCAGGCAATATTCTATCCATAATAGATATTGCAGTGAAGGAAGAAAATGGGGTAAGTTGTAAAAAAAATGCACTTGAAAGATTATTTGTAAATTTTAACGCAAAAAATCCAAGTAAAAATAATACTACCCCCAAAAGTGAAAATATACTTAAATTTATGACATATATATAAAAATCAGGATTTTGTAATACATCAAGATCTAGAGAAATATTGGGAGCATTAAAAATATGCGCAATTCTTATAACAATGGCTGAAAAAAATTCAAGTGGAATACCCGGATGGTCCAAAAAGAAAGGGTGACCTAAATGGGCTATAATTAAACCATTTAATAAGTAATCATATTCCGGATCAACACAACTCAAATAATTAACAGGTTGTGTATTTTTTAAATACAGGCCAATTATAATTATTAATAATGGCAGAATTAAAATAACAAGAAATTTTACAATTGATTTATTGGTTAGTTGTGTGAAAAATTTATTTAATGCATTCATTTTATAGATTTCTAATAAAATAATTGGAAAGTTAAGGTCAAATATAAAAAAAAGTTGTAGTATTTGAATATTTTTGGTTATGTTATCAATAATCAATATCTAAAAACAATTCGTCAGAAAAATGTTTTTATAGTGGGATTGAAGATTGAAGGCATAAATTTATATATTTATGAAAATCAGATTATTTTTGGGAAGCAATTTTTTTTAATACATTTATTGCTCGATTATATATAAACTTTATATTTATTAAGACACCAATAAAAATACATAAAACATTGTTTAATGAATAAAATAAAAATAAATTTTACAAATAACAGGCAAATATTATTTATTGTTATTTTAATATTTGGATTAATATATTGTTCTATATCACTTGTAAACCACTTTTTATACAGAACATATGCCCTTGATCTTGGAATGATAAATCAGGCTATTTATTCTTTTTCCCATTTTAAAATGAATTATTTTACTTTGAATCTGGGTGATGAAACAAGGTGCATTTACTTTTCCGATCATTTTTCTCCAATTACAATTCTTTTATCCCCATTTTATTATTTATTTGGTTCATATACCATGCTTGTTATTCAGATAATAGGCATTCTGTTTGGTGGATTAGGAATCTATAAATACGCTTCAATAAGCCATTCAAATTCTAAAATCCCCATTATAATAACAATTCAGTTTTTTTGCATTTGGGGTATTTATTCAGCTCTTTCATTTGATTACCATAATAATGTAATCGCCGCCATGTTTGTTCCCTGGCTGATATATTTTTATGAATTATCAAATAAAAAAATGATCCTATTGTTTTGTTTTTTAATAATAATTACAAGGGAAAATATGGCATTGTGGTTAGGGTTTATTATAACCGGGCTTGTATTAAAACGTTTAATGGCAGAAAAATGGAAAATTCAAATTAAAGATATAATGAAATTTGAATTTCCAATAATAATATTTTCATTAGTTTATTTTATTATTGTAGAAGGGAAATTAATGCCTTATTTAAGTCATGGAGTTCAACTAAATCATTTGGACAGGTATTCAATTTTAGGTAATTCTATTCATGAAATTATAATAAATATTTTAACTAAACCCAGCTTTGTTTTCTCCCTTCTTTTTGAAAGTCAATTAAAGGATAGCATTACTTTTGGGATAAAATCGGAATTACACTTCATGATATTTGTTTCCGGAGGATTTGCATTATTATACCGTCCTTATTTTTTAATTATGCTTATCCCTATATATGCACAAAAACTTTTTTCAAATTCTTTTGAATATTGGGGAATAAATTATCAATATTCAATAGAATTTGTTCCAATTATAAGTTTATGCCTTTCAGATTTTTTTATACGCTTTAAGTCATTAAAAATAAGCTATTTAATCGCTTGGATAATAACTTTATCGACTCTATTTTTTACAATTAAAACAATAGAAGAAAGAACCTCAAAATGGTATGACAGAACTAATACGGCCTTTTATTCAAAAACACATTATACTACACCACTTAATATAAGAGAAATTAATAATATATTAAATACAATTCCTGAAAATGCCGTTATTTCGGTAAGTACATCTGTTGCACCTCATTTGGCATTTCGTGATAAAATATATCATTTCCCGACCGTAAAAGATGCAACTTATATTGTTTTGTTATCAGATGGCAATACTTATCCTTTATCTAAACAAGATTTTGAAAAAGAATGGGGAAAATATATAGAAAACAGGAGTTTTGAGATAAAGTATAATAATAATAATTTATTAATTTTAAAAAGGAATTAATTTGAATTCTTATAATAGTTAGTAAAATTGATAGACAAATGGTATAATGAATAACCCCGGTCCAACCTTAGGAATTGTGATGCCTTGTTACAATGAACAGGAAATCCTGTTAGACACCAATATTAAAATGGGTCACTTATTTAATGATCTTATTGACAGAGGGATTATTTCCAGTGAAAGCTGTTTGGTATATGTTGATGATGGCAGGTAAAGATGGCACCTGGGAAATCATTCAAAATATAACTAAAGAAAAATCTCACCGGATTGGCGTAAAACTTTCCCGGAACTATGGACATCAATCTGCTATTTTAGCTGGAATTGAAAGCATATACAAACAAGTTGATTGTACTATAACTATTGATGCAGACTTACAGGATGATATTTCGGTAATTGAAGATATGATCTATAAATATACAAAAGGTTATGAAGTGGTATATGGAGTACGAAAGGGAAGAGATACCAACTCTTTTTTTAAGAAAAAAACAGCAGTGGGGTTTTATTGCTTTATGAAAATCATGGGTGTTGAAGTTGTCTTTAATCATGCTGATTTCAGCTGCCAAACGTGCTATTGAGCATTTGCTAACATTTAATGAGGTAAACCTTTTTTTGAGAGGCATTTTCCCATTGATAGGGTTTAACAGTACTTCTGTATATTATAATCGTCTTGAACGTTTGGGAGGCAAAACAAAATTTCCCTTCAGAAAAATGGCGGAATTTGCATTTGACGGAAATACCTCCTTTAGCGTTAAACCTTTACGAATTGTAAGTATCACCGGCATTGTTATTTTCATTATTAGTTTATTATTAGCCTGTTATTCGCTTTATTCTTATTTATTTTCAGGAACTGTTTCCGGCTGGACTTCAATAACACTTCCTGTTTATTTTATTGGTGGGGTACAATTACTTAGTATTGGAATTATTGGTGAATATCTCGGGAAAATTTATAAGGAAGTAAAGTCAAGGCCAGTACTATAAATTGAATCCATTATATATAAATAAATTACACAGAAAAATTAGTAATAATTTCTTTTTCAGTAATTAATTATACCTTCCAATTGTTCGATTGATAAAGATAATATTATCTTTTAAGTTCATCCTGCTTAATTTGCCACATTGCATCAACCATTAACATAGAATCAACAGGTATATTTTTATTTTTTGCTTTTTCCTGCACTGCTTTATACCATTTTTCATCGGTTTTGATATAGTTAATCAAATTTTTTACCTTTTTCATAAAGGCTGAATCATGTATATTTTTATTATTTTTCCCGGAAAACATATGTAAACATTTTCAATAAATCCCCAGCCAAATCCGGGTAAATTAGCATCTGTTGCCATAATAATTATTACATAAGATGCCTGTTTATTTCATATTATGATATTAATGCTGCCTGTCTCCAGTGAATTATTATAATAATCAGGATATATTTGCCTGTTATAATACCAAAAATGACTGTTATTGAATAAAAGATAGTGATATGCCAAAATTAAACATCCCCCAGTAATAGCTATCCGAAACAACTAAAACAGAAGGTTTTGTTTTTCCAGAATCCAATACAAACTGTAGTTTCGGATAAGCCATTTTTTCTGATTTGAGTTTAAACTTCAGGTTCATATGCCATCAGCTACATCATAATCTCCTTCTTTTGCATCTTTTGGATACTCCATATTTATTTCCTTCCAGTACAATTTTGGCATATTAATATGTCGGAGTGATACTATATTATATCTAATAATTCAATCGGCGGAACAGGCATGTTCCATAATAACTCCAGTGGATTCCATATTGCGGGTAAAGCAAATATTTCGATTTGTGTTTATTTTTAATAAAATATCCATTAATCCAAATAATGTAGATTTAATTCTTCTGCATATTTGAGATGATATCCATAATTTGTTTTATCAATGTTTTTTTTATACTTATCAGGAATATATTCAGGATAAAACGATCGGACCATGCCGCGAAAATAATTATTAAATCCTTATTTAGTTTTTTCAATGTATCCTGTATGTATTTTAGGCGTTGCATACGATGCCAGATACTGTCAACTCCAATAAAATCAGTTCCGTAATATGCTTTAATATAATTTTCTTCAAAGAAAATTGTTTTTGCCTATAATTACTCCATTGGCTTTAGCCTTATTAAATAAATTGAATGCTATTTGATTATTTATTCTTCAAAATATTCCGAAAGCCAAATGATTCATTTAAATATTTTTTCTTTTTTTGTCTGGTAATCTCCGGAAAGCCAACCTTTAAATTGAAAAATATGCATTTTGGGGCGATTTTATTGAACCTTTTAAAGGCGTAACATTTATAAAATTAAATTTACTTTGTATTAATGGACATATAAGAGCTGCCATTAATAAAAGAAATATTAATTTTTTGAATGTAGTAAAATTGTTATTCATAAT
>CAWJWO010000020.1:0-10145 GCA_963846585.1 uncultured Bacteroidota bacterium
ACACCAATAAATTTTTATCTATAAATTGCGGTAGCAGATATTTGAGCTGAGATTTTTTGGTATCGTTAATATTTCTGATCACATATTCCAGCCATTTTTGAGGATTGATACCATGTTTTTTGCAGGTTCCAAAGAAGCTATAAAACATAGCTATATTTTCGGCTCCATGGTGCGATCCGGCGAACATATAATTTTTCCTCCCCAAAGCCAGAGCTCTAATAGAGTTTTCGATTAAGTTATTGTCTATCTCCAAGTTACCATCTTTAAGATAATTCATCAACGTATCCCAACGGTTTATACAATAATCAAATGCTTTGCCTATGGGACTTTTGGGTAATACTTTGTCCCTGTTAGCTGCTATAAACTTACTCATTTCGTTTAATATGGGCAATGATTTATCCAGCCTCAAAGCATGCCGCATTTGGGCCGATAACCCATCTTCACGTGCAGTTCTCTCAATAGAATATAACTTTTGAATCAATATCATAACAGTGGATGCCCTTTCCTTATCGTTTTCCAGGGCTCTCTCTACCATCCGCCTGGCATGTGCCATGCAACCAAGATGTGTTACACCCTCGTTTCGTGCAAAGTGTTCGTAAACGGCATACCCATCTGTTTGTAAATATCCTTTATAAGTCGCTAGATTTTTTAATGGGGCATCCAGTCCCCTTCCTTTGTGATAATCGAAAAATACCGCATTTTGCATTGGTGCATTGTACACCCACATATATCCCTGATGGGTGGCTCCCGGTTTATCACGATCCAGAACTTTTATAGGGCTTTCGTCTACTTGCAAATAAGGGTTTTCTAAAACGTAAGCCTTATGAACTGTATATAGTAGACGAATATGATTGGATGTCAAGCTAACCCATGAATCCATTGTGGAGGCAGGAACATGAACACCCTCTTGTTTAAACATTTGTATTTTCCTGTGTAGTGGTATGTGATATACAAATTTATCTACCGTGATATTGGAAAGCAAACCCGGTCCGGCCATACATTTTGGAATGGGTCGATTCAAAGGGGCGATGACCTGTCTTTGAGCACCTGTTTCATCTTCTTTAGTGATATAAACGCCACGTATATAATCAATTCTCTTTAATCTTCCAGGAATATATTCTAATTCAGAGGTGATTTGCTCGCCTATTTTATCCATACCTGAAACATCCTCTGTTGGTTCCAGCAGTACCTTTTCTACTGGTATATGGGATGGTATTTCAAAACGTCCAGGGTGTGGCTTGGAAGGTTTTGTCCGTTCATAGCTAATTTGTTGCTTGTCAGCTTCTATTACCGCTTCTATCTTTTCATCCCCAAATTCAAAAGGGATCGTTAGCTGGTCTGGATGCTCATTCGATTCAAAACGCTCCCGTTTGGAACCAAAGAGCATCCTTTGAAACTGGGCTATTTGAAATTTCTGATCTTCTATCGTAATATTCTGATCCTCTATTGTTACATTCTGATCCTCTATTGTTACATTCTGATCCTCTATTGTTACATTCTGATCCTCTATTGTTACATTCTGATCCTCTATTGTTACATTCTGATCTTCTATAGTTGAAGTTAGTTTTGTGATTTCAGCAGCAAGATTAGAAATTGCCAATTCTTTTTGAGCAAGATTTTCCAAAAGAAAAAGTTTTTCTTTTAAAAATTCATGAGGTATATTTTGCTCTGTTTGCATAGCATAAATATAGCCAAAAGTATTGATTTCATTAACGTTTTAATGGATTATTTTTCTTTAAAATAGCCTGATTTTTTGATCGTTGATTTAATAAAACACCCCTGAAAAAAATCCTTTTTTGAAGCTGTTAAATCTCTTCTGTTTTAATTTTTCGGTATATGGGTTAATGGGCTGGTAAGGTATCATGCAACCATCCGTAATGCTTGTAAAATAAAGGATTTTTATTACATCACCATATGTATTATGTATATATACTTGCGGTTTCTATAAAAAATCTTATATCAAAACACTTTTAAGCTCCTTTTTTTAACAAATATCGTTTACGCATTGTCACATTCTTCAACGATAACCCTTCTATAATCATGACAAGTTTTGACCAATCAAGGCTACCTTCGGTAATTACCGGAATTTCAAAGTTGCCTCTTTCCAACCTTTTCCAGTAAAGTACAAAACCTCCGTTTTCCCAATGAAGAAGTTTTACCTGGTTCCGGCGTCGGTTAAAAAAAACATACACTTCTCCACAGGTGGGATTACGTTCTAATTTGTTACGCACAATCCCGCATAAAGAATCAAAACCGCCACGCATATCCGTGGGGGATGAATATAAATAATATTGGTGGGTGGATGTCAGCGAAAACATAGTCCTTTACAGTAAACTGATCAGGGATCGCAACATTGGTAAATCCATTTCCTGATTTAATTTTACTCTTACTCCATTGGGATAGCTGATCTCGATTTCAATATTCTTTGCAATGGTTTGTTCAGGCTGTTTGGTCGGTGAGGATATAACGACCGGAATAAATTTCTCGTCAATAGTTAATTCAGTTTCCCTGTATCTCTTGTGCCAATTGTAAAATGTAGCTGAACTTACCCCGTGTTCTTTACAATATACTTTCTTTATCATTCCGCTTTCGATGCAGGACTTTACAAATGCAAATTTTTCTTTCTCGCTTTTTCCCCTTAAATTGTTTCCCATGTTTTTATTTTTGGGGTAAAGTTACCAAGCTTGATTATGACCTCATATATGGGGTTGGTCGGGGGGATACACTGCCTTAGAAAGTGATTGCAATACCCTTTACAGAGAAGATATGCATGATGGCCAAGTTATTGAAAACAAACTTACTATCATAAATCCGTTCAAAAAACAATAACTCTAATTTGTAGTAGCACAAAATTCGTGGAAGCTAACATTAGAAATATTCCTTATATTCCCCATGTTCTTCGCAACATAAAATTACTGATCCACTCTGGTAATCCAAATTTAAATAATAATCAATACCCGCTTTTATCGCAAAATCTTTGAAAACTTCGGACTCTTCCAGAAATTCGTTAAACTTTTCTTTAATTTTATTTAGTCGTGGTTTAAAAATTGATTTTGGGATATCTTTGCCACTTATTGTGTTAAACTCATCATAAAGGATAAATTCTATTACCCTTAACCTTGTTAATTCTTTAAAATTATTTTTGTTTCTACCTAAGCCTATAGCAAGTCCATCAATTTCAATTGATTTTCCAATTTTAAGTTCTTCAATTGATTTTTCTAATTGTCTCTTTATATTTGAGTTCATTTTAAAATTTAAATAAAATTAAATAAGGCCCTGCTGGAATATTGCCATTTGTGCCAACATTAAATTTAATTTCATATCCAGATCCTCCTAATATTGGTGTTGCTGGCCCGGCAGGCAATATTCCAGTTGCATTGTACAATCCTTGTACATTCAATTGATATACTGCATTACGAACTCCAGGACTTAAATTTAGAACTTGATTAACATTGTTAGGAGTTAATGAGCCATCGGGTGTTGTATATACATTACCATCAGATGAAGGATTTAACCCACTAGCTTTAATACCAGGTATGTTTTCACTATTCGTGTAATGGTAAACATTTTCAGGGGTTTGCTCCATTTCATCTTCATCATCTATTGGTAATGTTTGAATCCTCATACCATCAGTATTTAATGATGTAGAAGTTGTAGGAAGTGCAATTATAGTTGATATATCAATTTGCGGTGGTGGTAATTTTGCACCTGTCCATGGATCCAAACCTTGTGCCTGTGCTGATAAATACCCACTTATTCCTCCACCTATTCCTCCAAAAATAGCTCCCATAGCAAAACCACTCCAAACCGAACCTCCTTGTAAAGAACTACTCATTCCACCTAGCGTGCCACTGGTTAAAGCTCCATATACAGCTCCCCAAAGTGCACCGGGAGGTGCCAACGTTGCAGCAAAACCTCCAACAGCTCCAAATACCGCACCGGTAAGTGCTCCCAAACCACCAGCTGATAAACATTGACCAAAGTTGCCTCCATTTAAAGCCGTCCCTACAACACCACCCGCAAAACCGCCTGCCGCACCGGCTATAGCAGCAATCGCCACGGCTCCTAATCCGCAGGTAGATGCACAAATAGCAGCAACAGCTATAGTAACCCCAACAGTTACAGCAACTGTTACAATTGAATGCCAGTTATTACCCACCCATTTAAATATTCCCCAGGTATATCCCGTTGGATCGGTAAACCTAAGCGGGTTGTTCATGCAATAGGTATACCTGTTATAGCTTTGTGCATCTCCCGGAGCCTGTATCTCATTATCCGGGCTCAGGAACCTTTGCAGGTATGGGTCGTACATGCGCCCGTTCATGTTTATAAGGGCAAACCCGGCCATTTGTTCATGTCCTGTATATCCCCTGTCAAACCTTGGCTGCATGGCCAGCATGCTTCCACCGATTGAAGCGCTTGCGGGGTTTATAGGACAAAGCTTCCATGTTACGGGGTCTCGCCGTCGCCCCCAGGCATCGTAGTTGTAATGGTTTTTCAAAGAGCCTGAATTATCTGTTATCGCAAGCCATGATCCCATATAATCCGTGTGAATATAATAAAAAGCCTGCACATTTCCGCTATCCTGGTATACTGCACAAACTCCCGAGGGAGCATATATTATTGTGCGTTTATATATAATAGCTCCATTATTATACCCGAATTCGTTATTGATATGGTTTTTTTTTCGGCAAAATGTCGTAATTTTGCATTAAATTCTATATAACCATTATTTAAATCACCTCTGAGATGAACTTAAAAAGTCAAAACAAGCTTTCGGGATACAAAACGCTCAAATTATGAGACCTTTTACTTTTTATGTGCCGGAAAATAAAATACAATTCTTTAAAGAACTGTTAAATAACCTTCATTTCAAAGTGCAGGAAGAAGAAAACAAAAGCTTTGAACTTACAGATGCCCACAAGGCAATATTGGACCAGCGTCTTGCCAATTACCAGAATAACCCAGACAGTTATCTTGATTGGGATGAAGTGCAAAAGGATATTGAAAAAATCCTATGAGTTACAAATTAAAAATTGATCCGGTTGCCAGGATGGATATTATTGAAAGTACCATTTGGTACAACAAACAACAGTCTGGTTTAGGCAGACGATATTACAATTGTGTCAAGCAGGTTCTCAGTACTTTAAAACGTAACCCTTATATGTTTCAGGTTTTGTGTCAGAAAATCCACAATAATTCTTGGCTTGGTGATTTTACCAAAATCTATTTATGAATTTCATTGCTAATAATTTCCCAGGTTCTTGGAAAATACATTTTATAATATGTTTTGTAATCTTCTATTGGCCAGGTTACAAAAGGCATAACAATATAATTACAAAAATCTTTTTTAATTTTATTATTTTGTATAATTAAAAAATTATATAATTCAGTATCCTTCCAATAATTAATGACTTTCCAAAATATAAATCCATATGTTTCTCCACTGGCACCATCAAAATTTTTGTTTAACAGAAATAATCTTTTAAAAGAATTCTCATTCTTATACATAATTACACTATCTAACAATTTCTGGAGATCAATTCCAATTCTTTTGGATTGTTTTTTAGCTTCATCATTATTATCTAATATGAAATCTTTTATTACATATTGAAATTTAAAATATGAGCCAGAAATTCTTTCAACTTTAAAATCTGGAATATAACCAAATCTTCCATCATTTATAAAAGCGTTATGATGTACATTATCATAAAGAAAAGTATCATTTGTTGTTAAAGTAAAAATTATAGAGTCATTTATCACAGTATTATATGATAAGTTACCTTTTAACTTTGCCAAATATGATAAATTATTAATATCCTGTGATTGCAACAAACCATATTTAATGGTAAGTAATAAAACAATTAATAAAATTTTTTTCATTTTTCATTTCTAAAAATTAATATCCTGAAACTGTTACATTAATGCTTGAATTATCACTTAAATAATTGAACATCCAGTTATAAAACTTATTGAGCATATCTGCAGGTTCTGTAATTCCAATGCACCCTAAAGTTCCATTACCTCCCATTGGATGAATATACAAACTAAAACGAGAAGTATTAAAGTCTGGATCTAAATATAACTTAAATCCAACATTGTCTCTAACCATACCATTGGTAGAAGTTTTTTGCAAATTGGAGGCAGTATATGAACCATTTGGTAAATGACCCTTACCGTAAGGACCTGATTGCGCAGACCAAGTTCCTCTAATTGTTTGACTTCCATCAGAATAATTATCTTTCCAAGTTAAAGTACTTCCATCGAAACTAAGTGATGAGTTTGTATACATTGGTTTTATTGTAGCCCGAGGCAACAAGTTCATATTTAACCCCGATGCAGCCCTTGTTCCTAATGAAGCAAGTGCACTTGATAATTCATCACTTGTTAATGCTCCGCTGGTTGTGCCTAAAATTGATACGTTTGCAGCACCTTTTCCAATATTATTGACAAAATAATATAATTTTCCCCACAAACTGGTACCCCTACCTATCCTTATTGGTTGATCTATACTAGAAACATCACTTTCATCCTCTATATTTCCTAATGCTTGCCAACCTGCACTAATTCCATACATAGCTGCACTTGTCGCAAACCCTGTTAAACCTCCAATAGTAGCTCCTTGTGTTATCGCATTCAGGTAATCATTAAAATTGCCCCCGCTAAAGGCAGTGCTCAATGCTCCTGATGAAGCTCCTGCTGCCATACCGCATAGTACACCAACAGTTATAAGGTCTAATCCGCCGGTCAATGCAGTCACAGCAATACCAACACCTATTCCGACTGCTACTTCAGCTATTGTCCTGCCCGTGCTTCCCAGCCAGTTGCCCAGCTGCGTGAACCACGTATACCCGCTCGGATCGGTATACATCAGAGGGTTGTTCATGCAATAGGTATACCTGTTATAGCTTTGTGCATCTCCCGGAGCCTGTATCTCATTATCCGGGCTCAGGAACCTTTGCAGGTATGGGTCGTACATACGCCCGTTCATGTTTATAAGGGCAAACCCGGCCATTTGTTCATGTCCTGTATATCCCCTGTCAAACCTTGGCTGCATGGCCAGCATGCTTCCACCGATTGAAGCGCTTGCGGGGTTTATAGGACAAAGCTTCCATGTTACGGGATCACGCCGTCGCCCCCAGGCATCGTAGTTGTAATGGTTTTTCAAAGAGCCTGAATTATCTGTTATCGCAAGCCATGATCCCATATAATCCGTGTGAATATAATAAAAAGCCTGCACATTTCCGCTATCCTGGTATACTGCACAAACTCCCGTTGGTGCATAAATTATTGTGCGCTTATATTTTATCGTACCATTATAAAGTGCATAAACAAAAAAATAAACATCAAATATTTGTATAACAAATAAATAACACTTATTTTTGTATTAATGAAAAACCGATAAAAGGCACCTGCTCTACAATATTGATGCTGTATTAAGAGATTTCAGAACTCGTCAGGCATATGCAACACATTAAATTTTAATACCATGAACGTACAATACATTACTGACATAAACGGTCATAAAAATGCTGTACTCCTTGCTTTAACCGATTGGGACAGGATACAAAAAGAACTCGAAGAATTAGAACAGTTAAGAAAACACCCTAAACAAAAACTTTCTGAAAGGATAAGAGGGGCTATTTCCAAAGAAAGAGCCATTGAGCTTAATGAACAACTCGAACAAATGCGTAACGAATGTGAAAGAACTATTTAGTTGACACCAATTCAATTATTGAGTATATTGGTGAAGTTCTGCCTCAAAAAGCACTTAATGAGATTGATAAAATTATTAATCGGGTATTTTACATTTCCATTATCAATAAAATTGAACTTCTTGGATTTCCAGGGATTACTCCTGATGAAGAGAGAAAATTCCAGGAGATTATTGATGCAGCTACAGTACTAAATTTAATGGATGAGGTTGTATATAAAACAATACAGGTGCGTAAGGCAAATAAAATAAAACTACCAGATGCCAAAAGGGTTCGTATATTTGCATAATTTAGAATAGCAAATGCCTGATTTATTGCTGTATCACCAGGTCCTAAAAATAATTTTGGCTGAGCTGTTAGTTTTTCTATCTCTTCGCAGGCTTGATTTTCTAATTGCTCAATTTCCTGATGTGTTGTGGCAGAACCTATCGTTTTTAACACTTTATAATTACCTCTAACCTTCTGAATTACTTGAATTGATGCACTTCCAGAGTGGTTGGGTTTCCTACGGATGTACAAAAAATAAAATTTCGGGACACCAAATTAAAAAAACTTTCCTTAATTTACAAGGGTTTTAGAAGGTGTCCCGAAAAAGTACGGAAAACAGAAGAAATCAATATTAATCTGCAGTGATTTTTTGTTTAAATACTTTTCTCTTGATTTACCATTTCATTAAAATCAATCAACCCTGCCATAGTTTTTTTATGTTGCCTGTGTTTTGCTTATAATTCCTTGCTTTACATACTATTTTCAATATTGAGAATATGTTTTTTGCTTTTACGACTGAAACTGCAACCCAACTTCCACAATATTTACAAAAAAAAATGTAGAAAATATACTAAAAACATTATGTATATAACAAGTAAGAATATCCAGGCTATTTTTTTGATAAAGTCGTTTTGATATTTGATTATTTTAATTACACAAATAAGTACTTGTATTAGAATATAAATGAAAATTAATATAGGTGTAAAAATACCTGGGCCAATATTTAATGTTTGTTTATGCGGAAAAATAAAACGCATTAATATCCCTATTATTTCTATAAAAATAATAAATAAGATTGATGAAAAAGCTGTAAGTTTTAATATTAGAATTATTAATCTTTTTTTATCCTCTGTTTTCATAATATTACCATTTTCCATTACCTAGTTGAAATAATCCACCAAATTTATAAGGTGAAGGGGGAATTTTTGAATTAAATGTAGATGCATCATTGTGAATATATTCAATAAAATTACCACTTTTTGAAGTTACAGTCATCTTTATAACTTCAAGATTGCCCCACATTTCCTTTTGTAAAGTAAATGTATTATCATCATCGTATCCTGGAATCAAGAAAGAAGGCAGTTTAGATTTAAGATGAAAACCTTGATCATCTCGTGTTAGATAAAAATTAAATAGTCTTTTGTCAATGCTAGAACCTTGCATAGTTTGACCTGATTGCATGTTGTATATTTCATTATATGCATCTTGTGCAGTTTTTATATTCTTTGTATTGGGTCTATAAGTATTACCATTTCCCGAAGTAATTAAATCTGTATAATTAGTACATGCATACAAAGCCTGATTTCCCAGAGTTGCCGCTAACCCAGAAGCTGATGCTACAGATAAAGAACTACTTGCAATACTTGAAATAGTTGAACTCGTTGCACTTGAAGCATCACTTCCTATATTTGAAATAGTTCGATATACTACTGATAACCAATTATTATTACTTTCATTCCATAATGCTAATGTTCCCTCATTGGGATATGGTTGACTAACTGCGATATTTCCTAATTCATCCCATCCTGTTCCAATGGCATCTCCAATCCCTTGTATCGCATAACCAATAGCTGTTATCGCACCTATTGAAGCCAAACCTGTTATTCCTCCATATGAAGCCCCTTGTGCAATCGCATTCAGGTAATCATTAAAATTGCCCCCGCTAAATGCAGTGCTCAATGCTCCTGATGAAGCTCCGGCTGCCATACCACAAAGTACACCGACAGTTATAAGGTCTAATCCGCCGGTCAATGCAGTCACAGCAATGCCCACCCCTATTCCGACTGCTACCTCTGCAATTGTCCTGCCCGTGCTTCCAAGCCAGTTTCCCAGCTGTGTGAACCACGTGTAACCTGAAGGATCGGTATACATCAGTGGGTTGTTCATGCAATACGTATACCTGTTATAGCTTTGTGCATCTCCCGGAGCCTGTATCTCATTATCCGGGCTGAGGAACCTTTGCAGGTACGGGTCGTACATGCGGCCGTTCATGTTAATCAGGCCAAACCCCGCCATGATCTCCTGTCCCGTGTAACCCCTGTCAAACCTTGGCTGCATGGCCAGCATGCTTCCACCTATTGAAGCGCTTGCGGGGTTTACCGGGCAAAGCTTCCATGTTACGGGATCACGCCGTCGCCCCCAGGCATCGTAACTGTAATGGTT